>NZ_KQ031370.1:0-157932 GCF_000963615.1 Rhodococcus sp. PML026 | reverse complement strand
CCCCCCCGCCTGCGACTGAGCGTGCAAGAGCGTCGAGCGACGCAATGGAGATACTGCCCTAGTGCGCGATCCGCCACCGAAATTGTGAGATCAGTAGCTCGCAGTACCGCGGAATCGGAAGTCATACAACATTGAGAAGCTCGTTGATCTCCGCGACGCGTTCATTCAGCGCATCACCCTCACTCCGCACACGGAGTACCACGGCAATCGTGTCTCTCAATGTCACTGAAACTGAGGGCTTTTGGTCCCTGACATCAATCGAGACGGCAATTGGCAAGTTACGCCGCCCGAGAGCTAGCGATGTTCCCAACATTCGGTAAATGGCTATGTTGCCGGCGTCGATCCGGGCTGACGTCTCGCTTACACGCGTCACTTTCCCGTCCAGAGGCTCCAGCACAGCAATGATGCGATCTATCGAGGTGCCTTGTGGTATCCGCGACCCGACCTTGATCGGGGCAGGAATTTGCGATGAATTGATCAGTGGTGCTGCCATCTCGCATCCTCTCGCTTGTACACCCCGCCGCCAACACATCGGCCGTTGTCATTGCCCACCACGCAACCGTTTTCGTGGAGTGGAAGGCGAATGTGCCTGGCGACAGAAGCGGGCGTTTGCGGTTGCGGCTGAATAGGTTCAGCCGAGGCTCATTGCACTCCCGCCATGGCCAGTGCGGGAACGGCAACCCCGATTAATACTCCCCCGATAGCTCGTCTGACCTGCATGTTTACTCCTCGAGAAACATGAGTTGTTTCGTGCTTCTGGACGCTTCGAACATAAAACGGCACATACGTCCAAGACAAGGGTTTGAGCCAAAATAGTTCGCCAAGGTATCGAAAGTTTGAAACCTGAAGCACATCGCTTGCCGCTCAACTCCCGTTTCGGCTTCGACTCGAGCGGCGTTGTGCTCGACCTAATCGTGGACCGAGAATGAAAGGCTGATCGGCGGGAAAGAGTGGAAAGGTCTCGCCAATGACTATGACAAGTGCCCCGTGGCGTCATCCCCAGCCCCACCTGTCACGACTTCGCCTGGACGCAATTCCCGCGGAGATGCTGCACGCCTTGGCCGCGGGACAGTCGATTCCCGCATCACACCACTGTGTTTCGCCCTATCTCGCCGGGGTCGAATGCCGCAGCCTGTGGCGGAGGAGAAGCGAGCAGATCATCGACATCCCCGGTGATGCATCGTGGATCACGCGGCTGATGGTCGACCCGAACGTCGCCATGCCAGTCGGCGTGGCCGGCTTCCACGGAGCTCCCGACGAGACGGGGATGGTGGAGATCGGGTACCGAGTCGATCCTGAGTTTCGTCGACGAGGCCATGCCAGACGTTCGGTAGAAACCCTTCTCGCCGTTGCACGGCAACACAAGGAGGTGCGTAGTGTTCGCGCCACAGTCAGCCCGAACAACACGCCCTCGCTGGCCCTCATCGAGAGCTTCGCGTTCATCGAAGTGGGTGAGCAATGGGATGACGAGGACGGCCTTGAGATCGTCTACGAAGTCTCCGCAGCACCGGTACAGCAGGATCAAGCGGTACGAACGGCTCCGCGGTAGAAGTCTGCGCGATCGTGTGCAGACATTCCGCCCCACACGCCGTACGGCTCGTTCGCTTCGAGTGCGTGCTGACGGCATTGCTCCAGCACCGGGCACCGGCCGCAGACCTGCTTGGCGGTTTTCTCCCGAGTGGCGCGGGCACGGCCTCGCTCCCCTTCGGGATGTAAGAACACGGACGAGTCGAGACCACGACACAGACCGTCGAGTTGCCAGTCCCAGACATCTGCATTGGGAACGGGAAGTTGGACCGGCCTGGCGGGTGCGCCTCGCACCATGAGCTGTCTCCTCACTGAAAAGTGAACAAGCTCACCTTCTCGCATTCGTCGTACTTTTACAAGTCCTTTCGGTCATTCGTAGTACTTAAAATCAAGCGCGCTTGCTTGGAATATGCACTTACCGGACACTCCGCCCCGGACCTCTGCCCTGTTTCGGCCCCCGGGTGTGGATCAATGTCCCATTGCCGTGCACTGGACCCCGTGGGTTGGACCGGTTAATGGAAATCCTAGGCTGCGAGGGCCTGGGCTCGGTATTGCACCGGGCTCAGGCCGTCGAGTCGTAGCGAGATGCGGTCGTTGTTGAACCAGTCGATGTAGTCCTCGATCGCGGTGTGCAAGGCGTCGAGGTTCAGGTATCGGACGTGATGAAACATCTCCTCTTTGAGGTGACCGAAGAAGTTCTCGATGATCGCATTGTCGTAACAGTTCGCTTTGCGGGACATCGATTGGATGGCTCCCGCATCGGCCAGCAACCGCCGCCACGACGAGTGCTGATAGTGAAAACCCTGATCCGAGTGCACAATTGGATAATCCTGTTCGCCGAGGGTGCCCAACGCGGCCCGCAAAGAACGGTTGGTGAACTCCGTCGTCGGGGACCGACCGATCGAATACGAGATGATCTGGCGGTCGAACAGATCCATCACCGGCGACAGATACAACTTCGCCTCCCCGACCCGGAACTCGGTGACATCGGTGACCCACTTCTGATTCGGGGCCGCCGCCGTGAACTGACGGTCGAGGATGTTCGCCGCGACCGCCCCGACCTGACCCTGATACGAGACATACCGTCGACGGCGCCGCACACGGCACGCCAACCCGAGCTCACGCATCACCGCGAGCACGGTCTTCTTCGCCACCCGCCACCCCGCGTCGACGAGGACTCGGTGCACGCGTCGATGCCCGTAGCGTCGGTGGTTTTTCTCGAACGCCCTGGTCACCGCCGCTTTCAACGCAGCCTTCGGATCGGGCCTGCGTAACTGCGCTTGACGGTAGAAGAACGTCGACCGAGCCAACCCGGCGACGTCGAGTAACACATCGAGACGGTACTGCGCCTTGAGGGCGATGACAGCGAGAACCTTCACCGTCGTCCCTGTTCCCTCAAGGCCCGCAATTTTCCCAGGTACGCCACCTGCGTGCGCAGCCGCTCGTTCTCCTCACGGAGGCGGTCCAGTTCGCTGGCCTCCCCGGGATCAACTCCCGGTGCCGGTCGACGTCCCGCCCGCTTCGGCCGTAGCGCCTCGTCGCCGTCGCGGCGGTATCCGCGGACCCAGGGCTCGATGATCTTCGCCGACGACAGTCCGTACTCGCGAGCGAGCTCGATCTTGTTCTCGCCAGCCAAAACACGTTGCACCACAGCAAGTTTGAACTCGAACGAGAAGTGTTGTCGATCCGGTTTCTCCACCAACGCATTCCTCCCTCGAACCCGCCAACGGTCGTAGAGCAAGATCACTGGGCCCGCCCCGCCACCGACCTTCGCAGCAGCCGAGACGGCACCGACACCATCCTCGAACAACGCTACCGCCGCGACCCGCTGATCCTCGGTAAGTGAACTTCGTGCACGCATACAAAACTCCCCGGTAGTCGGAACTGAATTACTCAGTCCAACTTCCGGGGAGCTGTGCAAGCTACTCCAAGTAGCTGAATGCCGCATTCATCCGTTGGTGGGGATGGTGTGGAACTTGGGGGATGGCGTGGACCAGGGAGAGACCCGACTCAGTTTGTTTGCGGGCGACTCTGGGCATTCGGCGTGAACACGGAATCGAGCAGCAGGTTCCCCACGCAACGAATACCAGGTTCGGAGACGACCCCATCGTGAGTGATCAGTACACCTTCACCAATCCCGTCACGCAGTACCGCCAGGACGGATTCCCTGAGCAGCACCAGGATCCGCCCGGTCTCGCTGCCGATCTACAACCCCTGGCCGACCACGGCGAGCAGACGTACCGCGGGTCCGGACGGCTGACCGGCCGTAAGGCCCTGATCACCGGTGCCGACTCCGGCATCGGGCGTGCGGCCGCCATCGCCATCGCCCGCGAGGGTGCCGACGTAGTCCTGAACTATCTGCCGTCGGAGGAGAAGGACGCGCAGGACGTCGCCCAGCTGGTTCGCGACGCCGGTCGCACCGCCGTCCTGGCACCGGCAGATCTCACCGACGAGAAAGCTGCGCGTGCCCTCGTGCATACCGCCGTCGACGAGCTCGGCGGCCTGGACCTGTTGATCAACGTTGCAGGCAAGCAGCAGTTCGTCGAGGATCTGGCGGATCTCACGTCGGAGCAGTTCGACCAGACCTTCAAAACCAATGTGTACGCACTGTTCTGGATCATTCAGGAAGCGGTGCCGCACATGCCTGCCGGCTCGACGATCGTGAACACCAGCTCCATCCAGGCGTACACCCCCTCGCCCGGACTGGTGGATTACGCGACGACGAAGATGGCCATCAACACCATCAGCAAGGCTCTCGCGCAGCAGTTGGCACCGAAGGGGATTCGGGTCAATGTCGTTGCACCGGGCCCATTCTGGACTCCACTGCAGGCCGCGGGCGGGCAGCCGACGTCGGCACTGCCGGAATTCGGCAAGGAAACCCCACTGGGCCGGGCCGGTCAGCCGGCCGAGATCGCCGGCGCGTACGTGTACCTGTCCTCAGCGGAATCGGGATACGTCACCGGCGACACCCTCAACGTCAACGGCGGAATGCCGACGCCGTAGTCGCCTTCGCGCTCTGCGTGAATGGACCATTCACACCCGTCTGGGCTCGTGAATGGTCCATTCACGCGTTCGGGAGACGTCAGTCCTTCGGGCCACCGGCTGCGTAGACGACCTGACCCGAGATGAAGCCGGCACCCTCGCTGACGAAGAACGACGCCAGGTGGGCGATATCGTCGGGATGTCCGACGCGATTGACCGGGATCTGCGACGCCGCAGCAGCTTTGAAGTCGTCGAACGACATTCCGACCCGCTCGGCGGTGGCTGCCGTCATCTCTGTTTCGATGAATCCGGGGGCGATGGCGTTGGCGGTGACGCCGAACTTGCCGAGCTCGATGGCGAGAGTCTTGGTGAATCCCTGCATGCCGGCCTTGGCCGCGGAGTAGTTTGCCTGGCCGCGATTGCCCAGGGCCGAGGTGCTCGACAGGTTGACGATGCGGCCCCACTTGGCGTCGATCATGTGCTTCTGCACTGCACGCGTCATCAGGAACGAGCCGCGCAGGTGTACGCCGAGCACGGAATCCCAGTCCTGCACCGTCATCTTGAACAGGAGGTTGTCGCGGGTGATGCCAGCGTTGTTGATCAGTACGGTCGGTGCACCGAACTCGCTCGCGATGCGGTCGACTGCAGTCTGCACCGACTCCTCGTCGGCCACGTTCGCGCCGATGGCCACGGCCTGCCCGCCTGCGGACTCGATCGCACCGACGGTGTCGCTGCATGCGGCCTCGTCGAGGTCGACCACCGCGACGCCGAAACCGTCCTTGGCCAGTCGCTTGGCCACTGCTGCACCGATGCCCCGGGCACTACCGGTAACGATGGCCGTCTTGATCTGATCGCTCACGAATATCTCCTGACACAACGCCGAATCGAATTATCTGTCATCTGTTTCTACCAACCCCGGCGGCGCAGTCAGTACGCAGCCACCGCTCCGTCGAGTGCTTTCTGCATTCCCCCTGCCACCACCCGGGTGATGTCGATCGGTTTCTGGGGCAGATCGGTGATGGGCGTATCGAAGTAGACGCTCGCCTGCTTCACTTTCGCCGAGCCGGGGCCGTAACTCAGTCCGATGCAGATCAACGTCGGCTCGACGCCGAGTTTGCGGGCCCGCATCGCGATGTGGCCGATTCCGCTGCCGACGTGTTGCACCGTCGTCGGGTCCTCGAGGTTGCAGGTGCCTTCCGGGAACACCGCGAGGTCGTCGCCGCGCTTCATTCTTTCGGCACTGATGTCCATCATGCGGTTGCCTGCCGCGCTGACTGCCCGCATCCCGTGATTCTTGCCGCGAAAGACGGGAATGCCGCCCATCATGTCGATTCGCTTGCGCTGCTTGGGGTCCTGGAACAATTCGTCCTTCGCGAGCACTCTGGTGCGCCCGATCACCGGACGCAGCGGCGACGCCCAGGCCGCCGCTGCGAGGGTGTAGGGATCACTCTCGGTGAGGTGATTGACCGCGATGAGCAGACGCGTGTTGTCGTACACCAGACGCCGCAGCTCCTCCTGGGCACCGTCGGAGTACGACACCCGCGGGCGGAAGCGTCGGGCGAGGGCGGCGTACGCCAGCCTCGCAACCTGACGATTCTGCTGATGACGCAGATAGAAGTCGTACACCGTCTCGTCGTTCTCGAGAATTACCGCAGGCCGCTCCATGAGCCGAGCCTAATGGTTCGAGCTGTGCCGCCGAGGCCGAGGCCTCATTCATACCGCCTACCCCATGATCGCCTTGTATTCGGTGAAGATCGGCGCGTACTCGGGGCCGCAGTTCGCGATCGACCAGTCTGTGAGAAGGGTGAGGTTCTCGAACACTCCATTCATTGCGTCGAAGTCGCCGGCCGCACCCTTGGCGTCGGCCACTTCAATGGCCTGCAGCCACGCCAACGGTTCCGGTGGGGCAACGGCTTGCAGCTCCGACTGGGTCACCGGGGCCTTCGCAGCGAGTTCTTCGGCAATGGATTCGGCCGTTTCGACACCACCGGCCTCTACCTCCCGCAGGTTGGTCAGACCCTGCGCCACCTGTGTGGCGTACAGCGTGCAGAAGTCCGACCCACCCGAATCCACTTCCACCGACTCCACGGATTCTGCGGCCGACGGCTCAGCCATGGTGGACGGGCTCTCTTCAGTGGACGAACACCCCGCGAGAGCGAAGAGAATTACCGCGCATCCCAAAGTCGATCGACTGTTCATCGGCGTTGCACTCCTCGTGAACCCTGCCTGGACGACCGCCAGTCTGCGCCTGTGTGCTCGGTTGTGCAGCGCTGTGAGCACCGCGAACGGTTCGAGCCTGCCTCACACCCGCGAGGAACCCATTGCCCGGATCCCGACGGCAAGTCCGACCGCCGCAGTGGCCGCGGCTGCGACGACACCTGCCATCACCGTCGAACTCGCGAAGTCTCCGGCGAACAGTGCACGTTCGGCGTCGACGAGATATCCGAGCGGGTTGATGTTCACCAGGAACTGCATCCACACCGGTGCGGCCGTCAGCGGCAACATCGTGCCCGAGAGGATCAGCAGCGGGAACATCAACGTCTGCTGAATGGACCAGAACACCCAATCCTGTCCGCGCACAGCCAAAGCCAACGCGTAGGACAGCGCGCCGAGCCCGACGCCGAACACCCCGAGCAGCACGATTCCCACAGCGGCACCGATCGGATTCACGGACAACCCCAGCGGCAATGCGACCAGAACGATCAACACGGCCTGCGCAGCGAGCGGCACCATTTCCTTGAACGCCCGCCCGACGAGCAGGGCAGATCGCGGCAACGGGGTCACCAACATTCGCTCGTGAGAACCCTGCTGCAACTCGGCCAGCAGATTGGAGCCCGTCATGGAAGTGCCGAAGATGGTGATCATCGCGAGAACACCCGGCACGAACCAGTCCCAGACACTTCCGTCGCCGAGACCGGGGACATCGGTGAGCAGTGGGCCGAACAGAGCGAGCAGGATCAGCGGTTGGACGAGACTGAAGATGACGGTGAACGGATCGCGCACCATCGGCCGCAATTCCCGACCCATCACCAGAGTGCTTCCGGAGAGAACGTTCATCGGAGTTCTCCTGCCACGCTCGCGTTGTCGAGGGCTGCGGCACTTTCCCGAAGACTACGGCCGGTCAGTCCGAGGAACACGTCGTCGAGAGTCGGTCGGGTCATGTCCGCAGTATGGACGCGGATACCGTGTAACTCGCTCCGCCGCACCACTTCCGGGAGAACGACTTCGGCGCGTCCGACACGCAGGTTCAGCCGCGAACCGGATCTCGTGACGTCTCTGATGCCGTCGATGCCGGCGAGAAGCGGAAGGAGCGCCGACGCGTCGGACACGGTGAGAACGATCAGATCGCCTGCCAGTTCCGATTTCAGCGACGCGGCGGTGTCGTCGGCGATGACGGTTCCGCGGTCGACGACGATGACCCGCTCGGCCATCGAATCGGCCTCGTCGAGGTAGTGGGTGGTCAGAACGATGGTCGTGCCCATCTCGCGTCGTAGCCGGAGGATGTGACCCCACAGGTTGGCCCGACTCTGCGGGTCCATTCCGGTGGTCGGCTCGTCGAGGAACAACAGTGCCGGTCGGTGCACCAGCCCCAGGGCGATATCGAGTCGGCGACGCTGTCCGCCGGAGAGCGTCGAGACGGTGCGCGAGCGCAGTTCGCCGAGCTCGAGTGCGTCGATCAATTCGTCTGCGCGAGTTCGTGATCGCTGACGAGTCATGCCGTAGCACAGGCCTTGCACGACGAGTTCGTCACGCACGCGCTGGTTGTGTCCCGCGCCGTTTCCCTGCCCCACATAGCCGAGACTGCGCCGGACACTGTCCCGGTCCCTGCCCACGTCGAACCCCGCGATCCGGGCCGAACCCGACGTCGGTGCCAGCAGCGTGGTGAGCATTCGCAGCGTGGTCGACTTGCCTGCACCGTTGGGGCCGAGGAGAGCGACCAGTTCTCCCTCACCGATCGTCAGATCGATGCCGCGCACCGCCTCCACGGTCTTCTTGCCCTGCCGAAAAGTCTTGGTCAATCCCGATGTTTCGATCATCTCGTGCGCCCCTCGTCGTATCGGTGAATCCGTACGAGAGGAGACGCTAGAAACGATCGCGGTCAGCTACGGTCCGCGATGCTCGGCGCGAGCGAACTAGCCGAACACCGGGAACTTGCGCTTGCTGGCGAGCTCGTCCATGCCGGCCTGAATACTGGCGCGGACCTCGTCGTATTTCGCGTCGACGTAGGCCTCGTCGTCACAGCGCGACGGATCGTGGTCGAGCTCGACCGGAGGCATGAACCGGGTTCGGATCTTGGCCGGCAACGGAATCTGCGGCAGCGCGGCAGGCGCGATGATCCACGGCAGCGAGATGGCGATGGGAAAGACCTTCAGGCGCGCAAACCTGTCCAGTCCGAGCGCTTTTGCGAGCTTGTCGCCTCGAATGAGCACCGGCATGGCGTCGGCCCCGCCCACGGTCGCCACCGGCACGATGGGCACACCCATCCGGATCGCAAGCTTGACGAAACCGGTACGACCACCCAGTGTCGCCTCGTCACGCTTGCTCCACGGACGCAGCGAATCGACCTCACCACCGGGCCACACGATCACGTCTCGGCCCTCGGCCAATGCGGTCGACATCGAGTCCGGAGCCGCCGGCAACACACCCATGGATCGAAAGACCTTGCCGATCAACGGAAATGCCATCAGCGCGTCGTGCGCAGTGCCGTGCAGGATTCGCTTGTCGCCGAAATGCCGCCACCACTGCGCACCCACCGTCCACGCGTCCCACACGAACGGCGCACCCGAATGCACTCCGACGACCAGAACCGGCGACTCGGGAATCGTCTCCCAACCGTCGATCTCCATCCGGAAGTAGCGATCCATCACCCCGTTCCAGAGCTTCTGCTGACGGTCCATCGCCACGGTGTTCTGATCGTCGAGATCCCAATTTCCTGCACGGTCGGCGACCACGGACCCGAGGCCCCCCGACGCCTTCTCGCGTCGCTCCTTCATCTTCAGCCGAGCCGCTGCGGCATAGCGCTGCGCTTGCTCGCGTAGAGCGTCCTTCGAAGGCTTGTCGGAGCTGTCCCCACCCACTACGTGATCCCCATCACTCATACCCGCACGGTACTCCACCACGAACTCCAGGTCCGACGACCGTGCTCGGTATCCCCGCGCGGGCACCGAGCTGTCCGTTATGGTCGAATCTCCAGCCGAGTGAACGAGGTACACAGATGGATCCGATCGAACCGGCGTACGGGACGACTCCCCTACTCCTGATCGCCGCAGCAGCCGTCGCAGTTCTGCTGTTCCTGATCATGAAGGTGAAACTGCACGCCTTCGTCTCGCTGGTTCTGGTCAGCGCCGTCACCGCCGTCGCAGCGGGCATTCCACTGGCAGACGTGCCGTCGGCATTGCTCTCGGGCTTCAGTTCCACCCTCGGTTCGGTCGCTCTACTCGTCGCCCTGGGTGTGATGGTCGGCAGACTGCTCGAAATCACCGGTGGCGCTCAAGTATTGGCCGATACCCTGATCAACCGATTCGGAGCCAAGCGCGCACCGCTCGCCCTCGGTGTCGCCGCGCTGATCTTCGGCTTCCCCATCTTCTTCGACGCCGGACTCGTCGTCTTCCTACCGATCATCTTCACAGTCGCCAAGCGCTTCGGCGGGTCGGTGCTGCTGTACGCGCTGCCGACCGCAGGCGCGTTCGCCGCGATGCACGCCATCGTTCCCCCGCACCCCGGCCCCGTCGCCGCCACGGAACTCCTCGGCGGAGATATCGGTTCGGTGCTTCTCGTCGGAGTTCCCGTCGCCGTCGTCTCCTGGTTCGTCGGCTCCTACCTCGTCGGTACCCAGCTCGGCAAACGATTCGTCACCGCGCCTGCCGACCTCTTCGCAGCCGGGTCGCAGAACTCCGAAGAACACGACAAGGAGATGGCCGCACTCCGCGACCCCGCCCCCAAGTTCGCTGCGGTGCTGCTCATCCTGCTGACGCCGTTGGTCCTCATCTCGCTCAACACCGTCGTCAACACGCTGACCACCTCGGGTGTGCTGACCGGAGACGAAACCTGGGCAGCGGCCCTGACTCTCATCGGTCAGACGCCCATCGCGCTGCTCATCACCTTGCTGCTGGCTCTGTTCATCCTCGCGCCGGGACGCTTCCCCGTCGCCGACGGTGCCAAGTACATGGATCAGGCCCTCGGGCCGATCTGCTCGATCATCCTGATCACCGGTGCCGGCGGCATGTTCGGCGGAGTACTTCGGGCCAGTGGCATCGGCCAGTCTCTGACCGCCTCGTTGTCCGATCTCGGACTGCCGATCCTGTTGCAGGCCTTCCTGATCGCCACCGCGCTACGCGTGGCGCAGGGTTCGGCCACCGTCGCCTTGACCACCACCGCCGGGCTGATCTCGGTCCAGGTCGCCGAGCTCGATCTGAGCAATTTCAAGATCGCGCTGTTGGTGTTCGCACTGGCTGCCGGAGCCACCGTGCTCTCCCACGTCAACGACTCCGGCTTCTGGCTCGTCAGCCGCTTCTTCGGCATGGACGAGAAAACCACCCTCAAGACCTGGACGGTCATGGAAACGACACTGGGACTGGCGATATTCGCCCTCGCATCACTGCTGTGGGTGGTGTTCTAGCGCTTCATCCAAGCCGCCGTCACTGCACCGGAACGAGGATTCTCCACGCCCCCAGTGCGAGTGCGCCGACGGTGACGACGAGGAACAGTCCGACCCAGACGATGCCGGGCAGGAAGGTCAGCCGAGCCAGCTGATCGGCGTCGGAGTCCCGCGCCCGTCCGGCACTTCGGGATTTCTGCAGTTCGAGAACGGGGCGCGGACCGGCGATCAGCAGGAAGAACGTGATGAAGTACGCCGCAGCGACCTGTTGTTCCCCGGTACCCCACCAGGACACGACGAACAGCAGCCCTCCGACGGTGACGAGAGACAGCAGTCCGTAGATGTTGCGAATCATCAACAGCATCAACGCAATCGAGATGATGCCGATCCACAGCACGGCCGAGGCTCGCTGTGTACCCAGCACCAGAGCGGCTCCGAGTCCGAGAAGCGACGGCCCGACATAGCCCGCGAAAGTCATGGCGATGACCCCGAGACCGGTGGGCTTGCCCTTGGAGATCGCGACGCCGGACGTATCCGAATGCAGCCGAAGACCCATCAACTGACGCCCGGTGATCAACGCGACGAACAGGTGCGCACCCTCGTGCGCGATGGTCACCACGTTGCGTGCAATCCGCCAGGTCTGCGGCAACACGACGATGACGAGCGCCGCCAGGGCAGCCACTTGGACGATCCACACGGGTGGATCAGGACTCACCGCGGAAATGCGGTCCCAGAATTCGTTCACACCACAGTATGCGGCTTCGCCGCAGTGGTGCGGCTATGTGCCGCTGGGGGCACATGGGAGTGGAGCCTGCGGAACGATCCGCAGGCCTTGTCGCACCACTGCCGCAGGCACCTCAGGACGCGCGCGCCTCGGCCTTGGCGCGTTCGCGGGCCAGCGAGCGATCTCGCATCTCCTCGAACTTGGTGGCCTGACGTTCGAGGTCTTCGAGGAACGCGGCGAGTTCCTCGCGCTTGTTCTCACCGCGTGCGGTGAAGTCGTTGCGCTCGAACACTTGCCACTTGCGCAGCACGGGCCAGACGACGTCTTCGAGGTGCTGACGCAGGTCGTAGATGCCGTGCTTGGCCATCAACACACCGTTGCGGCGGAAGTTCGGCATGCCTGCACCGGGCATGACGAAGTTCGTCACGATGTCCGAGACGGCCTGCAACGTCTGATCCGGCGAGATGTCCATCGCTGCGCCGGTGATGTTGCGGTAGAAGATCACGTGCAGGTTCTCGTCGGCGGCGATGCGCTGGAGCATGCGGTCGGCGATCGGGTCGTCACAGACCTTGCCGGTGTTGCGGTGCGAGACACGGGTCGCGAGTTCCTGGAATGTCACGTACGCCACCGAGTGCAACAGACCGACCCCTGCGCCGGCGGGCGACGCGTAGCCGTTGGTCATGTGGATCATGCGGGCTTCTTCGAGGGCGACGGGATCGACGCCGCGGGTGACGACGAGGTAGTCGCGCATGACGATGCCGTGACGGTTCTCTTCGGCGGTCCAGCGGCCGACCCACGTTCCCCAGGCACCGTCCTGGGAGAAGTTCTCGGCGATCTCACGGTGGTAGGACGGCAGATTGTCCTCGGTGAGCAGGTTGGTGATCATCGCGGCCTGCGCGACGTCGGAGAGCTTGGACTGCCCCGGGTCGTAGTCCGTACCGCCGAGGGCGGCGAAGTTACGGCCTTCGTCCCACGGCACGTAGTCGTGGGGATGCCATTCGCGCGCCATCGAAATGTGACGGTTCACGTTGTCCTCGGCAGTGGGCACCAGCTCCTGCAGAAGCTCGAGCTGTGTCAGATCCCTGGCCATTCGACATGCCTCCTCGCATTGACGTCAGCTCACGAGCCTAGGTCGATACGGGCGACTATCACGAAGCCTCGCCGAAACTCTGTTACAGGTAGCAACCGATCTTCGAGACCGGTCGTGCTCTGTCACAGCATCACGAATGAGCCGCTTCCATCCCGGGGAGGCTCGGCGAACGGAATACCCATCCGCGAAGGGCGAGGAATCGAGCGGCACCGACCAGACCGCTGACGGCGATCACAGCCAGAACTTGCACGTACGTGGCGGCGGCGGGAACGAGGAGGTGGACTGCGGCCAACGCGGCGGTACTCAGACCCAGCCCGATCAGTGCGAGTCCTCCCGCTTCCCACTGGGTCTGGAACCAGCCGACGCGGTCGGCGGCGTGGAAGGTGTGGCGACGGTGCAACTCATTGGCGAGAACGGTGCTCGCCGACGCTCCCGCCAGATTGGCGGGGAAAGACCCGAACGACGCGAGAGCGACGAACAGCAGTGCATAGACGCCGTTGCTCGATACCCCGACGATCACGAAACGAGCGAACTGGGCCGGCACAGTCTCACCGAACAGGCGCGCCCTGCAGTCGGGCTCCGTAGGCGCTGACAGTGCTGTGCTCACGAGGTCTCCAGTTGTAGAACCGGAAGCGTCGACCGACGCTTCGAATCGATACAACTCCGCGTCTGCGCGAATCGGTGCCAGAGGTGACCGAGGTCTCAGACCTTCGAGGAACTTTCTTCCCGTTCACGCTTCTTGCGACCGAGGTCGATGTTCAGCTTGTCGGGCTTGATCGACGCGACGAACAACACCGCGACGAGCACGACCACGACCACGATGGTGATGACTACCACCACGATGCCGAAAATTGCCAAAATACCGTTCATGTCCTGCCTCCCGTGTCAGGCAATACGGTACTTGTCGTAGACGGGCCGGTCCACGCCCGCCCCTACAGCCCGTTTCCCGGCCGTCAGCTGACCAACCGTTCGACCGCGCGCATCGGCAGAGAGAGCCAGGTCGGTCGATTGCGCGCTTCGTACAGAACCTCGTAGACCGCTTTGTCCAGTTCGTATGCGCGCAGCAGATCGGCTTCGTCGCGTGGATCGTGGCCGGCCACCGATGCGTACCCATCGAAGAAGGCCGTGATGCTCCGCGCAGCCCACTGCTCGGCGCGTTCCCGTCTAGCCGGGTCCTCCGGCAGGTCGACGAGGAGGTGGTTGGCGGCATAGTCGAACGACCGCAGCATTCCCGCGACGTCGCGCAAAGCACTGTCCATTTGTCTGCGCTCGTCCAGCGTCTTGGCCGGCTCTCCCTCGAAATCGATGAGCAGCCACCGTTCGGGGGTCCCCAATACCTGCCCTAGATGCAGATCGCCGTGAATGCGTTGGACGGTGGTACTGCTCGACGCCTCTGCCCGTGAGATCAGGGCCGTCGCGGCGGGGATGTACTGGGCGATCTCCGGAACCACTCGCGCTACTCCGGAGATGCGCTCGAGGATCTCTTCGACGGCCGTTGATTCCACGGAACGTTCGGCGGTACCCATAACCGAAGCGAGGTCGTGGTGTACCTGCGCGACGGCAGCGCCGAGTCGATACGCGTGGGGAGCGAAATCGGCGGACAAATCCTCGATCGGTGTGTCGGGGGAATCGAACACCTCGCGCACGCTGGCCAGCGCAGTGGTCCATCCCTCGGCAGAATTCGCGGCGAAGTCCTGGATCATCCCCAGCGTGGTCGTCTCACCGCCGACCTGGGCTTCGAGCCACCCTCGCAGCGGTGCCACGTTGACGCTGCCGGCCTCGGCCAGCGCACGGTGCAACTCGACGTCCGGACTGATTCCGGGCGGTACCTGACGAAACAGCTTGAGCAGCAGCAGATCACCGAGGATCACCGACGTGTTGGACTGCTCAGCACCCAGAACCCGACCGCGCATGCCCTGCGGCACGCTCGAACCGCCGACGACCTTGAATTCGATACTGCCCGTGGGGTTCTCATCGGAGAACGCGTCACCGTACAGGGCGATGATCTCCGGATCACGTAACCCGTCGAACACTGCCACCTCACCGGGCACCGGCAACAGCCACGGGCGTAGTTCCTCGGGTACCTCGGTGCGGAAACCGAGGGGCACCTGATAGGTCTGGGTCACCGACGTGCCGTCTTGGACGAGGTCCACCTCGACCAGCAGGTGCTCGGCGGCGAAATGCGGCTCGTCGTGCAGTACGTCCCGAGCGACGATCCGCACGGCACCCACCGTCGAACCCTTTGCGCCGAACCATCGTTGACCTGGCAACCACGACACCAGTGCGTCCTCGAGCAAGTGTCGAACAGCGTGTGCCGCGCTCGAGCTGGAACCGACCATGAGTATCTCTCGCCGCCTTCGGGGAGTTGCAGAGCGTGTGACCGTACCGTGTCCGAACCTACCCACTCGGGGCCGCCGTCACACCCCGGCGGCAAAGACACCCGAACGTTATGCAGGTCGTACGCCGGTGCATCGACATGCTCGTACAGTGGGGACATGTCCGCTCCACTGACCGCCCACATCGACGTGCATCGTGCCGGTGATCGACTGAAAACCCGTGTGTCCTGGCTCGACTCGAAGCACTCGTTCTCTTTCGGTCAGCACTACGACCCCGAGAACACCCACCACGGCCTGTTGTTGGTGAACAACGACGACATCGTCACCGCCGGGCAGGGATTCGAGACGCATCCGCACCGCGACACGGAAATCATCACGTGGGTGGTGCAGGGCTCTCTGGTGCATCAGGATTCGATCGGGCACTCCGGCATCATCTATCCCGGACTGGCGCAACGGATGAGTGCGGGCAAAGGCATCATGCACTCGGAGAAGAACGACTCCTGGAGTATCGACGGCAATCGGCACACCGAACCCGTCCGCTTCGTACAGATGTGGGTGATGCCCGACAGCCCCGGCACCGCACCGGGCTACGAGCAACTCGAGATCGACGACGAACTGCTGCGCGGCGGACTCGTCACCGTCGCGTCGGGAATGAACCGACACCGTGGTCAGGCGGCCATCGGCATCGGCCAGAAATCGGCCGCGTTGCACGCTGCGCGACTGACACCGGATTCGACCGTGACCGTTCCCGACGCACCGTTCGTGCACGTGTTCGTGGTCCGCGGCACCGTCTCGATGGAGGGTGTCGGAGAACTGTACGAGGGTGACGCGGTACGCATGAGTTCCACTGGCGGACAGCGAATTACAGCCTCGGAACCAGCCGAGATCCTGATCTGGGAGATGCACTCGCGACTGGGCGGCTGACAGGAACGCTCGATGACAAGTTGATCACGGGGGCACGTGGCGTCTGCGCGCACGACTGAGATCTGCATACACTCCGAGCGTTCACGATCGCCGATCTCGGAGGTATCAGACGTGTCGAATGACTATCCCCCGCCCGGAAACTACCCTTCACCCGGCGAGTACCCCCAGCAGGGTGGATATCAGCAGGGTGGATACGAGCAACAGCCGGTAGCGCCGAAGAACACCATCGGCACAGTGGCTCTGGTTCTCGCGATTCTCGGTGTGCTGTTCTCCTGGACCATCGTCGGCGGCATTGTTCTCGGCCTGATCGCGATCGTCCTCGGCTTCATCGGTCGGTCGAGGTACAAGAAGCGCGTCGCCACCAACGGCACCGTGTCTCTCATCGCGATCATTCTCGGTTTCGTGGCGGCGGCTTTGTCGATCGTTCTCGTCGTCGTCGGCGTCGGCCTGTTCAATGCAGTCGGTGGACAGGACTTCACCGACTGCATGACCAACGCAGGCAGCGATACTGCAGCGCAACAGCAATGCGCCGACGAATTCCAGCAGAACGTCGAGAACCAGTACGGCGACTCGACACCGAACTGAGTCGCGGCCGATTCACTCAGCCGCGGACGTCCCGTCGGCGCAGCGCGATGCTTCCGGCACCGCCTGCGGCGGCGGCGACAGCGACGAGCCACAGCGAGGGCAGCACCGAGAACTCTCCACCCGGCAGCTTGGGCAGGTGGGTGAACGGCGAGATGTCCTGTGACCACTGGGGCAGCCCGACCACCGCCCCGATCTGCCCCAGGGCAACGAAGCCGCCGAGGACCGCCCACAGGACGGTCGCGAATCGAGGGACAGCGCCGAACAATGCCACGCCGATGGCCGTCACCACCCACACGGCCGGGAGCTGAGCCAGAGCGCCGACCACGGCGGACGGCAGTTCGCGCGACATGTCGCCGGTTGCCGACCCGTACGTCAGCCCGATGGTGTGGCCGACAACCAGCAGTAGCCACACCGGGCCGAGGACGGCGAAGAGTAGATACCCCGCCGCCCACCGACGGCGCGACATACCGGTGGCCAGCACGATCTCGGCCAGACCCGACTCTTCCTCGCTGTGCAGACGTAGCACGGCCGACGCGGAATAGGCCGCCACCATGATGCCGACCATGCTCAGCACGACGGCGATGAACGACTGTTCGATCGTGGTGCCGCCGAACTTGCCCAGTGCGTCGCTGATGGCGGCGCTGCTGCCGAGTTGATCGCCGATGCCGTCCGTGGACGATCCGATCGCGATACCGAACAGGGCGAGGCCGACGGTCCAGACGACGGTGGTTCCGCGAGAGAGTCGCCACGCGAGGGCGACGGGACCGGACAGTGACGGAACGGCAGCCACCCGGCCGCGGCGTTCGGCCCGCAGACCACTGCCGAGATCGCGTCGATTCGCTGCCACGAACGCTGCGGCGACGAACGCCGTAGCGGTCGCCAGCGACAGCAACAGCGGCCACCACCGTTCGTCGGCGAACGGTCGCACCTGCGCCGACCACCCGATCGGCGAGAACCACGACAGGGTTCCCGAACCGATGTCTCCGATCGCTCTGAGAACGAACGCTGCGGCCAACACGCCGAGGGCATAGCCGCGAGCCGCGCGAGCCCCGGACGCCACCTGTGCTGCCAGCCCCGCGCAGCCGACGAACACGGCACCGACGACGACGATCGAGGCCCCGAACGCGACGCTCCCGGCCACCGGCAGACCGAATGCCCACAGCGAGACGAACGACAGCATTCCCGTCGCCACCACGCCGCCGCCCGCCAGCAGCACGGCCGCTGTCAGTCCTGCGAATCTGCCCACTGCAGTCGACCCGACCAGCTCGACACGGCCCGCGTCCTCCTCACCGCGGGTATGCCGAACGACAGTGAGGATCGCCGCCAACGGAACGAGGGTCAGCATCAGTCCGGCGCGCCACGACACCAGGGCACCGAGGTCGCTACCGAAGATCGGCCCCACGAGAGCCGCTTGCGCCGGCACTGCCTCGGTGCTGAGATAGAACGCTCGACGGTCTGCCGCCGTCGGATACAGCCCCTCGAAGCTGACCGCGTACAGCAGCGGGAGCGCTCCGAGCAGAACGACCCAGATCGGCAACACGAGTCGGTCGCGGCGTAGATACAACCGCAGCAATGCCGCTGTGCCGCTCAGGCTGTTCATGCGTAGTACCTGAGGAACAGCTCTTCGAGAGTCGGCGCGGAGCTGATCATGCTCTGCACGCCTGCGTCGGCCAGGACGTGCATCACCGCAGCGAGCGCCTCGTTCTCCACCGTGCAGGTAATTGTGGACCCGTCCACGGTCACCCCACTGACCCCGGTGAGCCTGTCGAGATCGCCGGGTACTCGATCCACAGTGATGGTCATCGTCGTGCGGGTGAGGTGCCGCATCGACGCCAGGGTCCCGGTGTCCACCGTGCGCCCGTCCCGGACGATGGTGACCGAACTGCACAACGCATCCACCTCGGACAGGATGTGCGAGGACAGCAGCACCGTGACTCCGCGTCGCGCAGCATCTTTCACGCATTCGGCGAACTGCTGCTCCATCAGCGGATCGAGACCGGAAGTCGGCTCGTCGAGGAGCAGCAGCTCCACGTTCGATGCCAGGGCCGAGATCAGAGCGACCTTCTGGCGATTGCCTTTCGAATAGGTGCGACTCCGCTTTCCTGGGTCGAGGGAGAACCGTTCGATCAGCTCGGCCCGGCGGCCGGAGTCGATACCGCCGCGCATCCTGGCGAGCAGATCGATCACCTCCCCGCCGGTCAACGACGGCCACAGCGTCACATCTCCGGGAACGTAGGCCAGCCGTCGATGCAGTGCGACGCCGTCGGCCCACGGATCACCGCCGAGCAACCGGACCGTCCCCGACGTCGCGCGCACGAGACCGAGCAGGACGCGGATCGTGGTCGATTTACCCGACCCGTTGGGGCCGAGAAAGCCGTGCACATCACCGGTCTCGACGTGCAGGTTCAGGCCGTCGAGGGCCCGGACCGAACCGAACATCTTCACCAGATCGTCGACTGCGATGGCGTCGGTCATTGCTCGGCCTCCAGATAGGTGTCCAAGATTCGGGAATCGGTGAACAATCCATCGGTGTACAGCTCGAGTGCCGGCAACATGACCTCGTCACCGAGCGCGCTCAGAGCCGCACGGAAATCGACGTCCGGGCCGGCCATCTGCACGTACAACAGCAGACCACCCACGTTCTGGCGCGTCAGGAACCGGGCGCGCGCCGCGGGGTCGCGGCTGGGTGTGAATCGGCCGTCGCGCACTCCGTCGTCGAGGTACCGGACCGCGTCGTCGACCATGTGCTCGAACAACTCTCGGGCCAGCGCTCCGCCCGAGGAGAAGCTGCGCACGATGTAGGCGACGAGCGGTGCGTACTCGTCGATGCGAGCAAGCTGTTCCATCACCCCGGTAGGACCGGCCGAGGCGGCCTTCGATTCGCGGATCGTACGCAGGACGTACTCGTCGCACGCCGCGCGAAGTCCGTCCTTGGACCCGAAGTGGTGGTTGAGCAGCCCGGGTGAGACGCCGGCGGCGCTGGCGATGGACCGCACACCGGCGGTGAAACCCTGCACGCCGAAGACGTCGATCGCGGTGTCGCGGATCCGCGCGCGAGTGGTCAGATCCTCGGATGCTGAACGCATGTACAGCATATTAAACACCCGTTCAATCGAGCGCAAGAGTGTAAAGATGGATACATGACTTCAGTAGTGAACTCGGGCATCGATCTCAGCTACCAGGACGAGAACACACGCGCGCAGGACGACCTCTTCGTGCACGTCAACGGCAAATGGCTGGAGGACTACAGCATTCCCGCCGACCGCGCCGTCGACGG
This sequence comes from Rhodococcus sp. PML026, assembly GCF_000963615.1. Lineage (NCBI taxonomy): Bacteria > Bacillati > Actinomycetota > Actinomycetes > Mycobacteriales > Nocardiaceae > Rhodococcus > Rhodococcus sp. PML026. The sequence continues at coordinate 137,889 of NZ_KQ031370.1, read as the reverse complement.
TGCGTTCCGGACGTTGTACGACCGCGCCGAGGTCGATGTACAGACCATCATCGAAGAATCGGCGGCCGCGAATCCGCCCGCCGGTAGCGACGCACAGAAGATCGGCGACCTGTTCTCGAGCTTCATGGACGCCGACCGGGCCGAACAGCTCGGCACCACCCCGATCGCCGACGAGCTCGCCGCCGTTGCCGATGCGACCGACTTGGTCACGCTCGCAGGCGTTCTCGGCTCTCTGCAACGCACCGGAGTCGGCGGCGGTATCGCTCACTACGTCGACACCGACGCCAAGCGATCCGACCGCTACCTGGTGCACTTCAGCCAGTCCGGAATCGGCTTGCCCGACGAGTCGTACTACCGCCAGGACGAGTATGCCGACATCCGCGCGAGCTACATCGCGCACATCGCGAAGATGTTCGCGCTCAGCGGCGTCGAATACGACGCACAGACGGTGTTCGATCTCGAGCACAAGATCGCCGCGGGCCACTGGGACGTCGTCGCCCGGCGCGACGCCGAGAAGAGCTACAACCTCGTCCAGTTCGACACTCTGGTGCAGAACGAGCCCGGATTCAATTGGACCGCATGGATTTCCGGCCTCGGCGGCACCACCGAACAGTTCGCCGAGATCGTCGTGCGCCAGCCACCGTTCGTCAACACGTTCGTGTCCCTGTGGACGTCGGAGGACATCGAGACGTGGAAGGCGTGGCTCGCGTGGCGCGTCGTCCATGCTCGGGCTCCGTTCCTGACCAGCGCACTCGTCGACGAGAACTTCGCGTTCTACGGAACGACGCTGACCGGAACCGAGGAGAACCGCGAGCGCTGGAAGCGCGGCGTCTCGCTCGTACAGGACGTCCTCGGCGAGGCCGTCGGCAAGCTCTACGTCGAACGCCACTTCCAGGCGGACTCGAAGGCACGCATGCAGGTGCTCGTCGACAACCTCACCGAGGCCTACCGCCGCAACATCTCCGAACTCGAATGGATGAGCCTGGAGACGCGCCGCAAAGCCTTGGACAAGCTGGACAAGTTCACTCCCAAGATCGGCTACCCCGACCGCTGGCGCGACTACTCGAGCGTCGACATCACCGCCGACGATCTGCTCGGCAACTACCGCCGCGGCTACGAAGCCGACTATCAGCGTGATCTCGACAAGCTCGGAGGACCGGTCGATCGCGACGAATGGTTCATGACGCCGCAGACCGTCAACGCCTACTACAACCCCGGGATGAACGAAATCGTCTTCCCCGCAGCCATTCTGCAGCCGCCGTTCTTCGACGCCGAGGCCGACGACGCAGCCAACTACGGCGGGATCGGAGCCGTCATCGGGCACGAGATCGGGCACGGATTCGACGACCAGGGTGCCAAATACGACGGCGACGGCAACATGGTGGATTGGTGGACCGACAGCGACCGCACCGAATTCGGTAAGCGCACCACAGCCCTGATCGAGCAGTACAACGAATTCGAGCCGAAGGCACTGCCCGGCCACAAGGTCAACGGCGAATTCACCATCGGTGAGAACATCGGCGATCTGGGTGGCCTGTCCATCGCCGTCGCCGCCTACGAGATCTCGCTCGAGGGCAAGGACGCACCGGTGCTCGACGGCCTGACCGGGTTGCAGCGCGTGTTCTTCGGCTGGTCGCAGGTATGGCGCACCAAGGCACGAGACGCCGAAGCGATCCGTCGTCTCGCCGTCGATCCGCACTCGCCGCCGGAGTTCCGGTGCAACGGAGTCGTGCGCAATCTGGACAGTTTTCACGAAGCGTTCGACGTTCAGCCCGGTGATGCGCTGTACTTGGACCCGGGGAAGCGCGTCAAGATCTGGTAGCACGTGAGTGGAACTTCGTAGTCTGCTACGAGAAACCACTCACATAGGGCGGGACAACGGGGAGGACAGTCGGATGAGGGAATTCGTACGGTGGATCGCGGCACACGGGGTCATCAGGTTCGGAGCCAAGCGTGCTGCGGCCGCCGGTGACCGGCAGGCCATGCTGGTCGCCGATCCCGCGACGCGGGCAAATCCGACGCCGGTGTACGAGGAACTTCGGGCGACGGCACCGCTGGTGAAGACTCGGATCTCCAACATCACCGTGCATCACCGGGTGGCGTTCGCGCTGCTGCGCTCCGACGATTTTCGGGTCACCCAGCTGGGCGGCACGCTGCCGGCACCGCTGAAGTGGGTGGAACGCCACACCCGCTCCGGTGCCCTGCATCCGATCCTTCCGCCGTCCCTGCTGTCGGTCGAGCCGCCCGATCACACCCGCTACCGCAAGCTGGTGTCCTCGGTCTTCACCGCCCGGGCGGTCGCGCAGATGCGAGATCAGGTGCAGGAAACCGCGGACGCGCTACTCGACGAATTGTCCGACGGCAGCCCTGTCGTCGACATCGTCGACCGATACTGCGCTCGCCTTCCCGTCGCAGTCATCGGCCGCATCCTCGGCGTTCCGGAGAAGGACAATCAGCGCGTCCTCGAATTCGGCGAAATGGCGGCACCCAGCCTCGACATCGGTATCTCGTGGAGCCAGTTCAAGCAGGTGGAGCGTGGCCTCATCGGTTTCGACGCGTGGCTCTCGCAGCACATCGCCGAACTTCGCCTCAACCCCGGCGACGACCTGATGAGCCAACTGATCGCCGCCGAGGACGAGGGCATCGGCCTGAACGACGAAGAGCTCAGGGCTACAGCAGGATTGGTATTGGCGGCCGGGTTCGAGACAACCGTCAATCTGCTCGGCAGCGGCATCCAACTCCTGCTCGATCATCCGGATCAACTGGCTGTGCTGCAACAGGATCCATCGCACTGGCCCACCGCGATCGACGAGATGTTGCGGATGGAATCTCCCGTTCAGCTGACAGCTCGGGCGGCCAAGCACGACGTCGTCGTCGAGGGTGTGCCGATCACGAAGGACTCACTGGTCGTCCTCGTGCTGGCCGGTGCCAACCGCGATCCGCTGGTGTTCGAGGACCCCGACCGGTTCGACGTCACCCGCGACAACGCGGGTAAGCACCTGTCGTTCTCCGGCGGACGCCACTACTGCCTGGGCGCAGCGCTGGCGAAGGCAGAGTCGGAGGTGGGTCTGAAGACGTTGTTCGACAGGTTCCCCCACCTGCGTTCGGCAGGCGAGGGAACCCGTCGCGACACGCGCGTATTGCATGGGTGGGCAACACTTCCGGTGGATCTGGGTGAACCCGTCAGGACAACCGCAGGCCGGTAGCGGAGTCGAAGAAGAACAGTTCGTCGAGCACCGGCTTCAACCGGACGGTCTCGGCGAGGGCGACCGACAGCTTGCGATCCACCCTCACCGAAATACGTCCCGGGGGCGTCGTCCACTGACCGTCGGCGTTGGGCGCCGAGGCGTACACGAACGACTCCGCACCCAATTCCTCGATCAATTCGACGGTGAGCCGGAGTCCACCCGCATGTTCGCCGACGAGCTCCCACGATTCCGGCCGAACCCCGACGACGACGCGGTTGCCCGCCGACGACGGAACAGGGATCCGAACGTCTCCGAGGACCGCAGCGCCCTCGTGCACGGGAGCGTCGACGAGGTTCATGCCGAGAGACCCGATGAACCCGGCGACGAAGGTGTTGACGGGGTTGTCGTACAGCTCCCGCGGTGCGGCGATCTGCTGTAACTTGCCGTCCCGCAACACCGCAACCCGGTCACCCATTGTCATCGCCTCGACCTGATCATGGGTGACGTACACGGTCGTGGTACCCAATCGCTTCTGCAGTCCGGCGATCTGGGCCCTCGTCGACACTCGCAATTTGGCGTCGAGGTTGGATAGCGGCTCGTCCATGCAGAACACCTTGGGTTGACGAACGATTGCTCGCCCCATGGCCACTCGCTGCCGCTGCCCACCGGAGAGCTTGCCGGGCTTGCGACCCAGCAGTGGCTCGAGTTCGAGCATCCTCGCCGCGTCCAATACGCGAGCCGCTGTGTCGGCCTTGCTCATTCCCGCGTTTCGCAGTGCGAAGCCCATGTTGTCGCCGACGGTCATGTTGGGGTACAGCGCGTAGTTCTGGAACACCATCGCGACGTCCCTCGCCCGTGGGGCGAGCGAGGTGACGTCCACTCCGCCGATGTCTATGTGGCCGCTCTCGACGGATTCGAGGCCGGCCAACATCCGCAGACTTGTCGACTTTCCACATCCGGACGGTCCCACCAGCACGATGAACTCGCCGTCCGCTATGTCGAGTTCGAGCGTGTCGACAGCGAGAGAGTCCGCGCCCGGGTACCTGTGCGAGACACCCGCATAGTGAACGGTCGCCATTACTTCGGCAGCTTCGGGGTGATCTGACGGTCGATGATCTGCTGCAATTGATCCGAGACGGACGCGAATGTCGTTGCGACGTCGGCATTCTGCAGAGCGATCTGCTCGAGACCGCTACCGATGATCTTGTCGCCGCCGGGCACGAACACGCGGGCAGCGTCCTGGGATCGGGTACGCGCCAACTGGTCGACGGCTGTCTTCGCGTTCGGGTTGGCCTCGAGGAACGCGATTTCCGACGGGTCCTGCTGCGCCGACTTGCGGACCGGCATGTACCCGGTGTTCTGCGAGAAGTACGCAGTGTTGGCACCGTTGGTCACGAAATCGATGAACTTGAGCGCGTTCACCTTGCGCTCGTCGGAGATCTTGGCCGGGATGGCCAGACCCGCGCCGCCGGTGGGGCATCCGGGCGCACCGTCGGTGGCCGGCAGGAAGGCCGTACCGAAATCGAACGCGGCACCCTTGGTGATGGTGGACAGGTCTCCGGTGGAGGCGATCGTGGAGGCGAGGATGCCCGCGGCGAAGTCGTTGGCAATGTCGTTGGAGACCGCCGCGTACTTCTTGGTGTGGATCATGTCCTGCAGGAACTTGCCTGCCGCAATGGTATTGGGATCGTCGAACTTAAGCTCGAACTGATCGGAGTACGATCCGCCGAACGTCCAGATCGGTCCCTCGAACGTCCACCCGAGATAGTCGACGGCGTTGCCCCAGCCATGGGCGAGCTTGCCGTTTCCGACGACGGCCTGGATGCGCGGGCCCCACTCGTCGAATTCCTGCCACGTGGCCGGTCCGCGATCGGGCAGGCCGGCTGCCGACCAGACAGCCTTGTTGTAGTAGAACAGCGGGGTCGAGCGAGCGTACGGCAGAGCCCAGTGGCTCCCGTTCCAGTTGTAATCGGCAAGAAGTGAATCCACGTAATCCGACTGGTCGACCCCGGCCGCGGAGAAGTGCTTGTCGAGGGGCTCGATCGCACCGGTGAGTGCGTAGTTGAACCACCAGACATCCGAGAGTACGACGACGTCGGGAACATCGTTGCCCGAGAGCGCCGCATTGAACTTCTGCGACACCTCCTCGTAGTTCTTGCCGCCGTCGATGAGATTGACCGTCAGTCCGGGGTTCTGCGCCTGGAACCGCGAAATCAGCTCCTTCTCGAACTCCTGGGACTTGCCCGGGTGGTTCGACCAGAAGTTGATGGTGTTCGCATCGCCTTCGACACCGCCGCCGCCGGACGAGCCCGATCCGGGACCGCTGCACGCTGCGAGGGCTGCGGCGGCCGCAGCCGCACCGGTGAGCGTGAGGAAGCCACGCCGATTGATGATGTGTGCCATGGTGTCGACTCCTGATAGTGAGGTGAATCAGCCCTTGACCGCACCGGAGGTGAGGCCCTTGATCATGTGGCGCTGCAGGACGAGGAAGACGAGAAGAATCGGCAGAATGGTGAGCACTGTCGCGGCCATGACCGCTCCCCAGTTGGTGTAGCCCTCACTGTTCTGCAGCAGCGTCAAGCCGACCGGGAGCGGAGCAACCGACGAGTCGTCGGACATCAGGAACGGCCAGAGGTATTCGTTCCATTCGGTGACGATGGTGATGATCGCGAACGCCACCATCGTCGGACCCGACAGCGGCAGGATGACGCGGAACATCAACCGCACCGGATCCGCGCCGTCCATGCGCGCGGCCTCGATGATCTCCGGCGGCAGCGACAGGAAGTGGTTACGCATCAGGAAGGTACCGAATGCAACGCCGGCCAGCGGAATGATGATCCCCTGAAACGAGTTTCGCCAACCGAGCTCGGAGATGAGCGAGTAGTTGGAGATGACCGTGATCTGATTGGGCACCATCAGCGCGGCAATGATGACGAGGAAGACGACGTTCTTGCCCGGGAAGCGCAGGAAGACCAGGCCGTACGCACTGAGCACACCGAGGATGAACTTGATCGACGCGACCGCCGTGGTGATGACGATCGAGTTGCGCAGGTACGTGAAGAACGGCACCTCCGTCGTCGCCTCGTCGTAGTTCTGGGGATGAAAGCTGCTGGGCCACCACGTGACCGGCTGAACGTAGATGTCCGGGCGGTCCTTGAACGAGGTGACCAGAATCCAGAACAGTGGCAGGCCGATCATCAGCAGGACGGCAACCATCGCCGCGTAGCCGAGGACATTCGCGCTGCGACGCGTGCGCTGCGGGTCCCGACCGAGCGAAGGCTTGTCCGGCACTGCAGCATCGGGCTTGCTCACCAAGGTCATCGCTGATCGTCCCGATCCATGATTCGTACCTGTACGAGAGTGACGATCAACAACACGAGGAACAGGATCGTCGCGACGGTCGCCCCGTAGCCGGCCCGGAAGTTGCGGAACGTTTCCTCGTAGACCTGGTAGACCATCGTGGTGGTTCCGGTGCCCAGTGGGCCACCGCGCGTCATGACATTGATGATGTCGAAGACCTGAAGGGAGTTGAGCAACACCGTGATCGAGAGGAAGAACGTCGTCGGACGCAGTTGCGGCAGAAGCACTTTGCGGAACGTGGTCCAGCGGCCGGCCTGGTCGATCTCGGCCGCTTCCATCAATTCCTTGCGCACACCCTGCAGCGCCGCGAGATAGATGACGAAGGTGTAGCCCAGGTTCTTCCACAAGTAGGTGACGGTGATCATGACCATCGCCCATTTCGGATCCTGATAGAAATCCGGGACCGCACCGAGGCCGAATCTGCGCATCAGGTCCTGCACGAGCCCGAAGTTGGGATCGAAGACGAACTGGAATGCGATACCGATCGCGGCACCGGAGATCACGTAGGGCGCGAACACCGCGGAGCGAACGAAGTTGCGGCCCCGCAGTTTACGATCGAGCAGCAGCGCGAGAATCAGGCCGAGCACCAACGAGCCGACGACCGCGGCCACGGTGAACACGACGGTGTTGCCGACGATCTGCCACGTGTCGTCGCGGGAGGCCCACTCGCGGTAGTTCTCGAATCCGACGAACGTGGACGTGGGCGAGGACAGGTTCCAGTCGAAGAACGAGAACTGGAAGTTCTCCACCAACGGGCGGTACGTGAACACCGCCAACAGAACCAGGTTGGGGCCCACGAGAATCAGGAACAGTGCGTAATCGGTCCACGGCCGCGAGAAGAAGCTCTTCTTGCCTGCCGTGGGCAGCACTCGTTCGGTTGTCGCACTCACCGCGAGGACTGTGCTCAGTCGCGGCTAACGAATGGTGAACGCGGCCCCAACTGGTGCCGTCACGCAGACCAACCTATGTGAGTGGAACTTCGTAGCAGGGGTCGAAGTTCCACTCACATGCGGCGAAGCCGCTCTAGCGGTTCCAGTCTCCGAGGCCGTCGGATCCGCTGAGGGTGCCGCCGTCGGTGTTGACGACGATGACGGGGTCGCCCTTCTGGGCGTTCTCGAAGAACCACTTGCCGTCTTCGGTGCTGACGTTGAGGCAGCCGTGCGAGGAGTTGGAGTAGCCCTGCTGCGACTCGGACCACGGTGCGGCGTGGACGAAGATGCCGCTGTAGGAGATGCGCGTGGCGTACTCGACGTACGTGCGGTAGCCCTCGTCGGAATCCACCGGCACCCCGTAGGTGGAGGAGTCCATGTACATGTCGCGGAAGCGCTCGCCGACGATGTAGGTGCCGTTCGGGGTTTCGTGGCCGACCTTGCCCATGGAGGTGGGCATCGTGCGAACGACCTCGCCGTTGCGGGTGACGGTGATCTGCTTGGTGTTGTCGTCGGCCGTGGTGATGATCGAGTCGCCGGTGGAGAACTCGGCTTTCGCTCCGCCTGCTTCGACGGTCACCTGGGTGTGCGCCGGGTAGAACTCGTTGGGCAGCCACCGCACCTGGGTGTCGTTGATCCAGTAGAAGTGGCCTTCGACGGACGGGTTCGTGGTGACGCGGATGGCGCGTAGTGCGGCGTCGCGATCTCCGATGGCCTCGTCGAAGCGGATCGCGATGGGTTGCGCCACTCCGACGACCTCGCCGCCGGACGGGCTGATGCTGGGATCGGCGAAGTTCGCGGGTGCCAACGGGGCCACCCGCTGCTGCGGGGCGGGTGCCGGTGCCGCCGGGTCCGAGGATCCGGGCACGCCGGGGATCGACACGTCGGGGCCGCCCGGCCACAGCGGAGCCGCCTGGGCAGACCCGAATGCTGCAGAGGCTGCGAGCGCCGTACCTGCGAGAATTGCCCCGATGCGGGCGAACCTGCGTGTGCGAACCTGTGTTGCCATGTGACCCGACCATCCTTCGTACTGCGTCGTGATGCCCAGTAGCAGTGCTGCCGCGGGGCAACGCCCATTAACACATACCACCCGGACTTTTGCTAATCGGATATTGCCGAAAACGACGACGGAATCCACGGATACGAGTAGCTTCCCGCCACCCGAGCCCCTTCTTCGAGCCGTAGGTGTCGATCGTCTGCGAACGGGTATGTCGCATGCAACGTACTCCGTCCAGCCACCGGCGGTTCCGCAACGGGCTCGAGGCCCGGTGTCCGAAAGGGTGGCTCGTGACTGTCGATACCAGCACTCCAGTCCGTCGCATCGTCGTCGTCGTGCCCGCACACGACGAACAGGATCTGCTCGACGCCTGCTTGGATGCCCTGGCGAAGGCCGCACGTCGGGTCGCCGACGTCGCCCCGGTGACGGTATCCACGACGGTCGTTCTCGACGCGTGCACGGACGATTCGGCGCGTGTCGCGGCGCGTCACCCGTCGGTCTCGGTCGTGACGGTGGCCCATCGCAACGTGGGAGCCGCGCGGGCGGCCGGATTCGCAGCGGACCTCAACGGCGGTCTGGGCCGCGCCGACACGTGGTACGCCACCACCGACGCCGACTCGACGGTGGGCGAGCAGTGGCTGGTGGGGCATCTGCGGCACGCCGCCGAGGGTGCCCGGGCCGTGGTCGGGACGGTGTCGGTGCGATTCGAGGACCACATCGTCGACAACGAAGCACTGCGCTCCTCCTATGACGCTCAGTACGTCGACGAGGCGGGCCATCCCCACGTCCACGGCGCCAACCTGGGTGTTGGCGCGACGGACTACTGGGCGGTCGGCGGGTTCGCGCCGCTCGCCACCGGCGAGGATCACGACCTGGTCCGTCGTCTGGAGCTCGGCGGCACCGTGTGCCGCAGGGTGTGTGACATTCCGGTCGATACTTCGGGCCGCCTGCGCGGCAGAGCCCCCGACGGTATGGCCGGCTTCCTTCGTTCTCTGGAGCCTTCTGCATGACCGACACCGGATTCGTCGACACCCCCGATCGCACCACCGATCTCGAGTCGGCGTTGCGCGCGCAGTTTCTCGCGTTCGAGGCGGATGGGCGGTTGGATCTGGCTCTCCCCGGCTCGGGAAACACAGACCACCGGTGGCAGTCGCTGGCTGCGCTGGGTCGGCACGACACCGTTCTGGGCCGCTGGGCCGAGGCACACACCGATGCGATCGCGATTCTGCACGAGCTCGACGGCCCGACGCCCGAGCGCGGCCAGATCTGGGGCGTGTGGGCTGCGGAACCCCCGGCTCCGATTCTCGAAGCGGTACGCAGCGATTCGGGGTGGCTCCTGTCCGGGACCAAGCCGTGGTGTTCGGGGGCGTCCGTCTGCACCCACGCACTCGTGACCGCTCGCGTCGACGGCGAGCCGCGATTGTTCGCAGTGGATCTGACGCATCCGGGTGCTGCCCCGGTGCCGAACACGTGGCATGCCGTCGGAATGCGCGAGAGCGACTCGGGCTCGGTGGCATTCGATCGTGTCCCCGCGGTCGTGGTCGGTGGTCCGACGGACTACCTGACCAGGCCGGGCTTCTGGCATGGCGCGATCGGAGTGTCGGCCGTCTGGTTCGGTAGCGCCTGCGCGGTGGCCGACACCCTGCATGCGGCCGTGCGCTCGCGCCCCGACCCACATCGCGCAGCTCACCTCGGTGCCATCGCATCGGCTCTCGGAGCCGCGTCGAGTGCCCTGACGACCGCGGCGGCCGAGGTCGACGCAGATCCGTTCGACCGCTCCGGCCGCGCTCGGATCCGTGCTCGCATCGTGCGCGCCGTCGTCGAGGATGCCGCAACGCAGTGCATCGACCGCGTCGGGCGAGCGCTCGGTGCCGGCCCGCTGTGCGCAGATGCGGAGCATGCTCGACGCGTTGCCGACCTCACCGTCTATCTGCGACAGAGCCACGCCGAACGCGACCTCGAAGCCCTCGGACACGACATCGCACAGGAAGACAACCCTTGGTAGAGAACGTATTCGACGCCGAAGTCGACCTCGGTACCGCCGAATCGGACTGGCTGTCCGCAGATTGGTCCATTCCCGGTCTGCACTGGAGCGACGTCGTCACCATGGTCGTCGTGGCACCCCATCCCGACGACGAAGTACTGGGCGTCGGCGGGTTGCTGTCGATGGCCGCAGCTGCGGGCGTCGACGTGCGGGTCGTCGCGGTCACCGACGGCGACGGTTCGCATCCGGGATCTCCGACGGTGTCGGCCGAGGACCTGCGCGCCCTGCGGCCCGTCGAGTCCGAGCGTGCCCTCGCCGAACTGGGCATCGTTCAGCCGCCGACGCGGCTGCAGTTCACCGACGGCGAGGTCGAAAAGCACGAGGACGCTCTGGCCCGCGCGCTGGTACCGCTGCTCGACGCCACTCCGGGTACCTGGTGCCTGACGCCGTGGCGCGGGGACGGCCACCCCGATCACGAAGCCACGGCGCGTGCCTGCCTCACCGCGGCCGCCGTCGTGGGGATACCGGTGGTGGAATATCCGATCTGGATGTGGCACTGGGCAACTCCCGAACACCGGGCGGTGCCGTGGTCACGCAGTCGCCGCATCGACCTGCCCGCGCACGCCGTCGAGGCGAAACGGGCGTCGATCGAGCGTTTCGAATCTCAGATTCGACCGCTGTCCGATCACCCGGCGGATCGCGCAGTGTTGCCACCGCACATCCTGACGCGGTTCCGACGTCCGTTCGAAGTCGTCTTCGCATGAGTAGGCTGTCCGCATGAGCTTGAGTCCGGAATACTTCCGCGATGTGTATGCCGCGCACGAGGATCCGTTCATGCTCGACAGCAAGTGGTACGAGCGTCGCAAGTATGCCCTCACCCTGGCATCGCTGCCCAAGCCGCACTATCGACGCGGCCTCGAACCCGGTTGCTCCATCGGTGTGCTCACCGAACAGCTCGCTGCCCGCTGCGAGCATCTGGTGTCGACCGACGTGGTGCAGAGCGCACTGGATACGGCTCGCGCGCGCGTAGGCGAGAGTGCTGCAGTCGATTTCGCACTGTGGTCCCTCTCCGACGACGTATCTGCGTTACCGAATCCCCACGAGAAGTTCGATCTGATCGTCGTCAGCGAGGTGGGCTATTACCTCGACGACGACGACCTGGCGGCCGCCATGAGCCGCATCGTCGGGCAGCTGGAGGCCGGAGGCACACTGGTGGCCGCGCATTGGCGTCACGACGTGGACGACTATCCCATCTCGGGCGACCGGGTTCACGAGATCATCGCTGCCACAACCGGACTGGCTGCACTGAGCCGCTATCTGGACGAGGACGTGCGGATCGAGGTGTTCATCGCCACCGATGTTCCCGCCGTATCGGTTGCCAGCACCGACGGACTCGACGTGCGATGAGGCCCGAGGCTCCGGTCGCTATTCGGTGGACTTCGCCGCGTCGTCGACCAACTGCACGGCGAGATCGGCCAGTTTGACGTTGGTGTCCTGAGAGAGCTTGGCCAGCAACGCGAATGCCGCCTGCGAATTGAGGTTGTAGCGTTCCATCAGCATGCCCTTGGCCTGCCCGATCAGATCCCGGCTGGTCAGCGCGGCCCTGATCTGCTGTTCTTCCCGGGCGCTGGAGAACGCGATGGCCGCGTGCGCAGCGAACAACGAACCAATGGATTCGGCCTCGGCCGAGAACGCGCCGGTTCGCGTCGAATGCAGGTTGAGTGCGCCGAAGTTGAACCCTTCGACGTAGAGCTGAAAGCAGATCATGCTCTTGACCCCGAGCGCAGACGCTGCATCGGTGAACTGTGGCCAGCGGGTCTCGCTGTCCATGTCGTCGATACGGATGGTCGTCTGTTCGATCGCCGACTCGAGGCACGGCCCCTCGCCCAGCTGCTCCTGAATCTTGTCGCAGTGCCCGGCAATTTCTCCCGACAGAGCGGCGCTGTGCACGAACTTGCCCTGCATGACCGTCGTGATGGATGCGTACTCGGCATTGGGGACCTGAGCGACCGCGGCCTCGGTGATCATGGCCAGGACGCGATCGGGATCGGAATGCTGACACCGCAGCTTCTCGGCCACCTCGGCCAGCCGGCGACTCAGCTGGAAGTCGGTAACCCGTGGGAGGGCGCCCGACGCGTTCAGTGTCTGCTCGCTGATGGTGGTCACCTCGTCCTACTGCTGCACTCTGCCCGCGACTGCACTCTGCCCACTAATGCACAGGGGGCGTACCCGGTATCGGCGGATGCCGACAACACAGGATACGCCCCTGGGCGCTGAGCTCAACGACCGTGAGCGAGGCTCACAGAGCGCTGGGTGCCACCAGAGAGTGCACGAAGCCGATCTTCTTCACGACGGTCGCCGGCAGCACGAACGGGTACAGGTCCTGGTGACCCATCGATCGGTTGATCTGGTTGAGTGCCCACGACAACGGCAGCCACCAGTCGATGATCTGATCGAAGCCGACCTCGCCGGGCAGCGGGCTTTCGAGGGTCGATCCGGCCGGTGCCATCCCGAAGGCCGCGGCCGTGTCGAGGGTGTCGCGGATGTGCAGGTAGTGGGCGAAGGTCTCGGCCCAGTCCTCGGCGGGGTGCATGGTGGCGTAGGACGAGACGTAGGTGTCCTCCCAGCCCTCCGGTGCGCCCTCGCTGTAGTGGCGATCGAGCGCGTCCTGGTAGCTCGAATCCGGATCGCCGAACAGTTCCTCGAACGCCGCGCGGTGTTCACCGTCTCCGACCAGCACCATCTGGTAGTAATGGCCGATCTCGTGACGGAAGTGCCCGACCAGCGTGCGGTAGGGCTCCGACATCTCCACGCGGAGCTGCTCGCGGTGCACGTCGTCGCCCTCGGCGAGGTCCAAGGTGATCAGACCGTTGTTGTGACCGGTCATCACCTGCTGGTTGGCGCTGGAGAGCAGATCGAACATCAGACCCGTGGACGCGTCCTCGTCCCGGCCGACGATCGGGAGGCCCAGCTCGGTGAGCTCGAGGATGACGCGACGCTTGTTGGTCTCCGCGTCCGCGTAGGCGGCCATCGCGTCCAGGTCGTCGTCGGCCGGGCGAGTCCGCGTCAGCCGGCAGGACAGGCAGAGGTCGTCGGAATCGGATGCGTCGACCAGCCAGTTGCAGCGCGCGGTGTTGAGATTGGCACACGTCTTCCAGACGGCACCGTCCACCTCGGCCTCGGAGATGCCGTCTTCCTTGTCCGGGAGCACCAGGAGGGCTCTGCTCGGCAGATGGAAGCCGAGTGCGCTCGAGCAGCTCAGACACAGTGAGTTCTCGAACGACAGCTTCTGTCCGCACTTGCGGCAGATGAAATCACGCATGGATGTTCCTTAGTGGCTGTCAGTTTCAGAAGACGACTGCACAATGTCAGAAGTGCACTGCACTAGCCAACTTTACCCACTGCTCGACCGCGCACAAGGCTAGGCGCAGAGCAAGCGCACGCTTAGAACATTACGAGCCCAACTGCTACGAGGTGGCAGATCGCTGCTAGCACAGTGGCAGCGTGAAAGAACTCATGGTGGCCAAATGTGTTGGGCCATGGGTTGGGCCATTTAGTCGCGTACAGGATTGCGCCCGCGCTATAGAGCATGCCGCTCACGAGAAGTAACAGGAACGGCGCATGGCCAACGTGCTCGATGAGCGTCGGCGCGACGGGGACTACGGCGCTGCCGAGAATCATGTACAGCGGCACGCCGACCCAACTCGGTGACTGCGGCCAGAGCATTTTGAGGGCGACGCCGCCGAGCGCGCCGAGCCAGACGACGATCAGCAGTGTGCGTCCGGTGTCGGAGGGGAGTCCGAGTACCACGAGCGGTGTGTAACTGCCGGCAATGAATAAAAAAATCATCGAATGGTCGGCGCGCTTCATCCATGTGCGGCTTGTCGTCGTGGCCCAGTGGATTCGATGGTATGCAGCGCTCACGCCGAACACCCCGCACACGGAGACGGCATACACGGCGCTTGCCACACCGGCGGTGCCGGACACCAGGCTGAACGCCACTGTGACGAGAATGATTGCGACCACGACCGCGACGCCGAACGCGTAGAGATGGATCCATCCGCGCATGCGAGGCTTGACCGGTAGCTCGTCGATGCCGAACATCGTCATTCGATGACCTCCGTCGCTGGGTAACCTACGTGACCGTAGGTTCACGTATTGTACCGATGAGTAGCTTTCGGCGTGAACCTCGCTGGATCGGTTCGCCGCCAGGTCATGTCGGGTTCGAAAGAAGCCCCGGAGGTCGGTCAGCAGCTTGTGGCGCGCGGGGTCGGGCGTCGAGCACGTCGAGCACGTCGACCACACGCGAGCGATCGTGACCCATGTACGGCTCCGGCAAGGGCGAACCGTGGTCGATGTGGAGCATGCGGATCGAGGGCCTCTTGGTAGGACTATGGACTGGGTAGTGGGCAGTGGGCAGTGGCGGATATCGACGTAGTCGTCTGAATGCAGCAGTGGATCACCAACTCGGTCGACGGTCGACCAGCGAGACACAAGAGCGACAACGGAGACGGTGTCGCTCTTAGACAACGTCTCGCGCCGCCGCGAGTGACGTCGGCCTGCGCCTAGGCTTCCCTGTCGTTACCTCATCCAGCGACTCACAGCCGAGCACGTCCGATTGCTGAACTCGCTCGTGCAAGGTGAGTCGTCGAGGTCAAGCACGCGAGGCCCGGCGCAGGACGGCGCTGACTTCGTCCGGCTGCTCGACGTTCGGCGAATGACCAGCGTTGTCTATGAGGACTGTGTGAGCACCGGCAGTGGAATACCGCGCCAGCGTCGGTTCCCAATCGTAGAATTTGTCGCCGCGACCGTGAATCACCGTTACCGGTTTGTCGATGGTCCGGACAAGGGAGTCGAGTGGCTTGTTCTGCAGGCGTCGGCGGCGATCGATCAACACGGTTCGATACATGGCCGCGCTTGTGGCTGTGAAGTCGTGGAACGATTGTTGTGGGTTGTTGAATCCCGTGCGGGCGTCGAAGCCGTCGGCGAATGCGTGGTGCCCGATCCGGGATACGAGCGCAGGGACCGCGCACACACGTGCAAGTTGCGCGAACCATCGGATGGTCATGACCGCGTTCCCGGCGGGAAAGTGGCCGGATTCCAGGTCGGGGGCCTGGTTGATCAGGACCACCCGAGTGATGCGGGACGACGATTCAGCCGCTTCCAGTGCGACGTCACTGCCGAAGGAGTGCCCCACGATTGTGGCGTCCGTCAGGCCGAGAGCCTCGAGAATGTCGATCACCGCCCGTGCTTGGAAGTTCGCGTCGAGAAATCGATCTCCACCCGTGCAGCCGTGTCCGAACAGATCCACTCGAATGAGGCGGTAGTCGGACGCGAGAGAGGCCACGACGCGGTCGAACCAGTGAACGGATCCGGCGAATCCATGGATCAGAACGATTGCCGGTCCGTGAGTCGGCCCGTCGACTCGAGCGTGCATCGGACCCATGGTCGTCAAAAACATCCGGCCGGAAACTTGACGCGCTCTCACATGACCTCCGTTGTAAATTCGTTCAGTACTGCGCCTGCCGATTAGTTCACGTCCAGGCGGCCGGGCGATCGTAAAAAGTGTCGGAACGCGCTGTCCGACTGGACTGCCGCGCCTTGTTCGACGGCACTTGCCCGGCCCGGGATGGCAGGCGAACGGATTGCAATTAGTCCGGGTCCGCAAGCTCACGCATCGACACGTCAGCGGCAACTCCTCTGCAGCGGTGCAGGTCGTTGCGGCGGCTTGTCAGCGCGATGCGTGTTGTTGAGGTGCCAGTGAGTTTCCGGGGGCGATGCGCCCGCAATTCGTCGGTGCCGGCTTGTCGGAGAAGCGGTCGATCAGCCATTCGACGGCACCCGGGAGCCACAGTGCGGCTCCAGGAATGTGGCTGATGGTGTCGTATTCGTCGTATTGCACGCTCACACCTGCGGCGCAGTACTTGTTCATCAAGGCGCGAACGTCGCCGGCGACCATGATGCCGTCGCCGGGCCCGGTGCCGATCGGGCCCGGTTGGGTGCCTTCGAGAATTCCGTTGGATGCTTGCGCGACGAACATCGGGACGGTCGGGACGGCGGCTTGACCCATGTTGATCTTGTTGACCACGTCGACGTACTCGGGGATTGTGTTCGGGTCAGCGTATTGCGGCTTGACCAGGTCGGTCCACCGCAATCCGGGGTACTGCAGAAGGACGTTGAGGATGGAAGCATCGTTGAGCTTTGCCATGATCTCGCGGCCGTAGTCGTTGATGTACGGGTCGAAGTCGATACCGTATGCACGTCCGATGCCGACGATGGCCATTCCGACCACTCCGCCCCAGCTGATGCTGCCGCTGGCGTATCGAAGATTGTTCGCTGGGTTGACCAGCAAGCCGCCCTGGGCTGCGCCGAGCAAGTTGTCCGCGATTTCGGGTGCGTAGTCGGCCGCCATGATCGACGCCCAATTAGTGGCGATGGCGCCACCCGAGTATCCGAGCAGTCCGATACGGGAATTGTCGGTGACGCCGCTGCCCGGCACCTGTTGGGCGGCTCGCAACGAGTCCAGAGTCATCATTCCGTATTCGGGCCCTGCTGCGAAGTCTGCTGTGGGGCCTTGGGTATCGGCGAGGACGACGGTGTAACCGAGAGCCAGAAAGGGTGCGATGACAGCGCCCTCCCCGGATGCGGCAGCGCCGCCGACGTCTACGTTCCGCCCGCTCGGTGTCAGCGACAGCAGGGGCGTGTTGCCGGCGATAGCTCGGGATGGGCCGTCGTCGGGGTTGAGTGAGTCGTATGCCGATTGGTAGGAGATGACCTTGTCGGGTTGGGCGTTCGGGGGCCGCAGCACCGAGGTGACGTTGGCGGACGGTCGCCCCTGCGCATCGGTGGACCGATACAGGATCTGCATTGCATCAAGAGGCGTAGCTACGTTGAGCAGGTGGTACGGGAGAGTGCGCACACCGAGTACGGAGCCGGGCGGGTAACTCTCGAGTGGGGCCGCACCGGTGTAGCGGAAGAATGCATCATCGACCGGCTGCGCGGACACCGCCGCTGCGCCGTGGGTGAGGGCGGCGGCGGCGAGGCTGACGATCAGGAGCGAACGAGTTCTGCGGAGCACGGTGTCACCTGTCTGTTGAGCTGGTAGTGGACGGCGCACTGCGTTGTCGTGGCCGGGGAGGGTTGTCGAACACACGATGCGGTTCGCGTGCGCCGCTGGATCTATCGAGTGGCCCACGGGTCCGTTCGCCGCCACAGGGTGGGTAGTTCGACGAGGTGTACACCGTCACGCCGGGCGCAATCGGACAGTGTCCTCAACGAGGCGTCGAGGTCATCGAACGTGTACGGAAGCGCCCGCAGTGGTGCGGTCAAGGGTCTGAAGAAGTCGTCCCAGTGGGTGAGGACCACAGTGTGTGCGCCCACTGCTGCGACCGTCTCGGACCAGTATTTTTCGATGAAGTTGCGAGACTGGTGACCGAGTTGCCCGACGGCCAGGTATGCGACGTCGGCT
This sequence comes from Rhodococcus sp. PML026, assembly GCF_000963615.1. Lineage (NCBI taxonomy): Bacteria > Bacillati > Actinomycetota > Actinomycetes > Mycobacteriales > Nocardiaceae > Rhodococcus > Rhodococcus sp. PML026. The sequence goes on along the minus strand of NZ_KQ031370.1, from coordinate 119,963 downwards.
GTGCGACCCGCGAGCATGTTCGACCGGAAGCCTGCACTGCTGTGCACGAGCGCGGTCTGACCGCTTCTGTTGTGGGCGACGAGGATCGACCATGCCGCACCGCACTTGTACGCTTTGACCCGAACGGGTTGAGCGAGAGCGCGACCGACCGTCCCGCGCATCCGGTTCGGGGCCGAGTGCTCTGATTCGACGAACGTCAGAGTGTAATGCCCCAGCTCCAGTTCATCGCCTGGTTGAGCCGTGGCGATCCGGCTCGGATGTAGCTCGGCTCCGCGACCGATCAGTGCGGTCGATTCATCCCCGACGAGCACCGCGCCGGTGCGTTGCGCGACGTGGGCCGAATCGAGAGCGTGGTCGTAGTGGCAATGTGCGCAGACCACCGCATCGAGAGTGTCGATACCTGCTCGTTTGAGGGCGTAGTCGACCCGAGCGGGGTCCGTTCGCAGCGGTGTCAGCAGCGTCCGCGTCATCGATGGGCGGGAGAAGAATCCGTCGGTCAGGATGGCTGACTCGCCGTCGTCGAAGAGCAGGGTGGTGACGCCGAGGAATGACACGGTGACCGCAGAGTCGGGCGACGACGATGCTGCCGGGGCCATTGCCTCGTGTGCGCGCAGGTTGGGTCGACCCCATCGCAGTCGCATCGTCATGCCTGCTTGGCGAGGGCTCGGCCGGCTTGCCGTCCGCTGAAGATACAGCCGCCGAGAAAGGTGCCTTCGAGGGAGCGGTAGCCGTGTACACCGCCGCCGCCGAAGCCGGCGATTTCCCCTGCTGCCCACAATCCCGGCACTGCCGTACCGCCGGTACTCAACACGCGCCCATCGAGGTCGGTTTGTATGCCGCCCAGTGTTTTTCGGGTGATGATGTTAAGTCGCACCGCGATCAACGGCCCGGACTTGGGGTCGAGGATCTTGTGCAGGGACGCTGTTCGCGCGAGTCGTTCACCACGCGAGCGACGCGAGTTGTGGATTGCAGATATCTGCAAATCCTTGGTGAACGGGTTCTCGGTTTCGCGGTCGCGGGCCACGATCTGACGTTCCAGCTCGACTCGGTCGATCAGATCGTCCCCGGTAATCTTGTTCATCCCGTCGACGAGTTCGGCGAGGGTATCGGCGACGACGAAGTCCTCACCGTGCTTCTTGAACGCCTCCACCGGTCCACTTGCGCCCGGCAGGACCCGCCCGAGCACCAACTTGAGGTTTTTGCCGGTGATGTCAGGGTTCTGCTCAGATCCCGACAGGGCGAACTCTTTCTCGATGATCTTCTGGGTGAGCACGAACCACGAGTAGTCGAATCCACTGTCCTGAATGGCTTTCAAGGTTCCGAGGGTGTCGAATCCTGGGAAGTTCGGTACGGGAAACCGCTGGCCGCGGGCATCGAACCACATTGACGACGGACCGGGAATGATCCGAATCCCGTGATTTTTCCAGATGGAATCCCAATTTTTGATGCCCTCGGTGTAGTGCCACATTCGGTCCTTGTTGACCAGGCGCCCACCGGAGCGTTCGGTGATGCCGAGCATGCGGCCGTCGACGTGCTCGGGGACTCCGGAAATCATCGACGCCGGGGCCGCACCGAGCCGCGCAGGCCAGTTCTCCCGCACCAGATCGTGATTTCCGCCGATACCACCCGCAGTGACCAGCACCGCTCCTGCATGTAGTTCGAAATCGTCGACTTCGGCGCGGCTGCTGCCTGCGCCGCGCTCGGATGCGCTGGGTTCGAGAATTGCGCCCCGGACTCCGTCGACGACGCCATTGGTCGTAGTCAACTCGTCGACGCGGTGACGGAACCCGAACTGCACCACACCCTTGTCTGCGGCCTCGCGAACACGTTTCTCGAAAGGCGCGAGGACACCGGGACCGGTTCCCCAGGTCAGGTGGAATCGTGGAACCGAATTACCATGACCCTCGGCCAAATAACCTCCGCGCTCGGCCCAGCCCACGATCGGAACCCACCGCACGCCTTGGGCGTGCAGCCAGGATCGTTTCTCGCCCGCCGCGAAGTCCACATACGCCCGTGCCCACTGGCCGCCCCAATAGTCTTCACCAGCGGGATCGTCGATACCGCGATCGAACGTGGCACTGCCCATCCAGTCCTGCCACGCCAACTCCGCGGAGTCCTTGATACCCATTCGCCGCTGCTCGGGGGTATCGACCATGAACAGACCTCCGAGGGACCAAAATGCCTGCCCCCCCAGGTTCTGCTCGGGCTCTTGATCGAGTAGCAACACCCGCTTGCCTGCATCGGCTAGTTCCGCTGTCGCCACCAGGCCTGCCAGTCCTGCTCCGACCACGATTACATCGGCGTCCATCATCTGCGTTCTTGTCCTTCTCACGGTCCTGGGATGCGAGTCAGGCAACAACTCGGCTACAACGTTTCGTCCACTACGGGTTGCCCAGCTCGCGCGCAGGCTTCACTCGAAGCCCTCGCCCGTGGGCGTGGTGCTGCGAGCGGCGACCCCGTTCGATACAGTAACGCATTCAATACATGAACGTACGGAAAACAGAGATGCATCGCGTTCGCTACGCTGCCTACATGGCCCTCACCACCGGACCGGTGAAACGACGGCGACCTCAGACCCGCCAGCGGCTACTCGATGCCGCATTGGAGGTGTATGCGGAACGAGGATTCGGTAACAGCAGTGTCGAACATGTGTGCGAGCGCGCTGGCTTCACCCGGGGTGCTTTCTATTCCAATTTCACCTCCCTGGAGGAGCTGTTCCTTGCGATGTGGGAGCAGCGGTCGACTCAAATGCTGGCCGACGTCGAGGCGTTGCTCTCCTCCCCCGGTAAGCAACCACGGGTCGACTCACTAGGCGACATCGTCGAATGCGTTTTAGCGGTGGTGCCAATTGACGACAAGTGGTATCGGGTCAACGCCGAGTTCACCGCCCACGCGCTGCGCAACCCCTCACTCAAACGGGTGATTATCGCGCGGGAGCAAGGGATTCTCGCCACACTGATGCCATTACTCGACCAGTTACTCGACCAGCTCGGGCTCGTGATCACCGACCGAGCGGCGTTGGGACCAGCTTTGGTCGCTGCACACGACGGCACCCTGGTGCAGTGTCTGATCGAAGACGATGCCAAGGCGGCCTGCGTGCGGCGTGCAGAGTTGTTCACCGTACTGGTCGGGCATTACACAGCCCAGGTTCAAGAGGAATAAGTCGGTCAGCGTTTCTGTGGCCGAAAACCGTGCTGCGCGTCCAGAACACACAGATTGTGGACGTCGTTTCACTGCAACTGCAGTCGGCCGTGGTGATGAGAGGCACCACAGCGGGGGCTCCACCTTCGGGTCGACGTATTCGAAGATGAGGGGAGAACGATCGCGGCCAAAACGGACCTGAGATCGGTCGATTCGGCGATTATGCTGAGCAATACGCCGCAGGCACGTACCGTGGCCCCTGCCTCGCACCCGATCAGGGTCCGGCATTCCAGTTCCGACCAGGAACAGCCATTCCACAACAGCCGCGCCGCGCCCCGCCCCGCCGAGGGCGGCCACGCAGCGGGCCGCATACCGAACAAGGACACACAGTGATCATTCGAATTGTGCGGACGTCGAACGTAAGTCGCCGCCTCATGATATTCGGCCTAACGATACTCATGGCACTTGCCTCGACCGCGCTGTGGGGGACCGCCCATGCCGGTGCCGATGCGCCGCCGCCGGAATTCTACGTTCCGCCTGCAGGTTTCGAAGACTCAGCGCCCGGAACAGTGCTCCGATCCAGAGCAACCCCGGTCGCCCTGTTCGGACTCCCCGTACCGGTGGGGGTCACGGCGTGGCAGCTTCTGTACCGCACCACCGACGAACAGGGGGCACCCAGCACCACGGTCACCACCGTCCTGGCTCCGCCCGAAGGGACCTCGACGCATCGACTGTTGTCCTACCAGGTGTTCGAGGACGCCACCGCACCGCAGTGTGCACCGTCGAGGAACCTGTCCACTAACCCCGCCCTGGACGGGGTCACGGCGATCTCGGCGGGCCTCGCCCTGGTGCAGTCCGCTCTGTATCGGGGCTGGACGGTGTCGATACCCGACCACGGCGGGCCACTGTCCGAATTCGGAGCCACGGTCGAGCCGGGTCGTGCAGTGCTCGACGGTATTCGAGCAGCGCGGGACTTCGCCCCACTGGGTCTCCCCGAATCGGTACCCGTGGGCGCCGCCGGATACTCCGGCGGCGCGCTCGCCACAGGATGGGCCACTGAGGAACACGCGACGTACGCCCCGGAGATCAACCTCGTCGGCGCAGCAATGGGCGGTACACCAGTCGATCTCGCCGAATCGCCGTACAACCTCGACGGTTCCGCCCAGGCAGGAACGGGACTGTTCATCGTCTCCGGACTTCGCAACACCTACCCCGATCTGAAAGCACGACTGGACCCGTACCTCACACCGCTGGGCCGCACGACCCTCGATGCCATGGCCACTGCATGCTCGACATCGAACCAGCTCACGAACATCGCCCGACAGTACGACACCTTGTTCACCGAACCTTTCGCATCGGTGTGGGGCAAACCTGAGATTCGCACCGTACTGGACCGCGCCCGCCTCGGTACCACGGCCACTGATGTCCCCCGTCTGCTCTATCACAGCGTGAACGACGAAGCGGTACCCGTGACCGACCTCGACTCGTACGTGCGCGCCGAGTGCGAACGCAGTGCGCGTCTGACCGTCCGACGAGAAGAGCTGGGGCTGCATCTCACCACCGCCGTGTCCGGGCTCGCGCTGAGCATGGACTGGCTCGACACCGTGTCGAGCGAACCCGCACCCGAGCGACCGTATTGCGACATCAGCACTGTTCCCAGTTTCGTGGGAGCTGACCCGGCCGCGACTGTGCAAAGCGTCGACGAGACCGTGCGGAGCCTGCTAGGACTTCCCCGAAAGTGAGCAGACGCCGTACGGCGGTGACGACGATTGGCGCGCTACATCTTCTGCACTGAGAATGCCGGAAGACGACTGCACCGGAGGTCAAACCCCAGAAAAATCATGACGCCCACGTCTGAAATCGATAGGCAGTCCGCGCCGTCACCACCGCAACCCGGGCGCACTGGCATCATTGAGACTGGACGCCTTCGCCCCGTGTCATGTCCGCGAAGCCCTCCCATGAACATGCACAGCAGGCAGCGTAGTCATTGGTAACCTGTTCGTGGTTGGACAGAGTGCGCCGGACCCTTTCTGCGGTGCATTTATTGCCGCAGGCCGGGCATCGTCTCCAGAAGTCGCTGGTTGGAATCGTCCAGTACTCGAGCACGGCACTTCACCTCCACTGTCAATCAAAACGTTTGCGTACAGCAGTACGGCTCATGCTCAGCCGCTGGCAGGCGCGCTGATGTGGGCCTCGAATGCTGCGAACCGGAGGCGTGCGGCCACTCAGGCCCGATCGGCGAGCCAAAGAACGTGCCACACGAGCCGGAAGATTCGACGGGTCGGCGGCGCGCACGACCCCCGAAACGACGGGCCCGTCGGCCGAGGTGTGACAACGGGGCCCGTCGATTCGGGTGCGCTCTCGATGCTTGCTACTCGACTACCTCCGAACGCGCCGCTTCCCGCTCGATATCTTCCTGCTCGCGTTCGCGAATTGTTTTGTCTGCGTTGCCTTTGCTGTAGGTGAAGTAGATGACCACACCGATTGCCATCCAGATCACGAACCGCAGCCAGGTCTCGACGGACAGGTTGACCATCAACCACAGGCACGCGATGACAGCAACGATAGGAATCCACGGCATCAGCGGTACTTTGAACCCGCGCTTCAAGTCGGGGCGGGTTCGCCGGAGGACGATGACGCCGATCGAGACCAGCACGAAGGCGAACAGCGTTCCGATGTTGACCATCTCTTCGAGTACGCCGATCGGGAAGAACGCGGACAGAACTGCGATAACGAATCCCACGATCAGCGTGATGCGTAGCGGCGTGCCGCGCTTGCCGGTACGGGCCAGACTGCGGGGCGCCAAGCCGTCGCGCGACATCGCGAACAACACGCGAGTCTGGCCCAGCATCATCACCATCACCACGGTCGTCAGGCCGGCCAGTGCGCCGAACGAAATGACGTTCTTCACCCACGTCAAGCCGTTCAGCTCGAACGCCGTCGCCAATGTGGAGTCGTCTCCGGCCAGTTCGGTGTAGTTCACCATTCCGGTCAGCACGAGGGTGACGGCGACGTAGAGGACCGTCACGATCGCCAGCGAGCCCAGGATCGCGCGGGGTAGAGCCTTTTGCGGCTCCTTGGTTTCTTCGGCCGTGGTCGCCACGACATCGAACCCGATGAACGCGAAGAACACCAGGCTCGCTGCGGCTAGGAGGCCGTACCACCCGAATGTGCTGCCGCCTGCACCTGTAACGAAGGAAAAGAGCGACTGGTGAACGCCTTCCGTCGTCGTCCCCCCCTCAGCGGGCGGAATATACGGGGAGTAGTTCTCGGCTTTGATGTAGAACGCGCCGACGACGACGACCAGTATCACTACCGCGACCTTGATGGCGGTGATGATCAGCGACACGCGGGAGGACAGTTTGGTACCGCTGGCCAGAAGGCCGGTGATGATGACGACGATGAGTAAGGCACCCCAGTCGATGTCGACACCACCGATCGTCACGATCGGCGACGCGGAGCCGAGAACTTCACCGAGATACAACGACCAACCCTTCGCCACGACGGACGACGCGAGGGCGAACTCCAGAATGAGATCCCATCCGATGATCCAGGCGACGAACTCACCGAATGTCGCGTAGGAGAACGTGTATGCGCTGCCGGCCACCGGAACGGTGGAAGCGAACTCGGCATAGCACAACGCGGCGAGTCCGCACGCTATCGCGGCAAGGACGAATGCGAGAGATACCGACGGACCCGCCACGTTGCCTGCGGTTCTCGCGGTGAGCGTGAAAATGCCCGCTCCGACGACCACGGCTACGCCGAACACCGTGAGGTCCCAGGACGACAGGTCCTTGCGGAGCTTGGTGTCGGGTTCGTGGGTTCCCGAATGGACTGCTCGACCGATTTGGTTCGAAAGATCCCGGTCTTTCGGGCATAGCTCGACGGACGCTTCTCATCCACTGTTGTGTTCTACCTGTCGACTTCGAGTTGTTCGAGCACCTGGTCCACGCGGGTCTCGCACGGCATCCACTCGAACTGTGTTGGTAATCACATTCTATCCGACTTCCGTTCTGATGCAATGCTTTTCGAAGAAACCAATAGATTTCAGCGGGCGGCGAGGCGCTCCTGGACGATGCTGTGCGCAGCATGACCCGCCAGCACTCCCTGATCGCGCTGGCGACGCAGAATTTCGGCGACCGTCGACCCGACACGTTCGACCCGGGCCGTGATCTCGGAGCGCGAGCTACCGTCGATCTCGCCCGCTACCTGAATGAGACCACCGCTGTTCGCGACGTAGTCGGGAACCCATACGACCCCACGCTGACGCAGTGTCTCCTCGACGCCTGGCTGTATGAGTTGGTTGTTCGCTGCGCCGCATACGATTACAGCGTTCAGGGCGCGGACACTCTCGTCCGTCAGCGTCGCTCCCATCGCACAGGGTGCGTAGATCTCGATATCGGTGTCGATGACCCGATCGGCGATCCGCACGTCGGTGAATTCTGCTTGCACATGCTGCAGCACAGCGGCATTCACGTCGGTCGCAGTGACGGTCGCACCGGCCTCGACCAGTAGCTTGATGAGGTTGTAGCCGACCTTCCCGGTGCCTTCGACGCCCACGCGGCGGCCCCCGAGATCCGTCGATCCCCAGTTGGCCTGGGCGGCCGCACGCATGGAATGAAACACACCGAGTGCGGTCAACGGTGCGCTGTCGCCCGATCCCCCCGCTGCCGTCGTCCGAGACACCACGTGATCGGTCGAGCGTCCGATGACATCCATATCGTCGGAGGTGGTTCCCACATCACCTGCCGTGATGTACCGGCCGCCGAGCGTCTCGACGAATCGGCCGTACGCTTCGAGCAGCTCGGGCGTCTTGACGGTCGCGGGGTCGCCGATGATGACTGCTTTGCCGCCGCCGAGATGAAGGCCGGCAGCAGCCGCCTTGTACGTCATGCCGCGCGAGAGCCGCAGCACATCGGTCAGAGCCGACTGCTCGTCCCGGTACGGGAAGAACCTCGTCCCACCCAGGGCATTGCCGAGTGCCGTCGAGTGAATGGCAATGATGGCCTTCAAGCCGGTTGCGGCGTCCTGACAGAACACCACCTGCTCGTGCGGCGAATCGTCGGCGAAATCGGGACGACCGAATACTCCCGTCGATCCGAAGGTATTCGTGCGGTGATCGTCGATCAGTGTCATGATTCCTGTCCTGTGTCGGTGTACTAGCGGGTCGTCGGGAGAGCTGTTGTATCGATGGACAATTCGGTGAGGCGGGCGCGGTAACGATCGACGTTCCCGAGCTTGACGTCCTCGTAGCCGCGCACGATGTCCGCTGCCACCGCGGCCTGGGTTGCCGCGTCGTAGTTCTGTTCGGTGAGATGATCGGCGGCGTCGAGCACCATCGACTCGTAGTGGTCGATCAGTGCTCGTTCCAGCCGCCGAACGTGTGCGTACCCGAACGGGTCGAAGACCGTGCCGCGCAGCTTCTTCCCCTTGGCGAGAACGCGCATGGGTAGATGCAGGTTGGGGCCGAGCCCGATCTTCTTGGTGCGTCCAAGGGCCTTCAGCGCAGGTGGATGCAGCTTGTAGGTGAGCTTCTCTCCCCCGGGCACCTCCGACGACACCGACGCGAGGAACGCCGGGTCGGTCAGCAGCCGGGCCACCTCGTACTCGTCCTTGTAGGCCATGAACTTGAACAATCCCTGTGCCACGGCCTCGCTGAACTCGGTGCGGTCACCGACCGTGCGCTCCTTGGCCCATACCTGCTCGACGACGGCCAGATACCTGGAGGCAATTTTCTCGCTCTGGTAGGCGACGAGCTCGCCGGCGCGGCGCTCGACGAGTTCGCGAACCACACCGTCGACAGTGATCGAGTTCAGTAGCCGCTCCGGCGCCGGTGTGATCGTCCGAGTGGCCAGGGGAGCCGCCTGCGTCATCGCGGCTCGGAACGCTGCAGGATCGTCGGCGGCGACGCGACCCCAACGGAACGCAGCGTGGTTCGCCTGCACCGCAACACCGTTGATCGCAATGGCTTCTTCGATAGCGTCGGCCGGGATCGGCAGTCCGCCGACCTGGTAGGCCGCTCCGACGAGGAGGAAGTTCGCTGCGGCGGTATTGCCGAACAGCGTCTCCGCAGCCGCCAGCGCATCGAAGCTCACGAGCTGCTTGGACAGCACGTCCAGTCGGTCGAGCAGACCGCTCTCGTCCGGGTACGAGACGGACGGGTCGTAGACCATCTCGCCCGTCGCCGTCCGGCTGGTCGATGCAACCGTGACCGTCCGTGCGGGATCGGCGACGCCTGCGTTCTTGCCATCGGCCGCGGTGAGCAGATCGAACGCCAGGATGCAGTCCGCCGAGGCGGGGCTGATGCGATTGGACGGTTCGGCGCGGTGTGGACTCAGTCGCAGGTGCGAGGTGACCGGACCTGCCTTCTGGCTCAACCCGGTCTGGTCCAGCCCCTCGACGTGCAGACCCGAGCGCAAGCCTGCCATGCCCAGCACCTGGTTGACGGTGACGATGCCGGTCCCGCCGATGCCGGCGAGGAAGATGTTGTGCGTCGCCTCGACTGTCGGGAGCACGACGTCCGATACCGACGGCGGCTGTGCCACAGCCTTCTTCACCGTCGCCACCGGCGACTCGGGGAGCTCGACGGTGACGAACGACGGGCAATCGCCATCGAGGCAGGAGTAGTCGGTGTTGCAACTGCCCTGATCGATACGGGTCTTGCGGCCGAACTCGGTGTCGACGGGTTGCACCGAGAGGCAGTTGCTCTTGACACCGCAGTCGCCGCAGCCCTCACACACGGCCTCGTTGATCACCACGCGCGTCCGTCGCGCCGGCAACGTGCCCCGCTTGCGTTTACGACGCGCCTCCGCGGCGCACTGCTGGTCGTAGATCAAGACGGTGACACCCGTGGTGTCCCGCAGGAGCCGTTGCGCCTCGTCGAGCCGGTCCCGATCCCACAGCACGGTCCCGACGGAGAACGACGCACCCCGGTGGCGCTCGGGTTCGTCGGCGCAGACGATGATCTTCGCGACGCCCTCGGCGGCGAGTTTGTGGGTCAGGTCGGGCACGCTCAGACCCGCCTCCGCGTCCTGAGCGCCGGTCATGGCGACGGCGGAGTTGAACAAGATCTTGTAGGTGATGTTCACCCCGGCGGCGATGCAGGCCTGCACAGCAAGCTGCCCGGAGTGGAAATACGTTCCGTCACCGACATTCTGAAAGATGTGCCCGACGTCGGTGAACGGGGATTGTCCGATCCACTGCGCCCCTTCGCCGCCCATCTGCGTCAGACCTGTCACCTGAGAGTCGGTACGCGAAGACATCGTGACCAAGGTGTGGCAACCGATTCCGCCGCCTGCCAGGGAGCCTTCCGGAACAGCCGTCGATCGGTTGTGCGGGCACCCCGAACAGAAGTACGGGGTCCGCTTCGAAGACAGAACGGTCAGCTCGAGCGGCGGCGGCGGTGGAACGATGATCTCCACACGACCGGACAGCAGCGTGCGCAACGGCTTTCGCAGCCGCGCAGCGGTCAGCTCCCCGTCCGCGGGGATCAATACGGTGCCGGAGGACGCGCGTTTGCCGACGACTGCCGGGGCATGGCCTGAGCCGTACAGCGCATCCTTGACCTGTGCCTCGACGAAGGACGTCTTGTCCTCGACGACGAGCACGGTCTCGACGCCACGTGCGAGCTGCCGGACTTTCGCCGAACCCAGCGGGTACGGCATTCCGACACGCAGAATGCGGATCCCGGCGTCGACGAGCTTGTCGTCGTCGAGACCAAGTTCGCGCAGGGCCTGTCGAACCGAATCGTAGGCGGTTCCCACGGCAACGATGCCCAGCCACGCGTTGTCCGGATCGATCTCGATCGAGTCGACGTCGTTGGCGGCGTTGAATGCTTCGACCATCGCCCACCGCGGGCCGTAGAGGTCGGCTTCTGCGAGAACGCTGTCCGGCGGCGGACCGGGAACACGTTGACGGTAGGTCCACGGCCGCCCTTCCCACTCGATCGACGGGGAGACGATCTCGAAGTCGGAGAAGTTGCGATCGAGCGTCCACAACCCGTCGGCGACGTCGGCGTTGATCTTCATGGCCGACCAGCAACCGGACAGCCGGGACAGGGCGACGCCGTACAACCCGAAGGCGATGATCTCTTCGGCGTTGCGCGGGAAAAAGATCGGCATGGACAGTGCAGCGAGCGAGCGTTCACTGGCAGCGGGGACGGTCGACGACTTGGCCGCCGGGTCGTCGCCCACCAGTACCAACGCACCTCCGGCCGGGTGTGCGCCGTACATCGCGCCGTGGCGCAGTGCGTCGCTGGCGCGGTCGAGGCCAGGGCCTTTGCCGTACCAGACGCCGACGACGCCGTCGTGGGTCGCGGTTCCGCTGGGGAGCTCGAGTTGGCTGCCCCACACCGACGTCGCGGCGAGCTCTTCGTTCATGCCGGGTACGAGCCGGACGTCGTGGACCGAGCCGAGCTCGGGGATGCCGGCGAGCAGTCGATCCAGGCCGGCCAGCGGACTGCCCTGGTAGCCGGAGACGAACGTCGCTACCTTGCGGCCGGCCCGCTGGTCGCGGGCGTGCTGCTCCACCAGCTGCCGGGCGATGGCCTGAACACCGGTCATGAGTGTGGGCCCGGAATCGGTCCGGTAGCGATCCGTGGGATCGAAATCAGGCTGGACCGTCGTTACGTCGTCGAGCTGGGTCATCGAACGGTTACCTCACATCTGGCACAAGAAGCTGCTCTAGTTGACCTATCGGTCCCGCAACCATGTACCTGCCCAGCACCACGGTCAACTGATGCGAGTACAACTAAGCAGAACGCGCAGACAGTGATCTGGAACACCTTCGGAGGTCTACGAAATGCTCACCATCGACCAGTTGGACGCCAAGCTCATCGGGCTTCTGACGACGGACGCCCGCGCCGGGATCGTGGAGCTCGCGGCAACCCTCGGAGTCACGCGCAACACCGTTCAGTCCCGGATCAAGCGGTTGGAGGACACCGGGCTGATCCGGAGCTTTCGGCCCGAGTTGAATCTGGCTCTGGCCGGGATCGACGTTCAGGCCTTCCTCGCGCTCGAACTCGAACTCGAACAGGGGTATCTCAGTTCCGTCGTAGCGGCGCTGAGGGATATCCCCGAAGTGCTCGAGATCCACGCGACGACCGGGAGGGAAGATCTGCTCGTTCGCGTCGCGACGCAGGATCACGCGAGTCTGCAGGAGCTCATCGAGAAGGTGCTCGGCATAGTCGGGGTGTGGCACTCGAGCACCACCGTGGCGCTGACGACGCCCCTCCCCTACCGCACTCAGCCACTGCTGCAGGCGATCACGAGCGACGCCGGGTGGGGGCGATCGACACCGCGGGCATAAGACTATGCGCGGGATCCCCAGATAAAGGCTTACCGACATGCTCTGGCGAATTGGGTGCGGCCTTGTACCCCAGGCCGGGGTGTAGCTCCCCCGCGTAATCTGTCGCTTCCACCGACCGCGAAATCGAACAGCAGGATGGGCAGAATCCCGGCGTTCGAAGACCCCGTCGGCCCATTCCGAGTCCCAGCGGCGCGCTCGCGTCGTCTGCCAAAGCCGAAGTCGTTCCCCGGAAGCAGGCCGCGCGGCGATACTCGGACAACGGCGTCGTCGGACAGCTGAATATGAACGACCCCGCGCCGCGTGTTTCGACTGAGAGACTCTCTTTATGTCGTACGTAAGTGGCTCATCCCAATCGGGGGTGTAGGAGTTGGGGTCTGAATCCGCCGGTCTCGAGCAGGCTTCGGGCGATGTAGTTGGTCAGGTTGCGGAACCCGAGTGCGGAGCCGCGCAGGTGTTCGAGCCGTCCGTTGAGCGCCTCGGTCGGCCCGTTGCTGGTGCCGGGTCGTTCGAAGTAGGCGAGCACGTCGGCGGCTCGCTTCTTCAGGGTCCGGCCCAGGGTGGTGAGCTCGGTGAGCACCTTGGGGACGCCGGCGCTGAGGTCGGTGATCAGCTTCTCCATGAGCTCGCGGCCACGTTGCCGGTCCTCGTGGCGATAGGCGGCGATCATGCGCTGGTAGACACCCCAGGTCGCCTCGACCTCGACGTGAGCGTCATCAACGAACAGCGCGCGTAGCCTGTCGCTCTGCTTGTCGGTAAGCAGGTCCGCGCCGGTGTGCAGCGTGCGCCGCGACTTGTAGAGCGGGTCGTCCCTGAACCCACGGTGCCCGTGGATCGCGAGTTGGACCCGGCGCCGACACCTGTCGAGGGCGTCACCGGCCAGGCGCACGACGTGGAAGGGATCCATCACCGTGACCGCGTCCGGGATCTCCTCCGCAGCGGCGGTCTTGAACCCGGTGAAGCCGTCCATCGCGACCACCTCGACCGCGTCACGGAAGGCGTCGTCGCGGTCGGCGAGCCAGGTCTTGAACGCCGCCTTCGACCGGCCCTCGACCATGTCCAGCAGCCTTGCTGGGCCGGCGCCATCGCGGACCGGGGTGAGGTCGATGATCACGGTGACGTACTTGTCGCCACGCCTGGTGTGGCGCCAGACGTGCTCATCGACGCCAATGACCTTCACGCCCTCGAACCGCGTGGGGTCGTTGATCAGCAGCCGATTGCCTTCGGCCAGGACCGCGTTGTTGGCGGTGTCCCACGCGACCCCGAGTCCCTCGGCGACACGGGCGACGGTGAGGTGTGCGACCACGATCCCTTCCAGCGCCCACCGCAACCCGGTGCGCGAGAGCTTCGCGCGTGGCTCCGCCGCGGCGCTGGTGTCTTGGCGCCACACGTGTCCGCAGTCGGCACAGCGGTAGCGGCGCACTACAACTTCCAGCACGGTCGGTCGCCAGCCCAGCGGCTCGTGGGCCAACCGCCGGATCACGGTGTCACGAGCAGCGCCTTCGCTGCCGCACCGTCGGCACCACTGATCTGGTTCCACCACGCGGCACGCGAGGACCGCACGATCCGGTTCAAGTCGTTGCCCGGTCACGCTCAGACCGAGGCCGTCGAGTCGAGCGAAGGCGGTCAGGTCAGGGCGGCCGAAGCCGGCCGGCGGGGTAGCGTCGGACACGTCGAGGTCTTTCGGATGGATGGCGTAGGAACCTCCATCGTCGGGAGACCTCGACGTCTATCTGCGGACCGACGCGCCCGGCCGACCCACACCCTCATCTGGGAAGAGCCCTGAGAGACGTCTTCGACGACGACGGGACCGGCGAGGAGCAAGGCGCGGTGAGCTAAAGAATGGAGCTTGCTCGGCTTCGACGCCGCCGCGAGCTCCGGTGAAACTCCGGTAAAACGGTCGGTACTGGTCGGTCGTCGTCGGTCACCACCGGATGGCAGCGTCCCCCACGCTCGGCGTTTGTGCAGGTCAGCGGCTCGTTCACCCAGTGGGCGCATCAAGCGATAGACGCAGAGCCGACGTGATTAGGTCGTCGGTTCGGTTCTGGTGGTCGCGCGATGCGCTGGCCTCACGGCTCTGCCCGACACCGACGTCGCTCTCCTCTGCGACGGACCCCTCGCCGGCTGAGCGCTCGCGGCCGGCATCCTGTCCGTGTGCCGAAAGGCCTCGCTCCGCTCGGCAACGCAGCGTGGCGTTGTGTCGCGACCTGGACGTGCGAGGTGTCAACGGTGCGTCGGCGCAACGATCGTTGTGTGCGCAGCGAGATGCTCCATGCCGCACGCGCGGCGCGCACGAACGCAACGCCCCGGAACGCCAACGACCCGTCATCGCTGCGACGCGCAACGCGTCTCCCGTCACGGCAACGGATCGCAACCACGACCCCGCCCACGGCGCCTCGCGGGACGGAGGGCAAGTTGACACAGTTGCGCTGCCATGGAGCCGCGCTGGCTCTCTCGATGACCACCGGTGAAACAGTGCCGCTCCAGGCTTGCGCCTGGTGTTGCCTGGCCTCCTCGTGATCGGCCCGTCGGGGATCGTCAACGTGGTGCGGGTGTCGAGGCGGTCGGGTCCGACGGCTCGGCGGGGCGCGATCGTCTCGTGCGTTGGCGGACTACGGGAGCTTGGACGCGAGGACGTCGGCCGCCAGGATCTCGGGTGCTGCGCCGAGGAGGTGCTGGTTGGCCATCAGGGCTGCGACGATGGCGCCGTTGGCGTGGGCGTCGCGAGCGGCCTCGTCGGGGAATGCATCGAAGATCCAGAAGGTGTCGGCGTGGGTCCTAGCCGCGAACCAGACAATCGTTCCTACTTCTTCGTTGGCGAGTGCGACAGCGCCGGCGAGCAGAACGGCGAGCGCGTCGTGCTGTCCATCGGCCGCGACGATCTTGGCGACGAAGGCATACGGAAGTGATGCGGGTGTGGACATGAGGGGTTCTCCTTGAAGTCGGGGTTCTTCGTGGGGCGAGTTCAGCGTATGACGAGCGAGGGCCGGTGGGGAGTGGCGTATACGACAGTATTGCTATTGTTCGCGCCATGCGTATCGGACTGATCGCGATCGACGGCTGCTTCGGTTCGGCTGTCGCGTCGGTCATCGACATCGTGCGGGTGGCCGACGGAGCCCGCGGCGATGTCGACCCGCGGATCGACCCGATCGAACTCGCCATCCTCGGACCGAAACGGCGAGTGACCACGACGGCATCGATGACCCTGTCGGTAGACCACCCGCTGTCGGAGTCCGGAGAGTTCGACGTGGTCGTCGTCCCTGCGCTTGGAACCCTCACGGCCGCCGCTACCAACGACGCCCTCCAGAGCCGAGATGCACGTTCGGTCATCGCCTCACTCGGGCGCCTCGACGACGCGACCACCCGGATCGCCGCGGCGTGCACCGGCGTGTTCGCCGTCGCCGAGACTGGACGGATGCATCATCGGCGAGCGACGACCAGCTGGTTCCTGGGGCCGGAGTTCCTGAAGCGCTATCCGACCGTCGCCCTCGATCTCGACACCATGGTCGTGGTCGACGGGAACCTCGTCACCGCCGGCGCCGCGTTCGCCCACATCGACCTCGCGCTCTCACTCGTGCGATCGATCAGCCCCGACCTGGCCCAACATGTCGCCAAGCTCCTCATCATCGACGAGCGTCCGTCGCAGGCGGCCTTCGTCGCCTACGAACATCTCCGGCACGAGGACCCGATCGTCGTCGAGTTCGAACGCTTCGTGCGCGCCCGCCTGGACGAACCGTTCAACGTCGCCTTCGTCGCGCAGTCGCTCGGCACCAGCCGGCGCACCCTCGAACGACGAGTCCGTGCGGCGCTCAACCTCACTCCGCTCGGCTTCGTCCAACGGCTTCGCATCGAACGAGCGCGGCACCTCTCAGCAACCACGGACCTCACCTCCGCCGAGATCGCGCTACGGGTCGGCTATGCGAACGCCGAGACTCTGCGCTCCCTCCTGCGCAGGGAGCGACGCCGTTCCTGACCTATCGCCATGCCTGTAGCCGGTGTCCTAGCGCTCGGTTGGAACCACCTCTCAGCACGTCGCGTCGACTCTCCTGCGTCGCCCCTGGACGACCCACTCGACACGCCCGCAGCACAGGCCATGTGACGTGCCCCGGCTTCCCGGGCGGTCGGGGTTGGGTGGCTGTGATGTCGCTGCGTTCTCGTCGAGGGGGTCAGCAGACCCGATCAGGGTCGATTGGGATGAGCCGCGAAGGCGGTCAGGTCAGGGCGGCCGAAGCCGGCCGGCGGGGTAGCGTCGGACACGTCGAGGTCTTTCGGATGGATGGCGTAGGAACCTCCATCGTCGGGAGACCTCGACGTCTATCTGCGGACCGACGCGCCCGGCCGACCTACACCGTCATCTGGGAAGAGCCACGTAAGTGCACATGATTCTGACCTGCACGTCACTTAGTGGCAGTGTCGATGCACCGTCCGCTTTCGACCCAAATGGCGCGCCAGGAGATCCGCCAGTAATCGGTCGCACGGATTTCGACGTCGGCGAGGGTGGATCAGGCTCTGATGATTGTTGACTCCGCCTGCACCCGTAACCTGTGCTGGTTCAATCGGAAACCATCGTCGTCGATGTCTGTCCATTTCCTCAGAATTGAGCAGCGCAGGCTATGGACCTTGTTCGACCGGATGGCTACCATTCCTACGCAACAGATCACAAGTCTGTGTTTCTGCGCCGGCGAACCACCTGCGTTCCGGTCGCGACAAGCGTAAGACGAACATGACGGTATGACTCCGGCTTTGTGGGCCGAGCCGCTTCATCGAACTTGAAGTAGCTGTGAGGTCGGCACAGGCGGGTAAGAGCCTTGCTCCACCTGTGCAGTCGGGGTTGCGCATCGACCGGACTGGGCCTTCTAGTGAAGCTGGCAACGGTCGACGGAATGGGGATGGGTGCATACGATCCGGTCGCAGCGTTACGGTGAGCCACCGCGGTCGGGTCGGCATCGCAAGAGCTCTTTCGGCCGAGCCTCCGCGGCACTGTCGGACTGGTTCACGCAACCGTTCGACTACGACTGGATAGTACTTCATCACTCCACCCGTCATTTGCGCGGACTTCTCGGTGGGGTCATCGCAGCGGGGACTCTGTCCATCGCTTTTATCTCGACGGTCATGTTGTTCAGTTTCCATGGTCCCACGAGCGAGAGCGGTAGAACCTGGATTGTCGTGATGCTGGGAATTCAGGTCGCGGTTGCAGGTGCCTGGCTGGTGCTGCCTCTGCCCAATGGTCGGAAAAGGCTGGTACAAGTCTTTGTTATGTTCGCCATTTTCGGGGACGTAGGATTGACCTCCGTTCTGGCCTTCTACGATGATTTCGGGCGTTTGACCGGGTGTGTTCTCTTCTCGGTGACGGGGGCGTTTGTTGGATATCTCATGAGCCCGCGATGGCTGGCGGCGCACCTCACATGGTCAAGTGTTTTTACACTAATTTTCGGCTATCTGGCATATCTTGGTCAAAATGAGGACCCAGCAACGATTCTAGCTACGACATGCACCGTACTCGTGGCTACCAACGGCACACCGGTATTCGCTCAAGTTGTGTGGACCCTGATCTCGCGCGACGCCCGGCAGTCGACACTCGACCCCCTCACTGGCGTCTTCAACAGGAGAGGCGCAGACAACGCACTACTCGATTTGTGGGCGGAGGCCGAGGAAAAACAGCTTTCTCTTGTAGTTCTCGTAGTCGATATAGATAAGTTCAAACGGGTCAATGACAATCATGGGCATGCCCGTGGGGATGAGGTCATTCAACTGGTTTCAAATCGTTTGGCCGCACTGGCAGGTAGACGAGGCGTTGTGGCACGAACGGGCGGCGAGGAATTTCTGGTGGCGTCCACTGGCGCGGAATGCGATCTGCATGAATTGATCCATCTGGTCAAAACAGGGTTGTATCATCCGACAGATCCGGTACCTGTGACAGCAAGCATCGGCGCAGCAGTGCTCCCAGTCAGTTCGATGTCGCCCGGTATCGGGGCCTCGACCATTGTGCGAATGGCCAGAACGGCGGATGCTCACATGTATCGCGCAAAGGAGTCGGGGGGAAACAATGTTTCGATGACGGTGCTGTGAGTACGCCCGACGACCACCTCGAAGTGTGCGAGCCGGGTCCGAACTGACGCGTGCCGGGTCAGTGTTGCTGTTGCCCAGGCCGAATCAGGCCCCTGGACGTTGCTGCTGCCACGGCCGAGGTTCGTGAGTCGACGCCCAATTTCGGGTAGATGTGGGCCAGATGGGACTTGACGGTGGCCTGACTCAGGAACAGCTGCTGGCTGATCTGCACGTTGGAATGTCCGTCTGCCACCAACTGCAGCACTTCGATCTCACGCAACGTCAGTGTGCTGCCGGGTGTCCGCATCCGGTCCATCAACCGCGATGCGACGGCAGGCGCGAGCGCCGACCCTCCTGCTGCTGCCGTGCGCACCGCTGCAGAGAGATCATCGGGCGGTGCGTCTTTGAGGAGGTAGCCCACCGCGCCGGCTTCGATGGCAGCGAGAATGTCGGCATCGGTGTCGTAGGTCGTCAATACCAGGACATACGGTGCGCTGGGGAGGGCGGCAATGCGGGCGATGGCGTCGACGCCGTGCATTCCGGGACCGAACTGCAGATCCATCAGCACCACGTCGACCTCGAGCTCGGCTGACAGTTCGATCGCCTGCTCGGCTGTCGTCGCTTCGGCGATGATCACGAAGTCCGGCTCGGTCTCGAGTACCGCGCGCAATCCTGCGCGAACTATCGGATGGTCGTCGGCCATGAGGAGGCGGATCATGTTCGCACCTCCAACGGCACAGTGATGGCGATGGCTGTGCCCTCGCCAGGTTTCGATTCCACCGCCAGGGTGCCGCGCAGTGAGTCAGCGCGAGCCCTCATCCCGGGCAGCCCGAAACCACGATCCCCAGTGCTGACGGTGTCGGGATCGAAGCCCCCACCATCATCGACGACGTCGAGCGCCACCTCGGTGTCCATGTAGCTCAGGGTGACCGCCACCCGGGTGGCATCAGCATGCTGCGTGGCATTCGCCAGAGCAGACTGAGCGATGCGCAGCAACGCAACCTCGTGTGCTGTCTGGAGAGGTACCGGAACACCCGACAACTGCCAGTCGACCGGTAGTCCGGTAGCTGTAGAAGTGCGGGCGCACAATCGTTCCAACGCCGAGGGAAGTGAGCGGTTCTCCAGATCCGGCGGTGTGAGCGCACGAACGAAGCGGCGGGCCTCTTCGAGGTTGCTCGACGCTGTCTCTCGGGCCTGGACGACATGCCTGTTCGCCTCGTCGGAACCCGCCGGGAGCAGGCGCTCGGCCGCGCGGAGCAACAAATGGATGCTGGACAACCCCTGAGCCAGGGTGTCATGAATTTCACGGGCCAGCCGTTCACGTTCAGCGAGGACCCCGGCCTCGTGTTCCGCCGCCGCCAGTTCTCCGCGGGCAGCCGTCAGCTCCTCGATGAGCGCGCGCCGCTGTTCGCTCTCTCGATAGAGCGCCTGGTAGCCGAGTACGACCGCGATTGCGACCGCGGCACCGAGCGAGGGTCCGATTACCGCTCCGACCGCGAAACCTCTCTGATGCCAGCTGAACCCAGCGATCGCCGTGATGGTCGTGACGACAACGGCCGTCATGCCCCACTTCGTCTGCAGGAGATGGAGCTCGAGAAAGAACAACGGGAACGCCAGGTACACGGCCTCGGGGCTCACCACGAGCAACGCCGTCCACACCGCCCAGACAGCCACGAGCCATCCCGCGGCGATCGACCCGGAGTGACGCACTCTCGGCCAGGTTGCGCCCACCGCGTACACCACGCCCAGGACCACGGCAAGAACGACGACCGCCATCAGGTGCGGTACGCGCTCCTGGACCGCACGCACGATCGACAGCGTCAGCAATGCCCCCAGCAACAGATGTAGGCAGCCGCGCAGGATGCGCATGACAGGGGTGAGCGACGACGGATCCATATCAGTGTCCAGGCTATGCGGTTCGCACTCGGCCGGCATCGGCCGAAAGGTGTAACCGGCTCTGATCCTTCCGGCTCTCAGGATGCACTCTCCCGGTCGATGCCCCCGCACCCAGGCAGCGGCGAGAGTTGGACTCAGTCACCGGGTACTTGATCCGGTCGTCTGCAAGAAAGGCAGAAAAGACGTGTTCGTCGCTTGGAGAGACCTACGATTCGCCAAAGGGCGGTTCGCCCTGATGGGAACCGTCATCGTGCTGATCACCATGTTGGTCGGCCTGTTGTCCGGACTCACCGCAGGATTGGGCAGAGAAAGCACGTCGGCTATCACCGACCTGCCGGCTGACCATCTGACATTCTCGGCACCGACAGGGGGCAAGGCGGTGTCGTTCACCGACAGCACCGTCACCGAATCCACCTGGCAGCAGTGGGCACAAGTGGATGGAGTTCAGCGAGCCGAACCACTCGGCATCACGACCACCAAAGCCGAGGCCGGCCCGCGCAGCGCCTCGATCTCCGCGTTCGGCGTGCAGCCAGGCTCGACTCTGGCACCGGAATCGGACCGAATCCGCACCGGCAGCGCAGTACTGTCTACGTCGGCCGCCGACGAGCTCGACGTCGGAGTCGGCGAAGACTTCGTCCTCGGTGGACAGCGGCTGACGGTCGCTGGTGTCGACGGCGACGCCTCCTACAGCCACACCCCGGTGATCTACATGGACTTGCAGGCCTGGCAGACCCTGTCCGGCGGAGCGTCCGACGGCCCGCTGCGAGCGACAGTGGTCGGGTTGAGCACTGTCGCCGACGCCGACCTCCCTGCGGCCGACGAACGGATCGGCACCGACACGGTGCCCACCGCAGACGCCAAGTCCGCAGTCGGCTCCTACAGCTCGGAAAACGGCTCGCTGCAACTGATGCGCGCCTTCCTCTTCGCTATCTCTGCACTTGTCATCGGGGCGTTCTTCACCGTGTGGACCATCCAGCGCAGCGGCGACGTCGCGGTACTCAAAGCTCTCGGAGCATCCACCGCATATCTGCTTCGAGATGCGCTCGGTCAAGCCGTCGTACTGCTGACCATCGGCACCGTCGTCGGAACGGGGTTGGCCGCAGGAGTGGGCGCACTCGTCGGCGGCACCGTGCCGTTCGTGCTCGACATCGGCACCGTGGCGCTACCCGCGCTGATCATTATCGTCCTCGGCGCAGTCGGCGCCGGACTATCCATAAACCGAATCACCTCCGTTGACCCCCTCACCGCACTCTGGAGCGCACGATGAGCCTGCATCTGACCAACATCACCCTCACTTACCCCGACGGCGACGCCCGGCTGACCGCGCTGGACAGCGTCGACCTACACGTCGAGAAAGGCACGATGACTGCCGTCATCGGCCCGTCCGGCTCCGGCAAATCCAGCTTGCTCGCCGTGGCGGCCACCTTGATCACACCCGATACCGGACGCGTCGTCATCGACGGAACATCCACTGTCGCAATGACCCGCGGACAATTGACGACATTGCGGCGCACCAAGATCGGGACGGTCTTTCAACAGCCCAATCTGTTGCCGTCGTTGTCCGCCGTTGAGCAACTGCAGGTCATCGCCCACCTCGATGGGCACTCTCCCCGCGGCGCAGCAATGCACGCGCTCACGCTGCTCGACGCTGTTGGCCTCGGCGATCACGCGCACAAGAGGCCGCATCAACTCTCCGGTGGGCAACGACAGCGGGTCAATATCGCTCGAGCCTTGATGAGCAACCCCGCGGTGCTGCTGGTCGACGAACCCACCAGCGCTCTCGACCACGAGCGCGGAGCGGCGATTCTCGATCTCATCACCACTCTGACCCGCACCAACGGCACTGCGACGGTGGTGGTCACCCACGACCGCGCACATCTCTCCGACATGGACGATGTCGTGGAAATCGTCGACGGCCGGTTACTGGTCAACGCTCAGGCCAGGTGAGCCGGCTCGGCCAGTGGACACACTGTGCGTACGTCGCCGGTGTCACCGCATTCGTCATGGAAGCACCCACCGGCCGTGCGGCGAGACCACAACTGGGATGATTGAGATGGCTGATCCGTTCGAGGACGAGGTGCACATTTCCGCCGGCGCACTCGTGTCCAAACGGATCCACCCGAATGATGCGGTAGTCGGATGCGAAAGAGAAACGACGCGGTCGAACCAGTGAACGGATCGGGCGAACCCCCTGAATGTCTGTATGGGTGTCGATGACGCACCGATGGTTGGTGATGTCGGACTAATTCATCGACGTCTTCTCCCCCGAAGTTCGCGAGTCTGACGTAGGCAGAGGTGGCTGGAAAGACTGCACCTGTGGGCAACCGCACGTCTGTCTTCACGCGTCCACATCGAGATGGGGACTCGCCATGGGCAGCTGCTTGTCACTCGATGAGATCGGTCAGGGCACTACCCGTCTCTGACCCGATGAACTCGAGAAGATCCTCCAATAAGGTATCCGCACGAGCCTCGACGTCGGCGAGGGTGGAATCGATGTCTCCGAGAAGGTCGTGGGCGTTTCTGCGTGCGCGTGTTCCGCGTTCGTAGTAGCCGGGGTCGAGTACGACCGTCGATGCGGGCTCTGGTGCGATGCACGAGTCTGAGAGCTGTGTCCTCACCCGGGAGCGTGTGTGGTCAGGTGCGCGCCCGTCCAGGTGCAGTCGCACGATGTCGGCTATTGCACGCGCGGTGAGCGGGGTCATGGGCAGCGGGGTGTGGCCCCACCGGTCTATCGGAGTCAGCAGTGGCTGTTCACCGTCCGGATCAAGATACTGCTCGTATCCGGTGAGTGCAGTGCCGGCCACCGCGTCGATGGCGTCTGCGAGCATGCGGTTGCTCGGATAGCGGTCATGGTGGCCCAACACCTCGCACCAGCGTCGATACACCCGCTTTGGGGACGCGCCTGCTTCCCCGGGTTCCTGTGCGGTGCTGGTGCGGATGCCGTCGTCTGTCTCTATGCGAAGGGTATCGATCTCAAGGTCGGCGGTGATGTCGCATACCCGCAGGGCTGCAATCTGCGTGTAGGGCAGGCCGGTCGACGCCAGAGTAAGGATCAGTGCGTCTCGGCGCGCGAACAGTGCAGCTGGCCAACCGGATTCGGGCAGACTGGCGATGATGCCGCCGGTCAGGGCAGCGAGACCGTGCAGGCGTGTGGTGCGGGCTTCGTCGAGAGCAGCTCGTACGGTCTCTGCGCGTCCCGGTGGCGGTAGGGCGTGCCGGTGGTGGGCGGCGTCGATGACCGCGATACGGCGGCGTTGGGTTGCCGGCGCGGCAGGGTGAGCACGGAGGAACTGCGCGAGTGATTCTGGTGGGGCCGGTAGTGCCAAGTGATCGTGGGCGGTGCACCAGTCCTCGAACAGTGACCAGATGTGTCGATCCCGCTCCGGTAGAGCTACTTTGATGGTGTTCGACGCTCGTATCGAACGGCCGCGGACGTCGTGGTCAGCATCTGGGTCGATCCCCGTCGGCCCGCCGCTCGCTGGCCCATCCGCGTGACTGGCGGAGTGTCGATATTCAAAGTTGCAGTGTTCGGAAACGGTGACACTTCCTCCCCGGTTTGGCTGTTACAACAGTTTAGGCACCGCTCGCCCAGCCTTGGTGACGTCGAGCCGAGGTGGACGCCCCCGTAGCCCAAGCATCTTCAGATCTGCCCGCCGTCCGCCAGCGGGCGCGAAACCGTTCCGTACGAGCCCGTCCATTCGCACCGTCACGTCAATCGGAGGCTCGTTGCGGCGGTGGACGTGATCGAAGGCGGATGTTGAACCGGCTAGCCATACCGTATTGTGATACGGTATGGCTATGAGCGAAGCCGCAGTGCGCAACCGACGAGCAGGTGGCCCCAAGCGTCTCCTCGTGCTCGATCAGGTGATATCGACTATGGCGGTCCGCGGATACAGCGGCACCAGGTACGCAGATATCTCCGAGGCCTCCGGTATCGCAGTAAGCACCTTGCAGGGCTACTTCGGATCTCGCGAGGACATGTTGATCGAAGCTTTCCAACGCGCCACTTCCGTTGCCGTTGAAGCCATGCGCGAATTCACGGCGCAATTCGATGACCCATGGAAACAACTGGTGGCGATGGTGGACCGTGGCCTTGCAACGGATGTTCCGACCTGGCGGATGCTCATGGAATTCTGGACGGCAGCCGCCCACGACACCGAACTCCGGCAGCACGCCACAGCATTGGCGACCCAGTACCGAGAACCCTTCGCGGACGCTGTTCGTCGAGGAGTGGAGAGCGGTCAATTCGACCCGCGCTTCGATGTCGAGTCCATCGTCGAAGTCGCAGTGGCAAACATCGTCGGCGTGCTGTACCCAACGGTACTCGGCCACCTGCCTCTTCCTGCAACGAATTACCGCGACGTAGTCATCTCCCAGTTGGCGTACGTCCTCCAAGTCGATACCCACGAAACTTCCGGCAACCCGCCGGCGCTCGGCGATCAAGAAGGGTGACACCCATGTCCCACTCAGTCATCAACCCCAGTGAGCTCCACGACCCAATTCCCTACGGCTACAGTCACACTGCGGCAGTGCCGGCCGGTACTGGCCTAGTGTTCGTCTCCGGTCAGTACGGATCCGGAAAGGACGGCATGGTCGTCTCTGCCGACTTCGCCGGCCAAGTGAAACAAGCATTCGCCAACCTCGGCGTGGCCCTGGCTTCGCACGGGCTCGACCACAGCAACATCGTCCAACTCAGAACCTACGTCGTCGGCCCGGATTTCGAGAAGCTCGGAATCATCGGAAGTGTTGTCCATGACAGCTGCGGGGAGCTGCCACCGACACAGACCGTAATCGGTGTGTCGGGTTTGGCCATGCCCGACATCCTGTTCGAGGTCGAAGCAGTCGCTTCCTACCCAAGCGCCGAATCGTAGACGCAACCCCATTTGGGGGCCACCGGCGACGTAACCTGCCCACTCGTCGGTGTATCCGAAAACAGGGACAGGTAGTCGAGACCCGATGCCCGGATCGAACCTGGTCGAAATGCTCGATGGTAGGACCTTGAATGTGTTGTGTAAGTGCACATTCACTGTTTCAGCTTGGCGTTCATGATTCGTCTTGTTGCTCTTCGGAACGAGCGAGCAGGTAGTCGGCCCAGTCTCTGAAACTGACATCACTCGTGTCAGTTTCAGAAGTCAGCTGCACTTGTTCAGAAGTGGGTGTCATACAGCCACTGTTAAAGGTAGACCTGCAGTCCGTCTCGAGCAGTCGCGGTCTTCCTACACGAAATGCGAACGTTCCCCTTTCGCCCGCGGCGGTGAACCTTCCCATTCATCACCCTCGCATCGATGATTTATACCCCTAGGGGTACTTGCATACCCCCCTAGGTATATGCAACAGTAGGTACACCCCGCCAGGAAGGATTGCCATGTGCTACCCCGTCGCATGCCCGACATGCGGTAAGACCACCTGGGCCGGCTGCGGGCGCCACATCGACAGCGTCATGAAGAATGTCCCACGGCCGCAGCAGTGCACCTGCTCGTCGAGCGAGGCACCCGATCCAGCTAGGCGCACCGGCTTTTTTCACTCCCTGTTTCATCGCTGACACCTCACCTTTAAGTCTTCGAGGAAGCTTTTGGGCCTTCGTGGCCTTGTCATATACCCCCACCCGTATTTAGGAGAATGCTATGTCCGTTCCCGCTACCGCGGCGGCTACCGACCGACACGACCGTGACCGGCCACCTGCACCTGGCGCACTCGGCCGCCTGGGGAGCGCGATGGTCACGCGTCGCCGCTGGGTGTTCGGTATCTGGCTGATCACCCTAATCGCCCTTGGATCAGCTGCACCAACGGTGTTTTCGTCGTTGGCCGGGGCCGGCTGGCAGGCCAACGGATCCGAATCCGTCCAGGTACGCGAACTCGCCCAGCAGCATTTCGGCGGCAACTCCTCTGCAGCAGTGCAGGTCGTCGTTCACTCCGACACCGCCTCGATCGACGACCCGGCGATGCAGCAGACACTCACCGACGTCGCGGCTGTGTTCGACAGCGACACCCGCTTCGGCGAGATCGTCGCCCCCCAGCCGGGCATGACCATCAGCCCCGACCGTCACACCGGCATCCTCATCGCCGGCGCAGACGCGAGTACCGACGACATGGTCAAAGCCGTCGACGAGGTCAAAGGCGAGCTGACCGCACTGTCCGGCAACGGTATCGAGATCTACCCCACCGGGTCGTCAGCACTGTGGTCGGACTTCAACAAAGCCAACCACGACGCCATGATCCAGGCCGAATTGTTCTCCTGGCCGGTCACTTTGGCGATCATGGTGCTCGCGTTCGGCTCTCTCGTCGCCGCGGGATTGCCGCTGCTACTCACCGTCGCCGGCCTGGTCGCATCCGCAGGCGGACTTGTTCTGCTCAACGGCGTCACGCCGATCTCGGTGTGGGCGATGAACTTCGCGATGATGTTCGCCCTCGCCCTCGGAATCGACTACGCCCTGTTCATCGTCGCCAGGTTCCGCGACGCACTGCGCAACGCCGATCCACGGGCTGCGGTCGCCGAAACCATGGACACCGCAGGCAAAGCCGTGGTCCTATCCGGTCTGACGGTCCTGGTAAGCCTCTCGGCCGTCCTGCTCGTTCCCGCACCGGCGGTGCGCACCATGGCCGTCGGCATCATGCTCGCTGTCACGTTCGTGCTGATCGCCACCATGACCCTGCTCCCCGCAACCCTGGGTGCACTCGGACCCAAGGTCAACGCCGCATCCTTGCCCTACGCCAAGCGCCAGCAGCACCGCTCCCCGAAATTCGCAGCCTGGGGCGAACTACTCCACAAGCACCCCTGGCCGTTCGCTCTGGTCTCCGTCGGCATCCTCATCGCGCTGGCTCTTCCGGTCCTCGGACTGAAAGTGGCAATGCCCTCGATCTCCGTCGTCCCAGAAGACGCACCGGTTCGGCAGGGCTACGAACTCGTCCAGGCCCAGTTCGGTGACGGCGCGCCCGGCGCACTGCAGATCGTCGTGCCAGCGTCGGATGCGGCCGCGACCGCCACCGCAGCCACTACCGTCGACGGAATCTCGATGGTCACCCCGCCTCAACCTGCGTCCGATGGCTCGAACTATTCACTGCTGCAAGCACTTCCCACCGTGGACCCTTCGGACGAGAGAATGGGCGCCATCCTCGGTGACCTGCGCGCGCAGCTGCCGGAGTCGGCGTTGGTCGGCGGTGCGCCGGCGGAGAACCTCGATCTGCAGCAAGCACTGAACGACTACCTACCGCTGGTGATCGGCATCATTTTGGCGCTCGGTTTCATCCTGCTGCTCGTTGCGCTCCAAGCACCGCTGATCGCGATCCTCGGCACCGCCGTCAGTCTGCTCTCGACCGCCGCAGCGTTCGGGGTCGCGAAGCTGATCTTCCAGGACGGGCACGGTGCGTCACTGCTCGGCTTCACCCCACAAGGATTCCTCGACGGCTGGGGTCCGGTGTTCTTCTTCGCGATGATCTTCGCCATCGCCATGGACTACACCGTGTTCCTCCTCGCCACCGCGAAAGAGCACTACGAGAAGACCGGAGACCCGAAAGCCGCTCAGGTCGACGGGCTCGCGCACTCCGGCCGGGTCATCTTCGCCGCCGCCGCGGTCATGGTCGCAGTGTTCTTCACCTTCGCACTCTCCGATCCGCTCCCACCGAAAGAAATGGGCATCATCCTCGGTGTCGCAGTACTGCTCGACGCCTTCCTGATCAGACTGATCCTGCTGCCGGTCCTGCTGCGTCTGACCGGGCACGCCGCATGGTGGTCACCGGCTTGGCTACGCAAGGTGCTGCCGTCGATCAGCTTCTCGCACTGACACCCCACCGCACCGAAAGGAGCACTCATGACCGACCCCAACACCACCCACTCGTCCGCGTTCGCGGGATGGCCGATCGAACGTATCGTCCCCGCCCTCGCTGCCGGTGTCACCGCCACCGGCCTGGCCCTCGGCGAACTCCACGCACCGCAGTGGCGACTGCTCAGCGCGTTCGCTGCCGCGAACCTCGCCCTCTACGCAGCGGTCGGATGGTGCCCGGCCAGCGCACTCCTCACCAGGGTGGGCGTGCCGAGTATTCGCCGTCCCCGAATCGGGTAGGCACACATCACCGCAGTTCTACGACCGAAAGGAACTTCCCTCATGAACATCGCACTCTCGACCACCCTGACCGACACCGACTTCCACACCGCAGTCGACGCCGTCAAAGCCTCCCTCGCAGATCAGGGCTTCGGTGTTCTCACCGAAATCGACATGCAGGCCACGCTGAAGGCCAAACTCGACGAGGACATGGAGCAGTACCTCATCCTCGGTGCCTGCAATCCCACCCTCGCGCACCGCGCCGTCGGAGTCATGCGCCAGATCGGCTTGCTGCTGCCGTGCAATGTCGTCGTCCGCGCCGACACCGCCACACCCGGATCGGTCATCGTCGAAGCAATGAACCCCGACATCATGGTCCAAGCCACCGGCGAACCTGCACTCTCCGACGTCGCCGCAGAGGCCACCACCAAGCTCCAGGCCGCCATCGACGCACTCGGTGGCCAGGACACAGCCCACAGCTGATGACCCTGACGCTGGCCCTGGTCCTCGGCGTCGCCGTCGGCATCCTGCTCGGCCTCCTCGGCGGCGGCGGGTCAATCCTCGCCGTCCCGGTTCTTGTCTACGCCCTCGGAATGGACCTGTCGGAGGCGATACCGACATCGTTGCTGGTGATCGGTGTCGCCTCGGCGACCGGGGCCATCCCCAAGGTGCGGGCGAAGCTCGTCGAATGGCGACTGGCTGCGATTTTCGCCGCCACCGGTATCGTCGGCACCCTGGTCGGCAGCACCCTGGGCAAGCATCTGCCCGAGGCCGCAGTGATGATCGGCTTCGCGATCGTCATGATCATCGCCGGGGCGCGGATGCTGCGCAGCACCGACGATGTTGGAACCGCCTGCAAGACAGGAAATTCCGGGATCGACTGGCGACGATGCGCACCACGGTCCATACCGACCGGGTTCGGTGTCGGTGTTCTCACCGGACTGTTCGGCGTCGGCGGAGGATTTCTGATCATCCCCGCTCTGGTGCTGCTGCTGGGAATCGAGATGAGTGTCGCTGTCGGAACGTCGCTGGTGGTCATCGTCGCCAACTCCGCCGCCGGACTGATCGCTCAGGCCGACGGGCTCGGCGGAAACTGGGCACTGACAGCCACGTTCGCCGGTGCTGCGATCGCAGGCTCGCTGGTCGCCGGAAAACTGAGCACACGCATCGACACCGACAAGCTGCGAACGTGGTTCGCCTACCTGGTGTTCGCCGTCGCAGGCTACGTACTTGTCGACACCCTCGTTCTGTCATGACCGACTGCACACACCGAACCGATGCCCCCGGGGGTAATCTGGAACGACTACCACCATCACACACCCTCAGGAGACCGCAATGATCGGCGACGAAGACAGCATCGCATTGGTACTCAACCGTCTGCGCCGCGCACACGGCCAACTCGCCGGGGTGATCGGCATGATCGAGAACGGACGCGACTGCAAAGACGTCGTCACTCAACTCGCCGCCGTCTCCCGCGCCCTCGACAAAGCCGGATTCAAGATCGTCGCCACCGGCCTCCGCGAATGCATGACCGGCGACACCGCAGACAACAAAGAACCCATGACCGAAGCAGAACTGGAAAAACTCTTCCTCGCACTGGCCTGAACGACACATTTCACGTCAGAAACGAGGCCGACCCGACAACACCGTAGGAGTACCCCATGAGCACGACCGATCCAGATATCGCCATCATCGAAACCTCGAGCCTGGGCGACCGCAGCTATCTCATCAGCCACGACGGCGTTGCAGTGGTGATCGATCCCCAACGTGACATCGACCGCGTCCTGGCACTGGCCGCGGAGAAGAACGCCACCATCACCCACGTACTCGAAACCCACATCCACAACGACTACGTCACCGGCGGACTTGAGCTTGCACGCGCCACCGGAGCCGAATACGTTGTCCCCGAGGGAGACCCGGTCGAATACGAACGGCGCGCAGTGGGGGACGGCGATGTCGTCGACGCGGGATCGGCGACGTTTCAGGTCATGCACACCCCTGGCCATACCCATCATCACGTCAGCTACGTACTGCAACTCGGAGACGAACCGATCGCGATCTTCACCGGTGGCTCGATGCTCTACGGATCGACCGGCCGCACCGACCTGCTCGGCTCCGAGCACACCGACGAGCTCACCCACGCTCAGTTCCATTCGGTCCGTCGAATCG
Source organism: Rhodococcus sp. PML026 (assembly GCF_000963615.1). Lineage (NCBI taxonomy): Bacteria > Bacillati > Actinomycetota > Actinomycetes > Mycobacteriales > Nocardiaceae > Rhodococcus > Rhodococcus sp. PML026. The sequence goes on along the minus strand of NZ_KQ031370.1, from coordinate 89,367 downwards.
CCGCCGAACTGCCCGCTGATGTCGAGGTCTACCCCACCCACGGATTCGGTAGCTTCTGCTCCGCCACACCCACCAGCGGCGACTCGTCGACCATCGGTGAACAGCAACAGTCCAACCCTGCGCTGACGCAGGACGAGCAGACGTACGTCGACGAATTGATCGCAGGATTGTCGGCCTACCCCGCGTACTACGCCCACATGGGCGTCATCAACACCGAAGGTCCGGCCCCGATCGATCTGTCCACCCCAGAGCCCGTCGACCCCGACGAACTACGCAGGCGCATCGACGACGGCCAGTGGGTCGTCGACCTCCGCGCACGAACTGCCTTCGCAGCCGGGCATCTCGACGGTTCCCTCGGCTTCGAGCTGTCGACGACATTCGTCACCTACCTCGGCTGGCTCTACCAGTGGGGTGCGCCGCTGACCTTGATCGGCGACACATCCGATCAAATCGACGAGGCCACAAGGGAGTTGGCACGTATCGGCATCGACCACCCCTCCGGCTCCGCTGTCGGAGAGATTCATTCGCTCGCCAGCGACGGGCGCGTACGGTCCTACGAAGTGTCCGACTTCGCCGGACTCGCCGCAGAGGACTCGGACATTGCAGTGCTCGACACCCGTCAACAGTCCGAATACGCGGACGGCCACATCCCCGGTGCGATCAACATTCCCCTCCACGAACTGCCGCACCGACTCGCAGAAGTTCCCGACGGCAAAGTGTGGGTGCACTGCGCCTCCGGCTATCGCGCCTCGATCGCGGCCTCACTACTCGACCGGGAACATCGCAGCGTGGTGCTCATCGACGACGACTACAACCGCGCAACAGATCTCGGACTCGACACCTCGAAGACATGACGAAATGCTTCGACGACCGAACGCGACGAGACAGGCGTACCCCCAGGGGGTATATGTTGGTATCATCGGCCGCATGCACTCAGTGAATCGGCACGGTCGACGGGGCACAGCTCCGACGGCAGCTTTACTGATTGCACTGACGGTGTTCGGTGTCCTGTTGATGCATTCGGTGACACCGATGTCGATGCCCGTGACCGGCTCGATGTCCACATCGATGAGCGGCGGCCATGCCTCGTTCGCAGCACCGTCCCACACGGACGCCACGGTTCCGGTGATGACCGGGGAACATGACTGCCCGTCGGGGCACCAGATGATGCATCCCTGCGTCGGCACGACGGTGTCGTGGCCCGCGCTGACGGTCCCGGCGATGAGCGCAGCCCTCGACCTGGCGCCGACATCGGTGAACCGGATCATTGGACGGGCCGACTCCACGCTTGAGCGTGCGCCGCCGTGGACGTTATGGGAGTTGGACAGATCGGTGACCTTGCGAGTGTGACAGGGAGCCCGGCAGACGCGTGTCTGTCGGCGGATCGAACGACATCCAATTCTCTGCACTACCCACTCTTGCAAGGAGTTTCCTCATGCGTACCAAAGTCATTGCCTCGATCGCTGCTGCCGCCGCGAGCGCGTTCCTCGTCGTCGGCTGTAGCGACAACGCGGCCGATTCGTCGATGGACGGCCATGCGATGGGATCGATGTCCTCGGCACCGATGTCCTCGGCCCAAGCAAGCGCGTCCGCAGAGTTCAACGATGCCGACGTGATGTTCGCGCAGATGATGTACCCGCATCACGCCCAAGCAGTCGAGATGGCCGACATGGCGAACGGCCGCACCGACAACCCGGAGGTGCTGTCGCTGGCATCGGCGATCGCCGCCGCGCAACAGCCCGAGATGGACCAGATGACCACCTGGCTCACCGAGTGGGGCCAGCCCATGCCCGACATGGACAGGGGTGACATGGGTGACATGGGTGACATGGGCGGGATGGACCACAGCTCCGGCAGCGGCATGATGACCGCTCAGGACATGGACGCGTTGATGGCAGCGTCGGGACCGGAATTCGACCGCCAGTGGTTGACGATGATGATCGCCCACCACACCGGCGCCATCGAGATGGCCAACACCGAAATCGCAGACGGTTCCAATCCTGACGCCCTGGAGATGGCCCGCAGCATCGTCGCCACCCAGCAGCAGGAAATCGACACCATGCAGCGGCTGCTCGGCTGACCCGGCCCGCTATAGACAACGATGGCCGCATCCTCTCCGGCGGAGAAGGTGCGGCCATCAACGTTCCACAATTGTCAGGGCTGCGTTCCCGGTACGAGATCAGCTCTCACAGTGACGGTGTGCGCTGCGACGGAGGGTTGGAACTCCCCTCGTTCACCGCTCCGGTGATGGTGTCGGGTGTGAGGTCGAGTCGACGCAGTAATTGTGCGTTCGCAGCGACGATGATCGTCGACAGCGACATCAGGATCGCGCCGATCGACATCGGCAGCACGAACCCGACCGGCGCGAGCACTCCTGCCGCGAGCGGAACCGAGATGAGGTTGTATCCCGCTGCCCACCAGAGGTTTTGCTTCATCTTTCGGTACGAGGCGCGCGAGAGTTCGATCACCGACAACACCGACCTCGGGTCGTCGCTGGCGAGGATCACTCCGGCCGATGCGATTGCGACGTCGGTGCCGGCCCCGATCGCGATACCGACATCGGCCTGCGCCAGAGCCGGGGCGTCGTTGACTCCGTCGCCGACCATCGCCACCGTACGGCCTTCGCTCTGGAGTTCAGCGACGTTGTGCGACTTGTCTTCCGGTTTCACCCCGGCGAAGTAGCGGTCCACACCGAGCTCGGTGGCGACGGACTTCGCGACGGCGTCGGCATCACCGGTGATCATCACGACCGCGATTCCTCGCGCGTGCAGCGCGTCTACCGCAGTGCGTGACTCGGACCGGATCTCATCGGCGAGCGCGAGGGCACCGATCACGGCCCCGTCGGCGAGGACGTGCAGGATGATCGCCCCGTCCCCGCGCCACCGGTCGGCGACAGCGAGTTCGGATCCGTGTTCCTGCTCGAGCAGTGCCGGCCCGCCGACCTGGATCCGGACGCCGTCGACGTCGGCTGCGACCCCGACGGCGGGGGACGACTGAAAGCCGGCTGCAGCCGGGACCGTCAGGTTCCGCGCGCGTGCGGCCTCGACGATGGCACGGGCGAGTGGATGTTCGGAATCTGCTTCTGCGGCAGCGGCCAGCGCGAGAACGTTGTCGGCGGTGCGCCCGCCGGTCACCTCGACTGCGGTGACGGTGGGTTCACCCTTGGTGAGGGTCCCGGTCTTGTCGAACAGCACGGTGTCCACCGTGCGCATGGTTTCGAGTGCGAGCCGGTCCTTGACCAGAACACCGCCGCGGGCGGCGCGTTCGGTGGCGATGGAGACCACCAGCGGAATCGCCAGTCCGAGTGCGTGCGGGCAGGCGATGACCAGCACGGTGATGGTGCGGATGACGGCGTCGTCGGGCATCCCGACCAGAGTCCACACCGCAGCGGTGATGATCGCGGCACCGAGAGCGAACCAGAACAGCCAGCCAGCGGCGGTGTCCGCGATGCGCTGAGCGCGCGAGGTCGAGTTCTGGGCGTCGGCGACCAAGCGGCCGATGCCGGCGAGGGCGGTGTCCTCCCCTACTGCAGTGACCTGGACGCGCAGACCTGAGTCGGTGGCGACAGTGCCGGCGACGACTTGATCGCCGTCGCTGCGGCGGACGGTGCGTGATTCCCCGGTGATCATCGATTCGTCCATGCTCGCCGATCCGGAGACGATGGTGCCGTCCGCCGGTACGCGGCCGCCGGGGCGGACGACAACGACATCACCGAGCTGCAGCTCGGACGGGGGCACCGGCACCACATCGTCGCCCTCGACGCGTTCGGCGACATCCGGGAGCAACGCCGCCAACGAGTCCAGAGCGGAGGTGGTCTGGGCGAGTGATCTCATCTCGATCCAGTGCCCGAGCAGCATGATCACGATCAGCAGGGCCAGTTCCCACCAGAAGTCGAGCTGATGATCGAGCAGGCCGAGGCTCGCTCCCATCGACGCAATGAATGCGACGGTAATCGCCAGGGCGATGAGCAGCATCATTCCCGGTGCACGGGAACGGATTTCGCTGACTGCTCCGGAGAGGAACGGAGACCCGCCCCAGGCGTACATCACCGTTCCGAACACCGGAGAGACCCAGGCAATCCACGCTGCGTCGGGCAATGAGTAGCCGAGGAGCATCGCGAACATGTTCGAGGCAACGATCACCGGAACGGCAAGGACCAGCATGACCCAGAACAGGCGACGAAACATACCGACGTGATCACCGTGACCGGTGTGCCCGCCGTGCTCTGCGTTGTGCCCGCCGGTGTCGTGGTCCGACTGCGGAGTCGCCTTCTCTGCCCCGTCCGTGTGCATTTCGGGTCCTTCTTCATGCCCGCTGTGCTGCAGTCTGTTCGGCGGATCCGTCCGCGCGGAGTCGACGTCGGAGTGTGTGTGATCGTTCATCGTGCAGTCCTCTCATCCATCGAGTTCGATATCCATTCATCCCATGAACTCGTGGGTTCTGGTTCGGCTGTGTATTCGGCGTCGAGGGCGACAATGATCTGCGCCTGGACGAGCGCGGCTGCACTGGTGACCGTGAATGTCCCTGCCGCCGCCGATAACGCGACAGTGTCCATTCCGATCACGGCGTTGACGTCGTTGCGGACCGACGGCTCACAGTGGCCGTACATCAATACCGGCGTAACTGACAGTGCGTGATGATCATGCGTAGCTTTCGACATCTCGGACAACATATACCCCATAGGGGTATATGTTGATCAAGTCGAACCATACCCCTTCCTGATCCCATTGGGAAGAACCGTCAGGGTGTTGTCAACGCGTGAGCGCCAGTCGGCTGGCCACCAGGTGCACCCGCGGTCGCTGTCATGCTCACGGACGGGCATGGATGTCGATACCGATTCGGTCAAGGGGCGCATGCATCCGCGGCACAGCTGAGCCTTACAGCGACGGGCGTACCTGCACACGCGCGTGGATCATCGGCGTTCGCTGCGATTTCCGTTACGAGTCTTCTCACCGACTGGAGGCAGGGCAGGGCGAATTACGCCGTGTCACGGCGCGCATGGCGAGCCCGCGTGTCGACTCTCGAAGATCGCGGAACTGCTCGTTCGGTCGATCGCTGACGCCGCAGATCGGACGGTGGAGCGATACTGTCTCGTTCACCATGGGGCTGCGGCGCCGCCGATGTAGCGTTGAGTAAGTCGTAGATGGGTGTATCACTCACGTTCGGTTCCACTTTCGATCTGATCGTTTCGGTGCGCCTTCGAACGCGCCGACAGTTGCCGCTCACCGGCCCCGGGCGAGCCCTGCCCTACCGGCCAGCCGGCGCGCACCGACATATCCAGTCCGCAAACTCGGTCACATGCGGTGAAAATGCCTGCCCGTCACACCGCAGTTGCTCTTTACCGAGTGTCGGCACGCTTGCGCAGCGCAGCGGTCGCCAATTCTGCGACCGCTGCGCGATAGAAATCTCGATCTATCTCCCCGGCCGCGAATCTACGATCGAGGATTTCCTGCGCGTCCTCCCCCGATTGCGGGCGAGCGGACATCAGCCGAACCGCACCCCAGATCAACAGAGCGATCACGACCAGCCAGAACGCGGCCATTCCTGCCATCATCGTCCATCCGCCACTCATGGTGCCCATATTCATCATTGCTGCTCCTCACTCTCGCACCAGCCACCTGCTGACCTGCGGAGTGTGGTCATCCCGCAGCTCCTACTATAACGCTTAGTAGTTCAGCTACTATCGAGCATAGTAGTTGACTGCTGTCGAGACGCCGTCGCCCGGACAGGCGATGATGGAGGCAACCTGTGGGAAAGAAATCCAGCAAGTCGCGATCGAAAGCGCACAAACGACGAACCACGGCGACACGATCCGGGGGCGGCCCACCGGCTCCCCACCCCGGTGCCATACGTACTGAGCCCCAGCCAAGGCATCCCCTCTCAGCGGTGGCCCCACATTCTGCGGTCAGCGTCGCCGCCGCCGATTATCTTCGAAGCAGGGGCCACTCGCCCGGCAGCGGTGCACTCCATCCCACTGTCGCCCGGGCTTTCGCGCCGGACTCCACTACCCCACCGCGAGCGTCGGCCCAGGCCGCAGAACCGACGATCGATACTGCAGCGCCGCCGGAGCGCCCACGTGCCCGCACGCCTGAAGCTGTTGCGCCCGCACCGCAGAGTTACGCACCCAAGCGCTCACCAGCCACCAGTTGTACCGATGAGATTTCCCAGGTCGAGCCGCTGGGGCTTGCGGTGACGTACTGGGGTGTCGGCGGGGCCGATGCCGAGCCCAGCCACGACGTGGCGATTCGCTTCACTGGATCGCGGGTGGAAGTCGAGGGCCATGCATCGACCGAGAAGGTCGGTTTCGATCGGACTCTGGTCGTGAAATCACGTCCTGCCGCTGGAGGCCGGTTCGCCGCGACCACCCGTATTCAGGGCATTGCCAGCGGGGAGTGGGAGGTGAGTGCGCGACGCATCGACGGGGGCGCAGACAGTAGCGAACGGCAGCAGAACTCTGTGCTCACCGCGCGCACTGCGCTACTGACATACGGTCCCGCTGTGCGGGTGTGGAGTTGGCCGGCGTTGGTAGCCGCGGGAGCGGTGGTTGCATTGATTGTTCAGGGATTCCTGCTCTCACGCATGGATGCCAATGTTGCTGCTGCTGTTGCAATTTCAGCTCTGAGTTGCGTTTTGGGATATATCGGTGCCAAGGTTTGGTACTTGATCTTGCACCGTCGACCGATATCTACTTTCATCCGCGCAGGAGCGTGCATACAAGGCTTCCTCCTCGTTTCGCTCGGCACCTTGGTCATCGGCGGAGCACTCGGGGGTATGGACGTCGGCGCAGTCCTGGATGCAACCACCCCGGGATTGTTTCTCGGCATGGCGATCGGTCGTCCGGGATGCTTCTTGGCGGGCTGCTGTTCGGGGCGTCCGACTCGATCTCGGTGGGGCCTGTTTTCGTCCGATCGCACCCTGGCGACGAGGAGGATTCCGGTTCAGCTCTACGAGGCCGCTGCAGCCCTGTTGATCGCGGGAGTTGCGCTCGCCGCGGTACTTCAGGTCGACCTTCCCGTCGGAGGGCTGGTCTTCCTGGGGAGTATTGCCGCATACACATTGGTCCGGCAAGGCCTGTTTCTGTTTCGAGTGGACGCGCACACTCGTCGAGGCCGACTCACTGTCTCGCTCATCTGCTGCGCGGTCCTCATCGGCGTCCTCGCAGCGTCGCAGGTGCTCTCGTGATCACCGAACGTATTTTTATGCGTGTGCCTTTCGGTGATCACCTCGATGCGATGGCACCGCATTCGGTGTCCCGATCGACGCTCCGTAGTCCGGCATCGATACTGACTGTCCTCGTCCTTGCACTCGCTGGATGTACCGGCGGCGAGGTCTCTGAGCCCACCGCGTCGATGCCCGTTGCTACACGGGCGGAACTGCTCGATCCCGCTGACTTCGCCGCCGCAATCGCCGATCCCGCCCGAGTCACGATCAACGTCCATACCCCCGACGAGGGCCAGCTCCCGGGAACCGACTCGAGCCTTCCCTTCGACCAGATCCGACAACAGGCCGCGACGTTGCCGCCCGACCGGACCACGCCGCTGGCGATCTACTGCCGTACCGGGACAATGAGCGCCACCGCTGCGAAAGAACTGGCCTCTCTCGGCTACACCGATGTCGTCGAACTACAAGGCGGCATGCTCGCGTGGCGAAACACCGGACGAACCATCGGAGAATGATCACGCACGTTCCGCACCACCGCCCCCGAAGGTCGAGCACCAGAACCGATCCGGTGAAATCGAATGCCGAGATCGTCTTGGTCAGGGTTTACCAGGTCGGGACCGGACACTTCGCCGATGGTCCCGCTACTGCCGGGAAGTGAACCTATCGGTTTGCCAGCGGGCGCAAACGACGTCGAACGGGCCCCGGCCTGTACCGGCGAATCAGAACCTCGCCCGCTGTCACCCTCAGTGCTACCAGCGCAGGCGTGCCCTCGCCCCAGGTTGCCTTCTCCTCGGCGGTGGTTCGGCTCCGTCGGCCGACTCGCTCACGATCGACAACGTATGGACGTGCTGGCAGCGCGCGATGTCAGGCGAAGAACGAGACGGCCGGTCGTCGGAAGACGCGGGCGGCCCCTACACCGAGGCGTACAAGCGTGAGCGCCGCCGTCAAGGTCGGGGTTGGGTGGTCCTGATGGCGGGTGTCGTGATCGGTGCGACCCACGTCGTAATTCATCTCGGGCAGCTTCGGTTTCTTCCGAGCGCCGGATGGCAGGATCTCGCGGTCGGCTATCCGATGGCGATGGTCCTCGCGCTCGTCGGTCTCATGATGATCGCTTCCCGCACCCGAAAGCCGAGGGGCGAGTATTGCGGACTCGCTCCCGTGATCTGTAGTGCCGCGCGGGGCATTTCATCCCACCGCGCAGGATGCCAACGTCATGGCCCCCAGCAGGGCCACTACTGGTAACGCAGGCAGGGCAACGGCGGTGCACGCTACGAACGCCCGCGCCCACCGGAGGGGAGCATGCGGGATCACTCGGTCCACGGCGAGACGATCGAGCCGCACAACGGTGGCATCGGAAACCATACCGAGGGCGGGCAGAGGAACAGGGTGCGGGCGCAGCGAAGTCAGAGCGCGCCGCACGGGGTCTCGTCCGTGCGAGCGGGCTGCGCGGGCGTCCGCGTCGAGTTCGACCAGAGCGCGCACGAGCGAAGGTGACGCTCGCATGATCGGTAGCCACGGAAACGCATAGGCCACCGACTCGGCAATGCCTACGAGCAGATGATGCCGGCCATCGATGTGTGCACGTTCGTGTGCGAGGACCGCCTCGACTTCAGCAGGCGTCAACTGCGTACGCAGCCCCTCGCTGGCCACGACCATCGCCGGTCGTCCCGCGACGCTGTACGCGAGAGGACTGTCCAACGGAAGCCACAAGGTCGACGCGGGTTGATTCGAACCGGAAAACCCGACGCCTCCAGCGATGATGCGCAGCAGATCGATGTGCCGCTCGTACACTCGCCGTCGCTCACACACTGCGCGCCTCAGGTGGACGATCCAGCGGACTGCGCCGCAGCCCAACATCGCAATCCCGACAACCCCGACGATGGCCTCGACGCGGGCAGGTATGTCGCCCTGAAGGGCGAGCCAGCATTGGTGTGCGATGTCGACCAGGGTCGTCACGCCCCCATGACTGGGGATCGCACTGAGCACGACCGGTACCGCAATGCTGACCAAGGTGCCCACAACGAGCGCCGACCACGTCAAGAGCGTGACGTGCGCATCGATACCTCTGTCGATCATCGACCTCATCAGCAATGGCGCGGCAGCCGCAACCAACAGCCCACCGAGGGCCCACAGGAGTACGGCAGTCACCTCTGACGCTCTTTCAGACCGCGGGTGAGCACCTTCGATTCGTCATCGGAAGCGCCGCGGGCGAAGTGCAGCAGCACGCTCGTCGGGTCGCCGGTCGATTCGAGAAGTATTCGCAAGGCGTCGGAGGCGGCTTCTTCCCTGCTTCGGGTGGCTTCGTACCAATATGCCCGTCCGTTGCGTTGTCGGTGTACCCAGCCTTTACGGTGCAAATTGTCGAGCACCGTCTGAATCGTGGTGTACGCCGGTTCTCGACCGTCCTCGAGTTGATCGATGACATCACGAACCCGGACTGCGGCGCTGGTATTCCACACCACGTCCATCACCAGAGCTTCGAGCTCTCCCAAACCCTGCATGAGTGCCTCCTAGGCGCGTGTTCACTCTATCCCGTCGAACGAGCCAGCTACGTGATCCTTCGGTAGCGAGCACCCTGGTCCGAGAGGTTTGCATGCCTCGAATACGAATGCGGCCGTAGGCTCACGCCAGGTAGGACACCGATGTCATCATTCCCGCTTCCCCGTGATAGAGGTTGTGGCAGTGCAGAAGCCACTGGCCGGGATTGTCGGTGTCGAAGTCGACTTCGACAGTTTGGTTCGGCAAGACCAGCGAGGTGTCCTTCCGGGGGCCTGATCCGGCACCGTTGACAACCTCGAAGGTGTGTCCGTGCAGATGCATGGGATGAAACATCGTGGTGGCGTTGACGAAGCGAAGTCGTACTCTTTCGCCTTCGCGAACGTCGAGGGGGGTGTGCTGCTCGTACGTCTCACCGTTGAGCGTCCAGGTGTACCCGCCCATCTCCATCCCGAGAGCGATGTCGTACGTGCGATCCGGCTCGCGTGCGGACAAGCGGACCGTATCGAGCGACATCAGTTGATCAGCCATCACCGGGGCTGCAGAGAGTTCGGCAGGCCGGACTGAGGACTGCGGCGCGGCGCCTGGCCCGGTACGCAACACAGCGAACCCGCTCCCGTCCTTACCTTCCGCGGCGGCGACAATCGGAAACGCCCCGTCCTGCAAGGTGATGATTGCGTCGTAACGCTCTCCCATCCCTATCAACAAGCATTGCGCCTGCTCGGGCTGAACCGGAAATCCGTCGCTGTGAGTAACAGTGAGAGGATGCCCCCCCACTGCGAAACGGAAGGCCGTGTCGGCAGCTGCGTTGATGATGCGCAGGCGCAGCCGCTGGCCCGGCCGTCCGCCGAGCACGATGGGGTCGGCGGCGATCTTGCCGTTGATCAGGTAGTACGGGTAGCTCACGTCGCCGGTGTCGCCACCGAGAGGCGACTGGGCGGTGGGCGCGCTCATCGACATGCCGCCCATCGACATGCCCTCGCTGCGCAGCCGTTCGAGTTCTCGATCGGGGTCGCCGGCTACCCCGTCGAGCCAGTCGTCCAGGACCAGGACGGCTTCGAGGTCGTAGTCCGAGCCGTCGGCGGGGTCCTCGACGATCAGCGGTGCATACAGTCCTCTGTCGAGTTGGGTACCGACGTGAGGGTGAAAGAAGTACGTGCCCGCGTCGGGCACGGTGAAGTCGTAGCCGAACGAGTCACCGGAAGCCACAGCCGGCTGAGTCAGGCCCGGCACTCCGTCCATGTCGTTGCGCAAGGCGATTCCGTGCCAATGGATCGTCGTCTCCTGCTCGAGGCGGTTGTCGAGCTGTGCGCGCAACACATCACCTCGGCTCAGGCGAATCTCGGCACCGGGGAGTCTGTCGCCGAAAGTCCAGGTCTGTACCTGCACTCCGCCGAGGTCGATCGTGCTCGACTGAGCTCTCAAGGAAATATCGACTTGTCTGCCGACGGCCGAGCGCCGCGCGTCCTCGGCCTGTCCCACCACATCGGAGTCCGGTCCGACAACTGTCGCTGCGGACGAGCCATTGCCGCATGCCGCCAACACGACGGCACTCGTTCCGGCCGCGCTCAGCGCGAGAAAGTTGCGGCGCGTGAGCGAGAACGCACCTGCCCGCTGCCTGGTCATACACATCTCCCAATTCTGTAGAAGTCCGTCCGCCGGCGGGCGTTCGATCCTCGCCGCGTTGCTGGTGCTGGTGCTCGTGCTCGTGCTCGTGCTGAGATCAGCGCACAAGCGCTGTTACCGCCTCCCGCACCTGACTCGGGTCGTAGAACACCGGCGTCGAGGTGATGCGCTCGATCGTTCCATCGCTCTGGACCAAGAAACTCAGGGGCAGGACAGGGGGCGCGTCAAGTGTCTGCAACGCCGCGTCGGCCTGATCGAACGAGGGATAGTGCACTCCCAGCTCGGTGAGCAGGCTCAATGCCGCATCGGCATCGTCTTGGACGTTGAGACCGACGACCCGAACCGCATCCGGTTCTGCGGCGTACTGGGCCAGAACCGGAATCTCCTGTCTACACGGACCGCACCACGACGCCCAGACATTGAGCAATGTGGGTTGCCCAGCCAGGGAGGTCCCCAGATCGGATAAGTCCGACGTTCCCAAGCATCGTGCGGACGTACCGACGAGCTCGCCAGTTACGGGGGACGGAACCGGCGACGAGGTCGGGCACGGCTCGAGGGCAGCACGGGTAGCGATCACTGCCGACGGGAGATCCTCGTCCTCGACGTGAGGTGCCGATCCTGCGGACCCCACCGACTGGGTCGAGGGATCTCGAGACCACAATGCCAGCGCTCCAACAACTGTCACGATGACGATGATCGCAAGTAGGGACCAGCGTGTCGTCACCCGCTGCACCCTGCACCTCTGTCTCGTTCACCTCGACGATGTCTTCCGGTCTGTCAGCGTCATACTACACGATCTACTATCTTCGATAGTAGCAACGTGGATCCTGCACGCCGTCAACGCTTTCGCGGCCCCTTCACCCTCGGGCCTCACAGTGCCAGCACACAGCTCTCCGGCCGTTCGCCGAAGACGACCGTCCCCATCGAGGCGCACGATGAAGGCCGTCCAGCGACGCCGAGTCCTTCTGGCGCAGAAGATATTACGTACATGAACTTCGGCTCCCGAGAAACAACCCGACGATCGAAATGGGTCGCAGGGTGCGAATGTTACCGATGTAATTCACTGTGACTGATGGTGCTTGTGCGGAAAGGGTGTAATAGTGATGCGGCGTGTCGCCTTGACTCGAAGGCGACCTGAATTACTGCCAGGTATGCAGTTGCCGTCCAGGAGGACCACCGACATGAGACCTCTGCCCTCGTCCTCGTACATGGCGCACCGAACTCGGTGGGGTACTCGCATCCTCGTCGGTACCGCGTTCGTGGGAGGCATCCTCGCGCTGGCACCCACGGCGTCTGCAGCCCCGGACGCCGATCCGGCTGCGCCGCCGCCTGCCTTCCCCGCGCAGGCCCAATCGGACCCGCACGTCCAACAGGAGGTCCTCGATCTCGTCGTCGGCGCACTACGCGAGATTCGCGCCAACGGCGCTCTCGACGACCTGGCCGGCCCACAGAGCCGCATCGTCTCCTGCCTCGTGGGCACGATCGGAGCCACCGATACAGCTGACGGACCAACGGGAGCCCTTTCGCGACTGATCCCCTGTCTCGCGCCGATCGACGACATCGACCCCACAGTTCTCCCCCGACTGGTGTCGTCGATGGACGTCGCCACACTTGCATCCACACTCGCGGCCGCCGAGACTCCCCACGATCCGGCCACCCCGCACACCTCGTCGCGCGGACATGCGGCGGTCCCACCCGGCAGGTCGAACGCCGAGCCCTCGACCGAACAACCGACCGCCCAAGGCACCCAGGACACTCAGGACACTCAGGACACTCAGGACCCCGAGTCGGCCGCCGACCCGTCGACGCCCGAACTGCCCGCGCTCGAACCCGACGCCACTGTGCCTGAAACGTCGGCACCCGGCACGTCATCTGAAACAACGACACCCGAAACCACGACACCCGAGGCGGGCGATCATCCGTCGGCCGCCCCGCAATCCCCTACCGGCACAACAGGGTCGAGCAACGGAAAGTATCGTGCGCCGACAACAGGAACGTTGACCTCGACCTTCGGCGACGGCCGCGCCCATCAAGGAATCGACATCGCCAACTCCACCGGTACACCGATCGTCGCCGTTGCGGACGGCGACGTGATCAGCGCAGGACCGGCCCAGGGCTTCGGACTCTGGGTGCGCATACGCCACGATGACGGCACCGTAACGACCTACGGGCACAACAACGACAACCTCGTGACCGTAGGTCAACGCGTCACTGCTGGTGAAGAAATTGCGACGGTAGGAAACCGGGGTATCTCCACCGGTCCACATCTGCACTTCGAGGTCGACACACCCGCCGGCAACAAGGTCGACCCCAGACTTTGGCTCGCGGAACGCGGAGCCACCATCACCGGTTCGGACCGTGACTCGTAGTCGAGCCTCGACCGCACGGCCCGCCGATGGGAACGAATTCCGGACTGTTGCACTGACTTCGGATGCGTCTCTGCGGTCTCGTTTTCACCATCAGACCTGAACCCTCGGTGCCTCGACATGTTCAGCGGGCGCGCAGTACGATCGCCCGCATTCCGGTAAGTTCGCCGTACCTACTGCGAGCCCGAGAGGTGAAACGGGGGCCTACGACCGAACAGCCGCGTCGGACAGCGCGACACCCCGAGAGGCGAGCCACTCCTGAGGATCGACCTTGCTCCCCGCCGCGTCGACGACCTCGAAATGCAGGTGAGGCCCGGTCGATTGGCCACGATTGCCGACAGTGGCGATCTGCTCACCGGCTTGCACTCGTTGCCCCACGGTCACCAAGGTTTGATCGATGTGCCCGTAGACCGTTGTCGTTCCATCGTCATGCTGAAGACGTACCCAGAGGCCGAAACCGTCTGCAGGACCGGAGTCGAGCACGGTAGCGTCGGCTGCCGCGTAGACGGGAGTTCCGATAGCGTTGGCGATGTCGAGCCCGGTGTGCGTAGTCCCCCATCGTGGACCGAAATCCGAGGTCAGGGTCCCGGCGACCGGACGAACGAACAGTGGTCGCAGCGCCGCTGCATCACGCGCAGCGCTCTCCTCTGCCCTTCGTTGCCCCTTCGCCAACTGCTCGATCGCATCGTTGATATTGGAGATCTCCGGTATGGCGAGGATCTGAGGCAAGTATTCGGCCACCGGGTCCTGCATCGGTGTCGCTTCGTGCACGGGGACTGCCTGCGCCTGGGCGGGACTCGCATATTGGGCACCCGCCGTGACCAGAGCGCCCGCTGCCACCGCAATACCGACAGCGACACTGCCGCGGCGCTCGGTGGCGCGCGCCCGAGCGCGATGCCGCCCTCTCGGCGTCACCGCCACTCCCGGCACGTCACAGTCCGACAACTGTCGACGTCGGTCGGTCATGCGGGTCATACGGTGTTGTGCCACAGCAGAGTCCTCGGTAATCGAATGGAGCGAGGCGTAATCATCGACGTGCGCACCTCACTGATGTATCGAACGGATCACGACGCGATAACGAAAAGATACACGACGAGTGGGGTAATTACTATCATGGTTAGTAGTTCGATGTCCCCCGCAGTGGTTTCGTGCCTCACAGCGCGGTAGCACCGGACGTCGACGGTCGGAGACCATCGGCCGGCGAACGCTGCCTTCTCCATGCGAGAGCACACCCCACGACAGCAAGAACGACCGCGGCGTACTCCGGAAGCGGTCCCAGCTTTGTCGCCCACGTCGATCTCGTTTCCAGGGCAACATCAGCGACCAACGTCTGCGCAGCGAACAAGCCCGAACGATCTGCGACCTTCCCCTGTGGGTCGATGACGGCACTGACCCCACTGGTCGCCGCAACGAGAACAGTCCTGTTGTGCTCGACCGCCCGCAGCCGCGACATCGCCAACTGCTGGTAGGTCATATCGGTGCGCCCGAACGTCGCATTGTTGGTGGGGACCGTGATCAGCTGCGCCCCCGCACGCACGGAGTCGGTGACCAGCTCGTCGAACGCGACCTCGTAACAGGTGGCGACGGCCGTCGGAATTCCGGCGATATCGACGACACCGTCGCCCGACCCGGGAACGAAGTTACCGGCCTGCGAGGCGTAGGAGGACAACCTCGTCATCACAGATCGCATCGGGAGATACTCTCCGAAAGGAACAAGTTTGCGTTTGTCGTGTCGCTCCCCCGGTCCGAGTACCGGATCCCACACGATCGAGGTATTCATCGAGGTGCCGTCGTCGTTACCGAGCACAGCTCCGACCAGAATCGGCACCCCGACCGACCGCGCTGCAGCGTCGATCCCGGCAGTGGCGTCGGCGTTGCGCAGTGGGTCGATATCGGATGCATTCTCCGGCCAGATCACCAGGTCGGGAGCGGGCACCCTGCCGGCGGTGATGTCGTCCCCGAGCTGCATTGTTCGCTCGATGTGATTGTCGAGAACTGCTCGACGTTGCGAGTTGAAGTCCAGACCCGACCGCGGAACGTTGCCTTGAACAACGGCGACCGTCGCACGCGCTGCGCCTGCATCGTCAGCGGGAGTGAGCGCGAAAGCCAGAGCCGGCACGATCACCACAGTGGCCACCGACCCGACTGCGAATCGCGGCGTCGGCGGGCGTACCTGGCGGACCACACTGGCCAGTGCCGCGCCGATCACTGCGACTGCAAAAGATACACCGGGCGCACCGGCGAACGCGGCAAGCGAGAGCAGAGGGCCGTCTGCTTGGGCGAAAGCTAGTTTCCCCCACGGAAATCCCCCGAACGGAATCCGTGCGCGCAGACCTTCGGTGGCGGTCCAGATCGCGGCGATCCACAGCGGTTCGAAGCGCAACCCGGACACTGCGGCCGCTGCAGCGCAGAACAGTGCCACTGCTATCGCTTGGATCGCCGCGAGCGCCAGCCACGGCGGGGCACCGACGTAGACACCCACCCAGGGCAGCAGAGGCAGAAAGAACGCCAATCCCGACAGATACCCGTAGAAGAACGCCGCCCGGATGGAACGGCCGCGGATGACGAGAACAAGAACCCCGACACCCAACGGCGCGAGGAACCACAGCGACCGAGGTGGAAAGCCCGCGTACAACAGCACACCAGCAGATACCGCACACGATGACCTGCCTGCTATCGCGGTGAACACACGGCGACGTCGGGTTCGTCGGTGACGGTTCACTGTTGTTGCGCTGGACTCGATATCGAGCATGCCTGCATGGCTCTTTTCTCATGTACGGCATAGCGCCACCTGACCACCCTCGGTTACTACTATGCACGATAGTAGTAACAGCGGTGAGCCCGGACCGGCTCCCCCGCCGACACCGCGCCTCTGCGACGTCGATGCATACCCCGGGATATCGACCGCGCACCTTCGCTGTGCCCTTTGTCCTTCGCGGTGCCCTTCGTGGCCGGGCATCGACCGGTGCACGGACCACCCTCGGCTCGCACAAGATGCGTGCTGGACCCCGGGATGGAGACTGGCTTCTACCGCGCCGCAGCACGCCGACATATGCGGGTGCATCTGCTCTGGCGGCCATCATGATCACCGCCCCGATCGTCCTGGCCGTGTTCGACGTGACCAGAAACATGTGGTGCCTGCGGGCGGGCGGTGTGACCGCCCGATTCGGCGGCGGCACATCAGGGGCACCCTGAATGGGTTTGGGCCAACCCAGTTTCCGGCTGCTACCGTCGAGGCGTTGTGAGAATCTCTGCGCTGGGCCCGCCGCGCCTGCGGACGGTTATCGCAGTCGCCGCTGTCCTGTATTTGTTGGCTCACACCATCGCTCAATGCGGCATCGCCTGGGAACAGGACCATCACAGCGACGGCGTACACATCGTTTCGTCCTCGTCTCAGGCCGCCGCGGAACTCTCCCCCAACCACGCGCACATCGACGACGGATCGCCCCACATGGCGCACGATACGAACACCGTCATCGCAATGCCCCGATCCGACAACCCGCCCCGCCCATCGACCATCGCCGCGGTCGCAGCGATGGCCTTCGCTGTGGTGTTGGTGGCGATGTCTGCCCCGCGCATTTCGCGAGCCCCACCGGATCTACCCATTCCGATCCGGCACGGCCGAACCGTCTTGAACGAACTCTGTATCAACAGGTGCTGATCAGCAGCCCGCGGGCCATCCGAGGACTTCTCCTCTCATGGCCCAGTTCGTGCTGCCCATCACTCACTTACTGCGCTCCTCGCAGATCACATACAGGGACTACTCATCATGAACAGTGCTGTTCGCTCCACACTCGTGCCACCGTCCTCCGCCGGCCACATGTTGGCGACCGCCAAGAACTGCCCGGAACCGAGCACAATGGTCGGCAACACGCCCGTTCTGTGGATCGGTGAACCGTTCGCGGACTCCGGCCGCGGCTTCTGGGCGAAACTCGAAGGCAGCAATCCCGGTGGGATGAAAGACCGCCCCGCGCTGCACATGGTCGAAAAAGCCAAGGCCCGCGGCGACCTCGCTCCCGGCGCGATGATCATCGAATCCACCAGCGGAACCCTCGGCCTGGGTCTGGCCCTGGCCGGGATCACCCATCACCACCCCGTCACCCTCGTCGCCGACCCGGGACTGGAACCGATCGTGCACCGGATGCTCGCCGCGTACGGTGCCCGCGTCGAACTGGTCACCACACCGCACCCCGACGGCGGCTGGCAGCAGGCCCGGCGTGAGAAGGTCCGTGAGCTCCTCGATACACATCCAGGGTCGTGGTGCCCGGATCAGTACACCAACCCGGACAATGTCGAGGCGTACGAGTCGCTCGCTCACGAACTCATCGCCCAGCTCGGACGCGTCGACACCTTGGTTTGCTCGGTGGGCACCGGAGGGCACTCCGCCGGGGTGGCCCGGGTGCTCCGGCAGTTCTGCCCCGACCTGAAACTGGTCGGTGTCGACACCATCGGATCGACGATCTTCGGGCAACCCGCCAGCACTCGGCTCATGCGCGGGTTGGGTTCGAGCATCTATCCCGACAACATCGACTATCCCGCCTTCGACGAGGTGCACTGGGTGGCCCCGCACGAAGCGGTGTGGTCGTGCCGCACCCTGGCGGCGACGCACCACGCCAGCGGCGGCTGGAGCGTCGGGGCCGTCGCCCTCGCGGCCGGCTGGATCGCTCGCACCAGCCCGCCGGAGACCCGGGTCGCGGCCGTCTTCCCCGACGGACCGCAGCGCTACTTCGACACCATCTACAACGACGACTACTGCACCGAGCACGGCCTGCTCGACGTTGACCCGCCGACCGAGCCGACGACCATCGCCCACCCCACCGATGAGACTGTGACGTCGTGGACGCGGTGCGCCACCGTCGTCGATCCCACCGTCGTCGATCCCACCGAGAGCGTTCGATGAAAACTTTTCTGACCAAGTTCCGTAGCTTCGACCGGCCCAGCCAGGTGTTGATGGTCAACCAGTTCTCCATCAACGTCGGTTTCTACATGCTGATGCCGTACCTGGCCGGGTATCTGGCCGGTTCCCTGGGCCTGGCGGCGTGGGCGGTCGGGCTGGTGCTGGGGATGCGGAACTTCTCCCAGCAAGGGATGTTCCTGCTCGGCGGCACCCTCGCCGACCGCCTCGGATACAAACCCCTGATCGTCGCCGGCTGCCTGCTGCGAGTTGCCGGTTTCGTACTGCTCGCGGCCGTGGAATCGCTGCCGGCGATCCTGCTCGCCTCGGCCGCGACCGGGTTCGCCGGTGCGCTGTTCAACCCGGCCGTGCGGGCGTATCTGGCCGCCGACGCAGGGCCACGGCGGGTCGAGGCGTTCGCGGTGTTCAACGTGTTCTATCAGGCCGGGATTCTGCTGGGCCCGTTGATCGGTCTCGCTCTGACCACCCTCGACTTCCGAGTCACCTCACTGGCAGCGGCCGCGATTTTTGCTGTTCTGACGATCGTGCAGATTTGGACGCTCCCCGCGCACCGGGCCGAGACGACCGGGGCCACGACATCGGTACTCGAGGACTGGCGGGTGGTGATGGCCAACCGACCCTTCGTGCTGTTCGCGCTGGCGATGATCGGATCCTACGTGCTTTCGTTCCAGATCTATCTTGCGCTGCCGCTGCAGGCTGCGGTGGTAGTCGGTAACGGCAGGTCCGACACCGCTCTGGTGACCTCGTTGTTCGTGGTCTCCGGCGTGGTCGCGATCGCCGGGCAGTTCCGGATCACGTCCTGGTTGTCCCGCAGGTGGGGTTCGGGGCGAAGCGTGGTGGTCGGTATGGCAATCATGGCGCTGGCGTTCCTCCCGCTGATCGTGCTGCCGAGCCCGGCCGCGCTGGGCGGGTGGGCCGCCGCCGGTGCCCTGGTGTTCACCGCTGCACTGTTGGCGGTCGGCACCGCCGCGGTGTTTCCGTTCGAGATGGACACGGTGGTGACCCTGTCGGGCGGGAAGCTGGTGGCCACCCATTACGGGTTCTACAACACCATCGTCGGGGTCGGCATCCTGCTCGGCAACCTGGGTACAGGAGCCGTCTTCGGGCTTCTCAGCGACGCGCATCTGGGTGCACTGATCTGGGCGATACTGACCCTGGTCGGGGCGGCATCTGTGGCCGCTCTCTATGCGCTCGATCGATCCGACCGGCTCACCCCACCCCCCACCGAGACCACGGTGACCGAAAGCGGCGAGGTACCGGCCACCGGCTAGCGGCAGTGCACGCCGAGAAGTGGCCTGCATTGCCCACACCCGAGACCTCGACGATGATTGCCGAACACGAGGGTATCGACGCGGCACCGTTCACGACTATCCACCGACCGGTGGCCCGCATTCACACGAATGCGGGCCACCCACACCTCAGGCGGGGGTACTGCGGTGACGTTGGAGGCGACGGACGACGGGGTAACCCGTGACCACCCCGAGGACGATACCGATTTGCATGAGCATCCAGAACGCAGCATCGGTGGCCGGTGGCATGGTCTCGGTGTAGTACAGCAGCAGCATCCAACCACCCATCCCGAGGTCGAACGCCAGTACGGTCAACGCAGCGACGCCGACCGCAGCCAGGACAGAACGCCGAATGGATTGCCTGCGCACCGACTACCGGTGTGATGGCCGAACGCTCGTATACGAAGAGCATGATCGTGGCCAGTATGGCGATGACGATGATCATCACCCAAAGAACACTCTGTCCGCACGAGATTCGACGTCGGCAAGGACGGAAGCGACATCATCGAGAAGATTGTGGGCATCTCTGCGCGCGCGTAATCCGCGTTCGTAGTAGCCGGAGTCGAGGACGCCCGCCGATGCAGGCTCTGGTGCGACGTTCGATTCTGGGTGCCGCTCCCGCATCCGAGGGCGGTGTTCCGGTCAGTGCCCAGGGTCATGCCGTAGCACCGGTGCGGCACATCTCGTTGCATACCGTAGGGGGGTATGGTAAATCTGTAAGTGGGTCGCGACGACCTCGATCACATTCCGAATCGAAGAAAGAAGGGCATCGATGAACACCACCGTCACCGTCACCGGAATGACCTGCGGGCACTGCGTCTCCTCGGTCCGAGAGGAGATCAGCGGCATCCCCGGTGTGACCGCCGTGAATGTCGACCTCGCGAGCGGCCGAGTCGATATCGACTCGGACACCCCGATCGAGCAGACGGCCATCGCCCACGCAGTCGACGAGGCCGGCTACCAGCTCGCCTCCTGATCGACACCAGACCCGGACAGGAGATTCGCACGATGAACGCATCATCGAAGTTCGTCGGATTCACCATCGCCCTAGCCGCGGTCTTCGGGCTCGCCTTCGGAGCCGGGGACGCCTTCGGCCCCGAAGGTGCCGCACCACCCGACACACACGACACCTCGACTCACGACGCCGCCGCGGTGTCCACTGCGGGCGGGCCCGTCGCCAATCAGAGACCTGGAGGATTGATGGTCACCGACAGCAGATACGCCGCGGTGCCCGCCGCCTCGGAGCCGATGCCCGCCGGGCACGGACACTGACACACCACCACACCCCGAGAGGAGCGACGATGAATCCCGTCACGCACCACCCCACCGCCGACGGCCGGGTCGAACTCGACATCAGTGGTATGACCTGCGCCTCCTGCGCGAACCGGATCGAGAAAAAGCTCAACAAGCTCGACGGTGTCACCGCGACGGTGAACTACGCCACCGAAAAAGCACGCGTCGACTACGTCGGTGATGTCTCGACCGAGGATCTCGTGGGCACCGTCGAGCAGGCCGGCTACACCGCCACGGTCCCCGCGCCCGCCGCCTCCTCCACCGACCCCGACGCGGCCGGGCCAGCCGAGATCGACCCCACCGCCTCGCTGCGCCAACGCCTGCTCATATCGCTGGTGCTCAGCGTGCCGGTGATCGCGATGGCCATGGTTCCGGTACTGCAGTTCACCAACTGGCAGTGGCTTTCCCTGACCCTCGCCGCACCCGTGGTGGTGTGGGGGGCATGGCCGTTCCACAAGGCCGCCTTCACCAATCTGCGGCACGCCACCTCAACGATGGACACCCTGATCTCGATGGGCACCATCGCAGCACTGGGGTGGTCGTTGTATGCCCTGTTCTGGGGCACCGCCGGAACGGCCGGCATGACACACCCGTTCGAGCTGACCATCTCCCGCTCCGACGGGGCCGGCAACATCTACCTCGAGGCCGCAGCCGGAGTCACCACCTTCATCCTCGCCGGCCGCTACTTCGAAGCACGCTCCAAGCGACGCGCCGGTGCCGCCCTGCGTGCCCTGCTCGAGCTCGGTGCCAAGGAAGTCTCCGTCCTGCGCGAGGGTGTCGAACAGCGCATCCCCACCGATCAACTCATCGTCGGTGACGAGTTCGTCGTCCGCCCCGGGGAGAAGATCGCCACCGACGGCGTGGTCGCCGACGGCTCTTCCGCGGTCGACAATTCGATGTTGACCGGCGAATCCGTGCCCGTCGAGGTAGGACCCGATGATCTGGTCGTCGGCGCGACGGTCAACGTCGGTGGCCGAATCGTGGTCCGGGCGACCCGCATCGGCTCGGACACCCAGCTCGCACAGATGGCGAAACTCGTCGAAGACGCTCAGACCGGTAAAGCCCAAGCTCAGCGTCTGGCCGACAAGATCTCCGGAGTCTTCGTCCCGATCGTGATCGCCCTTGCCGCGGCGACACTCGGCTTCTGGATCGGCACCGGCGGTGGGATCGCGGCCGCGTTCACCGCAGCCGTCGCCGTCCTGATCATCGCCTGCCCGTGTGCCCTCGGCCTGGCCACCCCGACCGCGCTGATGGTCGGCACCGGCCGCGGCGCTCAGCTCGGCATCCTGATCAAGGGTCCCGAAGTGCTCGAATCGACCCGCCGTGTCGACACCGTGGTACTCGACAAGACCGGCACCGTCACCACCGGCAAGATGACTCTGCTCGACGTGATCACCGCCGACGGCGAGGACACCGCGCAGGTGCTGCGCCTGGCCGGTGCACTCGAAGATTCGTCCGAGCACCCCATCGCCCAGGCCATCGCCAAAGGTGCCCGCGAGAAGGTCGGAGCCCTGCCACCGGTGGAGCAGTTTATAAATATCGAAGGCCTCGGGGTGCAGGGCATAGTCGACGACCACGCAATGATCGTCGGACGGGCCCGCCTCCTCGCCGACCGGGCGCAGCAGCTGCCGGACGAACTCGAAAGTGCGATGCGTGCAGCCGAATCCGAGGGCAAGACCGCCGTCGCAGTCGGTTGGGACGGTCGGGCTCGCGGAGTACTGGTCGTCGCCGACGCGGTCAAACCCACCTCCGCCGAGGCGATCGAGCAGCTGCGGGGCCTGGGTTTGACGCCGATCATGCTCACCGGCGACAACGCAGCCGCCGCGCGTGCCATCGCCGACCAGGTCGGCATCCACGAAGTGATCGCGGAGGTGCTGCCCGCAGACAAGGTGGACGTCGTCAAAAGGCTGCAGGAGCAGGGCAAGGTAGTGGCGATGGTCGGCGACGGCGTGAACGACGCCGCCGCGTTGGCGCAGGCCGACCTCGGTCTGGCGATGGGCACCGGTACCGACGTTGCGATCGAAGCCAGCGATCTGACGTTGGTGCGCGGTGATCTGCGCGCAGCAGCGGATGCTATCCGCCTGTCCCGCCGAACGTTGGGCACCATCAAGGGCAACTTGTTCTGGGCGTTCGCCTACAACGTGGCCGCCCTCCCCTTGGCTGCGGCCGGGCTGCTCAATCCGATGCTGGCCGGTGCAGCGATGGCGTTCTCGTCGGTGTTCGTGGTCAGCAACAGCTTGCGGTTGCGCCGGTTCAAGTCCCTCACCGGATAACCGCGCGGGTAGAACAAGCACCCAAAAGGCTGGGGTGGGCGTGGCATGCAGGCGCGCCACCCCACCCCACCGCTACAACCCCGATGCAGCCTACGAAAGGAGAGGGCCATGTCCTTCGTGACAACGACCTTGGTGCAGATCACCCGGCACCCGGCGACCCGAGCGGTGGCCCGCTGCGCGGTGATGTGCGCTGCGGCGGCGGCCCAGCGACGACTCGACGGACCGACCCTCTCGCGCCATACCCCGGGCGGACATAATCGAGGATGCTCGGCATGACACTCGGATTCCAGGAGGACACCATGGCCACTCCCGCGGCCGCGCAGGCACCCGCCGAGACCGACGGCCATGATCACGCCGCGCACGGCTACATCACCGAAAAGGACGCCTACCTCAAACGCCTCAAGCGCATCGAAGGCCAGGCCCGAGGACTGCAGCGCATGGTCGAGGAAGACAAGTACTGCATCGACATCCTCACCCAGGTCTCGGCGATGACCAAAGCCTTGCAGGCGGTGGCCATGGGCCTGCTCGAAGCTCACATCAGCCACTGCGTGGTCGACGCCGCCATCGCCGGCGGTCCCCAAGCCGACGCGAAGATCAAAGAGGCCACCGACGCGATCTCACGGCTCGTCCGCTCCTGAGCACCGGCAGTGCGAAGCCATTCCTCGCCGTCCACTCCCGCGTGCTTGTCGGAAACCTCGGCGAGGCGGCGCAGGCAGAGACCGTCATGACCGAAACCGTATCGGCGATTCTGCGCGATCGCCGAGTCCTCGCCACCGTGGCAGCGCTGGCAATACTGGCAGTGGCTGCCGCCCTCGTACCCCGCCCGTCGATCATTGTGGTGCGCGAGTGGGCGGAGTCGATGGGCCCGTCGTTCGTGGTGGTGTTCTTTCTGACCCAGGCGGTGTTGACGATTGCCCCGGTACCGCGCACGGTGTTCACCCTCAGCGCCGGACTGTTGTTCGGTCCCGCCACCGGGGTCGCCGTCACGATCGCCGCCACAACTGTCAGCGCTGTGCTGGCGTTGCTGCTGGTGCGCGCGCTCGGGCGCACCGCGGTGCAGGAGCGGCTGACGAATCCTGCGGTCAAGTCCATCGATGCCCGGTTGGCTCGGCGGGGGTGGCTGGCCGTCGGGTCCTTACGGCTCATTGCCCCGGCACCGTTCGCCCTGGTCAACTACTGCTCCGGACTCTCCGCGGTGCGCCTGCTGCCCTACACGACGGCCACTGTCGTGGGGATTCTGCCCGGTACGATCGCCGCGGTGCTGTTCGGGGACGCTTTGACCGGGCGAACGAATCCGGCATTGATAGTGGTGACGTCGGCCTGCGTGGCCGCCGGGGTGGCAGGATTGCTGGCCGACGCCCGCCTGCCGGTGTCGCAGGCACAGCCCAACACCGCAGATGGCGCATCGAGAAGCGGTCGCCTTCGTCGTCTGTTGCTGCCGGACCGCGGATAGGACGTGGCGAGAAATCCTACAATTTTGCTGCGCCTGCACCGCCAAAGCCAGCGGAGTTGCCGAACTCCTGACCTACGCGAGAAGTAGGGCACGCGCGTTCCCCGCGGATTCGCAGTCGAAGAGCCCACACCATCACCCCCACCGACATCACTCCGATTACGGGCTGCACGGGTGCCCATAGATCCAGAGCACCGCTCACCCCGACCGCCACCACTACCAGTTTGTTGCATATCGGACATCCGACTGCCAACAACGACAACGCATTCGCACTGACCCCTACACGGGAAGAAACCGACGACGCCAGCCCAGTGCTCACGTATGTCGCAAGAATGAGGCCACTGAGAACTGCGGTGGCAATCCACACCGGATAGTTCCACCACAACACCGGGGTCATTCGAACGTAGAACGCAGTGTGGATGATCCCGGTGGGGATCGCCACGACCAGCGCGGCCACCGTCGCGCCCAGTAACGCGGCCACCCAACGCCGCGCCGGCCAGTCACGCATCGTCACAGTCGTCATCCCTCTCCCGGTCAGCGGATACCACCCCACCATCTACTATGAATGATAGTAGTTTGCAGGTGCGGTGAGTCGGCGTCAATCGACGCCGACTCGCCGCCCATACGGCACAGGCGTCGAGCGTCGACGCGAGCCTCAGCCGACCGTGAGGAACCGTCTACGACTGCCGATACCCGACAATGGTGACCGGCGAGGCCGGACACAGTCCCATGCGGCTCTCGCCGCGCTCCGTTTCCTTCGCTGGTGACGCAGGGAACCCACACCGACCCCAGAGGATTTCTTCTGTGCATTCTTTTTCAGGCCCGACGCGGCGTGTCCGCGCTACCCTGATCGCCTCGATCATCGTTGTTGCCGCGGCATTTTCGGTAAATGCTCCAGCTTCGGCGGACCCTGCTGCACCCCCGGTGAACGCATCCGAAGCCGTACGACAACTCGCTGAACTCAATGCGACCGCCTTCACTCTCACCGAGAGCATGTACGCCGCGCAGGACACCCTCGATCGTCGCCGCGGCGAACTGAGTACCGCAGTTCAATTCGCCCACGAGACCTCGGCGGCGGCTCGGGAAGCCGAAGTGGCCGCATCTGCCAACCGTCGAGCACTGGCCACAGCTGTCGACGCCGCGTACAAAGGTGTACCGCAATCCCCTCTCGGGGCCGTTCTGGTCGCGGACAGCCCACAGCAACTACTCGATCAGATGGTGTTGTTGGACCGGATCCTCGCCGATCGAGCCGCTGCACTCGCCGACTCGACACAGATCGACGACGAAGCGCGAGACCAGCTCGAACAAGCCCGGCAAGCACAGGCGTCCGCTGCGGTAGCCGAGGCGGACGCCGCACGTACACAACGCGACCTCGAGCAACGCCAGACCGACCTGGCCGATCAGATCGCCAAAATCACCGACCAATTCGCCGCCCTCACCGATGCGGATCGAGCTGCCATCGTCAGCCCCGGCACCACGAATCCTTCCGAGCTACCCGCCGCCGTCTCGGCTGCGAGTGGAACATCAGCGGAGGCGATGCGCATCGCCCTCGACCAACTCGGCAAACCCTATTCCTGGGGAGCTACCGGGCCGGGGTCCTTCGATTGCTCCGGACTGATCTACTTCGCCTACAAACAACTGGGACTGACCGTTCCACGCGTGGCCGCAGACCAAGCACGAGCGGGCACACCTGTCTCCCGCGAATCAGTGCAACCGGGTGACTTCATCTCTCTCTACTCACCGATCGGACACATCGGGATCTACATCGGCGACGGGAAATACGTCAACGCCCCCACCGGCGGCGACGTCGTCAAAGTCGCGCCCGTTCCCTGGGATGAAGTGACCGCAATCAACCGGCCCATCGCCACCTGATTCGATGTCCACGGTCCGGACGCCGCGACTGCGAGGAGACCGGATGCCCGTGTGGCAGACCGGTAAGATCGAACCGGTGAGGACTTCAGCCACGGAACCTATGAACCAGAAGTGGCTCCTAGGTGCTGTTTGCGCTTCGATAGTGCTGTTCGGAGTCCTTCTCATGCATTCTGCGCCGATGTCGTTCGCAACGGCGACGAGTATCGGCGAACACTCGATGACCTCGACGGTGAGCGCTCCACCTGCCGTCGACGAGCATTCGGGAGCATCATCTGCGACAGCATCGGAGAGTGGTTCCGCAGCACACTGCGGGAACGGCTGTGGCGATCACAGCTCGGTCATGCATCTGTGTCTGGCTATCATCGGTGCTGTCGCGGCGTTGGCCGTCTTACGGGCAATCGTTGTGGGCTTCGCCGGTTCTCTCGTCCACGCTGCGCGGCTGTCGGCAGTTCGTCGTCGAACCGGGCACCCGCCGCCCTGGACCATTTTCACTCTCTCCGAATTGTCTGTGCTTCGGATCTGACAGGTGACTCACCGTTGTGTGAGACACAGATGTCGACGGGTCAGTGTGCCTGTCGATCCGAACCACCCCACCATAATTTCAGGAGTTTGTTATGCGTTCGAATCGATCTACCCGTTTCACGATCGCGATAACGGCGGCTTCCGCTGTCGCCGCCGCAGTTCTCGCTGGCTGCAGCAGTAACGACGGCGAAATGAACATGCCCGGCATGTCGAGCAGCGATACACCGGCCTCGTCGTCCTCCGAGAATTCCGCCGAAGCATCGGCCGAATTCAACGATGCCGATGTCACGTTCGTCGAAGGGATGTACCCCCACCATGCACAAGCGGTGGAGATGGCTTCACTTGTCGACGGCCGAACCGAGAATGCTCAGGTCATCGAGCTGGCCCAGGCCATCGAAGCAGCTCAAGCACCGGAGATGGAGCAGATGAATGCCCTGCTCACCGCATGGGGACAGCCCGCAGCGTCCGCCGACATGGGCGGAATGGACATGGGCGGAATGGACATGGGCGGTATGGACATGGGGAGCGGTGGCATGACCGGCATGATGAGCCAGGAAGACATGGACATGTTGTCGGCCGCTAACGGAGCGGAGTTCGACTCCATGTGGCTCACCATGATGATCGAGCACCACAAGGGGGCAATCGAGATGGCTCAGATCGAGTTGGCCGACGGCTCCAATGCTGATGCCAAGGAGCTTGCCTCCACAATCATCGATGCGCAGCAGAGCGAAATCTCCACAATGGAAAGTTTGCTCGCCCAGTAACTCTCAATTCTGGGAACTATCAACCGTAGGGCGGGGCTCGGCTAATACCGAGCCCCGCCCTTCGGTTTCGAAGGACCTGGCCCTTTTAGCTGCCACACCGATCAACACGGCCCCGGAAACATGCCCTCCCCTGCTGATGCACCCGCCTGCGGGGTCCTTGGGACACGCAGATCCGCGGTAGGGACAGGGGGCGGCTCTCGGATCGGGTCGTCGCGGCCCGGCGGGGGCGCGCCGTCGACAGAGAGTGGGTTCGATACCACCGGCACTGGCAGTTGGGGAGGCGTGGTCTTGCACGTGCGGCTGCTCGGTTTCCTTCTCAGATGGGTAATACAACCGAACTGACGAATTCATTGCGTATCCAGGCAATGAACAGACCCCACACCCCCGTCAGCAGGGCGACACCGACGGCGATCATGATCACTCCGCCTGCCACTTTGATTCTCTGCGAGTTCCGCCGTAGCCAGCCGACACCGCGCATCGCCGAACTCGAGCCGAACGCGAGGACCACGAACGGTAGACCGAGTCCCAGACAGTAGGCGACGATGAGAGTGACGCCGCGCGCTGCGGTTGCGCCTTCAGTGCCAGCGGCAACGGACAACACCCCGGCGAGCGTGGGGCCAAGGCACGGCGTCCAGCCGAGCGCGAACACGCCACCGAGCAGCGGCGCTCCAGCAAGAGACGAGATGGTTTGCGGCGCGAATCGAGTGTCGCGTTGGAATGCGGGAATGAACCCGATGAACGTCAAGCCCATGATGATCGTGATGGCACCGCCGACCTGCTGAAGCACCTGTTCGTTGATGCGCAGGGTGCCGATGACCCCGAAAATCGAGGCGGTGGCGAGGACGAAGACGATGGTGAAGCCGGCGACGAACAACCCCGCTGCACCTGCCACGCGCCAGCGGCTTGCCAGCTTCGGCGGTGCTTCACCAGTCGAGGCGGCGGCGAGCGACGGCACGTCGGCACCTGCGATGCCCGCCAGGTACGACAGGTAGCCCGGCACCAGGGGCACCACGCACGGTGACGCGAACGAGACCAGCCCGGCGAGCATACATGCGGCGATCGCCAGTACCAGAGGTCCGCTCGATGCCAGATTTTGGAACGTCGAGCCAACGCCGCCTTGGGCAAGAAGAACAGTCATTCGTCTGCTATCCGTTCGACGACAGGGAGCAGGTCTTCGGCGAGGAGGGCACGCATGAACACTGCCGCCACCCGGTGCTCTCGATCGAGTACCAGCGTCGAGGGAATCACGCTGGTCGGGTAGTTCCCGCCGAGGGCGATCAGCGTCCGCATCGAGGGGTCGTAGATCGAGGCGTAGGAGACATTGTTGTCGACAACGAAGTCCTGCGCTTTGTCCTTCTGCGGATCTCGAACATTGATACCGAGGAACTGCACACCGCGCTCGCGGGTTGCTTCGTAGACCTCTTCGAGGTCGTCGGCTTCGCCGCGGCAGGGGCCGCACCACTGACCCCAGAGATTGATCACGACCACCTCGCCGTCATAGTCCGACAGAGCGGTGTTCTTACCTTCCTCCATCAGATCGGGTCCGGCGAGTTCACCGATGGTTCCGCGCGTTTCGGGGGGATCGTAGACGATGTCGGTTTGACCACCGGGTGCAACGAAATCGAAGCTACCTCCGGAGGGCACGGCGTCGGCGCCTGCGGAACATCCGGAGACCAGGAGTACAACGGCAAGGATGGATGCCGTTGCCGTGGCGGGCAGACTGCTCTGTTCGCGTGTGCGAGCCCCCGTAGGGCGGCCGAGTCTCATGAAGTCGACGCCTTTGCTGCAGTACGGATCTGCGCCGATGTCTCGAACATCGTGGGATCGGTGACGCGGTCGATGCCCCAGTCTTGGCCGGTGACGAAGCTCGGGGCACTGTGACTTCCCTCTCCGGAATGCACTACGGACACGAGGCAGTCAGTTGATTCGGATCGTGGTCGTGGCTCCTGGATCCTGGTCCGGTCGATACCCGGTCGGCAACACCGGCCGGGTCGACGCGGGATTGACGCGACCGGTGCCGCATGACCTCGCCGAAGCACAGGGCGGCGGCTAGCAGGCGACATCAGTTCAAACCCGCGTACGAATGCAGTCCGGAGACCACCATGTTGATGATGAACAGGTTGAACAGCATGGCCACGAATCCGGCGATGTTGATCCACGCGGCCCGGGTGTCACGCCACCCGCTGGTGGCCCGGGCGTGCAGGTACGCGGCGTAGATGATCCACGCGATGAATGAGACCGTCTCTTTCGGGTCCCAGCCCCAGAACCGACCCCACGCGGCCTCGGCCCAGATCGCGCCGAGGATGACACCGATTCCGAACAGGGGAAACGCGAAGATGGTGGTCTTGTACGCCAGCACGTCGAGCGAGTGCGCCGAGGGGAGACGAGCGACGATCCGGCCCACTCTGCTGTCGGGGACGGCGTTGTTGTTGGGATATCGGATCCGGATCAGGAACAATGTGCTGGCTGCACCGGAGATCAGGAACACCCCGCTGCCGAGCGAGACGACGGAGACGTGCACGGGGAGCCAATACGACTGCAAGGCTGGTACGACGGGCGCCGCGTTGGCATAGAGCACAGTTCCGGCAATGAAGAGCAGGATCAAGGTCGGCACGAGGACGAACAACCATAGTGTGCGCAGTTGCTCCGAGCGCAGCACGATCAGTCCGGCAAGTATGCCGGCCGCGCATGTGACGGAGACGAATTCGTACATGTTTCCCCACGGCGGGCGGCCAGTGGCGATCCCGCGCAGGACGATCGACCCGATATGCAAAGTGAGTGCGAGCATTACCAGGGCGAGTCCCGTGCGGCCCAGGCGTTCGGACGGGGCTCTTCGCTCGGGGACCGGCACGTATCCCGGTGTCGATGATGTCGCTGCGATCAGTTGCGGATGCAGACTCGAGGCCCGGCTCAGAGTCGCTGTTCGTGTCGTTGCGAGTTGTGCGATGAACAGGATCGCGGCGAGAAGGTAGACCACGAAGGCGGTCTCGAAACTGATGTCGCTCCAGCGGGCGAGGTTGTCGTCGATCGGCATGGCGCTACACCGTTTCTGTATCGAGGGTCTCGGAGTGGTTCTTTGTCCGCGGCGTCCAGATTTCGGTGCGGAGGGTCTCGAATTCGGGTCCCCATCCGGCGTGATCGGTACGGGCGAGCCCGCCCATCTCCACGCTCGATCGGCCTGTTTCGGCCGGGAGTACACGGAACCAGACTCGACGTCGCTTGATCACCAGCGAGACCAACAGTCCGGTCATCATCGTGATCGCGAACACGAGCACCCACAACTGTGCGGGGTCGTATCCGACCTGCAGGTTGGCGAACTCCTTGGCGCCGTTGAATCGAATGTTGGTGCCGTCGGTGAGGGTCGTCGATTCACCGGGACGCAGGTTCACCCGATCCTGCTTGACAAGTCGGCCCTGGTTGATCATCTCCTGGTCCAGGGAGAAGATCGACTGGGGTATGCCGGTGTCGAGGCCGGTATCTCCTTTGTAGATATCCACTGCCACAGCAGGATCGACCAAGTCCGGGAAGCGGGAGGAGAGCAGGGTTCCGTTGAATTGCGCAGTGGGAGCGAAGAGGCCTTCGATGGCGATCTGGCCGCGGCGTCGCTCATCGGCGGTGGCATAGGTCCCGCCGGGTGGATCGAAACGCAACGCCCCGCTACTCAGGAACGTGGTGGCGTCGTCGGGCCGGAACTGCAGGGCCTCGGTTCGACTCTGACCGTCGGGGAAGGTCACGGTGAATTCCGGGGCGTATCCGTGGCCGGTGAGGTAGATGCGTTCATCTCCGAGCCGGAGGGGTTCGTTGACTTTGAGTTGATAGTCGCGCCAGGTGTCTGCGGCGATGTCGTCGGCGGACTGGTAGGAGATGTTCGAGGTGAACATCTCTGCCTGGCCGTTCTCAAGGTAGTCGGCGTTGAAGTCCTTGACTCTGATGCAGAACGGCTCCAGCCCGGTTCCGTCGGTGCTGTTGCCGGCCCGGAAGGAGTCGTAGATGGCGGGCGAGGTGTTGCAGAAACCGGGCCCGTTGTCGGCGATGACGATGACCGATCCTTCGTAACCGAAGAGCTTGCCGATGGCGATGGCCGCGAGCAGACCGATCAGCGAGAAATGAAAAAGTAGGTTTCCCGCTTCGCGGGTATAGCCCTTCTCGGCGGAGAGGGTGAGCGCCCCATCGGGCTCGGGCCTAACGGCAGTACGCCACCCTCTCAAGTGGGGCGCGATGTCGTCGATGACGGTTTTCGGGCTACCGGCGAGAGCGCCCGAATGATGAAGCGGTAGTCGCGAAAGGTTTCGGGGTACGCGAACTGGCTGTGCGCGAAGGGCTTTACCGTGTTCGATCATTCGGGGAGTCAGGCAGCCGATCAACGACACAAACAGTAGGACGTAGATGGCGGTGAACCAGAAGCTTCCGAATACGTCGAACAATTCCAGCGTGTCCATGACGGCCCCGAGAGCCGGGCGCGCTGCGATGTAGGAATCAACCGCCTGGGTGTTGAGATTGCGCTGTGGCAGCAGGGCGCCTGGGATTGCTGCGATAGCGAGCAAAAACAGCAGCACCAGTGCCGTTCGCATCGAGGTCAGTTGCCGCCACCTGTTGCGCACCGCAGCGATTGCTCTGCGTAACCGTCCCTGCGATGTGAGCGCCGGGGTTTGATCAGCTGTCACACCGCCACACCCTTTCGACGATTGCATCTCAATTACTATGCAACATAGTAGTTGATGGGCCGTGTGCAGTTGTGTGCGGTAGTCGCCTCATATGGAGGTCGGCCTGTCAACGACGGCATGGTGAAGCGGTGGCACGCACCGTCGTGTGTGCCACCGCTTCCTGTTGCCGGGATGGTGATCGATGCGAGTGGGAGGTGAGCGTGTCGTAGTGTTCGACGCGTCGTCAACTCTCATATACGCGGGTTGGTTACCGCAGGACGGACTGTTTCGGCTGGAGTGGATCGCAAGTCTATGAGTCGAGCGTGATCCCAACGCGCAGTTGAGGATTGCTCATAGGCGGCTAGCGGGTCACTCCCAGACGCTCGGCCACATCCCACATCGTCGTCGACCGTTCATTCCGGACATCTATCCCGACGCAGATCGCTACTTCGGCGTCGGAGCTTCAGTCATTCCTCGAGCGTGGCCAACGACCAGCACCAGCCGGCCAGCTCTCGTGCGATCCCGGCATTGGCGACCACCGCACGTTTACCGCGTTCGTCGAAATGTTCCCACCGTGCGTGCAGCCGCCGGTTCGCTTGATGTCCTCGCGCTTTGGCTTTGGGAGTCGACGCCTTCCACCGTGCCACCAGTTCACGCCCCGGCCGATACGGCTTGCGATGATGCCAGGCAGCCTCGACCAGCAGTCGGCGTACGTGAGCATTGCCGGTTTTGCTGACACCGCCCTGCGACCGGGATTCACCGGAAGAATGCTCGGTCGGGATCAACCCGACGAACGCACCGATCGAGCGGCCGGTCAACCGGTCCCACTCACCGATCTCCGTCGCCAAACCGAACGCTGTCAACGTCGCCACCCCACGAAGGCACCCCAGCCGGGTCACCACCGGAGTGAACGACGAATGCGCAGCCATGTCCGCGATGGCGGTATCGAGACGATTCCGGCGTTCGGTGGTGGCGATGACGGTCTCGTAGGCGGTGTCGTAGGTGATCTGCAGTGCACGTGAATCGAACCGCTGGCGACGTAACCACAGATCGTGGGCTGCGGTCCAGGGTTTGCCGCCGCTGTAGATGATCCCTTGACGCAGCAGCACATGTGTCAGGCGATGCTGTGCGGACACCAGATCGCCGCGGCAGTCCTCCCTTGCTCGCACCAGATCACGAGCGGACTCCTGCTCGGTACTCGGAATCAGAACCGGCACAATAGAACTCAAATGAAGCAACCGAGCCAAATGCCGGGCATCACGGGCATCGGTCTTGATGCGGTCACCAGGGGGACGCTGAATTTTCGACGGTGCCGCCACCACACAATCGACACCGGCGGCCAACAGAAAACGGGCCAGACCGAAACCGGTCGGGCCCGCCTCGTAGACGACATGCACCAGTCCTGGCAGCGAACGAATCCACTCCAGGATTTCTTTGTGATCAGGCGACATGCGACGCTCGAACAACTCGCCCGTCTCGCCATCCAAACCGCACGCCACCACCGATCGTGCGTGCACATCCAAACCAACACTCGTACGATGATTCTTCACTGGGGCCTCCCACATCTGTGGCTCTACCGGCCAGGACCCACTCCTGTCGGCAACCCACGCTTACATGCGGAGGGGCCCCAGCCAAGACCTCCATACCGTCTATGATTCGACTCGATTCAATACTTTTGACCGTTTCATTACTTGCGCTAGCGTAATCGGCAACTTTGCCGCTAGGGTAGGTAAAACCGGCCGGTCTGCAACCGAGGCGGATTGCTGCAGACCTGTTGGTAGAGAACGCATTCGGTGCATTCTGCATTGATTCCGTTCGCGCTCGAATATGTCGACCAATGACAAGTCAGGAACAACGCCGGAGTTCCCAAAGCGTCGACGCGTGTTTACACGGCCTTCGGAAGCACTGTGCCGCAGGGTGTTATCGGCTCCAAAGCCCGCCTCTTCCGGGAGGGTGCGTTGTGCTCGGCGACGGACTACCAGTTCAACCTGTTCAACACGAGTTCTCAGACCGCTACGTCCACTCGAGACTGCGGACCCGGCTTCTACAACAGTCATGGATTCGTGGCGGTGTGGCCGTCCGGTGGAAACATGTCGGAGTACGTCACCTTCCCGTCCGACCCCCTCCAGTACCCTGCCCCCGCTGCCCTGGCTGCACCTCGCGCAGACGGCGACGCTGCGCGCGCACAAGGAACAAATCCGGACGGTGAGAGCTACGGAACCGGCGAGGCCGCGCAGGCAGATGCTGAACTCCCTGACCTGGTCAGCGCCATCGGTACCGATGGTGAGCTGGGGTACGTCAGGTCGGACGATTTGGTTGGTTCGGTAGTCGACGCTGCCGCGACGCCAGCTCCCCGGACGATTCCCCTGCTGTCACAGACCGGGGACCCCATCGGGTCGTTCCAGATCGGTTAGCATCTTGATCGTCGCCTCTGGCCTCGGCGCTTCGGCGGCCGAGGCCAGAGTTCGTTTCAGCCTAAAGGAGACGGTATGGCTCAATACTGGGGCGATTACCCGGTCGCGGATGACGAGGGTGAAATACCTGAAGGTCTGCCCACGGGTCGATACGTACCGCTCGTCGCCAACGGTCATGGGGCGTTGACTGCCTGGGCTGCGGGTCCGGGCCGATGCTTTCGGACGTCGTATCCAGCGGCGCTGCATCCGCCCGTGAAAGTGTCACGCGGTCACCAGGCAACCGGTGACCCGCAGGAAGTTTGGTTCGAGGCCTTCACTGAAGAAGATTTGCGTGCACAGAACGAGGACATCAATGCATACTTGGCCTCGGCAGGAGTTCGTCCACAACCGCGGGGTTACAAGTGGCACGTGCTGGTCCCCGACAACATCGTGAACGAAGATGCCCTCGAAGACGCGTTACGAGACAAGAACAATTATGTGGATCCCGTAGAAGTCTTCGAATCCATTGCACAGCTGTACGGAAATTTGTTCCGGTCCTGACCTTGCGAGCCGCCAATTTTCCTTGGCAGAGACAGAGGACGTGCGACCCCTCCTGTCGCCGTTTTGGTGTACCCGGTGGAAGTGTCTCGCCAAAGGAACCCGGGGCCGGACGTACACCGTGATGGGAGCTAATCGCTTAACCCGCAGGCGAACTGAGGTGCCGGTAGAGGGTGGCGCGGCCGATTCCGAGTACTGATGCGATTTCGGTTTTGGGTGTGCCGTCGTCGAGCATTCTGCGGATGTGACGAGCTTTGTCGGCGTCGATCTTGGCTGGTTGGCCACCGATGCGGCCGCGGGCTCGTGCGGCTGCGAGGCCGGCCATGGTGCGTTCTTTGACGAGGTCTCGTTCGAATTCGGCGAGGGAGCCGAAGATGTTGTAGGTCAGGCGTCCTCCGACTGTCGAGGTGTCGATGCCTTCGGTGATGCTGCGCAGTGTTGCACCTTTGGTTTCGATGAGGTTGACGGTTTCGATGAGGTGGCTCAGTGAGCGGCCGAGTCGATCGAGTCGCCATACTGCGACGACGTCGCCGGCGCGCACGCTCTCGAGGAGCAGCTGCAACTGAGGTCGGTCTTTGTCTGCTCCGGATGCGACCTCTTCCCAGATGCGGAAGCAGCCGGCGGCTGTCAGTGCGTCTCTCTGTAGATCCAGCGACTGATCGGTGGTCGAGACCCTCATGTATCCCAAAACGGCGCTCACGAGGATGACTGTCTCAGAAACGGCCGACAAGGCACAGGCGGCGCGTCAGAGCTTGAGACAGGTTTCTGAGACACATCACGATTGAGTCTCGATATCGATCCTGTCAGTTTCAGGAGTCGCGTTCACTGTGTCAGAAGTCGAATGCACTGAGCGCCAGCAATTGATGTGGGTTCGGCTCCTACTCCGGCTCGTCGGCGTTAGTGTTGCCTATGGGCATGTCGAAAGTGGTACCTGCGCTGCCGGTACGAGACATCGACACCGCTGTAGAGATATACGTCCGCGCGTTCGGCTTCACGACCCGGTACACCGACCCGACTTTCGCGAGACTTACCCGCGACGACGTCGAGATCCACTTGTGGGCCGCCGACGACGACAGCTGGAATACCCGTTCAGACCCTGCGGCATGGCCGGTATGCAGCGGAGCCGAGACGTTCCTTGCCGGCACAGCCAGCTGCCGCATCGCCGTGGACGAGATCAACGACCTTTACGCCGAGATGTCCCGCGCGGGAGTGCTCCATCCCGCAGACGCGGGTCGTCCCGTCTCGACGGACTGGGGAACGACGGAGTTCGCAGCTGTCGACACCGACGGCAATCTGATCACTTTCCATACCGATGAAAAAAGCCAACACGAGCCCACCACGGCAGGCAACGGCGCACCCTGACCGCACCCTCGAGCAGAAACTCGATGACCCGGACGTCCGTCGACGCGCTACGCGTGGTCATCGTCCTGAAATAAGCGCATGCTGGACTTGTCCACCCGCGCGCAGTCAGGCGACGGTCAGATAGATCAACGCGACATTGAGTGCGACGACGATTCCCGCGATGAGCCATGCCGCGTATGCCGTGATCCGGTGATTGACATCGCCGCCCATCAGGATGCGGTCCGAGGTGAACCGCACCAAGGGAATGAGCGCGAACGGAATACCGAAGGACAGGACGACTTGTGAGACGACCAGTGCCCGACTGGGGTCGACCCCCGCGGCCAGAATTGCCAGTGCGGGAACAAGTGTCACCAGTCGTCGCACCAGAATCGGAATGCGCTGACGTAGTAGGCCGTCCATGATCATCGCGCCGGCGTATGCCCCGACCGATGTCGATGCCAGGCCCGAGGCCAGCAGGCCCACCGCGAACAGCAGCGCTACCACCGGCCCCAGAGTGTCTCCTACTGCTGTGTGAGCTCCTTCGATGGAATCGACGCCCTCTCGGCCTCCCAGCGTCGAGGCCGCCAACAGCAGCATCGACATGTTCACTGCACCGGCCAGCAGCATCGCCAACCCGACATCGATCCGGGTGATCCGCAACAACCGCTGCCGGACAGGCCCTGCCTCGGGGTGTCCGTGCCGGTCACGTGCAAGGCCGGAGTGCAGATAGACCGCGTGCGGCATGATCGTCGCACCGAGCATAGCGGCGGCTATCAATACGCTTTCCGCGCCGTCGAACCGCGGAATCAACCCGGCGGCAGCGGCGGTGAACGATGGCGGTTCCACGACGACGCTGGCAAGAAATCCGACGGCGATGACACCGAGTAGACCGAGAATCACGAACTCGAACGGGCGCTGGCCCCGGCGATCCTGGACCAGCAACAAGATCATCGATACGGCTCCGGTGATGAGGCCGCCGATCAGGAGCGGCAGGTCGAAGAGCAAGTAAAGAGCGATCGCACCGCCGACGATCTCTGCGAGGTCGGTCGCCATGGCGACCACTTCTGCTTGCCCCCAATATGCCAGTCGCACACTCTTGCTCGACTTCTCGCGGACCACTTCGGGCAGTGTCATTCCGGTGACGATGCCGAGTTTGGCGGAGAGGAACTGCACGAGGCCGGCCATCACGTTCGCGGCGACGATCACCCAGACCAGCAGGTACCCGAACTGCGCGCCGGCGCTGACGTTGGAGGCGACATTGCCGGGGTCGACGTAGGCGATCGCGGCGACGAAAGCAGGACCGAGCAGAACGAGGCCAGACCGAAACCTCGAGGGCGGCCGAGACGATCGGCGCTGCAGCACAGACATGACCACACCCTCCGGCACCAACAATATGTCAGAACCCTGAAAATATAGTTCGGCCTCCCGAACAATGCAATGCGGCGTGGCGGTTCGGCGACATCACGATCAGATGGGCAGGATCACTGCACTGACGAATTCGTTGCGGATCCAGGCGATGAACAACCCCCACACCCCGGTCAGCAGTGCGATGCCGACGGCGATCATGATGACACCGCCCGCCACCTTGATCCTCTGAGAGTTCCTCCGAAGCCACCCCACACCGCGCATCGCCGAACTCGAACCGAACGCAAGAACGACGAACGGTAGGCCGAGTCCCAGGCAGTACGCGACGATGAGAGTGACCCCGCGGGCTGCGGTTGCACCTTCGGTGCCTGCCGCCACGGACAGCACGCCGGCAAGGGTCGGACCCAGGCACGGCGTCCAGCCGAGCGCGAACACCCCACCGAGCAGCGGCGCTCCTGCAAGGGACGAGATCTGCCGGGGTGCGAATCGGGTGTCGCGTTGCAGTGCGGGTATCAACCCGATGAACGCCGCACCCATGATGATCGTGATGACCCCGCCCACGCGTTGGAGTACTTGCTCGTTGATGCGCAAGGTGCCGATGACTCCGAAGACCGAGGCTGTGGCGAGGACGAAGACGATGGTGAACCCGGCGACGAACAACGACGCTGCACCGGCCACACGCCAGCGATTCACGAGACCCGTCGACGACGTACCGGCGGTCGCGGTGCTGGGTGTCCGGGCATCGGCTGACTGAGCCTCGCAGGCCGATTGGGTGCCGCGGGCTGATTGGGCGTCGCGGGCTGATTGGGCGTCGGCGCCGGCGATGCCTGCCAGGTAGGACAGGTATCCCGGCACCAGCGGCACCACGCACGGTGAGGCGAACGAGACCAACCCGGCGAGCATGCATGCCGCGATCGCCAGCAGTAGGGGCCCACTCGATGCCGCGTTCTGGAACGTCGACCCGATGTCTTGGGCGAGAAGAGTCGTCATTCCGCGGCTATCCGTTCGACGACGGGAAGCAGGTCTTCGGTGAGCAGGGCTCGCATGAAGACCGCGGCCACCCGGTGCTGGCGATCGAGTACCAGCGTCGAGGGAATGACGCTGGTCGGATAGTTCCCGCCGAGGGCGATCAGCGTCCGCATCGAGGGGTCGTAGATCGAAGGGTAAGTGACGTTGTTGTCGACCACGAAGTCCTGCGCTTTGTCCTTCTGCGGATCTCGGACATTGATACCGAGGAACTGCACACCGCGCTCACGGGTGGCCTCGTAGACCTCTTCGAGGTCGTCGGCTTCGCCGCGGCAGGGGCCACACCATTGACCCCAGAGATTGATCACGACGACCTTTCCGTCGTAGTCCGCCAGAGCGGTCGTCTTGCCCTCCTCCATCAGATCGGGGCCGGCGAGCTCGCCTATGGTTCCGCGTGTTTCGGGAGGGTCGTAGACGATGTCGGTTCGGCCACCGGGCGCGACGAAGTCGAAGCTCCCGCCGGACGGTGCAGCGTCGGCACCAGCGGAGCATCCGGAGATCAGTAGTACGACGGCAAGAATCGATCCGATTGCCGCGGTGGGCGTGCCGCCTTGTCGTCGAGTACCGACCCACACGGGTAGGAAACGTGTCATGAGGTGAAGTCCTTTATTGCAGTGCGGATCTGGTCTGTCGTCTCGAACACTGTCGGGTCGGTGATGCGCTCGATCGTTCCGTCCGGGCGGACGAGAAAACTCAGGGGAAGGACCGGCGGTGCCGAGAGCGCGTCCTGGACGCTGCCGCCGTCGATGTAGTTCGGATAGCGGATGCCCAGTTGCGTGAGCAGCGCGGCCGCGTCCGCGGGTCGGTCCTCGACGTTGATTCCGATGACTGGGATCGCGTCGGGTTCTGCGGCGTAGGCATCGACTACGGGCATCTCGGTGCGGCACGGGCCGCACCAGGATGCCCACAGGTTGATCAGCGTCACCTCGCTGCCGAGAACGTCGACGAGATCGACATCGTCGGCACTGCCGATGCAGCGCGCCATCACTCCCGCCAGCGGCCCACCTTCGTGTGGCACCGGCTGCGGACACAGCGGTAGCGCTGTTGCTCGTGCCGCGTCATCCGGCGGGCGGGACAGTGTGGGTTCGGGTCCGACCGGCGCGACATTGTTGGCGATGACGTCGGATGGGCCGCCCTCGACGCCACCGGAGCGGGGCCACAGTGCGACGATCGATGCAACGACAACGACGAGCATGACGATCGACCAGCCGCGCGTCATCGCCGTGACCTTCTTTCTCGAGAGATCGGCAGAGGGGCGAACGGTACGTCGCGGATCATAGGAGCGTGGACCAGTACGACCAGAAACGCTGCGCGATCAGGGCGATGAGGACGAGAAACCACACGGTCAGCGCAATCGAGTGATTGCGCATCAACACTCCCGCCCACTGCCGCCGGCCCGCACTCGGAGCCCCGCGGTCGAGGTTGCGCAGCGTGACGTACCAGAAGATCGGTACGGTGACCGCCCACACCGCCATGCAGTACGGGCACAGCGCGCCGATGTCGTAGAGGCTCTGCACGATCAGCCAGTGCACGAAGACCGCAGCAGCAGTGACACCGACCTGCAGTGCACTCCAGAACCACTGCGCGAACACGGCTCCGGCGAGCAGGGCGGCACCCACTGCCGCCACGACGGCGAAGCCCGCGATCCCGAGAAGGGAATTGGGAAATCCGAACGCAGACGCCTGCGGGGTGTCCATCACCGATCCGCAGTTGAGTACCGGATTGATACTGCAGGTCGGGGCGTAGGCGGGATCGAGCGCAAGGGCGAACTTCTCTACCGTGAGTACGAACGCGGCGGCCAGTCCGATCACGCCTCCTACCAGCAGCAGCCAGGGCAGGCTTCGGGCGAACGGTCCGCTGCGTCGGGTGAGAGCGGCTGCGCGGTCAGCCGAGTGCAGCGTCGAGGGCATCGGTGAGGTCTCCGTAGGTGGTGGGTTCGATCTTGGTGCCGTTGAGGAAGAACGTCGGGGTGCCCTGGACGCCGAGCGCGATCCCGTCGGCGACGTCGGCCTCGATGCGTTCGAGCGTCGCAGGGTCGGTGTAAGCGGCATCGAAGGCGCTCATGTCGAGTCCTTGCTCGACGGCGAAGCTCCGAAACAACTCGTCCTGCGGAACCTGCTGTTCGCCCCACTGCGCCTGCGTCTCGTACATGCGCTGATACATGTCCTCGAAGCCGCCCTGCTGTGCTGCGGCTTCGACAGCGCGTGCGGCGCGTTCGGCATTGAAGTGCGAGGCGATGGGAAAGTAGCGGGCCACGAAGCTCACCCGGTCGCCGTACTCCTCACGCAATTGTTCGATCGCTGGGTAGACAGACCGGCAGGCCTCGCACTCGAAGTCGAGGAACTCCACGAACGTGACCCGGCCGTCGGGCACCGAGTTCAACCGATGACTGTTCTCGCGCACCGCGATCGAGGCAGGGTCGGCGGCGGCCTGCTCGGCGGCGGCAGCATCCGGCGTGCCCGATCGGTCCACCACCAGAAATACAGCCAACGCGGCGGCGAACACGACCACCAGGGACAGGGAAATCTTCAACGCTCGGCTCATACAACTACCTTCTCGACTCGTTCGGACTGATCAACGGGCCCGATATGGGCGTTTCGACCCGTTGTGAGACTAACAATCGTACGAACGTCGACCGAAAGGTCTTCCCTGACGATCGCATGATTGTTAGATTGTGCCCATGGCCTTGGAACCTTTGGACTCGTGCGATCTGTTGTGTATGGACCTCCCTCACGCCGAGAGGGTGCGCGCAGCCTTGCCTGCTCTCGGCGATATCGAACCGGTCGCCGACGCTGCCCGAGCTTTCGGTGACCCCACCCGACTGACCATCGCGCTCGCGTTGAACGCCGGCGGGCAGATGTGCGGCTGCGATGTTGCGTGGATCGTGGGACAGAGCCAGAAGCTGGTCTCCCACCATCTCCGCAAACTCAAAGCCGCGGACGCCGTCACATCGAACAGAGAGGGAAAGTTGGTCATGTATTCGCTCACCGATCGCGGCGCCCGACTGCTCTCGATACTGACCGAGCCACTGGCCACCGCCTCGGCCACCGCTGATCTCACCGGGGTCGATCATGGCTGACGCGTGCTGCGGACCGACCCCCGCTGCGCCGACCACCGAACCGGCCGCCGACGGTACGGGCACGGCAGGTCCGGCTCCGACCGACGTACCCCAGAGGTTGTGGCAGGTCCGCGAGCTGCAACTCGCATCGGTAGCCGCGATCATCCTCGCCGCATCGTGGTTGCTCGGTCGAACGGGTGCCGATGCGGTCGCGACCGTCGGCGGTCTGATCGCTGCCGCGATCGCGGCCGTCACCTTCGTTCCCGCGACGGTGAGAAATCTGCGACACGGCCGCATCGGTGTCGGCACGCTGATGACGATCGCGCTCCTCGGTGCCATCGCATTGGGCCAGATCCCCGAGGCCGCGATGCTCGGCATCCTGTTTTCCGTCGCCGAGGGACTCGAGGAGTACGCGGTCACCAAGACCCGCCGCGGACTACGCGCACTTCTGTCCTTGGTGCCGCCGACAGTGTCGGTCCTGCGCGGTGGAACCGAGCAGGCCCTGCCCCCCGACGATGTCGTGATCGGGGACACCATGGTGCTGCGACCGGGCGAGCGAGCTGCCACGGACGGCACCATCGCACGCGGTTCGACGAATCTGGACGTGTCCGCGATCACCGGCGAGTCCGTGCCCATCGAAGCCGGTGTCGGCGACGAGGTGCATGCCGGTGCCATCAACGGCGGCGGAGCCATCGAGATCACCGTCACCGCGCCGGCATCGGAGAGTTCGCTTGCGCGCATCGTCCGCATCGTCGAACAGGCCCAGGACCGCAAAGGGGCCGGCCAGCGGCTCGCGGACCGGATCGCACGTCCCCTCGTGCCTTCGATCATGATTCTCGCCGCCCTCGTCGCCGGCGTCGGTGCGGTGCTCGGTGACCCCATGTTGTGGCTCGAACGCGCACTGGTGGTCCTGGTCGCGGCATCACCGTGCGCGTTGGCCATCTCGGTGCCGCTGTCGGTGGTGGCGGCGATCGGGGCTGCGAGCCGCAACGGGGCATTGATCAAAGGCGGTGCAGCAGTAGAAGAGCTGGGCCGCATCCGCGTCGTCGCCGTGGACAAGACCGGCACCCTCACCGCAGGACGACCGGAGGTCGTCGACGTCGTCACCGCTGCGGGAATCGGCCGCGACGCCGCGCTGGCCGTTGCTGCTGCGCTCGAAGCGCGCAGCGAGCATCCACTCGCCCGCGCCATCCTCGCTTCCGTATCGACCGTCGCGGCAGCCGATGATGTCACTGCCATCGCCGGACACGGCCTGACCGGCACCCTCGACGGAGCCGCGATCAGGCTCGGGAAACCGAGCTGGTTCGACACCCACCCCAGCTCCGAGGAGTTCCGCGCCGACGTCGCTCGTCTCCAAAGCAGCGGTGCCACAGTCGTTCTCGTCGAACGCGCCGGAGTCCTGATCGCTGCGATCGCCGTCCGCGACGAACTGCGGCCCGAGGCCGCCGAGGCTGTCCGCCAACTCACCGCGCTCGGTATCGACACTGCGATGCTCACCGGCGACAACGCACTCACTGCGCAGGCCCTGGCGACCCAGGCGGGTATCACCGCCGTCCACGCCGAACTACTGCCCGAGGACAAAGCGGCCCTGCTCGCCGACATCGCGGCCGGACGCAAGATTGCCATGGTCGGCGACGGCATCAACGACGCTCCCGCCTTGGCGACCGCAGATGTCGGTATCGCCATGGGCGCAATGGGAACCGACGTTGCCATCGAGACCGCCGATGTTGCCCTCATGGGGGAAGACCTCCGGCATCTACCGCAGGTGCTGGCCCACGCTCGGCATGCCCGCGGCATCATGGTCCAGAACATCGCCCTGTCGATCGCGATCATCGGCGTGCTCGTCCCACTGGCTGCCACCGGCGTCCTCGGTTTGGCGACTGTGGTGCTCGTCCACGAACTCGCCGAAGTCCTGGTGATCGCCAATGCGATTCGTGCCGCCCGCACCACACCGTTGGACGGGTTCGTCCCACCGCCTACGGCATCCGGTGCCCTCAATGTCACGATCGCACCCGCAGCGGCCTTCGAGGATGCCTGCTGCGCTCCGGCCCCGACGCCGAGGAACGCTGCGCCTCTCGCATCTGGGAACCTACTGGCCGCCACCAC
Organism: Rhodococcus sp. PML026; assembly: GCF_000963615.1. Taxonomy (NCBI): domain Bacteria; kingdom Bacillati; phylum Actinomycetota; class Actinomycetes; order Mycobacteriales; family Nocardiaceae; genus Rhodococcus; species Rhodococcus sp. PML026. The sequence goes on along the minus strand of NZ_KQ031370.1, from coordinate 44,850 downwards.
CGCACCGTCACCCTCGGCGATCGGAGCAGACGACGGCAGCAGCTCCGGGTGCTCGGATGGATGTACCTGCTGCACATCGACTCCCGCGCGAAGCGAACTCGGTCAGGGAAGGTAGAGACCTGCGGGCGGTGATCGGACTGCATGCAGGCTCTACGGGATCGACATGACCCCAGCAGCAGCGGCATCGACAACAGAGGTGCGCTGGCACCACCTCGAACGAACACACATCCTCTCGCAGCACTATCCGTGATTGCATGCTCTCAACCACGCCGCGATGGTGAAAGCTGCGGCGGTAGAACATGATCGGCGCGAATCCTGGGGTCAGGTGATCCGGATCGTGATCGCTGCTCCAGGATCGTGGTCGGGGCGATACCCGGCCGGTAACACCGGCCGGGTCGAGGCGGGACCGATGTCGCCGATGCCCATTCCGCAGGACCGTACGGACGCGCTGAGAGGCAGATAGCGGTCATCAGTTCAGGCCTGCGTAGGAGTGCAGGCCGGAGACGACCATGTTGATGATGAACAGATTGAACAGCATCGCCACGAATCCGGCGATGTTGATCCATGCTGCGCGGGTGTTGCGCCACCCGCTGGTGGCGCGGGCGTGCAGGTAGGAGGCGTAGACGATCCAGGTGATGAAGGAGACCGTTTCTTTCGGATCCCAGCCCCAGAACCGGCCCCACGCGGCTTCGGCCCAGATAGCGCCGAGGATGACGCCGACGCCGAAGAGCGGGAAGGCGAAGATCGTGGTCTTGTAGGCCACGATGTCCAGTGTCTGCGCGGAGGGCAGGCGGGCTGCGATCCGGCTCACGCGGCTGCCCGAGTCCTCGGGATGCTTCATGCGGATCAGGAACAGTATGCTCGCAACCCCGGAGATCAGGAACACCCCGCTGCCGAGCGAGACGATGGAGACGTGCACCGGCAGCCAGTACGACTGCAGTGCCGGTACCACCGGTGCTGCGTCGGCGTACAGCACGGTGCCGGCGACGAACAGCAGGATCAACGTCGGCACCAGAACGAACAACCACAGGGTGCGTAGCTGCGTCGAGCGCAGCACCACCAGTGCAGCGACTACACCTGCTGCGCAGGTGACCGAGACGAATTCGTACATGTTGCCCCACGGCGGCCTGCCGGTGGCGATCCCGCGAAGGATGATCGACCCGATATGCAGGGTCAGTGCCACCATCACCAGCCCGAGTCCGCTACGCCCGAAACGTTCGGATGGAACTCGCCGGGGTGCGTCGGGAATGCGTCCGGGCGTCGTCGACGTGGCAGCAATGATCCGAGCACGAAGTCGCTCCGTATTGTGCAGTTCCGCGCTACGGGTCGTTGCGAGCTGTGCGAGGAATGCGATCGCGGCGAGGAGATAGACCACGAAGGCGGTCTCGAAGCTGATGTCGCTCCACCGGGCGAGGGTGTCGTCGATCGGCATGGTGCTACACCGTTTCTCTGTCGTGGTTCTCGGACGGGCTCTGCGTGTGCGGCCAGATCTTCAACCGAAGGGTCTGGAATTCCGGTCCCCAGCCGGCGTGATCGGTGCGAGCCAGGCCACCCATGTCCACTGGCGAGAGACCGCGCTCGCCGGGGTGGACCCGGAACCAGACACGGCGACGTGTGATGACCAGGGACACCAGTAGTCCGGTCATCATCGTGACCGCGAACACGAGCACCCACCGCTGCGCGGGGTCGTATCCGACCTGGAGGTTCGCGAATTCCTTGGCACCGTCGAACCGGACGACGGTGCCGTCGGAGAGGGTCGTCGATTCTCCGGGCCGCAGGTTGACCCGGTCCTGCTTGACCAGCCGGCCCTGGTTGATCATCTCCTGGTCCAGGGAGAAGATCGACTGCGGGATGCCGGTGTCGAGACCGGTGTCGCCTTTGTAGATGTCCACTGCCACCGCGGGATCGACCAGTTCCGGGAAGCGGGAGGAGAGCAGGTTGCCGTTGAATTGCGCGGTGGGCGCGAAGAGTCCTTCGATGGCGATCTGCCCTCGGCGGCGCTCCTCGGCGGTGGCGTAGGTCCCCCCGGGTGGGTCGAATCGCAGCGCGCCGCTGCTGAGGAACGTGGTGGCGTCGTCGGGGCGGAACTGCAGCGCTTCGGTGCGGGTCTGGCCGTCGGGGAAGGTGACGGTGAACTCGGGGGCGTAGCCGTGTCCGGTGAGGTAGATGCGTTCGTCGCCGAGCCGGAGGGGTTCGTTGACTTTGAGTTGATAGTCGCGCCAGGTGTCGGCGGCGATGTCGTCGGCGCTCTGGTAGGAGATGTTCGAGGTGAACATCTCGGCCTGACCGTTCTCGAGGTAGTCGGCGGTGAAATCTCTGACCCGGATACAGAACGGCTCGAGTCCGGTGCCGTCGGTGCTGTTGCCGGCGCGAAAGGAGTCGTAGATCGCGGGCGAGGTGTTGCAGAAACCGGGCCCGTTGTCGGCGATGACGATGACCGAGCCTTCGTAGCCGAACAGTTTGCCGATCGCGATGGCCGCGAGCAGACCGATCAGCGAGAAGTGAAACAGCAGGTTCCCGGCCTCGCGGGTGTAGCCCTTCTCCGCCGAGAGAGTCAGTGCCCCATCGGGCTCGGGTCGAACGGCGGTACGCCACCCTTTCAAGTGCCGCGCGATGTCGGCGATCACCTTCTCGGGGTCACCGGCGAGGGTGCCCGAATGATGCAACGGTAGTCGAGTGAGGTTTCGCGGTACTCGAACAGGTTGTGCGCGAAGAGCTTTGCCGTGCTCGATCAACCGGGGAGTCAGACAGCCGATCAGCGACACGAACAACAGGACGTAGATCGCGGTGAACCAGGAACTCGCGAACACGTCGAACAATTCCAGCGTGTCCATCACCGGCCCGAGAACCGGACGCGCGGCAATGAAAGAATCGACGGCCTGGGTATTGAGATTGCGCTGCGGCAGCAAAGCGCCGGGGACAGCTGCGGCGGCGAGGAGGAACAGCAGCACCAACGCTGTCCGCATCGACGTCAGTTGTCGCCACCGGTTGCGCAGCATCGCCACTGTTCTGCGCACCAGTCCCGGCGAGTGCGCACGGGGGTGTTCGTCGATCGTCATCTCCGCACGCCCTTCACCGACCACCATCTAAATACTACGCGACATAGTAGTTTGCGGGGTTCGGTGTGATGGAGCGTGGTCGGCGCAGCAGCGAGAACGCCAGTGCTGCACCAGCGCCGGTGGCGGCAATCCATTCCGGAACGCTGCCGGTGATCGTCGCCGGGGTGAGGGTGGTGCTCAGTGACACCTCGGTGACGACAGCTGCGGGGGTGAACAGCTCCGTGCGCTCGACGACCTCCCCGCGTGCATCGATGACGGCGCTGACGCCGCTGGTGGCCGACACGACGACGCTGCGCCCGTGTTCGACCGCTCGTACCCGCGACATGGCGAGTTGTTGATAGGTCATGTTCGTCCGACCGAAAGTGGCGTTGTTGGTGGGCACTGCGATCAGCTGGGCACCGGCGCGCACGGAGTCGGTGAGCAACGAGTCGAAGGCGACCTCGTAGCAGGTGGCCACCGCGACGTGCACTCCGGCGAGGTCGAGGACGCCGTTGCCCTGGCCCGGGGTGAAGTTTCCTGCCTGGGCGGCATAGGGAGAGAGTGCGGTGACGATCGTGCGCATCGGCAGGTACTCCCCGAACGGCACCAGTTGCCGCTTGTCGTGCCTCTGCCCGGGCCCGGTGACGGGATCCCACACGATCGAGGTGTTGCTCGTGGTGCCGTCGTCTCGGCGGAGAACCGTGCCGACGAGTACGGGGACTCCGACGGCGCGGGCCGCGGCGTCGATACGTGCGGCGGCGTCGGGGTTGCGCAGGGGATCGATGTCGGAGGAGTTCTCCGGCCAGATGACCAGGTCGGGTGCGCGTACGCGGCCGGAGTCGATGTCGGCGGCGAGCTCGATGGTGCGCTGAACATGGTTGTCGAGAACCGCGCGTCGTTGGGCGTTGAAGTCGAGACCGAGACGCGGGACGTTGCCTTGCACCAAGGCGACGGTGACCGTGTCCTGCTGCGGCGGAGCGAACAGTGGAGCCACCACCGTGAGCGCCCCTACAGCAGTGGCCACACCGATGCACGACGCTGCTGCAGTTCTGCGGGTGATGCGACCGGAGGCAACGACGCCGGCCAGAGCGGACCCGATCAGCACCACGACGAACGACAACCCCGGCGCGCCGATCACCGCAGCCAGAGGCAGCAGCGGCCCGTCGGATTGACCGAATGCGATGCGGCCCCAAGGGAAGCCGCCGAACGGGACCCGAGATCGTGCCGCTTCCATCGCCACCCAGGCGCTCGCCACCCAGACCGGCGCCCACGGCAGTCGGGACATCCGATCCGCTACCGCACCGAACAGTGCCACGAAGAGTGCTTGAACGACGGACAGCGCCAGCCACGGCACCGATCCGACGTACTCCCCCACCCACGGCAGCAGAGGCACGAAGAACGCCGAGCCGGCGACGAAGCCGTAGCCGGCCCCCGCACGCGCCCCTCGCCCGCGCACAGCCAACAGCAGCATTGCAAGTGCTACCGGAGCGAGAAACCACAGATCGATGGGCGGGAATGTGGCATACAACATCAGCCCGGATGAGGCGGCGGCGAGGAGCCGGATCCACGCGCGGACTCCGTTGCTGCCGGTCACCCACCGCGCCCGGCTCGGGTCGTAGACGAGAGGTCGAGGCCCGGGCTCGATGCCGGGAGCCGATCTCATGACGGCACGCGCGTGCAGCCGGTACCGGAGGAGCCTCTGCCGTTCATCAACTACTATGGTGCATAGTATTTTATGTGATGGCAACTCTGCGGCGGTGACCGATCCCCTTCCGTCGACACCCAGCACCTGTCCGAGATACACACCCGAGAACGAGGATCCGTGAACCGCTCGCCCACCACGTCTCCCACGCGGCTGCGTGCTTACGCAGTGACTCTCGTGCTGACATTGGTCGCTACCGCGCTGACCGTCGACTACTGGGCGCAAGAAGCATTGGTCGGCTCTCCGATCCCACTACCGATCCTCGAATTGCGGCTCGCCTTCAACCGCGGAATGGCCTTCAGTCTGGGCAATTCGCTGCCCCTATGGGTGATCGTGTCGGTCACGGCGACGATCACCGCCGGGGTCGCGGCCTACGGATGGCACAGCGCTCGGCACGGGGAGCAGTGGACCACGGTGGCGCTGGCGTTGATCCTCGCCGGCGCGCTGTCCAACGTTCTGGACCGGCTTGTCGACGGTGCGGTCACGGACTACTTTCACACCGGTTGGTGGCCGACATTCAACCTCGCCGACATCTACATCACCTGCGGGGTGGTGCTGATGATCGGGGCGGCACTGGCACGCGAGAGGGCACAAGGGTTGCCCCTCTGCCCGCAGTGCCCGACAGCGCCGGATCGTGAACGTGCATGAGATATCTCGGCGTTCGAATCGAATGCCCTGCAGTGCACATACATTCGCGACAGGACAATCATGCTGATCCGCTCGAACAGTGAGGGTGATCGACACCGGAACTGCTCGAAACATAGTCGACTACAACCACCGACACGCGATCGTCGCCTCTCGCTCACCGAGGCGTACCGAGGGGAGCCTGCTGTATGAGCGAGGACATCCCGGCGCTACCGCGCCGTATTTTTCTCGCTACGAGCTGCGCTACAGCGTGCCTGACTGCCGCCGGATGCAGCGTCGGCGAAGCCCCGTCCGGTGAGGACACCGCTTCCGACGGTCCCGTCACCTTGTCGGTGAACGATGTTCCTGTCGGCGGTGGAATCGTGCTCGCCGACCGGCAGGTCGTCGTCACCCAACCGGAACCCGGTATCTTCCGGGCCTTCTCGGCTATCTGTTCTCACCGAGGGTGCACAGTGAACCGAGTTCGCAACGGCACGATCGAGTGCCCCTGCCACAACAGTGCGTTCTCGATCACCGACGGGGCGGTCATGCGCAGCCCCGCCACCGAGCCACTGCCGAACCGTGCCGTGACCAGAACCGTCGATACCCTCACCGTCGACTGATCCATCACCGGGCGCGAACATGCGAGGTGGACGGGTTCGGGGTGAACGGTCTCGACCGGGCCGATGTGCGGCACTCGAGGACCCACTCTGTGCCCCCACCCGACGGGTGCCGGTTCGGTACATCGCTGCCGTGTCGACGACAGCACAGCGTGCCGATCGCGCACCGGGTCGAGACCTGCCTACCAATTGACCTCTCGGCACCGGCCTTCGCCTTCCCGGGGTTCGACCTGCACAGTGGCGTGTTCGAGACCGAACTCGTTGCGGAGAACCTGCTGCGCTGCAGCGAGCACCCGCGGTGTCTCGGCCTCCGGGGCGACCGTCAGATGCGCCGACGCGACCTCCATCCCCGACGTCAGTGTCCATATGTGCAGATCGTGCACCTCTTCGACATCGTCGACATCGGTCAGGGCCCTTTCCACGGCGGCGACATCAATGCCCGCCGGAGCATGTTGCAGCAGAATTCGTACGGCGTGACGGCCCAGGTTGAACGCGCGTGGCAGGACGAACACGCCGATGGCGACCGCGATGACCGGGTCGGCGTACCGCCACCCGAACAGGACGGTGACCAGTCCGCTGACCAGTACGCCGATCGAGCCGAGCATGTCCGCCATCACCTCGAGATACGCACCCCGAACATTGAGGCTGTCCTTGGCGCCGCTGCGCAGCAGGACGAACGCGATGAGGTTCATCACGAGCCCGAGGGTGGCCACCGCCATCACCGGGACGCCGGGGACCTCGGGCGGATTCGTGATGCGTTGCGCGGCTTCGTAGAGAATCCAACCGGCCACACCGAACAGCAGAAGTGCATTGAACAATGCGGCGAACACCTCGGCTCGGTAGAGCCCGAACGTGCGGGCAGCCTTGGTCGATCGTCGCTGTGCGAGTGTGATCGCCACGATCGCCATCAGCACCCCGAACACGTCGGTGAACACGTGTGCGGAATCGGAGAGCAACGCCAGCGACGAGGTGGACAGGCCGACGACGACCTGCGTCACCAGGGTGACCGCCCCCAGACCGACAGCGATCCACAGTCGCCCGAGGTGCTTACCGGACGCGCTGGCCGGTGAACCCGGCTCTATCCCGTGGCCATGTCCGTGCCCCATCGTTGCTCCTTCGTCGTGTCAGATCCGCAGAACGACAACATATTGCGATATGCGCATACATGCAAGTGTTGAAGGATCATCCGGCGGTGGCTGCCCGGACTCGTACAACTATCATTCGTAGTAGTTCATTGTCGGCGCAGGTCGGACTGCCTCGCGCCCATGCCGGAAACACGATCCACCGGGAAGAGGCGCACACCATGGCCACCGAAGCGGCCCATTCGACCCGCGGCGCAGTGGATCGACGCTCCGGATCGCAGGTGATGGTGCTGTGCGCAGCGATTGCCGCGGTGGTCGCTGCACTGCTCGCAGCGATGTCGACGTCGCAAGCGCTCGTGCTGTTGGGTCTGCCCGATCCGGGCCCGATCACCACGTACGGGATCCCGGCACTGACCGCGATCGGCGAGGTGGCTGCCGTCGTGGCGGCGGGGTCGCTGCTCCTCGCGGCATTTCTCGTTCCGCCTCAGAGGTCGGGTGTGCTCGACATCGACGGGTACGTAGCCGTCCGCACCGCGGCGAAGGCCTCCGCAGTGTGGGCGGTGTGCGCGGCGGCGTTGGTGCCGCTGACACTCTCGGACGCCTCGGGTCAACCTGTCGGATCCGTTGCAGCGCAACCGGTGCAGTTCCTCGGTGCGATCGGCGATGTCGAGGCCTCCACTGCATGGGCCATCACCTCTGCGGTCGCGGCGATCACCGCCGCAGCATGCGCGGCGGTGTTGCGGCATCGATGGACCCCCGCCTTGTTCGCCCTGTCGATGCTCGCGTTGATCCCGCGCGCGGTCACCGGCCACTCCTCGACCGGCGGCAATCACGACATCGCGACGAACTCGTTGATCCTGCACATCCTCGCTGCCGCGCTGTGGGTGGGCGGACTCCTCGCACTTCTCGCTCATGCGCTGCGCGGAGGTGGGCACCTTGCCGTCGCGACCCGCCGCTACTCGACGCTCGCTCTGGTCGCGTTCGTGATCATGGCGGTCTCCGGAGTGGTCAACGCTGCCGTGCGAGTGCCCGTGACGTCGCTGTGGGATTCGACGTACGGCGCTCTGATACTGGCGAAGATCGCAGCTCTGGCGATCGTGGGGACCCTCGGGTGGATACAGCGACGACGAACGGTCCGCGCTCTGGCTCACGACCCCGCGAGGCGCAGATCCCTGATCACGTTGTCGATGATCGAGACCCTCGTTCTCGTCACCACCGTGGGCCTGGCGGTCGCACTGGGCCGCACTCCCCCGCCCCCGCCGCAGGACACCTCGCTGCCCCAGGCGCACGAAGAGGCCTTGGGCTACGTGTTGGACGGCCCGCCCACCGCTGCGCGGTTGGCGTTCGAGTGGCGTTTCGACCTGGTGTTCGGCTCCGCGGCGGTGATCGCGGCCGTCCTGTATCTGGTGGCCGTGCGGCGCCGTCGGCGGGCAGGCCTGTCATGGCGGCGGCGGTGGACAGCGAGCTGGTTGGCGGGTACTGCGGTGCTGCTCGTGGCGACCTCGTCCGGGGTCGGGTTCTACAGCCCGGCGATGTTCAGCGTGCACATGGCGGGACTGACCGCGGTCGCCGTCGCCGTGCCGTTGCTGTTGGTCCTCGGCCGACCGGCAACCTTGTTCGCCTCGGTCCTGCCGACCGCGTCGGCCGCCGAAGCACCGGGCTCGCGCGAATGGCTCCGGGCTGCATGGCAGAGCCGAGCAGCCCGGATCGCGATACACCCGTGGGTCAGCACCACGGTGTTCCTGAGCAGCTTCTACCTGCTCTACCCCGGCGGACTGTTCGACACCGTCGCCGACTCGCATGTGGCACACATGGTGATGAAGGGCTGGTTCCTGACCGTCGGGATGGTGATGTTCTGGGGCACGGTCGGCGAAGACCCGGTACCGAGACCGATCGCGGGACTGACGAAGTTGCTCGCGAGTATCACCGCATTGGCCGGGTTCGCATTCTTCCTCGTCGTGACGATCGATCTCGAGACCGCGCTCGGAGCGAGCTTCTACAGCGGACTGCGTCTGGACTGGAACGCAGACCTGCTGGCCGACCAGCGGCGCGGCGGCACTCTGGCGTGGGGCATCGGGGAGTTGCCGTTGCTCGCTGCCGCGGTTCTCGCCGCGGTCCGGTGGTCGGCGGCCGACGAGAGCGCGGCACGGCAACGAGACCGCCGAGTCGACGATCAAGGTGATACCGAACTCGAGGCGTACAACACCATGCTCGGTGGCCTGTCCTCTCGGCGCGATCACCCCTGATACCCGAAACGCCCAGCCCTGTTCCGGTGCGGATGTCGTAGCCCGGCGGGATGTCGTAGCCCGGCGGGATGTCGTAGCCCGGCGGGATGTCCTCCGAGGACCGTGACCAGCGGTACGGACGAATCCGGGTCGAGTGGGATGGAAAAACTATGCTCGATAGTAGTAACCTGTGGCCTGACCGTCACCATTTCGTTATCTCGAGCGAGGCCACGGCCTCGTAGCCACCAAGGATTGTGATCTTGGCCCGACACCGCACACCCGATCCGATCGACGACGACTACGCAGCGCCGGCACCCGGCGTCGCGGTCTCGATGCCCGTCGGCAACAGGCCGACGGCGCTCATCGATCACCCCCGTCATCGACACGCCGGGTTCGCACCCTCGCGTTTCGTGACCGAGTCGCCCGCCGAGACCGTGTACTCCGACAATCGGTCGCAGGACGAGCACACGCCTTCGGCGCAGACGCCCGCACCGGATGTACCCGCTCACGCGGTCAGCGCCGCCTGGGACACCGCGGCCGCGGACACTGCCGCGTCGATGTGGGTGCACGTGGCCGGTCCGGACGAGACGACACACGGCGACGGTGGCCGCGATGTAGTGCAGGCCGTGTCGCGACGTGCTCGCCGCGGACTTCATCGCCGCCGGGTGCCGAAGCCGGGTGGCCGCGCCATCGCTGCGTCGGTCGCGGTCGGTGCCTTTCTGTCCGCGGCAGCGACGTCTCCGAACACCGGGTCGCAGGACAGTGTGGCGCTCAGCGCTGCGAGTATCGATAGCCCTCCCGCCGGCGTCCTGCCGCCGAGCCCGGTCGTCGCCTCACCCCCGCAGGTGTTGCAAATGCCCGATCTCGATGTCGGCCGGCTCGCGCAGCGCATGACCGAGCAACTCGCCGAGGGGGGAGTTCGGGCGGCGGAGCGCGCCGCACGCGATGCCGAGGCGCGGCGCCCGCTCTCGGTGGTGCCGGTGTCGGGCACATTGACCTCCAGTTCTGGGCCGCGTTGGGGGACAACGCATTACGGACTCGACATCGCCAATACGATCGGGACGCCGATCGTATCGGTGACCGACGGTGAGGTCATCGAAGCAGGGCCGGCGCAAGGGTTCGGCCTGTGGGTGCGTATTCGTCAGGACGACGGCACGATCGGGGTGTACGGCCACATAGACCAGGCGCTCGTCACCGCCGGTCAACGCGTGAAAGCCGGCGAGCTCATTGCTACGGTAGGCAACCGAGGCCAATCCACCGGACCCCACCTGCATTACGAAGTGTGGCAACCCGACGGTGCCAAGTCCGACCCGACGGCGTGGCTGTCGGCACGCGGAGTCGATATCACCTGACACGACGAGGAAAGAAGAACTGGCGATGAAAAGGCTCGGTGATCTCGAAGCGGAGGTGATGAACGTGCTCTGGCAATGTGATCGACCGCAGTCGGTCCACGACCTGCGTGAACGCATGGCCGACAGAAACCCCGCCTACACCACGATCCTGACCGTCGTGACCCATCTCCACGAGAAGGGGTGGGTCGAGCGGACCAAGCAGTCACGCGCCTATCTCTACTCGCCCGTGCAATCTCGGGCCGAGGCCACCTCGCAAGCGCTGCGCGAAATCCTCGACACCAGCACCGACTCGGCCGCCGTGCTGATGCATTTCGCGAAAACCGTCACCGACGACGAACTGGACGCCCTGCGGGGGAACCTGCCGGACGCGAACCGGTGATCGTCGCACTGGCATTACTCCTCGCCGCGACCCTGGTGGCCGTTGCCATGCCGCCGCTGCTGACCTCACTCACCCGCACCGTCGGCCCCTCTCTCGCCTTGACCGCTTGGATCGGCAGCATCGCCGGGGTGCTGTTTCTCGTGGGATCCGCGGTGGCGGTGTTGCTCTGGCCCGGCCATGCGCCGGCCGAGGGCATGGTCGAACTCGCCGTCCGCTGCCTGGGCTCGCTGCAACACGCGGCCCAGCCGTGGATCGGGGAAGCGGTCGCCGGGGCATCGGTCGTCCTCGCGGCGTCGGCATCGGCGCGCGTCCTGCGCTCGACTCGCCGTCAGCTTCGAGCGCGGTCCAAAGTCCGCGACTATCACCGCGATGTCATCGCCGTCGTGGCGCGCACGGACCCCGGACCCGAACCGATCATGTGGCTCGACCACCCACTCCCGCTGGCCTACAGCATCGACGGTCGCCCCGGCTACGTCGTGGCCACCGAAGGCCTGCTCGCCCATCTCGATCCCGAACAACAGCGAGCAGTGATCGCACACGAACGTGCCCACCTGCGCGGGCGCCATCACCGCATCGTCAACATCTGCGAGATCCTGGCCAAAGCGCTTCCTCGCGTTCCCCTCTTCGCCGCGGCACCCGCGGCGGTACGGGTCCTGGTCGAGGTCGCAGCCGACCGGTCCGCGGCCGCAGTCACCAGCGCCGACACTGTACGTTCGGCATTGTCGACGGTCTCGCAGGCGCATTCTGCGCGGCCACTGTGGGCACTGGGCCTGATCGGGGACTCGACCACCGAGCGGTTGCATCACCTCGACACGAGCGCGCAAACACCGAGCCGAACCCGAGCGGGCGCTTATGCTGCCGCCGCCGTGCTGCCCCTCGTCGTGCCGGCCGTGTTGGCCGTCGTCTCGCTCAGCGCGGTCTCCGCCGCAGCGTGCGCGGTCCTGCTGATCTGAACAACCCCAAATACTATGCTGCATAGTATTTGGGTTACACTGGCGGACGCGTCCTGTAATTCGCGTGCGACACGAAGGTGGTTCCATGACGGCGCTGACATCTCCTCCGGCTGCGCCGGCGGTTCGCCCCTATCCACCCCGCGGGGCCCGCAAGGGGTCGTTCCTGCACACGATGGTCACCACCACCGATCCGAAGGTCATCGGACTGATGTACTTGGTGACCTCGTTCGGGTTCTTTCTCGTCGGTGGCCTGATGGCGTTGATCATGCGCTCCGAGCTCGCGGTCCCGGGAATGCAGTTCCTCTCCAACGAGCAGTACAACCAGCTCTTCACCATGCACGGCACGATCATGCTGCTGCTCTACGCCACCCCGATCGTCTTCGGCTTCGGCAACTACATCCTGCCGCTGCAGATCGGCGCACCCGATGTCGCCTTCCCCCGGCTCAATGCCTTCTCCTACTGGCTGTACCTGTTCGGCGCACTGGTCACCACCGCAGGTTTCATCAGCCCCGGCGGTGCCGCAGACTTCGGCTGGACCGCGTACACCCCGTTGAGCAGCGCCGTCTACTCCCCCGGTATCGGATCCGACCTGTGGATCGTGGGCCTGCTCGTCGCCGGCCTGGGCACCATCCTGGGCGGGGTCAACATGGTCACCACCGTGGTGTGCCTGCGCGCACCGGGAATGACGATGTTCCGGCTACCGATCTTCACCTGGAACATCCTGGTGACCTCGATCTTGATCCTGCTGGCGTTCCCACTGCTGACCGCAGCACTGATGGGCCTGCTCGCCGACCGTAAACTCGGCACCCACATCTTCGATCCCGCCAACGGCGGAGCGTTGCTCTGGCAGCACCTGTTCTGGTTCTTCGGACACCCCGAGGTCTACATCATCGCGCTACCGTTCTTCGGAATCGTCTCGGAGATCTTCCCGGTCTTCTCCCGCAAACCCATCTTCGGGTACAAGGGGTTGATCTACGCCACCGTCGGCATCGCCGCCCTGTCCATCGCGGTGTGGGCGCACCACATGTACGCCACCGGTGCCGTGCTGCTGCCGTTCTTCTCGTTCATGACCTTCCTCATCGCCGTGCCGACCGGGGTGAAGATCTTCAACTGGATCGGCACCATGTGGCGCGGCCAGGTCACCCTCGAATCCCCCATGCTCTTCTCCATCGGATTCCTGATCACGTTCGTCTTCGGTGGACTGTCCGGAGTGCTCCTGGCGAGCCCGCCCATCGACTTCAACGTCACCGACACCTACTTCGTCGTCGCGCACTTCCACTACGTCGTGTTCGGAACGGTCGTGTTCGCGACCTACGCCGGCATCTACTTCTGGTTCCCCAAGATGACCGGCCGCATGCTCGACGAACGACTGGGCAAGTGGCACTTCTGGCTGACGTTCCTCGGCTTCCACGCCACCTTCCTCGTCCAGCACTGGCTCGGCGCCCAAGGAATGCCGCGCCGCTACGCCGACTACCTCCCGTCCGACGGATTCACCACCCTCAACCAGATCTCGACCGTGGGATCGTTCGTCCTCGGGGCCTCGACGCTGCCGTTCATCTGGAACGTGTTCAAGAGCTACCGCTACGGCGAAGTGGTCACCGTCGACGACCCCTGGGGCTTCGGTAACTCCCTCGAGTGGGCGACCAGTTGCCCACCCCCGCGGCACAATTTCATCGAGATGCCCCGGATCCGCTCCGAGCGGCCGGCGTTCGAGCTGCACTATCCGCACATGGTCGAACGCATCCGCGCCGAGCAGCACGTCGGTGGCCCGCACTCGGATTCGATCGCGCCCTCGGAAGTGATCACCGAAGCGATTGCCGGACCGGACGTATCGAAACGGCCGGACGTCGACAAGTAACACGGTCGACCGACCCCCGTAGGCTCACACCCCCTTACTACTAGTGCGCATAGTAGTAAGGAGAATCAGTACGACCAGAGGAGAACCGAACGTGAAACGATGGATGCTGGTCGCCGTGCTCATGTGCGGCACAGCACTGTTCTCCGCGGCCCCGGCATCGGCGCACAGTGAACTCGTCAGCTCCGACCCCCCGGCCGATGTGACGCTCGAGTTCGCACCGATCGGCGTCGGCCTCAAGTTCAATCAGGACATCAACGAATCGTTCGCGACCATCAGCGTGGTAGGTCCTGGCGATACTCAGTGGACGCAGGGTACGGCCACGGTCGAGGGCCCCGACGTATCGGTCCTGCTCGAGGACGGCCTACCCAACGGGCAGTACACCGTCGGCTACCGCGTCACCTCCGCGGACGGGCACCCGATCACCGGGTCGTACGGCTTTTCGGTCGACGTCGCGGAGACCGCCACCCGCCCGGACGCTGCTGCACAGCAATCGCAGGGCGGTGCGACCTCGCCGGCTCCCTCGACCACGCCGACGCAGGCCTACGATCCGAACAACCCGTCCGCCAGCGAGGACCGGCCACCGAAACAGAACACCATGATGCTGCTCTCCATCGTGGGCCTGACTGTCCTCGGTCTCGCTGCCATCGCCCTGACGTTGGTGATCCGAGGCAAGGACAAGCAATGACAGGGGCCCGATGAACATCGCCGCCGTAACTCCCCCGGAAGGCCCGCCGACCCTGGCAGCGTTGCTGAGCTTCGATCTTCCGCCGCTCCCGATCCTGCCGATCGCCGGCATCGTCATGGCCGGACTGTACTGCTGGGGGCTCTACCGGATCCGCGGCCGGGGTATCGCATGGTCACGGTGGCGGAGTGCGAGTTTTCTGCTCGGCTGCGCGGCGCTGGTCCTGGTGACCGGACTGCAGGTCGAACGCTACGGATACAGCCTGTTCAGCGTCTTCATGTTCCAGCATCTGACGTTGTCGATGACCATCCCACCGTTGTTGGTGGTGGGTTCGCCCGGACGACTTCTGTTGCGTGCCACCGCTCATCACGGAGCCGGGCGGTGGGTACTGATCGCGGCGCTGACGGGGTTGCGTAGCCGCGCCGGGCGCATCGCACTACATCCAGGTCTGACGATCCCGTTGTTCCTCTTCAGCTATTACGGGCTGTATCTGTCGTCGATCTTCGATGTTCTCGCCATCACAGTCATCGGGCACGTATCGATGGAGATCTTCTTCTTCGCCAGCGGGCTGCTGTTCATCATCCCTGTGCTCGCCGTCGGCCCCCTCCCCGTTCGGCAGAGCAATCTGGGCCGGTTGTTCGACCTGTTCGTCGAGATGCCGTTGCATGTGTTCTTCGGTGTCATCCTGATGATGTCGAGCACCCCCATGCTCGCCACGTTCGCCTCCCCTCCCCCGCAGTGGGGTGTCGATCCGGTATCCGATCAGAAGCTCGCCGGGGCGCTTGCGTGGTCCTACGGTGAGCCGGTGGCCCTGCTGGTGGTGCTCATCTTCTGCATTCGGTGGAACCGGGACGAAAAGGAGGAATCGGCTGCCGCGGACCGGCACGCCGAAGAAGACGGGTACAGCGAACTCAACGCCTACAACGACTTTCTGAAAAAGATCGGTAGCGAGACCAGTCAACGGACCTGAGCTGTCGCGGCCGTCCCGCGCTCGGGGACTGCCGCGAGCTCATCGCCTGATCGCGCTTACTGGCAAGGGCCTGATCGGGCGCATTCATCGCGCACGTGTGCCCACCCCGATTCTGGCTCCACGCTCACCGAGCCAGGCTTGCGGATCGACCTTCTGTCCCGCGGGAGAAGTCGCCTCGAAATGCAGATGCGGACCCGTCGAGTTACCGCGGTTCCCGACCTCTGCAATCCGATCGCCCTTACGGACGCGCTGACCCACCGTGACCGAATTTCCGTTGTTGTGCCCGTAGGTGGTGATCGATCCATCGTCGTGTCTGATCCGAACCCACAGCCCGAAGCCCTGTGCGGGCCCGGCGCTGATGACCGTTCCATCGGCCGCGGCGACGATCGGTGAGCCCAGTGAGTCGGCGATGTCGACACCGCCGTGTTGTGTCCCGCTTCGGGTGCCGAAATTCGAGGTGACCAGTCCGCTGCTGGGTGCGACAGCAGACGCAGTACCTCGGGAGGTGGCCGAGCCACCGGACGTGGAACCGCGCTGCTGTGCTGCATCAGGAACAGAATCTTCGGGCGCGGTCGTCTCGGATGCGGGAGGGGTGTCGGTGGTGCCGGGCACGGGCGAATCGCGGCCGGTGTTGCCCGTCACCGGATCCTGTTCCCCACCTCGGTCGCCGTCATGCGGGACTGCGGGGTCGAGGGCGTCGACCTGGAGCGATGCGGCGATACGAAGGGCCAGGAGTGGGTCGAGAGTCGCCAACGGGGCCAGGCAGGACAGGGACTGCGCCGGGGCATTCGAGACTCCACGGGCGATGGCGTCGACGATGCATCCTGCCGACGCGGACACCGGGCCGGCGGTGTCCGCGATGACGCCGCCGGCCTGGGCGGCGGCCCACGTCGAGGATGCGAAGGCTGCGAGGTCTGCCACCGCGATCGGATCGGTACCGATTGTCGCGGCCCGATCGGCCAGGCGGATCAACCGGCTGACGGCGTCGGCGGTCTGCTGACCTTCGACCTCGTCCCCGGACTCCACGGCCGGTTGACCCGGATTCGCTTCGGCTACCGGGGCGTGCAGGAACACCGCACCGAGTGCGGCACCGACGATCACGTATGTCCGCGCACCTCGGCATGCGCGACGTCGCCCGCCGCTCGGCGTCGTCTTTCCCGCGTTGTTCACGTGGTCACCCCACCCTTCTCGTTGAATGCCGGTCACGATCGCAGTGGATGCCGTGTCGGCCGTGGGTCAGTGTTGCGTGATCCCATCGACACCACAAGCCCCTTCTGTCACACTCTCGACTGCATTCGTCGCTGTTTCGCCTATCGATTCGGCGTCGAAAGTGAGTGCTTTGCACAGTAACTCGACGATTCGACGCCTTTTCATGCGTGCCGATGCCGGTCATGGGGGTCATCCCAATCGTTATTACTATGCAACATAGTATTTAGATATCGGCGTCAGCTCTCCGGCAACGGTGAGACCCCGTGTGCGCTCAGCAGGACATCGATCTGACCGACCTCGGCGGTTTGCGCGGAGGCGATCGAGCCCGCGAGCGCGGCGACAGCGGGAACTGTCGCGTTCGCTGCTCCCTGCTCTGCCATCGGGATTCCCCCACGATGGTGGCGGCGGAGCAGTTGTAGATACCGGCCGTCGAATTCTTCGGCGTTCATCCGGCGAAGTGCCGTCAGCTCGGCGGTACTGGCCATGCCGGGCATCGACGTCGCGTCCTGTCCGCTGTCGTTCGCGGACGCGCTCATGTCCATCGGGTGACCCCCTGTCGAGCTGGCCCCGGTCATCCACGTCATCGTCGGGCCGTCGGGCAGATATGGCCTGTCCCACAGTGTCAACCAGCCTTGCATCGTGCCGACTTGGCTCTGCTGCGAGGTCAACACGTCGAAGGCGAGGGTCCGGATGACCGGATCCGTCGAGCGTCCCAACGCCATCGCCGACATCTCGATCGCCTGGTTGTGATGGACCGACATGTCCTGCGCGAAACCCACATCCACCGAATTCGATGCCGGTACGGCCACTCGTGCGCTGTCCGGTGTGAGCAGTACGCCGATGAGGACGCCGGACAGGACGAGAGCTGTCACCGCCAAGCCGATGAGCAGTGCCCTGGGCCTGGATCTGGGTCCCGTTTCCGCGGCGTCATTCTGTGCACTGTCGTTCTGTGCATCGTCGATCTGGGCATCGTCGGCCTGGCCGTGCACGGTCATCGACTCCCCTCCCCCATCGGCGCTGGCGCACTGTCGAGGGCCGGGTCTTCCTCGAGGGGCACCGCGTCCGGTCCTGGCTCGCTGGCGTCGAACGGCGGCGGGTTGTCGGGATCGAACGCGCCGGGAATGGTCGAGCAACTGGCTCCGCTCTCGGGGTGGGTCGAGGGGTTCTGTCGCAGAGCAGCGACGAACTGAGTGATGCGCCGGTCGGAGGCATTGTCGAGCTCGAGTCGATGGCCCCACGACTGCAGCGTGATCGGTGCCGTCAGGCCCGGGTAGGGCGACATCATCGTGTAGGGCTCGCCCTCGACCCGCCCGGCGAGTGAACCGACCTCGTCGGAGGAGACCCGGTTCGGGTCGTACGTCACCCACACCGCCCCGTGTTCGAGCGAATGAACCGCGTTCTCGCTGCGTAGCGGGACGGGGTACACCACTCCGGTACACGTCGCCCAGGTCTGGTCGTGAGGGCCGCCGAACGGCGGACTCTGATCGTAGGCAACTCTCTGAGCTGGTTCGACGTGCCGCGCGGCCGGATACTCGACCTCGACGACGCCGTCGATGCCGCGGGAGGGGTCCGGGTCGTCGGCGGTCGGCGCGAACCGCTCGGCCTGATTGCGTTCGAGGACGCGGGGGGCCAGGTTGTATCCGATCGCACCGACGAGCACGACGATGACGACACCCGCGCCTATCACCGCCCAGGGAGCGCGCACGCCCCCGGGCACTCCGGCTGGGCGTGATCGCCGAGTCGAGCTCCGTCGGCCTCGGGCGGGGTTTCTGCTGCTGTTCATATTGCTCCTCCATCAAATACTATGCACCATAGTATTTGAATCAAGGTCCCAGGAAGCCCCTACGCACGACAGGACGGCCGATGCCGGTGTTCCGCGCACCCTCAACTGCTCGCGGGCAGCTTGCCCTTCATGTGCTGGCCTACAACGGTGCACGCCTGCTCTTCGTGTGTGTCGCCGCAGGAGTGCTTTTGGCCGTCGACGCACTGACGAGCCTTGACATTTCCTTCGTGTTGGTACTGCTTGGCGCACTTGCAGCAAGCCTGCCGCTGTCGGCACTGACCCTGAGGAAGCTCCGCCGAACCATCAATGCGGACATCGAAGCAGTCGATCGCACGCGCTCGATCAAGAAGCGAGGCCCCGCGGCGGGACGACCCGGCACCGACAAACCGTGACGTCGGCGCACGGACTTCGGCGTTGGCGTTGGCGTTGGCGTTGGCGGATCGTCCGTGTCGGTCACTGTTCGCCGACCCATTCGACGGACGCTTCGGCGTCCGGCTCGATGTCTAGTAGTTCCAGGGTGCGGTGCATCAGAGTCTCGATCCGATACTCGAGATCATCGACGAGGTCAGGCACATCGGCCAGAGCGGCGTGGGCACGGCGGCGGGCATCGACACCGATTAGCTAGTAGTCCGAGCCTGGTGCAGCTGACACCGGGTGCGGTGGTGTGCCGGTGACGTCAGTTTCCCGCTCGCCACGACCGCGTCGCCACGACAGGGGCGGGCGTGGATCGCGCCGGGGCAGTCGCCCGGAGCGGTGAGCAGCGATGACCGCCCCGACCGCTACCTGGGGCATCGGGTCGGCGGGAAACGGCACGACCCCACCGGTCGATCGGAACGGCGACGGGGCCTGGACGCACCGGCCACCTGCACATACCGGGAAAAGTCTCCCCCGGTACGTGCTCGGTGAGTAGTAGCGTCGAGGGGTAGCGATAGAACCGCAGGACAGTACGCCAGCGTTCCCACATCTCGGCGGGACGGAAGCCTTCCGACTCATCGGCTGATATCCGGACACTGTGCCGCCCACCGATCCACAGGGATGGAACTGACCACGCGCGGATGGGCCGCGAGTTCGTGCTACTTGAGCACGCAAATTACACCGCTGGGTGGGCTTGTCACCGAGGTCGGCAGACGAGGTGCAGGTGGGAGTTCGATTGCTTCCGAAGGGAATACGAACACCGAAGAACCGCCGAGTGAGCTGCACCTCATCGACTTGCGGCTCCGTACACGGCCGGGAGACTTGGTTGCATGACATCTTCTGTGGCACTCAGCCGCGAAACAGCCGTCGGCGCGGAGGCGCGACTGTCGTGGATACTGTCCGCGCTGGCCGGAATGGTGGGTGCTGTCGCATTTCTGCATTCGGCGGGGTATTTCGTGACGTTCATGACCGGCAACACCGAACGCGCCGTCATCGGGCATTTCGGCAGTCCGGAAGGTAAGCCCGTTGCACCCGGCGCATCGCCGTGGGCGGCGCTGGCTTTGATGGGTGCCTTTCTGGCGGGAGTGGTGATCGCGTCGATCTGCCGCCGCCGATACTGGTCCAATCACCCACACGGAGCAACAGTTGTCACGACCATCGCCCTCGCCGCGGCAGGGCTCATCGATATCGGGATATCCGGCTGGGCGTCCGACGACGTAAATTTCTATCCCATTCTGTTGGTTGCGTTCGCTCTCGGCGCGCTCAACACAGCATTCACGAAACGAGAAGAAACCTACATCCCCCTGAGCTACGTCACCGGCACCGTCGTCAAACTGGGCCAAGGGATCGAAAGACACCTACTGGGCGGCGGTACTTACCTCGACTGGCTTTGCTATGCAATGCTTCTCGGGTCCTTCGCAGCCGGAGGCGCAGCCGGGGCTCTGATCGGTGCCGCGATCACCGGACCTCAAGTACTCCTGGTTACCGCAGCCATCAGCCTGCTTGCAAGCATCTTCACCTTCACTCACACCGAGCGACGATCCCTATGGGGATAGGTCTATTCCCGGCCAGCGAAAACCTACGGGTCCGCGCTCCCGAGATCGTTCTGCTCCACCGGCGGACTCGACCAACAGAAACACTGTCGCAACGTGAATCAATCGGTTTGAGCGTGTGGAGAGGATGTTCGATACACACCATCTCTCGCTTGGCCCTGATCTCTTCGCCAAGGCGTCAGCGATGCCGGTAGTTGCTAGGTGGGTTGGGAGGTCGGTGCCGAAACCGTCAATAGTCGGCGACGCCGACGAGCGAGCTCGGTTTCGCAGCTACGTCGTGCACGGCCGCATCGGTCCCCGTGTGCGATCCGGATCGGAGCCATTGCCGACGACGGATACGGCAGATTCTGGGTCTCCCGCTGTGGACAACCGCGGGTGGTTCGCCCGCATCGCTACGCGTTGGCCATCGCGCTCGGTGGGTCGATCGACGAGTCGGTGAACGCATTGCACATGTCCGACAACCCGATCTGTGTACGAGTGACGCTGGACGAGGCGCAGCAACAGCCTCTTCACGTGGTCGACGGGAACCAATCGCAGAATCTGCGCGACATGGCCGCGAAAGGTCGCGGCGGTGGACGCCGCCGACCCGGGCTTTGGTACGGGCCGGATCGAGCCGCACGGGCGACGCGCGCCGGTTGCGTACGGCGGTACGCCATGGCCGAGACGACGTATCGGTGCAGGCAGCCTACTGAAGAGCGGTACACCCACGCTGTTCTCTCTAGCGTCGACGGATCGCAACCCACAGTCCGCAACGTCGGCAGATATAGGCAGCTCCCCCTGCCAGGGAGTGCAACTTCACGGTCGGGAAATCGCGACCACAGCAGGAACAGGCCGAGGTGCCGTCACTCTCACTGGACAGATTCATGAGCAAGCCCTTTCCGTCGAGAGTGACGGGAGAAGTTCGGCACTCCGTCTCCTTCCGCGTAATCGAATTCTACGACCTGTGCGCTGCCAACTTCAGCACGGATATACCGTGGGTGGATGGAGATCACCCTGCAGTATTTCGACGGTTGCCCGAACTGGACGGTCACTGCTGAACGGTTGCAGCTCCTCGCCGCGGAACACTCGGACGCCGTGCTCGTCTATCAACGCGTGGACACGGTGGACATGGCCGAACAGGTGCGTTTTCGTGGCTCTCCGACCGTTCTCGTCGACGGCGTCGACGTCATGGGCGACACATCCGCCGCAGTCGGTCTGGCCTGCCGTGTGTACATGACAGGTGACGGGCCGGCGGGTGCGCCGAGCATGGCTCAGCTCCGGGAAGCCATCCTCGGCTGACACCCGAATCGGGATACCCCAGGGGGTACTCATTGGTATCGTCGGTGACATACAGTCAGCTGATCGGCATGGTCGACGGGGCACAGCTCCGGAGGCCGGTTTGCTGAAAGCACTGACGGTGTTCGGCGTGCTGTTAATGCCTTCGGTGACACCGAACAATGAAGGTGATACAGCCGTGCTCGGGGGCCCGCATCCCTTTTTGAGTGCGGAGTCGCGGACGTCGCTGAATCCGGCGGTCGTCGATCCGACGAGATGTCCCGTGCGGGCGTTCTTCATCCCGCAGATGCGGGCCGTCCCGTCTCGACGGACCAGGGATCGACGCAGTTCGCAACCGTCGACACCGACGGCAACCTGATCGCCTTGCATAACGACGCCCCCGCACCCGAGGGACAGTTCTACCCGTCGCTCGACGGACGAGGGCGCACGATTGAAATTGGCTCGGCGCGGCGACTGCCGTCACCACTGACCGATCGACCCGCTCTTGGCAGGACCACTCAAGAGCCCATCGGACCACACATGATCACACCCGCAGCGGCGAGGGCACCGAACACGATCGGACTCGCGGTGATCGAGAGGACGATCAAGGACAGTTGGGTGCGGGCCCGCGCGTGCACGGGGGTGGACACAGCGACGGTGAGGCGATGAGCACGAGCGAGCACGTCGCCTCCGCTCGCGCCGAGGGCACCCGCGGGAGCGACGGACGAACCAGTGAGGGCGAGCAGACCACCGAGTAGCGCCCGCCGACCATGGGAGCGGGCAGCGCTGTCGTCCGCGCACATCTCGAGCAGCAGGGCGATCTCGGTCGCCCCGTCGCGGAACAACCGCATCCATGGAGCTGCCGCGGCGAGTCCGCGAACAGAGGCGAGCAGCAGGTGATGGCGACCGATTAGGTGAGCACGTTCGTGCGCCAAGACGGCGCCTAACTGATCCGGGACGAGTGCATCCAGGGCACCAGTAGTGATCACGATGGTCTTCGGACGGCCAGCAACGCAGTAGGCGAGCCGATCCGCGGTGTCGACGACCACCGCGTCGGTACCGGGCAGGCGTTGGCCGATCACCCTCGCCGTCCGGGCGTGGCGAAGCGTGTGCGTTCGCATCCGCAGCATGCCCCGCCCAGCCCTCCACACCACCAACGGAAGCGCCGCCGCAGCGACCGCGGAGACTGCTATCAGTGTTCCCTGAAGCAGTGCTGCGGCACGGCCGTCGATCGACCGGAGCACCTCGACGACGCACGCTGACACCCAGTGAGCGTCTCTGTTCCAATGCACCGCTTCGGTGACGAGCATGATCGCCGCGCCGGTCCAGGTCAGGATCACCACCGCCATTGCTGCACTCCAGGCAGCTATCCCGAGCTGCGGAGCGATGCCCCGGCGGGTCAGTCGCGCGAGCACAGGCGGACCGGCTACCGAGACCACGAGCCCGTAGAGCAGCAGGCACAGAGTCAGAGTCATCGCGACTGGCCGGGGTCGGTCAGTCTGCGCAACGCTCTTCGCACACGCTCCGACTCTTCGTCGCTCATCTGCTCGACGAAATGGGTGAGCACCAGGTCCGACTTGCCGCCCGCAGCGAACGCGTGACGCATCAGCCGGGCACTGTGCTCCTCGCGAGACAACGTCGGCCAGTAGTCGAACGCCTTGCCCCTACGGGTGCGCTCCAACCAGCCCTTACGGTGCAGGTTGTCCATCGTCGACATCACCGTGGTGTAGGCAATCACCCGCTGCTCGGCCAATTCGTCGAACAACTCCCGCACGGTGCTTCGCGCACCGCGGGCCCACAGGCGATCCATCACTACCGCCTCGAGTTCACCGAATCCGTTCACCCGCACCTATCGCCTCCTGCCCTGTCGTCTCCTGATCCTAGGGTCGTCGGTAACACGACATCTACTATCTATGTACGTACTCAGTATATGGTCGTGATGTCCCGTCTCCTCGGGACCAGAATTGAGGGAGATTCCGATGACCGAACTGATGACCAACCTGCAGACGTGGTGGGATTGCCAGATCATGATGGCCACCGGCATGTGTGGGGACATGTGCGCCGCAATGATGTGTTGCTGACCGGCTGACGACCTGCGATAGGATACTTCCCCCGACTTCCCGAAAGTCGGGGGAAGCTTGCCGGGCGAGCCTCTCGCGCGGCGTCGTACAGAACGAATCGACAGGGCGAGCGCAGTCTTTGACGATTGCGTACGGACGAAGACCAGGCTTGCCGAAGCCCTGCTGATCTGATCTCGTAACTCTCCTCGGCGACGGGGTGCCGGCGACGACGCTGCGCTTCCACGAAAGCGAGGGGCTGCTGCCGGCGGACCGAGCCCCGAACGGGTACCGCGTCTACGACAAACGAGCACAGCAACGGTTGGCGTTCATCACCGCCGCGAAAAGCTCGAAACTGACGCTGCCACAGATCAAGACGATGCTGCGCGCATGGGAGAACGACTCCTGCGCCGCTGTGAAGACCGGGCTGCGGCCAACACTGCGCGAGCACATCACCCGGGAGGAGGAGTCGATCGCGCAGCTCACCGAGCTGCATGCCGCAATGACCGGTGCGTTCGATCGTCTCGACGACACTCCCGACGCGTCGGCGCGCCGTTCGACCCGCAATGCAGCTGGTTGACCTCGGCCTCCTCGCCGTCTCGGACGGATTCGGCGAGTAGGGAATCGAAAGCGCCTTCGTAGCAGGTGCCACCGCGATCGGGAAGTCGGCGATCTCGACCGCGCCGTACGGAGCAACTGCGGTTTGTCGCGTGCGTCCGCAGGTCCGGTGACCGGGTCCCACACCACGGAGGTGTTCTTCGTCGTGCCGTCGTCCTGTCTCAGTACGGCACGACGAGGATCGGACTCGTGCCGACGAGACCGGGGCCGAGCATTCACGCATAGCGATCATACCGGGCTTAGATGCTATCATCGTTGCATGACGATCAATAAGGATGGCCGCCTGCCCGGCGGTTCCACGTCGACTTTCGATGCGGCAGTGTCGTTGTTCCACAGCCTTTCCGATGCGACACGGTTGGCTATCGTTCGCCGTCTCGCCAGCAGGGAGGTGCGTGTAGCGGACCTGGTGAGCGAGCTGGGGCTGGCACAGTCGACGGTATCGGCGCACATGGCGTGCCTGCGGGACTGCGGATTGGTCGTCGGTCGCCCCCAGGGCCGGCAGGTGTTCTACTCCCTCGTCCGGCCGGAACTGTTGGACCTGCTCGCTTCGGCCGAGACCCTCCTCGCCGTCACGGGGAACGCGGTGGCACTCTGCCCGGTTTACGGCACCGCGCCCGCCGGGTCGGCGGTGACCGGATGAGCGACGCATGCGGCTGCGGCCACGACGAACCCCGCCTGGACGGCGACGAGGAGCACGAACCCGACAAGCTGTGGCAGATCACCGAGATCCGAGCTGCCGCGGTGGCCGGTGCACTGCTGGCGGCAGGGCTGATCATTGACTGGATCGGCGGCCCTGATCGGCTGACCCTGGTGCTCGAATCACTCGCGTTGATCGTCGCCGGCTACACCTTCGTCCCGTCGACCCTTCGGCGGCTCGCGCGCGGCAAGATCGGTGTCGGCACCCTGATGACCATCGCGGCGGTCGGTGCCGTGATCCTTGGTGAGGTCGGCGAGGCCGCGATGCTCGCGTTCTTGTTCGCGATCAGCGAGGGCCTCGAGGAGTACGCGGTCGCCCGCACACGGCGAGGTCTACGGGCACTGTTGTCCCTGGTTCCCGACACCGCCACAGTCCGACGAGACGGCCTCGAGCAGGCGGTGTCGCCGACCGAGTTGATGCTCGGGGAGATGATGATCGTCAAGCCCGGCGAGCGCATCGCCACCGACGGCACCATCCGCCGCGGCACCACCGCGCTCGACACCTCGGCGATCACCGGCGAATCGGTGCCCGTCGAGGCCGGGCCCGGCGACGACGTGTATGCCGGGGCGATCAACGGAACCGGCGTTCTCGAGGTGGAGGTCTCCGCACGTGCCGAGGACAACTCGCTGGCCAAGATCGTCCGGATCGTCGAGGCCGAGCAGTCCCGCAAGGGTGAGGCTCAGCGGTTGGCCGACACGATCGCCAGGCCCCTGGTGCCGGCAATCATGGTCGCCGCCGCCCTCATCGCCGCCGTGGGCAGCCTGCTCGGCGAACCACGGGTATGGATCGAACGCGCACTGGTCGTCCTCGTCGCCGCCTCACCGTGCGCACTGGCCATCGCCGTCCCGGTCACCGTCGTCGCGGCGATCGGCGCCGCCAGCAAACTCGGCGTCCTGGTCAAGGGAGGCTCAGCTCTTGAGGCGCTGGGCCGCATCCGCGTGATCGCGCTCGACAAGACCGGCACCCTGACCCGCAACAAGCCGGTCGTCATCGACGTCGCCACCGCGGACGGTGCGACCCGCGAACAGGTCCTCGCCGTGGCCGCAGCGCTGGAAGTGCGCAGCGAGCACCCCCTGGCCGCGGCGATCCTCGCCGCCGTCGACGACCACACACCCGCCGACGACGTCGTCGCAGTCACCGGAGCCGGCCTCACCGGCCGCCTCTGCGGCGACGACGTCCGCCTCGGCCGACCAGGGTGGATCGACCCCGGCCCGCTGGCCGCGGACGTGGAACGGATGCAGCACGCCGGAGCCACCGCCGTCCTCGTCGAACAGGACGGCCGCACCCTCGGCGCGATAGCGGTCCGCGACGAACTGCGACCCGAAGCCGCGGAAGTCGTCGCCGGTCTCCGCCGCGACGGGTACCACGTCGCGATGCTCACCGGGGACAACGAACGCACCGCCCGCGCACTGGCCGCCGACGTCGGCATCGAGGAGGTCCACGCGGATCTGCGACCGGAGGACAAAGCACGCATCATCGGCGACCTGAAGGGCCGCCGGTCGACCGCGATGGTCGGCGACGGCGTCAACGACGCCCCCGCACTGGCCACCGCCGACCTCGGTATCGCCATGGGCGCCATGGGCACCGACGTGGCCATCGAGACCGCCGACGTCGCCCTGATGGGTGAGGACCTGCGGCACCTGCCGCACGCCCTGGCCCACGCGCGCCGATCCCGACGCATCATGCTGCAGAACGTCGGGCTGTCGCTGGCGATCATCACCGTGCTGATGCCGCTCGCCCTGTTCGGAATCCTCGGCCTGGCCGCGGTGGTGCTGGTGCACGAACTCGCCGAGATCGTGGTCATCGCCAACGGAGTCCGCGCCGGCCGCACCCACCCCCTGTCCGCCGCAGCGGTGCCCGCACCTGCCCCGGCAGCAGCCGAGGCCTGGACATGAGCCCAGACCCCACTTCGGGCCCGATGCCGGGTGTCTCGACCGGGGGACGCTCGGCGACTCGATCCCGGTGGACCCTGGCGATCGTCGTCGCCGTCCTCGTCGCGGCGGCACTCGCGGCCGACCCCGTCGCCCGCCGCGCACTCTCCGACGGCCGCGTCATCGAACTGGGGTTGCTGCAACTCAGGCTTGCCTACAACAGCGGTGTCGCCTTCAGCGTCGGGAACGGGCTGCCGCCAGGGGTCATCATCGCGGTCACCGCCATCATCACTCTCGCCATCGCCGTGTACGCGTGGCGCACCGTCCCCGTCGGCTCACTGACCGGGACGGTGGGGCTGTCGGCGGTCGTCGCCGGAGCGGCCGCCAACGTCATCGACCGCGCTGCCGACGGCCGCGTGACGGACTACTTCCACACCGGATGGTGGCCCACCTTCAACCTCGCCGACACCTACCTCACATGCGGCGTAGTCCTGGTCGTCCTCGCGTCGCTCCGGGAGGGCCGAACCCGCGTCGATCCCACGGGCACGGAGCAACGATCCGTATGACTGCTCCCCGACCTCGAATCCGATCGACCTCCATGACGGTCGCGTGCGGCACCGGGGGCGTCCGGTTACATCCTCACCGACGCCCGGTGCGGCAGTGATCACCACCATCGCCGCGGCAGTGGCGATGTTCGCCGGCACCAACATCGACGACATCGTCGTGCTGACGGTGCTGTTCGTCGCCTCCGCCAGCCAGGGTAGGCCGCGGGCGTGGCAGATCGTCACCGGCCAGTACCTCGGCCTGATCACCCTCGTCGCGACCAGCGTCGTCGCCGCTCTGGGACTGGTGATCGTGCCGCAAGAATGGGTCGGGCTACTCGGTGTGCTGCCCCTGTCGCTGGGGCTCTGGACGCTGATCCGCTGGCTGCGCAGCGACGACGAGGACGAACCCCCGGTCGCTGCCACCGGAATGGCAGGCGTTGCTGCCATCACCATCGCCAACGGTGCCGACAACATCGCCGTCTACACCCCGGTCTTTCGGACGCTCGGTCCACCACAGACCGCAGTCACCATCGCCGTGTTCCTGATCTGCGTCGGGATCTGGTGCTACGCCGGCAGGCTGCTGGGCACTCGCAGGAAGGTCGTCGACACTCTCGAACGGGTCGAGCACTGGCTCGTCCCAGCGGTGTTCATCGGCTTGGGTCTCTTCATCCTCCTCGAATCCGGAGTTCTCGCCCGGCTGATCGCCGCCGCGTCATGACCGACACCCGCTCGCGCGCAGCCTGCGGAACCGCTACGGCCCGACTCAGATCGGTTCCCGCCACCGCCCGGTGGCGTCACCTCCATGCCATCGATCGAAGCGTGAGGGTGAGCAAAGGGCGGCGCATCGATACTCGGTCGATCCGTCGGCGATCATCAGATCGACCACGGTGCGACAATCGGACCGGACTTGCCGAATCGACCGCCGAGTAGGCGTCGCTGACCCCGATCATCTGTGTCCGAGCGGTGTGTGGACAGACGAGCCACGCTCGTCCGCGCGGGCGCGGAGTCGTATTCGTCGCCGGAAGGTTAGGTTCGGCAGCCCTTATAGACTCGCTCGGTGCCCAGAGACTTCAACCGCCCGAAACGCCCCAGTGTGCGCTTAGCGCACGATTTGGGCAGATTCGGTGACGCACCGGGTCTGATATCGGTGAACGAGACGATCACCTACCGCGACCTGGACGAGCGCATCGACCGGCAGGCGGCCAGACTTGGACGTGGCCGTCGTCTGGTACTGATCGCCGGCACCAACAAGGTCGAGGTCGTCGTCACCTACCTCGCGGCGCTGCGTGCAGGACACCCCGTACTGCTGGCCTCGGACGACAATCCCGACCATCTCGACGGGCTCATCGACACATATCGGCCCGATGTGGTGGTGCGCACCCTCGACGGCAACACAGTCGTCGAAGAACTCGATCGACAATCCAGACATGAGCTGCACCCTGATCTCGCGTTGCTGCTGAGCACCTCGGGTTCGACCGGATCACCCAAACTCGTCCGTCTCTCGCACGACAACGTGCAGGCCAACGCCGAGTCGATTGCCGAATACCTGGGCATCCGCCCCACCGACCGTGCCGTGACCACGCTACCCATGCACTACTGCTATGGGCTTTCGGTCGTCCACAGCCACCTCCTGCGCGGTGCCGCCTTGATTCTGACCAACTCTTCGGTCACAGATACTCGACTGTGGGACCTTGCGCGCACCCACCGCGCCTCCACCTTCGCGGGTGTGCCGTACACCTTCGATCTGCTCGACCGTATCGGGTTCGAACAGCTGAATCTTCACGACCTGCGGTACGTCACGCAGGCCGGCGGAAAGCTGTCGCCCGATCGCGTCCGCACGTATGCCGAGCTGGGCCGACGCCAGGGATGGGACTTGTTCGTCATGTACGGGCAAACGGAGGCGACCGCCCGAATGGCGTATCTGCCACCGGATCTTGCCGCCGCTCATCCGCATTCCATCGGACGGCCGATTCCCGACGGGTCCTTTCGGCTCGATCCGGTCGCGGATGCCCCGGACGGGACGGGTGAGCTCGTCTATTCGGGGCCGAACGTCATGCTCGGCTACGCACACGACCCCGGCGACTTGCGCCTGGGTGACACGCTCGCCGGCGAGCTGCGAACAGGCGACCTGGCCCGGCGAACGGCCGATGGACTGTACGAAGTGGTCGGCCGACGCAGCCGTTTCGCGAAAGTGTTCGGTCTACGTATCGATCTGCACCGCGTCGAGTCCGCGCTCGCACACCTGGGATTGACCGTGTGCTGCACCGACGGCACGGACGAACTCGTCGTCGTCGCGGAGAACGCTGACGTCGCCGACGTGCGACGCTTGACAGCACAGTTCAGCGGCCTTCCCGCAACAGCAGTTCGGGTGTGTGTCGTCGATGAGCTGCCGCGCACCTCCACCGGCAAACCCGATGCGCGAGCGGTCGCGGAATTCGCAGGCAAGCCCGGCCCTGTTCAGCCCACCTCGACGACGACAAAGCCCGAGACCACCGATGTCAAAGCGATGTATGCCGAGGTCCTGCATCACGCAAGGGTCGACGACGACAGCACGTTCGTGAGCTTGGGCGGTGACTCTTTGTCGTATGTGCGGATGTCCATTCGGCTGGAGGAGCTGCTCGGTCACCTCCCGGCGGACTGGCACAACACCCGAGTCGTGGACTTCGTTCAGGCACCGCACCTGCGCCGCGGCTGGCGACGGGTGGAGACCAACGTTGTGCTGCGCGCCCTTGCGATCGTGCTGATCACCGGCTCGCACATACACCTGTTTTCGGTGCTCGGCGGGGCGCACGTGCTTCTCGGAATCGCCGGCTACAACTTCGCCCGCTTCCACCTCGGCGCGGTCGATCGCACCGCCCGCGCACGCAATGCTGTGCGCAGCGTCGCTCGGATCGCCATCCCCAGCATGGTGTGGATCGGGGCCATCATCGCTCTGACCGGGGACTACCGCATCACCAGTGCATTGCTGCTCAACGGAATCTTCGGCCCGGACGGTTGGTCTGTCGAATGGCGATACTGGTTCGTCGAGGCGATTGTGTACATCGTCCTCGTAGCCGCCGCTGTGCTCTATGTTCCGGCGGTCGCACGTCTCGAACGCAGTCACCCGTTCTGGTTTCCTATGGGGTTGGTGGCATTGGGCCTGGTTACCCGTTACGGATTGATCGAGATCGACGACAGCCGCAATCGCATTCTGACCGCGGCGGTTGTCTTCTGGTTGTTCGCCCTCGGCTGGGCCGCCGCCCGGGCGCAGACCGTGTGGCATCGAGTGGGGGTCACCGCGGCAATCGTGCTATCGATTCCCGGGTTCTTCTTCGGCGACATCCAGCGAGAAGTCATCGTGATTGTCGGACTTTGCCTGCTGGTGTGGCTCACATCCGTCCCATGTCCCGCAGTTGTGGGCCGGGTTGCGGGGGTGTTGGCAAGCGCGTCACTCTACATCTACCTGACCCATTTTCAGGTCTATCTACCGCTGCGCGACGACCATCCCTGGACAGCATTCGCCCTGTCGATCGTCGTGGGGGTTGTCTACTGGCAGGCCGCGACCTTCGTGCTCGCCCGTCTACCGTGGAGCGGGACAGGGCCGGGCATTAGGTTTGCCAATCCTCTAAGTACCATGGCGGCGGGGACGACCGGAGGTGGTCCGGTAAATGCGAAGGACGGACGATGAGCAAGCGGATCGAACTGATGGCGGGCCTCGCACTGGCGACCGCGGCACTGTTGACGGTGTCGGGGTGTTCGAGCGCTGAGTCCGACCCGGGCGGGGACAACCGGATCACCGTCTACAACGCCCAACACGAGTCGCTGACGAAAGAATGGGCCGACGCGTTCACCTCGGAGACCGGCATCGAGGTCGACCTGCGCCAAGGGAGCGATACCGAACTCGGCAACCAACTCGTAGCGGAGGGTGACCGATCGCCAGCGGATGTGTTCCTCACGGAGAACTCTCCGGCGATGACGCTCGTCGAGAACGCGGGTCTGTTCACCGACGTCGACCAGGCCGTGCTGGCCCAGGTTCCGAGCCAATACCGCCCGTCGAACGGCAAGTGGACGGGTATCGCCGCCCGCTCGACCGTGTTCGCCTACAACACGGACATGCTGACCCCCGATCAGCTCCCGGCCTCACTCCTGGACCTGCAGGACCCCGCCTGGAAGGACCGCTGGGCAGCATCGCCGTCGGGAGCCGATTTCCAAGCCATCGTCAGTGCGCTGCTCGAGTTGAAAGGCGAGGACGCTACACGCACCTGGTTGGAGGGGATGAAGAACAACGTCCGCGCCTACAACGGTAACGGCACGGTGATGAAAGCCGTCAACGCCGGAGAAATCCCGGGCGGCGTGATCTACCACTACTACTGGTTCGGCGATCAGGCCAAGACCGGAGAGAACAGCAGTAACGTCGCCCTGCACTACTTCAAGAACGAAGACCCCGGCGCATTTGTCAGCGTCTCCGGCGGCGGCGTCCTGCAGTCCAGCGCGAAACAGGATGCAGCGCAGCAGTTCCTGGCGTTCGTCACCGGACCGAAGGGTCAGGAAGTTCTGCGGGACGGGATGTCGTTCGAGTACTCGGTGGGCAGCGAAGTGGCGGCCAACGCGGATCTGGTCCCCTTGACCGAACTGCAGGCCCCGCAGGTGGACCCGGCGAAGCTCAACAGCCCGAAGGTCACCGAGCTCATGACCGAAGCCGGTTTGCTCTGATTCCAACGACGAACGGTCGAGAACAACGGGGGCCGGCCCACACGCTGCGGTGCCCAGCAGGCCGGTCGCGTATGCCCTTGCCTCTGGCTGTCACCGCAGTGATTGTCGTGGCGATCTCGCTCATCCCGCTCGGGTACGTGATCGTGGAGAGCGTGGACACCGGCTGGGCCACCGCGTCGGCGCTGCTGTTCCGATCGCGGGTCCGCGAATTGTTGGCCAACACCGTGATGTTGGTAGTGATCACGGTGCCCATCTGTGTCGCAATCGGCGTCGCGGCTGCTTGGTTGGTCGAGCGCACACGAGTATTCGGAGCGAAGGTGTGGGCGGTATTGCTTGCCGCGCCGCTGGCTGTCCCGGCGTTCGTGAACGGCTACTCGTGGGTGACGGCGATCCCTTCCCTCGGCGGGCTGCGCGGCGGCGTTCTGATCGCAACGCTCTCGTATTTTCCTCTCGTCTACATTCCCGTGGCCGCGACGCTACGCAGGCTCGACCCCGCGGTCGAGGAATCGGCGCGAGGACTCGGAATCGGACCGTGGGCAGTGTTCTTTCGCGTCGTGGTGCCGCAGCTGCGGCTGGCAATCGCCGGCGGCGCGCTTCTGGTCGCGTTGCACCTACTCGCCGAATACGGTGCCTTCGTCTTCATCCGCTTCGACACATTCACTACAGCGATTTTCGAGCAGTATCAATCGACGTTCAACGGAGCGGCGGCGACCATGCTCGCCGGGGTGCTGGTATTGCTGTGCCTCACATTGTTGGTGATCGAAGCGGTTGTGCGTGGCAGTGCCAGGTATGCCCGCATCGGCTCGGGTGCAGCCCGCCCGGCCGTGCCTGCAGAACTCGGTTGGCAGTATTCGCCGATCGCGCTCGTCTTCCTGGGGATGTTGATCGCACTGTCTCTCGGAGTCCCGATCGCCAGTGTTCTGCGGTGGCTTGTCGTCGGCGGCAGCGCGGTGTGGGAGTGGGACGAAATCTCGTCCGCGCTGCTGCAGACGCTCGGGTTCGGAATTGCCGGTGCGGTCATGACGTGTGCACTCGCGTTCCCGGTCGCGTGGATCTCGATTCGCCACCGCGGACGGTTCAGCCGTGTCCTCGAGGGCGGTACCTACATCTCGAGTTCGTTGCCCGGCATCGTGGTTGCGTTGGCGTTCGTCACCGTCGCCATTCGGTACGCAAATCCGCTGTATCAAACAGTTGTCGTCGTGATCGCGGCCTACGCATTGCTCTTCCTGCCACGCGCATTGGTCAACCTGCGGGCGGGGCTCGCGCAGGCGCCCGTCGGGTTGGACGAGGCGGCTCGGTCGCTGGGTCTGTCACCGCTGTCGAGTTTCTTTCGGGTGACTCTCAGATTGGCTGCGCCGGCCACCGCAGCGGGCGGTGCGTTGGTGTTCTTGGGGATCGTGAACGAGTTGACCGCGACATTGCTGCTGGCACCGACCGGAACCCGCACTCTGTCGATGCAGTTCTGGTCGCTGAGCAGCGAGATCGACTACTCGGGGGCTGCTCCGTACGCGTTGATCATGATCGTGCTGTCTCTGCCCATGACCTACGTTCTCTTCTCCCAGTCGAAAAAGGCGGCAGGACTATGACATACGCGGTGGAGGTGGATGGGCTGGACAAGTCGTTCGGTCCTGTGACGGTGCTACGTCGTGTTGAGTTCGCTGTCGATGCCGGGTCGACCACAGCCATCGTCGGACCGTCCGGTTGCGGTAAGACGACGCTGCTGCGTCTGATCGCGGGTTTCGACAAACCCGACGCAGGCACTGTCGCACTGACCGGGAAGGTCGTCGCGGGATCCGGCTGGACGCCTGCGCACCGAAGGTCGGTGGGGTACGTCGCCCAGGACGGGGCACTGTTCCCACACGCCACGGTCGGCGCGAACATCGGGTTCGGCCTGCCACGCCGTGCCCGCACCGTCTCGAAGATCACCGAACTGCTCGAGATGGTGTCGCTGGATTCGTCCTACGCCTCACGTCGACCCGACCAGCTCTCCGGCGGCCAGCAGCAACGGGTCGCGCTCGCGCGGGCGCTGGCGCGTGAACCTGAATTGATGCTGCTCGACGAACCGTTCTCGGCACTCGATGCCGGCTTGCGGGCGAACACTCGACGGATCGTCGCCGACGTCCTCGCCAAGGCTGGGATCACCACCATCCTCGTCACCCACGATCAACCCGAGGCCCTGTCGTTCGCCGACCGGGTTGCGGTGATGAGCTCGGGCAGGCTCGCACAGATCGGTACACCTCGTGAAATCTATTCCCGCCCTGTGGACGTCACCACCGCGGAATTCATCGGTGACGCCGTGATCTTGACGGCCCACATCGAGAACGGCCGTGCCCGCTGCGCCCTCGGCGACGTCGCCGTCGCCCCTTCCCCGAACGCCATCGAAGGTGCAGCCCGAATCATGTTGCGGCCGGAGCAAATCGAGGTGACCACCGACGGCGCGGGTGCATCGGGGGCCGTCGTCGACGTGGAGTACTTCGGGTCGGAGATGCTGCTCGGGATCCGCCTCGACACCGCGGACACCGCTATGGCCCAGCGGGTCACCGTGCGCCGCTTCGGCGCCACGGCTCTGACGCCCGGCGACAGGGTCGCCATCCGCGTCATCGGCGACGCCGTAGTGTACGACCTGTGAGAGAGCTACTCAGTGTGAGGCAGCCTCTCGCGTCCTGCTCGATCATGCGATCGATGCCGAACAATGTGCGTAGTTAGTGGGCAGACTTGCACCATCCAGACTGAGGCAACGCCCCGGAGGCAATCACGTCTCGACCCCAAGCATGGAACGGGCCGGCCGGCATCGACTGTCACCGCCGTCTACGATCCGCACGCGGGTTGATGTCTTGAAGGTGGTGGGCGGCTTCGTCGTCATCCAAACTGGGGGCATCGATTGCGTTGCTTGCAAATCTGGTGGCCCGCACTAAGTCTTCTTTCTTTCGAGGACGGACTCCCCCTGAGCGGCGGAAGAACCCACTGATTCCGATTTCCCACGCACACCACCACCATCGCGAGCGGTAATCGGTCCTGGAACACAGAGGCAAGCAGGAGACGTTCACCCGCGCACAATCAGACGACGGTTAGATGGATCAGTGCAATGCTGAGTGCGACGACGATTCCCGCGATGAACCGGGCTGCATATCGAGTGATCCGGTAATTTGACATCGCTGCCCATCAACATGCGGTCAGAGGTGAACCGCACCAACGGAATCAGCGCGATCGGAATACCGAAGGACAACACGACCTGCGAGACGACGAGAGCGCGACTGGGGTCAACCCCAGCGGCGAGGATCGCCAGTGCCGGAACCAGCCGCCGCACACGATCGGGATGCGCTTGCGTGGACGGTGCACGCCTGCTTTTCGTGTGTGTCGCTGCAGGAGCGATCGTGACCATCGACGCACTGACCAGTCTCGACATCCCCTTCGTGTTGGTACTTCTCACCGCGCTTGCCGCTGTCGGCACTGACCCTCAGGAAACGTCGCCGAACCATCAACGCAGACATCGATGCAGTGGATCGGAAGCGCACCGCGAGACGAGGTCCAGCGACACGACCACCCCGTACCAAGAGACCGTGAAGCCCGCGTGCGAACTTTCGACACAGACCCGGTCGTCGTTCGGTGCAATGTTCGCTGACTCACTCACAACAGGGGTCGCTCCTGCGGGGTGACACCTGGGATCGTCGCGCGCTGAAGACTATTGCTCGCACTCCGGCATTTCCGCATCTAAGAACTCGAGAAGTTCCCTGAGCAGTCGGTCTGCGCGGTTTTCGACATCGGCAAGAACCGAATCGACGTCGTCGAGGAGCGCGTGGGAGTGCCTTCGTGCGAGTGTGCCGCGTTCGTAGTAACCAGGGTCGAGCGAGACCGCCGATGCAGGCTCGAGCGTAAAGACACGCTTTGGGTTCGTCTCTCGGACGGGGGGCGGTATGTGCGTGGGAGCGCGTCCCCCGAGGTGTGCTCGAACGATATCGGCTATTCCCCGGGAGGTGAGAGGGGTTGCGACCAGCGGGGTATGGCCCCACCGGTCGATCGTGGTCAACAACGGCCGTTCGCTGCCTGGGTCGAGATGAGTAACGGAGTCGGCGAGTTCGGTTCCGTCGACGTGCTCGATGGCGTCGGCGAGCATGCGTGTGCTGGGGTGCCGCTCGCCGTGGGCCAGGACCTCGTACCAGCGCCTGTACACCTTTCTCGGTGATGCGCCCGCCCTCACGAGCTCCAACGAAGTGACGGCATGTACACCGGTGCCCGTTTCGATTGTGAGGGCATCGAATTCGGGTTCGACGGCGACATCTCTTATTCGCAGTGCCGCGATCTCGGTGTATGGCAGCCCGGCCGCGGCAAGAGTGAGGACCAGTGCATCTCGGCGAGCGAACAACGCCGCCGGCCACCCTGTTCCGGGGAGGCGCGTGACGATGCCGCCGATCCGAGTTGCGGTGTCGCGCAAACGCGCTGCACGCAGCGCGTCCAGAGCCGCTCGCACGCTCTGACCGCGACCCGGCGGGGGCAGGGCGCGGTCTCGATGAACAGCGTCGATGACGGCGATGCGACGACGTTGCGTTGCCGGCGCGGCAGGGTTGGCTCGGAGGAACCGAACGAACAACTCCGGTGAGACCGGCAACGCCGACTGATCATGAGCGGTGCACCAGTCCGCGAACAGCGACCACGTGTGTCGACCCCGTTCCGGGACAGTGTCGTTCGATACTGGAGTTGTTCGGACAAGGTCGGTGTTGTCGCCGCTCGTCGAGGTGTCGGTGCCGTGCATGAGGGTCACAAGCCGAGATCGTTCACGGCGTTGCCGACCAGAGGCGCGTTCTCGCGGGCATAGATTTCGACCATTCCCGGGCTTCTGTGTCCGGTCTGTCGCATGATCGCGTGTGCGTCGGCACCGTTACGGAACGCTTGAGTGACGAATCCGGCACGCAGTGAATGTCCGCCCAGCTGGGCGAGAAGGTCTGCGTCGTAGCCGGCGCGGCCGGCGCGGCGGCGGATCGCGGCGTGCACTGCCGCACCCGACAGTGCGGTCTGGGATAGGTTGCCGTTCTTGCGGATCGACCGGAACAGCGCCGACCGCGTGTCAGCGGTGGGCAGGGTGCTGTGGCAGAGATGGGAGTCGAACTTCGCTGCGCGGGAAAGCAAACGAATGATCGCGGTTCTGCCACCGGTATCGAATGCAGCAACGATCTGCAGCCAGCGAACCCACGCGCAGACCGGGCATGATTCGTGCCGGTCGGTGAACGGCAGCGCCTTCACCGTTCCGGTTCCGTCCTGGTCGGTCTTCGAGTGCCGCAGGCGGACATGCGCACCGTCGAGGCGATCGCGGCGCACATCACGACATTCGAGGTCCACGAGTTCGCTGCGCCGAAATGCCCCGGAGTACCCCATCAGCAGTAGTGCGGTGTCGCGGCGTTCGAGCACTTCACTGGCCCAGCCGGTGACACCGGCACGTGCTACGTCAACGATGGCAGTGATATCGGACGTCAGGAGTGGGGCGCGGGGATTGCGGGGGCGCTCCCCCGCGGCGGCGTAGTCTCGGCGGATACCGGCGAGGGTGGCGCGCACCATCTCGTGGCCACACGGGGTGTCGTGGCCGAGCCCGCGGTGACGGTCGGTGATCGCAGCGACCCATTTGCCGAAGGTCGACGGTGCATACGCCCGGACTCCGTCGACGGTCAGCGAGTCCGCCGCGTCAACGAGATACGCAGCCACGGTCGCAGGGTGCGCCGGCAACGAGATGTGCCCGGCGGCAGTGCACCAGGTCTCGAATCGCCGCCACGCCGAATCGTAGGCGCGGCGGGTTGCGGCAGACCGCGCCGACGCCATCGACCGTTCGATACGCGCAGCCACCTCGGCCGACAGGTCCGGAAACACCACCGCACCACTCACCAGGGCAACTGAATCTGCGTCCAGGACCTCACCGAGCTGCCGTTCTGCCATGGCAAGAACTGTAGTGCGCACCTCCGACAGGCTTTTTGATTTCAAAACACGCTCACCTGGTGTTTCGCCGGGGATGGTGCGGGAAAATGGGCGTACGACGGCCTGCAGTACCACTTCTCGGTGCTCTGAGCGTCGGTTGAGGAGCAGAAGTTTGCTCCGTACACGGCCGCACCGGTCTGTTCGAATTGCTCGACAGTTGAGTATCCCTGGGACGGGTCGCAAGCGTAGCCGTCGAGGACTTGTCCGGCCACGAGATCAGGTCGTTCCACTGAGCAGTAGCTCTTTGGACGGGAAACCCGTCGAATCTCCTTCACTTTGACACCTACACCGGCAGCTCGTGGCGGGGTCGCAGCCCTACGAGGACCTAGTCGGGGCGTGACACCCGAATAGTTCTCGAGTACGCGGCTCGGAATTATCGGGAACTTCCGGGACCGCTGGCCCGACTACTGCACGAGTAGGACCGGCTGAGCGCCCAGTGCAGCCCGAGGAGAAGGAACCGAAACACGCAGATGTCCACCAGTGAAATCGATCGACCGCCTGCGCCCGGTGACACCCCGCCTTCGGTGACGAAGATCCCGTTGTGGCCACAGATCAGGCCGTTCGTGCTGCGGTTGCACTTTTATGCCGGCATCCTGGTCGGACCGTTTCTGCTGATCGCGGCCGTGACCGGCCTGCTGTACACCATCAGCCCGCAGTTGTCGGACTACGTTCATCGCCACGAACTGACAGTCGATCAGGTCGGCGATCAGCAGCTGCCGCTCAGTGAGCAGGTCGCCGCGGCCCGGGCCGCCCACCCAGAAGGCTCGATCACCGAGGTCCGGCCCCCCATCGACGCCGAGAGCACCCACCCGTGTCGTGCTGGCGGTCGACGACGTTCCCGAGGGGTACGGGCGGACCGTGTTCGTCGACCCTTACACCGCGCAGGTCCGCGGAGAACTGACCACGTTCGGTGAGTGGCTCCCGGTGCGCGCGTGGATCGACGAACTGCACCGCAACCTCCACCTCGGCGATCTGGGCCGTAACTACAGTGAGTTGGCCGCCAGTTGGCTGTGGGTGGTCGCACTCGGCGGGCTCGTGTTGTGGACGCCCGGGTCCGCCAACGCTCGTCCAGTGCCTCCGAAGCCGCCAGAGCTGCTCTGGTGCCGGAGCCGAGGAAGAGGGGCCGCGCCCGCGCGTTGTCGTGGCACGGCACGGTCGGGGTGTGGATCATCGCCGCTCTCCTGCTTCTCTCGGTCACCGGTTTGACGTGGTCACGGTATGCCGGAGAGACCATCGGGGACGTACGTACGGCGCTGTCGTGAACGACACCGTCGGTCGAGACTCATCCTGCCGGAACGGGCGAGAATGCAGGCGGTGATCACCACGGGGGAGACGGTGCGCCGGTCACCGACACCGTGATCGGTGAAGGCGCGGAATCGACGGTGTCGAGGCCGCCGCCCAGGGCGCGGGCCTGCAGGCACCGATGAAGCTCGTTCCTCCCGCCGAATAGGGACAGGCATGGAAAGTGCAAGAGGCCAAACGTGATTGGCCCACACGCTACGATTCGGTAGCCGTCGATGCCGCGTCGGGCCAGGTGATCGACAAGGTCGAGTTCGCGAACTGGCCGCTCATGGCCAAGATGACCAACTGGACCATCGACGCCCACATGGGCATCCTGTTCGGACTCGTCAACCAGATCCTGTTGGCGCTCACCGCTATCGGTCTGATCGCCGTCATCCTTCGCGGCTACCGGATGTGGTGGCTGCGGTGCCCGACCCGGGCACGAGGAATCAGGTTCGGACCACCTGCCAAACGCGGGGCGCTGCGCCGGATGCCGCCGTGGGCCGCGGTAACCGCGGTAGTGATCGCAGTGATCCTGGGCTGGTACATGCCGTTGTTCGGAATAACACTGGCAGTGTTCGTCGCCGTCGACGTCGCTCTGGGACTACGTCACCACCGTCGATCGCGCGGAACCACACTCGAATCCGCGTCGCTGCCGTCGCGGGAAGAACGAGCCGACGCGGATCGAGCACCGGGTATCGATGCACACAATCGGCAGGACGCGTCGTGATCGCTGATAGTTCGCTGCGGTGGATCACCACAGCACTGTTCGTGTTCGCGGCCGGATACTGCGTGTACCGCATCATCCGCGCCGCGCAGTGGAACGTACGGATCGACCACGGGTTCCACCTCGTGATGTGCGCGGCCATGATTGCGATGGCGTGGCCGTGGGGGCTCGGCGTCCCGCTGTTACCGCAGGGAGTGTTCTTTGCCGCGGCGACGGTGTGGTTCGCGATCTCCGCAGCACGCACGGCACCGGGCACGACCGGTGTCGACGAGCACCCCCACGGACCTGCGATGGGCAGCTATCACGTGTTCATGATGGCTGCGATGGTGTGGATGGTCGCGGTGATGGCCGGGTGGCTTCCCGGCACCGCCGCGCACGATCACACCGCCGACGCCGCCGACGGTGACATGTCCGGAATGGGCGCGCACGCACACACCCCCGACATGGACATGAGCAGTCCTGACCATACGGCCGCGATGAGCGGACCGGGATGGATCTCCGCGGTATCACTCACGCTCACAGTCGTCTTCGCTGTCGCAGCGATCGTGTGGCTCTACCGTCTGTTCGTCGCCGAACAGAGCACTGCTCTCGCACCTGTACATCCTTCGCCTGGATCGCAGGCAGGTAATATCGCCGTCGATGCGCTACCGGCGTCGCGGCCGCAGAGTGTCGCTGCGGCGTGCGAGGTGGCGATGGCAGCCGGAATGGCGATCATGATGGGCGTCGTGTAACACCGATGATCGACCGACGCCACTGCAGTACAGCGACATCGAACGAGGCTATGTGACAACCGATTCACCGCACCATATTTCGCGCACACGCCAGTCGCTGTGTGTGCGTTACGTCCTTGCGATCGCGCTCGTATGCGCGGCCGCGTTGGTCGTTGTCGTCACCGTCCGCTCGGGGGACACCCGACACGCAGCCAGCGGTGACTCGTTCCCTGGCACCTTCACATCGCTTCTGTACGTCCTGCTCCGTTTCACCGTCTCACTCGCCGCCGCGATCACGATGGGCTCATTGGTATACGGGATAGTCTGTACCCGTTTCTGCCGTGTGGGCCGGGTCGGTCCCGACGGATACGCGACCCTGCTCACTGCTGGCCGATCGAGCCTGAGAACCGTCTGACGCTCCCTCGCTCGAGCAGTTCGCGACCTTCTGGCGGTTTGACTTCGTCACCGGCGGCGCGGCAGTCGTCCTGATCGCGCTGTACGGGTGGGCAGTTCTGCGGTTGCGACGGCGCGGAGATCAGTGGCCCCTCGGGCGTACCATCGCCTGGATGACCGGGTGCCTGGCGTTGCTGGTGGCGACGAGTTCAGGTCTCGCTGCATACGGTTCGGCGATGTTCAGCGTCAATATGGGTGCGCACATGACGCTCAACATGTTCGTTCCGGTCCTGCTCGTGCTCGGCGGGCCGGTCACGCTCGCGTTGCGGGCGCTGCCCCCAGCTCGGGAGGACAGGATGCCGGGACCGCGGGAATGGATCGTGTGGGTGGTCCATTCACCACTGATGCGAGTGCTGTCGAACCCCGCCGTCGCGGTCGGGTTGTTCGTCCTCTCCATCTATGCAGTGTATTTCAGCCCGCTGTTCGACGAGCTGGTCCGCTACCACTGGGGACACGAGGTGATGAATATCCACTTCATCGTCACCGGGTACCTCTACTACTGGGTCATCATCGGCATCGACCCCGGACTGCACCGGGTTCAGGCCGCACGAAGGAACGCAGCTGGGATCCACGAGCAACTCGTAACGTTCGATCACCAGGATCAGTGATGCGCGCAGCCCTATGCTTCCTGCAATGCGCATTCCCCCATCCCGCCCCGAAAGATGCTGGTCTATACCGTTGTGTAGGAGATGTCGGTCATGCCGTTCACGGGATGGCACGTACCGCGGCGTCGAGAGCACCGGGTGTGCTCAGGGCGATCGGTTCGCCGTTGAGCAGGACTGTGGGAGTGGCGTTGATGGTCTTGAGCACCGACTGGGTGGAGTCGGCCACCCAGTCGGTGTAGTGGCCGCCGGTGATGCAGTCGCCGGCGGTGTCGGGAACTCCCGCTGCGACAGCGATATCGGTCAGTTGCTCGTCGCTCAGCCCCGAACCGCCTTCGGCGGGCTGCTGCCCGTATACGGCGGCGGATCAGGAGTGTCGCCCGGGGTCCTGCTCGGTCTGGGGTCTGCTCACCGTCGGTGGCGCAGCGAGCCGACAGGGCGAGCACAGGACCAAACCGGGGGCGGACTGCACGACCGCCTCCGATTCGGGCGTGTTCGATCAGACTGTTTCGAGGTTGCGTGCGGACCAGGCGGCGTAGCTGCCCTCGAGTTCGACAACTCGGTAGCCGGCGCGACGCAGGGCGCTGGCTGCGACCGCGTTACGGACGCCGCTCTGGCAGTAGGTCACGATCGGACCGCCCGTGGGCAGTCCGTCGAGGTTCCACAGCAATCGCCCACCGCTGAGCTGTTCGGAGCCAGGTATGTGGCCGTCGGCGTGTTCGGTTTTGTTGCGCACGTCCAGCACCATTGCCGAGTCGAACGAATCCAGCTCGTCCGCACCGATCGTCTCGGGTGTCGTCATGGGAAATCCTCGTAGACTTGTGACGTACCCGGTCACCGTATCGATGCCGACCCGCAGCAGGTGATCACGTAGCTCGTCGGCGACGGCGCGGTCCTCGGCAAGCACCACCAGTGGAGTGTCCTCTCGTTCGGGGTCGTAGACCCAGGCACCGAACGAGGCTGCCTTGCCGATACCGGGGATGTTGAGCGCTCCGGGGACAGCGCCGGCGTGCACCTCATATTGGCCGCGGGTGTCGAGGAGGACGACCTCGTCGGAGTCGAGGGCGCGTGCCAATTCGGTGGAGTCGTACTCGTGCAGTGGAGAGAGTGGCCCGAGAACGACCGGGCCCTGCTTGTTCTGACGCTTCATCCGGCCGAAGTAGGCGTGTGCATCCGGTTGGCCGTCGAGCATCTCATCGACGAAGCCCTGCTCGTCGTCGCGCTCGACATACCCGGCCCACCAAGCGAAACGACGTTCGTAGCCGACGCTGGTCGACGGCAACGCGCCGAGAGCTTTTCCGCAGGCACTGCCCGAACCGTGACCCGGAAAGACCTGGATATGATCTGGCTGCGTGACGAACGACCGCTTCAGACTGCGGAAGATCTGTTTGGCACCCTCGAAACGGGTGTCGACACCGTCGGCAGCTTCGTCGAGTAGGTCCGGATCATCGAGATCACTCCTGCGAGCTGACCCTGCGCACGCCGCAAACGGTTCAATACCAATGCGATGCTTACGGTGTCACCAGTCATGTCGTTCAGTCCTTCGTTCGATGAAACTCCAGTTTACCCCTAGCGGTAAGGGTGGTCGAGGTGGCCGAAGCTGGACGGTGGCCTCGGTGCGGATGTCGCGGCCCATGGGCTGGAGAGGCCGGGTCAGTCATCGTTGCACCGAGGGGTCGGGGCCACCCGTGACCTGTCGTAGTCGCCCATTGATGGGCTATACCGGTAGGGGTATACGGAAGACCGCGTCGCCGCCGACCTCAGGTTCACTTAAGACTCGACCGCTATCGTCGGCACCACCGCACCACCGCACCGGAAGGACAACCACT
Source organism: Rhodococcus sp. PML026 (assembly GCF_000963615.1). Classification (NCBI taxonomy): domain Bacteria; kingdom Bacillati; phylum Actinomycetota; class Actinomycetes; order Mycobacteriales; family Nocardiaceae; genus Rhodococcus; species Rhodococcus sp. PML026. The sequence goes on along the minus strand of NZ_KQ031370.1, from coordinate 1,109 downwards.
GATGACACTCACCATTGGCGACACCGCCCCCGATTTCCACGCCCAAACCACCCAGGGTCCGATCAACTTCCACGAGTGGATCGGTGAAAGCTGGGCAGTTCTGTTCTCCCACCCCCGCGATTTCACCCCGGTGTGCACGACCGAACTCGGTTACATGGCCACGATCAAACCCGAATTCGACCAACGCAACACCAAGATCATCGGGTTGTCAGTCGACCCACTCGACAACCACGTCGCATGGGCCGACGACATCGCCGAAACACAAGGTACCGCGCCCAACTATCCGATGATTTCCGACAACGACTACACCATTTCGAAGGCCTACGGGATGCTACCCGCCGAAATCGCCGGCGACCCGACCAGTCACACTCCGGCCGAGATGGCGACGCTGCGCAATGTCTTCGTCATCGGCCCCGATAAGACGATCAAGTTGGTGCTCATTTACCCGATGACCACCGGCCGCAACTTCGACGAGGTGCTGCGTGTAATCGACTCGCTACAACTCACTGCCGCGCACAAGGTGGCCACCCCCGCCCAGTGGAATAGAGGTGGCGACGTGATCATTGCCGGCTCGGTCAGCGACGAGGATGCTAAAAAGATCTATCCGGATGGCTGGACTGCCCCTCGCCCCTACTTGCGCATCGTTGCCGACCCCACCCAAGGCTGAGGGCGACGCCCACGGGCATGCTGAACCGTCCTGGATCTGACGGAGACCTGGTTCGAGCCACTTGGCGGTCGGAGGTGTCGGTCGAGATTGCTGACGGTGCTCGTTCTCATAGGGGTCGCGGTGGGCCGAATATCACCAGGGACACCAGTAGTCCGGTCATCATCGTGACCGCGAACACGAGCACCCACCGCTGCGCGGGGTCGTATCCGACCTGGAGGTTCGCGAATTCCTTGGCACCGTCGAACCGGACGACGGTGCCGTCGGAGAGGGTCGTCGATTCTCCGGGCCGCAGGTTGACCCGGTCCTGCTTGACCAGCCGGCCCTGGTTGATCATCTCCTGGTCCAGGGAGAAGATCGACTGCGGGATGCCGGTGTCGAGACCGGTGTCGCCTTTGTAGATGTCCACTGCCACCGCGGGATCGACCAGTTCCGGGAAGCGGGA
>NZ_KQ031369.1:1960-63769 GCF_000963615.1 Rhodococcus sp. PML026 | reverse complement strand
CTGTCTCTTATACACATCTAGATGTGTATAAGAGACAGTATCTGCGCATTTCACCGCTACACCAGGAATTCCAGTCTCCCCTGAAACACTCAAGTCTGCCCGTATCGCCTGCAAGCCCGAAGTTGAGCCCCGGGTTTTCACAAACGACGCGACAAACCGCCTACGAACTCTTTACGCCCAGTAATTCCGGACAACGCTCGCACCCTACGTATTACCGCGGCTGCTGGCACGTAGTTAGCCGGTGCTTCTTCTGCAGGTACCGTCACTCACGCTTCGTCCCTGCTGAAAGAGGTTTACAACCCGAAGGCCTTCATCCCTCACGCGGCGTCGCTGCATCAGGCTTCCGCCCATTGTGCAATATTCCCCACTGCTGCCTCCCGTAGGAGTCTGGGCCGTGTCTCAGTCCCAGTGTGGCCGGTCACCCTCTCAGGTCGGCTACCCGTCGTCGCCTTGGTAGGCCATTACCCCACCAACAAGCTGATAGGCCGCGGGCCCATCCTGCACCGATAAATCTTTCCACCACAACACATGCATGCTGTGGTCATATCCGGTATTAGACCCAGTTTCCCAAGCTTATCCCAGAGTGCAGGGCAGATCACCCACGTGTTACTCACCCGTTCGCCGCTCGTGTACCCCGAAAGGCCTTACCGCTCGACTTGCATGTGTTAAGCACGCCGCCAGCGTTCGTCCTGAGCCAGGATCAAACTCTCCGTAAAAGACTCTCGATCAACAGTCGAAACTGCAAATCAGTCATAAACATAAAGAGTCAAATCACTAGCAAAAAAACTCAACTAGCATTTTTCAAAACAACACTCGACAACAACCACCACAAGCGGATGGCTGATACATCGAATGCTTTCACCAAATAAAATTCGGCACTGACATTCATCGACACACTGTTGAGTTCTCAAAGAACACGCACACACTCGAACCCCACGAACACACAATCCGTAGGCCTCAAGGGCAACTGTTCCAGCCTATCCCAGCTTGGTCTCGGACACAAGGCCCGACTCTTGGGGGATAAAACCTGCCGAGCCACACGTCCAACCTCGTTCACCCAGTCCGTGAAGACCGGGTCGGTGTCCGTCGCTCTGACTCGACAAAAGTTACGCCACCAACCCCACACACGCAAATCGGCAGGTCAGGGCGCTGGAGAGGCGTCGAGCCGGCCGAGACGGCACCGCACGCCTCGGAATCGGCGGTCAACTGGACAAAGCGTCGCGTGCAAATCGACGGGACCAACTCGGTGAGTCCGACACGGCTTCCCGAAAGTAGAAGCTCGGGCCATGGGCACCGATGAGGTCGAGAAAGCTCATGGTCGTCTGAGCAGCGAACTTGGCGTCGAACACGCCGGAATCCTCACTGGCCCAGCCCAATTCGGAGACCGTCTCGATCAGCATCTCGTTACGGTGGGCCGCTGAGGCCGATGCGGCCAGGGAGATCAGGAACAGCGTCGCGGCATCGGTCTCGTATGTCTCCCTCCCCAGCGGAAGCCGCGAGGCCGCATGCCGCCACATGCCGATCGGGTCGTCGGCCAGTGATTCGCCGAGCTTCGTGCGCAGCAGCCGCCCCTTCGCGATGCGGGTCAACCCGAGGTGTCGGACCGCCTCGCGCAAGTCGGTGACCTGATGGTGGTCGATCTCGCGGCTGCTCGACCCCACCCACCCCAGACCCCAATCGAGCTCGTCGCGGATCGCTGCCACGAACGCGGGCTTGAGGTAGCCGGCATCGGTGAGGACAGCCCCGCCGTCGCCGACCATTCGGAGGAACCAGGTGAGCTTGGCCATCGCGATCTCGGCAACCGGCAGGTCCACCGAACTCTCGACGGTGAGCTCGCACCGGGGCAGCAACGCCATCAATGACGGCACCTGGGTGGGTCGTACTCGGTCGAACAGTCGCCCGATGGCCGGTGCGGCCGCCACAGCTTCGGCGAGCGTCGACCTACCGACATCTGCCGATTGCAGCACGCGGTTGACTGCATCGACCTCGAAACGGGCCGGGTCGAACGTCGGACCCCACTGGGAGAGAAGTTCGGAGTGTTCGGGGTCGGACGAGTCTGCCGCGATGTCCAGCGCCTGGGTATAGCGCGACGGACCGCCCGAGGACTCGGGAGGACACGCGCGGGCACCGTCGAGACAGATCGAACGAAGGTCGTCGATATCGGAGTCCTCGTGTTCCAGCTCGACTGTGTGGGTCCACCCGTCACCGAAATCGTATTCGTACGTCATGACGGATCCCGGGTGCGTCAACACCTCGTCGACGCGTACCCGCTCCTCACTGGAGGCGTCGTCGTCCGGTTCGTCGTCGAGTGTCTCCTGCATCTCGAACCGTCGGGTCGCCCCCGCGGTTCTGACACTGAATGCGTGCAGGTGTCGGTCTTCCCAGCCCACGGCGATCTGCAGTACCGAATGCAACTCGGACAACAACAGATCCGATCGCACGCGCACTCGTCGCCAGATCGACGGCCGCGTGTGATCGATACTCACCCTCAGCACCAGATTCGCCAGGCCACGCGCGGCACCCTCCGTCGCGCTGGGTTCGGCCGGCTCGTCGGCTTCGGGGATATCCGGCACCACCGACAGGTGCCGAACGCGGCCGGTTCTGATCGACATGCGAACGACCCTAGCCGGATCGGTGCGGCATACCCAGGTGTCGCTGCCCGGCGCACTCGGTCGCCGTCTGCGGCGATAGAGCGGACAGGCATCGCTTACTCTCGCGCGGAGCAGACTCCGTGCGCCCTGGACTGCTGCGGCTCGGTCGCCGGGGCGTCCGCCCGACTGCATCTTTCCCGGCCCGACAGCACGGGGTTGGCATAGAAAATCCGAGTGCCTCTACGCCGCGGGAAGCGTCAGTCCGTCGTTGATCGCGGACACGTCGAATGCGAGCGCATCCAGCTGAGACTCGAGCGTCGTCACGGTCAACTGGACCAAGTACTGAGTTCCCTCGCCGACCACTGCGTAGCGCGTCGTCACCGCAGCCTCGAGCCCTTGGGCGACGTAGGTGCCCCGAATGAACCGTGACGGCCAACCGACCCACGACGCCGTACTCGCCTCCCGCTCGACCCACCCGGGCATCGCGCGCCCGTCACCGAAACCCAACGCCATCAACGCTTCCGGGTCGATGGAGTGAGAAAGCTTCCCGACCAGCAAGACAGCATTCGGCGCGAAACCGTTCTCCACCAGGTTCGGCTCGACCGTCACTTGGGTCGCACCGGGAAACTGTGCCGGATCGAGCGTCTGCCACCCCGCGGGAACCGGCACCGTGATGCCGAGATCGGCCGCCGCAGCGCCGTCCAGCGGCAACACCTGCAGTGCATGAGCGTCGAGATACTCGGCGATCGTGGTGGGTTCGGACGGTCGGGTCGTGGGAGAGTCGTTCACTGCAGGCCCTTCGTGGTGGTCGATTCGGCACGACCGAGGCTACCGGCGTCCGCCGAACCTACCTCGACGACTCCACACAGCAGCGCACTGTTGTTCGGAGACAACGCGATCCGTGATGTCGGACCCGGGTGGGTCGAGGGCCGGTCGACCGAGAACAGTATCGCGAACGACTACCGCTGCACTCGACGCTCGGTCAGTTCTTCGAGATAGCGAGCAACCGCATCGTCGTCGTGCGAATGCAGTACACGATCGGCCACAGCGCGCACCGGCTCCGCAGCATTCGATGGACACAGCGCGGTACCGGCCCACGCCAGCATGGGAAGGTCGTTGCGCGCATCCCCCACCGCTGCCACGTCGTCCTGAGCTACGCCCCACTGTTCGCACAACTCCGCCAGAGCAGTGGCCTTGGATACCCCGGCGGCGGACATCTCGATGTACGGTGCCCCGGAGTGCGTCAGCTCCACTCCGACGAGACCTGCCTCGGCCACCAACGCGTACAACTCCTCGCTCGGTGTATCACTGTGTCGTGCAACAATTTTGACTGTCGGCTCGATGTCGGCCGACAGACCGTCCTCCGACAGCTCCATCTCGTGCGGGTGGCGGTGATGGTCGGCGAAGACGCACAGCTCCGCGTATCGCGACTCGGCGACGAAACGAGTGGCACCCACAGTTGCGAACGCCACGCCGGGAACCAGAGATCGAACAGCGGAGGTGACAGCCGCGACCGTCTCCGTCGGCACCGACCTGGTCGCGACGATGACCGGGCTGCCATCGGCAAGGTCCAGCACCACCGCACCGTTCGCTCCCACTGCCGTACCGGTGAACCCACACGACGCCGCAAGCTCGGCGATGGAGTGCCGCGCCCGCGCCGTCGCCCACACCACCCGGATGCCTGCGGCTTCGGCCGCGGCCATCGCATCTGCCGTCCGCGCCGACACCGTTCGATCCGAACGAAGTAGCGTGCCGTCGAGATCGGTTGCGACTACCTGGATCTCTCCCGTGTGCCTCACCCGTCCGATACTGCCAGGTGCCGACGCGTCAGCCTGCCACCAACGTCAGAACCGAGATCTCACTCGGTGCGAACACCCGGAACGGCGGCCCCCAGAATCCCGACCCCCGACTGGTGTAGAGCTGCGTACGCGCTCCATGCCTGCTCAGTCCGTGCACCACCGGCTGGTCCAGTCGAACCAATGCCGCGAACGGCCAGATCTGACCGCCGTGGGTGTGGCCGGACACCTGTAGATCGACGCCCGCTCGGACGGCGTCGCCGATCTGTTTCGGCTGGTGGGCCAGCAGCAACACCGGGATCGACGGATCGGCCCCGGCCAGTGCCCCAGCCAGATCGGCACCGTGGCCGGGGGCACCCGACCCTGCTGCCGTGGCGTCGTCAACACCGGCGATGACCAAGGCATCGTCACCTCGATGCAGCACGACATGACGATTGTGCAGCGCGTTCCACCCGATGCTCTGCATGTGGTCCAGCCACTCCTGCGCCTCACCGAAATACTCGTGATTCCCGGTGACGTAGACGCGGGCGGCGGACGCGCGCATCGATTCCAGCGGCGCAGCCTGTTGCCTGCGCGTGGACACGGAACCGTCGGCAATGTCGCCGACGTGCGCGAGCACGTCCGGTTCGAGCGCGTTGACGGCATCGGTCAGTCGCCTCGACCACACGGTTCGGTTCACCGGCCCGAAGTGGGTGTCGGTGACCAGGACGACTCGCAGGCCGTCGAATCGGGCACCGAGCCGGGCAATGCTGACGCTCGTGTGCCGAACGCGCGGGGTCCGCATGGCCTCGTAATGGCCCCAGAGGGCAAGGCCGACGATCACTGTCACCGTCGCCGCCGCCGTGATTCGCGACCGCAATGGATCGTCGACACCGGCCGCCCACAGCCCGAGCCTGAGCAACAGCGAGAGCGCCGACCATACGAACGCGATCCAGGCGAGACCCAGCAGGACGTCGCCGAGACGCGCCCAGGCGTCCTTCCTGTCCCCCTCGATGCCGGGCCGGTGACCGAGATACATCGCGGTGGGCAAGGCGAGCGCGGCAGCGATCACCAGTGCCGCGCCGAGCAGCCGAACCACCGGCGGCCACTGCGCCCCCGCGAACAGCACGGTCCACATGGGCAGCCCGAACAGCACCGCACACAGGGCAACGACCGTGGCCGGGACCATGATTCGCCGACGAAGTGTTCGGCCGGGCCGTTCGGGCACCGCCCTGTCGGCGTGCAGCCCCTGCGTCTGTCGATCTGCCATCGGCGGCGACCCTCTTTGCTCGAACGTGCACGAATACCGCGAACCAGACTACGACGGTAACGAGCTGCACGCTGATGGGCCGCGACTCCCGCGGACTACACCTACGGGCTGCGGCGCGTGGTGTATCCCCGCAGTCCGTTGAGAGGCAGTTGGTGCTCGGCGACCACCTCGTCGACCGAGCTCTCGGACTCCTCGACGCCACCACTCGATTCGACTCCGTCGACCGCGCCCCGCACTTCTTCGGAGCTGTCGACCGAATCGGATGCACCCGGTCCGTCCGAGTCCGCAGCTGCAGCAGGCACTTTCGGTGCTGTCGGGGGTGTGGACGCGCGCGGAGCTCCGGTCGCGTCGATCGTGCTCGAACCGTTCGCAGCACCGGTTCCGTTGGTCGACCCCGACCGTCTGGATGTGCCGGTTCCGTTCGTGGTGTCGGTGTCGGCGGTGTTGTCGGTAGGTATGTCGAGGCGAGGCATCGTCCACAGAGACAGCACCGAATCATGCCGAACGGGTGCGTTCGTTCGTGTCGCAGCCTCGAAAGCCCCGGAATCGTCGAACTGCGAGGACTCGAGCGGTACCGGTGTCCAGGTCTCCTCGGACGCCGTTCCGCCTTCCGCACCAACGGCACCGGGCTTGATTCCCAATCGCGCGAGGGTGAACCACAGACTGTCGAGAGCACCGTCACGGTCGAGGTGGTACTCCGATTCCCGCACGCGCCAGAACGTCCACCCGCATCGCTTGAGTTCCTGCTCGCGTTGCAGATCCGCCGATCGTTGCGCGGGGGTGGTCGAGAACGAATCACCGTCGCATTCGACGGCGAGGCGAGAGGACTCCCCCGTGACGACGAGCGCGATACGCCGATTGTTCACTTCGACACCGGGATTGACGTGGAAGCCACGCTCGACGAGGTCGTTGAACAGCTGCTGTTCCAGCAGCGTCTCGAACGGGGCTTTCCTGATCTCGCGCGAGACGTTCTGGGGCATCGGATCGGCGGGAGCAGGCGAGACCGACGTGACGTAGCCGAGCAGAGAGTTACGCAGGTCTGCTCGTTTGAGGCGATCGACGGTGACCGAATGGAACAGCCACAACTGATCCTGCGCCCGCGACGCGGCCACGTTGAACCGACGCTTGTACTGGTTCGAGGTCAGGGTGGCGAAGTTCTGATCCGGTGCTACCACCATCGACAGGAACACGACGTTGCGCTCGTCGCCCTGGAAGTCCGGTGGCGTGCCCACTCGCAAGCGGCGTTGTTCCCACTGCTCGATGCCGATACGTTTGATCAGCTCGTTGCGAATCTCGTCGACCTGCGACTGCCCCTGCAGCACAACGACTCCGAAGGTCAGGTCGTCGTACGCGGCATCGGCGAGGCACTCGGATATCTGCTCCGCGATGGCAATGGCCTCGGTCCGGTTGACGAGCGAGGCGTTCTTTCCGGTGACCGTCGCCCCGCGAACGTACGTGTGCCGAAGCGGCGGCAGGCGATCGGCACCGAACTGCCGCACCGGCACCAGTGGCGAGTCTCCGTAGAACTGCTGACTCGACCAATTGATGATCTCCGGCATAGAACGGAAGTGCTCTCGTAGTCGCACCACCTGACCGAACCGGGTGCGCAGCATCGAGAACAGACTCGACCGCGGTGTCAGCGTCGCCCGCACGTGCTCCGGTAGGTCCGGGAGATATACATCGAGGCGGTCGAACACGTCCTCGAGCGTGCCGGCCTGAGGGACATCGGCGGGCGCGCACTGCCGGTCGTCTCCCACCACGATCACCCGAGGCGCGAGGTACAGCAGGAACAGGCTCGTGATGTCGGCCTGGCTGGCCTCGTCGACGATGACGACGTCGAAGCTACCCGGCACCGGCGGAATCGACGCGAGCACCTGGGAGAGCGGCATGACCCATGCGGGCACCGCGCTCTGTGCCTCTCGCATCGCCGATCGTGCTGCGCTGCGGTAGGTTTCGGCGTACTTGCCGGCACCCGAACCGATACTGGAAATGTGCTCGCGGTAAGTCTGCAGTGCGCGAACCTCGACGGCCGTCATCCGCTGCAGGCTGTTGAGCCAGGCACTCGCGGCAGCGAGACGCGTCGTGAGATAGGCGATGTCGACATCCGCGGCGGCCAACTCCGCTTCCAGCTGCTGCTCGAGACCCCCGTGGTGCTGCTCACCGACCCATTCGCGCGCGCGACGCCACGCCCACGCCTTGGACAGCTGCCAACTGAGCTCGTCCCATTCCGGGTCTGCCGCGGTGTCCTTGACCAACTCGAACAGGGCCGGCGCGACTGCCGACAGTGTGGCCGACATCGACTCGAGCAGCAGCTGATTCTCCTGCTCCGCGCAGGCCTGAGCGTAGGCGGAGACCGCGCCCGCCAATTCCGCAGGATCGGCAGCGCCGAGGGCCGTCACCAGATTCAGACCTTCGGGGGACGGTCCCGCGTCGATACGAGTGGCCACCGCGAACTGCAGAGCGTCCAGCTCGGCGCGGGCGATGTCGATGTCGACGCGCGCGGAGATGGCCGCAGCGGCTCCGGCTATCTCCTGAGCTTCGGCGAGGCTTCGAATCCACGGCGCAGCAGGCGACACCGTGTAGAGCCGGTGTACCAGTGCGTCACGAGCGGCAACCACTGCCGCTACGGAACGGAGTCGATCGGCGATCTGCGCAACGGTGTTGACGCGAATCGATCGAGGGCCGTCTAGGGGGACGACGATCGCCAGGTCGGCCAGCAACACCGCCGCCGTCTGCACGGTGTCGAGAGCCCGAATGTGTTCCGCGACAAGCCGAGCGGCCATCGCACTCGTCGCCGGTTGCCCGTCGACGGTGGCAACGATGCCGAGAGCTTCGACTGCCTTCTGCTCCTCGCTACGCCGAAACCGCGGCTTCCATTCGATTCCCGATTCCAGCGCAGCTGCGAGCGCATCCATAGCCTGCAGAGTCGCAGCAGACGTGGACGAGCACTGCACGTCGTGCGCGCCGATGTACCGGTCGGACGCTGCGGCAGTGGCAACGAGGTCATCGATTCCGCTGACCCGCGACCACAGGTGAGACGCTTCGCCGGACAGCACCGAGTCGGTCACTCGCGCATACGTGGCATCGAGCTCCGCGACCACTCGCACGCGAGCCGCCAATTCCTCGCAGAGAGAACGGATATCGGACGAGACCGCAGGTTCGACGCCGCTCAGCAACGTGATCAGGTCGGCAGCCAGCGGCGGGACGGCGTCTATCAGGGTATGCACACGCCGGCACAGCGCTGCGAGTTCGGCCGAATTCGGCAGCATCGTTTCGGGACGCGGCAGCACCTGGCGCGATCGTTGCTCGCGGGCTCCGTCGGACGTCGCAATCAGCGCTCGGAGTTGGTCGACCTGGGCACCGTCGAACGGTGGCCGGTCGGCGAGCAACGGCCCGGGCAGCCACTCGTGGGCGCCTTCGGCTGCTTTGACCTTACGTACGATCGACGCCACCGTGCCGTCATACCCATCCGAAACATATTCGTGCACAACGGTTTCGGATTCACGAAGGACGCTGACACGGTTCAGCAGTTCCGTCCGACGAGCGAGCGCGGCCGCGCGGCGGGTGGTGAGCGCGTCGATCTTCTGCTGCTCACTGACTTCGTCGAACGAGGTCTTACGCTCGGCGATCTTGGCGACGCTGCGATTCAACTCGTCCGAACCACCACGGGAGAGGTCGGTGATCGAGACGCAGAGCTCCTGCAACTCGGGCGGCAGCTTGTCGCGCAGGACTCGCAAAGCTTGTGACTTTTCACTAGTGACCAGAACCCGCTGACCTCGCGCCAGCAGCCCGGACATCAGGTTCGCGATGGTGTGGGTCTTCCCCGTCCCGGGCGGCCCTTCGACGACCACACCACTGTCGCGTCCGAGTCGTTCGATGATCTGCGACTGCTCGGCGTTGGCCGGCAGCGGAAACAGAGGATCTTCGGCCAGCGCCGCCGACGCGCCGGCTCCGGTCCGTTCGAGCCATGCCATCCGATCGGCCGGCTCGATCGCGTCGACCAGTTGCGCGAGGCCCAGCGGAACCGGTGAGTCGGCGGCGTCGAGATCGGCGATCATCTGCTCGTAGTACTCGACCAGCGCGAACGAGTCGCGGGTTCGGAGCACGAGTGCGGGCGAGACCGTCAGCGTTCGATCGTCGTCGATGTACGCGAGAGCTCCCGGGGGCCCGAGGCGATCGAGCACCTCGATCTCGTGACGGGGAACTCGCGTCGCCCATTCGCGCAAGAATTCTTCGACGCCCTCACCGAGGGGCGAGTCGACGTTGCCGTGCAGCTTCTCGGCGAGGGCCACCGAGCCGGAGGTATCGAAGTCCTTCGATCCGGTGAGCAGCTGGCCGTCCTCGAGACGCGGGGTACTACCGGCGACCAGTCGCACCAACAGGTCGCCGGTCCGCACATCACGTTCGATTCCGGCCGACTGGGTGAGGAGGTGAGTACGCACGCTGCGCTGGGGGTCGGGGTTGCTCGACGTCAGCAGACCCGATGCCACCACCAGTTCGATCGACTCGGGGCGCGAGGCGAGCTCTTGCATCATTAGTTGCAATGCTTGGTACAGCGCTGCCTTGGGCCGCCGGTCTCGATCTTCCTGAGCCCACTGCTTCCAGGACTCCGAGTACTGCTCGAAAGCCTTCTTGATCTCGTAGGCCTTGCGAATATCGAAGTCGGCGTCGGACTCCTGCGCCTCGCCGCGACGACGTGATGCCGCCGTCGACGCGTCGGCGAGCTCGATCTCGCGGTAGCGACTGTCTCCGACGACCTGGGGATCGAGCCAACCCGTCAGAAGCGCCGGTGGCTCGGGCGGGTCGTCGACGGCAATGCGCGGCGCCCGAAGTACGACCCCGCCCTGGCCGGCCTTCGGGTCGATACGAACCGGAATCTCACTGGAGTACAGCCACTCGACCTGGACATGATCGTCGAACCTCAGGACCGGATTCGACCGCGCCTCGACTATCTCGCGCAGGAAGCGCAACAGGCGCGCAACCCTGCTCTTGAGCTCGTCGTCGTATTCACGACCGGTAGCCGCTGCAGCCGTCACAGTTTCCCCACAAATGCTCGAATGGCCGTCCCGCCAGGGGACAGTGCTTACGCACCCGCGTCACAGTAGCCGTTGAAAAGCAGTTGTTCACCGGGGTCCGAGCACACAGAATGCGTTCTAGTGCTCGGTCACAAAGACCGACTCGGTTGCTTGGAACAACAACAGAAAACGCGGCCCGTCCGGACACGCACCGGCCGCCGATCGCAGGAGCGTCGCATGCGCAAGCTGGTTTACTACATCGCCGTCACACTCGACGGATTCATCGCCGCGCCCGACGGCACCTACCACTGCTTCGCGACCGAGGGTGATCACCTCGAGGCCATCGTGACCGAGCTGCCCGAGACGCTGCCGGTGCACGTCCGCACCGCACTCGGCATCGATGCCCCGCCGGCGCGGTTCGACACCGTGGTGATGGGCCGGGCGACCCTGCAACCCGCACTCGACATCGGCATCACCAGCCCTTACCCCCATCTGCGGCAGTACGTGCTCTCCCATACGTTGCCTGCCGCGACGGACGCGACCGAGCCGATCGTCGGCCGGAACCCGATCGACCTGGTTCGAGAACTCAAAGCCGAGGACAGCGACGCCGACGTGTGGCTCTGCGGCGGCGGCCACCTCGCGGGGCAGCTCGTCGACGAGATAGACGAGCTGTTTCTCAAGGTCTATCCCGTCGTGCTCGGCCGAGGCATCGGGCTGTTCGCGCCCGAGACCGGACCCGAGCCGCCGATCGCACGACGGTTCGAGCATCTGCACTCACGCCAGTTCGACAGCGGCGTGCGGTTCACCCGGCTGGTTCGACCCGACGGCGGTGAGCGATGACGTATAAAGACTGAATGCCTGCCGCACCGGTGTCCGAAGGGGAGCAGCCGACTCGCCGGCCGACGACCCAGCGCGGACTACGGACCCGATCCGCACTGGTGGCAGCCGCCCGACGCGTGTTCGAGAACAGCGGCTACCTCGATTCCCGGCTGATCGACATCACCAGAGCCGCGCACTGCTCGGCTGGGACCTTCTACACGTATTTCACCAGCAAGGAAGAGATTCTGGCCGCGGTGCTCGAACAGGCCAGGGACGACATGCTGCACCCCGGCACGGAACGGGTGGACCCGCACGACGATCCCGCTGCCGTGATCGCAGCCAGCAACCGGGCGTACTTCGAGGCATATCGGCGCAACGCCAAGCTGATGGCACTGCTCGAGCAGGTCTCCAACATCGATCCCGACTTTCGCCGCCTACGCCGCGAACGCGCCGACGCGTTCGTTCGACGCAACGCACGCAGTATCGAGAGCCTGCAGAAACGCGGCGTGGCGGATACCGACCTCGATCCCCTGCTCGCCTCCCGCGCGTTGTCGTCGATGATCAGTCGTCTCGCGTTCAACCACTTCGTCGTCGACGCCGAGGACGGCAATCCCGACGCCGACTACGAGGCGCTGCTCGCCACTGCGACGAGGCTGTGGGTCAACGCGTTGCGGATACCGGACAAGAGCGTCGGACACACCGGATGAACGCCTCCTCGGCAACCTGCTGCTCGTCCGAAACCGCCTTCGTCGACCTGTACCCGTCGGTAATGTACTCGCCGGTAGCCAGAGATGGTGAGGAATCACGAATTATGCGTCCCGACAACGCTACTCGTGAGTACGAATCTGTCGTGAGGCAGAGGAAAGAAAATGTCCAATACGGAATGCGTTGTCACAGAATTGAATTGGCTCGTTCGTGATCAATCACACTCAACCCGAACGCCGTTGGCACGGCACAGGGCCCGGTTGCCGCTAGAATAAGTCGACCGGAGTGCTGCATGGGCGCAGGACCGGAGCCTGCGCAACGACCCGACAACCATCAAACGGACATGCCCAGCCGGACCCACCTCCCATCGAGTGCACCGACGCGATGTGCGCCTACACCGAGCGAAGAGAGATACGTTGTTCAAGCGGATTGCAGTAGTCAACCGAGGCGAGGCAGCAGTACGGCTGATCCGAGCCGTCCGAGAGCTCAACGCCGAACACGATTACGGCATCCGCACCGTAGCGCTGCACACCGAGGCCGAGAAGCGGGCCATGTTCGTCCGCCTGGCCGACGAAGCGGTCACGCTGCGTAAGCCGGCGAGCGGTTCGGCCTACCTCGATTACGGCGTGCTGGAAGCGGCACTGGTGGAATCCGGGGCCGACGCCGTATGGGTCGGCTGGGGCTTCGTCGCCGAGGACCCGACGTTCGCCGACCTGGTCGCCCGCCTGAACATCACCTTCATCGGCCCGTCCGCGGACGCGATGCGCCTGCTGGGTGACAAGGTCGAGGCCAAGATTCTCGCCGAAAAGGTCGGCGTTCCCGTCGCACCGTGGTCCGGTGGCCCCGTCGAGACCCGCGCCGACGCCCGTCGTCACGCCGCGGCGATCGGCTACCCGTTGATCATCAAGGCCCGCTCGGGCGGCGGTGGCCGCGGTATCCGCAAGGTCTTCCACGAGGACGAACTCGAACTGTCCCTCGAACGCACCCAGGGTGAGGCCGAGCGCTCGTTCGGCGACCCCGTCGTGTTCCTCGAGCGTCTGGTCACCGACGCCCGGCACGTCGAGGTCCAGGTCATCGCCGACAGTCACGGCAACGTGTGGGCCCCCGGTGTGCGCGACTGCTCGATTCAGCGTCGCAACCAGAAAGTCATCGAGGAGTCCAGCTCCCCGCTGCTGACCAAGGAACAGTCCGATCAGCTGCGCACGGCCTCGGCCGAGCTGGTCAAGGCAGCCGGATATCAGGGCGCGGGCACCGTGGAGTACCTCTACCAACCCGAGCAGAAAATCTTCACGTTCCTCGAGGTCAACACCCGCCTCCAGGTCGAGCACCCGATCACCGAATACACCACCGGCATCGACCTGGTGAAGCTGCAGATCCTCGTCGCCGACGGCCAGGCACTGCCCGGCGACTGCCCGCCCGAGTTCGGTCACGCCGTCGAGGCCCGCCTCAACGCCGAGGACGCCGACAACGGCTTCGCACCGGCCCCCGGCACCGTCGAGCTGCTCAAGTTCCCCCTCGGCACCGGCATCCGCGTCGACACCGGCATCGCCCAGGGCGACGTCATCCCACCCGACTACGACTCCATGGTCGCCAAGGTCATCGCCTGGGGCCGCGACCGCAGCGAAGCGCTGGCGAGATTGCGCAACGCACTGCGCGAGACCACGGTCGTCATCGACGGCGGCACCACCACCAAGTCGTTCCTGCTCAGCCTGCTCGACCGCGAGGAAGTCATCTCCGCCTCCGCCGACACCGGCTGGCTCGACCGCACCGAAGCCGGTTCCCAGGTGGGACCGACCGCCGTCGCCGACATCGCCATCATCGCCGCAGCGATCGACGCCTACGACGCCGAAGAAGGCCGCGAACGCACCTCGTTCCTCAACTCCGCACGCGGCGGGCGCCCACGCGCGACACACGCCATCGGCCGCACCGTCGAGCTGAACTACCAGGGCCAGGCCTACAAGCTCGAGGTCGGCCAGACCGGAACTCACCGCTACAGCATCGAAAGCGACGGCATCGGCGAACTGCAGGTCGACGTCGAGCGCCTCGGCACCTACGAGAGCCGCCTCGTCATCGGTGACCGCCGCTACCAGGTGGTCACCGTCGCCGGAGCCGCCCACTTCCTCGTCGAGGTCGACGGCATCAGCCACCAGATCTCCCAGGACGAGGCCGGGCTGGTCCGCGCGCCTGCACCCGCTGTCGTCGTCGCCGTCCCGGTCGCCGTCGGCGACGAGGTCGAAGCAGGACAGACCCTCGTCGTCCTCGAATCGATGAAGATGGAAACTGCCGTCCGGTCCCCGTACGCGGGCACCGTGCGTGAGGTCTTGGCCTCGGTCAACGGACAGGTCGACGCGGGAGCTGCACTGCTGCGCGTCGATCAGGCCGGAGAACAGAAGGTCTCCGAGCAGGCACCTCGGGTGCAGTTCCGTGGCGTCGACGACGCCGCGCAGCGCTCGCCGCAGCGCCGGGCACTGGATCGGCTCGACGAACTCGCGGCCCTCATCACCGGCTTCGACGTCAGCGGTGCCCGGGCTCGAAACCTGTTGTCCACCTACGAGACTCTGCGTGCCGAGGTGCCACGTGACGATTCGGAGCTGGTCACCGCCGAACTGGCGTTGCTGAACACCTTCGCCGACATCTGCGAGCTCTCCCGCAACCGTCCGACGATGGACGAGGAGACGGGCGACGAGCGAGTCCACTCCCCCCGCGAGCACTTCCACTCGTTCCTGCACTCGCTCGACGCGGACGTCCAGGGTCTGCCGGAGTCGTTCCGCGCCAAGCTCACTCGCGCGCTCGCGCACTACGACGCTGCCATCGACGAGGGCCGAACCCCGGCTCTCGAAGAGGCCGTCTACCGCGTCTTCCTCGCCCTGCAGCGCATGGAGAACCAGGTTCCGGTGATCGCGGCGCTGCTCGGCCACTGGCTCAGCGACTCCTCCGCCCAGCCCGAGGCCACCCCGGCCATGGCCGAGGTACTCGAGCGCCTCATCGGTGCCACTCAGGCCCGCTACCCCGTCATCGGCGACGTCGCCCGCAACCTGCGCTTCCGGTTGTTCGACGAGCCGCAGATCCGGATCGCCCGCGAGAAGGTCTACGACGGTGTCCGTGGCAGCCTGCAGTACCTGGCCGAGAACCACGACGCAGCCGACTACTCGGCGCGTGTAGCCGCTCTCGTGGCGACACCGGAACCGCTGATCGAGCTTCTGGCACAACGGATCACCGATCCCGGTGCTCTGCTCGAGGTGATCACCCGTCAGTACTACGAAATTCGGACTCTCGAAGACGTCAAGGCCTTCGACCGCGACGGTAAGCACTTCGTCACCGGCAACTTCGAGCTCTCGGGCGAACGACTGCATCTGATCTCGACCGCGACGGACTTCGATTCCCTCGCAACGACTCTCGACGCCGTCGAGGACATCGCCGGCCCGTCGCCGGAGAACCTTGCCGTCGATCTGTACCTGTCGTGGCCCGACGCCCCCGCCGACGGCGACGTGCTCTCGGCCCGACTGCAGGAAGTTCTGGCCGCCCACTCCGGCTCCGGCCGCTGGCGCCGGGTCACGGTCACCGTGTTCGGCGCGGTCACGCGAAAGATGACGTACCGCCGCACCACGGTCGAGGGATCCGAGCCCCTCGCCGAGGACACCATCATCCGGGACATGCACCCACTCACCGGTCAGCGACTCGACCTGTGGCGACTGAAGAACTTCGACGGAGTTCGCCTGCCCGCCAGCGCCGGAACCTACCTGTTCCACCTGACGTCCAAGGCCAACCCGTCCGACGAGCGACTCGTCGCCCTCGCCGAAATCCGCGGCATCACAACACAATTGGACGACGCCGGAAACATCGTCGCCGTGCCGGAGATCGAACGAACCGTCGCAGCCTGCCTCGACGGCATCCGCCGCGCACAGGCCGGACGCGGCAAGAAGCGTCTCGACGCCAACCGCGTCGTGCTCTACGTCTGGCCGGTGCTGAACGTGCCCGCGGACCGCATCGCCACCATCGCCCGGCACATCGCACCGCTGACCATCGGAGCCGGACTCGAAGAGATCACGCTGATCGCACGCCTGGCCGAAACACCGGGCGCGACGCCGCGCGAGGTGGCTCTGCGCCTGTCGTACCGGTCCGGTGCCGGCATCGTCGCCAAGGTGACCCCGCCGCCGACCGAGCCGATGCGCCCGCTCGACGAGTACACCCAGAAGGTGCAGCGATCCCAGGCCCGCGGCACCGTGTACCCGTACGAGCTGATTCCGTTGCTCAGCAGCAACGGCGGCACGTTCACCGAGTACGACTTCGACGCCGACGGCGTGCTCGCCCCGGTCGATCGTCCCTACGGCCGCAACTCCGCGGGCGTCATCGTCGGTGTGGCCACCACCCCGACCGCCAAGTACCCCGAGGGCATCACCCGCGTCGCACTCTTCGGTGACCCCACCAAGGCGCTCGGCACCGTCGCCGAGGCGGAATGCTCGCGGATCGTTGCGGCCATCGACCTCGCCGAACAACTCGGTGCCCCTGTCGAATGGTTCGCATTGTCCTCCGGCGCAACGATTTCCATGGAATCGGGCACCGAGAACATGGACTGGGTCTCGCGCGGCCTGCGCCGCATCATCACCTTCACCCAGGCCGGCGGAGAGATCAACATCGTCGTCGCGGGCATCAACGTCGGCGCGCAGCCGTACTGGAACGCCGAAGCCACCATGCTCACCCACACCAAGGGCATCCTGGTGATGACCCCCGACAGCGCGATGGTGCTCACCGGAAAGCAGTCCCTGGACTACTCCGGCGGCGTCTCGGCCGAGGACAACTTCGGTATCGGTGGCTACGACCGCGTCATGGGCCCCAACGGCCAGGCGCAGTACTGGGCACCGAACCTGCGAGCCGCATGCGACATCCTGTTCGCCCACTACGATCACGCGTATGCCGCACCGGGAGAACGCTTCCCACGCCGTGCAGCCACGGCCGACCCGACCGAGCGCGACGTGCGTACCTACCCGCACGTCCACCCGTCGAGCGACTTCACCACCGTCGGCGACATCTTCTCCTCGGTGACCAACCCGGACCGCAAGAAGCCGTTCGACATTCGTACCGTGATGCGCGCCGTGGTCGACCAGGACCACTCGGTGCTCGAGCGGTGGGCCGACATGGCCGACGCCGACACCTCGGTGGTGTTCGACGCCCACCTCGCCGGAATCCCGGTGAGTGTGATCGGTATCGAATCGCGAGCCATCCCCCGCAAGGGCTGGTTCCCGTCCGACGGCCCCGATCAGTGGACCTCGGGAACCCTGTTCCCGAACTCGTCGAAGAAGACGGCACGCGCCATCAACGCCGCCAGCGGAAGCCGGCCGATCGTGGTGCTGGCCAACCTCTCCGGCTTCGACGGATCACCGGAATCGCTGCGCAACATCCAGCTCGAATACGGTGCCGAAATCGGCCGCGCCATCGTCAACTTCGACGGACCGGTCGTGTTCTGTGTCGTCTCGCGCTACCACGGCGGCGCGTTCGTGGTGTTCTCCGGAGCACTCAACGACAACATGGAAGTCCTCGCCGTCGAGGGCTCCTTCGCCTCCGTACTCGGCGGTGCCCCGGCAGCCGCAGTGGTGTTCACCCGCGACGTCAACGCCCGCACCGCAGCGGACGCCGACGTCAAGGAGCTCGAAGCACGACTGAACGCAGCCGAGGACGACGCCACCCGCTCTGCACTGCGCGTCGAACTCGCCACCGTGCGAGCGAACGCCCGCAACGCCAAACTGGGTGAAGTGGCAGCCGAATTCGAGGCCATCCACAACATCCAACGAGCACAGAGCGTCGGATCGGTGCACCACATCGTCCCCGCCGCCGAACTACGCCCGCAGCTGGTCGCCGCCGTCGAACGCGGAATGGCGCGGTCGCTGGCCAAGTAGGGCCTGGGTTTCTCGCAAACGCGCGCGCGTTTGCTGGATGCTCGCGGAATTGTCAACCATTCCGCGAGCGTCTGGCGAACGCGCGCGCGTTTGTCGGTTGGGTTGGTGTCTACACGGGGGGCTGGGTCACGACACCGCCACACTGGCCGGTGAATACGAGCAGTCCACACTCCTGCCAGATCGCGGGCAGTGCACCGAACAAGGCCGCGAGGTTGTCGGAGCTACCGGTGCTCGCGCTTCCGGTATCGGCCACGGCAACAGCCGGCGACGCTATAGCGATGACGGCAGCTCCCAACACAACAGCAATACGACGCTTCACGCAGTTCTCCTCTGTTCTTCCATCGGACATATCTGCTCGACACGCTAACCTCGCGCCCGAATTGTCACCATCGTCCGAACGAACGATTCTGAGCGTCAGAGCTGGAGTTCTCGGGCGCTGGCGAATCGCCGCTGTTCGCCGGTGAGCGGGTCGATGAAGTCCAGTGCCCGGGCCAGGAGCTGCAACGGCCGAGTGAAGTCGTCGGCGGGAGTCGATGTGTACACCGGATAGTACGGATCGTTGACGATGGGAATCCCCAACGACGACAGATGGATTCGCAGCTGATGGGTCTTACCCGTCTTGGGGAAGAGTCGATAGCGGGCGAGGTCGCCGAGAGTGTCGATGAGCTCGATTCTGGTCTCACTGTTCGGCTCCCCCGGCTCCTCGTACGCTGTCATGACACCGTGTTCCTTCAGGATCCTGCTCTGTACGACGCGCGGAAACTGCAGTGCTGCATCGAAACCCGCGACGGCCTCGTACTCTTTGGCGACGTTGCGCGTCGAGAAGAGTTCCTGATACGGCCGTCGGGCATGCTTGGTCTTGGTGAAGAGCAGCACTCCAGCGGTGGCGCGATCGAGTCGATGCGCGGGCGTGAGGTCGGGGCAGTCGAACTGCTTGCGCAGCCGCACGGTCGCGGTTTCGGTGACGTGCCGACCACGCGGGATGGTGGCGAGGAAATGTGGCTTGTCGACCACCAACAGGTCGTCGTCCTCGTGCAGGATGCCGATCTCGAACGGCACCGGAACCTCATGCGCCGGAACACGATAGAAGTACACCTGGCTACCGGCGCGGTAGCGAGTGTCCAAAGTTATGGGCCGACTCTTCTCGTCCACCAGTTCGGCGTCGCCGATTGCCCGACGCCAATCGTCGTCGGACATCTCACGTTCGAGATATTCGACGATGGTGGTGGCCGGATCACCATGCGGCAGAAGCAGTCTCAGAGGCGCAAGACCGTCTCGAAAGGGCAGCATCACTCAGGCGCAGTCGAGACAGATCAACCGCAAACCACGGCCGGCATCACCGTCGAAGTCCTGGTACCGCGACGTCGGATTGCCACAGGCGCTGCAGCGACCGATGACGGCGGTGTGGTCGGAGAAGTTCTGCGCCATCCGCTTGTCGAACACGAACAGCGAGCCCTCCCAGAGCGCGTCGTCGCCGAAAGTCTCTGCGTACCGGACGATTCCGCCGTCGAGCTGATAGACCTCCTCGAACCCGCGAGCCACCATCAGCGAGGACAACACCTCACACCGCACTCCCCCGGTGCAGTACGTGACCACCGGCGACTTCTTCAGATGGTCGTAGGCACCGGAATCGAGCTGCGAGACGAAGTCCTTCGTCGTCTCCACGTCGGGGACCACCGCGTTCTTGAATCTACCGATCTGCGCCTCGAACGCGTTGCGGCCGTCGAAGAAGACCACGTCGTCGCCGCGGGAATCGACGAGCTCGTGCACCTGCTGCGGGCTCAGATGAGTGCCACCGCCGACCACGCCGTCGGCGTCGACCTTCAGTTCCCCGGGGGCTCCGAACGTGACTATCTCGTCGCGCACTCGCACGCTCAATCGCGGAAAGTCGTTGCCGAGTCCGTCGGACCACTTGATGTCGGCCGACTTGAAGGCCGGATAGCTGCGGGTGCCGCGGACGTACCTCTTGACGTCGTCGACGTCGCCGCCCACCGTCGCGTTGATGCCGTGTTCGGAGATGAGGATGCGTCCGGTCAGGTTGTTGGACGCGGCCAGCGTGTGTTGCCACAGCCGGATCGCCTCGGGATCTGGCAATGGAGTGAACACGTAGAACAGGACGATTTTCGGTACAGCCACGCCGTCCAGTATGGCGGGTCAGCCCAGTGGCGGTGCCGCCGCCCGAAGCCGCTGGGTGCCGGAGTCGACGGTGAAGCCCGCTCCCCAGTACACGCCGGTCCGCGGATCCTCCTTGGCGGTGAGGAACCAGTGGTCCATCCGAGCCGCCGTCTTGGTGACCTCGAAGACGCCGAAACCGTGACTGTCGAGGTCGACGAACTTCACGTGCTGGTTGAGCGCCTTGAACGCTTCCTCGGCGACCCGGCCCAGCGTGTGCGGCGGAGTGTGCGTCAGATCGTCGATGTTGGCCGAGCTCACCGAGGTGACGACGAGCTCGGTGGCAGCCGGTTCCGTCGTTGCGTAGTGCGCTGCGTCGAGGGGTACCTCGCAGGCCCAAGCGGAGTGGATGTCGCCGGTGATGAAGACGGTGTTGTCGACGCCTGCGTCCACGATGGCACCGAGCAGCTTGCGGCGGTCGGCCGTGTATCCGTCCCAGGGATCTGCGTTGTAGGGCAAGCCGCCCTCCGGGATTCCGAGGAGCGAGGTGACGGCCCTGGCTGCGTCTCGATCGAGCGGTGGGATCAGAGTGGGCGTGATCATCACCGGGTTGCCGACGATCTTCCACTGCGTCGGCGACGAGACGATGCCGTCGGTGAGCCACTGCATCTGCTCGGCACCGGTGATGGTGCGGTTCGGTGAATCGACCTCGGGGCCGTTGAACGGCAACACCTGCTGCGAGCGGTAGGTGCGCAGGTCCAGCATCGAGAGTTCGAGCAAGTTGCCGAACCGCAGCCTGCGGTACAGGTGACGGTTGGTGGCAGTGCCTGCTGCGCGGACCGGCATCCACTCGTAGTAGGCCTTCTCGGAGTTGGCCCTACGCGTGTACCAATCGCCCTCGGTGGCCGGCGTGTGGTTCTCGGCACCGCCGTCGTAGGCGTCGTTGGCCGACTCGTGGTCGTCCCACGTGCAGATCCACGGCACGTCGACGTGCGCTGCTTGCAGATCCGGGTCGGACTTGTACTGACCGTGACGCTGGCGGTAGTCGGCAAGGGTGACGATCTCGTGGGTGGGCGAATGCTGTCGGACGACGCCGTCGCGCCCCGGAAAGCCGCCCGTCTCGTACTCGTAGATGTAGTCGCCGAGATGGACGATGGCGTCGAGGTCTCCCCTGGCTGCCAGGTGGCGATAGGAACCGAAGTAGCCCGATTCCCAGTTGGAGCACGAGACGACGCCGAAACGCATCGCATCGATGTCGGCATCGTTGGCCGGGGCGGTGTGCGTGGTCCCGACGGCCGACGCCGCGTCGTTCGTGCGGAAATCGTAGAAGTACGTGGTGTCTGCGCTGAGGCCGTCGACGTCGACTTTCACGGTGTGATCGGTATCGGGGCCGGTGGAAACGGTTCCGGAGGCGACGACGCCACTCATGTCTACGTTCCGGGCGACGCGCCAGGTGACCGATACCTGCGGGCCGACGCCGGAGCCTGGGGTGGCGTCGGGCGTGGGGGTGATGCGGGTCCACAGAATGATCGCGTCGGGCAACGGATCTCCCGATGCCACCCCGTGCAGAAAGCCTCGGTCGCTGCCTTGGGCGTGGGCGACCGCGGGCAGTGTCGTGACGACTCCGGCCACGGCAACGGCCACCGACGACGAGCGAAGAAACGTTCTTCTGGACAGCGCAGAATCAGCGGGCATCGGGTCAGTCCATGCGATGGATCGTCGGTGGTCAAGTGAGGCGCGCCTGGGTCGGCCACAGTGTTCACCAGCCGGCCATGCTGCGGACGCTGGTTTGCCGTCGTCGCTGCGGGAGAACACTCCGAGAATGGACGCTCTGTGGTTGTTCGGTGATCAGCTCGGCCCGCACTTCCACTCCGTGGACGAGCATGCCGAGCGAGACGTGCTGATGATCGAGTCCCGGCGCGTGTTTCGACGCCGGCGATACCACCGACAGAAGCTCCATCTCGTGCTGTCGGGGATGCGTCATCTGGCCGACGAGCTGGGTGATCGCGTCACTTATCTGCAGACCGAGACGTATCGCGAAGCCCTGGCCGAGTACGGCAAGCCCGTGGTGGTGTTCGAGCCCACCTCGCATGCGGCGGAGATGTTTGTCGCTGCCTTGCACGAGGAGGGTCTGGTCTCGGAAATTCTGCCGACGCCGATGTTCGCGCTCCCCCGGGCCGAGTTCGCCGACTGGGCGGCCGAGCGCGGAACCTTTCGCATGGAGACGTTCTACCGCGAGCAGCGCAAAAGATTCGATGTGCTGATGGACGGTGCCGACCCAGTCTCTGTCAAATGGAACCTCGACGCCGAGAATCAGTCGCCACCCCCGAAGGGTCGGCTGACCCTGGGCGTGGAAGAACCGTGGTGGCCGACCGAGGATGCCATCGACGACGAGGTGCGTGCCGATCTCGATTCGTGGGAGCTGGACACAGTCGGAGTCGACGGGCCACGAGTGTTCGCGGTAACTGCCTCCGAGGCCTCGGAAGCGTTGTCGCACTTCATCGATTACCGCTTGGACGACTTCGGCAAATACGAGGACGCAGTGATGGCCGACGACTGGACGATGTCGCACTCGCTGTTGTCGGTCCCGCTCAACCTCGGTCTGCTGCAACCGTTGGACGTGGCGCACGCCGCCGAGGACGCCCATCGCGACGGCACCCCGCTGGCGAGCGTGGAGGGTTTCGTTCGGCAGATCCTCGGCTGGCGCGAATACGTGTGGCACCTCTACTGGCATATGGGGCCGGAGTACCTCGAACGGAACAAACTCGAAGCCCATGAGCCACTACCGGATTGGCTTCTCGAGTTGGACGGCGATGCGGTGGTGGCGAAATGCCTCTCCAGTACCGTCGACGGCGTACGCGACCGCGGCTGGGTGCACCACATTCCGCGGCTGATGATCCTGGGAAACTTTGCGCTGCAACATGCCTGGGACCCACGAGCGCTGACCGAGTGGTTCGCGACGGCTTTCGTCGACGGGTTCGCCTGGGTGATGCCGGTGAACGTCATCGGCATGAGCCAGCACGCGGACGGCGGAGTGATCGCCACCAAGCCCTACGCTTCGGGTGGGGCGTACCTGAACCGCATGACCGACTACTGCGGCACATGCGAATTCAATCCGAAAAAGAGGCTGGGTGACGACGCCTGCCCCTTCACCGCCGGCTACTGGGCCTTCGTCCACCGACACCGCGAGATGCTGGCACTGAACCACCGCACCGCGCGACAGGTGTCGTCGATGAACCGATTGAACGACCTCGAGCAGGTGCTGGAACAGGAACGTCAACGCGAGGTGTACTGACGCGCCCCGGCAAATTGTGCACGGCCGGACCCTGTCGAGTGGTCTCTGTTGGTATCGACTGCGCAACGCGCACCACTATTACTGAGGCGCTGACACGGGAGCCGGCCGTGTTCCACAGCTCCTGTCGCCGCAGAATGGCGGTCTGGTGCGATCGTCGGGGAGATCGAGCCTCTACCACGGACCACTGACAGGTTCCGTATCCCGAATCCTTCTGCACAGCAATAGTTTTCGATTGCACCATCATTGCGCATCGAACACCCGTTCGATACACTTCTTCCTATGACCACGGAGATCTGGCAACTGAGCGAAGCAGAACTGCTCGCCGACGCTGCCGCGGTCTCCCACGACATCCAACTGCTCGAAGCACGGCGGATTGCTCTGGTCGCCGACATCGACACCCGCGTGAGCCGGGAGAAGCTCGGCTTCCCCGGGCCCGCCGGTTGGCTCACCTCCACCACCCTGCTCACCCCGAGCAAAGCGAACAAGATCGTGGCCCTCGCTCGCGGGTTGAAGAACTTCCCCGACATCGCCGACGCCGTGAACACCGGCGTCATGTCCGTCGACCACGCCGCCCTGATCCTCACCTTCGCCGAAACACCCCCGAAAAACCTCCCCCAAGAGGGCCGCGATCTCGCTCGTAAAGCCATGATCACCGCAGCAACCGGGCCCGGGGCACGCACCGACAACATCCGCGAAGCGATCACCAAACTCGAAGACACCTACGGCAGCGACAAGCCGCCCCCTGAGGACACCGACCGAAACGAACTGTTCGCATCGAAAACCCTCAACCAACGCCTGTGCCTCAAGGCCGACTTCGATGCCGTCACCGCGGAAAAGCTCTTCACCGCACTCTCACCGCTGACCGAACCTCGACCCGCAGCCGACGGCACCCCCGACGAACGCAGTCCTGCGAGGCGACGCGCCGACGCATTCGGGCAGATCCTCGACCACTACCTCGCCTCCAGTGACCGCCCCACCGAAGGCGGCGAAAGACCCCACATCAACCTCCACATCCGGTTGCAGGACCTCCAGAGCCTGGCCAGCCAGAGCAGTGACGACATCACCGACGACGAAACCACCCGCGCTGCAGCAGAATCCGACAACGCCGATCCAGCCAACCCGGTGGACATCGACGCCGGCAACCCGATCCACTCCGACCCAATACACTCCGACCCGACCGAGTCGGACGCGGCGAATGAACTCGAGACCGACAGCGCTGCCGGACCGAGCCCGGATCGCGGCGCGTATCGCGACTTGTTCGGTGACGGCACGTCGGTCGGGTGGCTACCGTGGATGGGACCCCTCTCCCGCAACACCTCTCGCCAACTGGCCTGCGATTGCCTTCTCACCGCCATCGTCATGGACGAGAACGGCAACCCACTCAACCTCGCCCGCACCGCCCGTACCGTCACCGCGAAACAGAAACGCGCCTTGACTGCACGCGATCACGGTTGCGCGTTCCCCGGCTGCGGAAAACCCGCCGCCTGGACCGAAGGCCACCACATCTGGCACTGGGCCGACGGCGGCCCCACCGACATGAACAACCTCGTCCTGCTGTGCGGATTCCACCACCGACTCATCCACCACAGCGACTGGGAAGTGTTCATCGGCACCGATCAGCACCCCTGGTTCGTACCCCCGGCCACCGTCGACCCCTACCGACAACCCAGGCCATCCCACGCCCGAGCAGGCCCCCACATCGCATAGAGACGCGCGAAAACAATCCAGCCCCGCACCGAGAACACGGTGCGGGGCTGGAAGAGATTGCTCAACAGATTGATTCGAGTAGACCACCGTGGGCTTTCTGCACCGTCTGCGGGTCTGGGACTCGATGGGGTCGAGATCAACCGTCTCTTCTACGCTCCGCTCAATTGGTCGAAGACATGCCGGCGTCGAGCTTCGCGACAGCCTCGTCGATCATCGGCACGTAGCGCTCGAGTGCCCACGGCACTGTCAGCGGGTTGATGATCGACGACCCGGTGACGAAGGACTGATCCGTCGGCGCAACGACCGACCCACGGGACACGGCCGGAATCTGCTTGTACGCAGGCTGATTCTCGGTGTCGGTGCGGTTCTGCGGATCGGAGTAGAAGGTGAAGATCAAGTCGGAATCGTTCAACAGATTCGCGTTCTCCAAGCCGATCACCGACGAGTCGGTGCCCTCGGTCTCGTCGAGCGTGTTCACCACCGGATCGACCTGCAGCCCGAGACCGCGGACCATCGCGACGCGCTGCTCGTCGGCGAGGAACACTCCGAGCGTTCCGGGGCCGGTGTTGTAGATGTACGAAAAACTCACGTCCGCGTACTCGGGGTGCTGGGCGGCAGCGTCGGCGAAGCGGTTCTCGATCTTGTCGATCTCCTCGGCCGCCTTCTGCTCCTCGCCCATGGCCTTGCCGATGACGGTGATCTGGTCCTGCCACGTCGTGGTCCACGGCTTCTCCTCGTATGCGACCACCGGGGCGAAGGCACTGAGCTTGTCGAACTGATCCTGCGTGACGCCCGACCACGGTGCCAGAATCAGATCCGGTTCGAGAGCCGCGACGGCCTCGATGTTCAATTCGGTTCCGCCCGTGAACTGCTGGGGAAGCTCGGCACCCAACTCGGTGACCGCGTCGTGCACCCACGGGAGGTAGCCGGTGTCGTCGGCACCCCAGGAATACTCCTCGACGCCCACCGGGACTGTACCCAGCGCAATCGCCGTCTCTGCCGAACCCTGCCCGAGCGTCACGATGCGCTCCGGCTTCTCGGTGATGATGGCCTGACCCAACGCCGAATCGATGGTGACGGCCGCGAAGTCGCTGCCCGCCTGTGGTTCCTCCGCGGTATCGGTACTCGAACACGCGCCGACCACAAGGGCCGACACCGTGAGCGCGGACAGCAGGGTTGCGCGGCGAGCAGTCCGTCGGCCGGTCGGTGAAACAAAGAACATGGTTACCTTTCGACAAGCAAAGGGAATTTAAAGTAACCCTAGGCTAACCTCTCATCCGGATTCAAATGCGCTGCACAGCGGGCGTTCGCTACGGTGGGGGCATGAGCCTTCCTCGCCCCGCACCCGACCGGACTGCCGTCGTGACCGGAGCGTCTTCCGGAATCGGTGCCGCAATCGCTCGCGAACTCGCCTCCCGAGGTCACGGAGTCACCCTCGTCGCCCGCCGCGCCGACAAGCTCGACGAGCTTGCGAACGAACTCCGCTCGCGGGGAGTTCGCGCCGAGGTGCTCGCAGCAGACCTGTCCGATCGCAGCGCCCGCGCCGAATTGCTCGGGCGCATCACCGAACTCGGACTGATACCGGACATCCTGGTGAACAACGCCGGGCTGTCGACGCTCGGCCCGGTCGTCGAATCCGACCCCGAAGCAGAGATGAACATGATCGAGGTCGACGTGGTTGCCGTCGCCGATCTCTGCACTCGCTTCCTCCCCGGCATGACCGAGCGACGACGCGGAGCTCTGCTGAACGTGGCCTCCACCGCCGCGTTCCAGCCGCTTCCCGGCCAGGCGGGCTACGGCGCATGCAAGGCGTTCGTTCTCTCCTACACCCAGTCTCTGACCGGAGAACTGCGCGGAACCGGCGTGACCGCCACCGCGCTGTGCCCAGGACCGGTGCAGACCGGTTTCGGCGAGGCCGCGGGCTTCGCGAAAGACGACGCCGAGAAGGCACTGCCATCGATCATGTGGGTGTCGGCAGAAACGGTGGCCAAGACCGCGGTCGACGACATGGACAAGGGACGGATGGTGTCGATCCCCGGGCCCGCCAACCGCATCGGATCGATCTTTGCCCAGATCACCCCGCGAACATTGTTGGTGCCCATGCTCACTCGTATTCATCCAGGCCTGAAGAACGGCGCATCCTCATGAGCCGCGAGTTCACGGTGTCCGACAGCGTCGTTGTCAACGCCGACGCCGACACCCTCTACGCTGCGATCAGCGACCCCACCAAGATGGGCCAGTGGAGTCCCGAAAATACCGGTGCCACTGTGCACGATCCCCGCGAGAGCGCCTACGTGGGAATGGTATTCGACGGAACCAACAAGCGCGGCCGGGCGAAGTGGATCACTCGCTGCACCGTGACCGCAGCCGACCCGGGCAAGACCTTCGAGTTCCGCGTCCACGCCATCGGTAAGAGCGCTCCGAAGATCAAGGGCGCTAACGCAACCTGGCGATACGACTTCGAGCCAGTCGCGGGCGGCACAAAGGTCACCGAAACCTGGACCGACGACAGAACAAAATGGCCCGATGCCCTGGCGCTCGTGTTCGACAAGATCGTCACCAGCGGCAAGACGTTCCCGCAGTTCCAGCGTCGCAACATCCGAAAGACGCTGGAGAACCTGCAGAAGCGTTACGCCTGACGACTATGCCTGCCGGGTGTACAGGCCGAGAACGTACGACGCCTGCCCGGCATGCTGAAGGTCGTCGGAGACCACGGACACCAGGCGCGCACCCAACGTGACCGGCGGATCCCAGTTCTCGTCGACGATTCGGTCCAGATCGTCGGTCGAGATACCGCTCAGGTACGCAACGGTTTTCGAGTGCACGGCGTCGTGGTATTCGCGCAACAACTCGGCGCTCGAGGTGACCCGAGCGACGTCGGAGGACGATTGGCCGTACCCGATGTCGGACTTGTCGAACGGCAATCCGAAACGCTCGAACCAAGAGTCCGACGTCCAGACCTGTTCGCTCCCGGCCACACCCGCGATGTGGTCGTCCTGCACCCTCGTCAGGTGCCACAGCAACCACGCGATGCTGTTGGCATCGGCGTCGGGCCGATAGGTCAACGCGGCAGCGGGGATGTCGTCCAACACCGAGTGAACGAGTTCCTTGATTCGACCGAATGCGTCGGTCAGCAGGTCGTTGTGGTTCATCGAGTACGCCTCTTTCGTCGAGCACTGATAGCCAGTCATGCATACCCCGATTGCCTCGAAGGGAACATCGGGGCCCTCCAGGCGCGTTGAACCCGGTATGACTTCTCCAGCAATTGTGTACACCCGCACCGGCGATTCGTCCGTCCTCGAACCGAAAGATCGCGAGGTGACCGACCCTGCCGCAGGCGAAGTGCGCGTGCGCGTCGTGGTCTCGGGCGTCAATCCGACGGACTGGAAGAACAGGACCGGTTCCGGACCGGGCGAGAAGCTGGCGTTCGACGAGGTGGTTCCGAACCAGGACGGTGCCGGAGTGATCGACGCCGTGGGCCCTGACGTCGAGGGGCTGGCCGTAGGAGATCGAGTCTGGGTGTACCTGGCCCAGCATCAGCGTCCGACCGGAACGGCGCAGAAGTTCACCAACCTTCCCGCATCACGAGTCGTTCCTCTCCCCGACGGCGTCAGCTTCGACGTCGGCGCGAGCCTCGGCGTACCCGCGATGACGGCACACCGCGCACTGACGGTGTCGGAGGACGGCCCGTCTCGCTTGCATCCCGGCGCGTTGGAAGGCAAGTCGGTACTCGTCGCCGGTGGTGCCGGTGCCGTCGGCCATGCCGCGATCCAATTGGCCCGCTGGGCAGGCGCGACCGTGGTGACGACCGTCAGCGGACCGGAGAAGGGCGCACTGGCCACCGCTGCCGGCGCGCACCACGTGGTGAACTACAAGACCGGAGACGCCGCCGCTGACATCCGCGAATTGGTGCCCGGCGGAATCGATCTGGTGGTCGAGGTCGCTCCCGCACAGAACGCCGCACTCAACGCGGCCGTGGGAGCGAACCGAGCCTCCGTAGCCGTCTACGCCAACAACGGCGGCGACACCATCACCCTCGACGTCCGGCCTAACATGGTGCTCAACACTCGCTACCAGTTCGTGCTGCTCTACACCGTGGGCGACGAGGCTCTGCGTAACGCCGAGGCGGACGTCAGCGCAGCGGCGGCAGCAGGCGTGCTGGAGGTGGGCGAAGCCACCGGCCTGCCACTGCACCGCTTCCCGCTGAGCGAGACCGCGGCCGCACACGACGCCGTGGAGAACGGAACCGTCGGCAAGGTGCTGATCGACGTCTCCAGCGAATAATTCAGGTGATGACCGGCAATGTGGACCACGGGAAATTGATCCACTTGTCGGTCTCTCGCCACGAGTAGTCCGGCTGCACAATGGTTCTGGGCTTGGTGTAGATCACGGCCGACCGCACGTCGGCCGTGTGCGCCTTCAGTAGATCGATCACCAGCGCCAGGGTGCGGCCGGAATCGGCGACGTCGTCGACGACGAGCAGCTTCTTGCCGACGATCGCGTCGGTATCCAGAAGTGGTTCGAGCACAACAGGATCGGGCAAAGTCTCTTCGATATCGGAGTAGAACTCGACGTTGAGGGTGCCGGCAGCCTTGACGCCCATGGCGTAGGAGATGGCACCGGCAGGGATGAGTCCGCCGCGGGCGATCGCGATGACGATGTCCGGAACGAACCCGTCGCCCACGATCTTCTTCGTCAGATCGCGCGAGGCGTCTCCGAAGGTCTCCCACGTCAGTACTTCGCGTTCCGGTTCGGTCATGACGGATTACCTTACCCAAAACTGATTTTTGCCGAATGAGCAAATTTGTTTGCGCTCACGGACGACAGCGGGCAGTCTCGAACCATGGCCGACCACACACCTGCTCACACGCATCCCGCCGACCCGACCCACCCAGAACCCGATTTCGAGAACGGCGCCTTCGACGAATCGTTCTGGGACAACCTCTACAACCAACGCACCACCATCTGGAGCGGAAATCCCAACGCCGTGTTGGTACAGGAAGCGTCCGAGCTGATTCCGGGCCGCGCCCTGGACATCGGCTGCGGTGAAGGTGCCGACTCACTCTGGCTGGCCGGCGAAGGATGGAACGTGACCGGCGTCGACATCTCCGATGTGGCCCTGGGCCGCGCTCGCGCCGCACAGCAGGCACTCGGGCCACAGACGCTCGCGGTGGATTGGCGTCAGGAAGACGTACTGGACTGGACTCCCCCGGCCGCGGCGTTCGATCTGGTGTCGGTGCACTTCTTGCAGGTGCCGCCGAACGAATTGGAACTGACCACCCGCAGGTTCGCCGCGGCGGTCGCGCCGAAGGGCCGTCTACTGATCGTCGGGCACAGTCCCAGCGACAGCCACGCCTCGCAGCATCCGGCCAAGCACCGACTGTTCGCACCGGAACCGGTCGTCGCTGCGGCGGGCGACGGGTTCGAGGTGATCCACGCCGAACACCGCACCCGGACGACGCCGGACGGCGACGAGCGAATCGACACAGTGGTGGTGCTGCAGCGCCGGTAAACTCTTCGCAGTGATCTCGCAGTCGACGTACCGAATTCCCCTGGCCGTCACGTTCGTCGTCGCGCTGATCGTTCTCTTCACCCCCGCGTCCGGGGTGCCGTCCGGCTTTCAGCACAGCGACAAGATCATTCATTGCATCCTGTTCGCTGCTCTCGCCTACACCTCCCGACTCGCCGGCGTCGGCTGGGTCAGCACCGCACTGTGGGTGTCGGCGTTCGCAGTGGTGTCGGAGTTCCTGCAGGCGCTCCTGCCGCTCGGTCGCTCCGGATCGGCGGCCGACGCACTCGCCGACGCCGTCGGTATCGCACTGGGCCTGGTCGCAGCGAGCAGGGTTCTACCGCAGCGCGTCCGAAAGGCACCGCACCTGCACTAGACTGAGACGGCACCGGGGTTCCTCGGCCAGCGCGAACACTCCGGAAGGAACGTCATCACCTCGTCTTCTGCCCCGCACGATATCTACCTCGTTCCACCGGAGCACGAGACCAACGATGCCGTCACCCGAGAATCCGCCGCCGCCGCCGCGCGCTTGAGCGAACGGTCCGACGTCGTCAGCCACGACGGCCGTTACGCACTGACCATCACCTCGACCACCCCGCACCAGGCGATGGTCGAAGATCTGCTGTTCGTGCGCGCCGTGCTCGACGCCGCGCGGATCAAGTACCTACTGGTGCGTGGCAACGACGAGCGTCCCGTCATCGCCATAGAACTGGCCGCTCGCGAGGCATTGACCACGGCGCTGGTGCATGCCTGCCGCGCCGAGCCGTTCTACTCCAAGACCGTCGACGCCCGCGGAAAAGCGGTACTGGTAGCCGACGGCACCTTGTCGCCGTCGTCGAACGCGCGCATCGTGCGGCTCTACCGTCCACGTGTCGAGCCGTTCAGCGGGCTCTACTACGGCGCATCGACCGCGGTGCAGATCGAGCTGTGGTCGTTCTCACCGTCCGAGATCGTGCTGCCGATCGAGAACTCGCTCACGCGCCGCAACATTCGGCCCGACGAGGCCGTCCGCGGCACCGTCGAGCGCTTCGGCCGAACCTGGCCGACCATCGAGAACATGTTCGCCGACCACGCGTCGGACATCAATTTCGACATCGACATCGTGTTCTCGTGGGTCGACGGTTCGTCCGCGGAATTCCAGGCCCAACGCGCTCGTCGGATGGCGAACTACGTCGTCGGCGAGGGCGACGATTCGGCCGCCCGGTACCGGCAGATCGACGAGCTGAAGTACGCACTGCGGTCGATTCACCTGTACGCGCCGTGGATCAGGCGCATCTTCGTTGCCACCGACTCACCGAGGCCGGCGTGGCTCGCCGACCATCCCAAGGTGACGTTCGTGCCGAGCGAGGCGTTCTTCGTCGATACCTCCGTACTGCCGACGCACAATTCGCAGGCCGTCGAATGCCAGCTGCACCACATCCCCGGGTTGTCCGAGCACTTCCTGTACTCGAACGACGACATGTTCTTCGGTCGCCCCGTCAGCCCGTCGATGTTCTTCTCCCCCGGCGGAATCAGCATGTTCATCGAGGCGACGACGCGAATCGGATTGGGCTACAGCGACGCCGACCGCAGCGGCTTCGAGAACGCGGCACGCGTGAACCGTCGGATCCTGCAGGACCGCTTCGGGATGACAACCACCCGGCACCTCGAGCATGCGGCAACGCCGTTGCGCCGCAGCGTGATGCAGGAAATGGAGAACGAGTTCCCCGACGAGTTCGCCTCCACCGCTGCCAGTGCATTCCGCGCGAGTACGAACATCTCGGTCACGAATTCGCTGTACCACTACTACGCGCTGATGAGCGGACGCGCCGTGGTCCAGAAGGACGCGAAGGTCCGGTACATCGACACCACGTCCGTCGCGGGTCTCGAGTTGATGGAGAAGCTGCTGCCCAAGCGATCGGTCGACTTCTTCTGCCTCAACGACGGCAGCTTCCCGGAGGTCGACCTCGATCTGCGCACGCGCACCGTGACGCAGTTCCTGGACAAGTACTTCCCCATCGTCGCGCCGTGGGAACGCACCCAGAACTAGGCGTCGCTGAACAACTTCCGACGGGCGCTGTCGGCAATGGTCACTCCCGCTGCATCGAGCCGACGCGCGGTCTCCTCTGCCGACACTGCCTCTCCCACAGTGTCGTACGAGCCCGTCGGTACCACCGAATGGACGACGGTGTCGTCGTAGAGGTGAACCAGGTTGTAGCCCTGGGCTCCGTCGCGACCGCGTAACCCGCCGGCGGGGACGTTGAGATCCTGGGTGTAGCACGTGGCCGACGCGACCGAGACGGGAATGCCCGCGAACGTCGCTGTCGTCGAATAGTGCAGATGCCCTGCGAGTATCGATCGCACGTCGCTGCCGCGCAGTACGTCCGCCAAGCGCGGCTGATCGATGAGCTCGACCAGAACTGCGAGATCGAGCACGGTCGGTACCGGCGGGTGGTGCATCGCCAGAATCGTGCCGAACTCGGCAGGGGTTGCGAGAGTGTCTGCGAGCCAAGCCAATTGCTCGTCGGCGAGCTCACCGTGATGCTTTCCGGGGACCGTCGTATCCAAGGTGACGATGCGAAGACCGTCGACGTCGTGCACGCGATCGATGGACTGCCCGCTCGGTTCCGCGTCGAGCAGGGTCCGACGGAACGTCGCGCGGTCGTCGTGATTGCCCATCGCCCAGACGATCTGCGCGCCGAGCTCCTCGGCCACCGGCTCGACCAGAGCGCGGAGCTTCTCGTAGGCACCCGCCTCGCCCTTGTCCGTCAGATCACCGGTGAACACCAACGCATCGGGCCGCACCCCCGAGTTCCGAACATCGGTCATCACTTGTTCGAGCCGCAACTCACTGTCCACGCCGCCGTACAAGCGACCGCCGCCGTCGACGAGATGCGTGTCGCTGATGTGCAACAAGCAGTGATGGGGACGTGGGTACTCGGCCATCCGAGACTTCATCGAACTCTCGCTCACGATCGGACCTACCGTTTCACGATCACCCGGTCGGGCGAACGCCACTGCCACAAGCCAAGCATACGAGCGTTCACTGAGAAAAAGCTGGTCGAATCCGGACGGTGAACACCGTGGAAACTCCTGGCGTGTGGCAGGTTGAGAACATGACGTCTTCCAAGTGGACCTCCCTGCTCGCAGCCGCGGCACTGACCGTGGGCACGATGCTCGGGATCGGGGTGGCTCCGGCCGCTGCGCAGGGCCTGCCGACCGTTGTCCTCGTGCACGGTGCCTTCGCCGACAGCACCAGCTGGGACGGTGTCGCGGCCAACTTACGCGGCCGCGGCTACCCCGTCGTCACCGCCGAGAACTCACTGCGCGGCCCCGCGATCGATGCGGCCTCGGTGACCGACGTCGTCGAGAACATCGACGGGCCCGTGGTGCTGGTCGGCCATTCCTACGGCGGCACGGTGATCAGCAACGTGCACGCGGACAACGTGGAGGCTCTGGTCTACGTCGCGGCGTTCATGCCGGTCGAAGGCGAACCCGTCGCCCTCGAACTCGACCCGTTCCGATTCCCCGTGACGGCTCTGGTCCCACCCGTGATCGGGCTGTCGATCGTCGACGATTCGACCAACCTGATCGGCAAGAACGTCGACTCGTACATCACGCCCGCGCTGTTCCGTCCGTTCTTCGCCCCCGACGTCACCGAGGAGCAGGCCGCCCGCATGGCCGCTCACCAGAAGACCATCGCTGCCGGTGCCTTGCTCGAACCGAGCGGTCCGCCGTCCTGGGCGCACACCCCGTCGTGGGCGCTGATCCCCCAGCAGGATCAGATCATCCCGACCTCTGCCGAGCGGTTCATGGCGCAGCGGGCCGGGGCCCGGGTGACCGAGGTTCCGGGCTCGCACGCGATTCTGGTTTCCAACCCCGCAGCTGTGGCCGACCTTGTGGTACAGGCGGATTCGGGTAGCTGACGCGTCCGAGAGACGAGAACGGGCCCGACCACCTGGACGAGGTGGCCGGGCCCGTGTCCTTCTACCGGATCAGATTCCGATGAGGTCGTGATCGCCGACCTTGTCCGACAGGATGCGCAGGTGCTCGTCGGCCCCACCGAGAGTGTGCTCGATGGCCACGAGCCGACTGGTGTAGTGCCCGACGGGATATTCGGCCGTGACGCCGATTCCGCCGTGCAGCTGAATTGCCTCCTGGCCGATCTTGCGACCGGAACGCGAGATCTGCAGCTTGGCGCGCGAGGCGATGGTCGTGTCGACATTGCCGTCCGCCAACGACATCGTGGCGTAGAGGCTCATGCTGCGGGCCAGCTCGAGTAGCACGTACATGTCCGCCGCACGGAAGGTGAGCGCCTGGAACTTGGCCAGCGGAACCCCGAACTGCTTGCGCTGCTTGAGGTAATCGGTGGTCAGCCGCAGCGCCTCCTCCATTGCTCCCACTGCCTCGGCACACAGTGCGGCCTGTGCGCGCACCTCGGCACCGGTGATCGCAGCGGCTGCGTTCTCGGCCGAACCCAGCGGTTCTGCAGCAACGTCGGAGAATTCGATCTGCGCGGCGCGCTGCCCGTCGTGGGTGGCGTACGACTTGCGGGTCAGCCCGGTCGCGTCGCCGTCGACGACGAACAATCCGGTTCCACCGCCGGGAAGCACGGCACTGACGACGATGACGTCAGCGCTGCCGCCGTGCGGAACCGGGTTCTTGACACCGCTGATCGACCACGATCCACCGTCCTCGGTCGCCGTGGTGGCGACCTCGACGTTGGGCCAGCGGCTGCCGGATTCGTTGTGCGCGAACGCCAACATCGACGAGCCCTCGGCCACGGGTGGCAGAAGTCGCTTGCGCTGATCGGCTGAGCCGAGCTCGGAGATGAGCCCGCCGGGCACCAGAACGGCGTCGAGAATGGGCTCCGGCGCGAGCCGTCGTCCGACCTCCGTCATGACCGCCATGATCTCCACGGGACCGGCGTCCATACCGCCGTCGTCCTCGCTGAACGTCAGACCCAGCAGACCGACCTCGGCCAGCTGCTTCCAGACGTCGGTGCTCCACCCCAGCTCACCGGCCACGATCTTGTTGCGCTTCTCGGTGTCGTAGGCGCGCGAGAGAACCTCACGGGTGGTGTCGCGCAGCAGTTTCTGCTCTTCGTTGAGTTCGAAATCCATGTCTTCAGATGCTCCCTTACAGTCCGAGAATCGCCGACGCGATGATGGTGCGCTGAACCTCGTTCGAGCCGCCGTAGATCGAGACCTTGCGATAGTTGAGGTAGTTCGGTACCGACCGCTGCGCCCAACCGTCGCTCTCGATGTCCTCGCCTGCCTCGTAGGGCAAGGAGTCCGGCCCGGCGATGTCCATCAGCAATTCGGTTGTGGTCTGCTGCAATTCGGAACCCCGCAGCTTCAGAATCGACGATGCCGGGTTCGGCTTGCCGTCGTCCGAGCTCGAGACCATCCGCAACTGGGTGAGCTCGAGGGCGAGCAGTTCGTTCTCCACCTCGGCCAGCTTGGCCGCGAACAGTGGATCCTCGAGCAGCGTCCCGGTGCCGACCTTCGTCTGCGCCGCGTGCTTCTTCGCCTGTCCCAGTCGAACTTTGGTGTGCCCGGCGCGGGCGACGCCGGTGCGCTCGTTGCCGAGCAGGAACTTCGCGTAGCTCCAGCCCTGGTTCTCCTCGCCCACGAGATTCTCGGCCGGGACGCGGACGTTGTCGAAGAACACCTCGTTGACCTCGACGCTGCCGTCGACCAGCTTGATGGGACGCATCTCGATGCCGGGGGTGTTCAGATCGATGAGCAGGAACGAAATTCCGGCCTGCTTCTTCGGTGCATCGGGGTTGGTGCGTACCAACGCGAAGATCCAGTCGGCGTACTGGCCGAGAGTGGTCCACGTCTTCTGGCCGTTGACGATGTAGTCGTCACCGTCCCGAATGGCGGTGGTACGCAACGAGGCGAGATCCGAACCGGCCTCGGGCTCGGAGAACCCCTGACACCACCAGATGTCGAGGTTCGCCGTCTTCGGCAGGAACTTCTCCTTGATCTCCTGCGACCCGAACGTCGCAATGACCGGGCCCACCATCGACGCGTTGAACGCCAGCGGCTCGGGTACCGAGGCCAGCTGCATTTCGTCGAGCCAGATGTGACGCTGGACCGCAGACCAGTCGCGGCCACCGAACTCCGCAGGCCAGTGCGGTACTGCCAGTCCGTTCTCGTTCAGGATTCGCATGGTCGTGACCACTTCGTCCTTGCTCAACTCCTGACCCGTCGCGTTCTTCTCGCGAATCTCGGCGGGGATCTTCGTGGTGAAGAACGTCCGCATCTCGTCGCGGAACGCGGCCTCTTCTTCTGTCAGGGCAAGATTCATCGACAATCCTCCGTGCTCGTTCGCTTATCTCGGTATCGACCGTACTCCCTGGTAACTCTGGGATATTCTCCGCTCACTATGACTTTTCTGGCGCTGGTTCGGCACGGTGAAACGAACTGGAATTTGCACGGCCGCCTGCAGGGCTCTTCGGACATCCCTCTCAACGACACCGGACGAGCTCAGGCCCGCGAGGCAGGCTACGAACTGGAGTTCCGTACGTGGGATCACCTGGTCAGTTCGCCACTGGTCAGAGCCGCAGAAACCGCCGACATCATCGGGACCCATCTCGGTCTGAACCGAACCGCCGAATTCCCGGATCTTGCCGAGCGTCACTTCGGTGACGCCGAGGGATTCACCGACTGGGACGCGTACTCGCATTGGCCGGACGGGCGATACCCGGGCCTCGAGCCACGATCGAATCTGATCGTCCGGGGCGTGCGAGCCGTCGACGAGATCGCCTCGCGCTACCCCGACTCCGCGGTGATCGCCGTGGCCCACGGTGGCGTCATACGAGCCATCTTCGACGCCATCCGTCGACGACACTCACCCCGCATACTCAACGCCGGTGTGTCCACACTCGAACACGACGGCACCCGATGGACGGTTCGCACCATCAACGGCGTTGCGGTCTGACAGGATTTTCGTCCATGGAGATCGAACGTCGCATCGCCGAACTCGGCTTCGAGCTGCCCGGTGAACCGAGCGCACCACCCGGATTCGAGTTCTCCTTCGATTGGGTTCGCGTGCGCGGCAACCGCGTCTTCGTCTCGGGTCATTCGCCGCTCGCACCGGACGGAACCCTCGCCGGTCCGTTCGGTGCGGTGCCGTCCGAAGTCGACCTCGACGCCGCCACCGACGCCGCGCGTGACACCGCCCTCGCGGTATTGGGCAGCCTCGCCCGTGCCATCGGAGATCTCGATCGAATCAGCGCGTGGCTGACCGTCACCGGCTCGGTCAACGCCGATCACGGCTTCACTCAGACCACCACCGTCGTCAACGGGTTCTCCGATCTGGTGTTGGCGATCTTCGGACCCGAGGTCGGTGCGCATGCGCGGACTGCGCTGGGAGCGGCCGCATTGCCGATGAACAACACCGTCGTCGTGTCAGCGGAACTGGAGATCGACGGGTAGGTTTTTCTCCACTCGTCATTACAGCGAAAGCAGGCCTAGATGGTGCGCAGATCCACTCTGGTTCTGGTCGCGATTCTGATCGGCATACTCGGATTGTCCGGGTGTAGTTCGTCGTCGCAATCCCTCCTGGACCGAGTGCGCGACGACGGTGTACTCGTCGTCGGCACCGAGGGCACGTACAGCCCGTTCAGTTATCAGGGCGGGGACGGCCAACTCACCGGCTACGACATCGACGTCATCAACGCGGTCGGCGACGAACTGGGCGTCCGCGTCGACTTCGTGCAAACCCCCTTCGACTCGATCTTCGCCGGCCTGCAATCGCAACGCTTCGACCTGATCGCGAACCAGGTGTCGATCACCCCCGCCCGGCAGTCGGCCTACGACCTGTCCAAGCCCTACACGGTGTCCGAAGGCCAGATTCTCACCGCCGCGAACAACACCACGATCACCTCGACAGCCGATCTGGCCGGCAAGACCACCGCCCAATCGTCGACGAGCAACTGGGCCGAGGTCGCTGCCGACGCGGGCGCGAACGTCGAGGCGGTCGAGGGATTCGTCCAAGCGGTGGCCCTCGTCAAGGACGGCCGGGTGGACGCCACCGTCAACGACTCGCTCGCCATCGCGGAATACCTGCAGCAGACCGGCGACACGGGAGTGCGGGTCTCCGGAAACACGGGCGACACGACGCTGCAGTCCTTCGTGGCCCGCAAGAACAGTGGCCTGATGGACGAGGTCGACGCGGCCATCGACACCCTCCGTGACAACGGCACCATCGCCGAGATCTCGAAGAAGTACTTCGGCAGCGACGTCGCGGCACCGACCGCCGACACCGCGGCACCGGTGAGCGAGGACGCAGGAACCACTGCGCCGTCGAAGATGCAGTTGGTACTCGACAACCTGTGGCCGATGCTCAAGGCGACGGTCACCATGACGATCCCGCTGACCGCCGTCAGTTTCGTTGTGGGACTGGTCATCGCGCTGGCCGTGGCACTCGCCCGGATCTCGTCGATCAAGCCCCTCGCCGCAGTGGCCCGGTTCTACGTCTCGATCATTCGCGGCACTCCCCTACTGCTGCAGCTGTTCATCATCTTCTACGGCCTGCCGCAGTTCGGCATCGTGATCTCGCCGTTTCCGGCGGCGGTCGTGGCGTTCTCGCTCAATGTCGGCGGCTACGCGGCCGAAGTCATTCGCGCTGCGATACTGAGCGTGCCCAAGGGCCAGTGGGAAGCCGCGCAGACGATCGGCATGGGATACCGAACCACGTTGCAGCGCATCGTGCTTCCGCAGGCACTGCGCACCGCCGTGCCGCCGCTGTCGAACACATTGATCTCGCTGGTCAAGGACACCTCGCTGGCATCGACCATCCTGGTGACCGAACTGCTGCGCGTCGCGCAGCTGGCGGCGGCTCCGACGTTCGACTTCTTCACGCTGTACTCCGTTGCCGCCCTGTACTACTGGGTGATCTGCATAATTCTCTCGTTCTTCCAAGGCAAACTCGAAGTCCGACTCGACAGGTACGTGGCGAAATGACAGACCTGCTGGAAGTATCCGCACTGAAGAAATCGTTCGGACCGATCGAAGTATTGAAGGACGTCTCGTTCACCGTGCCGTCGGGCACCGTCACCGTCATCATCGGGCCGTCCGGCTCCGGCAAGACCACAGTGCTGCGAACGCTCAATGCTCTCGACCGAGCCGATGCCGGCCTGATCCGCATCGGCGACGTGTCGGTCGACTTCGCCGAGCCCGTGGACGCCGCGCGACTGCGCCACTTCCGCGCGCAGAGCGGCATGGTGTTCCAGAGCCACAATCTGTTTCCTCACAAGACCGTGCTGCAGAACATCATCGAGGGACCGGTGATCGTCCAGAAACGGGCCAAGGACGACGCCACTCGCGACGCACACGCGATCCTCGACCAGATCGGTCTCGACGCCAAGTCCGATCAGTACCCGTTCCAGCTTTCCGGTGGCCAACAGCAACGCGTCGGAATCGCCCGAGCCCTCGCCTTACGCCCCAAGCTGATGCTGTTCGACGAGCCGACCTCCGCGCTCGATCCCGAACTGGTCGGCGAAGTACTGGGCGTAATCAAAGGCCTTGCCGCCGAAGGATGGACGATGGTGATCGTCACCCACGAGATCCGCTTCGCCCAGCAAGTGGCCGATCAGGTGTTGTTCCTCGAGAACGGAGTCGTCGTCGAACGCGGGACACCCGAGCAGGTTCTCGCGAACCCGACCGAGCCCCGTACCCGACAGTTCCTACAGCGAATCTTGGCGTAGAGGGGCTGCGCCCCCTTCTGTGAGTGGAGCCTGCGGAACGAATCCGTCGAGGCAGGTGAGTGGAGCCTGCGGAACGAATCCATCGAGGCATGTGAGTGGAACTTCGTAGCAGGGGTCGAGTTTCCACTCAGTGATACTGGAGTTGTTCGTCGAGGTGGAAGGTATGACTCGTTTCCGCTCTGACGCCGATGGCTGTCTTTCATGTGATGTGTCGGCCTTCGCCTCGACGGACATCGTTCACACGCGACCGGTGGGCGGAGTGACTTGATAGGAGCCTGACCAAAGAGTCCCGTCACTGTGTTGTCCGCCGTCCCGGCCGGTGCGTGGTCACCTGTCGAAGGGATAACCAGTGTCCAGCATGACCGAAAACCCACCCGATGTCAGCCTCGCCGTCATTGCAGGCATCGATACTCACAAAGACACCCACCACGCGGCGATCATCGACCACCTCGGCCGCA
Source organism: Rhodococcus sp. PML026 (assembly GCF_000963615.1). NCBI lineage: Bacteria > Bacillati > Actinomycetota > Actinomycetes > Mycobacteriales > Nocardiaceae > Rhodococcus > Rhodococcus sp. PML026. The sequence continues at coordinate 22,922 of NZ_KQ031369.1, read as the reverse complement.
AAATCTGCGACCGAGAGTTCCCGGCAACCGGCGCCGGCTACCGCGCACTGCTGGCATGGTTGATCGGGACCGGCATCGTCGTCCGAGTCGGAATCGAAGGCACCGGAAGCTACGGCTCCGCGCTGACCACGGTCCTGCTCGCAGCGGGCCTCGAGGTCGTCGATGTCGACCGCACCGACCGCCGCTCGCGGCGCTTTCACGGCAAGTCCGATCCGCTCGATGCTTACAGTGCTGCTCGCATCGCTGCGGCCGGGCTGGCTCGCACGATTCCGAAGACCCACGACGGGGACGTCGAGGCGATTCGGTTCCTGCACAACGCTCGTCGCTCCGCGGTGAAAGCTCGCGCCGAGGCGATCACAGGTCTCAAATCTGCCGTCGTCAACGCGCCCGAACCGATTCGAGAACAGCTCCGGGGTCTGACAACAGTCGCATTGATCGACGCATGCGCAGCACTGCGGCCGACCGCCGTCACTCCAGGTGCACTGACCGCGGCGATCAAGACTGCACTGCGGTCGGTGGCGCGACGGATCCAGCTCCTCGACGCCGACATCAAAGCACTGGACAAAAATCTCGCAGTGCTCATCGACGATGCCGCCGAAGACCTCGTCGGCCGGTTCGGGGTGGGCTACGAAACAGCAGCACAGTTGCTGATCACCGTCGGTGACAACCCCCACCGCGTCAGCTCCGAAGCAGCATTCGCCAGCCTCTGCGGTGTCGCACCCCTACCCGCGTCCTCGGGCAAAACCACTCGCCATCGACTCAACCGCGGCGGCAACCGGCAGGCCAACCGAGCGTTGCACGTCATCGTCATGGCCCGCCTCAAATACGACACCCGCACCCAGCAATACCGCGACCGACGACTCGCTGAAGGCAAGAGCAAACGCGACATAATCCGCTGCCTCAAACGAGCCGTCGCCCGCGAAATGTTCCAACTTCTCACCCAGAAAACTGCCACTTGACACTCATAGGAGCATCACATGCGGCGACGACGCTCTAGAGGTGCGGTAGCACCTTGTCCAGGGTGATCGGTAGGTCGCGGACTCGGACGCCGGTGGCGTTGTAGACCGCATTGCCGATGGCTGCCGACGAGCCCACCGCACCGATCTCACCGATTCCCTTACCGCCCATCGGTGCGAGCTCGGTGTCGACCTCCTCGATCCACACGGCCTCGAGATCGGTGACGTCCGCACAGGCCGGGATGTGGTACTCGGCGAGGTCGTGGTTGGCGAAGCCGCCGAATTCGTGATCGACGACGCCGCTCTCCATCAACGCCATTCCGAGTCCGAACGTCATGCCGCCGATGAGCTGCGACCGGGCCAGTCGTGGATTCATCACCTTCCCGATGCCGAACACCCCCAGCATCCGGCGCACGCGTACTTCAGCGGTGTCGACGTCGACTGCCACCTCGGCGAACTGGGCACCGAACGCCATGCGCGCCAACTCTTTCTGGGCTTCGACGTCGTCGGTTGTATCGGCCTCGGCGGAGTTACCCGGCTGCAACGGTCCCTGGTCCCGCAACGCGGTGCAGACCTTGGTGACCGCCCAGCCCCAGGAGGAGGTGCCCGAGGATCCACCGGCACCGGGGGCCTTGGGCAGAGCGCTGTCGCCCAGTTCCAGTGTGACGGCATCCGCGTCGACCTCGAGCGCATCGGCGGCAATCTGTCGCAGCACGGTCCGCGCACCGGTTCCGATGTCGGATGCAGCGACGGACACCGTGATCGTGCCGTCCTGCTCGACGCGAGCCGCCGCGGTACTCGGCGAGATCAGCACCGGGTAACTCGCTGTGGCGACGCCCATTCCGAGCAGAGTGTTGCCTTCTCGGCGTCGGCCCGGCGTGGAGTCTCGACGATCCCAGCCGAACTTCTCGGCACCCTCGCGCAGGCACTGCACCACACTGCGGGAGCTGAACGGATTCCCACTCGCGGGATCGACGTCGGGTTCGTTGCGGATCCGGAGCTCGATCGGATCGATTCCGGTGGCCGTTGCCAATTCGTCGATCGCCGTCTCGACGGCAAACATGCCGGGTGCCTCACCCGGGGCTCGCATCCAGCGCGGGGTGCCGACATCCAGCGACGCGAGGCGATGCGTTGTGGCGCGGTTGGGCGAGGCATAGATGTGCCGGGTCGATTCCGACGTCTGCTCGCAGAACTCGAAGATCGTGCTGGTCTGCTGAAAGGAATCGTGAGCGATGGCCTGCAGCCTGCCACCCGAATCTGCACCGAGCCGAACGTGATTGAGGGTCGGGGTGCGGTATCCGACCACATCGAACAGGGCCTGCCTCGGCAGGACCAGCTTGACGGTCTTGCCGGTTGCTCGCGCCGCCATCGCAGCGAGAACCGCGTTGGGCCGTGTACTGCCTTTCGCTCCGAAGCCTCCGCCGACGTTCTCTGCGATCACACGAACGTTCTCGGGTTCGAGCCCGAACGCCGTGGCGAGATCGCCCTGAACGCCCGACGGTGCCTGCGTCGAATCCCAGACCGTCAGCACACCATCGGACCATTGCGCCGTGGTGGCGTGCGGTTCCATCGGACTGTTGTGCATCGGAGCCGTCGAGTACCAGTTGTCGACGACGTGCTCGGCCGTCGTCAATGCAGCGTCCGGATCACCGACCGTGACGTCGGTGGGGAACCCAGCGTTGACGGACTCGGGCGCATACAGCGAGCTGTGATCGGCGCTCAGGGTGTTGTCGGGTGAGCGAACGTCGGCGTAACGCACCTGTACTCGGGCGGCAGCCGCGCGGGCATCCTGGAGGGTTTCGGCCAGAACGACGGCCACGATCTGGCCGCGGTAAGCAACGGAATTCGATTGCAGCACATGTAGTTCCGCATCTTCCACGTCGCCCAACTTCTCGGCGTTGCCGTGCCACAGGAGCGCGTGGACCGACGGGCCCCCGTCAGCGAGTTCGACGTTCTCGACCGTCCCGACGGGAACCGTCGCGGGCACGTACCAGGCGTACACCTGGCCGGCGATCGGCGGCTGCTCGGCCGCGTAGCGCGCTCGGCCGGTGACCTTGTCGACGGACTCGGTGCGCTGAATCGACTGGCCGATCGATGCCGTCATGACCGATCTCCCAACTCTTCGTGTGTGCCCAGCTCTGCCAATTCCACCAGAGTGCGCGTCACCAGGTTTGTCACCAGCGGAACTTTGAAGGCGTTGTCTCGCAACGGCTCTGCTGCGTGCAGCTCCTCGGTGATCGCAGCCCGGAACGACGCCTCGTCGGGAGCGGTTCCGAGCAATGCATGTTCGGCGGTTCGGGCCCGCCACGGTCGGTGCGCAACGCCGCCCAGCGCGATCGACACCCCACGTACGATTCCGTCCTCGACGTCGAGCACAGCGCCGATCGACGCGACCGCGAACGCGTACGACTGCCTGTCCCGTACCTTCCGATACGTCGAGACAGTGCCGTCGGCAGCCTTCGGAATTTCGATGGCGGTGACGATCTCGTCTCGGGCGACAGTGTTGTCTCGCGTCGGATCATCGCCGGGCAATCGGTAGAACTCGTCCATCTCGAGTTTCCGTTCACCGTCGACTCCGCGAACGACGATGCGCGCGTCGAGAGCCGAAAGCGCAACGGCCATGTCGGACGGATGCGTCGCCACGCAGGCCTCCGACGCACCGAGAATGGCGAGGTTTCGATGCTCGCCGTTACGTGCCGGACAACCCGAATCGGGTTCGCGCTTGTTGCACGGCTTGGATGCGTCCATGAAGTAGACGCATCGGGTGCGCTGGAACAGGTTTCCACCGGTGGTGGCCATGTTGCGTAGCTGGCCCGAGGCCCCGGACAGCACTGCCCGCGAGAGCACCGGATACCGCTGGCGGACAACCGGATGCACCGCGAGATCACTGTTGGACACCCCGGATCCGATCCGCAACGCTCCGTCGTCGGCGACGTCGATGTCGTGCAGCGGCAATCGCGTGACATCGATCAACGCCGATGGTGCCGCCACACCCAGCTTCATCAGATCGACCAGATTGGTGCCGCCACCGAGCAACATCGCGTTCTCGTCCCCCGCCAGGCGTTCGAGAGCGTCGTCGACCGCAGTGGCGGTTCGATAATCGAATGTTTTCATGACGCGTCCTGCACTGCGGGAACGATGTTCGCGTACGCACCGCAGCGGCACAGGTTGCCGCTCATTCGCTCGCGCACTTCGCCGGAGTCGAGTTCGACATCGGTGGCCTCGAGGTCTTCCGTGACCGCACTGGGCCAGCCCTGTTTTGCCTCCTCGATCACCGCGACCGCCGAGCAGATCTGCCCGGACGTGCAGTACCCGCACTGAAAGGCGTCACGATCGACGAAAGCCTGCTGTACGGGATGCAGAGTGTCGCCGTCGGACAGTCCCTCGACGGTGGTGATCTCGCGCCCGACCTGCGCGACGGCGAACGTGAGGCAACTGTTGATTCGCCGGCCGTCGACCAGGACGGTGCAGGCACCACACTGACCGTGGTCGCACCCCTTCTTGGCCCCGACGAGATCCAGGTTCTCGCGAAGTGCGTCGAGCAGAGTGGATCGAGTGTCGCAGTCGATCTCACGATCGGTTCCGTTGACACGCAGAGTGACGTTGGTCATGCACGTGCGGATACCCGGGGCCTGAGCCATCAAACGCTCGAGCCGGCGGGTCGTGCGCGGAACTTCGTAGCAGGCTACGAAGTTCCGCGCACGTGGTGCTAGCGCTTGCCCTTGAACTTTCCGCCGCCGCGCGGTCCGCCGCTACGTCCGGGAGGACCGGAATCGGGCTGCAGCTGAATCAGCACACCGCTGATGCGGGTACGACGCAACGCCTCGACTGTCTCGTCGGCGAGGTCGGCAGGCAACTCGACCAGCGAATGGTCGGGGCGAATGCTGATGTGCCCGAAGTCGCTTCGACGCAGACCGCCTTCGTTGGCGATGGCACCGACGATGGCACCGGGAGCAACGTGATGACGCTTACCGACGCTGATCCGGTACGTCGCCATCTCCTGGCCGGTCTTGCGGTGATGCGAGCTGGCCGCATCCTCGTCGAACGTCCGCGGTGGCCGCGGCTCACGAGGCTCGCGGGGTGCCCGCGGCGGGGCAGGCGGCTCGGGCTTGAGCAGGAAGGCTTCGCCGTCGCGCGACTGGATGGCCAGAGCTGCTGCGATGTCGACCAAAGGCACGTCGTGCTCGCGCTCGTAGTCCTCGATGAGACGGCGGAACAGCGCCAGATTCTCGTTGCCGAGGCTCTCGGTGATGGAGTCCTTGAACTTCGTCACGCGCTGCGCATTGACGTCGTCGACGCTGGGGAGCTGCATCTCGGTGATGGGCTGCCGCGTCGCGCGCTCGATGGCCTTGAGCAGGTGACGCTCCCGGGGCGCGACGAACAGCAGAGCCTGACCGGCGCGACCCGCGCGGCCGGTACGGCCGATGCGGTGTACGTAGGACTCGGTGTCGTGCGGGATGTCGTAGTTGATGACGTGCGAGATGCGGTCGACGTCGAGACCACGAGCCGCAACGTCGGTGGCCACCAGAATGTCGATCTGGCCGTTCTTGAGCTGGCCGATGGTGCGCTCACGCTGTGCCTGCACGATGTCGCCGTTGATCGCGGCGGCGGAGAATCCCCGTGCGCGCAACTTCTCGGCGAGCTCTTCGGTGGCCTGCTTGGTGCGCACGAACATGATCATGGCCTCGAACTCTTCGACCTCGAAGATTCGAGTGAGCGCCTCGAGCTTGCGTTGATGCGCCACCTGCACGTACCGCTGGGTGATGTTCGGTGCCGTCGACGTCTTGGTCTTGACGGTGATCTCCACCGGGTCGTGCAGATACTGCTTCGAGATCTTGCGAATCGCGGCCGGCATCGTGGCCGAGAACAACGCGACCTGCTTGTATTCGGGAGTGTCGGAGAGGATGCGCTCGACGTCCTCCTGGAACCCCATCTTGAGCATCTCGTCGGCCTCGTCGAGCACGAGGTATTCGAGCCCGGAGAGGTCGAGTGTGCCCTTCTCGAGGTGGTCGATCACACGGCCCGGGGTTCCGACGATGATCTGGGCACCCTTGCGCAGGCCGGACAACTGGATCCCGTACGCCTGACCGCCGTAGATGGGCAGAATGTGCAGACCCGGAATGTGGGTGGCGTACTTCCCGAACGCCTCGGCCACCTGCAACGCGAGCTCGCGGGTCGGTGCCAGCACCAAGGCCTGCGGCGTCCGACGCGAGACATCGAGACGAGACAGGATCGGCACCGCGAACGCGGCGGTCTTACCCGTTCCGGTCTGCGCGAGGCCGACGACGTCGTTCCCCGCCATCAACGGCGGGATGGTGGCCGCCTGGATGGGCGACGGGCTCTCGTATCCGACGTCGCGCAGGGCCTTCAGGACCCGCTCGTCTATTCCGAGATCGGCAAAAGTGATGTCGTCATCCGCTGTCGAAGAAGACTCACCTGCGTGGACGGGAGGGGACGAACTCGTCTCGTCAGACGTCACGGCGGCATCCTGATCAGATTCTGAAGTGCTCATATACACCCGAGTTTAGTACCTGCCCGGCCCCCGCGACTCCTTCTGCGCTGATCAGGTGACGAAAACAGCGGTGATGGGGGCACGCACACGCGGCCCTGCGAGGGCGACCCGACGGAGACACACGACCGGACACCGTTATGTTGTACCCCGAGTCACACTCACCTCCCCCGAAAAACGACCGAAAATTCACAAAGCGGACAACCTCGGTGGTGCGTTACGGACTCGGGTGTGATGAAATGCACAACTACCACGCTATTTATCCGTAAGGGGTCCAGCAGTGCGCGAATATTCTGTGCCGGCGTCATTCACCATTCCCGACGACGCATCCATGGCCGACACCGTCTTCCGGTACGAGAAGGAATCACCGAACTTCGTCCCGTTCCAGCGCCTGGTGAACGGCACCTGGACCGACGTCACCGCGGGTCAGTTCGCCAAAGAGGTCACCGCCGTGGCCAAGGGCCTGATCGCGTCGGGCGTCGAACTCGGCGACCGCGTCGCGATCCTCAGCGCGACCCGCTACGAGTGGGTCGTCCTCGACTACGCCATCTGGACCGCCGGCGGGTGCACCGTCGCGATCTACGAGACCTCGTCGCCCGATCAGGCGCAGTGGATCCTCGAGGACTCCGCGACCAAGCTGCTGATCGTCGAGACCGCGTCTCACGTCTCGAACCTGAAGGACGTCACCGACGGGGCCGCCGACCTGCGTGAGGTACTGCAGATCGACGCCGGAGCCATCGACGAGCTGACCACGCGCGGCGCAGGAGTCAGCGACGAGGACGTCCATACCCGTCGACACCAGGTCACTGCCGCCTCCCCCGCGACCCTGATCTACACCTCGGGCACCACCGGCCGCCCCAAGGGTGTGCAGCTGACACACGCGAACTTCTACGCCGAGGTCCAGGCCACCCAGATCGCGCTGCACGACTCCATGCGCGAGGGCAACCGCACCTTGATGTTCCTGCCGATGGCGCACGTGTTCGCCCGCGCGGTGTCGTTCGGCTCGTTCGAGTCCAAGGTGACCGTCGGTCACACCTCGGACGTATCGACCCTGGTGGATCAGTTCGCCGTCTTCAAGCCGAACTTCATTCTGTCGGTGCCGCGCGTGTTCGAGAAGGTCTACAACTCGGCCAAGCAGAAGGCACACGACGGCGGCAAGGGCAGCATCTTCGACAAGGCCGCCGCGACGGCCATCGAGTGGAGCGAGGCCCAGGAGAAGGGCGGCGCAGGCCTGGTCCTCAACCTCAAGCACACCGTCTTCGACAAGCTCGTCTACTCCAAGTTGCGGGCTGCGCTCGGCGGCAACTGCGATCGTGCGGTCTCGGGCGGCGGCCCCCTCGGCGCTCGCCTCGGCCACTTCTTCCGCGGCGCAGGGGTACCGGTCTACGAGGGCTACGGTCTGACCGAGACCAGTGCGGCCGTCACCGTCAACACCACCAAGGAACAGCGCGTGGGCACCGTCGGCAAGCCCATCGACGGCCACGCGGTCAAGGTCGCCGAGGACGGCGAACTGCTGCTCAAGGGCCCGGTGGTGTTCAGCGGCTACTGGCACAACGAGAAGGCCACCGCCGAAGCGATCGTCGACGGCTGGTTCCACACCGGCGATCTGGGGTCGATCGATCAGGAAGGCTTCGTCTCGATCACCGGCCGAAAGAAGGAAATCATCGTCACCGCAGGTGGCAAGAACGTCGCCCCCGCGGTGCTCGAGGACGCGCTGCGCGCCAACGCGATCATCAGCCAGTGCCTCGTCGTCGGTGACGCCAAGCCGTTCATCGGTGCGCTCATCACCCTCGACCCCGAAGCGATGCCGGGCTGGCTCGAACGCCACAACCTCGCTGCCGACATCCCGTTCTCCGAACTGTCCAAGAACGCCGACCTCGTCGCCGAAATCGACAAGGCCGTGGCCGAGGCCAACAAGAAGGTCTCCAACCCCGAGCAGATCAAGAAGTACACGATCCTCGAGAACGACTTCACCGTCGAGACCGGCGAGCTGACCCCGACGATGAAGCTCAAGCGCAACATCATCCACACCGAACGTGGCAGCGACATCGAGGCCATCTACTCGTAGATCACCCAACACGAGTGCCGAAGGGCCCGACGCGAGCAATCGCGTCGGGCCCTTCGTCGTACAGCATGTGACCGTCAGTGCACGTGATCGTCAGTGCATGTGATCGTCGAGGAATTCGGCGACCACCGTCGTCACGGCCTGGTGAATCTTTTCGTGCAGCAGGTCGTGTCCGCCGTCCTCGAACTCGCGCAAGCTCGCCTGCGGAACGCGCCCGATCCATTCACGCACGGCATCGACCGGTGCCAGACGATCGTCGACGCCGTGTACGGCCAGCAACGGAATGACGTTGTCGGACAGGTCGTCGGCAGAACCCGTCACGGATTTCGGCGTTCCGCACAGGATCGCGCACCGAACGGCCTCGGGATGCGCACCCAGCGCAGCGATGGCCGTCGCAGCGCCGAGCGAATGGCCCATCAGGGCGAACGACAACTCGGGGTGCTCGGCCTCGGCGATGTCGATCAACTGCAGCGCGTTCTGGGCGAGACCGGGAATCTGCGCTGCGTCGGTCAGTTCGCCCTCGGTCAGACCGTGCCCCACGTGATCGACCGCCCACACGTCCACCCCGCGCTCGTTCAGCAGCCGAGCGAAGCGGTGGTAGTGGGCGCTGTTCTGGCCGAGACCGTGCAGGAAAACGAGACCGAATCGAGCGTCGGCGACGGTCCAGGTTCGATAGTGGACAGCACCGGTGGCTCCGTCGAAAAAAGGCATTGAATCATTTTGCCTCTTCCCGCCGGCTTCCGCGCGCAACGTGACCGGTGCCGCTGTCGCGGGTCGCTAGGGTGGACGCTTGTGTTCCTCCTCGGCGATCAGGTCGTCTACAGCGCCAGCGACCTCGCCGCGGCGGCGTCCTGCGAATTCGGCCTGCTCCGACGACTGGATGCTGTCACCGGCCTGATCCCCCGGCAGAGCGTCGCGGCGGACCCGATGCTCGATCGCACGTCCACACTCGGATTCGAGCACGAACGACGCCAACTCGACGCGTTCGAGCGGCGCTTCCCCGGTGGCGTCCTGACCATGGACCGACCGGGCCGCACCGCCCAGGAACTGGCGGACGCGGCGTGGGCGACCTTCACTGCCCTGACCTCACGCGTGCCGGTGCTCTACCAGGCCACCTTCTTCGACGGACGGTTTCTCGGTTTCTGCGACTTCTTGGTTGCCGACGGTTCTCGATACACCGTCTACGACACGAAACTGTCGAGACACGCAAAGGTGCCGGCGCTGCTGCAGTTGGCCGCGTACGCCGACGCGCTGCAGGCCGGGGGTATCACTCCGAGCGAACAGGTGCATCTGATGCTCGGCGACGGCAGTGACTCCGCGCACGCGCTGGCCGACATTCTTCCGGTCTACCGGCAGTCGAGAGCACACCTGCAGCACATTCTCGACGAGCATCACGCCGAGGGCACCGTCGTCGATTGGTTCGATCCGCGGTATTCGGGATGCGGGCAATGCGATGCCTGCACCGCCGAGGTGGAGCAGCATCGCGATCTGGTGCTCGTCGCCGGCATGCGCGGCAGCACCAGGGACCGCCTCCTGGACGCGGGGATCTCGTCGATCGACGAGCTCGCCGAGTCGAGTACCCCGGTGGACGGCATGTCCACTCGAACACTGGAGAACCTGCGCGCGCAGGCGGCTCTACAGGTGCGCCAAGAGCACAGCGGGGCAGCCGAATTCGAGATCTTCGACGCCGAAGCACTGGGGGTGATTCCCGAGCCCGACGACGGTGACATCTTCTTCGACTTCGAGGGAGATCCGCTGTACGCGGAATCCGGTTCGTCCGACTGGGGTCTCGAGTACCTGTTCGGCGTCTACACCGCGAACGGCGACTTCCTGCCGTTCTGGGCGCACGACCGCGCTCAGGAACGCCGTGCGCTCCTCGACTTCCTCGACTATGTCGCCGCCCGCCGAGCCGAATATCCGAAGATGCACGTGTATCACTATGCGCCGTACGAGAAGACGGCTCTGCTGCGGCTGGCCGGCCGGTACGGAGTGGGCGAGGACGCCGTCGACGATCTGCTGAGAGAGAACGTTCTGGTCGACCTCTACCCCGTCGTGCGGTCCGCTGTTCGCATCGGTGCTCGCTCGTACAGCATCAAGAAACTCGAACCGCTCTACATGCCCGCGGCCCGTGACGGAGACGTCACCGACGCGGCGGCGTCGATCGTCGAATACGCGCACTGGTGCGAACTGCGAGATCGAGGCAAGGACGCCGAGGCAGCAGCTCTGCTCGCCGACATCGCCGAGTACAACCGCACCGACTGCGAATCGACACTGCGACTGCGAGATTGGCTGCTCGATCGGGCATCGGACGCCGGCGTGGCACCGCGGTCGCCGCAGCAGCTGGACCTCGAGGACGTCGTCGACCGCACCGCGACCCCACTCGAACTCGAACTCACCGAGCGCGCCGGACTGCCGTGGGATCGCACACCGACGCAGCACGCGCTCGGATTGTTCGCCGGAGCCATCGGGTATCACCGACGAGAGAACAAGCCGTTCTGGTGGGGCCACTACGACCGCCTGACCCATCCGCTCGACGAATGGGCCGACGCCGCAGACGTATTGAAGGTCGAACGCGCCGAGCTGGTGCACGACTGGATGAAAACTGCACCCGGGCAGCGGGTGCTGCGTCGTCAGGTCACACTGGTCGGACACCTGAGCAACGGCGTGCTGTCCGGCTCGAAGGTGAAACTGCTGTACGAGAATCCGGCCCCGGAGGGGTTGACGAAGCAGCAACCGACGCACCGGGCCACCACATCGGTCGAAATCGTCCGGACCGGCTACGAGGGCACCCTGGATGTGATTGTCGTACAGGAGAATCTACGCAAGGGCGTGCAGGAGTACACCGATTTCCCGGTTGCCACCGCCCCCGAGCCGCCGCCGAACACCAAACATCTCGAGCAGGCGATCGTCTCCGTCGCAACCGAGGTTCTCGGCGGGTTGCCGGAACTGCCGCGAACTGCCGTCGCCGATCTGCTGATGCGCTCGACGCCTCGAACCCGTTCCGGCTCCGGCCTTCCTGCGGTCCACGACAACGACTACGCACACGCGATCACGGCCGCGCTGCTCGATCTCGACAATTCGTACGTCGCGGTGCAGGGCCCGCCCGGCACCGGGAAGACCTACACGGCGGCGCGCGTCATCGAACAGCTGGTGAACAACCATCATTGGCGGATCGGAGTGGTCGGACAGTCGCATCACGTGGTGAACAACTTGCTCGACACCATCGTCGGGGCCGGGGTCGACGCGTCGAAGGTGGGCAAGAAGGCCCCGACCGCACACACCGTCGTGGACATCACCGGATACTCGCACTTCGTCACCGAGGCCGACGAGGGCTGCGTCATCGGCGGCACCGCCTGGGATTTCTCCAACCCCGGCCGAATCCCACCCGGCTCTCTCGATCTACTCGTTGTCGACGAGGCAGGTCAGTTCTCCCTCGCCAACACCATCGCCGTCTCGGTATCGGCACGCAACCTGCTTCTTCTCGGCGACCCGGCGCAGCTCCCCCAGGTCAGTCAAGGCACCCACCCCGAGCCCGTCGACGAGTCGGCCCTGGGATGGCTGACGACCGGGCACGCCACTCTGCCCGCCGACCGCGGCTATTTCCTGGCAACGACGTGGCGGATGCACCCGGATCTGTGCGCGCCGGTGTCGACGCTGTCGTACGAGGGCAAGCTCGAATCGAACAAGGAAGTGACACAGTCTCGTTCGCTGTCGGGTCTGGAACCGGGGCTGCATGTGGTCCAGCTGGACCACCACGGCAATTCCACCGACTCGATCGAGGAAGCCGACGAGATCGTCACGCGGGTCCGGTCGTTGCTGGGTCGGCCGTGGGTGGATCCGGCATACGGCAGCGCCCCGCGGCCGATGCAGCAGACCGACTTTCTGGTGGTCGCGGCCTACAACGCACAGGTCGCCGTCATCGTCGAGCAACTCGCGGCCGCCGGACTCGACGAGGTGTCGGTAGGAACCGTAGACAAATTCCAGGGCCGTCAGGCGCCCGTGGTACTCATCTCCATGGCAGCGTCGGCCATCGAGGACGTGCCCCGCGGAATGGGATTCCTGTTGTCGCGCAACAGACTCAACGTCGCCATCTCTCGCGGTCAGTGGGCCGCGATACTGGTGCGCTCACACGCACTGACCCAGTATCTACCGTCGACCCCGGACGGACTCGTCACGCTCGGCACGTTCATGCGGCTGTGCGAGAACGCACGTCAGCCGAACGCCATACCCTCACCGCGGTAGGTGGGAACGGCGTCGACCGATCCATCGGAATGCACCAGAGACAGGGTGTCGAACCGCTCGCACAACTCCCCGGCCTTGGCGTGGCGGAACCAGATTCGATCGCCGATGCGCACCTCGTCGGCCCCGCTCACCGGGGTCTGCACCTCCCCCGCGCCCTCGTTGCGCAGCAGTTTCAGGCCCGACGCGACAACGCCCGCTGCCCTCCTGGACCAGCCGACAGGTCGGGGTGACCGCGACCAGGACGCCGGGCCCGACGCGATGTAGCCGCCGCCGAACGCGGTGGCGATCCGCGGAGTCGGCTTGCGCACCACCGGCAGTGCGAAGAACAGCGACGGTTCTGCCGAGAACGCGCGATACCGATCGAACAGGGTCGGCGCGAACAGACCGGAGCCCGCGGTGACCTCGGTGACGGCCGGATCCGCGGCAGAGAAATCGATCGACCCGGTACCACCGCTGTTGACGATCTCGAGCGGCCCGATCGCCGCGGTCACGGCGTCCACCACTGCTGTTCTGCGCGCACCGATCTCGCGAGACGACAGCGACTTCATCAACTCGACAGCGACGTTGGCGTCGGGAACGCCGGCGATCTGCGCCTCGTAGAACATCAACCCCACCACCCGGAACCCCCGCGAGCGAGCCTGACGGGCGAACTGCGCCACCTGCGCCGGATCCCGAAGCGGAGAGCGTCTGACCCCGATGTGCAGCGGCCCCACTCGCAACGATGCGTCCACGTCGATACAGATGCGGGGCTTGAGCAGGTCGCTGTGAGCGGCCTCGCGGACCAGGTCCAACTGCGCGACGTCGTCGACCATCAAGGTGATGCGTCCCGACAGCACGCGGTCGTTGACCACCTCGGCGAGCGCCGTTCGATCGACCGTCGGGTACCCCATCAGAATGTCGTCGACGCCGGCCTGCGCCAACCAGATCGCTTCGCGCAGCGAATAGGCCATCACTCCGGACACGCCCTCCGCCGCGAGGACCCGATTCAACACGGCCCGGCACCGCACCGACTTGCTGGCGATCCTGATCGGTACACCGTTCGCGCGGGCACGCAGTGCTGCAGCATTGGCATCGAGAGCAGTCAGATCGACTGCCGCCGAGGGAGATTCGAGATCCTCGGTGGCTGCGACTATGCGGGACAGCGGGGTCGTAGCGGTGGTGGTGTCACCGGCGATCGAACTCATTCGGCACATTCCTTCGTCGTCGTTGCCGGGCCGACACAGTCAAACACTCCGCAGCCGAGAAGTCCCGTCGAGCGCTCTTCCACTCAGCGATCTTCTGCTCAGCGGTCTTCGGCCTTGGCGGCGATCAAACCCGACAAGTCGTCGATCTGGGCCAGCACTTCGAGATCGTCGCCGTCCACCAACCACCGCAGCACCAAACCGTCGAGAGTCGCCATCCCGAAGCGGGCGATCGACTCCACCGGTTCGAGCCACCGTGTGCCGGTGTGGTCGGAACAATTCTCGAAGAACAGCTGCGCCTCGGAATCCCGGATTCGATACTGACCGCTGGCGATCTCGGCGGCCGTGGCCGAACCCAGTGCGCGATGCCGCAACAGATACGTCTTGATCTCGTACGCCAACAGCTGACGACCGTGCGATTTCTCGATCAGCAACCACACCGCGCTCAGCCCGCTGTGCACCAACTCGCGCAATCCCCGAACACCGGGTAGTTCGTGTGTTCCGACCGCGCTGTCCAACGCGGCGTGCAGTATCTCGGTGACGTCCACGATGAGGTGCTCGCCCATCGCGATCACCAGATCCTGCTTCGTCTCGAAGTGGTACTGCACGATGCCCTTGGTGACGTCGGCATATTCCGACAGCGCCCGAACGGTGAGCGACTCGATACCGACCCGCTCGGCGACGTCGATTGCCGACTGCACCAGTTGTGCGCGGCGCACGTCGGCGGGCAGCCTCGATTGCATGACCCGATACTAGGTCGCGGTCGACATCTGTGCCTTGGATTGCCCCAGGGGAGCGCGCTGCGAGATAGTGATTCGATGATCGAGCGGTCGTGGCAGAACTGGGCGGGCAATCAACATGCATTCCCGGCGCGTCGAGCCGAGCCCTCGTCGGTCGAGGAGATGCGTGCGATTCTGCGCGATGCCGCCGAACGCTCTCTGCCGGTGCGCTGCGTCGGGGCAGGGCATTCCTTCACACCCATTGCCGTCACCGACGGTATTCAGATCGCCTTGGATGCGCTGAGCGGTATCGAATCCGTCGAACGCGCCGACGACGGATCTGCCCAGGTGACGGTGCTGGCCGGCACTCGACTCCGGGAGTTGTCGGCGCGGTTGTGGGAGCTCGGGCTGGCGATGACCAATCTGGGCGACATCGACGAGCAGTCCGTCGCCGGGGCCATCTCGACGGGCACTCACGGAACCGGTGCCGGATTCGGCGGAATCGCCACCCAGGTGCACGCGCTGGAGCTGATGACTGCGGACGGACAGTCGGTGCAGTGCTCCCGAGACGAGAACACCGAACTGTTCGACGCGGCCCGCATCGGTCTCGGCGCTCTCGGCGTCATCACGCGTGTGACGTTGAACTGCGTCGCGGCGTTCGCGCTGCAGGCCGTCGAGACGCCGTCGACGCTGACGGCGACGCTGCGTGATCTCGATGCCACCGTCGCCGGCGTCGACCATTTCGAGTTCTATTGGTTTCCGCACACCGATCGTGTGCTCACCAAACGCAACACCCGCCTGCCCGGTGACACCGATCTGCGTCCGCTGGGCAAGGTGCGCTCGTATCTCGACGACGAACTGCTGTCCAACACGGTCTTCGAGGGCCTCAACCGAGTGGTGACGCGGGTGCCTGCGTTGATTCCCAGGGTGAACGCGGTCTCGGCCCGAGCACTGTCGGCTCGCGAGTACACCGACCGCTCGTACCGGGTGTTCGCGTCGTCGCGGACGGTCAAGTTCGTCGAGATGGAATACGCCGTACCCGTCTCCGAGATCGCCTGGGTGCTGCGCGAGGTGGATCGCTGGCTCGAGCGTTCGGCGATCTCCATCGCGTTCCCCGTCGAGGTGCGGTTCGCGGCCGCCGACGACATCTGGCTGTCCACGGCATCCGGGCGTCCGACGGCGTACATCGCCGTGCACCAGTACCACCGGCGTGATCACCGCGAGTACTTCGACGCTGTCGAAGCCATCTGCCGCAGCGTCGGAGGTCGACCGCACTGGGGCAAACTGCACTCTCTCGGCAGCGCCGAACTGCGTGATTCCTACGAACACTTCGACGACTTCCTGCGCATCCGAGATTCACTGGACCCGACGCAGCTGTTCCGCAACGACTATCTGGACCACCTGCTGTCGTGAGCGGTATCTCGTACCCTGCTACGAAATACCGCGCACGACGGATTCGCTTACATTGGACTCGGTGAGCACAGGAAAACGCGCGCTGTCCGGCATCATCGCCGCCGGAGTCGTCCTCGGCGTCGGCGAATTGATCGCCGTCCCCATCGGACCGAACTCGTCACCACTGACCGCCGTCGGATCCTCGGCCGTCGACAACAGTCCGGCACCGGTCCGTGAATGGGCCATCGACACGTTCGGCACCTCCGACAAGCTCGCCCTGTTCCTCGGTATGGCCGTGGTCATCGGCGCTATCGCCGCCGCGGCAGGAATCGCTCGCAAACCGATCGGGGCCGCGGTGTTCGCCGCCTTGGGCGTAATCGGCGTCCTCGCCGCGGTGACCCGACCCGACGCGACGGTGTTCTATGCAGTCCCGACCATCGGCGGCGTCATCGTCGGCATCGTCGTGCTGCACGCCCTCATCGGATCCGCCACCCCGGCGACCGACGGAATGAACCGACGCAGTTTTCTGACCCTCGCCGCCGGTGCCGCAGTACTCGGAGTCGTCGCAGGGACGGCCGGACGAATGCTCACCTCGGCGCGAGCGGTCACCGCCGATCGACTCGGCTTCATGCTCCCGACCCCGACGCCGCAAACGCCGATACCGTCGGGGGCGGACCTGAAGATCGACGGCCTCGCGTCGTACATCACCCCGAACGAGGACTTCTACCGCATCGACACCGCGTTGGTCGTGCCACGCGTGGCGTCGGATACGTGGTCGCTGCGGATCCACGGCATGGTGGACCGCGAGATCGAGTTGACGTTCGCCGATCTGGCACAGCGTCAGGCGGTGGAGAAAACAGTCACGTTGACGTGCGTGTCCAACATCGTCGGCGGCGACCTCGTCGGCAACGCGACGTGGATCGGCTACCCACTGAAGGACATCCTCGAAGAAGCGGGCATCTCCCCCGACGCCGACATGGCCCTGTCGTCCAGCAGCGACGCCTTCACCGCAGGCACTCCCCTCGAAGTGCTGCTCGACGGCCGCGACGCACTGTTGGCCGTCGGGAT
This sequence comes from Rhodococcus sp. PML026, assembly GCF_000963615.1. Taxonomy (NCBI): domain Bacteria; kingdom Bacillati; phylum Actinomycetota; class Actinomycetes; order Mycobacteriales; family Nocardiaceae; genus Rhodococcus; species Rhodococcus sp. PML026. Next base: position 5,790 of record NZ_KQ031369.1, on the reverse strand, counting down.
GAACGGCGCCCCGCTACCCGTGGAGCACGGTTACCCGGCCCGACTGGTCGTGCCCGGACTGTACGGATACGTCTCGGCCACCAAGTGGGTCACCGACATCGAGATCACCCGATTCGACAAGGTGACGGCATACTGGACCGACCGCGGCTGGGGCGTACTCGGTCCGATCAAGACCGCTGCCCGCATCGACACCCCGCGGTCGGGCAGCTCCGTGTCCGCGGGAAAGACCGTGTTCGCGGGCGTCGCCTGGGATCAGCACACCGGCATCGAGGCCGTGGAAGTACAAGTGGACGAGGGCAATTGGGTGCCGGCAACCCTGTCGGAGGAGTACTCCAAGGACACGTGGCGGCAGTGGATGATCGAGCTCGACCTGCCGGCGGGCCAGCACGCGATCCGCGCCCGGGCCACCAACTCCGCCGGGGAGCTGCAGACCAACAAGACTGCAGACACCGTCCCCGACGGAGCAACCGGCTACCCGAAAATCTCGGTGACGGCGAACTGATTCAGGTTGTCGCGAAGCTGGCGCGAACCGAGTTCTCCGCCAACTGCTTCCGCTCGTCCGCGGTCAGACCCATGCCCTCTTCCAGCGCGACGAAGTTGTCGTCGACGTACCCGCCGAAATAAGCGGGGTCGTCGGAATTGATCGACACCGACAACCCACGTTCGAGCATCTGCCGTAGCGGCAACTGCGCGACGTCGTCGATCACCTTGAGCCGAACGTTGGACAACGGGCAGACGGTGAGCGGAATCTGTTCCTCGACAAGTCGATTCACCAGCGCCTCGTCTTCCAGGCACCGGACGCCGTGATCGATGCGCTCCACCTTCAGCAGATCCAGTGCCTGCCAGATGTAGTCGGGCGGGCCTTCCTCACCGGCGTGGGCGACCACGTGCAGGCCCTCGGCGCGTGCCTTGGCGAACACGTCGACGAACAGCGAGGGCGGGTAGCCGACCTCGGCGGAGTCGAGACCGAGGCCGATGATCGGTGCCTTCATCGCCAACAGCTCGTCGAGCAATTGGTTGGCGTGCAGCACCGGCTTGTCTCGCAGGATCGACGCGATCAACCCGCTGGTGACGCCGAATTCGCGCTCACTGGTCGCGCAGGCGTCGGCCAATCCCTCGACGACGGCCTGGAGCGGTACACCGCGCTCGGTGTGCGCCTGTGGATCGAAGAAGATCTCCGCATGCGTCACCCCGGCCTGCGCGGTGCGGCGGAAGTACGCGCGCGCCAGATCGGCGAAGTCCTCGGCGGTGCGTAACACGGCCATGTTCGCGTAGTACAGATCGAGGAAGGACTGCAGGTCGGTGAACTCGTACTTCGCCTGCAATTCGTCGATATCGTTGTACGGCAGCGTGATTGCGTTGCGCTCGGCGAGATCGAAGATCAGCGGCGGTTCGAGCGACCCTTCGATGTGCAGGTGCAGTTCGGCCAGTTGATCATTACTCACTCATACGATTCTACTTGCCGGTGTACGTCGCCTTACCAGGGCCGACCTCGAGGAAGCTCGTCACCGCACCGCGCAGATCATCGGTCTCGAACAATGCGCCCGACACCTCCGACGTGATGTCGTCCGCGTGCGCCACACCGCCCGAACGCCACGCCGCCACAATCTGTTTCGTGGCCGCATGGGCGACGGTAGGGCCGTCGGCCAGTCGGTGTGTCAACGCGAGCGCCGCGGCATCGACGTCGTCGTGGATCTGGTTGACCACGCCCCACTCCTTCAACGTCTGGGCGTCGTAGAGATCTCCGGTCATGACGAATTCACGTGCCCGACCCGACCCGGCCCGCTCGGCCAGACGCTGCGGTCCGCCCATCGACGGCGTCAACCCGACGACGGTCTCGACCAGACCGAACTTCGCCTTGGGTCCGGCAAGAACGATGTCGCAGGCCAGCGAGATCTCGAACGCCGCGGTCAGCGTCAAACCGTGCGCGGCGTAGATCACCGGACACGGCAACGCCTCGAGCGGGTGAATGATGCCGGCGAACAACCCACGCCACAGATCGGCACCCTCGGCCGCGGACAATCCCTCGAACACGTGCACGTCGACGCCCGCCGAGTTGACCTTGCCCTCGGCACGCAGCAGAACCGCACGCGGCGGGTTCGCGGCCAAATCGGCAACGTTCGCGGCCACCGCGTCGAACATTGCCTGATCGAACAGATTGAGGGGGCCGTGATCGAACGTCAGGACAGCGACCTCAGCGCCGGCCGCAGTGGTCGATCGGACGAGCGAGGTAGGTGCGTCAGCCATGCCTCGCATAGTGCCATACGCGTTCCGGGGCGTAGTTACCGACGAGTATTGTGCGCGTATCAGCCGTTACCGAGAGGAACAAGTAAGTGAAGCGCAGCCTGTTCGAGTCCGACCACGACGACTTCCGCGCATCGGTACGCGAGTTCGTCACCAGGACGATCACACCGGTCGAGGAAAAGCTGGTCGAACAGCGATACATCGACCGCGAGATCTGGCTCGAAGCAGGACGCAACGGTTTCCTCGGCCTCGAAGTGCCCGAGGAATACGGCGGCAGCGGAGCCGAGGACTACCGATTCAACGCCGTCCTCGGTGAGGAACTCGCCCGCTCGAGTGCCGCGGTGGCGTCGTGCTTCGGTATCCACGTCGACATCGTCGCGCCCTACCTCGTCAAGCTCACCACCGAAGAGCAGAAGAAGCGCTGGTTGCCCGGGTTCTGCAGCGGCGAGATCCTCACCGCCATCGCCATGACGGAGCCCTCCGGCGGTTCGGACCTCGCCGCGCTGAAGACCACCGCCGTCAAGGACGGCGACGACTTCATCATCAACGGCTCGAAGACGTTCATCACCAACGGCAATTCCGCCGACCTCGTCATCGTCGCCACGCGCACGACGCCCGAGAAGAAGGCGAAGGGCATCACGCTGTTCGCCGTCGAGAACGGAACCGAAGGATTCACCCGCGGCCGCAAACTCGACAAGGTCGGCCAGCCCGAATCCGACACCGCGGAACTGTTCTTCGAGAACGTGCGAGTACCCAGCGCCAACATGATCGGCGAATTCGACGGCGGCTTCATCCACATGATGCAGCTGCTCCCCCAGGAACGCATCAGCTGCTCGGTGGCCAACCTCGGACACGTACGGCCCATTCTCGAAGAGACGCTGCAGTACGCCAAGGACCGCAAGGCATTCGGTCAGCAGATCGGCTCGCTGCAGTGGAACAAGTTCCTGCTCGCCGAGCTCGTCACCAAACTCGATGTGGCGCAGGCATACATCGACAACTGCATCGTCGCCCACGGCCAGGGCGAGCTGACGGCCATCGACGCAGCCAAGGCCAAATGGTGGAGCTCGCAGGTGCAGAACGAAATTCTCGACCACTGCGTCCAGCTGCACGGCGGCTACGGATTCATGAACGAATACCGCGCCGCCCGCGCGTGGAAAGACGCTCGCGTGACCAAGATCTGGGCCGGATCGAACGAAATCATGAAGGAACTGATCGGCCGGGATCTGGGGCTGTAGAGCGGCTTCGCCGCATGTGAGTGAAACTTCGTAGCAGGGGTCGTGTTCAGTCCGGGGACATATGAGACACGAGATGTCCACGGACATGTGACACACAGGCTGTGGTGATGCTGCGGGGCACTGTGACCGGCTATGGAGTAATCCATGGCCAGATCGGATGCCCGGATGAACCTGCTCGACGCCACCTTGACCGCATGGATCATCGAGGGAGCCGACGTCTTCGACGAACGAGGCCTGTCAGGCTTCTGCGCCGATCACGGGCTCTCCCGCAGTACCGCCAACCGTCACGCCGCCCGGATCCGAGAACGGGGCCGGTGGGAACTCGACTCCCGCCGGCCCCGCTCGAGCCCG
>NZ_KQ031369.1:0-1747 GCF_000963615.1 Rhodococcus sp. PML026 | reverse complement strand
CTACGTGTTCAGTCCGGGGACATATGAGACACGAGATGTCCACGGACATGTGACACACAGGCTGTGGTGATGCTGCGGGGCACTGTGACCGGCTATGGAGTAATCCATGGCCAGATCGGATGCCCGGATGAACCTGCTCGACGCCACCTTGACCGCATGGATCATCGAGGGAGCTGACGTCTTCGACGAACGAGGCCTGTCTGGCTTCTGCGCCGATCACGGGCTCTCCCGCAGTACTGCCAACCGTCACGCCGCCCGGATCCGGGAACGGGGCCGGTGGGAGCTCGACTCCCGCCGGCCTCGTTCGAGCCCGGCACGCACCCCTGACACTGTCGAAGCCCACATCATCGCGCTCCGCGGCGAATTGGGCCGCGAAAACGGTGCCGACAACATCCGCTACGAGCTGACCAAGATTGCCGCCGAACATGATTGGGCCGGCAAAGGCTGGAAGATCCCAGCCCGATCGACCATCAACAACATCCTCACCCGCCACGGCCTGGTGACCCCGGAACCCAAGAAGCGACCCAAATCGTCCTACCGCCGGTTCCAATACGCCCGACCCCGTGACTGCTATCAGATCGACGCCACCGAAGTCGTACTCGCCGGCGGTGGGAAAGCCACCGTCTTCGAGGTTCTCGACGACTGCACCCGCACCCTCGTCGCGACGTACGTCTGCCACGCCGAGACCACCGCCGGAGCCATCACCGCCATCGGTACAGCGTTCGCCGACTATGGTGTGCCAGCAATAGTGTTGTCCGACAACGGAATGGCGTTCTGCGCAACCGCATCGAAGGGCCGCTCGAAGTTCGGTGCATTCGTCACCGATTCCGGTGCCCGGCTCATCCACTCGAGTCCGTACCACCCGCAGACCAACGGCAAAGTCGAACGCCACCACCGGACCTTCAAAGAGTGGCTCACCGACCAACCCACCCGGCCCGCCACCGCAGCGCAACTACAGAAATCATGCAACCGATACCAGAAGTTCTACAACACCGACCGCCGCCACAGTGCCGTGAAAATGCCCCCTGATCAGGCATGGAACCGAGCTGCGACCCTCGGCGGTCCACAGCATTTACCCGCCCAGGTCGACGCCTCCGTCGGCACCCATCGCGTCTCCGACTCCGGCGTGATCGCCGTCGGCAACCACACGATCTCCGTCGGACGACCCCACGCCTACACTCGCGTGACCGTCCTACGCGACGGCAACCACGTCACCGCCTACACGGCAAGCGGAGACGTCCTCGGCCACCTGCACCTGAACACCGACAAGCGCTACCAAGGACAACTCCACCGCCCCGCAGCCTAGAATCGTGTCCCACATGTATCGAGACACCCGTGTCCCACATGTATCAAGACAGCACACGTAGCAGGGGTCGAGGTTCCACTCACATGGGTTTCTCGAACGCGGGCCGGGCGTAGAAGCAGACCGCGATCATGCCGACCAGGAGCACGACGGCGGGCAGAATCAGCGACTGCGCCATGGCGGTGGTGAAGCCGTCACGCAGCATCTCGGGCACTCGGCCGGCGAATTCGTTTGCCCCCGAAGCCGATCCACCGGTAGGTAGTTCGGCGGCCAAGCGCGATTGGATGAGCGCGCCGATGCCCGCGCTGCCGAGCACGGACCCGATCATGCGGGTGGTGTTGTAAATTCCCGAACCCGCGCCCGCCTGGCTCATCGGAAGATTACGAGTGGCCGTCGCTGCCAACGGAGACCAGATCAACGCATTCGCCACACCCATTGCAGCGA
>NZ_KQ031368.1:227500-309237 GCF_000963615.1 Rhodococcus sp. PML026 | reverse complement strand
CGATAAGCCTCGGGGAGCTGTCAACCGAGCTGTGATCCGAGGGTGTCCGAATGGGGAAACCCAGCACGAGTGATGTCGTGTTACCCGCATCTGAATATATAGGGTGTGTGGAGGGAACGTGGGGAAGTGAAACATCTCAGTACCCACAGGAAGAGAAAACAATAGTGATTCCGTGAGTAGTGGCGAGCGAAAGCGGATGAGGCCAAACTTTGTGCGTGTGATACCCGGCAGGGGTTGCGTATGGAGGGTTGTGGGGTTTGCATTGTCGATTCTGCCGGATCGGCCGACAGTGAGAAATTGTGGTGTTAGTCGAAGTGGTCTGGAACGGCCTGTCGTAGAGGGTGAGAGTCCCGTAGACGAAAACATTGCAACTGTCGTTGTGGATACCCAAGTAGCAGCGGGCCCGTGAAATCTGCTGTGAATCTGTCGGGACCACCCGATAAGCCTGAATACTCCCTGGTGACCGATAGCGGACTAGTACCGTGAGGGAAAGGTGAAAAGTACCCCGGGAGGGGAGTGAAATAGTACCTGAAACCGTGCGCTTACAATCCGTCAAAGCCGGTGCATGACTTGTCATGGCTGGTGATGGCGTGCCTTTTGAAGAATGAGCCTGCGAGTTAGTGGCATGTCGCGAGGTTAACCCGTGTGGGGTAGCCGTAGCGAAAGCGAGTCCGAATAGGGCGTATCCACCTTGTGTGGTGTAGTGGCGTGTTCTAGACCCGAAGCGGAGTGATCTACCCATGGCCAGGTTGAAGCGACGGTAAGACGTCGTGGAGGACCGAACCCACTTAGGTTGAAAACTGAGGGGATGAGTTGTGGGTAGGGGTGAAAGGCCAATCAAACTCCGTGATAGCTGGTTCTCCCCGAAATGCATTTAGGTGCAGCGTCACGTGTTTCTCACCGGAGGTAGAGCTACTGGATGGTCTAGGGGGCCTACAAGCTTACCGAAATCAGCCAAACTCCGAATGCCGGTGAGTGAGAGCGTGGCAGTGAGACTGCGGGCGATAAGGTTCGTAGTCGAGAGGGAAACAGCCCAGATCGCCAGCTAAGGTCCCTAAGCGTGTACTAAGTGGAAAAGGATGTGGGGTCGCGAAGACAACCAGGAGGTTGGCTTAGAAGCAGCCACCCTTGAAAGAGTGCGTAATAGCTCACTGGTCAAGTGATCCTGCGCCGACAATGTAGCGGGGCTCAAGTACACCACCGAAGCTGCGGCACTCACACAATAGCCCCATTCAGGTCTGCGGATCTGTGTGCAGGTGTGTGGGTGGGTAGGGGAGCGTCGTGCAGCCATGGAAGCATCGGAGTGATCCAGGTGTGGAGGCTGCGCGAGTGAGAATGCAGGCATGAGTAGCGAAAGACGAGTGAGAAACTCGTCCGCCGAATGACCAAGGGTTCCTGGGCCAGGTTAATCCGCCCAGGGTGAGTCGGGACCTAAGACGAGGCCGACAGGCGTAGCCGATGGACAACGGGTTGATATTCCCGTACCCGTGTAACCGCGCCCATGGTGAATCAGTGACACTAACCACCCTGAATCTCGCTTATCTGGTGCCTTCGGGTACCTAGAAGGCGGGTGGATGCGTGGGACCTGATCTGGTAGTAGCCAAGCGATGGGGTGACGCAGGAAGGTAGCTGGGCCAGTCAGTGGTTGTACTGGTGTAAGCCTGTAGGGCGAACGGTAGGCAAATCCGCCGTTCATCAAGCCTGAGAGGTGATGCGTAGCCGATTGAGGCGAATTCAGTGATCCTATGCTGCCGAGAAAAGCCTCTAGTGAGTTGTTACACGGCCCGTACCCCAAACCGACACAGGTGGTCAGGTAGAGAATACTAAGGCGATCGAGATAACTATGGTTAAGGAACTCGGCAAAATGCCCCCGTAACTTCGGGAGAAGGGGGGCCCCTGCCGGTGATGGAACTTGCTTCCTGAGCTGGTGTGGGCCGCAGAGACCAGTGAGAAGCGACTGTTTACTAAAAACACAGGTCCGTGCGAAGTCGTAAGACGATGTATACGGACTGACGCCTGCCCGGTGCTGGAAGGTTAAGAGGACCGGTTAGCCAGTAATGGCGAAGCTGAGAATTTAAGCCCCAGTAAACGGCGGTGGTAACTATAACCATCCTAAGGTAGCGAAATTCCTTGTCGGGTAAGTTCCGACCTGCACGAATGGCGTAACGACTTCTCAGCTGTCTCAACCATAGACTCGGCGAAATTGCATTACGAGTAAAGATGCTCGTTACGCGCGGCAGGACGAAAAGACCCCGGGACCTTCACTACAGCTTGGTATTGGTGTTCGGTTCGGTTTGTGTAGGATAGGTGGGAGACTGTGAAGCGGTGACGCCAGTTACTGTGGAGTCGTTGTTGAAATACCACTCTGATCGTATTGGATACCTCAACCTCGGACCATGATCTGGTTCAGGGACAGTGCCTGGTGGGTAGTTTAACTGGGGCGGTTGCCTCCTAAAATGTAACGGAGGCGCCCAAAGGTTCCCTCAGCCTGGTTGGCAATCAGGTGTCGAGTGCAAGTGCACAAGGGAGCTTGACTGTGAGACTGACAAGTCGAGCAGGGACGAAAGTCGGGACTAGTGATCCGGCACCGGCAAGTGGAAGCGGTGTCGCTCAACGGATAAAAGGTACCCCGGGGATAACAGGCTGATCTTCCCCAAGAGTCCATATCGACGGGATGGTTTGGCACCTCGATGTCGGCTCGTCGCATCCTGGGGCTGGAGTAGGTCCCAAGGGTTGGGCTGTTCGCCCATTAAAGCGGCACGCGAGCTGGGTTTAGAACGTCGTGAGACAGTTCGGTCTCTATCCGCCGCGCGCGTAAGAAACTTGAGGAAGGCTGTCCCTAGTACGAGAGGACCGGGACGGACGAACCTCTGGTGTGCCAGTTGTTCCACCAGGAGCACCGCTGGTTGGCTACGTTCGGAAGGGATAACCGCTGAAAGCATCTAAGCGGGAAGCCTGTTCCAAGATGAGGTTTCTCACCCCCTCGAGGGGGTAAGGCCCCCGGCAGACCACCGGGTTGATAGGCCAGAACTGGAAGTACAGCAATGTATGCAGGTGACTGGTACTAATAGGCCGAGGACTTACCACAAAGAAGCTACGCGTCCACTGTGCAATATCTGAAACAACACACGAGTAGTTGTTCAGCAAGCACAATCGAATACAGGTCCAAGAACGAAACACCGACCCCGACAATAATGTGGGGGATGTGTTCTCCGACTGAGACCGCTCGTGACACTGTTTCGCAGAGTTACGGCGGCCATAGCGGAGGGGAAACGCCCGGTCCCATTCCGAACCCGGAAGCTAAGCCCTCCAGCGCCGATGGTACTGCACTCGACAGGGTGTGGGAGAGTAGGACACCGCCGAACACAACGTGAAACAAACAACCCCCGACCATCACGGTCGGGGGTTGTTTGCATTCGAAACCAACACCAACACAACAGAATTCACCGCTCTCGTCGAACTGAACGCGCAGGCATCGACACCTGCACCCCCAGTCCCATTATCGCCATACGGACCCTCCGGCCCCCTCGCCTCAGGGCCGCGAACGCGCGCGCACTCGCCGGACGCGAGCAGAACAGTGACACCAGACTGCACGCACCCGACAAACGCGCGCGCATTCGCCTAGCACCTGAGGTGCCTGCACCACGTCGCCTCCGACAGTGCCGGACGCTCACGCGCAACACCCACCCCCCCGTCGCATACGCGAGCGCATCGCACAGACAAAGGGGATCGGTGATCCCCAGCCGTGTCGGCCGCTGAGACGCCACCCCACCCCGTTCGCACACGCGAGCGCGTTCGCCACACGCGAGCAGAACAGCGACACCGGAACGCGCGTACCTGACAAACGCGCGCGCGTTTGCGTACACCGGGAAGGTCTACCGGCCGATCGAATCGAAGTAGTTGGGCCGCACTCCACCACTCGTTCGCGTGCGCCCCTGGAACGCCCAGCTGCACAACAATTCTCGAGCGCCGAATTTAATCAGTGGAGTTCGATGCCTCGGCAGTGCATGATCGTCGTACGGGTACATCGCATCGATCGTGGAGGTGGACAATGGCAGCAAATTTCGAGCTCGCAGGCCGGGGCGTCGTCTACACGCGATCCGCGGCTATTGCCGATCACGCTCTCTGAGTAGAGCTTTCGCGGATCGAGGCCGATGAGCCTCGACAACGACGCGTCGACTATTTTGCGCCGCACGGCTGTGCTCCGTGTGAGGCGTCCATTCTTTCTGTAGGAGAACAGATGTACTACGAACATGTCTTGAGTGAACATCGACAACGGGTTGCCCGGGGTGTCGAGAACTACGAACGGCGTCGCGTAGCAGCCGAGCGGGCTGCGGAAAGTGTTGCGGCACAAGAACGAATCGAACCCGTTCAGGAATCGGTCGGGAAAACCACCGGGAACGACGAGGGAACACCCGGAAACGGTGACAGTTCTGAATCCGGTATCGGGTCCGGATTCGTCTCGGTAAATCGCTGACCGGTCATCGTTTGACCAGATGTGAATATCGATCGCCGGCTGCGTCGATGAAGTCGCGCACGAACCAGCACGCAGGGACCACTTGGAGGCCCTGCGTGCTGGTGTCGTCGAGGGCGTATTCGGTGAGCGCGGCGGCCAGCCCTCGGCCGCGGAACCGAGGCAGTGTCACGGTGTGGTGGAAGGTTCGGACGCCGTTCGACTCGAAGTACTCGGAGTACCCGGCCGGCTCGGAGTCGACGTGAATCTCGAATCGGTGGGCAGCGGTGTCATGGGTGATCGTCACCGGCATTGCGGTACCTCCTGGCAGTGTTCGATGTCTCCACGGTAACCGGCAGCCGAACGGCGATCGTTCGGTAGTTACTCGAGCACGCATCGACGCAGTAGGCTGAGGGAAACCGAGTCGTGCGAGCGCCACCCGTCGCAACACCTCTCTTCATAAGTACGGGGCGCTCGAGGCTTAAGGCGGCAAACCGTGGAAGACACATCCGACCGGGGAATCAAGGCTTTCATCAGAACCGTCGCGCAGCGCGGTGGACGCGCGGAGCGTCTGACCACCTCGCGTCGCAATCCCGTTCAGGTCTGGTCGATGGACGGTAAGTCCTCGTGCATCGTGCGGGTGCGATCGAAGGTGACGGGCGACTGGAAGGCCCGCAGACAGGACGAGTCGCTCGAGAGCGACGACACGGGGTCGTCGTACTGGGTGTTCGTGGACCTGGCAACCGAGGAACCGCGTTTCTACATGGTGTCCTCCGAGGAGATGGCGTCGGATATTCGCGGTGAAGTGGATCTGTGGGTGCAGGATTCGCCGCTACGGACGCGAACCGGGCATCACGCCATTGCAGTCGACAGGGTGGCTCACGGCAGTGAGCGCTGGGAACTGCTGGGACTGAGCGCCACCCTGGACACGTCCGTCGACGTCGGACCCGAGCAGACGTGGGTTCGCACGCCCAGGGTCAAAGCAACGCGGAAGTCCAAGGTCGTCGTCGAAGAGGAAGTGATCGACAACCGGGTACGGGTGGTGGCCGATTGCGAGGGATACCGGCTCAGCGGGCGATTCGACCCGCACACTCAGCGCCTGGAAATCACGGCCGGGCCGATGGAGGGTCGACGCTTCGACAACCCGTCCGTCGCCGCCAGTGCCGTCGCCACGCACATCAGCGGAGATGTCGAGGAGCGGGACGGCTGGCAGTTCTGGCAGTTGGACACTCCCGATCGCGCCCCCCTCGGTTCCTTTCAGTAAGAACTAGCAGGTGAACGCGGTGATCTTGTGAGCTTTCACCAACTTCGCGCAACGTGCGGAAACCGTCGAAGTGTCTGATTAACCTGGCGCTTGTACGACGAGCTCCCTGTTTCAATCGCTGGGTCGAATCGATGCTCGAGAGTTCGTCTGTGCAGGTTTCGGGTCTCAGCGAGCTCGACGGTCGACAGTGCGAGGGGTGCTGTCGACCGTGGGGAGAGGTATTCACCATGGAGCAGTCATACCGAGCGGCATCCGCTCATTCGTCCCGCTTCCTTTTTCTCATCGCACAGTTCGTCGATCGGAGAATTCCGGCGGAGTTCTTCTCGACGCAGTTTCGAGAACTCCAGAACACGCGGGTGACGTACCTCGATGCAGAGGTGTCGTCGGTGATCGGGATGCTGTCGGTCGACGTCGGGGCGTATCTGGGAGACGTCGACCTTCGCGGCGTGGACTACATCGATGCGGAACAGCTGTGGCGTGCAGCCGGCCACGCGTTTCGTGACCTCATGACATTGCAGTCCGAGCAGTTCGAGCGCGAGGCCGGCTGATCGGCCACCGCAGCCCGTCAGCGAAATCGATCACGGTGTCGCAGAAGGTCTTCCAGCCGGAAGCGTCGGTGGGTGCCACGCATTTCGATCGGTAGGTCTCCGGCGTCGGCCAAACGCCGGACGTAGGTGTCGGAGACACCGAGTACCTCTGCCGCTTGCGAGGTCGTCAGCAGTTCTTCGACGGTTCCGATGGCCACAGCCCTGGCGGTGGCCAGCTGGGTGAGCAGTTCGAGCACCGCAGCGCGCGCGGAGTCGTCCAGGTCCACCGACACTCCGCCGAGACGGACATCGACGTCCGTGTCCGTGTTCTCGTGCAGTGCCGTCGTGATTCGTGCGGCGGAGCGCGAACTCAGCGCGCGGGTGACGAATCGGAAGTCCATCCGACCAGGATAGGAGCGTCCGGTTCGCCTAGGCTCGGGACACCCACCATCCGAGGAGTGTTTCAGTGCCGCAGTTGTTGCACCTGGATTCGTCTGCCGACCTGTCCCGTTCGATCAGCCGTCGGGTGACAGCCCACTTCTCGGACGCGTGGCACAGCATCGGAACCGATCATTCGGTGATTCGCCGTGATCTGCACGTCAATGCATTGCCACATCTGCCGACCTCGGCACTGCATTGGGCGCCGCACCTGCGGACTGCCGACGAGACCGTGGACGCGGCAGCCGAGGCTCTTCAAGTCGAGCTGGTCGAGGAACTGATCTCCGCGGACGTCGTACTGATCGGTGCGCCGATGTACAACTGGTCGATCCCGTCGACGCTGAAGGCGTGGATCGACTACGTGCACGTTCCCGGCATCACGGTGCCGTTCGACGGCGATACAGCACCACTCGTCGGCAAGCCTGCGGTTGTGGTCACCAGTCGGGGGAACGAGTACACCCCGGGCTCGGAGGCAGCGTCGATCGACCACACCACGGGGCAGCTGCGGCAGGTTCTCGGCGCTGCACTGGGCATGGACGTGCATTTCGTCCCGATCGACCTGACCCTTGCCGAGCGGGTTGCCGGTCTGACACCGAAGATTCCGCAGGCTCGGGCCAGCCTCGACGCGGCATTCTCGGCCGTCGACGAGCTCGCGCGGCGTCTGGGCATGATCTCGCCCGTGTGAGAGCCGAGTAGCCTGTCAGGGTGCAACCGAACGGCCCTGGTAGCGGCATCGAACGTGGACCAGGACGCCACCGGTTGGCGCGTCCGTCCGGCGACCACGCTGTTGCGCTGCGGATCGGCCGGGTGCTCGTCGCGACGGCGGCGGTGGCGTCCGTCGCAGTCAGTGGCGTCGGATTCGCGGTGTACCGGGAGGCAACCACCGGACTGACCACCTCCGATGCGCTCGACGGTATCGCGAACAACGATCCGGATGTCAACGGTGCCGACACCAACATTCTGCTGATCGGGCTCGACAGTCGTAAGGACATGGACGGCAACGATCTGCCGGCCGCGTTCGTCACCGACACCCTGCATGCCGGTGACAGCGACGTCGGGGGATACAACACCAATACGCTTCTGCTGGTGCATCTTCCGGCCGGCGGTGGACGAGCGACAGCGCTGTCGATACCGCGCGACGACTACGTCGACGTTCCCGGGTACGGCAAGCGCAAGATCAAGGAGGCCTACGGGCTCGCCAAGGCCGATGCCGACACCCAATTGCTCGACGAGGGTGTCACCGACGCGGCCGAGCGTGAGCGTCGAGCACGCGAGGCGGGGCGCCGCTCGACACTGACGGCCGTTCGCGATCTCCTCGATGTGCCGATCGATCATTTCGCCGAAGTCAATCTTCTGGGGTTCTACGACGTGGCGACGGCAGTCGGCCCGATCCAGGTCTGCCTGAACAACCCGGTGCACGATACGTACTCGGGTGCGGACTTCCCTGCGGGTGCGCAGGAATTGAGCGCGACTCAGGCGTTGTCCTTCGTGCGTCAACGGCACGGACTCGACAACGGTGACCTCGACAGAACCAAGCGGCAGCAGGCGTTCGTGGCCGGGGTGATGGCCAAGCTCAGCGCATCCGGCGTGCTGGCGAACATCAGCGAATTGCGTGCGCTGATCGCGGGTACCAAGAACGACATCGTCATCGACGCGGGCCTCGACCCGATCGGCCTTGCCGGGGGAGCCGGTGCCGTCATGAAGGGTGATATCGACTTCTACACGCTGCCGATCACGGGCTACGACACCGTCGACGGTCAGGACGTCAATCTCGTCGACGTCGACGCCATCAGAGCGGAGGCGGCGCGATTGATCGGTCCTGCGCAACCGACGCCCGCAGCCCTCGATCCGACGTCGGATCCGGCACCACCACCGCTCGAGGTAGCCGTACCCGAGCCGTCCCAGGATCTACCCGCCGCCCCGGATCAGGGTGTGCACAGCAACGGCGGCATCCCCTGCGTCGACTGATCCCTGCATCGGTCAATGGTTCGGCGAGCTCGACAGAACATCCATCAACTGCTTCTCGACGGCGGCGAACTGTGGCGTCGTCACGATCTCGAGCTCCCGGGGTCGAGGCAGCGGTACGTCGACCTGCCGTCGAACGTGGGCGGGTCGTGGCGAGAGGACCACCACCCGATCGGACAGGTAGACCGCCTCGCGGATGTCGTGGGTGATCATCAGCACCGTCCACCTGAACTCCGACCAGACCTGCTGCAGCCAGGCCTGCATGTCACTACGGGTCAACGAGTCCAGTGCCCCGAAGGGCTCGTCCAACAGCAACACCGACCGTCCCTGCACCACGGTGCGCAGCAGTGCTGCTCGCTGCCGCATGCCACCGGACAGTTCGGACGGGCGTGCGGATTCGTACCCGTCGAGACCGAACACCGGGAACAACTCGCGTGCCCGAGCTCGTGCCTCCTTCTTGGCGACGCCTTGTACTTCGAGGCCGAGCGAGGTGTTGTCGAGCACCGATCGCCACGGGAACAACAGGTCCTTCTGCGGCATGTACGCGCACGGCGGGACTCGGACCGAGCCCGAATCGGGTGTATCGAGGCCGGCGAGCATGTTGAACACCGTGCTCTTGCCCGACCCGCTCGGACCGATGATCGACACGAATTCACCGGGCCGGACTCCGAACGACACGTCGTCGAGTACCGGTTTTCCGCCGAACGATTTTCTCAGAGCCGAGATGTCGATGCTGTGCTCGAGTTCAGACATTGTGCCCCGCCGACCCCTGACGTGCCCACGGGGCGACGACGCGTTCGACCACGAACGTCGAGACGAACAGGAGCACGCTGATCACCGCGGTGACGGCAACGGCTGCAAGTACCAAATCGGTACGGAACGAATTCTTCTGCTGACTCATGTAGATACCGAGTCCTGCGGTGGCTCCTGCGTATTCGGCAAAGATCGCACCGACGACGGCGTAGGTGATGCCGATGCGAAGCGAGGTGAAGAATCGAGGAAGTGCCGACGGCAGCCGTACGTAGCGGAACTGCTGCCAGCGGCCGGCCCCCATGGTGGCCAGGAGGGCTCGCGCGTCGCGATCTGCGGCGGCGAACCCCTCGATGAGCCCGATGGCCATGGGAAAGAACGTCGCCAGTGCGATCACGAGAATCTTCGGTAACAGTCCGAACCCGAACCAGATGATGAGCAGCGGTGCGATGGCGATGATCGGCAGTGTCTGCGAGACGACGAACAAGGGTACGAACGCACGGCGCAGCCACGGCGAGAAGTCCACGGCAATGGCGAGCAGCCAGGCCAGCACGAGAGAGACCGCGAACCCGACGAGTGTCACCTGCAGTGTCGCTGCGGCATTCTCGGCAATCGCCTCGCGTTGGGCCCAGCCCTGCGTGAGAACGCGGCCGGGGGAGGGCAGTACCTGTGGCCTGATGCCGCTGACCTCGACGTAGATCTGCCACACCGCGATCGACAGGACGACGACGGTCACCGCGGGCCATGCCCACCGCAACGAAGCTCGGATACCGCTGAGCGAGAACGTATCTCGCTCGGCGGTCACCGGCTCATCGATCGCCGAGGTAGTCATCGGTGAAATAGGTGGACCAGTCCGGTTCGGCGCTCAGCGGTGCACCGTTCTGATCGGTGAGTACCCCGCTGTCGTAGAGAAACTTCGAGTACGCGGTCCACGTGTCGATGCTCTGTCGTCCGACCTCGCCCGCGGAATCCTTCATGTACTTCTCTGCGAGCATCTTCTGACTCTCGAACACCAACGATTCGTCGGTGAACGTACCGGGATTGGCGTCGATCAGATCCTGAGCCGCCCTGTCCGGATCGTCCGCTGCGAGTTGGTAGCCGCGCTGCAGCGCCTGCACGAACTTCTTCGCCTCGTCCGGATGCGCAGCCAGCCACGGCTCGTTCCCGCTGATGGTGATGGCGTAGGCGTCGGGGAACCCGTAATCGGTGTAATCGAAGTACTTCATCGGCGTTCCGCTGTGCTCTGCCTCGATGCCCTCCCACGCGAGGTAGGACACGGTGAAGTCGGCAGTGCCGGAGTACACCGCCTCGTAGGCAGATGTGCCGAGCACAACGGTCTCGTATTCGCCTGTGCCACCGTCGTTCTCGATGACCTGCCGGAGCCCGGCCTGCTCGCCGGATTCACCGAAACCGGCGTAGACCTTGCCGTCGAGTGCGCGTGGGCTCGCGATGTCGTCCCGATCCGCACGCACTCCGATACCGGTGGCCCAGTGCTGCAGTGGTGCGAGGACGGACACGGTCCGGGCGCCTGCCGATCTCGCGAAGACCGTCGAACTCTGGGTGCTGATACCGAACTCGGCGTTGCCTGCATCGACGAGCGTGTCCGCGGCGGTGTTGTTGTACGGCAGTACTTCCACATCGAGCCCGGCGTCGGCGAAGTAGCCCTCCTGAAGGGCGACGTAGAGGCCGGTGTGATTGGTGTTGGGAGTCCAGTCGAGGGCGAAACGGATGGTGTCGGAATCCGTCGACTGCGAGCAGCCGGCCATCACCGTGGTTGCGAGGACTGTCGCCACCATCACCGTGAGCAATCGAGACGTTCTCATGCGTGCACCGCGCTCTCGGTCGATGGCCACGGAGTGGGGTGTAATGCGCTGTTCCAGAACATCAATTCGTACCTCGACGCGACGACGAAGGCGTCGATCATCTGCTCACGCTGCAGTTCCGTCGCAGAGTCGGCCGCGTCGTCGACGAAGCCCTTGGCGGCATCGACGATGGCATGGAATTCGGGTGCGTCGTAGTTGGCCACCCACTGTGCGTAGGGATGACCGGGATCGCGTGCGAGCACGGCTTTCGCCGCTCCGGCGAGCGAGCGGCCGACGTCGGCGTAGATCCAGAAGCACGGCAGAACAGCTGCCGCCGCAACGGGATACGGCTCGGTCGCGGCGACGGCCGTCAGGTAGGAGGTGTAGCCGAGGCATGCCGGTGAAGGCGTCGGCGTCTCGGCGGAGGGCGGGAGAACGTCTCCGGTGAGCATGGCCTCGTGCGAGGCGGCCTCGTCCATCGCACTCGCTGCAGCGCCGGCCCAGAAGGCTCCGGCCACCGGTGTCGGCGCGTGCGCTGCCAGCAGGGACAGCGACTTCACGTAGCCACCGAGATACAGCGAATCCTGTTCCAGATATCGACGGAACGCGTCGAGTGGAAGGGTTCCCGCACCGAGTAGGCAGAGAAATTCGAGATCGTCGATCGCGCGTCTGATGTGCGCGGATGCGTCCCAGAGTCGATCGGTGAAGCGGACCGGGTCCGCAGATACAACAGGCGTCATCGCCTTGACATCCCTTCGTCAGTATTACCTGCATCAGGTTCGGCGGGTTTGATCTCAGCATCCGCATCGGCGGACACACCCCGTGTCAGAACGTCAGTGACAGTAACACCGGTCACGATGTGCCGGTGTTACTGCCCCTTCACCTCGGCCTGGGTCTAGCCCAGCATGTCCTCGAGCTCCATGCCCTTGGTCTCACGGATGTTGGACTTGACGAAGAGGAACGACAGCGCAGCGAAGAGCGCGAAGCCGGCGTAGATGACCCACAATCCGACGGACGACGTCAGTGGTGGGAAGGCAAGCGTGACAGCGAAGTTGGCGATCCAATTCGCAGCCGTACCGATACCCAGAGCCATGGCGCGCATCCGGTTGGGGAACATCTCGCCGAGCATGACCCACATGATCGGTCCCCAGGTCGATGCGAAAAAGATGACGAACAGATTCGCCCCGACCAACGCGATCGCACCCCACGGCGACGGCAGACTGACCTCGTCGCCGCTGCCGGTCGCCTGCGAGAAGGCGACGGATGCCATGACGAGTCCGACGAACATTCCGATGGACCCCGCCATCAGCAGCTTGCGCCTGCCGATGCGATCGACGAACAGAATCGCCACGAACGTCATGGCCACGTTGATGACCGAGGTGATGACCGAGGTGGTGAACGACTGGTCCTCGGTGAACCCGACCGACCGCCACAGCGTCGTCGAGTAGTAGAAGATCGCATTGATGCCGACCAGCTGTTGCAGGACGGCCATCGTGATGCCCACCCAGACGATTGGCTGCAGACCGAACTTGGGGCCACGGATGTCGGCGAACGACGATCGGGCCTCCTTGCGCAGCGTCAGCCTGATCTCGTGCACTCGCTCGTCGGGATGCAGCTCGCCGGTGATGTTCGCCAGAACCGCGGCGGCTTCCTCGTCCAGATGCTGACCCACCAGGTAGCGGGGTGACTCCGGGATCAGGGTGGCCAGGATTCCGTAGACCAGAGCGGGGACCACACCGACGAGGAACATCCAGCGCCACGCCTCGACACCGAACCACAGGTCGTTGGAGGCTCCGTCGGCCGCACCCGCGAGAAGGGCGTCGGACAGTAGGGCAGCGAAGATACCGATGGTGATCGCCAATTGCTGCAGCGAGGCCAGCGCGCCACGCCATTTGGCGGGCGCGATTTCGGCGATGTAGGCCGGTGCGATGACCGACGCGATGCCGATGCCGAGACCGCCGAGCACACGCCAGAGCATGAGATCGGGAACGCTGAACGCGAGCCCGGAGCCGACCGAGGAAATGACGAACAGGGCCGAGCCGAGCAGCATCACCTTCTTGCGGCCCCAGCGATCGGCGAGGCTACCGGCGAACCAGGCACCGATCGCGCAGCCGATCAGGGCGATCGCAACCACGAAGCCGGTGGTGAACGAGCCGAGAGAGAAGTGGTCTTCGATCGAATCGACAGCTCCGTTGATGACCGAACTGTCGAAGCCGAACAGGAAGCCGCCTACAGCGGCGGCGACGCTGACGCCGATGACCTTCGCTGTGTGACGGTCCGAGGTCTGATTCATGTGTGATGCACCTTCTGGCCGCGCGCGGGCGCCGGCCGCTGGGGAGACCGTACGGCAGGGATTGTCGTACCGTCCTGGGACATTACGCCTGGTCTTTCGCCGCGCGAACGACGCCGTCAGCGAAGGTCGAAATCGTCGTCCGAGACGGTGAATCCGTGGCCGACCTGATCGGTGCAGGTGACTCCGGTCTGCTCGTCGACGCTGCATCGAAGCCCGTTGGTGGATCCGCTACCCGCGACGGTGAGTTCTTCGCCGTACGGGAGTGCCGCCGCGGGTCCGTCGAATCGGTGGAACTTGGGATCGCCCAGGCTCTCGAACTTCGCGGGGGAGCCGGCGATGATCTGCACGGAATTGGGTTTCACCCGGTCGGAGGATGCACTGTCGGTCACCTCGGGGGCCGAGTCGGGCAGCGAGCCGTGGCAACCGGCGATCGACGTCTCTTGTACGGCTATACCGCACTCGAACTTGCCGCTGGGGCTCGTGAAGTAGTACCAGCCCGGAGCCTTGCCCGCGTACTGTGTCGGGTTCGCTTGCTGCGCAACGGCACTCGGCGTGGTCTTCGTGGTGCTGGACGGTGTCGTGGAGGACGGCGTGGAAGGCACACTGCTCGACGGCAGGCCACGGTCGGTGGTCGGAACCGCGGTGATCGGCTGGGGGCGGTCGGTGATGACCGTCGCCATGGGTCCGTCACCTCCGCCGCCCGAACCGCAGGCAGACAACAGGCACACTCCGACGACCGCCGCCAGGGCGGATCCAATTCTCTTCATGACTCGTTCCTCGGTTCGATGGGAGCGCTGCCGGGGGTTTCGAGCGGGCCGGCGTCGGGGATGGAGTTGGTACGTTGAGCAACGACCCGAAGGGAGGTGCGATGGACGACACCACGTCCGACTCCACCGTGCGTGTGAGCACGCCGTACGGCGACGTTCTCGGCTACCCGGTTGCGGCCGACGCATCGCCGACCGTCGCCTGGAGGGGTATTCCGTACGCGACGCCGCCGGTGGGTGAGTTGCGGTTTCGAGCACCGCGTCCCATGCAGCCGTGGAACGGCGTGCTCGACGGTCTGCACTTCGGTGCGATGGCACCGCAGGGCCGCGACAGCCCGGTCCCGATCGATCCGTCGTTGTCGATCTCCGAGGATTGCCTGTCGCTCAACGTGTGGGCACCACGGCCGGACGGCGAACTGCGTCCGGTGCTGGTGTGGATCCACGGCGGCGCGTATTCGCTCGGTTCGTCCGCGCAACAGGTGTACGACGGGCGACATCTGAGCGAGAACGGCGACGTGGTCGTGGTCTCGATCAACTTTCGTCTCGGCGCATTCGGCTTTCTCGATCTGTCGTCCTTCTCCACCGACGAGCACGTCTTCGAGACCAATCTCGGCTTGCGCGACCAGATTGCGGCGCTGCACTGGGTCCGGGAGTGCATCTCCGCCTTCGGTGGGGACCCCGACGAGATCACCGTCTTCGGCGAGTCCTCCGGGGGCGCGTCGGTCACCACTCTGATGACCTCGCCCAAGGCCGAGGGGCTCTTCCATCGAGCGATCGTGCAAAGTGCCCCGGCCACGTCCGTGTACGGTCCCGAACGCGGCGCTGCGGTGGCCGCCCGGTTCCTCGAGCTCGTGGGGGTCGACCGCGAGGACGTCGGCGAGTTGCTCGAGATGCACTTCAGCAGACTGGTCACCGCGGGGGACACTCTCTGCTACGAGATTCCGACCACAGTGCCTGGGACACTGGGACTTTCGCCCGTCGTCGACGGAGACATCGTGCCCCGCTATCCGGTCGCGGCCTTCCAGAAAGGTCTGTCGCACAGAATTCCGTTGATCATCGGCACCAACCACGACGAGCCCTCGATCTTCCGGTTCATGAAGTCCCCGTTGATGCCGATCACGTCCGACACCGTCTCGGAGATGTTCAAGGCCATCGCGCACGATCACGCGGACATGCCCGCCTCGCGCATCGCGGAGATCATGGCCGCCTACCCGGACAGGAACAAACCCGCTGGGGCGCAGGCGATCTCGCGTGATGCAGGCTTCGTCATGCCGAGTCTGTGGATCGCCGACGGGCACAGTAGACATTCGCCGACCTGGATGTACCGTTTCGATCACGCGACGCCGATGCTCAAGGCCGCGCGAGTAGGGGCCGGCCACGCGACCGAACTGCCGTACGTGTTCGGCAATTTCGGAACTCTCAACCGAGATCCCACCTTCTGGCTGGGGGGTCGCAAACCGGCGATGGCGGTGTCGGCCCGGATGCAGCGGCGGTGGCTGGCCTTCGCGCGGTACGGAGTACCGGCCGCGCTGGACGCGTCCAAGCACTGGGCCCCGTACACCGAGAAGAATCGATGGACTCTGGTGATCGATACGTCCGACACTCTCGTCGACGATCCCGACGGAGACATGCGCGCTGCCTGGGGCGACCGGGTGGTGGGATTCAGCTGACCCGTCGCCGGCCCGCCGCCGGGTCGTTCCGCAGGCTTCACTCCTGCTCGGGACGTCACAGGCATGCATCGAACGTAACAGCAAGAACACCGGCCGCTGGAGTCACAGCGGTAACAATCGAATGTCAGGCAGGAGTGGAGCCTGCGGAATGACCCGGTTGGGTAGGCCAGTCGGTGGGTGCGGTTATGTTCGATGAGTGCTGATGTCCAGGATTGTCGAAACCTCTCGGGCCGTGGCCGCGACGCGTTCGCGCAAGGTCAAGATCGAGGAGCTCGGTGCTGTGCTGTCCGAGGCACAGGCGGGTGACATCGAACCGGCGGTGTCGTGGTTGTCGGGCGAATTGCCACAGGGACGGATCGGGGTCGGCTGGCGCACACTCGCAGATCTGGATGTCCCGTCCGCATCGGAGTCGACGCTGACCGTTGCCGAGGTGGACGAGAAGTTGTCCGAGGTGGCGGCGACGTCGGGCGCTGGTTCGGCTGCGCGACGTTCTGCCCTGCTGCTGGACTTGTTCTCGCGGACCACTGCCGACGAGCGTGCGTTCGTCATCAGGTTGGTCACGGGCGAGCTGAGGCAAGGTGCGCTCGAGGGCATCATGGTCGACGCTGTCGCCGCTGCCACAGCTCTGCCGCAGGCGTCGGTGCGGCGCGCGTTCATGCTGTCCGGTCGATTGTCTGCCACTGCCGTCGCCGCCATGACCGGTGGTGTCGAGGCATTGAACGCCTTTCGACTCGAAGTCGGTCGGCCGGTTCGCCCGATGCTGGCGTCGCCGGCGGAGTCTCTTCGGGGTGCCTGGGAGCAGCTGGCGGGGGATGTGACGGTCGAGTACAAGCTGGACGGTGCCCGAATTCAGGTGCATCGCTCGGGATCCGACGTGAGCATCTACACCCGCACCCTGCGCGATATCACCGCCGGTGTGCCCGAGCTGGTGGAACTGGTCCGTGCACTTCCCTGCGAGTCGGTGGTCCTCGATGGCGAAACACTCGCACTGGACGACAGTGGCAGGCCGCGTCCGTTCCAGGAGACGATGAGCCGGTTCGGTGCCGAGAGCGCACACGAATTGCTGCTGCAGCCCTACTTCTTCGACTGTCTGCATCTCGACGGCGTCGATCTGCTCGACGCTCCACTCGAAGAGCGTCTCGCAGCGCTCGACAAGGTGGCGCCGGGACATCGCATTCCGAGTGCCGTACGGCCCGACGCCGACGGGGCGGCTGCCCACTTCGATGCTGCGCTCGATGCCGGGCACGAGGGAGTCATGCTCAAGGCCCTGAGCGCCCCGTATGCGGCAGGCCGGCGCGGAAAGAGTTGGCAGAAGGTCAAACCCGAACACACTCTCGATCTCGTTGTTCTCGGCGCGGAGTGGGGATACGGCCGACGGACGGGCTTTCTGTCCAACCTGCATCTGGGGGCCCGCGATCCCGACGGCGGTGAACCGATCATGGTCGGCAAGACGTTCAAAGGCCTGACCGATGTGCTGCTGCAGTGGCAGACGGAGGAATTCCCGAAGCACGAACGCGAGCGAGATCAGCACACCGTGTACCTGCGGCCCGAGTTGATAGTCGAAATCGAACTCGACGGAGTGCAGGTCAGCTCGCGCTATCCGGGCGGGGTGGCGCTGCGTTTCGCCCGAGTGTTGCGATACCGACCGGACAAGAACCTTGCCACCGCAGACACCATCGATGCCGTCCGCGCGTTGTTGCCCAACTCGAACTCGTGAGTTCGCCGAGAACTGTGCACGATTAATACATACGAAACCGGACGAACGATCCCGTAACACGGCGCAAAATACCTTGAGGGTGCAAGCCAGCGAGAGATGGAGTGCCGATGATGTCCACAGTTCGAGCTGCGTTGGTCCAGAGCACGTGGACCGGTGACAAAGAATCGATGATCGAGGCACACGAGGGGTTCGCTCGGTCAGCCGCCGAGCAGGGCGCGAAAGTTGTCTGCTTTCAGGAGCTTTTCTACGGTCCGTACTTCTGCCAGCTTCAGGATGCGAAATTCTACGAGTACGCCGAATCCGTACCGGGCCCAACGGTCGACCGGTTCGCGGCGTTGGCGAAAGAGCTCGGGATCGTCATGATCCTGCCCGTCTACGAGCAGGAACAGCCCGGGTTGCTGTACAACACCGCTGCTGTGGTCGACGCAGACGGCACGTATCTCGGTAAATACCGCAAGCATCACATTCCCCACGTCAACGGATTCTGGGAGAAGTTCTATTTCCGTCCCGGCAACCTGGGGTGGCCGGTGTTCGATACCGCCGTCGGCCGTATCGGCGTCTACATCTGTTACGACCGGCATTTTCCCGAAGGCTGGCGTGCTCTCGGACTTGCCGGTGCCGAGATCGTCTTCAATCCCTCGGCAACCTCACGAGGTCTGTCGAATTATCTGTGGAAACTCGAGCAACCGGCCTCGGCCGTCGCGAACGAGTACTACGTGGGTGCGATCAACCGCGTCGGAATCGAATCCGAGTACGGCGACGACGATTTCTACGGCACCAGCTATTTCGTGGACCCCGAGGGCAAATTCGTCGGCGAGGTGGCGTCGGATTCGGAGTCCGAGATCGTCGTTCGGGACCTGGACATGGACCTGATCAAAGTAGTTCGTGACCGATGGGCGTTCTACCGTGACCGCAGACCCGACGCCTACGGCCCGCTGGTGCAACCCTGATGGCCACCACCTTCGTGCACGGCGGCACTGTCATATCCACCACCGGCGCACAGGAACTGGATGTGCTCATCGACGGTGAGACCATCGTCGCAGTGCTGGCACCCGGCTCGGTGTCCTTGGCCGCAGATCTGACGACATCGGCGGACGTCGTCATCGATGCCACCGGGAAGTACGTGATTCCGGGCGGCGTGGACGGACACACGCACATGGAGATGCCGTTCGGGGGCACGTTCGCCTCCGATACCTTCGAAACCGGAACTCGCGCAGCGGCGTGGGGTGGTACGACGACCATCGTGGATTTCGCCATCCAGACTCCCGGCCAACGCGTCCAGGACACTCTGGCGCAGTGGCACGACAAGGCCGCCGGTCGGTGCGCTATCGATTACGGGTTTCATCAGATCATCGGCGACGTCACCGATGATTCGCTGAAAGCCATGAGCGAGTTGGTCTCCGAGGGTGTCACCAGTTTCAAACTCTTCATGGCGTACCCGGGGGTCTTCTACTCCGACGACGGCAAGATCCTGCGAGCCATGCAGTCGGCGGCGGAAACGGGTGCGCTGTTGATGATGCACGCGGAGAACGGGATTGCCATCGATGTCCTCGTGGCCCAGTCCATCGCACGCGGCGACACGGCCCCGTACTTCCACGGGACATCGCGTCCGTGGCAGCTGGAGGAAGAGGCGACGCATCGAGCGATCATGCTGGCCGACGTCACCGGAGCGCCGCTGTACGTCGTGCACGTATCGGCAAAGCAGGCTCTCGAACAGATCGCGCAGGCTCGGGGCAACGGGCAGAACGTGTTTGCCGAGACGTGTCCGCAGTACCTCTATCTCTCGCTCGAAGAACAACTCGGTGCACCCGGCTTCGAGGGGGCCAAATGGGTCTGCTCGACGCCCCTGCGGTCGCGAGCCGAGGGCCATCAGGACGAATTGTGGCGCTACCTGCGCACCGGTGACGTGGCAACCGTCAGTACCGACCACTGCCCGTTCTGCATGAAGGACCAGAAAGAAATGGGAATCAGCGATTTCTCCAAGATTCCCAACGGAATCGGTTCGGTGGAACATCGCATCGACTTGATGTTCCAGGGGGTCAAGAGCGGCAAGATCACCCTCGAGAAGTGGGTCGACGTCTGTTGCACCACCCCGGCCCGGATGTTCGGTATGTATCCGAGAAAGGGCGTCATCAGCCCGGGAGCAGATGCCGACATCGTGATCTACGACCCGAACGGGCACACCAGCATCGGGGTCGAGAAGACCCACCACATGAACATGGACTATTCGGCGTACGAGGGTTTCGAGATCGACGGGCACGTGGACACCGTGATGTCTCGCGGGCGCGTCATCGTCGACAGTGGATCCTATTCCGGCACTGCGGGACACGGCCGCTTCGTTCGGCGCGACCTGTCACAGAATCTGATCTGAGCATGGACATCGGGGTGGTGCTGCAGTGCAATCCGCCGGCGTCGCGGGTGATCGATCTGGCCAGACAGGCCGAGACACATGGGTTTTCGCACGTATGGACGTTCGATTCGCATCTGCTGTGGCAGGAACCGTACGTCATCTACAGTCAGATTCTGGCCGCGACCAGGCGTGTGACCGTGGGTCCGATGGTCACCAATCCGGCTACCCGCGATTGGACCGTGACGGCGTCGACGTTCGCGACACTCAACGACATGTTCGGCAATCGAACCGTCTGCGGTATCGGTCGGGGTGATTCCGCGGTCCGCGCTCTCGGAGGTAAGCCGACAACGCTTGCCTCGCTTAGAGACTCGATCGAGGTGATCCGAAATCTGGCCAACGGGCGCAGCGCCCGGGTGGGTGAGACGACGGTGCAGTTTCCGTGGGCGGAACACTCGACGCTGGAGGTGTGGGTCGCGGCGTACGGACCGAAAGCCCTCGAGCTCACCGGGCAGGTAGCGGACGGATTCATTCTGCAATTGGCAGATCCGGATATCGCTGCGTGGACGATCGGCCGAGTGCGTGCTGCCGCCGAGCAGGCGGGCCGAGATCCGGATTCGATCTCGATCTGCGTGGCAGCTCCCGCCTACGTCACCGACGGTACCGAGGCCGGTCTCGAACATGCCCGCGACCAATGTCGTTGGTTCGGTGGGATGGTCGGCAATCACGTCGCCGATATCGTCGCACGCTACGGCGGTGACGGCGGCGGTGTTCCGCAGGCACTCACCGACTACATCGCGGCGCGCAAAGGGTACGACTACAACGAGCACGGTCGAGCCGGAAACTCGCACGCAGAATTCGTTCCGGACGAGGTGATCGACAGGTTCTGTCTGCTCGGTACCCCGGCCGATCACGTCGCCAAGCTGAAGGAGCTCGAGGCACTCGGCGTCGATCAGTTCTCGGTCTACCTCCAGCACGATGCCAAAGCGGCGACGCTCGAAGCGTACGGAGAAAGCATCATTCCGCAGATTCGCACATCTGTTACGGCTACGTCGTGACGGGCGACGGGACTGTTGCCGTCGGCCAGTCGTACGCTCCGGTGAGTGTCACACCGAAGAAAGGCGGCAAGTAGATGGATCACGTGTTCTACTCCTGGTCGGCGCAGGCCGAACTGAACCCGATCACGGTCGAGGGTGCCGAGGGGTCGTGGTTCTGGGACGACAAGGGCAATCGGTACCTGGACTTCTCGTCCCAGCTGGTCAACGTCAATCTCGGGCATCAACACCCCGACGTGGTGGCCGCCATCGTCGAACAGGCCCAGGTGCTGACGACCATCTCGCCGACCGTGGCCAACAACAAGCGCAGTGAACTCGCAGCTCTGATCGCCGAGCGGGCACCGGGCGATCTCGACCGAGTGTTCTTCACGACGGGTGGTGCCGAAGCCGTCGAGCATGCGGTGCGGCTGGCACGCCAGCACACCGGGCGCACGAAGATGCTGGCGGCGTATCGCTCGTACCACGGCGGCACCGGCGTCGCGATCGGTCTCACCGGCGAGCCGCGGCGATGGGGAACCGAGCCGACCAACGTCGACGTCGTACGCTTCTTCGGACCGTACCCGTACCGGTCACCCTGGGGGACAACGACTCCCGAGGACGAGACGGCCGCAGCACTGGCACACCTCGAACAGGTCATCGTGCTCGAAGGTGCCCAGAACATCGCCGGATTGATCCTCGAATCGGTCATCGGCACCAACGGTGTGCTGATCCCGCCGCCCGGCTACCTGGCCGGCGTTCGGGCGCTGTGCGACAAGTACGGGATCGTCTACATCGCCGACGAAGTGATGGTCGGTTTCGGGCGAATCGGCGAATGGTTCGCGTGCCAGGCCTGGGATGTGACACCGGATCTGATCACCTTCGCCAAGGGCGTCAACTCCGGATACGTGCCCCTCGGCGGGGTCGTGATCTCGGAGAAGATCGCCTCGCAGTTCGACCACACGCCGTATCCGGGCGGCTTGACCTACTCCGGTCACGTCCTCGGGTGTGCCGCGGGCGTCGCATCCATCGGGGTGTTCGAGCGCGACAAGATCCTTCCTCACGTGCGTCACGTCGGCGAGGACGTACTCGGTGCGGGCCTGTCCAAGCTGGCCGAATCGCATCCGAGCGTCGGTGAGGTGCGCGGCAAGGGATTCTTCTGGGCCGTCGAGCTGGTCAAGGACGGCACGACGCGGGAGCCGCTGGTGCCCTTCGCCGCGTCTGGCAAGGATGCGGCGGCGATGGGCAGCGTGACCGCCGCGGCGAAGTCACGGGGTCTGTGGCCCTTCGTCGCAGGCAACCGTCTGCAGATCGCACCGCCACTGACGACGACCGAGGACGAGATTCGTCAGGGACTGGAAATCCTCGACGAGGTATTGACGGTGGCGGACGGGTTCACCGTCTGACTCGGGGTCGTGCGCGGAAACTCGCCCCAGACTACGAGGCAGGAGTGGAGCCTGCGGAACGACCCGAAAACACTGCACGCACGTGCGGCGTCAGCCGCTCTGATCAGAGCACAGCACCGGGGTTGAGGATTCCGGCCGGATCGAGAGCGGTCTTGATTCGCCGGGTCAGTTCCATGACGTCTTCGCCGACTTGATCGGGTAGCCAGGCCTTCTTGAGTCGACCGACGCCGTGTTCCCCGGTGATGGTGCCGCCCAACGAAATTGCCAGATCCATGATGGCTCCGAATGCGACGTTGGCCCGGCGAGTCATGTCGGCGTCCTCGGGGTCGAACACGATGAGCGGGTGGGTGTTGCCGTCGCCCGCGTGCGCGATGACGGCGACCAGCACGTCGTACTTCTTCGACAGTTCGGCGATCCCGTCGACGAGAGCCGGGAGGGCAGGCAGCGGAACACCGACATCCTCGAGCAGCAGGCTGCCGAGTCGTTCGACCGCCGGAATGGCGAATCGACGTGCGGCAGCGAAGGCCTCACCCTCGTCGGGGTCGTCGGTGGTGAAGACATCCGAGGCACCGGCCTCGGTGCATGCTGCGGCCATGATGTCGATCTCTCGCCCTCGATCGGCACCGGGGGAGTCGGACCGAGCGATGAGCATCGCAGCTGCCTCGCGGTCGAGTCCCATGTTCATGGCATCTTCGACGGCACCGATGGACGCACGGTCCATGAACTCGAGCATCGACGGCCGCAAGGTACGGGTGATGGCCAGAATGGCAGTCGTCGCATCGTGCACGGAGGCGAACGAGGCAACCACGGTGCTGGCCGGAGGTTGGGCCGGGATCAATCGAAGAGTGATCTCGGTGATGATGCCCAGGGTGCCCTCGGATCCCACGAAGAGCTTCGCAAGGGACAGTCCGGCAACATCTTTCAGGCGTGGTCCGCCGAGTCGGACGGCAGTCCCGTCGGCGAGGACGACCTCGAGTCCGAGAACGTAATCGGTGGTGACGCCGTACTTCACGCAGCACAGCCCGCCGGCATTGGTGGCCGCATTGCCGCCGATGGAGCACATCTCGAACGACGACGGATCCGGTGGGTACCACAGACCGTGTTCGGCGACTGCCTTCTTGACTTCGGCGTTGAGCAGTCCGGGTTGTACGACGGCTATGCGGGTTACCGGGTCGACGGTGATCTCGCGCATCAGCTCGGTGGTGAGCACTATCCCGCCGTCGACGGCCGTGGCACCACCGGACAGGCCCGAGCCGGCCCCACGCGGGACGACCGCCACCGCGTGTTCGGTGGCCCACCGCATGACGGCTCTGACGTCGTCGGTGGACTGCGCGCGGACCACGGCCAATGGGGTACCCGCGTCGGGGTCCTTGGCCCAGTCGCGTCGGTATCCCTCGGTGATGTCGGGGTCGGTGACCACGGCACCGGCGGGAAGCAGCGCTTCGAGCTCGCTCAGGTGGGCATCTGCATCGGTAGTCACCGACATCCGGTTCTCCTCACGTCGTACATGTGACCGTCGCCACTCGAGTCTGTCACGACTCGCAGTGGGGCGTGAACGAGGACGACTCCGAGAATGTCCGAGTCACATCAGTAACACCAGCCTCAGGCGTTACCAGATCGATGCGTCGTCGACACGCAATGTTGTAGTTCGCAGCGCTAGCGTCCAGCGCAGCGCATCTCGCACCCCATTCGGTGCGGGTCGACAAGGAGGCTGCACGATGATCGATCCCGGAAGTGACTCCTGGAACTATGTGGCGGCGATGTTCTCGTACGAATTCCTTGGGGGCGGAGTCGAATACGACACCATCGAGCGCATTCACCGCGGCGAGGTCGACGAGTGGGTGCACGCGTTGCTGAAATCCGGGATGTTCGAGAGCGCGACCGTCGCGGCCATCGCCGACTCGTGGCGTGCAGCACCCCGTCGACTGTTCGACATGCTCGTCCTCGATGCCGACGAAATGACTGCTCGCCGTTGCTCTCTCGCGTGGTCGTCTCTCGACCGGCTCGCGCCGCTCGCTCGCCTGGGCTGATCACGGATCACGCACCCAGAATTGTCGTCCCGGAGTCGTCGACCACGATTGCCTGACTGTCGGTCAGTCCGTGAGTTTCGATTCCCTCGCGTCGCAGACGGCGCAGCGTCGCCCACCCCGAATCCTTCTCGTCCAGCACGGAATCGAGATGCGGGACGACGGAGAAGTCGACGAGACCGAGCCCGCTCCACATCGGATCGATGCCTGCGACCGGCCGTACCTCGTTCGGGTCGTCGGAATCCTCGACCCCGGCCAGCGACGGCGCAGCGACGCACGCTCCCGCGCTGTACCCGCCGTAGGCGATGGTGTCGGCCCGAACGCGCCCGCGGATGACCTCGTCCGCACCGGAACGAGCCATCTGAGCGCGCAATACGAACGTGTTGCCACCGCGGACCCAGACTGCGTCGAACGCTGCCAGGGCGCGCTCGAATGCGGCCGGTCTCCCGGCGAAATCGCGCAGATCCAACTCCGACGGCCGGTATCCCAAGGCGCGTAAGGGCCCGAACTCGCTGCGGAGCGAGGATTCGCGGGCGGCGGCGGGCCAGGCATCGGCCGCATTGGCGATGACCGCGAGGTCGGCGGGCGGGCCGGTGAGGCGGGCGAACTCGTCGGAATGGCCGCCGAATCGATACGAAGACAAGAACAACCTCACGAGGTCTGCTCCCCGGCGACCCTGGCCATTCCGGATCGAATTGCCTCGGCCACCCGTTCGGGTTCACGCAGGCGACGGGTGACGAACCCCGCCGCGAACTTCAGTCGGTCGCGGTCCCAGCGCGGCACCACGTGCAGATGCAGGTGAAAGACGGTCTGGAATGCGGCGACGCCGTCGTTGATCACCAGGTTTGCACCGTCGGCGCGGAGGTCGGACTCGCGCACTGCGCGCGCCAGCGTGTGCCCGACGCGGAAAACCTCGGCAGCTGTGTCCGGTCCGGTGGAGGTCAGGTCTGCGGAATGCTCGCGCGGAACCACCAGAACATGGCCCCTGCTGATCGGTCGAATATCGAGAAAGGCGACGGCGTGCTCGTTCTCGAACACGCGGTGGGCGGGTGCGTCGCCGGCGACGATGGCACAGAAGATGCAAGATTCCACGATTGTCACTGTAAGGTCCGATCATCACGGATAGACCTGTATGGCGTGCATCACAATTGCTCGCCCTGTAGTCGCGAAATGTCGAAACGGACTCGATTCAGAACGAATCGGACTGTGTTCTGGGTTACCCGCGCTCCATTACCTGTGGCTACTATCAGGAACCTCGTGCCTTGTCGCATGGGTTCGTCCACTCGTCGCAGATTTCGAGCCATTGGCCGATCGGTGGGCACCATTCAACGCAGGAAGACGGAGATTTGGATACATCGCAGAGCACTGAAAAGGGTTCGGGATCCACGACGGTCGTCGGTGTGGTCCGCGAATCGGGGGAAGGTGAGCGACGTGTCGCTCTGGTCCCGAAGATCGTTGCCGCGCTCACGGGCAAGGGCGTCGAGGTCGTCGTGGAATCGGGTGCCGGACTCGGCGCTCTGATCCCGGACGAGCTCTATGTCGCAGCCGGGGCCACGATCGGCGATCCCTGGGGCTCGGAGGTCGTGGTCAAGGTCGCGCCGCCCACCGACGCAGAGATCTCGAGGCTGAAGTCGGGCTCGACGCTCATCGGTTTCCTCGCCCCACGCAATGCCGAGAACAGCATCGGCGCGCTGAAGGCCGCCGGAGTACAGGCGTTCGCGGTCGAAGCCATTCCGCGTATCTCCCGCGCTCAGGTGATGGACGCCTTGTCTTCTCAGGCGAACGTCGCCGGGTACAAGGCGGTTCTGTTGGCCGCGTCGGAGTCCACGAGGTTCTTCCCGATGCTGACCACAGCCGCCGGAACGGTCAAGCCGGCGACTGTGCTCGTTCTCGGTGTCGGTGTGGCCGGCCTGCAAGCCCTGGCCACCGCGAAGCGTCTCGGTGGTCGACCCACCGGCTACGATGTGCGACCGGAGGTAGCCGACCAGGTCCGTTCCGTCGGCGCGCAGTGGCTCGATCTGGGGATCGATGCTGCCGGCGAAGGCGGCTACGCGCGTGAGCTGACCGAGGACGAACGCGTCCAGCAGCAGCGTGCCCTGGAAGAGGCGATCAAGGGATTCGACGTCGTGATCACCACGGCGTTGGTGCCCGGCCGTCCCGCGCCGCGTCTGGTGACGGCCGCCGCAGTCGAGGGTATGAAGCCCGGCAGCGTCGTGGTCGACCTGGCCGGTGAAACCGGCGGAAACTGCGAACTCACCGAGCCCGGCCAGACCGTCGTCAAGCACGACGTCACCATCTGCTCGCCGTTGAACCTGCCTGCCACGATGCCCGAGCACGCCAGCGAGCTGTACTCGAAGAACATCTCGGCTTTGCTCGAGCTCATGCTGGTCGACGGCGCACTCGCTCCGGATTTCTCCGACGAAGTGCTCGCCGGTGCCTGCGTGACACGTGAGAAGGAGAACTGATGTACACCCCGCTTCTCGCGAACATCGCGATCCTGGTGTTGTCCGGGTTCGTCGGTTTCGCGGTGATCTCCAAGGTGCCGAACACCTTGCACACCCCGCTGATGTCGGGAACCAACGCCATCCACGGCATCGTCGTGTTGGGCGCGTTGGTCGTCCTCGGAAAGGTGCACGACCCGTCCATCGGACTGCAGGTCATCCTGTTCGTCGCGCTGGTGTTCGGAACCGTCAACGTCATCGGTGGCTTCGTGGTCACCGACCGCATGCTCGGCATGTTCAAGTCCAAGCCGGTGCCCGCCAAGACCTCGAAGGGTGCTGACTCCTGATGGACAATCTCGTCAACATTCTCTACATCGTCGCCTTCGGCATGTTCATCTACGGTCTGATGGGTCTGACCGGACCGAAGACCGCCGTGCGGGGCAACCAGATCGCCGCGGTCGGCATGTTCATCGCCGTGGTGGCCACGCTGATATCCATTCGCGACACCGGTAACTGGATCCTGATCATCGTCGGACTAGTCGTCGGCGTGGCGCTGGGAATCCCGCCTGCGCGACGGGTGAAGATGACGGCGATGCCGCAGCTGGTGGCTCTGTTCAACGGCGTCGGCGGTGGCACGGTCGCACTGATCGCGTGGGCCGAGTTCCTCGACACGTCCGGATTCTCGAACTTCAACCACGGAGAGTCGCCGACGGTGCATATCGTCATCGGCTCACTCTTCGCAGCGATCATCGGTTCCATCTCGTTCTGGGGCTCTCTCATCGCCTTTTTGAAGCTGCAGGAAACTCTGCCCGGCTCGCCGATCACCATCGGTAAGTTGCAGCAGCCGCTCAACGCTCTGCTGCTGATCGGCGCTGTGGCCGCTGCAGTGGTCATCGGCATCAACGCCACTCCGGGCGGCGGCGTGTCGCAGTGGTGGATCGTCGCGGTTCTCGTATTGGCAGGCATCCTCGGTCTCACGGTGGTACTGCCCATCGGCGGCGCGGACATGCCGGTCGTCATTTCGCTGCTCAATGCTCTGACCGGTCTGTCTGCTGCGGCTGCGGGTCTGGCGCTCAACAACACCGCGATGATCGTGGCGGGCATGATCGTCGGCGCGTCCGGCACGATCTTGACCAACCTCATGGCCAAGGCCATGAACAGGTCCATTCCGGCGATCGTCGCAGGTGGATTCGGCGGCGGCGACGCGGCTGCAGGCCCGGCCGGTGCAGGCGGGGGAACCGCCAAGGCGACCTCGGCGGCAGACGCAGCGATCCAGATGGCCTACGCCAACCAGGTCATCGTCGTGCCCGGCTACGGCCTTGCCGTCGCTCAGGCACAGCATGCCGTCAAGGACATGGCCAAGTTGCTGGAGTCCAAGGGTGTCGAGGTCAAGTACGCCATTCACCCCGTCGCCGGTCGCATGCCGGGACACATGAACGTGCTGCTCGCCGAGGCCGACGTCGCGTACGACGCGATGAAGGAAATGGACGACATCAACGACGAGTTCTCACGCACCGACGTCACGTTGGTCATCGGAGCGAACGACGTGACCAACCCGGCGGCGCGCAACGATCCGTCGAGCCCGATTCACGGGATGCCGATTCTCAACGTCGATCAGTCGAAGTCGGTCATCGTCCTCAAGCGGTCGATGTCGTCCGGCTTCGCTGGAATCGAGAACCCACTGTTCTTCGCGGAAGGCACGTCGATGCTGTTCGGCGACGCAAAGAAGTCGGTGTCCGAGGTGACCGAGGAGCTCAAGGCCCTCTAGTCGGTCGCCATCTCGGCCCGAATGGGACGCTCCCGTGTCAACGGATGCGTCCCATTCTGCGTTGGGCGACGAGGGCAGCGGTATCGAACGGGTTTCGAGCCTCGCGGGCAGCGGCTGCGGGTGAGAAGAGCATCACCACCGAGCACGCCGGCCACCACACGCCCGTGATCAGCAGTGCGCTGACAATCCCGACGGGGGAGACGGACCCGACGGCCAGTTGTGCCACTCCGACAGCGAGGGCGGCGACGGTCCCGAGTCCGAGGATCATCGGCCGCCACGTGGCCGATGCCACCATCGACGCGGCCCCCAACAGCGCTGTGACAGCGACGAGCTGCCCGCTCGGAAGGTCGGTGGCCGTTGTCGACGACGCCGCGAGGTGACGCACCAGAGCTGTGGTCACTTCCGCGCCGACGACGCAGGCAATCACCACTCCGATGCCGTAAGGCAGTTTTCGGACCAGGGCGACAACGGTGAGGGCGGCGAGGACGGTCAGCACGGCGGTGACGTCGATCGTGTTCAGTGCTCGCGAGGCCAGGGCGGCAGCCGGGCTCGTGGAGACGGGCCACACCGGTGCCATGTTCGGCACCCACATCAGTAGTACCGACAAGAGCGCCGCACAGAGGCCCGACACCGTCAGCCGGGTGCGGATCGCCCGCCGGTGCGCTCGCTCGGTCGTGTTCGCCGAACGGCTCTCGTTGCCGGCTCCACGGGGTGACCGGATCGGTCCGCTGTCGAGACTCGGTGATCGCATGGACGCCAGACTGCCGCAGTCGGCTGAGCGTGAGGTGTGAGCATCGTGGGAGCCGGCTGAGCATCTGCGGTAACGGTCGGATCACGACGAAGAAGCGTCGATTTATTGTTGTAGCCGCAACCTAGTAATGGCGATCTGTCAAATTCCTGGAGTCTGCAAACAGCCGAAAAACCGATCCGAAAGTAGAATTCGACCCTGCAACCAACCGATCGGTCGGAGTGTGTGGTCCAGTGCGGTGTAGAGGAGGCTACTCGACTGCGGCCTCCGAGTAGTTGCTCTTGAGTGTCGTACCCCGCCTACCTGGACTTTTGTGCGGATTTTGTCTCCTGTCACAGTATTTTGAAATGCGAACTATGAATTCGTTGCAAGTCGTTGATCGGATGGGCCGATCTGTGTGACTATGGTCACATAGTCCAGTTCACCCTGGGCGAGACCGTCGAAAAGGGCGTAGTTTCAGCCGCATCGGAAAACCGTATTCCCCCGTTACGGCCAAGTTGGTAACGATCTGAACACGGTCTGGTCGGCTCATCGCAACTCGTGAACGGGCATTCGGCACCAACAGAAGTCGGAAACTCGAAGGAGAAGAACATGACCACAATGTCGCAGGGGCAGCTCGATATGGTCCGCGCGTTCTTTTGCAACGAGTTCCAGGCGGACTCGCTGGACCGTACGGTGATGCCGGAGCCCACGGCCGATGCCGTTGCCGAATGGATCGACGCGCTGTCCACCAGTGGACTGTTCGCGCCAGCGGAGGTGCACAACATCTCGTCCGTCTGGTGTGCCGAGCCCGAGTCGATGACCGCACTGCTCGTCGGCGAAATCGACGAAATTGCTGTCAAGCGGCACGAGGCCGCTGCCGTTGCTACTCCGGCGCTGATCTCCGCGTTCGGTCGCGCCAGCTGACCGTCTGTGCTCGTGCCACCGGCATCCGTTGGCACCGCTTCGTTACGATCACCCGAACCGGTGATGTCCGTCGGCAACGGTGCCGCACAACGAAGTGAGGGTTTTGTATGGGCGTGGTGGGCTTGGACGAAGATGCAGTGTCGACGTGGATCGCGGAGTTGGGGATAGGCGCAACATCGCCGCTCTCGTTCCAGCGCATCGGTAACGGCCAGTCCAACCTCACGTATGCGGTTCGCGACGCCGGTGGCAGTGCGTGGGTCCTTCGCCGGCCGCCGTTGGGCAAATTGTTGGCGTCGGCTCACGACGTCGTGCGCGAGCACCGGATTCTCTCCGGTCTGCAGAATTCGCCGGTCCCTGTGCCGAAAATGATTGCGATCACGCAAGATCCAGCCATTTCCGAGGTCCCGTTGGTCCTGATGAGTTTCGTCGACGGGGTCGTCGTCGACTCGGTGTCGGCTGCCGAACAGTTGGACCCCGATCAGCGTCGACGTGTCGGACTCGGTCTGACCGCGGCGTTGTCCGACATACACCGTGTCGACCTCGAGTCGTCGGGTCTTGCCGACCTCGCCGGCCGCAAGCCCTACGCTGCGCGTCAGATCGCGCGGTGGACCACGCAGTGGGACTCCTCCCGAACCCGGGAGGTTCCTGGAATCGACTCGCTCGCAGCACGATTGACGGCCAAGATCCCCGAGCAGCACGAGGTGACGCTGGTTCACGGCGACTTCCATCTGAGCAACGTCATCACCGCTCGAAACGACGGCCGCGTGGTTGCCGTCGTTGACTGGGAGTTGTGCACGCTCGGAGACCCGTTGGCGGATCTGGGTGGTCTGCTCGCCTACTGGCCTCAGGCGGACGACGGGGTTGCCGGTCCTTTCATGGCATCGACTCTGCCCGGTTTCCCTACCCGGGCGGAGCTGGTCGAGTCCTACGCGCACAACACGGGCCGCGATGTGACCGATGCCGGATTCTGGGAAGTGCTGGCGCTGTGGAAGTTGTCGATCATCGCCGAAGGCGTCATGCGCCGGATGGAAGCCGATTCACGCAACCGCGCCGTGGGCGGCGCGCCGACCACCACGCTGATCGACGACATCGTCACCCGAGCGTTGCAGCGCGCCGACGAAATCGCGCTCTAGATTCAGGCGTCTACTGACGTTCCGATCACCAAAGTGCGTGCTGCGGTTTCGATTTCGGAGGGAATGGGGACGGGACGGCGGGAGTTCGCGTCGACGTAGACGTGAACGAACCGTCCCCGAGCGGCCAATGTCAGTGCGTCGTCCTCGGCTTCTCGGAACAAGGCCAGCGAGTAGACGATGCTGCGGGTGCCCAGCTTCTCCACCGCCAGACCGACCTGGAGGCGATCGGGAAAACTGAGCTCGGACAGATAGCGGCACGAGGTTTCGGCCACGACGCCGATCGCGGGCAGAGTCCTGATGTCCACACCCGTCGTTTCCATGAGCCACCCGTTCACTGCGGTGTCGAAGTATGCGTAATACGTCACGTTGTTGACGTGGCCGTAGTGGTCGTTGTCGTCCCATCGGGTCGACACCGGCCACAGCGCCGGGAAATCCGACGCATTCGACAATTCCACGCTGTCCTTCGGCGACTCCGTCATGGCACGACGCTAACCCGTCGCCACGTCGGCAACAAACGCGACCGGATTCGAGGCATCGGAGAGCTGAGTCCGGGCGAATGCTTCCTCGGTATCGCCGTCGTGACGTAGTCTTTGGTTGGACCGGACCAGTCCGTACCGCTGGTTCTGCGAGTGATCGAAAGGCCGGCGCAGTGGTGATGCCCGTACACCTGAGGGACAGTCAGATCCCGAAGCACGAACAGCTACGCGCAATTCTGTTGCACCGCTGCACCAAGGAGCTTTCGCCGGGGGATCTGATGCCGAGCGAGCGTCGGTTGATGGAGGACTACGGCGTCAGTCGCATCACGGTACGCGAGGCGATAGGACAGCTCGTCAACGACGGACATCTGGTTCGGGTACGTGGGAAAGGGACGTTCGTTGCTTCTCGTACCGTGCAGTCGCGGTTGCACCTGGCGTCGTTCTCCGAGGAGATGCGTGCCCAGGGGCTGACGCCGACGACGGTGGTCCTGTTCGCGCGGCTCGAAAAGCCCTCGGCAGCAACGATTCGTGCTCTGGGCCTGGTCGACGGTGATCGGACGTACCACATCAAACGGCTACGGCTGGCCGATGCCGAGCCGGTCAGTGTCGACGACGGGTGGTACCGGGCCGAACTCCTTCCGGGGCTGATCGACCACGATCTGAGTCAGTCGGTGTACGAGGCCGTGCGCAACCACTACGGCCTGACCATCGATCGAGCCGAGCAGACCGTCAAAGCGACAGCCGCCGACAGTGACACCTCCACGCTGCTGGGGACCAAACGCGGCGCACCGGTGCTGTACTTCGACCGAGTGTCGTTCAGCGGCGACGAGCCGATCGAGCACACGGAGAGTTGGTACCGGTGCGACCGGTACCAACTCTCGATGGAGGTGCAGGGGGAGCGGCGCACCACGCAGCGCCGCTAGGCTCAGGGCAACACGAACAGCGAGTCACCCTGTGCCACCGAGGTTCCGACGGCCGCGCTCGTGACGGCATCGGGCTCGGAGTCCATCAGGACCACGGGAATCACGTCGGAGTATCCGGCCTCCGCGATCGCCGCAGGGTCGTAGGTGATCACGAGATCGCCGGACTGGACCCGATCGCCCTCTGCTGCAACGAGTTCGAAACCCTGGCCCTTCATCTTCACGGTGTCGATGCCGATGTGCACCAGCACTCCCGCCTTGTCGTCGGTGAACACGACGAACGCGTGTGGGTGGAGTTTGAGGATCTTGCCGGCTATCGGAGACCGCACCTCGACGGGCCCGCTACCGGCCGCCGGGCGCACGGCGACCCCGGAGCCCACCATCTGCGAAGAGAAGACCGGGTCGGGGACGTCGGCGAGCGAGATGACCTGACCGGCAACAGGACTGGAGATCGTCGAGGTCCCGCTCACAGAATGTCGCCGATGTCCTCGGCGAGGGTGTCGGCCTCCGGGCCGACGATGACCTGCACGGCTGTCCCCTTGTGGAACACTCCGTGCGCACCGGCTGCCTTGAGCGCAGCCTCGTCCACCAGCGACCCGTCCTTGACCTCGGTACGGAGCCGGGTGATGCACGCTTCGATCTCTACGATGTTGTCGGCACCGCCGAGGCCCTTCACGATCGCGTCCGCCTTGGCCATGTTCTGTTCCTGCTTCCTTCTCGTGTGCAGTGGTGTCGGCGAGGTCACATCTCCGGGTTGACATGTGGTCGTCACCTGGCCAAACTACAACTGGTAATGACCGGACAGTACCCCTGATGTCATCCGGTCACAATAGTAGAACTCCCTTGCCGGACCAGCCTCGAAGAGAAGGTCGCCATGACCCTGAAGAAGACGGACTCGGCCGAAGCCGAACCGAAGAAGGAATCCAGATCTCTCGCCGGGTTGCAGCGATTCGGGCGCAGTCTCATGCTGCCCATCGCGGTTCTTCCCGCGGCGGGAATCCTGTTGCGGCTGGGCCAGGACGACCTCCTCGGCAGATTCAGTGCTCTGGGCACCGCGGCGGCCGTCATCTCCGCTGCAGGACAGGCGGTCTTCACCTGGTTGCCCTTGATCTTCGCCGTGGGCATCGCCATCGGCTGGGCCAAGAAGTCGGACGGCTCGACCGCCCTCGCCGCCGTCGTCGGCTACATGGTGATGAACGGTGTCTTCACCGCGATGTCACCGGTGGTACTGGAAGGCAAAGTCGACGCGAACGGCGATCCGGCCGTGATCGACTACGGCGTGTTGGCCGGCATCGTCATCGGCCTGCTCTCCGCCATT
Source organism: Rhodococcus sp. PML026 (assembly GCF_000963615.1). Classification (NCBI taxonomy): domain Bacteria; kingdom Bacillati; phylum Actinomycetota; class Actinomycetes; order Mycobacteriales; family Nocardiaceae; genus Rhodococcus; species Rhodococcus sp. PML026. Next base: position 275,073 of record NZ_KQ031368.1, on the reverse strand, counting down.
CTGTGGCAGCGGTTCTACCGCCAGAAACTGCCGGATTACCTCGGCTTCTTCAGCGGACGACGTCTGGTTCCCATCCTGACCGCTGTCACCGGCCTCGTCGTCGCCGTCGTCATGTCGTTCGTCTACCCGCTCTTCTACAGCGCACTGAACTGGGTCGGGAACACCGTTGCCGATCACAGTGTGGTGGGTAGCGGAATCTACGGTTTCGCCAATCGCATGCTGATTCCGACGGGACTGCACCACATTCTCAATTCGGTCGTCTGGTTCCTCGTCGGTGATTATCAGGACGCGAGTGGTCAATTGGTGCGTGGCGATCTCAACCGATTCTTCGCGGGAGATCCGTCCGCCGGAGTCTTCATGACCGGTTTCTTCCCCATCATGATGTTCGCTCTGCCTGCCGCTGCATTCGCGATCTATCGCAACGCCAAGCCGTCGCAGAAGAAGATCGTCGGCGGAATCATGTTGTCCACCGGTCTGACTGCGTTCGTCACCGGCATCACCGAACCGCTCGAGTACTCGTTCATGTTCGTCGCCTGGCCGCTCTACATCATCCACGCCGTGCTGACCGGAACCTCCATGGCACTGACCAATGCCCTGGGAATCCATGACGGCTTCTTCTTCTCTGCCGGCGGTATCGACTATCTGTTGAACTACGGAATCGCCACGAAGGCATGGCTTCTCATTCCTATCGGCCTGGTGTATGCGGTGATCTACTACTTCCTGTTCAGCTTCGTCATCAAGAAGTGGAACCTGCGCACCCCCGGCCGCGAGGACGACGCGGTGCTCGAACCCGACCGGGCATGAGCGAATCGATCACGACGACGCTCAGGGGGCGGGTCGTCACACCCGACGCGGTCATCGAGGATGCCGTCGTGGCGTTGTCCGGCGATCGAATCTCCTGGGTGGGTCCGGTAGTGGCGTGGCCCGACGAGGCTCCACCGCAATCGAATTCGACCATCCTGCCGGGGCTGGTCGACGTGCACTGCCACGGCGGCGGCGGGGCGTCGTTCCCGGATTCTGCCCGTGCCGATCTGATGACCGCGGTACGGCACCACCGCGGCCGCGGCACCACCACGATGCTCGCATCGCTGGTGTCGGCATCCCCTGGGCGACTGGTCGAGCAGACGTCGACGCTCGCGGATCTGTACGAGTCGGGGGACATCGCCGGGGTCCACCTCGAAGGGCCGTTCCTGTCTGTTGCCCGCTGCGGAGCGCAGGACCCCGCGTCACTCCGTGGCGGCGACACCGGTCTGCTGGCAGACATCATCGACGCCGGGCGGGGATCGGTACGGTCGATGACACTTGCTCCCGAAGTCGACGGCTTCACGGCCGTCGGACACATGTTGCGAGAGAACGGCATCGTCCCCAGCATCGGGCACACCGACGCCGACGCACGCACCACTCGCAGCGCAATCGACGCCCTCGGAGAGGGTGCCATCGGTGCCACGCACCTGTTCAACGGGATGCCCACCTGGCATCATCGGTCGCCGGGGCCGGTCAGCGAATGCTTGGCTGCCGCGGCGCGAGGGTCGATGGTGCTCGAATTGATCGGCGACGGAGTACATCTCGCCGACGAGACCGTGCGAGCGGTGTTCGATCTCGTCGGCGGTGGGAACATCGCGTTGGTGTCCGACGCGATGGCTGCAGCGGGAATGGCCGACGGCCGCTACCGGCTCGGGCCGCTGGATGTCACCGTGCACGATTCGGTCGCCCGCCTGTCGCGGGAGAACGATCCCGAGTCGGCCCCGATCGCGGGCGGCACGTCGAGTGTGCTCGACCTGGTACGCCGCGCAGTGCTCGACGCCGGCGTGCCGTTGCTCGACGCAGTGCGTGCCGGGGCAACCACCCCGGCAGCATTGATCGGGATCGGGGCCGAAACCGGTTCTCTCGTCGCCGGATCGAGAGCGGACGTGTTGGTGGTCGACGCATCCTTCGAGCCGGTGCAGGTCATTCGCGGCGGACGCGCGATCGAGGAGGAAAGTTAGATGGAGATCGTCGTACTCCCCACAGTCACCGACGTGGACCGAACCGCGGCCGACATCGTCGAGCACGTCGTGCGAACCGACTCGGTCCCGGGATCGGGCCCCGTCCTCGGGTTGGCGACCGGGTCGAGTCCCGTCGGCACGTATCGCGAGCTGGCCCGCCGACATCGCGAGGAAGGGCTGTCCTTCGCTGGGTGTCGAGCGTTTCTGCTCGACGAATACATAGGGCTACCCAGAACTGCTGAGCAGTCGTATTTTTCGTTCATTCGCGAGAACTTCGTGGACCTCGTCGATCTGGACGATTCCGCGGTGTTCTCGCCGGACGGTGAAGCCGTCGACATCGCTGCCGAAGCGCGACGATACGACGCCGCGATCGGGGAGGCCGGTGGTATCGATGTGCAGATTCTCGGCATCGGCACCGACGGACACATCGGCTTCAACGAGCCCGGATCGTCACTTCGGTCGAGAACCCGGGTCAAGACTCTCACCGAACAGACTCGGGTCGACAATGCGCGCTTCTTCCCCTCGCCGGAGGAGGTGCCGCACCACGTGCTGACGCAAGGCCTCGGCACCATCGACGAGGCGCGTCATCTCGTGCTCATCGCTACCGGAGAATCCAAGGCAGACGCGGTGGCCGCGGCCGTCGAGGGGCCGTTGTCGGCACGCTGTCCTGCGTCCGCGATTCAGTGGCATCCACACGTGACGGTACTGGTGGACGAGGCGGCTGCTGCGTCCCTCGCTCTCACGGACTACTACCGCCACGCCTACGCGAACAAGCCCGCGTGGCAACGCCTGTGAGTCAGCGACGGGAAGATTCCGACGCCCGCTGGATCTGATCGTCGGACGGGCGAACTCCGGTGTAGAGAACGAACTGTTCTGCTGCCTGCAGGGCAATGACCTGAGCGCCGGTGATCACCGGTTTGTTCGCCGCACGCGCCGCGGTGATCAGCGGCGTCTCCGACGGCATCGCGACCACGTCGAACACTGCCTGTGCCGCATGGATCTGCGACTCGGGGAAGGGAGTCGAATCGGCAGCGGGGCCGCCCGCCATTCCCACCGGGGTGACGTTCACCAGCAAGTCGGCTCCGACGGACTCGGCCGACCAGTCGTATCCGTACGCCTCGGCGAGAGCCGGACCGGTCGACGTGTTGCGAGCAACCACGGTGCCGCGGGTGAAACCCGAATCCCGCAGTGCGGCAACCACTGCCTTGGCCATACCGCCGCTGCCGGTCACGGCCACCGAACAATCGGTCGAGATATCGCTCGACGCGAGCAGATCGGCCACAGCCTGGTAATCGGTGTTGTAGGCGTGCAACACGCCCGCCTCGTTGACGATGGTGTTGACCGATGCGATCGCGCTCGCAGATTCGTGCATGACGTCGACCAGCTCGATCACGTCCTCCTTGAACGGCATGGAGACCGCGCATCCCCTGATACCGAGTGCACGGACTCCACCGACCGCGGCCGCGAGATCGGTGGTGGTGAACGCCTTGTAGACGAAATTCAATCCCAGTTCGTCGTACAGGTAGTTGTGGAAGCGGGTTCCGATATTGCTCGGCCTTCCCGACAGAGACATGCAGAGCTGGGTGTCACGGTCGAGAAAGCTGCGCGACGACGTCGTTGCCATTGGCCAGACTTTACCGCCCGCGTTCGCATCGCTGGATCAGCAGCTGGGGGCCACCGAAGCGAGGGCGCGGCGGTCGGCCTCGGTGATCGGCAGCTCGTACTGGGCCGCCACCGACAGGTATTTACCCGCGTAGAAACAGTGGTACGCCGCGTTCGGCGGCATCCACTGCGACGGCGTCTTGTCGCTCTTGCTCTGGTTGTCCGGCCCGTTGACCGCCAGCAGATTGAACGCGATGTCGTTCGCGAAACGAATGCGCTTGTCCGCTGCCCATCCGTCAGCACCCATGTCCCAGGCGGCAGACAACGGATAGACGTGATCGATCTGAATCTTGCCGGCGTCGGACTTGGTGAACTGCAACCGTTCACCGGAGTAGGGGTCGTCCAGGGAGCCCGAGAGCACCACGCAGTCTCGGGTGCCGGCCTTGAACTCGACTTCGGTCATCGACAGTGCCAGCACGTTGTCACGGGTTCCACACCCGTCGTGCCCGCCCGGTCCGTCGTAGTCGTCCGTCCACGCCGGTCCGAACACGCACCCTTCACCGCTCTTGCATCCGCGCTCGTACCCGCGGGGATCGGGTCGTGCGGCGACGACGGCCACCCGATCCAACAGCGTTTCGATCTGGGCGCGGGTGGGGCTGCCCGGAGCCGGGGGCGGGGGAGCCAATCCCGGTATGTCGGACCGGTCACAGGATTCGAACGTCGCCATGACGATCGCGGCGATCACCAACGCCGCCGCTACCCACAGCTTCTTCACACACGCCCCATCGTGAAACTTCGATCTTGCCGACTCTCGTACCTCGCGACAGCAGTGTGCCGGACGGTACCGACACCGCCCGACACGGTCGGGTGTCAGCGGACCTCGATGACGACCTTGCCGAGTGCGTGCCCGTTCTCCACGAGCGCAAGAGCCTCGCCTGCGCGGTCGAGTGGAAACGTGTGATCGATGCGTGGACGAAGGACGCCCGTCACGACCAGATCGGCCAATCGGGTGAACGCCGCAGTGGTGCGCTCGCGCACTGCTCCAGACCCACCCCACTGGGCGGCGAGCACCGGGTCGGCCACGCTGACGATCGGAGCGCCGGTCTTCGCAGCGGCCGCGCGAAGAGTGTCGCCGCCGACCAGATCGACGATGCCGTGCACCGGCCGCGATATCGAACCGACGTACTCGGGTCCGGACTCGACGAACTCCGCACCGAGGCTCTCGATCCACTCCCGCTTGCCCGAGCTCGCCACCCCGAGAACGTCGATACCGTCGGCACGCGCCAGCTGCAGAACCGAAGAACCCACACCGCCGCCTGCGCCGAGAACGAGAACCGTGTTGCCTGCAGTCAGCGCCAACCCTCGCAGTGCGTCGAAGGCGGTCCCGGCCGCTACCGGCAGTGTCGCCGCGACCGACCAGGACACGGCCTCGGGCTTGTGTGCCGTACCGGCCGCGTTGAGCAGCGTGTACTGCGCATAGCCGCCGTGACCCGACGCCGTCGCCCCGAAGACCTCGTCACCGACCGAGAACCCGTCCACTCCCGAGCCGACGCCCACGACAGTGCCCGACACCTCCCGCCCCAGCACCGCAGGCAAGGTGATCTGCACGGTGTCCTTGCGATTACCCGCCCGCACCTTCCAATCTGCGGGATTCACCCCCGCGGCATGTACCGCCACGAGAAGCTGCCCCGATCCCGGTTCCGCCACGGGGAGGTCCAGAAATGTCTCGGTGTCGGGGCCGCCGTATTCGTCGAAGCCGTACGCGATCATGGGACCACTGTGCCTCATCGATGACACAGCGGCGCCGGGTATGTCGGTGCGTGCTGGTTGGATGGACCGATGCTGCACGGTCTCTGGTCTCCCGGTGCCGGATTGCTGCTCTGGGACGACGAGATCAGCACCGGAGACGAACCCGACCTACCGGCGACACACTCGCACGTGCTCACCCGCGCGTTCCGGCATCGCGCCCGAGTGACGTTTCCCGACTCCACTCGACGCGCCACCCCTCGGGATCCGGTCGAACTGCCGGCGATCGCGCTGGCCCCGCACGATGCGGCCGACCTGTTGCTCCGCACCCCGTCGACCCACCCGCTGATCTCCGGCGACCTCCGGTTCCTGGGCCACGTCGCCCAGGGCATCGAACGGTGGGTCCGGTCCGGACGAGTGGTGCCGGCACTGAAATTGATGGACGGCCAGTGGTGGCCGCGTTGGCGGCTGGTCGGCGGCGAGCGTCAACGCGCATGGCTCAGCGAGCTCGCTGTTGCGATGCCGTCGGTGCAGCGAGCGAACGAACGGCCGAAGAAGCTTCTGGACGACATGGTCGAGGAGCTCACCGACCCGATCGTCAGATCGGTGCTCGGCAAGCCCGACTCCGAGCATCCGTTGCTGTCGGCCCTCGTGCGTGACGATCCGTATCTCGATGGGACGCAGAAGATCTCGACGCTGTTCGACAATTGGCGCGCCAGCCTCACCGTCGACGAACCGGCGCTGGTGCTGCGCCTGCTCGAACCGGACGACCAGGACGGCGAGACGGGTGATGCCGACGGTGCCGCGGACGATGCCGTCGAGTCGTTCTGGACACTTCAGGTGTGCCTGCGCGCGGACGGGGAGGCGCCGCGTCCGGTCCCGATGAGCCGCAAGGTCGACGCGACCTTGCTGTCGACGGCAGTGCGCAAACTCGGCGAGGCCGTGGCTGCCTACCCGAGGTTGCGTGATCTGCCCACCCAGGAGGGCACCCTCGACCTGTTGTTGCCGACGTCGGTGGTCATCGATCTCGTCGAACACGGTGCCACTGCGCTGCAGGCCACCGGCACGACGGTCCTGCTGCCGAGGGCCTGGACCAGGTTGGATCCGTCGATGCGATTGCGGGTCGAGTCACCCGCGGTGACCAAAGCTGCGGCTGATCGTGCCGTCGGTATGGACGAGCTGGTGTCGTACGACTGGCAACTGCAGCTGGGCGACATGGTGCTCACCGAGGCGGAGATGAACCGGCTTGCCGTCTCGAAGGGCGACCTCGTCCGGCTGCGCGGGCAATGGGTGCTCGCCGACGGGGGACAGCTGGCGCGGGCCGCGAAGTACGTCGCCGAGCATCACGGCGACGGGACTGCGCTCAGCACGCTGATGCGTGAGATGACGTTGGCCGATCCGCCTCCGGCTCCGGTCCAGGACATCCGCGCTACCGGCTGGGCGGCAACGTTGCTCGAACCCGGGGCGGTTCCGGAAACCATCCCGGTGCCCGACGGTGTCCGAGCGACTCTGCGGCCCTACCAGCAACGCGGTCTCGACTGGCTCGCGTTCATGAGCCGGCTCGGTCTCGGTGCCGTGCTCGCCGACGACATGGGCCTGGGCAAGACACTGCAGGTGCTCACGCTGCTCGCTCACGAGAACAGTGCGACTCCGACGCTGTTGGTGGCCCCGATGTCGGTGGTCGGTAACTGGCAACGTGAGGCCGCGAAATTCACTCCTGCACTGCGTGTTCTGGTGCACCACGGTCCGACGCGGTTACGCGACGAGGAGCTCGATCGAGCCATCGCGGAGCACGACCTGATCGTCACCACGTACGCATTGATGGCCAAGGACCGCGCGCAGTTGGCCGCACAGACGTGGCGTCGCGTGGTTCTCGACGAGGCGCAGCACATCAAGAATGCAGGCACCGTGCAGGCGAGGGCGGCACTGGCCATTCCGGCCGATCACAAACTGGCGCTCACCGGGACGCCGGTGGAGAACCGGCTGGACGAGCTGAGGTCCATTCTGGATTTCGCGAACCCGGGCATGCTGGGGCGGCCGTCGGACTTCAGGAAGCGGTTCTCGGTGCCGATCGAGCGGGAGAACGACGAGAACGCGGTCTCGCGGCTGCGTGCCATCACGTCTCCGTTCATTCTGCGTCGCGTCAAGACCGATCCCACGGTCATCTCTGATCTGCCGGAGAAGAACGAAATGACCGTGCGCGCCAACCTCACTGCCGAGCAGGCGGCGTTGTACAAGGCGGTCGTCGACGAGATGATGGCGCAGATCGCCGACGCGAAGGGCATGAAGCGCAAAGGTGCGGTGCTCTCGGCCCTCACCCGCCTCAAACAGGTGTGCAACCATCCCGCGCATTTCCTGTCCGACGGCTCGTCGGTACTCAAGCGAGGTCAGCACCGTTCCGGAAAGATCGGATTGGTGGAGGACATGCTCGATTCCGTTCTCGGTGACAACGAGAAGGCGTTGTTGTTCACGCAGTTTCGAGAGTTCGGTGAGCTCGTGGCACCGTATTTCGCCGAGCGTTTCGGAGTTCAGGTGCCGTTCCTGCACGGCGGCGTGAGCAAGGGCAAGCGCGATGAGATGGTCGAGAAGTTCCAGAGCGACGACGGTCCGCCGATCATGATGCTCTCGCTCAAGGCCGGTGGTACCGGGCTCAACCTCACTGCCGCCAATCATGTTGTGCACCTCGATCGTTGGTGGAATCCGGCGGTAGAGAACCAGGCGACCGACCGCGCTTTCCGTATCGGCCAGCGCAAGAATGTGATGGTGCGCAAGCTGCTGTGTGTGGGCACCGTGGAGGAACGCATCGATTCGATGCTGGTGTCCAAACAGGACTTGGCGGACCTGGCGGTGGGCACCGGTGAGAGCTGGGTGACCGAGATGGACACTGCGGAACTGCAGGAACTGTTTCGTCTCAGCGAAGACGCAGTGGGGGAGTGATGGCCGACTTCTCGCAGTACGGCAAGCGTCGACAAGCCAAGGGCGGCATCGAGTCTCGTAACAAGCGGGGTGCCTTCGGGCAGACGTGGTGGGGCAGGCACTTCGTCGCCGCGATGGAAGATCTGGCCGATCCGGGCCGGATCGCACGGGGCCGAACCTATGCCCGCCAGGGTCAGGTGCTCACTCTCGGCGTCGAACGCGGGCAGATCTACGGCGAGGTGCAGGGCAGTCAGCTCGAGCCGTTCTCGGCGTCGGTCAGCGTCGAGCCGCTCACCGAAGGCGAGGTGGCCGCGCTCGTCGGCCGAGTGCGATCCAACCCCGGCATGCTGGCGGAACTCGCGTCCAACGCGATTCCTCAGGCGCTGGCGTCGGTGCTGCTTCCCCACGACAAGGGGCAACTGGATTTCGACTGTTCGTGCCCCGACGACGGGTGGCCGTGCAAACACGCGGCAGCGCTGATGTACATCGCCGCCGAGCACATCGACGCGTCCGCGGGGACGATCCTGACACTGCGCGGTGTCGATCTGGATCAGTTGATCGAGGGGGTCGGCGACAGCGACGAGGAGATCGACCCGGACGACTGGTTCGGCGATCGTGCAGCGTTCCCCGAACTTCCCAAGGTGTCGTTCGCTCCGGCGACGGACGATCTCGATCCGCTGATCCTGCGCAGAATCTTTCGCGCCGACGGTTCGACGGAGGCGGAAGTCAGCCGGGCCTGCGCTGATCTGCGCGCGTTCTACGACCGAATGTGACCGCTCCTGGACTTACATGGACATCCGACTATAGGATGAGCGTACTTAATTCCACGCTCGAGGACGGACACCCATGGCTCGCGAACTCACGCACTTCATCGGCGGCAAGCATGTCGCCGGCACCTCCGGACAGTTCGGGGATGTGTTCGATCCCAATACCGGTGAGGTGCAGGCCCGGGTGCCCCTGGCCGACGTATCCGAGGTCGAGGCCGCCATCGCCGACGCCGAGCAGGCGCAGCGTGAGTGGGCGAAGTGGAACCCGCAGCGGCGCGCTCGGGTGCTGATGAAGTTCCTCGCGCTCGTCACCCGCGACACCGAAGAACTCGCGCGGCTGCTCTCGTCGGAGCACGGCAAGACCATCGCCGACGCCAAGGGCGACATCCAGCGTGGCGTCGAGGTCGTCGAGTTCGCCGTCGGTGTTCCGCACCTGCTCAAGGGTGAGTACACCGAGGGTGCGGGTGGCGGTATCGACGTCTATTCGATGCGTCAGCCGCTCGGTGTCGTTGCCGGCATCACCCCGTTCAACTTCCCGGCCATGATTCCGCTGTGGAAGGCCGGCCCGGCCATCGCCTGCGGTAACGCCTTCATTCTCAAGCCGTCCGAGCGAGATCCGTCCGTGCCCCTCAAGCTCGCCGAGCTGTTCCTCGAGGCAGGTCTGCCGCCGGGCGTGTTCAACGTGGTCAACGGCGGCAAGGACGCCGTCGACGTGCTGCTCACCGACGATCGCGTCAAGGCGATCGGCTTCGTCGGATCGACGCCCATCGCGCAGTACATCTACGAGACGGCGGCGCAGCACGGCAAGCGCGCACAGTGCTTCGGTGGGGCGAAGAACCACGCATTGGTGATGCCCGATGCCGATCTCGACGAGGTCGCCGACGCTCTGCTCGGAGCTGCATACGGTTCGGCCGGCGAGCGGTGCATGGCGATTTCCGTCGCGGTTCCCGTCGGTGAGGAGACCGCCGACGCGTTGGTCGCCAAACTGACCGAGCGGGTGGCGAAACTGAAGATCGGCCGCAGCGACGACGAGAACGCGGACTTCGGCCCGCTCGTCGGTAGCGATGCGTTGAAGCGCGTCAACGATTACACCCAGATCGGTGTGGACGAGGGTGCTGAGTTGGTCGTCGATGGACGCGGATTCAGTCTCGAGGGCCACGAGGGCGGATTCTTCGCCGGCGCAACGCTGTTCGACAAGGTGACCACCGACATGCGCATCTACAAGGAAGAGATCTTCGGTCCGGTGCTGATCGTCGTGCGCGCGAAGGACTACGAGGGCGCGCTGCGTCTGCCGTCCGAACACGAGTACGGAAACGGCGTCTCGATCTTCACCCGCGACGGCGACACCGCTCGCGATTTCTGCTCCCGCGTCCAGGTGGGCATGGTGGGAGTCAACGTGCCGATTCCGGTGCCGATCGCGTACCACACGTTCGGTGGTTGGAAGCGTTCGGGATTCGGCGATCTCAACCAGCACGGACCGGATTCCATCCGCTTCTACACCAAGACCAAGACCGTCACTCAGCGTTGGCCGTCGGGCACCAAGGAAGCAGCTTCGTCGGGTCACTCCGTGGACTCCGCTCCTGCTGCGCAGAATCACTTCGTCATTCCGAACATGGACTGATCGACGATGTTCACGTTGAACGAGGACGAGCGTGCCATCAACGACACTGCTCGTGATTTCGCGGACGAGTTCCTCGCACCGAACGCCGTCGAATGGGATCAGCAGAAGCACTTTCCGGTGGACGTGCTGCGCAAGGCTGCTGCTCTCGGGATGGGCGGCATCTACATTCGTGAAGACGTGGGCGGATCGGGTCTGACCCGCGTCGACGCGGTGCGCATTTTCGAGCAACTCGCAACCGGTGACCCGTCCATCGCGGCCTACATTTCCATCCACAACATGGTCGCCTGGATGATCGACACGTACGGCGACGACGAGCAACGGCAGCGCTGGCTTCCGGGGCTGTGCTCGATGGACCAGCTCGGTAGCTACTGCCTCACCGAACCCGGCGCTGGATCCGATGCGGCAAAGCTCGGTACCAAGGCCGTCCGCGACGGTGACGAGTACGTGCTGGACGGCGTCAAGCAGTTCATCTCCGGCGCAGGCACTTCCGAGGTGTACGTCGTCATGGCCCGCACCGGAGCGCCGGGTCCCCGCGGCATCTCGGCGTTCATCGTTCCGAAGGACACGGCGGGACTGTCGTTCGGAGCGAACGAGAAGAAGATGGGGTGGAACGCTCAACCCACCCGCCAGGTGATCTTCGAAGGTGCCCGCGTTCCGGCTGCCAACCTGCTCGGCGGCGAGGGCGACGGATTTCGGATCGCGATGAACGGGCTCAACGGCGGACGCATCAACATCGCCGCATGCTCGATCGGCGGCGCACAGTCCGCTCTCGACAAGGCCGTGTCCTACCTCGCCGACCGCAACGCATTCGGCGCCAGGTTGCTCGACTCGCAGGCCCTGCAGTTTCGACTGGCAGATTTCAAGACCGAACTCGAAGCGGCAAGAACGTTGCTGTGGCGAGCTGCGGACGGGTTGCAGAACAACGCAGCCGACAAGGTCGAAATGTGCGCGATGGCAAAACGTTTCGGTACCGACACCGGGTTCGAGGTCGCCAACGGAGCATTGCAGTTGCTCGGCGGATACGGTTATCTCGCCGAGTACGGTGTCGAGAAAATCGTTCGCGACCTCCGGGTCCACCAGATTCTGGAAGGTACCAACGAGATCATGCGCGTGGTCGTAGCTCGCTCCATCGTGGGTGCAGCATGAGCGATGTCCTACTGGAGGTTTCGGGCGGGATCGGTCGCATCACTCTGAACCGCCCCAAAGCGATCAACGCACTCTCGCATGCGATGGTGCAGCAGATAGCTCCGGCGTTGGCGCAGTGGGCAACCGACGACAGCGTCGACGTCGTCCTGTTGACCGGAGCCGGCGAGCGCGGATTGTGCGCGGGCGGCGACATAGTCTCGATCTACCACGACGCCAAGGACGGCGGCAGCGGAAGCAAGGACTTCTGGCGCGACGAGTACGTGCTCAACGCCGCGATCGCCCGCTTCCCCAAGCCCTTCGTCGCGATCATGGACGGCATCGTCATGGGCGGTGGCGTCGGGCTCTCGGCCCACGCGAACACCCGCATCGTGACCGAACGTTCGAAGATCGCGATGCCCGAGGTCGGCATCGGATTCATTCCCGATGTCGGTGGCACCTACCTTCTTTCGCGTGCGCCCGGCGAAACCGGTACCCACTTCGCGCTCACCACGGCGCGGATGAATGCGGCCGATGCCATCGCGGTCGGATTCGCCGATCACTACATTCCGTCGGACAAACTCGAGGAGTTCTACACCGCCCTCGAGACGGTCAGTGTCGGGGAGGCCGTCGACACGTTCAGCGAGTCGGCTCCGGAATCCACCGTCGCTGCTCAGCAGGAATGGATCGACGAGTGCTACGCAGGTGACGACATTCAGGGCATCGTCGACGCTCTGGCTGCATCGCCGGTGCCGGAGGCGCAGCAGGCGGCACAGGACATCGCGTCCAAATCGCCGGTGTCTCTTGCGGTGACGCTGCGGTCGCTGCGACGGGCGGCGACGCTGCCCTCCCTCGAGGCCGTGCTCGACGAGGAGTACCGCGTGTCGGTCGCGTCGCTCAGCAGTCACGATCTGGTCGAGGGAATTCGGGCGCAGGTCGTCGACAAGGATCGCAACCCCCAGTGGCAGCCGGCCACGTCGGCGGATGTCACTGCCGAGGACGTCGATCGATACTTCGCGCCCCTGGGCGACGCCGAACTCGGTCTGTCGAAAGCACTTACAGAAGGTGAGCAGTCATGAGCGAGAAGACGATCGGATTCATCGGCCTCGGGCACATGGGTGGACCGATGGCCGCCAACCTGGCTGCGGCCGGGTACACGGTGCAGGGCTTCGATCTTGTTCCCGCGGCGCTGGAGCAGGCCACGAAGGACGGCGTCACTGTGGTGGAGTCCGCGGTTGCGGCCGTCGCCGGAGCCGACATCGTGATCACGATGTTGCCGAACGGAAAACTGGTACTCGGGCTGTACGGGGACCTGCTTCCGGCCGCGGCACCGGGGACGTTGTTCATCGATTCGTCGACCATCGATGTCGCCGACGCGCATGCCGCGCACCGGCTGGTACACGAGGCTGGACACCGTAGCCTCGACGCTCCGGTCTCGGGCGGTGTCGGGGGAGCGGCCGCAGGCACGCTCACGTTCATGGTCGGTGGTTCGGAGGACGATTTCGCCTCCGCCGCTGCCGTTCTCGATGTCATGGGTCGCAAGGTCGTGCACTGCGGACCGGCGGGCAACGGTCAGGCCGCCAAGATCTGCAACAACATGATTCTCGGCGTATCGATGATCGCCATCAGCGAGGCCTTCGTGTTGGGCGAGAAGCTCGGCCTGAGCAATCAGGCGCTCTTCGACGTGGCATCGACTGCGTCCGGCCAATGCTGGGCGTTGACGACCAATTGCCCGGTGCCCGGTCCGGTTCCGACGAGCCCGGCGAACAACGAGTACAAGCCCGGATTCGCGGCGGCCCTCATGGACAAGGATCTGGGTCTGGCTGCGAATGCACTGCGCGACAACGGGGTCGAGGGAGTACTCGGACTTCGCGCAGCCGAGCTCTACGCTCGGTTCAAGGAAACGTCCGGCGGCGGAACCGACGTGGACTTCTCCGGCATCATCAACGACATCCGCGAACGCTCGAACGGAGCTGCTCAGTGACCGACTACGAAACCATCCTGCTCGAACGCCGGGGACGCGTCGGCATCATCACGCTGAACCGACCGAAAGCATTGAACGCGCTCAACTCTCAGTTGATGCGTGAGGTCGTGTCGGTGGTCGAGGAACTCGATGCAGATTCCGAGATCGGTGCCATTCTGATCACCGGATCCGAACGGGCCTTCGCGGCCGGGGCCGACATCAAGGAAATGCAGCCCAAGTCGTACATGGACGTGTACCTCGACGACTTCTTCGCGGCGTGGGATCGACTGGCCGCGGCGCGGACGCCCCTCATCGCGGCGGTCTCCGGTTATGCACTCGGTGGCGGCTGCGAACTCGCGATGCTGTGTGATGTGCTGATCGCCTCCGACACCGCGGTATTCGGACAACCCGAGATCAAGCTCGGCGTCATTCCGGGAATCGGTGGCTCGCAGCGCCTGACGCGTGCGGTGGGCAAGGCCAAGGCCATGGAGATGTGCCTGACCGGCCGGAACATGAAGGTCGAGGAAGCCGAGCGAGCAGGATTGGTCTCGCGCATCGTGCCGGTCGCCGATCTGCTCGACGACGCCATCGCAACCGCGACCACGATCGCCGAGATGTCGCTACCGGTTGCCATGATGGCGAAGGAAGCAGTGAACCGATCGTTCGAGTCGAGCCTTCGTGAGGGAGTTCTGTTCGAGCGCCGCGTGTTTCATTCGACGTTCGCCACGGAGGATCAGAAGGAAGGCATGTCGGCTTTCATCGAGAAGCGCACGCCCAACTTCCAGCACCGGTAGTGCTGGCCGCACTTTCGGGTCGTTCCGCGGGCTCCACGCGTGCTTTCAGGTCGTTCCGCGGGCTCCACTTCCGGGGCAGTCCTACCTGTCGGGGGACAGGAGGGCGGCCCCGCGGGCCGAGACCAGCTCGGGCATCGTCGGCACCAGGGTCGTCAGGCCGGTCCGCAGTTCGAGAGACCGCGCTATCGAGGTGATGTTCGCGCCGCCGCCGACCACGACGATGGATTGCGGCCTGGCACCGGACAATTCGATGGTCTGCTCCACCAGCATGCCCGCGTAACGGACGGGTCCCGCGATCAGATCGTCGAAGTCGCGCCGCGTCAGCACATGCCGTGCAGTGCCGGCTGGATCTGTGGTGCTGACGACGGAATCGATGCTCAGTTGCTCCTTGATGGACCGGCTGGCGTCGATTCCGACGCGAACGCCGTTGGACGAGAGCAGCCGGCGCACCGAGTGATCGAGATCGTCGCCGCAGAACGTGGCAGTGCGCCGCGTCATGAGGGTGCGAGTGGACGCGAGATCGATGACGGTGACCGTGGTGCCGGTACTCCCGATGTCGCACAGCATGGTGACGCCGTGATTGGGTACCAGCCCGATGAATCGTAGAAACCGCACTTGCGCAGCGGTTTCCGGAACCAGGGAGGCCGTTCGAGCGGTCCCTCGGGTGGCAACCGTGCCGGGATCGGTGGCGACCCGGTAGGCGATGGCAGAGAACTGCACCGGGAGCGACATCGTCGCGGCAATGGAGTGGATGGCGTCGACGCCGGTGGCGATCGTGGTGGCCAGCGACTGACCGGGAGCGCGGCGCACCGTCCGAGACACGATAGGTGTGCGATGGGGGCTGTCCAGATACGTCAGAATTGCGCGTGCACCGTGCGCACCCGCTCCGACCCCCAACACCAGCACCCCGCCCCGCCCTTCAGCAGACCGACTCCGGCCTGTTCCCGGAGCAATTGGACCACGAACGGTACGGCTGTGCCATTGTCTTGTGACGAGTCACCATCGAACTCAGAACGATGTGGTGATGTCATCACTGTCGAAATCGCCTGCATCCGAACGCAGTTCCGCGAGGATGCGCACCAGCGCCATCAGCTTGTCGCGCGCGAGCCCGGGCTTGGCGAACACCAGCGTGTTCAGGCGCTCGGTGGCTTCGACCGCCAACGTGCGCCCCTGCTCGGTGATTTCGACCAGGGTGGTCCGTCGATCGCTGGGATGGGGAATGCGGCGCACGTAGCCGACCGATTCGAGGCGGTCCACCGCGTTGGTCACACTGGTGGGGTGCACTTGCAGTCGGGCACTGGCCTTCGCCATCGGTAACGCGCCGTTCTTGGTGAACGTCAACAACGTCAGCAATTCGTAGCGCGAAAAGGTCAGTCCCGTCGGCTTGAGCGCTTCCTCGACCCGGGCCAGCATGATCTGCTGCGCGCGCATCAACGACGTCACCGCGGCCATACCGTCGGCGGCATCGGACCACCCGTGCTTGGTCCACTGACGGTGGGCCTCTGCAATGGGGTCGAGGGGAAGCGGCGACGGTGCTGGCATACACACCATCCTCCCACGATGCCCGGTTCGAGCGTCTACCGAATGACGGTGCGAAGTACCGCGAGTGGTACCCGATCGGTGATCGCTGCTCGAGTCCGCGAAATCTGCTCGCGGGCATCGACTGTGCGCGCGCTGTCTGTCTCGTCGACGGTCAGGGCGGCGTCCAACAGGCTCAATTGCGCCAGCACGGCGTCGACATCGTCGGTGGAGCGCGCAGCGCGGCCGACCCTCTCGGCGAGACGAATTCCGGCCTGGACCACCATGGGACTGCCGGTCCCGTAGATGCGCACCGCATCGAGCGCATGGTCGATCAAGATCGAGACGGGCACCCGCCGCACGATCAGTCGCACCTCTCCGTCGGTTCCACGCCGTCCGCGTGACAGTGCCGGCCGTTGGACCAGTGCAACGAGTCCGACGGAGAGATCGTCGATGGCGTTACGCGCCGTGTAGGGGTCGTTGACCCCGGTGGACAGCGCCCGGACCGCCATTTCCGTCATTTGCTCGACGGCGAACGCGATGTCGTGGCGCGGCGTCCTACTGGTACCGATGTCGAAAGAAGAGCGGACTCGGTCTATCGATGCGTCGGAGATGTCGGCCGAGCGGTCGGCGAGAATGTCGACGAGCGGCTCGCCGGAGACGATGTGCTCGCCCGGGACCCGATGAATCTCGATCAGCGTGCCGTTGTCGGTCGCGATGCCCAGCAGTGCGTCCTCGTCGATGTCGATGATCACCCCGGATGTCTCGGCCAGGACCGTCACGTAGACAGGTGGTTTCGAGAAGCCGTCGATCGAAGCGGCGTCGTCGGGACGATCCGTCGGGTAAAGGGAGTCGACGGATTCCGACAACTCGTCGCGGACTCTCGCGGACAGGGTGGCCACTTGAATCGACTGCGCGATGTGGTGGATGAAGTAGACGAGCACGCCCACGTCGACGACGGCGAGCGCGACGGCCACGTTGACGGCGATGTCCGGGACGAACACCGAACCATCGGATTCGATCGAACGAATCGACCGCAGCACCATCAGCGAGTACAGGAACGTCGCCCCGAAGATACCCAGAACCACCTGATTCCCGCGGTCCGCCATGAAGTTTCGTACCAGGCGGGGGCCGTACGAGGAGCTGGCCGTGGCGAGGACGGAGATGGTGATGGAGAACGACGTGGCAGCCACCCCCAGCATCGAGCCACCGATCGCCCCGAGGATGTCCCGGCTGCCACTCGCCCCGACGTGATAGAGCAACGAACCCGTCAGGTCCACGCGGGTGTCGAGTAGGTAGCGATCGAGACTGACGAGCGCCTGCGCCAGTAGGAGTGCGAGAACTCCGAGGACGGCGGGAATGAACCAGAACGACTCCCGCAACCGCGCTATGTGTTCCTTCATGAGCGACAGTCTTCCCGCCCAGGAACGAATCGACACCCGCACTTGGAATCGCGGCGCTCGCTTCGTTCGAACGAGGCCTGCCGGGACAGGCCGGTCTCGTTTCGTCTCAAGCGAGCAGAGCAGGCTTTCGTGCCACGGTGACGGCCCAGTGCGCGTCGGCGCGCCAGGGCCGCAGGTCCCAGGTGGAGAATCGATGTTCGACGAAAAATCCGACGGCAGTGAGATCCTCGTGGAGTTCGTCGGCTGTGTATGCCCGGTCGGTGGCGAAGCCGGTGACGAACACTCCGCCGTCGTTCAGATGTGCCCAGATGCGTTCGAGCGCAGCATGTTCGGTGCCGGGCTCCAGAAAAACCAACACATTGCCGGCCGCGACGACCGCGTCGAACGTGCGATTCAACTCGAGCGTGGTCAAATCCGCGAGATGCACGTCGAGTTCGGGGTGACTACGCGCCTTCTCGACCAGAATCGGATCGAGATCCACGGCGGTGACGTGGTGGCCACGTCGCGCCAGTTCGGCACCGAGTCTGCCCGTACCGCAGCCGGCGTCGAGGATGGTCGACGCGGGGGAGACCACCGCGTCGACCATGCGGGCTTCACCGTGCAGATCCACGCCGCGTTCGGCCAGACGATCGAATCGCTCGATGTACCGGGCGGAGTCGTCGGCGGAGTTCTCGGCTTGCCAGCGTGTGGTCATGCCGCCAGGGTAGGTCAGCTCGGTTCGTCGAGGGCCGACCGGGCTTCGGTCACGCGTGCCCGGGCCGCCTCGAGCGCCTCCGCCGTCGACTCTGCCTGTTCGACGCTTTTTCTCTCCGCGGCCCGCGCTGCCTTCGCTGTGGCTCTCGCGGCCTCCAGCTCGGCTTCGAGTCTCTCGACTTCTGCTGTCGCGCTGCGTCGTTCGGACGCAGCGCGCTCCGTGTCCTGGTCGGCAGCGTCGGCCGCATCACGTGCGGCATCGAATGCGGTTTCGGCAGCGTCGAGTTCGGCGACCAGGCGATCGTGTTCGGCCTGGCGCAGCAGCTCGGCTTCGTTCTCGGCATCGGATTCCGCTGCGGACTCGGGCGCGTCATCGGCAATGTCCGGTTCGCCGTCGTCCTCGGTCTCGGTCTCGGTCTCGGGAGGATCCGGAACGAGCGAGAGCAGCGCGGGGCCGAAGCCGCTGTATGTCTCGGCCACCACCGTTCGGCCCGCACGAACCCGGTCGCGGATCTCCGGATCGGCCATTGCGGCATTGAGGGTGTTGGAAACCTCGCGCGCCGCGTTGTCGCCGACGGTCACGCCACGTTCGCGACCCAATGCCACGGCTCGATCGGTGAGCGCGCGTATCGAAGCGCTTCGAGCGGTTGACAACTCACGCAGTCGATGACCGTCGCCGCGTTGCTGAGCCCGTTCGAGTTCGGCACCGAGGTCGAACAACTCGGCGACCGCGGATTCGTCCTGACGAGCGAGTGTGTTCACCAACCAGGCCACGACAGTGGGTTTACGGAGTCCGCCGATACGAGTGGCACCGGACTTGTCTCCGGCCTTCTTGAACCGGGTCACATACGCCGATCTGTGCGACACGAAGTCGGCGGGTGCCAGTGAATACAGCTCGTCGATGACGGTGTCGATATCGGGGAGATCCTCGGACATGTGAACAGTCCGTCTCGTTCGAGCAGTCACCTCGGAGAAGTGACATGCGTGAAAGATGTGTGCCCCCGGCAGGATTCGAACCTGCGGCCTTTCGCTCCGGAGGCGAACGCTCTATCCCCTGAGCTACGGGGGCGCACCGGCTTCAGCCGGCGTGCCTGTTGGGCTGTACGAAAGACTAGCGCATGTGCGACGCGAGTCGAAATCACCCCTCGGGCAGCGGCTGCGCACCCTTCGCCGCGAGCATCTGCTTCATCAGAGTCGACTCACTCGTCTGCGTTGCGACCATGGACTTCGCCAGGTTGATCACCGCAGGAGACTGCGCGTGCGTCTGGGCGTATTCCATCATCGCCAGGCCGCCCTCGTGGTGACGCAGCATCAGCTGCAAGAACATGACGTCGACGTCGGTTCCGGTCGCTTGGCGTAGTGCGGCGAGCTCCGCGGAGCTGGCCATGCCGGGCATGGCTCTGGTGGGATCGGAGGATCCCGGTTCCATCGACATGCCGCCCATCGAATGGCCGTGAGAGTCGTCGGCCGTCATCCAGGTCATGTAGCCGTCGGTCGAGATCGGCGCGCGGTCCCACAACGCGAGCCAGCCCTGCATCTGGCCCACCTGATTCTGTTGCGAGGTGAGCATGTCGAACGCAAGGCTCTTGACGGCCTGATCGGGCGCGTTGGTCAACGCGACCGCGGCCATTTCGATGGCCTGGTTGTGGTGCACCGTCATGTCCTGGGCAAATCCGACGTCGACCGAATCTGCTGCGGGGGAGTTGTCACCGTTGCGGAACGGATTCTGCGCCAGGAAGCCCAGCGCGAATCCGATCGCAAGTACGGCTATCACGGCCAAGGCGACCAGCGCAGTGCGCTGGCTCCGCTTGGTCTCGGGGACGCCGTTGACCGAGTCGACTGTCGATTCGGTCATCAGCTCGCGGGCACCTGGAGATCGCTGGGCAGCTGTGCTCCGCCGGGCAACTGTGCTCCGCCGGGCAGGCCGCTCGGCATTCCGCCTGCGCCGCTGGTCTCGCTGGCGTCGGGAGTGATGCCTGCGCCGTCCATCGGAACGGCGTCCGCTCCCGGGGCCGAAGCGTCGAACAGCGGCGGGTTGTCGGGATCGAACGCGTTGTCACCGACTCCGGGCACGGATGCGCAGCTGGCACCGACCTCCGGGTAGGCGAATCGATTGAGGCGCAGAGCCGAGATGAACTGACCGATGCGCTCGTCGTCGACGCTGTCGAGCTTGAGCTGGTGACCCCAGGACTGCAGCGAGACGGGAGTGTCGAGGCCCGGGTACGGCGACATCATCATCTGCGTTTCCCCGTCGACGCGGTCGGCGAGGGACTGAATCTGGTCTTCGTTCAGGTCGTCGGGGTTGTACGTCACCCAGACCGCTCCGTGTTCGAGGGAGTGCACAGCGTTCTCGGTGCGGATGGCCTCGGGGTAGACGATGCCGGTGCAAGTGGCCCACACCGCATCGTGCGGTCCACCGAACGGCGGCGTCTGGTCGTAGGCGACGCGTTGCGCGCGCCCGACGTGCAGGGCTGCCGGGTATTCCTTGATGGTGACGCCGTCGATTCCCGTCGACGGATCCTGATTGCTTTCGCTGGGCGCGAATTTCTGCGCCTCGGCGCGGTCCTGGTACTTGGGGTAGAGGTTGACCCCGAGGCCCACGACGAGTCCGACGACCACAACGACACCGGCAACCGTCAGCCAGGGAATCTGTCTGCCCTTGGCGGCGGGGACACCGCCCTGTTTCTTGCGAGCTGACTTCTTGTTGGCTGCACTGATGGCTTTGTCTGCCTTCGCAGCCGACTTGTTCTGACTGCCTTTGTCGGGACCCGTTGGCATCGCTGTGGTTGCTCTCTCAGTCGAGGAAAAGTGGGTGGTCGGTAGCGCTCGTGGTACGTATCTGCTGGTGACGGCCGTGCTCGACGGTCGTCCGCGCAGAGCGCCCCTACTGTACGTTCTCTGTCTGAGAGCGTGCTCAGAGCCCGTGTGGACCGCATCGGCCAGGTGGCCCCGCGCTCGGACGGGCAGTGGATGCGAGTATGCCGCACACCAGCCAATAGGATGGCTACCTGTGACTCCCGCCGATCTTGCCGAATTGCTTCACGCGACCGCCGCCAAGGTGCTTGCCGACCGCGGCCTGGACGCATCCGTTCTCCCTGCGAAGCTCACGGTCGAGCGTCCCCGCAATCCCGAGCACGGTGACTACGCCACCAACGTGGCGCTGCAGGTGGCGAAGAAGGCCGGAGCCAATCCCCGTGATTTCGCCGGCTGGCTCGCCGAGGCACTCGCGGCCGACGCCGCGATCGCCAGTGCAGACGTCGCAGGCCCCGGCTTTCTGAACATCAGGCTGGCTGCCGCAGCGCAGGGCGAGATCGTTGCCCGCGTGCTGGCCGCCGGTGCCGAGTTCGGCAACGGATCCTCGATGGCAGGCAAGAAGGTCAACCTCGAGTTCGTCTCGGCCAACCCCACCGGACCGGTGCACCTCGGTGGAACCCGATGGGCTGCCGTCGGTGATGCCCTCGGACGCATCCTGACCGCGCACGGAGCCGAGGTCACTCGCGAGTACTACTTCAACGATCACGGCGCTCAGATCGATCGCTTCAGCCGGTCGCTCATCGCCGCGGCCAAGGGAGAGCCGGCACCGGAGAACGGCTATGCGGGCGAGTACATCGCCGAGATCGCACAGCAGGTGCTGGCGAAGGAGCCCGAAGCGCTGGCGCTGGCACCCGAGGCGCAGGACGAGACCTTCCGGTCGATCGGTACCCAGCTGATGTTCGACCGCATCAAGGCGAACCTGCACGAATTCGGTGTCGATTTCGACGTCTACTTCCACGAGAACTCACTCTTCGAGTCCGGTGCCGTCGAAAAATCGGTCGACTACCTCAAGGGCTCGGGGAGCCTGTACGAGGAAGACGGTGCATGGTGGCTTCGGTCCACCGAGTACGGCGACGACAAGGATCGCGTCGTCATCAAGAGCGACGGTAATGCTGCCTACATTGCAGGCGACATCGCGTACTTCCAGAACAAGCGGCAGCGCGGTTTCGACCTGTGCATCTACATGCTCGGAGCAGACCACCACGGTTACATCGGTCGACTCAAGGCCGCCGCCGCTGCATTCGGCGACGACCCCGAGACCGTCGAGGTTCTGATCGGGCAGATGGTCAACCTCGTTCGAGACGGCGTCGCGGTGAAGATGAGCAAGCGGGCAGGCACCGTCATCACGCTCGACGATCTGGTCGAAGCCATCGGCGTCGACGCGTCGCGCTACGTCATGGTCCGGTCGTCCGTCGACTCGAGCATCGACATCGACCTCGCCCTGTGGGCCAGCGCCAGCAACGAGAACCCGGTGTACTACGTCCAGTACGCCCACGCCCGGTTGGCATCGCTCGCGCGCAATGCCGCCGAACTGGGGATCTCGGGCGACGATCCCGATCTGAGCCTGCTGACGCACGAGCAGGAGGGCGAGTTGATCAGGACGATCGGCGAGTACCCGCGGGTGGTGGCCAGTGCCGCCGAACTACGCGAACCACACCGGATCGCCCGCTACCTCGAAGAACTGGCGGGGGCCTACCACCGGTTCTACGGCGCGTGTCGAGTACTTCCCCAAGGAGACGAGGAGCCCGGACCTGTGAACACCGCACGACTGGCATTGGGCAACGCAACCCGGCAGGTTCTGGCCAACGGCCTCGAACTGCTCGGTGTCAGCGCACCGGAGCGCATGTGAGCGCACATCCGGCAGGGCCCAAGCACGCCGATGCCCCAGCCAAGCAGTCGATGTCCGAGCGTCCGAGCGCCGCGTCGGACATGACGACGCTTCCCGAACAGGTGTGGCCACGCAACGCGGCACGCGGCGACGACGGCACGGTTCGGCTCGCTGGGGTGTCGGTCACCGACCTCGCGGCGCAGTACGGCACCCCACTGTTCGTCGTGGACGAGGACGACTTCCGCGCACGCTGCCGCGAGATGGCCGCTGCGTTCGGGGCACCCGAACGAGTTCACTACGCCTCCAAGGCATTTCTGTGTGGCGAGATCGCTCGTTGGGTGGCCGACGAGGGTCTCTCGCTCGACATCTGCTCGGGCGGTGAGCTGGCCATCGCCCTGGCTGCCGGATTCCCGGCGGATCGAATTGCGATGCACGGCAACAACAAATCCGTGGCCGAGCTCGAGGCCGGAGTGAGTGCCGGAGTCGAGCACGTCGTTCTCGACTCCAATATCGAGATCGACCGTCTCGACGCCGTGGCCGGTTCGGCCGGTGTGGTGCAGGACGTGCTGATTCGCATCACCGTCGGCGTCGAGGCACACACGCACGAGTTCATCGCGACCGCCCACGAGGATCAGAAGTTCGGCTTCTCGCTCGCCGACGGCTCGGCGATCGAAGCCGTCCGTCGGGTGTTCGCCGCAGACAACCTTCGTCTCGTGGGGCTGCACAGTCACATCGGCTCGCAGATCTTCGAGGTCGACGGTTTCGAGCTGGCTGCGCACAAGGTCATCGGGCTGCTGCGCGACATCGTTGCCGAGTTCGGCGTGGACAAGACCTCGCAGATCTCGACGCTCGATCTCGGTGGCGGCATGGGTATTTCGTACGTACCGAGTGACGATCCGCCGCCCGTCGACCAATTGGCGGCCAAGCTGGCGAGCATCGTCGAGACGGAGTCGGCCGCGGCCGGTTTGCCGGTTCCGACCATCGCCGTCGAGCCGGGTCGAGCCATCGCCGGTCCGGGCACCGTGACGCTCTACGAGGTGGGCACCGTCAAGGACGTCACCGTCGACAACGCCACTCGCAGGCGGTACATCAGTGTCGACGGCGGTATGAGCGACAACATTCGTACGTCGCTGTATCAGGCCGAGTACGACTGCCGCTTGGTCTCGCGTACCAGCGGCGCCGACGCCGTGATGGCTCGCGTGGTCGGAAAGCACTGTGAGAGTGGCGATATCGTCATCAAGAACACGTGGATGCCGGCCGACGTCGGGCCCGGTGATCTGCTCGCCGTCGCAGCCACCGGCGCTTATTGCTACTCCATGTCCAGCCGCTACAACCTGCTGACGCGGCCCGCTGTGGTCGCGGTCAAGGACGGGCGTTCGCGCCTGATCCTGCGGCGGGAAACCATCGAAGATCTGCTCAGCTTGGAGGTTCAGCCATGACATCGAAGCCGATAGGCGTCGCCGTACTCGGACTCGGAAACGTCGGTAGCGAGGTCGTCCGGATCCTCACCGAGAATGCAGCGGACTTCGAGGCCAGAATCGGTGCGCCACTGGAGATTCGGGGAATCGCGGTACGTCGGATCGACGGCGATCGCGGAGTACCGGCCGAACTGCTCACCGACGACCCGGCCGAATTGGTCGGTCGCGACGACGTGGACATCGTCGTCGAGGTGCTCGGCGGTATCGACATCCCACGCAAGCTGGTGTTGTCGGCGCTCGAGAACGGCAAGTCCGTCATCACTGCGAACAAGGCCCTGCTCGCCGAATACACCGGAGAGTTGGCCGACGCGGCCGAGAAGTCGCGTGCCGACCTGTATTTCGAGGCAGCTGTCGCCGGAGCCATTCCGGTGGTGCGGCCGTTGATGCAGTCGTTGGCAGGCGACCGCGTGAACAAGGTCGCGGGCATCGTCAACGGCACCACCAACTTCATCCTCTCGGCCATGGACGAGACCGGTGCGGACTACGCCGAAACCCTCGCCGAGGCAGGGCGATTGGGATACGCCGAGGCCGATCCGACCGCCGATGTCGAGGGCTACGACGCCGCGTCCAAGGCGGCCATCCTCGCCTCGATCGCGTTCCACACTCGGGTCACGGCCGGCGACGTCTACCGCGAGGGCATCAGCAAGATCACTGCAGACGACCTCGAGACCGCGAAGTCTCTGGACTGCACCATCAAATTGCTGGCCATCTGCGAGCGCATCACCACGCCCAAGGGCAAGGAGCGCATCTCGGCCCGGGTCTACCCGGCACTCGTTCCGCTCGATCACCCGTTGGCGTCGGTGAACGGCGCGTTCAACGCCGTCGTCGTCGAGGCCGAGGCCGCAGGCCGGTTGATGTTCTACGGCCAGGGTGCGGGCGGCGCGCCGACGGCGTCCGCCGTGCTCGGCGACCTGGTGATGGCCGCGCGCAACAAGTTCTACGGAGGCCGCGGCCCACTCGAGTCCAAGTACGCCAAGCTCAAGGTGGCCCCGATGGGTGACATCCTCACCCGGTACTACGTCAGCATGCAGGTGGCCGACAAGCCCGGCGTTCTCGCTACCGTGGCCGCCGAATTCTCCAAGCGCGACGTCAGTATCTCCACCGTGCGCCAGCACGGCGCGGGTGACGGGGCCAGGCTCGTCGTGGTCACGCACCTCGCGGCCGATTCCGCACTGTCCGACACCGTTGCATCCCTCGAGCAGTTGGACGTGGTCGTCCACGTCGCCAGCGTTCTCAGATTGGAAGGCACCACAGTATGAGCGTCCACACCCCCTGGCCCGGTCTGATCGAGGCGTACCGCTCGCGTCTGGCGATCGGTCCCGACTGGAAGACCGTCACCCTGCGCGAGGGCGGCACCCCGCTGCTGCCCGCCGGGCACCTGTCCGAATTGACCGGCTGCACAGTGCACCTGAAGGTCGAGGGACTCAACCCCACCGGCTCGTTCAAGGACCGCGGCATGACCATGGCCGTCACCGACGCGCTCGCCCGTGGGCAAGAAGCAGTGCTGTGCGCGTCCACCGGCAACACCTCGGCGTCCGCTGCGGCCTACGCGGCCAAGGCCGGCATGTCCTGTGCCGTACTGGTTCCGCAGGGCAAGATCGCCATGGGCAAGCTGGCTCAGGCAGTCATGCACGGCGCGAAGATCATTCAGGTCCAGGGCAACTTCGACGACTGCCTCGAACTGGCGCGCAAGACCACGGCCGAGTTCCCGACGATCGGTCTGGTCAACTCCGTCAACCCCGTGCGTATCGAGGGGCAGAAGACCGCGGCGTTCGAGATCTGCGACGCCCTCGGCGATGCACCCGACATCCATGCTCTGCCTGTCGGCAACGCGGGCAACATCACCGCGTACTGGCGCGGGTACTCCGAGTACTTCCGCGACGGCCTCACCACCCGCAAGCCGCGCATGCTCGGCGTGCAGGCCGCGGGTGCCGCTCCTCTGGTTCACGGTGCGCCCGTGAAGGACCCGGAAACGATCGCGACCGCAATCCGGATCGGCTCACCCGCATCCTGGAACGGTGCCGTCAATGCCAAGGAAGAATCGAACGGAGCATTCCGGGCCGCGACCGACGAGGAGATCCTCGAGGCGTACCGGTTGATCGCGAGGACCGAGGGCGTGTTCGTCGAACCGGCCTCCGCGGCCAGCGTCGCCGGTCTGTTGGCGGCTCGAAAGGAAGGCTGGCTGGAGCCGGGCCTGACCGTTGTCTGCACGGTGACCGGTAACGGTCTCAAGGATCCCGACACTGCGCTGTCGGGAATGCCTGTCGTGGAACCGATTTCGGTCGATCCCGTCGCTGTTGCGGCTGCGCTCGAGCTGGCCTGAGTTGACGGAATCTCCGGCAATGACGAAGACGCTTCCCATCGGGCTCACGGTGACCGCGCGTGTGCCGGCCTCCAGTGCCAACATCGGCCCCGGATTCGACAGTCTCGGAATGGCTTTGGGGTTGTACGACGAGATCGAGGTCACGACCACGGCGTCGGGCCTGTCGATCCACGTCGACGGTGAGGGTTCGGCGGACGTTCCGTGGGGACCGACGCACCTGGTCGTGCGGGCCATCGAACGGGGTCTGGAAGCGGCCGGAGTATGGGCGGATGGATTGAATGTCCACTGCCGCAACGTCATTCCGCATTCGAGAGGTCTCGGATCCTCGGCCTCGGCCGTGGTCGGCGGGCTCGCCGCGGCCAATGCACTCGCGTCGAAAGTGGACCCTGCGCTGTCGTTGTCGGACAGTCAGTTGGTGCAGTTGTCGTCCGAGTTCGAGGGGCACCCCGACAACGCGTCGGCGAGTTGCCTCGGCGGTGCCGTCGTGTCGTGGAGCGAACCGCCCAATGCCAGTGTGACGGCACGCAAGTACGCCGCCGTGCGCCTGGACGTACATCCCAGCATCAAGGTCGTCGTGCTCGTGCCGTCCGAGCGCTCCTCGACCTCGCACACACGGGGATTGCTGCCGGAGTTGGTGCCGCACCGCGACGCCGCCTTCAACGTCAGTCGCAGTGCGCTCGCCGTCGTCGCATTGACCGAGCGTCCGGATCTGCTGATGGCTGCCACCGAGGATCTACTGCATCAGGGCCAGCGGGCACAGGCGCTGCCCGACACCACCCGGTGGATCGCGACTTTGCGCGCCCGCTCGATCGCCGCAGTGGTGTCGGGAGCAGGCCCTACCGTCATGGCCCTGTGCACCGAAGAATTCCCGGCCGATCTGCGCGACGCTGCGCTGGCTGAGGGATGGCGAGTTCTCGACCTCGAGGTGGCCGACGGAGTCACTGTCGCATGAGCGACACCGAATAGGGTTCTTGCCGAGCGAGGACAACGACGCTATGGTGAACCCTGTCCGTACATCGTGCGCTTCAGACGCCGGTTTCGTCAGGGCAATCAGGTCACTGTATTCGGGGGAGTTCAGAACGTCCGAGTGATGTGACGCTCCTGGCTCGGTCCTTCCCGTAGTTCGCTGCGGTCTCGGACCGATGGTGTCGTCGGCGGAGTGCGTCGAACATGAACGGCAATATCCGAGTTCGGCAGAAAGCCGAGCTGCGGAACGAACCCTCGGCTGCGCATCGAGCGAGCGAGGGAAGGAAAGGACCTCCGTGACCGATACGGAACTCATCTCTGCGCCCGAAACGTCACGCCGTCGCGCCGGCCTGTCCGGAATGGTTCTCACCGAGCTACGCAGCCTCGCTGGCGAACTCGGCATTAAGAGCATCTCCGGCATGCGCAAGGGCGATCTGATCGCGGCCATCACCGAGCATCAATCGGGCACCGCGCCGGCCAAGTCCGCTGCGCCGAAGTCCGATGCGCCGAAGAGCGATGCACCGAAGGCCGACGCTCCCAAGGCTCGACGCGCTGCTGCGTCGGCACCGGTTGCCGACGAACGACCCGCAGTCGACACTGCTCCCGAGCCTGCGACGGCTGCCGACACGTCGGACGCAGCACCCGAGGCCGGACGTCGCACCCGGGGCCGCCGCGCCGCGGGTCGCCGCGCAGGTGCGCCCGACCAGTTGCCACTGGACGGCAGCGGCGACACGGCCGCATCGGCCCCCGCTACCGCGGAGTCGACCGCTGCAGCGGAGACCACCGACAAGCAGGACGATTCCGGCGAGAACGCCGCAGCGGAGCGCCCACGTCGTAGCCGCGGCGAGCGCAACCGCCAGGACGGTGCCGAGCGCGAACCGCGTGACACCGACAACGGCAACCGCAACCAGAACGACCGCAACCAGGGCGACCGCAACCAGGGCGACCGGGACGGCGGCAATCGCGACAATGCGGGCCGCAACCAGGGCGACCGGGACAACTCGAACCGCGACTCCAACCGTGAGAACGGCAACCGCAATCAGAACGACCGTGGCGGACGCAATCGCAATCAAGGCGACGGCCGCAACGACAACCGAAACGACAATCGCAACGAGGACCGCAACAACGGCCCGCGCGACAACCGTGACAACAACCAGGACGACGACGGCGAAGGCCGCGGTCGCAGGGGTCGACGGTTCCGCGAGCGTCGTCGTGGACGCGACCGCGGCGAGGGCAACGAGGGCGGCGGCGGTCGCGAGCGCGACACCGAGATCCGCGAGGACGATGTTCTCCAGCCGGTAGCCGGCATTCTCGACGTTCTCGACAACTACGCGTTCGTTCGGACCTCGGGTTACCTGGCCGGACCGAACGACGTCTACGTGTCGATGAACCTGGTGCGCAAGAATGGCCTTCGCCGCGGCGACGCCGTCACCGGTGCCGTTCGGGTGGCGCGTGAAGGTGAGCAGTCGGGTCAGCGCCAGAAGTTCAACCCGCTGGTGCGTCTGGATACCGTCAACGGGGGAGAGGTCGAGGCCGCGCGCAAGCGTCCGGAGTTCGGCAAGCTCACCCCGCTGTACCCCAACCAGCGGCTGCGCCTCGAGACCCAGCAGAACATCCTGACCACGCGCATCATCGACCTGGTGATGCCCATCGGTAAGGGTCAGCGCGCGTTGATCGTCAGCCCCCCGAAGGCCGGTAAGACGAGCGTTCTGCAGGCCATCGCCAACGCGATCGCCATCAACAACCCCGAGTGCTACCTGATGGTCATCCTCGTCGACGAGCGTCCCGAGGAAGTGACCGACATGCAGCGCTCGGTCAAGGGCGAGGTCATCGCCTCGACCTTCGACCGCCCGCCGGGTGACCACACGGCGGTCGCCGAGCTGGCGATCGAGCGTGCCAAGCGTCTGGTCGAGGCCGGCCAGGACGTCGTTGTCCTGCTCGATTCGATCACTCGACTGGGCCGCGCGTACAACAACAGCTCGCCTGCTTCGGGCCGCATCCTCTCCGGTGGTGTCGACTCGACCGCGCTGTACCCGCCCAAGCGATTCCTCGGCGCGGCACGAAACATCGAGCACGGTGGATCGCTGACGATCATCGCCACGGCCATGGTCGAGACCGGATCCACCGGCGACACCGTGATCTTCGAGGAGTTCAAGGGAACCGGTAACGCCGAGCTCAAGCTCGATCGCAAGATCGCCGAGCGTCGGGTGTTCCCCGCGGTGGACATCAACCCGTCCAGCACCCGTCACGACGAGCTTCTTCTCGCTCCGGACGAGGCGGCCGTGGTGCACAAGCTGCGTCGCGTGTTGTCCGGTCTCGACTCGCATCAGGCCATCGACCTGCTGGTCGATCGCCTGAAGAAGAGCAGGAACAACCTCGAATTCCTGATGGAAGTGTCGAAGACAGCTCCCGGCGGCATCAACGATTGATCCCGTGTTCCCCGGGTCCGAGGGTCCGGGGAACAAGAGGGCAGGTGCCCGCGTTGTAAGCATCTGTCGGCACAGAAGTACCGACGATTAGCAGGGCAGATACACGCTCTGGCATAATCAACGGCCGAGTCCGGTTCCGGTTCACGTCTTCGATCAGCGAAGGCGACCCGGCGACCATTACAAAGAACGGTAAGGACACCATGAAGGCAGGAATTCACCCCGACTACACACTGACGACAGTCGTCTGTGGTTGCGGCAATACTTTCGAGACCCGAAGCACCACCGACAAAGAGCGCATCAGCGTCGAGGTCTGCTCGCAGTGCCACCCCTTCTACACCGGCAAGCAGAAGATTCTCGACACCGGCGGTCGCGTCGCTCGCTTCGAGGCTCGCTACGGCAAGCGCGCCGGCAAGAAGGCCGACGCAGACAGCTAGCTGTTTCGCCGACGCCCGTCCTGTGAACTACAGGGCGGGCGTCGGCTTTTTTGTGTCCACACCCGGTTTCACCCGTTCGGAGAGTGAGTCGTCACCATGGCGAGAACAGACAAGCCTTCGGCCATCGACGACATCCTCGCCGAACACTCCGGCCTCGAGCAGCAACTGGCCGACCCCGCCCTGCACAACGACCCGTCCGCAGCGCGCAGGGCAGGCAAGAGGTTCGCCGAGCTGGCACCGATCATGTCGGCGCACACCAAGTTGACCGCCGCTCAGGACGACCTCGAAGCCGCACGTGAACTCGCCGCCGACGATTCGTCGTTCGCCGCAGAGATTCCCGAGCTCGAGGCAACGGTTCTGCACCTCGAACAGACGCTGACCGATCTGCTGGCACCACGCGACCCGCACGATGGCGACGACATCGTGATGGAGGTCAAGTCGGGTGAGGGCGGCGAGGAATCGGCGCTCTTCGCGGCCGATCTGGCGCGGATGTACGTGCGCTACGCCGAACGCCGCGGCTGGCGAGTCGAGGTTCTCGACGCGAACGTCTCGGACCTGGGTGGCTACAAGGACGCGACGTTGTCGATCAAGACCAAGGATCCGCTCGACGGCGTCTGGGCGCGGCTGAAGTTCGAGGGTGGCGTCCATCGCGTGCAGCGGGTGCCGGTCACCGAATCGCAGGGACGCGTGCATACCTCCGCGGCCGGCATTCTGGTGTATCCGGAACCCGACGAGGTCGAGGAAGTGCAGATCGACGAAACCGATCTGCGCATCGACGTCTACCGCTCGTCCGGCAAGGGCGGTCAGGGTGTCAACACCACCGACTCCGCTGTCCGCATCACCCATTTGCCCACCGGCATCGTCGTCACCTGTCAGAACGAGCGATCGCAGTTGCAGAACAAGGCACGTGCGATGCAGGTGCTGGCGGCGCGTCTGCAGGCGGCCGCTGAGGAAGCAGCCAACGAAGAGGCCTCGGCCGGCCGAGCCAGCCAGGTGCGTACCGTCGACCGCTCGGAGCGGATCAGGACGTACAACTACCCCGAGAATCGCATCACCGATCACCGCATCGGATTCAAAGCGCACAACCTCGACGCTCTGCTCGACGGTGACATGGATGCACTGCTCGACGCGCTCGCCAAGGCAGACCGCGACGCACGTATGCAAGCAGAGTAATTGCGCGGCAACCGTTTTCGGTTCTCACGCTGCTGATCGAACGAATCTCGAGCTACCCTGGCGATCGGATTCGACCCGCCCGCGCGCCACGAAAGGCACACCCGAGATGAATCAGGCCTTGACCCCCGCAGGCGAGAACGCCGTCACCGAACTCGCCTCCCGCTACGGGGTGTCCACCGACGCCGTCCGCACCATGCTCGACGCCGTCAACAACGGCCGCGGCACCATGGCGCAGTTCAACATTCCCGAGCTCGGCGGCAGTGGGCAGTGGATGCGCGGCGGTATGACGATGGTGGGCAACATGTTCGATTACGGCCTGAAGAGTCGGGTCGACGGTTTGTGCCGCGATCTGTCCGCCGTGTTGGCGCAGCATCAGGTCTATCCGCCGAGAGATGCCGGTACGGGATCGTTCGGCGGCACTTCCTTCGGCGGGGGCTCGTGGTGGCCGTCGGATCTGGGTTCGCCGAGTTCGAGCGGTGGCCAGAACGGATCGCAGTACGCGGTGTTTCCGGGATCTCGTCGCCTCGCTGTCCTCGTGGGAGGGGAATTGGCGGTGTACGACACCCTCGATCACTCCATCGGGGGAGTGCAACAGCAGCAGGGTGGGGGTCCGGGTTCGGTGGAGTTCACCAGCCAGTACGGCACGTTCACCGCGGCGAGTCTGCCGCGCGTCGACCAACGGTCCGCCGACGCGCCACCGCAGAACATGCCTTCGTCGCAGCAGCCGCAGCCGGCGGCACAGAATTTCGCGTCTGCGCAGTCGGGTTCACCTGCTCACACCGGTGTCGACATCTCGGACATCACCGCTGCGATCGAGGCGCTCGCCGGTCTGCATGCGAAGGGATTTCTGACCGACGACGAGTTCTTCGCCAAGAAGTCGGAGTTGCTGGGGCGGCTGTGAGTCCGGTGTCGGACCGCCGTGGCAGTCTGTACAAGTGAGCCGCAAGCCGTTACGCCTAGCCATCCTCGAAGCGACGTCGATGCTCGAGGCCGCCGGTGTGCCGAGCCCTCGGGTGGATGCGGAGCTACTCGCCGCGCACCTCGTCGGAGTCGATCGCGGTCGGCTGGGGTTGGTGCCGTTGGTGGAGCCCGAGCTCGTCGAGGCGTACTTCCGAACAGTCGAGCAGCGCGCGAAACGTATTCCCCTGCAATACATCACGGGAACGACGTCATTGGGAAACATCGATGTCGAGGTGGGTCCCGGGGTGTTCGTTCCACGTCCCGAAACCGAGTTGCTGCTGGCGTGGGCGCTCGCTTTTCTCGAGAACGTCGGCCATCACCCGCCCGTGGTGCTGGACCTGTGCACGGGGTCGGGCGCGCTGGCGCTGGCCATCGCGAACGCACGCCCGGATGCCGTCGTGCACGCCGTCGAGCTCGATCCATCGGCGTTGGCGTGGGCCCGGCGCAACGCGGATCTGCGTGCCGAGCAGGGTGATTCGCCGATCACGTTGCATCACGGAGACGTCACTTCTCGGGAGCTGTTGACCGACCTCGACGGCTCGGTGGACATGATCGTCGCGAACCCGCCGTACATTCCGGACGGGGCCGAGCTCGATCCGGAAGTACTCGACCACGATCCGCACATCGCGCTCTTCGGCGGCGAGGACGGGTTGTCGGTCATCGAGCCGATGATCGGCAACATCGCGCGGTGGCTACGTGTCGGCGGCGGAGTCGCCATCGAGCACGACGACTCGAACGGGGAGGGCGTCGCTGCCCTGTTGTCTCGGCGACGAGTCTTCACCCAGGTCACCGAGCATCCGGACCTGGCCGGCCGCCCCCGCTTCGTCGTGGCGGCACGGGCGACGCCGCCCTCTGCCTGAGCGGCAAGGCGGCAAGCCGGCGGCACCTGACATCACTTCGTTACCGAAGGTGGAAGGATAGGCGGAGTGAGTACCGTCTACGACTGCCGTGAAGCCGATGCGCGGGCTGCCGGATTGACCGCAGCGCGCGGTGCCCTCAAATCCGGTCGACTCGTCGTGATGCCCACCGACACGCTCTACGGGATCGCCGCCGACGCGTTCGACGGCAGCGCGGTCACCGACCTGCTGCGCGCCAAGGGGCGGGGACGCGATATGCCGGTCCCGGTCCTCGTCGGTTCGTGGAACACGATCGACGGCCTGGTGCAGAGCGTCCGGCCGCGGACCCGAGATCTGATTCGAGCCTTCTGGCCCGGCGCATTGAGCATCGTGGTCCAGCAGGCACCGTCGCTGGCGTGGGATCTGGGTGATGCTCAGGGAACCGTCATGCTCCGGATGCCGCTGCACCCGGTCGCGCTCGAGCTTCTTCGTGAAGTAGGTCCGCTGGCGGTGTCCAGTGCGAATATTTCGGGAAGTCCGCCCGCCACCACGGTGACGCAGGCGCGAGAACAACTCGGTGGATCTGCAGCGGTTTATCTCGACGGGGGGCCGGCCGACC
Organism: Rhodococcus sp. PML026; assembly: GCF_000963615.1. Classification (NCBI taxonomy): domain Bacteria; kingdom Bacillati; phylum Actinomycetota; class Actinomycetes; order Mycobacteriales; family Nocardiaceae; genus Rhodococcus; species Rhodococcus sp. PML026. The sequence continues at coordinate 241,083 of NZ_KQ031368.1, read as the reverse complement.
ACGCGGTGGCTTCCACCATCGTGGACCTGACCGGTGAGCACGCACGAATCCTGCGGGTCGGTGCCATTCCCACGGAGCAGATTGCCGAGGTTCTCGGTGTCACCGCCGAAAGCCTGGTCCCAGGAGCGTCCTGACATGCCCGTCCGTTCCGCATGAGCGTCGAGGTGCTTGCCCAGTCGAATCTGGGCGCAGGCGTTCCGATCCGCGAGCTGCTGCTTGTTTTCCTGACGGCCGCTGTCGTCACGTTCTTCGCCACCGGTGGCGTTCGAGTGGCCGCGATCAAGTTCGGCGCAGTCGCCATTCCTCGTGATCGTGACGTCCACGTACAGGCCACCCCCCGACTCGGGGGAGTGGGCATCTACGCCGGCATGCTCGCTGCGCTGCTGTTCGCCTCGCAGCTGCCCGCGTTGGCCCGCGGATTCGATGTCGCCTACAACCGCGACATTCCGGCTGCGCTGGTCGCAGGCTTCGTGATCGTGTTGGTCGGCGTCATCGACGACCGTTGGGGTCTGGACGCACTGACGAAGTTCGTCGGCCAGGTGACGGCGGCCGGCGTCCTGGTCATCATGGGTGTGAGCTGGGTCGTGCTGTACCAGCCTTGGGGCGGCGAGCCCGGCCAACCGGGCAGCACCCTGGTGCTCGACCAACTTCAGGCCGGACTGGTGACCGTTCTGATCACCGTCGTCATCGTCAACGCGATGAACTTCGTCGACGGCCTCGACGGGCTCGCAGCCGGACTCGGCCTCATTTCGTCGGTCGCGATCTGCATCTTTTCGGTGGGCCTGCTGCAGGAACAGGGAGGCGACGTCGGCGTCTACCCTCCTGCCCTGATCGCGGCGGCGCTGGCCGGTGCCTGCCTGGGATTTCTGCCGCACAATTTTCAACCGGCGCGCATCTTCATGGGCGATTCGGGGTCCATGTTGATCGGGTTGACACTGGCCACGATCTCGACGAGTGCCTCGGGCCGCATTCCGTTGACGGCCTACGGTCCACGCGATCTGCTGGGTCTGTTGTCGCCGCTCCTGTTGGTCGGGGCCGTGATGCTCATTCCGATACTCGATCTGTTGCTCGCCGTCGTTCGCCGCACTCGGGCCGGGCGAAGTCCGTTCAGCCCCGACAAGATGCATCTCCATCACCGACTCCTGCAGATCGGTCACTCGCATCGACGGGTGGTCCTGGTGATCTACCTCTGGGTCGGTGTGCTCGCGTTCGGTGCGGTCGGATCCTCGCTACTCGACCGGCGCATCGTGGTGCTCCTCGTCGCTGCCGGTCTGGTGTTCGCGCTCGTCGTCACGGCTGTGCCCACTCTGCGGGTGGATCGATCACCCGGATCCGAACGCCGGGGTGTCCGACGCCGCTGATCGGCTCGGTGGTTCTTCGGTCGTGTCCCGGCTGGTGCCGGCAACCGGGTGCCACTGGGTACTCTCGACAACTGTGACCTTCACCCCGCAGCCCATGCCCGACCAATTCGCACCGCTTCGTGCCGCGGTCCGCTACGGCCTCATCGGCCTGGTGGTACTGACGGTGGTGAGCGTGGGGATCTCGGTTGCTGCTGCGGGAACTCCAGGATTGTGGGGATCGATCATCGGAGTGGCCATCGGGGGCGGGTTCGTCATCACGACCGCGCTGTCGGTGGCTCTGACCACACGGTTTCCCGCGTCGGCGGTCGGAGCGCTGTTGCTCGGTGGGTGGTTGGTCAAGATGGTCATCGCGCTGATCGTGCTCGTGGCACTCAAGGATGCGGACTTCTACAACCGGTATTCGCTCGGGCTGACCATTCTGGGGGCTCTGGTGGTGGTCCTGGGCGCGGAGGTGTTCGGTGTCGTCAAGACGAAGGTGGGCTACGTCGACAGCGTTCCTGCCGACGGGAACCCCGACAAGTCGTAGTACGACAAGCTGTCGTAATCGGTTAAGCTGAGGGCCGCCTACACAACGTCGTAGTTCTGTTGATAAAGTTTGCATCAAGCGATGGGCAAGACCGGGACGAAAGAGACTTTTTCCCCGGACTGGACCCCCGCAGGTAACCATCAGCGTGAGCTTCCTTACAGTAGGCCCGGAGTCACAGACTTCGGCAACGTAGGGTTTCGCCCTGAGAGTTGCCGAGTCGACGTGAGTCGCCGACACCCGACAGACGCTTGGCCGATGAAGACCGGGCCTCAGCCTCTGACGATTGCGAGCCGATTTTCGTCGACTTGATAGATCGTCATTGTCCGATCGAACCGCAGCCGTTACTCGGTTGCGGCCCGAACACGGGAGAGACCGCTGAGCGTCACCACTCTGGCTGCGGAGTTCCATCCGCCGTCACTATCCGATTTCTTTCCTCCCGCGGTGCTGTTCGAGGGAACCCCGTTCGAGCTCGACCGGCTGATGCTCATCCGCATCCTGATGTCGGCTCTGCTGATCGTCTTCATGCTGATCGCTCTGCGCAGCCCCAAGATCGTTCCTCGCGGAATCCAGAACGTCGCCGAGATCGCTCTCGACTTCGTCCGGATCCACGTGGCCGAGGATGTCCTCGGCAAGGAACAGGGACGCCGCTTCCTGCCCGTCATCATGACGATCTTCTTCACGGTCTTCGCGGTGAATCTCAGCGCGGTCATACCGTTCCTGAACATCTCGGCCAACGCCCGCATCGGTCTGCCGATCGTGTTGGCCGCAGTCGCGTACATCGCGTTCGTCTACGCCGGTGTGAAGAAGTTCGGTGCAGCCAAGTTCGTCAAGGGCACGATCGTGATCCCGGGCATTCCGAAGGCCATGCACGTGCTGCTGATCCCGCTCGAGTTCATCTCGAACTTCGTGCTTCGCCCGTTCACGTTGACGGTGCGTCTGCTGGCCAACATGCTCGCCGGTCACATCATGCTCGTGCTGTTCTTCAGCGCCACGCAGTTCTTCCTCTTCGAGGCCTCTGCCGGCCTGAAGATCTTCGCCGCACCCTCGCTCATCATGGGCTTCCTGTTCACGATGTTCGAGATGCTCGTGATCTTCCTGCAGGCATACATCTTCGCGCTGCTGACGGCGATCTACATCGATCTGTCGCTGCACGCCGACTCGCACTGACCGACCAACAGACCGAACTAGCTACACCGCCACCTCCGACACCCGGATGTGGACCGAAGAAAGGGAACGGAAAACCGAATGAGCCTTGAAGTTCTGGCCCAGGCGCAGGAAATCACCGCAAACGGATACGGCGCCATCGGCTACGGCCTCGCAGCGATCGGTGGTGGCATCGGCCTCGGCCTCGTCGTCGCCAAGAACATGGAAGCAACCGCTCGCCAGCCCGAGCTGGCCGGTCAGCTCCGTACGACCATGTTCCTCGGCATTGCATTCACCGAGTCCCTCGCCCTGATCGGCCTCGTCGCCGGCTTCATTCTCTGAGAGCGCGATGACAAACGCGATAACGCTGCTCGCAGCCGGGGCGGAGGGGGAGGAATCCCAGAACCCGCTGCTGCCCGCAACATACGACATCGTTTGGTCGATCGTCTGTGTCGTGATCATCGGCTTCCTGTTCTGGAAGTACGTCGTACCGCGTTTCCAGACGGTCCTCTCCGAGCGTTCCGAGCTCATCGAAGGCGGAATCAAGAAGGCCGAGCAGGCACAGGCAGAGGCGAAGGCTGCTCTCGAGCAGTACCACGCTCAGCTCGCCGACGCCCGTTCCGAGGCTGCGCAGATCCGCGAGGAAGCGCGCACCCAGGGACAGGCGATTCTCGCCGAGATGAAGGAAAAGGCGCAGGAAGAGAGCGATCGGATCGTGGCCGCAGGCCACAGTCAGCTCGTTGCTCAGCGTCAGCAGATCGTCACCGAACTTCGTGGCGACCTCGGACGTACGGCCGTCGAACTCGCCGAGAAGGTCATCGGAGAGCAGCTCTCCGATGACGCGAAGCGTTCCAGTTCGATCGATCGCTTCCTCAACGAGCTGGATTCCGTCACCGCGGACTCCGCATCAGGAAAGTGAGTCGAACCATGTACGCAACTTCTCGTGAGGCGCTCGCCCGCACACGGTCGGTCGCCCACGAAGCTCTGGGGTCCGCGTCGGGCGGCGAGGCAACGGCCGTCGCCGCTCAGACCGGTGCCGAGTTGTTCGCCGTCGTCGAGACTCTCGACGCGCAGCGCACGTTGCGTACCGCTCTCGCCGACTCCTCGGTCGAGGGCGATCGACGAAGCGCTCTGGCCGGAGAGGTCTTCTCCGGCCAGGTGTCGAGCGCAACGGCGACCATCGTCAAGGCTGCGGCCGGCGAAAGCTGGTCCACCGCCCGTGACCTGCTGAACTCGCTGGTCGAGTTGGGACGCGAAGCTCTGCTCCGCGCTGCTGCCGATCAGGACCAGCTGGACACGGTCGAGGACGAGCTGTTCCGGCTCGGCCGCATCGTGGCTGCCAACCCGCAGCTCGAGCAGGCATTGTCGGATCGCTCCAAGCCGGCACAGGCCAAGCGCGAACTGCTGGGTCGTCTGCTCTACGGCAAGGTCACCGCGGTCACCGAGGCGCTCGCGGTGCAGGCCGTCACGCGTCCACGGAAGGCGGCACCCGCCGACGTTCTGAACGGACTGGCAGATCTGGCCGCCGAACAGCGCGACCGCGCAGTTGCACACGTACGCAGCGCAGCCCCACTGAGCGACAGTCAGCTCGAAAAGCTGACCGCGACCTTGACCCGCACGTACGGCAAGCAGGTCACGGTGCACGTAGAGGTCGATACCGAACTGCTCAGCGGACTTGTCGTTCGTATCGGCGACGAGGTCATCGACGGTAGCGGGGCAGGCCGCCTCGCTGCATTGCGAAAGACGCTCAAATAGTCCGACACGGACACAGTAACGAGAAGAATTGCCTCGGCATTCGAGGCTTTTCATACCGCGATCATTCGAAGGAAGAGCAGGAAACACTATGGCGGAGCTGACGATCTCCTCCGACGAGATCCGTAGCGCGATCGATAACTTCACCGCGAGCTACTCACCGGAGTCTTCCCGCGAGGAGGTCGGCACGGTTACGGACACGAGCGACGGAATCGCTCACGTGTCCGGATTGCCGTCGGCGATGTCCAACGAACTCCTGGAGTTCCCGGGCGGAGTCCTCGGTGTCGCGTTGAACCTGGATGCCACCGAAATCGGTGCCGTCATCCTCGGTGACTACGAGCACATCGAAGAAGGCCAGGAAGTCAAGCGCACCGGAGACGTGCTGTCGGTCCCCGTGGGCGACGGCTACCTCGGTCGCGTCGTGGACCCGCTGGGCAAGCCCATCGACGGCCTCGGCGACATCGAGTCCTCCGAGACCCGCGCCCTCGAATTGCAGGCTGCCTCGGTGCTCGAGCGCCAGCCCGTCGAGGAGCCGCTGCAGACCGGCATCAAGGCGATCGACGCCATGACCCCGATCGGCCGCGGCCAGCGTCAGCTCATCATCGGCGACCGCAAGACCGGCAAGACTGCGGTCTGCATCGACGCGATCCTGAACCAGAAGGCCAACTGGGAGAGCGGCGACGACAAGAAGCAGGTTCGCTGCATCTACGTCGCCATCGGCCAGAAGGGCTCCACGATCGCAGGCGTCAAGGCTGCACTCGAAGAGCAGGGCGCACTCGAATACACCACGATCGTCGCCGCACCCGCGTCCGACTCGGCCGGCTTCAAGTGGCTCGCTCCGTACACCGGCTCGGCCATCGGCCAGCACTGGATGTACCAGGGCAAGCACGTCCTCATCGTGTTCGACGACCTGACCAAGCAGGCCGAGGCGTACCGCGCGATTTCGCTGCTGCTGCGTCGCCCGCCGGGCCGCGAGGCATACCCCGGTGACGTCTTCTACTTGCACTCCCGCTTGCTGGAGCGTTCGGCGAAGCTGTCCGACGAGCTCGGTGGCGGATCGTTGACGGCACTGCCGATCATCGAGACCAAGGCCAACGACGTCTCCGCGTACATCCCGACCAACGTCATCTCCATCACCGACGGCCAGGTCTTCCTGGAATCGGACCTCTTCAACAAGGGCGTCCGTCCCGCCATCAACGTCGGTATCTCGGTTTCCCGAGTCGGCGGCGCTGCGCAGACCAAGGGCATGAAGAAGGTCTCCGGATCCCTTCGTCTCGAGCTTGCTCAGTTCCGTGAGCTCGAAGCCTTCTCGGCGTTCGCGTCCGACCTCGATGCAGCGTCCAAGGCGCAGCTCGAGCGCGGCGCTCGACTGGTGGAGCTGCTCAAGCAGGATCAGTACGCACCGGTGGCCGTCGAAGACCAGATCGTCTCGATCTGGCTCGCAGGCCAGGGCACGTACGACTCCGTTCCGGTCGGCGATGTTCGCCGCTTCGAGACCGAGCTGCTCGAAGATCTGCACCGCAACGCAAGCGGCGTCTACGACAGCATTGCCGGTGGCAAGGCTCTCGACGAGGACAACCAGAAGGCACTGACCGAAGCGACCGAGAAGTTCAAGGCCGGCTTCGTGGACTCGGACGGCAACCGCGTCGTCAACGAGGCCGAGGCAGACACTCTGAACGCCGACGAGGTCAGCCAGGAGCAGGTCAACGTCACCCGCAAGACAGTCAGCAAGTAGGCCGGCGATGACAGGTGACATGACGAGCACAGAAGGGAGCGTGAACAGCTAGATGGCAAGCATTCTCGAGCTTCGCTCCCGTATCAAGTCGGTCAACTCGACGAAGAAGATCACCAAAGCGCAAGAGTTGATCGCAACTTCGCGAATCACCAAGGCGCAGGCCCGCGTTGCCGCATCGAAGCCGTACGCGGAAGAGATCACGAAGGTGCTCTCCGCACTGGCGAGTGCATCGAGCTCGCTCGATCACCCGTTGCTCAACGAGCGACCCGAGCCCAAGCGTGCTGCAGTCCTGGTCGTGACCAGTGACCGCGGTATGTGCGGTGGCTACAACTCCAACGTCCTCAAGGAAACGGAGGAGCTCTTCCAGCTCCTGCGCTCCGAGGGCAAGGACCCGGTCATCTACGTGCTCGGCGCAAAAGGCCTGGGCTACTACACGTTCCGTGAGCGGGACGTGAAGGGTGCCTGGACGGGCTTCTCGCAGGAACCTGGATACGCCGATGCAGCGAAGGCCAGTAAGCATCTGGTCGAGCTGTTCATGGCGGGTTCGGGCACCGAGGTGGAGGCTCCCAACGGTGAAGGCACCGTCGAGGGCGTGGACGAGTTGCACATCGTCTACACCCGCTTCGTGTCGATGCTCACGCAGAAGCCCGAAGTTCGCCGGATGGCACCACTCGAAATCTCGTACACCGACGAGGAATTCGAGATGGGTGCGGACGCGTTGACCGACTCACCGACCGCGGATGTGCAGGCACAGTACGAGTTCGAGCCGGAGGCAGGCACTCTGCTCTCGGCGCTGCTGCCCAAGTACATCAGCACCAGGATCTACGCGTCGTTGCTCGATGCAGCAGCGTCGGAGTCCGCGGCGCGTCGTACCGCCATGAAGGCAGCGACGGACAACGCGAACGAATTGGTCGAGACCTTGAGCCGTCAGGCCAACCAGGCTCGGCAGGCCCAGATCACCCAGGAAATCAGCGAAATCGTCGGTGGCGCCAACGCGTTGGCCGACAGCGCAGGAAGTGACTAAGCAATGACCGCAGCAGTAGCCCAAGAGAACGCGAGCGGAGCGGACACACAGTCCGGCCGTGTCGTTCGGGTCATCGGCCCCGTTGTGGACGTCGAGTTCCCGCGCGGCTCGATTCCCGCACTGTTCAACGCCCTCAACGCAGAGATCACTCTGCCGACCGTGGCCAAGACCCTGACGCTCGAGGTTGCACAGCACCTCGGTGACAACTTGGTTCGCACCATCTCGATGCAGCCCACCGACGGCCTCGTCCGTGGCACGGCTGTCGTCGACTCCGGCAAGCCGATCTCGGTTCCCGTCGGTGATGTCGTCAAGGGCCACGTGTTCAACGCCCTCGGTGACTGCCTTGACACCCCCGGACTCGGCCGCGACGGCGAGCAGTGGGGCATCCACCGCAAGCCACCAGCCTTCGATCAGCTCGAGGGCAAGACCGAGATCCTCGAGACCGGCATCAAGGTCATCGACCTGCTGACGCCGTACGTCAAGGGCGGAAAGATCGGTCTGTTCGGTGGTGCCGGTGTCGGCAAGACCGTGCTGATCCAGGAAATGATCACCCGTATCGCACGCGAGTTCTCGGGCACCTCGGTGTTCGCAGGAGTCGGCGAGCGTACTCGTGAAGGCACCGACCTTCACCTCGAGATGGAAGAGATGGGCGTCCTCCAGGACACCGCCCTCGTCTTCGGACAGATGGACGAGCCGCCCGGCACGCGTATGCGCGTGGCGTTGTCGGCACTGACCATGGCGGAGTACTTCCGCGATGTGCAGGGCCAGGACGTGCTGCTGTTCATCGACAACATCTTCCGCTTCACGCAGGCAGGTTCGGAGGTGTCGACCCTTCTCGGTCGTATGCCGTCGGCCGTCGGTTACCAGCCCACGCTGGCGGACGAGATGGGTGAGCTCCAGGAGCGCATCACCTCGACCCGTGGCCGCTCGATCACCTCGCTGCAGGCGATCTACGTCCCCGCCGACGACTACACCGACCCGGCTCCGGCCACGACGTTCGCGCACCTCGATGCGACGACCGAACTGTCGCGTCCGATTTCGCAGATGGGTATCTACCCCGCTGTGGACCCGCTGAGCTCGACCTCGCGCATCCTCGAGCCCGGCATCGTCGGTGCCGAGCACTTCCGCGTCGCCAACGAGGTCAAGCGAATCCTGCAGAAGTACAAGGAGCTGCAGGACATCATCGCCATCCTCGGTATGGACGAGCTTCAGGAAGAGGACAAGGTTCTGGTCGGCCGCGCACGCCGTCTGCAGAAGTTCCTCGGCCAGAACTTCATCGTTGCCGAGAAGTTCACCGGCGAGGCCGGTTCGGTCGTGTCCCTCTCGGACACCATCGAGGCGTTCGACAAGGTCACCAAGGGTGAGTACGACCACCTTCCCGAGCAGGCCTTCAACAGCTGTGGTGGTCTCGACGACGTCGAGGCAGCCGCGAAGAAGATGGCCGGAAAGTAGACCGACGTGACTTCTTCCGAGAAGAGCGGCATGGAGGTCTCCCTGGTCGCTGTGGAGCAGAAGCTGTGGTCCGGTACTGCGACCATCGTCAGTGCTCAGACCACCGAAGGTGAGATCGGCATCATGGCCGGCCACGAGCCTGTCCTCGGCCAGCTGGTCGAGGCGGGCACGGTGTCGATCACGACGACCGACGGCGAGAAGATCATCGCTGCGGTGCACGGTGGCTTCCTGTCGGTGACGGGTAAGACCGTCACAGTGCTGGCGGAGTCCGCCGATTTCGCCGATGACATCGATGTCGAATCGGCACGGGCTGTAGTGGCAGAGAACGGCGACGACCTCGAGGCCATTGCGGTGGCCAAGGGACGTATCCGCGCTGTCGAGCGGTCCTAGGTTCACGAGAAGCCGCGACGAGACCTGCGATGCACTCCGGATTGATTGCTCTGATCATTCTGGTTGTGCTGCTCGCAGGGCTCGTCGCGGCTTTTGCGTACCGTCTTGCAGTGCTGCGGCGAGGTGGTACGGCAGCGATCATGCGCGTGCTGCCGTCCGAGGGCGGTGCCGGTTGGCGACACGGCATCATTCGGTACGGCGACAACACGTTGGTGTTCTTCAAACTGTCCAGTCTGCGGCCCGGGCCCGATCATCGGCTCGGTAGACAGGACGTTCAGGTGGGGGACCGACGGGCCCCCCGCGACACCGAGTTCGACATCATGACTCCGGACATCGCTGTGCTGGAGTTGTCGGACAACGGCAAGAAGTACGAAATGGCACTGGACAGAAGTGCGTTGACCGCTTTCCTGTCCTGGGTGGAGTCACGCCCGTCGGGGCGCTCGCGCCGCCGTCGGCCGGCGGCCTGAACGAGTCGCTTGCCAGAAATCAGTCGGTATCGGTACCTGTCGAGCGGCTCGCTCCGGGTACCCACTGCACGTCGCCCTCCGGGTTTGCGTACCTGCTCAGGATGAACAGCAGATCCGAGAGCCTGTTGAGGTACTTGGCCGGTAGATCGCTCGTGGTTTCCGGGGAGGCGTGGACCGCTGCCCAGGCCGACCGCTCCGCGCGCCGAGCCACGGTGCGCGCGACGTGCAGCAGCGCTCCCAGAGGTGTTCCGCCGGGCAGGATGAACGACGTCAACGCCGGTAGCTCGTCGTTGAATTCGTCGCACCAGGCTTCGAGGCGGTCGACATAACTCTGATCGATCCTCAGCGGTGGGTATTCCGGATTGTCGACGACAGGCGTCGACAGATCGGCACCGGCGTCGAACAGATCGCTCTGAACGGTCCGGATGACGGTTCGCACGGCTTCACTCGGATTTCCCAGTGCCAGTGCGACTCCGAGGTTCGCGTTGGTCTCGTCGCAATCTGCGTAGGCGATCAGCCGCTCGTCGTTCTTGGAGACCCTCGAGAAATCGCTCAATCCCGTGGTCCCGTCGTCGCCGGTCCGGGTGTAGATGCGCGTGAGGTGAACGGCCATGCGGCTACGGTACCGCGCGGGTGCCGGTCGGTACCGCTGGCTACGCTGTCGAAGTGAGTGAACGCTTTTTGGTCAACGGTGGTAATCGCCTCGTGGGTGAGGTGGCGGTCGGTGGTGCGAAGAACAGCGTCCTCAAGCTGATGGCCGCGGCCCTGCTCGCCGAGGGAACCAGCACGATCACCAACTGCCCCGACATCCTGGATGTTCCGCTGATGGCGGAGGTGCTGCGCGGACTCGGGTGCGAGGTGGAGCTCGACGGCTCGGTCGTCCACATCACGACCCCGGCCATGCCGAAATACCACGCCGATTTCGCGGCTGTTCGCCAGTTCCGAGCGTCGGTCTGTGTCCTCGGCCCTCTCGTCGCGCGGTGCAAGCGAGCGGTGGTGGCATTGCCGGGCGGAGACGCCATCGGGTCGCGTCCGCTGGATATGCACCAGTCCGGACTGCAGTTGCTGGGGGCGCGCAGCGAAATTCAACACGGATGCGTCGTTGCGGAAGCCGACGAGTTGCGCGGCGCGAACATCAGGTTGGCTTTCCCCTCTGTGGGAGCGACGGAAAACATCCTGATGGCGGCTGTGCTCGCTACCGGTGAGACCGTGATCGACAACGCGGCCCGCGAACCGGACATCGTCGACGTGTGCAACATGCTCAACGAGATGGGTGCCGATGTCCGGGGCGCAGGCACCTCGACCCTCACCATCCGGGGTGTCAGCGCGTTGAAGCCGACGACTCATCGCGTCATCGGCGACCGAATTGTCGCTGCTACGTGGGGAATCGCGGCCGCGATGACGCGCGGGGACGTTCGAGTGCGTGGGGTCAACCCGAAACATCTCTCGCTCGTACTGGACAAGCTGCGGTCTGCGGGTGCCGAGGTGACCAGCGAACCGGACGGCTTCCGCGTCGTTCAGCACGAACGGCCGCGAGCAGTGAACTTTGCGACGTTGCCGTACCCCGGGTTTCCGACGGATCTGCAACCGATGGCTATCGGGCTCGCGACCGTCGCCGACGGGACGTCGATGATCACCGAGAACGTGTTCGAGGCACGCTTCCGGTTCGTCGAGGAGATGATCCGACTGGGCGCTGATGCGCGTACCGATGGCCACCATGCTGTGGTTCGCGGTGTTCCCCAACTTTCCAGTGCGCCGGTGTGGTCTTCGGACATTCGAGCTGGGGCCGGGCTGGTCCTGGCCGGGCTGGTGGCGGACGGTACGACCGAAGTGCACGACGTGTTCCACATCGACAGGGGCTATCCGCGATTCGTGGAAAACCTGACCGCTCTCGGCGGGAGCATAGAGCGGGTCAGCTGACCGACCTCTTCTCGAGAGCGTCGACCAGCACCCGGAGCGCGCGCTCGAATCGATCGTCCGCCACCGACCCGTAGCCGATGACGATGCCACCATCGGTGGTCGGCGATCGCGTCGAATGTGCGAGTGTCGGCAGATCGACCCCGTTGTCCGCGCAGTCGGCTGCAATATCGCGTGCAACGTCTGCGTCGAGCACGAGCACCGTGTGCAGCCCGGCACCGACGCCCCGAAGTTCGCCGAATGGCGCCAGCGCAGCGGCGACGACGCGGTCACGTGCCCGATAGATCCGACGTGCTGTGCGTACGGACCGGTCCCATTCGCCGTCCCGCAACAGCGAGGTCATGGCCTGCTGGACGGGAACCGACGGGAAGTCGCCGATGGCGCGACGTGTGTCGGTGATGCGCTCGACCATCGACGGGGGAGCCACCATCCATCCGAGGCGTACGCCGGCACCCAGCGTCTTCGATACCGTTCCCAGGTAGGCGGCACGGTCCGGAACGAGCTCGGTGACCGTCGTCAAAGGTGCTATGCCGTAACGGAATTCGGAATCGTAGTCGTCCTCGATTATGGTGGTTCCGGTGCTTCGTGCCCAGTCCGCCAGGGCGCGCCGACGACCGATGGGCATGAGTCCGCCGGTGGGGTATTGGTGTGAGGGAGTGACGTAAACGGCCGGGGTGCCGTGAGGAACCGATTCGAGCTCGTCGACGACGAGGCCCTCGCGGTCGACGGGGATGTCGTGAACGGACCACCCGCGGTGTGTAGCGAGGGCAGCAGCAGCCCGGTATCCCGGATTCTCCAGTGCGAGAACATGTTCGACGCCGACGTTTACAGAGAGGGAACCCAGTGCCAGGTCCAGACCGTGAATGCTGCCCGTGGTGACGACGATCGAATCCGCGGTGGTGTGCAGCCCGCGAGCACGGCCGAGCAAGTCGGCAATGCGCATCCGCAAGTCGAGTGAGCCGGCCGGATCGGGATAGTCGCCCGGTGGGGGAGAGCCACCGACGTCTCGCCATGCCCGCTTCCACGCATCGGATGCGCGAGGCGGAGTCCACGGTATTCCGGGGCGCAGCGAAATGCGCTGCGTAGTGGGTGGGCCTTCCTGTGCTCGGTGCAGCCTGTGGTCCGACCGAACGGCATGCGGAACATCTCGGACGTAGTTGCCGGATCCGCGACGTGCCTCCAGCCATCCTTCGGCGACGAGCTGCTCGTACGCCTTCTCCGCCACCGCACGAGCCAGACCCATTTCGACGGAAAGTGCTCTGGTACTTGGCAATCGGACGCCGGGCTCGAGCTCGCCGCGATCGATTGCCGCCCGGATACCGTCGGCTACCTGAACGGGCAACGTGCGGTGGTCGGCTCGATCTATCGCGATCGACAGGGCATTCGGCGGCAAGGTCATCGTGCGTCACCTGTTCATGGCAGAAAGTGGCCTAGCGTTATTGCTCCCTATTAGACCATGACAGTGAGCCAACGGGGCGGCACTCTGGTGGCATGACGGCCGACGAAACACTTCTGTCCCCAACATCCAGAACCACCGTGGTCCGAGGTCGGCAGCGTGCGCAGTCGGAGCGGACGGCGTTGCTCGACGTGCTCCGATCGGCTCGCCTCTGTCATATGGGGGTACTGGTGGGGAACGTGCCACGTGTGCTCCCGACCGTGTTCGGCCTGGATCCGGAGGGGCCGGACAGGGCGGGAACCCTGTACCTCCATGGTTCGGTCGCCTCTCGAAGCCTGGTGGAGGCGCCTGATCAGGACATCTGCGTGACGGTCACGGTCGTCGACGGGTTGGTCCTGGCCCGGTCCGCGTTCCATCACT
>NZ_KQ031368.1:0-222500 GCF_000963615.1 Rhodococcus sp. PML026 | reverse complement strand
TGCACGAATGGCGTAACGACTTCTCAGCTGTCTCAACCATAGACTCGGCGAAATTGCATTACGAGTAAAGATGCTCGTTACGCGCGGCAGGACGAAAAGACCCCGGGACCTTCACTACAGCTTGGTATTGGTGTTCGGTTCGGTTTGTGTAGGATAGGTGGGAGACTGTGAAGCGGTGACGCCAGTTACTGTGGAGTCGTTGTTGAAATACCACTCTGATCGTATTGGATACCTCAACCTCGGACCATGATCTGGTTCAGGGACAGTGCCTGGTGGGTAGTTTAACTGGGGCGGTTGCCTCCTAAAATGTAACGGAGGCGCCCAAAGGTTCCCTCAGCCTGGTTGGCAATCAGGTGTCGAGTGCAAGTGCACAAGGGAGCTTGACTGTGAGACTGACAAGTCGAGCAGGGACGAAAGTCGGGACTAGTGATCCGGCACCGGCAAGTGGAAGCGGTGTCGCTCAACGGATAAAAGGTACCCCGGGGATAACAGGCTGATCTTCCCCAAGAGTCCATATCGACGGGATGGTTTGGCACCTCGATGTCGGCTCGTCGCATCCTGGGGCTGGAGTAGGTCCCAAGGGTTGGGCTGTTCGCCCATTAAAGCGGCACGCGAGCTGGGTTTAGAACGTCGTGAGACAGTTCGGTCTCTATCCGCCGCGCGCGTAAGAAACTTGAGGAAGGCTGTCCCTAGTACGAGAGGACCGGGACGGACGAACCTCTGGTGTGCCAGTTGTTCCACCAGGAGCACCGCTGGTTGGCTACGTTCGGAAGGGATAACCGCTGAAAGCATCTAAGCGGGAAGCCTGTTCCAAGATGAGGTTTCTCACCCCCTCGAGGGGGTAAGGCCCCCGGCAGACCACCGGGTTGATAGGCCAGAACTGGAAGTACAGCAATGTATGCAGGTGACTGGTACTAATAGGCCGAGGACTTACCACAAAGAAGCTACGCGTCCACTGTGCAATATCTGAAACAACACACGAGTAGTTGTTCAGTAACACAACCGAATACACGAATCCGCCACCCCACACGTGTGTGGGTGACAGGTTCGCTCGTGACACTGTTTCGCAGAGTTACGGCGGCCATAGCGGAGGGGAAACGCCCGGTCCCATTCCGAACCCGGAAGCTAAGCCCTCCAGCGCCGATGGTACTGCACTCGACAGGGTGTGGGAGAGTAGGACACCGCCGAACACAACATCCCAAAATGCCCCTCACCACTCGTGGTCAGGGGCATTTTGCATTCGAAACCACTACCCACACAACACGATCGAAAGAACGCGTGCGCACTGTGTACCGCGCTGGATTCGTGTGGCACAGTCGTGTTCGATGAAACTTCCCGTCGACGGCCAGCGCGTCCACAAGGTTCTGCTCGATTTCGATCTGACCATCGAATTCGACAGCGGTGCCACTGTCGCGTTCAGTGAAGTCGTCGTAGATGATCTTGTCGTCGACGAAGACAATCAATTCGAGGGACTCAGGGCGTTCGCCGTGTTGCTCGGTCTCGTCTGCGATGATGCCGAGTTCGACGAATCCGGTGTTCTCCGTCTGACATTCGACGGACGGACGCGAGTTGTGGCCCATCCACGACCCGAGGTCGAGTCGTGGGAATTCTGTGCGGCCGACGGGTCGACCGTGCTGTGTGGTGCCGAGGGCACCGTCGAATCGTGGCCGGCACCGCCGCACCGAAGCGACGAAGTATCCACTCGGGAGGGTCTGCCCTCGATCGGTGCGACCGTCGTTCGGATATCTACCGGCGACGATGCTTCAGTAGAATTCTCCGACGGAACTTGCCTGAATTTCGATCTACCGCTCGACGCGGGTTACTTGGTGCTTCGGGAGAGCGTTACTGCCAGTTCCGAGGCGGGCGGGGACTGGGTCGTCGAGTTGTCGTCCGGGCACGTCATCTTCTACCGACCACGCACCACATAGGGCTTGCCGAACTGAGTTGCGACCCCGTCCGAGTACAGCACCGAGTCGGGTGTTCGAGTACAGACCCCCGGTAGACCCGCAGTCTCAACCAACTGATCCGAGCAGTGGGTCAGTTCCGCGTCCACCAGGGCCCAATGTCGATGCACGTTCGGCACGTACAGCAGGCGTCCGCCCAGCGCGGTGTGCAGTCCCCACCGTGCGGTGAGGAAGACCGCCAGCGGGTCGTCGGACATGTCGCGTGTGCCCCGGACGATGCCGAAGTCCGTCGTCGCACCGCGTTTCGGCGGTGCCAGCCGCCGGCTTCGGTAGGAAATTGCTCGCTTGTCGTCGTCGATATCGATCGATGCCCACCGGTAGGGGATACGTGCGGCATTGGTGCCCACGACGACTGCGAGTCGGGTCGCCTCGAGGGAGCGAAAGACGACACCGCGTCGGCCTTCTGCGTCGATCGAGTACAGCCGTACATTGATCTCGCCGAAGGTCCCGAAGTACGGCACCGGGTGCCGATATCCGAGACCAGCACCGACCATGTGGAACCCGATGAGACCGACCCACGACGAACCGTCGAACTCGTCCGGTACGCACCCGTCCGGTAACAGCGGCGCTACAACGGAACTCGGTACTCGCCAGTGTAGGAAGACGAGTCGTTCCCACCGCTGGTCCATCAGAATCGGACGAGGCAACAGCGGTGGCCGGGGCCAGAGGCGTCGGGCATCGTCGCGGTTCATGAAGTCGAGGGTAGGCGAGCCACGTCAGGAGGCGGTGAACCTGGCGTGCACGCTGGCGGAGATCGTGATGTTCTCGGGCTTCAGGGCGAACGCGGCGGGCCCGGATTGTGCGGCAAGCATGCGGTGGGACGGCTCGGTGACGCCGCGTTCGGCAGACCCCGTCAGCAGTCCGGGATCGGCAACGGCCACGGCCGTCACATTCACCCTTCCCAGGCTCGACGCATAGGCCTCTGCCTTGGACACAGCATCCTGCACTGCACGTTCGCGGACCTCATGGGTGTGGGCTTTCCTGCTCGGTTCGGTGAGGTCCCAATCGAAGTGGTCGATCGAGACCCCGTCGAGAGCGGATGCCGCGTACACGAAGGCATCCACCAGGTCGAGTTGGCTGAACTTCACTTCGACGGACGCTTCGGCCTGATAGACGTACGGAAGTTGTTCGCCGTCCTGATTGAACGGGCGGTGACGGGAACGCCGAACCTGATCGATGGTCCATCGATCGATCGGCCCGTGTTCACTGTTGTAGAGGGGTTCGATGAGGCGAGTGAGCTCACGTACGAGTTGCCCCGCAGGCTCCGACGCGGACTCGGCGCTGCGGCCGTCGGTACGCACCGTCAGGGACAACGTGCATTGTTCGGGTGGGTAGGTCACCTCGCCGTGACCGACGACGGTGATGTCGAGTGCTTCCGGGCTCATGACGTCCAGTCTGGCATCCAGGCACGGGGATTCATCGAATCTCAACACTGCTGGCCGACGCGTCAGGTGCGGAGGACAATCGGGTCATGCTCCCTGTTCTCGATCTCGAGTCGTCCGAAGACGACCCACAGACCTTCCGACGGGCTCTGCGCGAGGCAGCCCACGACTCGGGGTTCTTCTACCTCGTCGGACACGGCATCGGCACCGACCGGATGGCCGACGTGTTGCGTTCGGCGCGGGCATTCTTCGCGGTGCCCGACGCCGTCAAGGACAAGATCAGTCAACTGAAGAGCCCACACTTTCGCGGCTATTCGCGAGTGGGCGGCGAGCTGACCAACGGTCGGGTCGATTGGCGCGAGCAGATCGACATCGGTCCCGAGCGGCCGGCGATCGAGCATGCGCAGGGCTACTGGAATCTGCAAGGACCGAACCTGTGGCCGTCCGAACCCGAGGGCTTCCGCGAGACGTTCGAGCAGTGGGAGCGATCGGTGTCGCAGATCGGACTCGCGCTGCTCCGACATTGGGCGGCCTCTCTCGGCGCGGACGAGCACGTGTTCGACGACGCGTTCGGCACCGCGCCGGCAACGTTGATGAAAGTCGTGCGCTACCCGGGTACGCCGGATCACTCACAGGGTGTGGGTGCGCACAAGGATTCTGGGGTGTTGACGCTGCTCCTGGTCGAACCTGACTCGGCCGGGTTGCAGGTGGAGACGACCACGGATACCTGGGTCGATGTGCCGCCTCTGGAGGGCGCATTCATCGTCAACATCGGCGAGCTGTTGGAAGTGGCGACGGGCGGCTACCTCCGCGCGACGCGGCATCGGGTGATTGCCCCCGGGCCGGGTACCGACCGGGTATCGGTGCCGTACTTCCTCAGTCCCGCACTCGATGCCGTCGTACCGATCATCACGCTGCCACCGGAACTGGCACGGCACTCACGTGGCGTCGAGGACGATCCCGCCAACCCCATCTACGACACCTACGGGGCGAACGCCTGGAAATCCCGTACGCGCGCACATCCCGACGTGGCTCTGTTGCACCACGGCATCGTTCCCGCCGGGCACAGCTCCGCTCAGTGACGCTGGCTGCGACCCTCATTCGAGGCGCGCCACTGTGCCCAGGCGCCGGTGCACCACAGCGCCCACACGATCAGAAGAGGTTGGAACAGCAGTCGGATGCCGCGTGCGGCATCCGAGTCGAGACCGAACGCGTCGGTGTGCGTGACGAATTGAGAGATGTTTCCCGGGAAGACGGCGACGAAGAAGGCGGCCACCACCCATCCCACGAGCGCTGAGCGAGCAGTCCAGAACAGGAGCGCAAGACCGAGAACGATCTCGACGACGCCCGAAGCCAGGACGACGAAGTCGGTGTCGACGGGCATCCATGTCGGTACCTGGGCCGCGAAGGTACTGCGTGCCCAGAACAGATGGCTCAGACCGGCGAAGACGAGAAATGCTCCCAGCACGATCCGGCCGATGGTCCGAGATATCGATTTCGTCATTGCGCCATGAGACACCACGGGCACACTGGTGACCATGACCGGGACCACCACGACCGAGCATGCGTCGACCGATGCCACTCGGCGGCGCTGGGTACTGCACGTCGATCTCGACCAATTCATCGCAGCGGTCGAGGTGCTGAGGAACCCCGACCTCGTGGGCAAAGCCGTCGTGGTCGGCGGCAGGGGAGATCCGACCGAGCGTGGGGTGGTGTCGACAGCGTCCTACGAGGCACGGGCGAAGGGCGTCGGATCCGGAATGCCGCTGCGGATCGCAGCGAAGAAGATTCCCGACGCCGTTTTTCTTCCCGTCGACAAGCCGGCATACGACGAGGCGTCGGCGACGGTGATGGACACGCTGCGTTCCCTCGGGGTGGTGGTGGAGGTGATCGGCTGGGACGAGGCCTTCCTGGGCGTCGAGACCGACGATCCGAGGACATTCGCCAGGACCGTGCACGACGCGGTGTTCGATGCGACCGGGCTGCATTGCTCGGTCGGGATCGGCGACAACAAGCTTCGAGCTAAGATCGCCACCGATTTCGACAAGCCTCAGGGTATCTACCAACTCACCCAGGACAATTGGTACGAGGTGATGGGAGAGCGCGGCACCGATGCGCTGTGGGGAATCGGCAAGAAGATCTCCACCCGGCTTGCTGCACTCGGTATCACCACCGTCCGTGAATTGGCCGATGCGGACGACGCAGACCTCGCCGCGGCGTTCGGGCCGAAGACCGGGCCGTGGCTCGGTACGAAGGGGCGGGGGATCGAGCTGTCTCCGGTGACGTCCGAACCGTGGGTCGCGCGATCACACAGTCGGGAAGTCACGTTCCAGACCAACGTCGCCGACTGGACCGTGATCAGGGACGAGGTCGCGAATTTGACGTCGAAGGTGCTCGCAGACATCGAAAACGAGAATCGGCCTGCGGTCCGCGCCGCACTGAAGATCCGGTATGCCCCGTTCGAGACGCATACCGTCAGCGCCCCGATCGCGGGCCCGCCAACCTTCGATGCAGCGACTCTCACGTCGGCCGCAGTGGCCCTGGTGGATCGGCTCGACCACAGCCGAGAGGTTCGCTTGATCGGTGTGCGACTGGAAATGGTTCCGCCGCAACCGAAACCAGCGTCCTAGTTCACTTTCGGCCGGCAGCCCACTTCATTCCCCAGCCGTACTTCTTGTCGAGATCGGCTTGGCTGCCCTGGATGTACTCCACCTCGCGCGTCACGGTGATCCCGGCGGACGTGTTCTGCAGCAACGCGATCGAGCAGATCCGTGCCGAGTTCTCGGCCGAGTCCAGGCGAACCTCCACCTGCGGGCCGCTGGTGGGATACAGGGTCACCACGCCGTCGACCGCAGCCCAGTTGGGCGCGCCGTCGTAGATCATCGCGAAGATCAGAATGCGCGTGAACTTGTCGGGGTCGGCGAGATTGATGTGCATGTTCTCCCCGCCGCTGACCGAACCCGAGCGGTCGTCGCCGTCGAGCGCGATGAACGGCGGCTGCTGCAACGAACCGAAGGTGTTTCCCAGTGCCTGAACGACGCCCTTGGAACCGTCCCGCAGCTCGTAGAGGCAGCCGAGGTCGAGGTCCACCCCTCCGGTGCCGTACGACGCGGCGGCCAGCTTCGCCAGAAAGCCTTTCTTCTTCGGTTGCGCGGCAGGTGCGCCGCTCGACCAGTTGAGATTCACCCGCATCGACCCCTGCTTCTCACCGGACTTGGTCAAACTGATGGTGGGCGACGCCTTGGACAGCGTCACCTTGCTCAGATTCACCGACGCGGCGGGCTGGGCGGGCTGAGAGGGCTTGCGGGTGTAGTCGATGGCCATCGTGGAGCCTTCCGAAACGGTCGAGTTCCGGATCGCGATGTCCGGTTTGGGCGGTCCGTCGAGAATAACCGCAACCGGGGTCGACGACGTGGGCCGGGAGTGCACTATGGAGTTCTCACGTTCGAAACCGAAAGGAACCGATGAACCCGGTCGTAGAGGTCGCGCAAGGGAAACTCAGTGGTCGCACAGTTGCGGGGGTGAGCGCCTTCAAGGGAATCCCGTACGCGGCACCGCCCTTCGGTGCACACCGCTTCCAGGCACCACAGCAACCCGAGTCGTGGGAGGGCGTCCGGCAGGCCACCGAATTCGGCCCGACGGCTCCGAAGCCCGGATTTCCCAGCCCGATCGACCAGATTCTGTCCGAGGTGGCGATCGACGGAGACGATTGCCTGAACTTGAATGTCTGGACGCTCGACGTCGAGGCTGCGGGGTTGCCGGTACTGGTATGGATTCACGGTGGGTCGTTCACCAACGGCAGCGGCGCGGTACCCACGTACGACGGCACCGCCTTCGCCCGCGACGGAATCGTGTGCGTCACCATCAACTACCGATTGGGCGTCGACGGATTTCTGGCGATCGACGGAGCGCCCGCCAACCGCGGTCTGCTGGATCAGGTTGCGGCGCTCGAATGGGTGGCCGCCAACATTGCGGCGTTCGGCGGCGACCCCGCCCAGGTGACGGTTGCGGGGGAGTCGGCGGGCGCGATGAGTGTGGGCACGCTGCTGTCGATGCCTCGCGCGAAGGGGCTGTTCCGCCGCGCCATCCTGCAGAGCGGCGGCGGGCACCATGTGCTGACGGAGGAGACCGCGAAGAAGGTCACCGCGGCGTTGGCGTCGGACCTCGGTGTGGAACCCACCGTCGACGGTTTCGGTTCGGTGCCGGTGGCGGACTTGACGGCCGCGCAGACCGCGCTGTCGAATCGTATTGCCAAGCAACCCGATCCGCGTCTGTGGGGCGAGCTGGTCCTCAATGTCATGGCGTACGAGCCGCACATCGACGGGGACGTGGTGCCGGCCCGGCCGATCGATGCGATCGCCGCCGGCTCGACCGCAGACGTCGAGATCATGGTCGGATCCAACTCCGACGAACACGCGCTGTTCTTCGTACCCAGCGGCGTGTTCCGGCACATCGACGAGAATCTGCTGCGCATGGCCATGGCGGGCATGGGTGCCGACGCAGACCGGGTGCTCGAGCTCTACCGCGCCGACACACCCGACGCCACCGCAGGTGAGGTCATGATGGCCGCGATGACCGACTGGTTCTTCCGAATTCCTGTCATCCGTATTGCCGAGGCTCGTTCGGGTTCCGCGACGTATATGTACGAATTCGCCTGGCCGTCACCGTCGTACGAGGGCAAGCTGGGTGCCTGCCACGCAATCGAGATCCCGTTCGTCTTCGACAACCTCGCCGAGGGCACCGGAGGGTTGCTCCTCGGGCCGAACCCTCCGCAGAAACTCGCCGACCGGACTCACCGCGCCTGGGTGGACTTCGTCACGGCAGGCGACCCGGGCTGGGCCCCGTACGGGTCGGAGCGAACGGTCATGACATTCGACGAGGAGTCGGCTTCGGTGCAGGATCCTCGTGCGGCGCAGCGGGACCTGTGGGACAAGATCCGGTAGACGACAGCACCGGTGGTACATGCCGTACCACCGGTGCTGGGTCTCGATCAGGGACGCGGAACGTTACGCAGGTTCGACTTCGCCATCCGAACTGCTTCTCCTACACCGCCGTTGAGAACCACCTTGCTCATCGCGAGCGCGAAGCCCTTGAGCTGCTCGCCGGTGAGGGTCGGCGGCACCGACAGTGCCAGCGGATCGGTGATCAGTTGCACCAGGGCAGGCCCGTCCGTGGCGAACGCGGTTTCGAGTGCGCCGCGAATATCACCCGGCTGGTCTACGCGCTGCGCGTGAATGCCCGCAGCCTTGGCGATTCCGGTGTAGTCGACCTGTGGCACGTCTACACCGAAGTCGGGGAGTCCGTCGACGAGCATCTCGGCCTTGACCATGCCCAGGGTCGAATTGTCGAACATGACGATCTTCACCGGCAACTTGTACATCGCCACGGTGAGGAGTTCGGAGAGCATCATCGAGAATCCACCGTCACCCGAGATGGAGACGACCTGACGGCCCGGGTGCGCGAACTGCGCCCCGATGGCGTGCGGTAGCGCGTTGGCCATCGAGCCGTGCAGCATCGACGCGACGAAAGCTCTTCTGCCGGTGGGGTTGATGTATCGGGCGGTCCACACGTTGCACATACCGGTGTCGGTGGTGAACACGGCATCGTCGTCGGCCAGATCGTCGAGCACGGACGCGGCGAACTCGGGATGGATCGGGACGAGCTTCTCGGCATTGCGGGTGTACGCGCCGACTGTCTTGCCCATCAGATCGTTGTGCTTGTCCAACCACTTCTCTGCGTACCGGCGATCGGTCTTGCGAGTGACCAACGGAGCCAACGCGTTCAGAGTTGCACGCACGTCTCCGTGGATGGGGTACTTCACCGAGGTACGGCGACCCAACTTGGTCGGATCGATGTCGATCTGCGCGGTCGCGACATCCTCGGGAAGAAACTGTTGGTACGGGAAGTCGGTGCCGAGCAGGATCAACAGATCCGCGTCGTGGATACCGGCGTGTGCAGCTCCGTAGCCGAGCAGACCGGTCATGCCGACGTCGTACGGGTTGTCGTACTGAATGAACTCCTTGCCGCGCAACGAATGTCCGACGGGAGCGCCGATGGTGTCGGCGAATGCCACGACCTCGTCATGGGCGCCCTTGACGCCGTAGCCGGCGAAGATCGCGACCTTCTCGGCATTGTTGATGGCGTCGGCCAGCTGTTGGATGTCGGCGGCGGGCGGAGTGACGACGGGAGTCGACGGAATGGCGATGGGATCCATTGCGCCGGCAGCGGACAACTCGGCGATGTCACCGGGGAGCGTCACCACCGATACTCCGCCGCCGGTGATCGCTGCGTTGATCGCAGCGCGGAAGACGCGCGGTGCTTGCTCGGCGGTGGAGACGAACTCGTTGTACAGCGAGCATTCGACGAACAGGCGATCGGGGTGCGTCTCCTGGAAGTACCCCGACCCGATCTCGCTGCTGGGAATGTGGGATGCGATCGCGAGAACCGGTGCGCCGGAACGGTGTGCGTCGAACAGCCCGTTGATCAGATGCAGATTACCCGGTCCGCAGGAGCCGGCGCACACGGCGAGGGTGCCGGTGGTCTGCGCGTCCGCCGATGCCGCGAACGCCGCGGCTTCCTCGTGGCGAACATGGATCCAGTCGATGCCGCCCTTGGCCGATCCTCCGGTCCGACGCACCGCGTCGACCACCGGGTTGAGACTGTCGCCGACGATTCCGTAGATGCGCCGAACTCCGGCGTCGACGAGTCCGCGAACGAGTTGATCGGCCACTGTGGTGGACATAGTTTTTCTCCTCGGATGTAGTAGCGCGCCTCGGGGTCGATGTGCCCTGTGCGCATTCTCGACGCCTTCCCGGCGCCGAGGGTGTACGAAACATCCTGGGTAGGTACGCGTGAACCGTCAAGAGCGAAGGCCCTGGTCACAGCTGACGCGATCTTCGTCACCTGGGCTTTTTCCCGTCAGCACCCAACCGAATGTGGGGGTGGCCTCACGCCGACATCCGCAGTATCCGCACAGAAGCCACGGTTCCCAGCACCAGCACGCCGGTCGCGATTGCGAAGGCGGTCGAGTAGGAGTCCCCGATCGCCGGCGCGACGACCAATGGACCCACCACCTGCCCGACGCCGTAGACCGCCGTCAGCGTCGCCGCGGTACGGCCGATGGGAAGTGTTTGCGCTGTGCTCATCGTCAGCATCGTGATGCCCATGAACGTTCCCCCGAACAACAACGCTGAACATACGGCGGCAAGGGTGTTCCCGGTCAGTGCGGGAAGCACTGCGGCCACGGTCTGCAATGCGAACGCTGCTACCAGAGCTTTGCGCAGGCTGGTTCGGCGTGCCACCCCTTGCCACAGCACCGTCGCCGGTACCGCGGCGAATCCGACGACGATCCACACAACCGGACCCACCGACGTGCTGCCGTGGCCACCGACCGCCGCAACGAGGAATGTGCCGACGACGATGTACCCGAGGCCCTCGAGGAAGTACGCGACGAGCAATGTCCGCCACACCGCGCGGGTTCCGGCGTTCACCTCGCCCGCCTCGGACCGCCCTGCAGGCTCGGGGTGTACCCGAAGCGTCCACGCCGGGGCGACGAGCACCGCAGTCAGTATCGCCGAGCACAACCACAGCGCCTCCCACGACAGATGTGGTCCGGCGAGCAACGTCAGAATGCCGGACGCTGCAATACCTGCACCGACGCCGCCGAACGCGATTCCTGGTGACGCACCGTCCGCTCTGTGCTTGGTGACGGTGCTCGCGCAGGCGATGAACACCGCGGCACTCGCGAGGCCGGCCAGGAACCGCAGCGCCGAAAACGTTGCGGTGGAATGCACTGCAGCCATCGCCAATTCGCTTGCGATGAGCACGAGCGTCCACAGCCTGAACGACGTCGTCGTATTGATCGACGGGCGCACCGACAACACGATCGCGCCGACGAGGTAGCCGGCATAGTTCGCGGTTGCGATGACGGCACCGCTGCTCGGTGTCACCTCCGCTGCGTCGACCATGATCGGTAGCAGCGGCGTGAACACGAATCGCCCGACGCCCATCGCGGCCGCG
This sequence comes from Rhodococcus sp. PML026, assembly GCF_000963615.1. Classification (NCBI taxonomy): domain Bacteria; kingdom Bacillati; phylum Actinomycetota; class Actinomycetes; order Mycobacteriales; family Nocardiaceae; genus Rhodococcus; species Rhodococcus sp. PML026. The sequence continues at coordinate 211,135 of NZ_KQ031368.1, read as the reverse complement.
AGTCCGGCCGCGGCAGCGAACGATAATCGACGGCCGTTCATTGCGATCGCCCTCCTAAGTCGTTAGCCGCGCCAACGGTACGCGTTGGATCCCCGTCTCATCGAACCGAGCAGCGGGGAACCGATCGCACCACCGGTGCGTCCAATACCTGATACCGACTGTGGGGGGACGCATGAGTGAGACGAAGTACACCGACGCAGAACGACCTATCTGGGTCCCGTACTGGCCGAACACGTTGGGCCGCCTGTGGCAGGCCGTCATCGCGATTGTCGCGGTGGTAGCCATTGCGATCTATCGCGGACGGCTCGAGGTGCAAGGAAGCGACAATGGGCACACGATCGGATCGATCGCTCTACTTGCCCTCATGGCTTGCGTTTGGATCGGCATTAACGACAACGTGATTCGATGGGGAATCCCCGTCCGATTCGTTCGGCGCGTCGAGGACCACGCGCTCGGTAGCGGCGTCTCCATTCCGCCTCGGACCGCCAAGCTCTGGTTGATCACGGTCGCGTCCATCTTGATGTCAGGAATGGGGGTCGCCCTGTCGAAGAGTGACGTGTTCGGCGCGGCTGGTATGCCGATTGCTGGAATTGCCATCGTTGTACTGGTGGCGACGCTCGGCTTCCGCAGCAGCGTCGAACTGCGTTTGTTCGCGGACGGATTTGTCAGACGCAGACGGTCGTGCATGTTCTTCTTTCCTCGCACTCACGACATCCTCGTGCGCTGGGACGATGTGGAGCAGTACGAGGCCTCGACGTACCGAACGTCAGAGAAGCGGGGGAGTGGGTTCACCGAGCCCGTACTGTATGTCCGAGCGACTGGGCTCGATATCGAGCGTCCCCGCGACCGGTTGGATCAACCGGACCGGATGGCGATTCGCATCCATTTGCTCGCAGCCGAGCCGAATGCCGTTCTGGCATTGATGAAGTGGTGCACAGAAGGCCCGGTCAACCGGATCCGCATGACCGGCTACGACTCACCCGACCTGCTGGTGCCACCACCGCTTCGTGAGCGACTGGAACTGTCGCGGTCCTAGCTTCGGCACGGAACCGATAACGGGCTCGCTGCGTCAAACCCGATGACGCCGATTCACCGGGCGTCGATACGGTGCGACTCGGGGGAGCGTCATGACAGTGAATGTGGATCCAGTGATCCTGCGGCAGTTCTCGAATGTGCTGTCGGGAACGGGGGAGGTGATCGCCGAGTTGGACACCCTCGCCCCGTTCCGAGCATCCGAGAATGCGCTGCAGGGTACCGACTTTCGCGCAGCGTGTGCGGCAGCGTCCGCAGCGGCTGCGGGAGCTGTTGCCGCTCTGGCAGGCCGAGCCGAATGCGTTGCGGACATCGCCCGTGGTGTCGCGCAGAACTACGAGATCACCGACGACGACCTTGCCCGCCGCCTCGCTGCGATGGACCAGCCGAAATGACCCCGACCGTGCCGCACGTCGCCGGCTGGGAGCCGCAGTCGATGCGCAAGACGATGATCGAACTGGCCGAGATAGTCGAGCGCGTCAACGGCCAACGAACCGGGGTCTTGGAAGAGCAGGACACACTGGCCGAGACGTGGACCGGCGACGCGGCACGCGCCGCAGCCGATCGCGTAGTGGCCGAATGCTCCCGGATGAGCTCCGTCTGCAGCGAAATCGACTCGCTCGCCGCTGCATTCGAAGGTGCAGCCGATATCGTCGAGGCCGCCCAAGCGCACGTGCAGGCTCAGGTGTCCGCGGCTACGACGAGCGGGTTCGCGGTACGGGCCGACGGTGTGGTGAATCCCGAAGGGATGATCGCGCTGATTCCCGACAGCCTGGGTGACGAGAAGACGCGTCGAGCCGACGAACTGCGTTCTGCAGCAAATCAATTGACCGAGGACATCCAGAGTGCTCTGCGCCAGGCCGAGAGTGTCGCTCTCGACGCTGCGCAGCAGCTGGCCGAGCCCACCGAGGTGCTGACGGCGCTCGCCCTCGACAATCCCACCGGAAAGTTCGTCGAGAACCCGGACGGGTCGTTCTCCTGGATGCCGGACTGGCCGTCGACCATCGCGGCGTCGGTCGTCGGAGGCATGGCCGCCGTGACAAGGCGGGCGCTGGAAATACCCGGTGTCGAATCCGTCGACGACGTTGCCAAGAACATCGGACGCGGGCTCGGGGTCTTCGGAGTCGTTGCGGGTGCGATTCCCGGAATTGCGGGAAAAATCGACGAGGGCGTGAACCCGGCCGAGGCCGTGATCGTCGAGGCGACGCCGATAGTCGCGGGAGCAATTACGACCTGGGCGTTCGGAGCCGTGGGTGGCATGGCGGGTTCCATTTTTCCGGGGCCCGGCACGGTGGCCGGCGCTGCTGCCGGGATCGCTCTGGGCCAAGTCGTCAGCTACGGCGTGGAGAAGTTGTTCGAGGCGGCAGGAAAATGAGCGAGATCAGAGACGATCGCACGCCCCAGACCGAGGACGTGCTGCGTAAGAGCCTGGTAGCGCAGAAGTATCCATTGTGGGTGCGGACGTGGCGCAGTGTTCACCTGGGTTGGCTGGTAGCTCTCGGAGTTTCGTCTGCAGTCCTTGCCGCGACGATCGTGGCTCCGGTTCTCCTGTTCGGGACGCTTTCCGGGGAGACCGTTCTCCTCGTGTCGCCGCTGGTGCTCGCGGTGCTGATACCGCTCGCAGCGGCCGTGGTGTTGTCCGGCATCGGGTCTGCGCGGCTGTCGCTGTTCGTGCGACCGGTGACTGTCGCCGGAGTCGGCCGAGGCGTGGCAGTGCCGGGGCGGGGGACTGTGTTGTATCGCAGCGGAATACTCGCATTCGCGTTGGTGTCCGGCCTGTCCTACATCCACTGGGGAGGAGACGCACGGGTAAGTACAACGCGTCACGACCTGGGCGTCGTAGTCATGTCGCACTTCGGCGCTCCGATATGTCTGCTGTTTTTCGCACTGAGTGTGCTCGTCGTCAACCGGACCCGAATTTCACTGCATCCCGATGGCCTCGTGGAGGAGATCTACCGGCGCCGCGGATGGAAGGCCACCACTGCAATCACGGTTGTCCCGTGGGACGGGATCGTCGAGCTGCAGCCGCGGACGCATCCGAATCCTGCGGTGTCGCATTCACATTGGTACCCCACCATCCGAGTCGTGTATCGCGACCCTGCCGGTGGAACGGATCAGGTGCTGGTCCTGATGGCGTGCGAGAAGAAGGTCGAGCCCAACGCACTGCTGTCCGTACTGCAGTGGTGTCGGGCCAATCCCTGGGGCCGTGCGCAGCTTGCCCACGACGACGCGCGAGAGCTACTGCGCCCGCCTCGATTCCTCGATCGCATCGAAGCAGACCGAGCGGCGTCGATGTCGGGTCGACGGGACGTCCAGTGACAACTCGGGAACAATCGATGCAGGGCGTTCTGCAACAGCGTGGTGTCGAGCTCGCGCCCGTACATCTCGACGAATGCGCAAGGTTCGGTCTGGAGCTCCCTGCGCTGCCGGGGTGGGATCTCGTTCCTGCGCATCTGTTTCCGCACGCCACCGCGGTGCTGTGTTCTCCGGCAGATGCGGTCGACGGGTTCGTTCCCAACGCGGCAGTCTTGACCGGAAAGTTGACGCGGTCACTCGATCCGCAGACCCTGCTGGCTTGTGGGTTCGGCGACTCCCGGGCACTTCCGGAATGGATCGACGTCAGCTACGACCGCGACCCGTTCTGCGGTCTACCGTCCGTTTCGATTGCGGGTCGGTACGAGTGGGAGGGTCGGACGTTGTTCGCCCGGACCCGGTATGTCGTCGTCCACCACATCGTCGATCAGTACCTCGTCCAACTGACGGTTACCCTGCCCGACCAGATGAGGTCTCGCTTGCTTTGGGCGACAGGTGTATTCGTGGACGAGGTTCGTATCGGGCATCGATAGCTCACGCAGGGATCTGTTGTACCACCGCAGCGACGGCCTCTGCCTGGTCTGCGATACGAGGGCCCATCGACTCGACAGGTCCTCGTCCATCGGGAAGATCCGGCCGTCGCGGACGGCGGTCATCGATCCCCAACCCGGTCGCGACGAGACGGAAGCGGCTGTGACGCCACAGCATTGGGCGTCGGCAAGAAACACCACATCCGGGTTCGACGTGATGACGGCCTCGGCGGCGAGCTGCGGGTAGTCGCCGGCGTCGGAACCGTCGGCGACGCTGGTGAGTCCGAACAGACCATAGATCTGCCCGACGAAGCTCGCACTCGTCACCGTGTACAACGTGTCATCGAGTTCGTGGAAGTACGTCAGCGGCGCCTCGCGGGTCGGGACGCTCGCGACGGCTGCATCGATCCGGGCACGAGTCCGGGACACGACGGCACCGCCGTCGGCGTCGTGGCCGGTGGCGTCCGCGACGCGCTCGATCTGCGAGTAGGCGTCGTCGATGCTCGTCGCGGCAGGCAGCACCAGCGTCGGAACGCCTGCCTCGGCCAGTGTCGACGTCACGAGGCCCAGGTCGGTGGAGGCGATCACCAGATCGGGGTTGTACGCCACGATCGCTTCGAGGCTCGGGGTGAACGCCGACAACCCTGTCTTCGGAGCATCGGCGGGGAAGTCCGATTGATCGTCCACGGCCACCACCTGGTCGCCCGCCCCGACGGCGTACAGCGTCTCCGTCGCGGTTGGGCTCAGCGACACGATCTTCTGTGGAGCAGCGTCGATGGTGACCGAGCCGCCGTCCGAGCCGGACGTGATCGTCCTCGGAAACTCGCCACTCGCCGCGGGTGCCGGATCGGCGGCGGGTGGCGCGTCCGTTTCCGTGGTGCTGCATCCCGCCGCTACGAGCGCGACGACCGCGAACCCGGCTGAGATCATTCGTGCCGATCGACGCTGCACTGCCACTCCTGTGTTGTCCGGTGTCTCTTCGAACGCCAACACTATCGGGGAGCGGTCAACGCCCCAGGCTCCGTGCCAAGTACCTACCGGTGTGGGTGTCCGAGGCCACCAGCTCGTCGACCGTGCCGGTGAAGGTGATCAGCCCGCCGTTGTGGCCGCCGTCGGGACCTAGATCGATGATGTGATCCGCCGCGGCGACGACGTCGAGGTTGTGTTCGATGACGATCACCGACCTGCCCTCGTCGACCATCCCAGACAGCAACGCAACCAAGTTCGACACATCCGACGGGTGCAGTCCCGTCGTCGGTTCGTCGAGCACCAGCACCGAAGACGACCCGATCAGCTCGGTGGCGAGTTTGAGACGTTGCCGTTCGCCGCCGGACAGTGACGACAGGTTCTGCCCGAGCGAGAGGTAGCCGAGTCCGACGTCCCGGCAGCGACGAAGAATGTCTCGAATCTTCTGGACCTCGAAGAAGTCCTGCGCGTCCTCGACGGACATCTCGAAGATGTCGGCGATGCTGACGCCGTCGACGGTGTGCAGGATGGCCCCGGAGCGAAAGCGCCTGCCCTGGCACGTCTCGCAGGTACTCGTCACGGGATCGGTGAATCCGAGTTCGGTGAAGATGACACCGCTGCCCTGGCAATCGGGGCACGCGCCGTCCGAGTTGGGGGAGAACAGCGACGGCGGCTGGCCCGTCTTCTTGGCAAAGTACGCGCGGATCGGATCGAGCAGACCGGTGTAGGTCGCGGGGGACGAACGGCGTGAGCCCCGGATCGGTGCCTGGTCGATGACGACGGCGTCGGGCGCGGCCTCGCGCAGATGACCGTGGATGAGGCTCGACTTTCCGGAACCGGCGACACCGGTGACGGCTGTCAGTACCCCGAGCGGGATGTCGACGCTGACGGCGCGCAGGTTGTGGGTGGTGGCACCGGAGATGCTCAGCCAGCCCGAAGGGACACGGGGAGTGCGTATCTCGGCGTCATCACGCCGGAGCGCGACGCCGGTCCTGGTGTCGGCTCGGCGGAGCTCGTCGAAGGTTCCCTCGAACACCACTGTGCCACCAGACTTTCCGGCGCCCGGTCCGATCTCGACGATCCGGTCGGCGATGGCCATCACCTCGGGGTCGTGTTCGACGACGAGGACGGTGTTGCCCTTGTCGCGCAGCGCGAGCAGCATGTCGTTCAGGCGGTGCACGTCGCGAGGATGCAAACCGGTCGTCGGTTCGTCGAAGACGTAGAGCATGTCGTTCAGCGTGGCTCCGAGGTGACGAACCATCTTGATGCGCTGGGATTCACCACCCGAGAGCGAGGACGTCGCACGGTCCAGGCTCAGGTAGCCCAGGCCGAGATCGACGAGCCTGGTCAACTGCGTGACGATTTCGGTGGTGACGGAGTGCAGGCCCTTGATGTCCCATTGTTCGATACGGTCGGCTAGTTCGGAAACCTGCATGGCGAACGCGTCGGGCAGGGAAAGTCCTTCGAGAGTGGCACCGCGGATGGTGTCGTTGTAGCGGGAACCGCCGCAGGCCTCGCAGACGCCGCGCGTGACGATGCGCTCGAACGCGGCTTTCGCCTTGCCCTTGAGCGCATCTGCGTCCTTGACGAGGTAGCTTCGGCGGAACCTCGACACGATGCCCTCGTAGCTCTTCATGACGGCGTCGGGATTGGTCACCTCGACCTCGCCGGGCTTGGCGTCGAAGAAGAGGTGACGCTCGCGCGCCGAGTACTGCTCGATCGGGACGTCGAGATCGAACAGGCCCGAGTCGGCGAACACCCGGTACGGCCATTTGCCGACCTCGAAGTCGGGATGCTTGAACGGGCCCTCGCGCAACGACTTCGACTCGTCCACCAGTTCGCCGAGGTCGACGACCTTCGCCTCGCCGAGCCCCTCGCATTCGAGACACATCCCGGCGGGGTCGTTGAACGAGAAGGCGTTGGCGTAGCCGATGCTCGGCGTGACGGCGCGGGACCACAGCATGCGCAGCCAGTCTCCGATGTCGGTGATGGTGCCGACCGTCGACCTCGGGCCACCGAACAGTCGCTTCTGATCGACGATGACGACGGCCGACAGGTTCGCGATCAGGTCAGCATCCGGTCGGCCGTAGGACGGCAGAAACGTCTGCGCGAACGCGGTGAACGTGGAGTTGATCTGCCGCTGGGCCTCGGCGGCGATGGTGTCGAACACCAGCGACGACTTGCCTGACCCGGAGACGCCGGCGAACACGACCAATGAGCGTTTCGGCAGATCCAGGTCGACGTCGCGCAGATTGTTCTCTCGGGCTCCACGCACGACGATCGTGGACAGTGCATCGGTAGGTGGCTGGTTTTGTACTACTAGCTGGGGCTCGGTCATCGCGTTGTCGATTGCCTTTCGCCGCGCCCCGAAGGGCGTACACCCACGTTGGTTCGCGCAGTGCCGCCGCAGCCTACCGTACGGTGTACGGAAACGCCACCGGTAACGGATCGACGCAAGGAGCGATCCATCAAAGACGGCTGCTGTGGTGGGGGTTTGTCGTTACGAAAGGTCTCGATGTCGACGAGAAGGCATGTGTTCGCGGCCTGCATTGCCGTGTTGCCGATGCTGGCGGGGTGCAGCACGCCGAGCGCAGACGTCGGCACGGAGGTCGAGGCGGTGCCAGGGGGAGGCCTCACGCGCTCTACCGTTGTGCCGAGGATCGTCATTCCCGATACCCCGACGGTCGCGAGGCCCGCACCCGCAGCCCCGGCCTACATGCCTCCGGTTGTGTGTATGAATCTGCAGTCTGCGCAGAACGCGATCCAGGCGGCCGGTGTCTTCTACTCCCGCAGCGCTGACGCGTCGGGGGAGGGCCGGATGCAGGTCAACGATTCGAACTGGATTGTCGTCGAACAGGATCCGGCTCCCGGTGTCCTCATCGGCGAGGGCGAAGCCGTGCTGTCGGCGGTCAAGATCGGAGAACCGAACAACTGTTGACGGGTTTTCAGCTCGGCAGGCGGTGTCGAGCTTCGGACTCGGCCTCGCTGCCGGGGGTGCTGTAGGCGAGGTGCCCGCCGATCAGTCCGCCGAGTCCTGCGGCTGCGAGGCCGGCCGCCGCCAGAGCTTTGGCGACTCCGTCGGTCTGCTTCCGGCGACGGAGGTAGGAGCCCAGAAAGAGGAACACGCCGGTCGCGTTCGAGGCCGCGTGGATGATGCCGACCCGCCGCTGCACAGTGTTCATCGTCGACCAGTCGGCCCATCCGGTCGCTATCGCCGGAGGCGCGGACGCGAGACCCAGCGCGACGACAATTTTGGCTGCCCTGGACTGGTTCTTGACGAGATCGAGCGCGACTGCGCTGGTCCAGCTGCCGATGGTCACCGTCACCAGCGCAGGGTGGATGGGGTGCCCGATCCACCGGCCGTGCAGCGCTGATCCCACGGCACTGTCCGCTACCGCAGGTGCAAGTACGCCATGGATCGCGTCGCTGGGTCCGTCGAGAAACGAGGCAGTCTCGAGACTGTCGAGTGCTTGTTTGATTGTCATGCAACACCGAATGCCCCGTGATCGGCGAGCGAACCATCGACGTCGAAGTCGAGGCAAAAAGCTTGGACGCCCTATAACGTCGTTGTCATGACGAACGGCACCCGAGTCAGCACCGTCGACGGCGTTCTGCGCAGGTCGGCGGCGAAATTTCCCGACCGTCCGGCTGTGACGTTCGAAGGCCGCAGCCATAGCTACCGCGAGCTCGACACTGCCGTGACGCGGGTCGCCCGTCGGTTGATCGCGATGGGCTTGGACAAGGGTGACCGGGTGGCGGCGTACGGCGTCAACTCCGACGCGTACGTGGTGGCATTTCTTGCCTGTGCGCGAGCAGGATTAATGCACGTGCCCATCAACTACGCACTCGTGGGCGACGAGCTGCTGTATCTGCTCGATCAGTCGGGCGCACGGGCAGTGCTCGTCGACCCGGAATTGTCGAACACGCTCGATTCCGTTCGGAGCGGTACCGCCGTCGAGTTCGTGGTGTCGCTTCCGGATCTGCTCGACCCTGCCGGGGATGATTCGGTCCTCGAGCCGGCCGCGGACTCCGCGGACCTGGCGCAGTTGCTCTACACCTCCGGCACGACGTCGAAACCGAAGGGCGCGATGATGTCTCACGGCGCGCTCGTTGCCGAGTACGTCTCGTGTGTGATCGCTCTGGGGTTCACTGAAGACGACGACCCGCTGTTGGTGATGCCGATGTACCACTCGGCGGGGATGCACGTGTTCATGCTGCCGTATCTGTCGGTCGGGGCGACCGTGCGACTGATGCGCAAGCCCGACGTCGCGGAGATTCTGCGGCGGATCGAGGACGAGAAGATCAAGTCGTTGTTCCTGGCCCCGACGGTGTGGGTTCCGCTCGCCAATCACCCCGACCTAGATTCTCGTGATCTGTCGTCGTTGAAGAAGGCGCAGTACGGGTCGTCGATCATGCCCGTCACCGTGTTGACCCGGCTGCGTGAGCGATACCCGGACATCGAGTTCTACAACTGCTTCGGGCAATCCGAAATCGGTCCGCTGGCAACGGTTCTGCAGCCGTCCGAGCACGAGGCCAGACCGGCGTCGTGCGGTCGTGCGGTGTTCTTCGTCGAGACCCGCGTCGTCGACGCGGACGGTAACGATGTGCCGGACGGTGAGCCCGGTGAGATTCTCTACCGCTCGCCTCAATTGTGCGACGGTTACTGGGACAAGCCGGAGGCGACGGCGGATGCGTTCTCGGGTGGGTGGTTCCATTCGGGTGATCTGGTGACTCGGGACGCCGAGGGGTTCATCACGGTCGTCGACCGGATCAAGGACGTCATCAACACGGGCGGAATTCTGGTTGCTTCTCGTGAGGTCGAGGACGTGATCTACACCCACCCCGCCGTTGCCGAGGTGGCGGTCATCGGGACTCCGGACGACAAGTGGATCGAAGCGGTGACTGCTGTCGTCGTGCTCAAGGACGGAAGTGAGGTGTCGGCGCAGGAGTTGATCGACCACGTGAAGGGCAGGATCGCGCCGTTCAAGGTGCCGAAGACCGTCACTTTCCTGGACGAGTTGCCCCGCAACCAGAGCGGAAAGTTGCTCAAGCGCGCGTTGCGCGCCTGAGTTGTTCAGGCTGCTCGCTGTTTTCGTCGGTGGTAGCTGGGGAGGGGCTGCTGTCTGGGGTCGACGGATTCGGGTGGGATGGCGTAGGGGTGTCCGTCGTCGCCCATGATGAGCTGCCAGTCGCCGTGGTGGACGAGGCGGTGGCATTCTCCGCAGACCAGCGCGAGGTTGTCGAGGTCGGTGGGGCCGCCGTGTTCCCAGAATTTGATGTGGTGGGCTTGGCACCACTGGGCTGGGCGGCCGCACATGACGCAGCAGGTGTCGCGGATGGCCAGGGCGATGCGTTGGTCGTCGCTGGCGAGTCGTGTGGTTCGTCCGAGCGCGAGTGGTACGCCGTGGTGGTCGACGATGACCGGGGTCAGGTCGGCGTCGCAGGTGACGAGTTCGGCGAGGAAGCGGCTGATGGGGCCGGTCCAGTCGAGGTGGAACGGCCAGTCCGCGTCGCCCGGCTCGGGCGCAGACTTCTGCCCGCCGTTACTGTCACCGCCACGGCCGGCCGCGGTGGCGTCGCGAGAACCAGCGTCGCCCGGGTCGGACGCAGACTTCTGCCCGGCACCACCACATCCGGATGCCGCTTCGCCGTGAGCAGCGATATCCCCTCGAGCCACTCCATCCGGACGCGAGCCGTTGCTATCGCCGCCGTTCGAGGAGCTCTTCGCGACCGAACCCGTGTCGACCGAATCCGTTGCAGTGCTACCCGTTTGCTTGTTGCCACCGTGGGCGAGCAAGTCCCGCAGGGCAACGATCAGGTGCACCGACGCCCGCGACCCGCCCGCCGACCCGCGGGTGCTGCCGCGTAGGTGTCGGTCGAGGATCTGATCGAGTGCATCGGCCCGGCGCTTGGACGGGCTGCGTGGGTCGCGCTCCCCGCCGGGACCCGGCCGCGGTGCCGTCAACGGCGACAGAGCGGTGAGAAGTTTCTCGGCGAGCAACCGGTCGATGTCGCCACCGAACTGGAAGCGGCCGTTGGCCAGAGCATGCAGGTCGAACCGGTTCAGTGCCGAGTTCTCCGACACCGGTCGCGGTGCAGGTGTCGGCGGAACAGGCTCGGGCGCAGGCGGTTCCGGATCCGGTGTCGGGTCGCCGTGTCGGTCGGAGGACGTGGCGGTGTCGGCGGCGCGACGCTCCTGTTCCTGCTGTTCTTGCTCTCGGCGGTGTTTCTCGGCTTTTTCGTGTCGTGCGCGGGCGTCGTCCGCGGCCGCATGCGCCAATGCCTGGGCGCGGGAGGTGACGTGGCCGGCGGTGTTGCGCATCGCGGTGTCGAGCAATTCGTCGACAATTCCGTCGCGCCGGTCCTGATCCAACGGCGGGTCGGCCACCAGGACGACGTCGTATCCCTCGGCGATGGCGGCGGCGTGCGCGGCATGGATGCGACCATCGGCGAGGGCGTCGAGCACCGTGGGGTGATCGAACAACCAGTACCCCAGTGCGTTCTGGCGGGCGGCGGATCCGTCGGTGATCCGTATCGACTTCGCGTACCAGCGGGTGACGGACGAGTGCCCGAGTTTCATCGCCAAGCCACGTCGGTCGATCTCGGCGAGCAACGTCAATCTCTGTGCTGCGAGGGCGTTTTCGAGAGAGATGACGTCAGCAAGCTCAGAGACCAACTCCTGGTCCCCGAGCCCGAACACATCCCCCCATGTCTTCACACCACGAAAGCTATACCCACCCACCGACAGGTTTCCGTCAACGCTTCCAACGGATCCGGATCGGCCCCTTTGCGGTCGAGGGATCTATGACCGACCCCTTCTGGGTGATCTCGACTTCGCCTGTGTCGACCATACGTCGGGCCGCGCGGCGAACGGGCTCCATCAAGTCGCGCCAGTCGTCGTCGGACAGGGCTCGTGCGACGTCCGATGGGCAGATCGTGGCGTCGCGTGATCGGGCGTCGAGCAAGGATCGGATTTTGTCTTCGAGTTCCTTGTCGGTTGCACTCACCTTGCGCCGCCGGCAGGTGTCGCTGCAGTACTTGACGTCATCCCAGTTCTTCTCCCATTTCTTGCGCCACTCGATCCGCCGACCGCACGACGCGCAGACCTTGTCTGCGGGGTGCGCGGTGGAGGGACGACGGGAGTGGGCCACAGATCGACAGTAACCTCGTTGCCCAGGGCTTCGCCGCTCTCGGAGCGAAACTATCCTTATCTCATGGCGATTCGAGCGATCCTGGTTGCCGGTGATCCCCGGCTGACAACTCCGGCAACTCGCGTGACGGTGTTCGACGACGAGCTCGAAGCGTTGGTCGAGGACATGTTCGACACCAATACGGCTGCACCCGGTGCGGGCCTCGCGGCCAACCAAATAGGCGACCCACGTTCGGTCTTCGTCTACGACCTGCGGGACGGCGGGGTCCGTCATCGCGGACACGTGATCAACCCGGTGCTCGAGACCTCAGGGATTCCCGAGACGATGCCCGACCCGGACGACACCGAGGGATGCCTGTCCGTGCCGGGGGAGCTGTTCCCGACCGGGCGTGCCCAGTGGGCCCGTGTCACAGGTGTCGATGTGGAGAACAACCCGGTGACGGTGGAAGGCACGGGCTATCTGGCGCGGTGTCTGCAGCACGAGTCCGACCATCTGGCCGGGCTCCTCTACCTCGACCGCCTGCTCGGCCGCCACCGACGTGCGGCGAAGAAGATGATCAAGGAGAGGGGGTGGGTCGGGCCGGGCAACACTTGGTTGCCCGGGGCCGACTCGCATCCGCTCGGACTCTGATCGCGGCCGTGCCCTATTCGACTGTCAGAACGGGTTGTAGACGTAGAGCATTCGGTAATCCCATTCCGACGATCCGGAGGGGATTCGGATCTCGGCGAGCACGTGGCCGTTCTGGGAGCATGATCCGCGGGCGTGGAACGACCAGCAGTCGATTTGCCGGCTGGTCCCGAACGGGCTGATGATCAGCGACTTCTCGCTCGCGCTGCCGTAGGCCGCGGGGTCGAATGCGTTGACGAAGCTCGATGTGGAGTCCTTGGGGCCGAACGGGTTGTCGTCGGGCGCAGCGGATGCCGTCGGTGCGGCGAGCACCGCCACGCCGATCGTCAGTGCAGCGCCGGCGAGGATCTTCTTCAGCATGGTGACTCCGTTCGTTTCGAGCACGAATACCCGGTGCTCGGTGATCGGCAGCAACGGACCGCGCGTTACGGGTGGCCTTCGGGTTCGAGCCCGGCACACTGGAGCGATGACTCGTATGGAAGCTCCCGCCGTCGCCCAACTACTCGGTCGGCGTCTCGCCGTGTGGGGCGGTGTGAGTGTGCTTGCCGGAACGGTGTTGGCGGTGCGCGGCTCGTCGCCTGCCCGTCGTGCATTCGGCCAGCAGACCGCGGGTTGGGGTGCGATCGATGTGGCGATCGCAGGGGCGGGAGCGCTCAATTCCTCGGTCCCGACGTCGAAGAGTCTGAGCAAGTTGCTGTGGATCAATGCGGGGCTCGATGTTCTCTATGTCGCGGCCGGTGCGCACATCGCCGTCCGGAAGCCCAGCTTCGGCCGTCGAATCACCGCTGACCAGGCAATCGGTCACGGAACGGCGGTCGTCGTGCAGGGCGCTGCCCTGTTCGCACTGGATACGACTCACGCGCGCATGATTGCCGGCTAATCACACGAGTGTCATTCTCGCCGTAGGCGTTTTGTCAAGTACCGACACGCCCAATTTGTTGCGCGATCAGTAGATTTGCGTAACACTCGTCCCATCAGTCACATCAGTATCGTGGGTCACACGGGAAACGGTGGGTTCGTCCATGCGCTTACGTAGTCGGCAGATCGCTGTTGGGGCTGTCCTGGCACTGGCAGTGAGCGGGCTGAGCGCATTGACTGCGCCGACCGTCTCTGCAGAACCGTGCGGCGGCCTGGGTGGGCCGGGCTCCTCACCGCTGTTCGGTTCGTCGGGCAGCGCGGGAATGTCGGGCAAGAACCCGCAGGGACCGCAGGGTCCTCTGCCGCGCATCACCGGGAACAGCCAGAGCATCGCCTGGGTCACCGGTCCGCAGAGCGTGAACGACACCTACGACAACCTGGCGATGTCCGGAACCGACCTCGGTATCACCTGGGACAACGGTGCGGGCCAGATCTTGATGGCGTTCGGTGACACGTTCGGTGATTGCTCCTCCGGCAATGCCCAGTGGCGCAGCAATGCACTCTTTCGCTCGGACAAGGCGTCGACGAACCTGTCGCAGGGCATCACGATCGGTCCGGCCGACTCTGCGAACACCACCTCGGGTGCGGTTGTCAGAGCGAACAATCCGCGTTACGCCGCCGAGATCATCTCGAGCGCGAAGCTACCGAGCGTCGAGGACACGACCATCCCCACGGCGGCTATCGCGATCGGCAACACCCAGTACATCAACTACATGTCGGTGCAGAGCTGGGGCACGCCCGGTCGCTGGATCACGAACTACTCGGCAACGGCCAAATCGACCGACAACGGCCAGAATTGGACGACGGATCCCAAGACGATCCGCGTCAACAAGGGTGTCACGATCCCAGGCTTCACCAACGTCCACGAAAGCCAGGGCAAGTTTCAGCAGAGCGCCTATGTTCTGGGACAAGACGGTCAGTACCTGTACCAGTTCGGCACTCCCAACGGACGATTCGGCGACGCGTTCGTCTCCCGAGTCGCGCCCGATCAGATCGAGAATCTCGACGCGTACGAGTATTCGACGCAAGATCCCGATCCGGCCAAGCAATGGTCCAAGAACGTCGGCGACACCGTGGCCGTGGTGAAGGGCCCGGTCAGCGAGATGTCGGTGGCGTGGAACGACTACCTCGGCCGGTACGTCATGATGTACGGCAACGAGAACAACCGGACGCTGGTGGCGCGCACGGCGGAAAACCCGGAGGGGCCGTGGAGCGAACCGAGGACGATTCTCGACGCCAACCAGACGGCAGGCGGCATCTACGCGCCGTTCATTCACCCGATGTCGAGCGGAAAAGACCTGTACTTCACGGCTTCTCGGTGGTCCGATTACAACGTCATGCTTCTGAAGACGAACCTCGACGCGTTGAAGTGACGCGTCCGGCGGCGGCGTCGAGGTAGGCGTCGACGTCCATGTCGATTTCTGCAGACAGCAGTCCACGCCGGATCGTCGAGAGATACTTGCTCGACGGTTCGCCGTGCTGCCGCACGATCGAACTCGTCAGTGTGAACGCGGGCAGTCCGTCGATGTCCGGAAGCCGTAGCAACGCTTCGTATTTCCCTCGGTATGCTTCACCTCGGCGGTCGATGTCGAGTGCGGCCCACTCGCCGATGCTCAGTGATTCCACAGCCGAGATATCGACGGAATCGACCACGTTCTCCACCGAGGCGACGTGCGCCAACTGCACACTGTCGATCAGGTATCCGTGTACCAGAGACGGATATGTGGGATCGGTGTTCAGCGACACGAAGGCCGACGCCCCGGTCCACCGTCGGGACACGCCTGCGAAGTACAGGGCGTGATCGATCCACAACCAGCGTTCGGCCTCGACCGCTGCCGACGAGGGTGCCGGTGGATGTGCCCCGAACTCCGAGCCGTCCTCGGAGCCCGTCAGGTAGACGGAGAACCTCTCTCGCAACAGGTTCGAGCCATACGCGACGTACCAGAGGCGGTCGGTCACTCGGCCTCGAACAGCTGCCGGTACGCCTCGGCGAGTAGGTCGGCCGCGAGATCGTTGTTGTGTGCCGCTGCGCCCGTTGAGTTTCCGGACCGCATCAGCCGCGCGTTGAGGCCGTACGCGAGATCGTCGAACGTGTCGTCGTCGATGCCGAGATCGACATCCACGTCTTCTTCCAGTAACGCGCCGAGGTCGATCGACCACGACCACACCCGTTCGTCTCGGTACGGTCCCCTTCCGGCGCTGACGGTTTCGTTGGAGACCTCGAGTTGCTCGTCGGTCCGGTCGCGCGGAACGTTGGTGTTGATGCGCAGGTCGAGCTCGATCGTGTCGTCGTCGTGCACGATTTCGTCGACTCGCAGGGTCTCGAAGCCGCCGCACGCCAGCGTCAACAATCGTCGCGGACCGGTGTCGTCCTGTACGTCGGACAGAGCGGCTGTCTGCCACAGGTATTTCGCGGTGTTGGCTGGGTCGGGGATCGACGAGTTGACGTAGTCGGCCACGATGCTTCGGATGGCGGGGTACGCGATGTGGTCGGACAGTTCCCAGAACTGGCGACGACTGCGTCCCACGGCCGCGTCGAGGAGCGTCGTGCGCTTGGCTCGTTCTTTGGGCAGTGCCGTCTTCACTCCCGGAGCTTCGCCGATCGCGGTGGGCTCCGACGGGCGTTGTCGCAGTGGGTGGAGCTGGGACACGAGATCGGTGAGCTGCTCCAGACGATCTGCGGCACCGGGTGCTACCTCGAGGGCCTCGATGTCGGGCCATATCTCGCGGTCGGCATTCACTCGGGCCGCGAGTGATTCGGAGTAGCCCACGAAGGCCGCGTTGTCTGCGAAATGCAGAACGTAGAGTCCGTTTCGGAGGTCCTTGGCGGCGAAGATCGTGGCGATGGCCCCGGAATCGGTGACGTCGAAGCGTTCGAGAGCGAATCCGTCGGGTGTGGAGTCTGTCGGCATGGCAGTGAATCTACCGACGCGTGCGAGCACCGCCTATTCGTCGAAATACGAATTTCTCTCACCGCGCCGTCGTCGTCGAACCAGGGATCGTTGCGTTGCCGTCCGGTCGGCGTCGATCGACCTTACCGCCGGGAACACCTCTCGATGCCCCGCGCCTCAATGACTCCGATTTGCGCACGCGCAGCGCCAGATTCGGTTCGCTGCGTCGTCGGATCATGCTCGACGCCCCCGCAGCGGTGGCCGGCCCGTTAATCGGGCTGCTGTGGCTGATCGTCGACGGTGGGGGCTTTGCTCAATTTCTGGCAGTGAGTCTGTTGGCAGCTGTCACCGCGATCTGGTGGTCGGCGATCGCCGGCAGCGACCCCAGCTGAGTCGCTGAGCAATTCGCGTGACGCGCGTTCGTAACTGCTGAGAAACACCCCTGATCTACGTTCGATATTCGGACAATTCAGGAGGCAGCATGGCGCAGTCGATGGCAGAGCAGGCAGCGGAAACGATCAGCAAAGGGATCGGTCGACGCGGCTTCATTCGGGCGGTGGCAGCGATGAGCGCCGGGGCCGGCTTGGCCACAACAGCTGCGTGTTCGACGACCTCGACGACCACTGCCGCCGCGAGTTCATCGGCTCCGGCACCGGTCGGCATTCTTCAGCCGGGAGCCGGTGACATCTCCGGCGATCACTACCTGAGCTCGGAGGTCGACAAGGTCCTGTGGGGGTACGTCCCGACGGTCGAGTCCGAATCGGTGCTGCAGATGAAGTCCGGCGAGACGGTGACCATCGATGCGCTCAGCCACGAGGGCATTCTCGAGGACCAGGGCCGCGATCCCGTCGAATTCTTCGGCGGCAAAGGCGTTTCGGAGTCCGACGTCCTCCAGGACGCCATCGACATCGCCGGCGGATACGACAGGACGGTACGCAACTTCGACGTCGACGGACCGCACGTCGTGACCGGTCCGGTGTTTATCGAAGGTGCGCAGCGCGGAGACGTTCTCAAGATCGAAACTATGGAGGCCGTTCCGCGGGTGCCGTACGGTGTGGTGTCGAGCAGGCACGGCAAGGGTGCTCTGGCAGTCACGGCGTCCGGCGAGGCGCCGGCGGGCATCAGCCTGGACGAGGTCATGCCGCCGATCGGAAGCGACGGCAGGAAATCGGGTGATCCGACGCAGTACGGCAATGTATCCACGTTCACGTCCGTCGAGGACGGACAGGGCGTGATGCGGTACGGCGATGCGGCCGTGCGCTTTCCGTTGCGCCCGTTCATGGGCATGATGGGCGTGGCGTTCGCCAGCGACCCGGGTCTGACATCCCCGAATGCCAACTCGATTCCCCCGACGCTCGGCGGCGGCAACATCGACGTCGGTCTGCTCGGCGTCGGCTCGACGTTCTACCTTCCCGTGTTCGCGGAGGGCGCGTTGTTCTACGTCGGCGATCCGCACATGGCGATGGGTGACGGTGAGGTGGCGCTGACTGCGATGGAGGGGTCTCTGCGCGGCACCTTCCGCCTTACGGTCTGCAAGGCGGGCAGCGGTGACGCGCCGTCGGTCGCGTACTCGTATCCCTTTGCCGAGAACGAAGACTCGTGGATCCCGATCGGATTGTCCGACCCGGACGGGGCCGTCGACGGCCAGAGCTCGGACCTGAATGCGGCGATGCGTCGCGCGGTGGTCAATGCTCTCGACTTCTTGGAGACCGATCTCGGCATGGACCGGGCGACGGCGTATGCGTACCTCTCCGCTGCCGCGAACTTCACTGTCTCGCAGGTGGTCGACAAGACCGTCGGCGTGCACGGGCAGATCTCGAAGACGCACTTCGACCGGTAGGAGTGCGCCTCCGGCGCAGTGGTGCGGGTAAGTGCCTCTGCGGGCTCATAAACACGCCACTGCGCGTAGCGCACCTCAGCGATGCGCCGTCGCGATGAAGTGACGTGTTGCGGCGTCGACGATGTCTGCAGGTGCGATGTCGATTTCGTCGTTCAGCCAGGCGATCACGAGTTCGGCAAGTCCACCGATGAAGAGCAGACCGTTGATCTCCGACTGTGGTTGGGGCCAAGCCTTCTCGCCGTAGAGTTCGCGCGACTGTTCGGCCACCAGATGGGCGAAGCCGCGCAATGACTTTCGTCGGTATTCGCGGAGGGAGTCGACGGCCAGCGATTCGATCATCGCGACCCGGCCCTTGCGGCGGTCCTCGGTCAGGACGCCGACGAACGCGGTCACCGCATTGTGTACCTTCTCGTCGACGGTCCGGGCGGGGGAGTGCAGTGCATCCAGCGCTGCCGTTCGTATCTCGGCGGACACCGATTCCACGACCTGCTCGAGCAAGTCGTCTCTGCTGCTGAAGTTTTGGTAGAAGTAGCGCTCGGTCAGCTTGGCGTGTGCGCAGATCGCGGTCATGGTCGCACCCTTCGCTCCGGCTGCCGCGAATACCTCGAGGCCGGCGTCGAGCAATCTCGCTCGGCGGTCGGCCGCGCGGTCGTCGGCGCTCATGCCGTTGTAGCGACGCGTCGTGGGAGGCATGGGTAGATCTTGACAGAGACCGTGACTGTGACGCAGACTACATCTCATCTGACATGGCACCATGTCAGATTGACGGAGGTCGACAATGGCACGTGCTCTGGCTGCTCCACCCGCAGATTCAGCTCTCCAACCGGTGTTCGGCGACGGCGGTCTTCCCGTCGTCGGGCACACGCTCGAGTACATTCGAGACCCTCTGAAGCTGCTCGGTAGTCGGTGGGACAAGTACGGCGAGGTCTCGTGGATGACGATGGCCGGGCAGAAGTGGATCACCGTTCTCGGTCCCGATGCGTGTCAGCAGGTGCTGCAGAACGCGGACAAGGCGTTCGCCAACGGTGACGGCTGGTCGCTGTTGATCGGGCCGTTCTTCCACGGCGGGCTGATGCTGCTCGACTCCGAGGAGCACCTACGTCATCGACGAATCATGCAGCAGGCCTTCACTCGGGACCGGCTGACCAAGTCCGTCGCAGCGTTGAATCCAGTCACAGCAACGGGTTTGGACGCGTGGCAGCCGGGCCGCGACTTCCAGGTCTATCCGGCGCTCAAAGCGCTGACGCTGGACGTCGCGACGAGCATCTTCATGGGAGGTGCGGAGGGAACGACGGACGCCGACATCGCTGAGCTCAATGCGAGTTTCATCGCCTGCGTGCAGGCTGCCACGTCGATCGTGCGCTACCGCGTTCCGGGCACGCGGTGGAAGCGGGGTCTGGACGGTCGAGCGGTGCTCGACCAGTTCTTCCGCCGCTACCTCCCGGCCCGTCGAGCCACCGAGACCGACGACCTCTTCTCGGTGTTGTGCCACATCGAGGGTGACGACGGAGAGCACTTCTCCGACGACGAAGTGATCGACCACATGATCTTCCTGCTCATGGCTGCGCACGACACGTCGACGATCACGCTGTCGACGATGATGCAGTACCTCGGCCAGCATCCGGAGTGGCAGGACAAGTGCCGGGCCGAATGCGAGGCGCTGGGCACCGATGCTCCGTCGTTCGCGCAACTCGACGAGCTGACCAACGTCGATCTGGTGATGAAGGAGTGCTTGCGCCTGGTCTCGCCCACACCGGTGGTGGCCCGCCGTGCCGTGAAGGACACCGAGGTGCAGGGCAAGTTCGTGCCCGCGGGAACGTACGCCTCTGTCGCGCCGCACTTCACGCATCACATGGAGCAGTACTGGCCCAACCCCGAGCAATTCGATCCCGGGCGGTTCGCCGCCGATCG
This sequence comes from Rhodococcus sp. PML026, assembly GCF_000963615.1. Lineage (NCBI taxonomy): Bacteria > Bacillati > Actinomycetota > Actinomycetes > Mycobacteriales > Nocardiaceae > Rhodococcus > Rhodococcus sp. PML026. The sequence continues at coordinate 190,956 of NZ_KQ031368.1, read as the reverse complement.
CCGCGAGGACAAGGTGCACCGCTATGCGTGGGAGCCGTTCGGCGGCGGCGTCCACAAATGCATCGGCATGTTCTTCGCCGGGGCCGAGATCAAGACGATCATGCATCACCTGTTGCTGCGATTCGACTGGACGGTCGACCCCGATTACGTTGCACCGCTGAACTTCACGTCGCTGCCCTTCCCCGAGGACGGGCAGCCTGTGCAGCTTCGACGGCGGTAAGTATTACCCGGCGCGCTCGGTGAGCCAGCCGATGATGTCGGCGGTGACCTCGTCGCGATTGGTCTCGTTCAGAATCTCGTGGCGCGCGCCGGGGTAGAGCGTGACGGTCACATCGCTCATGCCGGCCTCGCGGTAGCGGGACGCCAGTGTCTCGATCAACTGGCCGCCGCCGGCGAGTGGGTCGTCCGTTCCCGACGTGATGAGCAGGGGGAGGTCCGAGCGGATCTGCTCCAGGTTGCGGGGATCGGCGAGCTTCTCGGCCTCACCGAACAGCGCGGGCACCGTCGACGCCGGAAGGTCGAAGCCGCACAGTGGATCTGCGACGTAGGCGTCCACCTCGGCCTCGTCGCGCGAGAGCCACTCGTATCCGGTGCGGTGCTCGAAGGCGGCGTTGAACACGCTGAGGTCGCCCGCTGGGGCGTCGGCCATTCCTGCGGCGAGTACGTCGAGTGTCGTCGAGCCCGACAGCACCACGCCCTCGTACAGATCCGATCGCTCGATCAGAACATGCTGGGTAGCAAAGGATCCCATGGAATGAGCGAACAAGAACAGAGGCAGGTCGGGGTACTCGGTCAGAAGTGATTCGCCCAGTTGCTCGATGTCTGCCCACAGGCCGGCGAATGCGGCGGCCCCGAAATCGCCGGGGGTGTCCACGATCGACTGGCCATGGCCGCGGTGATCCGACGCGACGACGTGGAATCCGGCGTCGTTCAGAGCGGCAGCGAAGCGTGCGTACCGGCTGCCGTGCTCGGCCAGTCCGTGCGCGATCTGTACGACACCGCGAGCAGGATCGGCGGACGTCGCCCAGGTGTAGGTGCTGATCTCGAGGTCGTCCTGCTTGGACACGAACGACGAAGCGTTGGCCACGGAAATCTCCTTGGTGCGGCGAGAGGGTCGAGACACGAACCTAACTCTTACGCCTCGAGCATCGGAGCAAAATGCTCGACGACGGGGAACGGTTCGTAGAAATGGTGCAGCAGCGACTTCCACTGCTGATACTCGTCGGAACAACGAAAGCCGTCGGTGTGGTCTTCGAGTCGTTCCCACTTCACCAACAGCAGGTAGGTATTCGGCTGCTCGATGCCCCGCGAGAGGGTCAGATTCACGAACCCCGGCATCGACGCGATGATCGATTTCGCATCGGCGAACGCGGTTTCGAACTCGTCGGTTCGGTGGGGGATGACATGCAGCAGGGCGTGTTCGACGATCACCGAGACAGTATGACCGCAGCAGCGCGATGCTCCCCGAGCAACTGCCCGGGGAGCATCGGCGAGTACGGCTACTTCGCGGAGACTCGGACGAGCTTTTTGTTCACGAATTCGTCCATGCCCCACGGTCCCAGCTCGCGGCCGACGCCGGAGCGCTTCACACCGCCGAACGGCAGGCCGGGCAGTGTGGTGCCGTGTTCGTTGACGAACGCCATGCCCACTTCGAGTTGCTCGGCGACGTCGCGGGCCTTGTCGAGGTCAGCGCTCCACACCGAGCCGCTGAGACCGTATGCGGAGGAGTTCGCCAGTTCGATTGCCTGCTGCGCGCTTTCGACCTTGTAGATCACACCGGCCGGCCCGAACAGCTCTTCGCTGTAGGCGCGCATGTCCGGGGTCACGTCTGTCAGCAGCGTCGGCTGCACGTAGGCACCCGGTCCGTCGATCTTCTTGCCACCGGTGAGCAGTGTCGCGCCCTTGGACACCGCGTCGTCGATCTGCTCGATCAACGTGTCGGCAGCGGTCTGCGACGACAGGGGACCGAGGGTGGTGTTGGCATCCAATGGATCGCCGGTCTGCACGGCCTCGAAGGACGTGACCAGTTTGGCGACGAATTCGTCGTAGACATCTTCGGCGACGAGTATGCGCTTGGCGGCATTGCAGGCCTGGCCTGCGTTGGACAGGCGCGCACGGGTTGCGGATTCGACGGTGGCGTCCATGTCCGCGGAGTCGAGCAGGATGAACACGTCCGAACCGCCGAGCTCGAGCACGACCTTCTTGAGGTTGCGCCCGGCCGTCTCGGCGACGGACGTTCCGGCTCGCTCACTTCCGGTGAGGGAGACGCCCTGCACGCGGGCGTCGGCGATCATGTCGGCGATCTGCTCGTTGGTCGCGAAGATGTTGATGTATGCGTCCCGGGGGAGTCCGGCCTGCTGGAAGATCTCCTCCATCAGCAGCGCCGACTGCGGGCAGTTCGGTGCGTGCTTGAGCAGAATCGTGTTGCCCACCATCAGGTTCGGGCCTGCGAACCGGGCCACCTGGTAGTACGGGAAGTTCCACGGCATGACGCCGACGAGCGCCCCTACCGGCTTGCGCTGCAGCACAGTGTCTTCCGCGCCGGGGACGTCGAGCTTCTCGTCCTCGAGCAGCGCGGGGCCGTTGTCTGCGTAGTAGCGGTAGATGTTGGACGACAGCTCCACCTCGCCCTGGGATTCGGTGAGCGGCTTGCCCATTTCGAGCGAAATCGTTCGGGCCAGTTCGTCCGAGCGCTCGGTGTAGAGATCGGCGACCTTGGTCAGGATTTCGGCGCGGTGCTCCGGTGAGGTCTTTCGCCACGTACGGAAGCCGGCGTCGGCGTCGGCCAGTGCACGCTCGACGCCCGCCGCGTCGAGAGTTTCGAATTCCTTGACGGTTGTGCCGTCGGCAGGATTGACAGTTTTGTAGGTCGTCATGATCGGTTCAACGAGCGCGGCAGGGTTGTTGTTCCTAGTCGGGCAAATCGGATGCTCCGCCGGTGGTCAGGGCCGGATCGAGGAAGGTCGCGAAATCCTTTGAGCGCCCTACTGGTCGGTAACTTGGATGCGCAGATGGAGTGATACCCCACTGCCCCCCACAGCGGCGAGAACGAAGATTAAAGTTGAGGACGAACGCATCCAAAAGACGACGTCGAAACTGAGGCAAAGGCGAAACATGACAGCGAAGAAGCCGACCATCATCTATACCCTGACCGATGAGGCGCCGATGCTGGCGACTCACGCGTTTCTGCCGGTCATACGTTCTTTCGCCAGCGCGGCCGGCATCGACGTCGAGTCCAGTGACATCTCGGTTGCGAACCGCATCCTCGCCGAGTTCCCCGATTACCTCAACGAAGACCAGCGAGTGACCGACAACCTCGCCGAGCTGGGCAAGCTGACGCAGCTGCCCGACACCAACATCATCAAGCTTCCCAACATCAGTGCCTCCGTTCCGCAGTTGCTGACCGCGATCAAGGAACTGCAGGACAAGGGTTACGCGATCCCCGACTTCCCCGGGAACCCGAAGACCGACGAAGAGCGCGAAATCCGCGACCGCTACACCAAGTGCCTCGGCAGCGCGGTCAACCCCGTTCTGCGCGAGGGTAATTCGGATCGCCGCGCACCCAAGGCCGTCAAGGAATTCGCGCGCAAGCACCCGCACAGCATGGGTGAATGGTCGCCGGCGTCGCGCACCCACGTTGCGCACATGCGCCACGGCGACTTCTACCACGGCGAGAAGTCGATGACCGTCGAAGGCGACCGCGAGGTCAAGATGGAGCTGCTGACCGAGGGCGGCGAGACCATCGTCCTCAAGGAGAAGGTGTCGCTCACCGACGGCGACGTCATCGACAGCATGTTCATGAGCAAGAAGGCGCTCATCGAGTTCTACGAGGAGCAGATGGAGGACGCCTACAAGACGGGCATCATGTTCTCCCTGCACGTCAAGGCCACGATGATGCGGGTCTCGCACCCGATCGTCTTCGGTCACGCCGTCAAGGTCTTCTACAAGGACGCGTTCGCCAAGCACGGCGACCTGTTCGAGGAGCTCGGCGTCAACGTCAACAACGGTCTGTCGGATCTGTACAGCAAGATCGAAGCCCTCCCCAGCGCGCAGCGCGAGGAGATCATCGACGACCTGCACAAGTGCCACGAGACGCGTCCGGAACTGGCGATGGTCGACTCGGCACGCGGAATCTCCAACTTCCATTCGCCCAGCGACGTCATCGTCGACGCGTCCATGCCCGCGATGATCCGCAGCGGCGGCAAGATGTGGGGCGCAGACGGTCGGCCCAAGGACACCAAGGCCGTCAGCCCGGAGTCGACCTTCTTCCGCATCTACCAGGAAATGATCAACTTCTGTAAGACCAACGGTCAGTTCGATCCGACGACGATGGGCACCGTTCCCAACGTCGGCCTGATGGCGCAGAAGGCCGAGGAGTACGGGTCGCACGACAAGACGTTCGAGGTCCCCGCCGGCGGCGTCGCCAACATCACCGACCTGGCGACGGGCGAGGTTCTGCTGACGCAGGACGTCGAAGAGGGCGACATCTGGCGTCTGTGCATCGTCAAGGACGCGCCGATCCGCGACTGGGTTGCATTGGCTGTGCGACGCACTCGCGAGTCGGGAATGCCGGTCGTCTTCTGGCTGGACCCGTACCGCCCGCACGAGAACGAACTGATCGGCAAGGTGCGCAAGTACCTGAAGGATCACGACACCGAGGGCCTCGACATCCAGATCATGTCGCAGGTGCGTGCCATCCGCTACACGATGGAACGCCTCATCCGCGGACTCGACACCATCTCCGCGACCGGCAACATCCTGCGCGACTACCTCACCGATCTGTTCCCCATCCTCGAACTCGGCACCAGCGCCAAGATGCTGTCCATCGTTCCGCTGATGGCCGGCGGTGGACTGTACGAGACGGGTGCAGGCGGTTCCGCTCCCAAGCACGTCAAGCAGCTCATCGAGGAGAATCACCTGCGTTGGGATTCTCTGGGTGAGTTCCTGGCTCTGGCAGTCAGTCTCGAGGACCTGGGCACCAAGACCGGCGACGCGAAGGCGACCATCCTCGCCACCGCACTCGATGCGGCCACCGGCAAGCTGCTCGAGAACAGCAAGGGCCCGTCGCGCTCGACCGGTGAACTCGACAACCGCGGCAGCCAGTTCTACCTCGCGCTCTACTGGGCACAGGAACTCGCCGAGCAGACCGAGGACACCGAGCTGGCCAAGCACTTCGCCGCACTGGCCAAGACCCTCTCGGAGAACGAAGAGAAGATCGTCGGCGAGCTCAACGCGGTACAGGGCAACCCGGTCGACATCGGTGGTTACTACTACCCGGACCCCGAAGCCACCGCCGCAGTGATGCGTCCGTCCACGACGTTCAACGAGGCACTGGAGTCGGCGAAGCAGTAGTTCTTCTGCCTGCTTCACCACCCCCCCTCGGGATGAATGGCCCATTCACGCGCTCAGACGTTGTGAATGGGCCATTCCTTCGTTCGGGGGCAACAACTTTCGGACCTAGCAGCAGCCGCCAGCCGTCCAGGTCCACAGTTCGCCCCCGGTTGTGCATTGGGATCAATGCGACATTCACGCGTTCAGACGTGGTGAATGGGACATTCATGCGCTCGCGGGGCCGGTCTCCGCACTCGGAAGTGCCGGCAGCGCCACCGGATACAACTGAAAGCTTCCGCTCATTCCCTTGAGTTCGACGTCGCGGGGCGTCCCCAGAGTCAGGCCGTCCGCCCTGGCGATGGCGTCACGCACCGGCTCGCTGACAAGAATTTCTCCGCCCTCGGCTTGGTTCGCCACTCTTGCCGCCATGGCGACGTTGAGTCCGAACAGGTCGTCGCCCCGACGCACCGAGCTGCCGACGTGCACGCCCATGCGGACGCGGATGCGATCCCAGCGGTCGGGGTTCTTCTGCAGCGCTTCTTGGACTTCCACCCCGCAGCGCACGGCTTCAGCCGGGTCGGAGAAGGCGATCATGTAACCGTCGCCCTGGCTCTTGACCACGTGTCCGCCGTGGTCGTCGACGTGTTTGCGGATCAGCTTGTTGTGCTTCTCGAGCAGTTTCACCCAACCGCGGTCGCCCAGTTCCTCGTTGCGGGCGGTGGATCCTTCGATGTCGGAGAACATGACCACGATGTCGCCGTCGGCCGTCATGCGTGCCAGGTCGGGGCGTTCCACCTTGGCCCAGCCCGCGAGGTCTTCGACGGAGTTGCGGACGGTCGCGCCGAATCCCTTGTTGATGAGTAGGTCCGTGGTGTGGAAGGCGGTTCTGATCGCGAAGGGCACCAGGCCGCGTCGCTTACGGCGTTGCTGCGATTCGAGAGCGCGGTCGAGTGCCCGACGCGTGTGCTTCAACTTTCGTCGAGACACGATGAGAACCACACCGAGCGCGATAATGGCGGCGAGCTCGACTCCGGCAACTATCCACAGGATCACGTTGCTCATCCTCGCCTCTCGGCGGTGTCCGTGGTTGCACAACCCACCGCGAACTGCTTCCGATAGGCCGTGGGCGTGACGGCGAACGCCGAGTGGAAGTTCTGACGCAGGGTGACGGCGCTGCCGAATCCGCACGAGGCAGCGATGCTCTCGATGCTGTGGCCGGTGGTTTCGAGTTGGCTGCGGGCCGCGTCGAGCCGCTGGTCGAGTACCCAGCGCGCGGGCGTGGTTCCCGTCGCATACTGAAATTGCCGGATGAAACTACGCCGGCTCATACGTGCCCGCTCGGCGAGCCGCTCGATCGGTAGGGGCTCGGCCAGTCGCTCCATCGCCCAGCTCTGGACGTCGGCGATCGCGGAGTCCTCCGACGCCTCTATGACCGGCCGTTCGATGTATTGCGCCTGACCGCCGTCGCGATGGGGTGCGACGACGAGGCTGCGTGCCACCCGCGTTGCCGCTGCCGCGCCGAGGTGTTTGCGGACGATGTGCAGGCAGGAATCTATCGACGATGCCGTGCCCGCGGAGGTCATGACGTCGCCGTGGTCGATGTAGAGCACGGACTCGTCGAGGCCGAGTTGCGAATTGCGGTCGCGCAGTTCGGTCATCTTGGACCAATGGGTGACGGCGGGGCGTCCGGCGAGCAGTCCGGTGTCGGCGACGGCGAACGACCCCAGACACAGTCCTGCGATCTGGGCTCCCCGTCGGTGGGCACTTCGAAGAGCGGTGGACAGGTGAGTGCCGATGTGTGGCAACGACTCCGGCCACGATGTCACGATCACGATGTCGGCCCAATCGGCGGTGTCGGGGCCTTCGATCTCGCCGACGGGGAAGCCCTCCTCGGTGCGGATCGACCCTGGCTCATCGGACCACACCCGCGTCTCCCAGTCGGGGGCCAGCCCGAGGCGCGTCACCTCGCCGAACACCATCAACGGCGCGGCGAGGTGGAACATGGTGATGCCGTCAAACACGTACAGCGCGATGCGCATGAATCTCCGATCGACGAATTGGCGCAATTTCATCGAAAGTATGCATCCGTGCCACTCGTGAACGCAAGGTCGGTGCCGAAGTATGGGTATCGACCGAGTACGCCACCTGAAGGAGAACGTCCATGACCGCACCGCGTAGAGCCCTCATCGTCATCGATGTACAGCAGGAATACTTCGAGGGAGTGCTGAAGATCCAGTACCCGCCTCGCGACGAGTCGTTGGCCAACATCGTTCGTACCATCGAAGCGGCTGTGGCGCAGGATGTTCCGGTGGCCATCGTGCAGCACGAGATGCCCGAAGGCTCGCCTGCTTTCGTCAAGGGCACCCCGACCTACGAGCTGCATCCCGACATTCAGGCCGTCGTGCAGCCCTCGTTCGAGCGAGTCGATAAGCAGTACAGCAGCGTGTTCGTTGGAACCGGTGTCGCGAAGTGGTTGCAGACCAACAACATCGACACTGTCACGATCGTCGGCTACATGACGAACAACTGCGACCTTGCCTCCAGCGCCGACGCCGAGGCGCTTGACCTGACCGTCGAGATTCTGTCCGACGCCACCGGTGCGATCAACCTCTCCAACGAGGCGGGCACAGTCTCTGCCGAGCAGCTGCACAAGGCACTGATGGTGCTCTACCAGTCGAACTTCGCGGCAGTGGCGTCCACCGACCAGTGGGTCGACGCAGTCAAGAACGGAAATGAGCTGACCGCAAGTAATCTGGTGGTCTCGGCAGCGCAGGGCAACGACGCGGTTGCCTAAGTCGTCATTACGATGGCGACGGTGACGGCACGGGCAATTACGGACCAGACGCTCGGTGCGTGGGTGATCAAGTGCAATCCGCACAAGACCGCACTTGCACCGATGATCGAAGCCGGACGTCCGCACGAGAACTGGTGCGTTGCCGACAACTACCGAACGCGTTTGATGAAACCCGGGCAACCCGTGCTGTTCTGGGTCAGTAGCCATCCGCGACGCGGGATCTGGGGTGCAGGTCGGTTGACCGGCACCCCAGTCCCCGGCCCGCAGTGGAAGATCTCGACCGACATCACGCTCTTCGACGAGCCGATCCTCGCGGCGGACATCCAGCGCATCGAGGAGTTGTCGATGCTCGAGGTGTTCCGGTCTCCGCAGCAGGCCAACCCCTCGTGGGTCGACGCGTCCGCGTGGGCAATGATCCAGCAGATAATGCCTCTCGAATGATGTGATGGCGGGATGACATCGGAAGACGAGCCGGCACTGCACGGAATGCTAGATGTCGGGGACGGGCAACGCATCTACTGGGAGCAATGGGGCCCGTCCGACGGTGTCCCAGCGGTTTACCTGCACGGTGGGCCAGGCGGGACCTTGAACGCCAGTCAGTTTCGACGACACTTCGATCTGTCTCGTGTTCGCGCAGTCGGGTTCGAGCAGCGTGGGTGCGGCCGTTCTACACCACATGCATCCGATCCCTCGACGTCGTTGACTACCAACACCACTGATCATCTGATCGCCGACATCGAGGCCTTGCGTGAGCACCTGGGCGTCGAGGCGTGGATCGTCAACGGCGCATCCTGGGGTTCGACTCTTGCTCTGGCCTACGCTCTCGCACATCCGACGAGGGTTCTCGGCATCGTCCTCGTCTCTGTCACGACGACCAGCCGCGCGGAGGTCGACTGGATCACCGAAGGAGTCGGCTCGGTCTTCCCGGAAGCGTGGGATCGCTTCGCTACCTTCGCCGAGCAGTCGGGCGTCGGCTATCGACTAGGTGAGAGTCGCATAGTCGACGCGTACGACCGTCTGTTCAACTCACCTGATGTGCAATTGCGGGACAGTGCATCTCGGGAGTGGGCGCTGTGGGAGGACGTGCACATCTCGATCGGTACCAATGGTGTTCGGCGTAATCCGCGCTGGGACGACGACCGGTTCCGGCTGGCATTCGTGCGGCTGACCGCGCATTACTGGTCGCACGACGGGTTCTGTAATCCGCCCTTGCTTGCACGTGCCGACGGTCTGGTGGACATCCCAGGAGTCCTGATCCACGGCCGAAAGGACATCTCAGGGCCGGCAGTCACACCGTGGCTTCTGCATCGACGTTGGCCCGGGTCGACACTGATCATCGATGAGGGCGACGGGCATGGGGGAATGTCGATGGCGGCGCGCTGGGACGCTGCGAACGAGGAATTAATCAACCGGGCCCTGCAGAGGCCGAATGGTGCATGATCGTGAGGTGACTTCTTTCCCGATTGCCGACTTGACTCCCGACGAACTGCTGACCACGACGCGCACCGTCCGCAAGCGTCTCGACCTGACGCGGCCGGTTCCGATGGAACTGATCAAGGAATGTCTCGAGATCGCGCTGCAGGCCCCTTCTGGGTCGAACAAGCAGGGTTGGCAGTGGATCGTCGTCACCGATCCCGATCTTCGCGCCCGGATCGGCGCGATCTACGGCGAGCTGTTCGCCGCGTATCAGGCGTCGAAGCATTCCGCGTCGGCTTTGTTTGCGGACGATCCGGAACGCGCCTCGGTGCAGAAGCGAGTCGGCGACAGCGCGGGATGGCTCGGCGAGCACATGGGTGAAGTTCCGGTACTGCTGATCCCGTGCATCCAAGCAGGTAAGACGCTCCCGGCGGGAAATCAGGCCGGTCTGTGGGGCTCACTGCTGCCTGCGGTGTGGAACTACGCCCTGGCTGCACGGGCACGTGGCCTCGGAACGGCTTGGACCACAATTCATCTCGCCCGCGAGGCGGAGATCTCCGAGCTTCTCGGCATCCCCGAAGACTTCCATCAGGGCGCGTTGATTCCGACGGCGTACTACACGGGTGAGACGTTCAAGGTCGCGCCGCGGGATCCCATCGAGACGGTGCTGCACGTCGATCGCTGGTAGTCGGATCGGTTACGTGCGCAGGAAGGCAACCACTGCCATCACCCGTCGACTCATACCGGTGGAGTTCGCCAATCCGAGTTTGTCGAACACGGCGTTGATGTGTTTCTCGACCGAGCTCACCGAAATGAACAGACCAGCGGCGATTCTGGCGTTCGTGAGACCTTGCGCCATCAGCTCGAGCACATCGCGCTCGCGCGGCGTCAGTCGTTCGAGGGGATTGGATCGGGTGGTGCGAGACAACAGCTGGCGCACCACCTCCGGGTCGAAGGCAGTCCCGCCGCCGGCAACTCTGTCGAGGGCGTCCAGGAACTCGTCGACCTGCGCGACTCGGTCCTTCAGCAGGTACCCGACCTTGCCTCCCGGCCCACTGATCAGCTCTGCCGCGTAGCGGTTTTCGACGTACTGGGAGAGCACGAGCACTGCCACCTCCGGCCATCGACTGCGAATGGTCAATGCCGCCCGCAGCCCCTCGTCGCTGTGGCCTGGAGGCATCCGAACATCGGTGACGACGATGTCGGGATGAGCCAGTTCCACGGCAGCCAGGAGCGCGTCGGCGTCGCCCACGGACGCGACCACGTCATGGCCTTCGTCGACGAGCAGACGGACCAGGCCCTCACGCAGCAACGTCGAGTCCTCCGCGACGATCACGCGCATGGGATGCTCGCAGTCACAACGGTCGGGCCGCCGACCGGGCTGTCCACGGTGAGGGTGCCATCCATGGCAGCGACGCGGCGGGCCAGTCCGGACAATCCGGTGCCGGACGGATCGGCACCACCGGACCCGTCGTCGGTGATGGTTGCCAGTATGCGATCGAACATCTGCCGCGTGACCTCGACCTCCAACGATCTCGGGGAGGCATGCTTGGCTGCGTTGGTCACCGCCTCCGAGATGACGAAGTAGACGGCTGTTTCCACAGCGGGGCGCAACCTCTCTGTCAGTTCGTACGAGAGTCGAACGGGCACACCGGACCGCTCGGCCAGCGCCTCGAGAGCTGGACGCAGGCCGTCCTTGTCGAGTGCGATCGGATACACCCGGTTGGCAACCTCGCGCAGCTCGTCCATCGCTCCCTGCGAGGCGACCTGGGCTTGGCGGAGGAGTTCGTGCACCTTGTCGGGATCTTCAGCGCGGCGAGCCCGGCCGACGAGCATTCCCAAAGCAACCAGGTGCTGTTGCACGCCGTCGTGCAGGTCACGCTCGATGCGTCGGCGTTCGTCGTCGATAGCGTCCACGACATGATCGCGGGTGCTCGTCAGCTCGGCAACCCGGTGGTGCAGCAACCGATCCGACTGCCGGCCGAGTACCTGGATGGCGAACCAACGATCGAGAGATCCCACCCCTGCCACTCCGACTGCCGCGACGAAAATCAGGAGGATTCCGGGTAGTGCGGCCATGGAAACGAGTCCGCCGTCGACGCGGTTGGAGTCCTCGATCAAGCCCCAGTCGCCGCTGAGAGTCCATGCCGAGACCATCGATGCGGCGACGACGAGACACAGCGTCAGGAGGAGAATCACGCCGAGCCCGAGCAGCCCGATAGGCCAACGAATTCCGAGATACCAGCGGCAGCGACGAGGGGCCGCCGCATCCGTGGTGAACGCGCCGTGAAAGCGTGTGATCCGCCGGATCTCGAAGTCGGACAATATCAATGCGGTCTCATCTACGGGCGTCCGTATTGGTTCTCCCCACCGGCCGAGGAGACGCACCAGTGCTAGGGCGAGTAAAGCCGCCAGGGAGAACAACAGAGCCGCGATCGCGGTGAAGATTCCGAGCAGAACTCCGGAAAGTGCCGTGAGCCAGCGCCGTAGAAGTGAGCCGATCGACGCGCGATCAGCCTGCTCGGGTGAGTAGACGTCACGGTTGGCCAGCACACGAGCAGCGTATCCGAGCAAGTGGCCGCTGATACTGCGGTAAACCACACACTTCCATGCAGATAGCCCCGCGGCAGGCGACGGTCTTCCTCGATGTCCCGCAACCACATAGTTCGTAGCGTTTTCCGTGTCCTTCACGACCGGAAACATAGACGAACAATGGAATTGCCATGTCCAACATATCAATTGCTACAGCAGCAGAAACCAGCACTCTCGACGGACTGGCCGGGTGGGCGGTCGGCGTCATGGATGCCCTTGGCGGCCCCGGCGCAGCGGTCGTCGTCGGTGCAGACAATCTGTTCCCGCCGATCCCGAGCGAACTCGTTCTCCCACTTGCCGGGTTCTCGGCCAGTCAGGGAGCGTTCTCTTTCGGTGCTGCGCTCTTCTGGACGACGCTCGGCTCGGTACTGGGCGCGGTCATCGTCTACGCGGTGGGTGTGCTCATCGGACGCGAGCGCACACGAGCATTGGTAGCGCGAATTCCCCTGATCAAGGCCAGCGACTTCGACCGCTCGGAGGCATGGTTCGCCAAGCACGGCTCGAAGGCAGTTCTGCTCGGCCGAATGATCCCGCTCTTTCGTAGCTTCATCTCCCTGCCGGCCGGGATCGAGCGGATGGGAATGGCGAAGTTCCTTCTACTCACCACCATTGGGAGTCTCATCTGGAACACCATTTTCGTCACCGCGGGATACAAGCTCGGCGAGAACTGGCACCTGGTCGACTCGTACGCCGAGATCCTGCATAAAATCGTTATCGTGACGGTCGCCATTGCCTTCGTCGCCTTCGTGGCCCTGCGGTTGCGGTCTCGCCGCCAGGCCTGTGTGTGACGACGCCGGCCCCGGTGACCTGACATGCACCTATCGGGGCAGCCCCATTTTGTACTGCAAGGCGTAGGCCAGCTTGCCGGGCTTGTCGGCCGAGTACAGTGCCGAAAGCTTCGCGAATTCACCCTTGTTGGCTGCTTTGCCGTCGTTCCACGCATCCAGAGCGCCGAGTTCCGCTGCGGTGCGGCCACTGTCGATCACCGCGTCTTTCGGGGCCGCCACCTGAGCGCGCGAGACCGACTCGACGGTGCTCAGGTAGCTCGCCAGGTTGTTGCTGTCCCAGCCGCTGATGTCGACTTCCGCCGAGTCGCGAACCCATGCGCCCCAATAGAACTCCTGGAAGGGGATGGTGCCGGGTGTGAAGCCGATGTCGCGCGCGAAGTACATCAGGCTGCGGTACTTGTCGTTCTGGAACTTGGCGAGGCCGACTCCCGACGGAAGCTGCTCCACCGGAACCTCGTTGCCGTCGACGTCGTAGTTCCACACCCACTTCTCGGCTTTCATCCGTGCCCAGAAATCCGCCGGGTTCAGATCGCTGAGATTGGCGACCACCCGCAGACGCAGATGCATATTCGGTCCACCGTCAGCGGATTCGTAGAACGAGGTCAGCGTGTGGTGTCCGTCGGTCAGGTACGGCACACCGCCCGGCCCGATGACGACGGTCTTCATCGGTGCGATGGTGTCGGGAGTTTCCTGGCCGACGGGCACTGTGCAGGTGAACGACGACGGATTGTCCAGTCGCGCATCGGGCAATGCGGAGGCGGCCTCTTCCTGCCCGTTGGCCTCGCACCAGTCGTCGAACTTCTTGTTGATCTCGTCCTTGCCGAGCGTGTATCGACCGAGCTTGTAGTACACCTCGTCGTACCCGAGCGACGGTTGTGTCGCGCGGACGTCACCGATCGGCAGATCGAGAAGCTCACCGGCTTCGGCACATTGGTAGCCGAGGCCCGAGGACGATCCACTGGGGAGCAAGTCCGCAACCTGACACAGCGGCGACGCCGTCCGTGCCGGGGCGGCAGTGGCGACGCCGCCCATCGACGTGGAGACGATCGAGATCAAAGCGAGCGTGCCCAGTAGAGCAGCTCCGCGACGCGATGCCATTCGTGAAACTCCCATAAGTTCGGAAAGTGAAGTTTTCCGAGACTGTCGCACCGCGGTCACCGGCCGGTGTCGAGGAACCGACGCGGAGGTGAACGTCGCATGATGTGCGTCAGCGATCCTCGCGCAACAGTGCGTAGACGAGCGTGTCGGTCCACTCGCCCTTGCACCACCAGTTCTGGCGGAAGTGCGCTTCCTGACGCATCCCGACCCGGGCGGCCAACCGGGCCGACGCGTCGTTGCGTCCGTCCATCTGTGCGCTGATCCGGTGGATCTGGGGCAGTGAGAACACGTGCTCGATCAACGCGTCGACCGCCTCGGTGGCGTAGCCACGACCCGCCACGGCGAGGGAGAAGGTCCAGCCGAGCTCGACAAGTGCCGGGGATCCGTCCACCAACCATGCCTCGACGTTGCCCACCACAGTGCCTTGATGTTCGACGACCATCGCCAATGCCTGGGTGTGCAGCCCGCTTCGCTTCATCCGCTTACCCACCGCCGCAACGGCGTCGGCATGGGTCCACGCTTCGTGGAGGAGATAGCGGCACACCTCGGGATCGCTGTAGTACGCAAGAACTCTGTTTGCGTCGTCTGGTTCGTACAGACGAAGGGTCAGGCGCTCGGTGTGGATGGGCTCGACTGTCATATGTCCGATTCTGCCCGACCTAAATTCACGCTGATTCGAACCCTGGCCCCGGACCCCTCTCGTAACGGAGGGTGGTGAGTCGAAGCTGATCGTCATCAAGTGGAAGGCACGTGAACATGGTCGTGACGTCGTACGCCGCTCCCGCGGGACCTGTGGACACGCGGCACAGCGTCGTACCGAAGGTCGACCCGGTGCCTGTCTCGGCGAAAACTCCACTGTGGCAGCGATACCGATGGACCGTCCTGCGCGCCTTGTCGCCGATCGTCCTACTCGTTCTCTGGCAGATCGCCAGTGCTGCCGGAGTTCTCTCCGAACGTGTTCTCCCCGCACCGTCCCTGATCTTCGACGCGGGTCTGGAATTGCTGCGCAACGGTGAATTGGCCGACGCTCTGGCTATTTCCGGAACGCGAGTGGTTCAAGGACTCCTGCTGGGCGGCCTGATCGGGGTGGCACTCGGGGCGCTCGTCGGACTGTCGAAGCTCGCCGAAGCAACCGTCGACCCGCCGTTGCAGATGCTGCGTGCACTCCCACACCTCGGATTGATCCCACTGTTCATCCTGTGGTTCGGGATCGGCGAGACTCCCAAGATTCTGCTCGTCGCTCTTGGAGTCGCATTTCCGTTGTACCTCAACACGTTCTCGGCCATCCGCCAGATCGATCGCGACTTTCTCGACACCGCAGTTGTCCTCGGTTTCTCGTGGCGACAACGATTCACCACAATCATTCTGCCGAGCATCGCGCCCCAATTGCTGGTGGGACTTCGGCAGTCGTTGGCCATTGCGTGGCTCTCGTTGATCGTGGCCGAGCAGATCAACGCCGAATCCGGTCTCGGATACGTCATCAACAACGCGCGGGACTTCCTACGGGTCGACACCATCATCTTCGGGCTCGTCGTCTACGCGCTGATGGGAATCGGCACCGACGGCATCGTCCGGATTCTCGAAAAACGAGCCCTCCGTTACCGATTGGATGCGTGAGTCATGACTACGACGACTTCCGTCGCCACCCTGCGGGGCATCGACAAGTTCTACGGATCCAGTCACGTGTTGAAGGGTGTCGACCTGTCCATCGAGCGCGGCGAAATCGTCTCGCTGGTCGGACGTTCCGGCTCCGGTAAGTCGACCATCCTGCGTGTCCTGGCCGGACTGTCGACCGACCACACAGGGGAGCGGCACGTCGCCGGACATCCTGCAGTCGCGTTCCAGGAACCACGACTGTTCCCGTGGCGGTCGGTTCGCCAGAACGTCTCCTACGGTCTGAACACCGCAGGCGTCACCGGCAACGAAGCATTGACTGCTGCGGACGCGACTCTCGACGAGGTGGGGCTGGCCGAGAAGCGAGACGCATGGCCACTCACATTGTCCGGTGGGCAAGCTCAGCGCGCTACGCTGGCGCGGGCTTTGGTGGGGGAGCCCGAACTGCTGCTCCTCGACGAACCGTTCGGCGCGCTCGACGCACTCACACGACTGACCATGCAGTCACTTCTGCTCGACCTGTGGGGACGGCACCGCTTCGGCATCCTCCTGGTCACGCACGATGTCGACGAGGCGATCGCGCTGGCCGATCGGGTTGTAGTGCTCGAGAACGGCGCAGTCTCGGACACCGTCACCGTCGATCTGCCCCGCCCCCGCGATCGCGGAACGCCGGGCTTTTCCCGCCTCCGCACCCATCTGCTCGGAGCTCTCGGAGTTCACTGAACGTCCAATTCGGCACCTGACAAGGATCTTTCACACATGTCGTCACATGCTCGTCCTCGCTCTCTGCGCGCACTCGGTGTGCTCACTGCCCTGTCCTTGACGGTCATCGGACTCACCGGTTGCGTCTCGCGTGGTAGCGATACCATCAACACCCAGGCCCCGGAACTGGTCTCGAACGACCAACTCGCCACAGTCACCCTCGACGTCGGCGACCAGAAGGGTGGCACCGAAGCCCTACTGCGCGCATCGGGTGAGCTGGACTCCGCTCCCTACGATGTTGCGTTCTCCACCTTCACTTCCGGCCCGCCTCAGGTGGAGGCCGCAACGGCCGGACAGATCGACTTCGCGGTCACCGGCAACACGCCTCCCGTCTTCGGGGTTGCAGCCAATGCCCGCATCAAGGTCGTGTCCGCGTACACCAACGATGCGAGCGGGGATCAGATTCTCGTGCCACCTGATGCGACTCTGGCGTCGTTCGCCGACCTGCGCGGTAAGAAGATCGCGGTGGGTAAGGGAAGTTCGGCGCACGGCCACGTCTTGCTGCAATTGCAGAAGGCAGGCTTGACCACCGACGACGTTCAGTTGGTGTTCCTTCAGCCCGCTGATGCGCTGACGGCATTCACCTCGGGTGAGGTCGATGCCTGGGCGATCTGGGATCCGTTCACTGCGATCGCGCAGGTCCAGAACGGCTCCAAAACACTGACCACTGCTGAGGGCGTGGCCAACGGGTACGGCTTCGGTATCGCGTCTCAGCAGGCTCTGGACGATCCCGCGAAGAACACTGCGCTGCAAGACTTCGTGGTTCGCCTGGCCAAGGCGTCCGCATGGGCGGACGCACACCCGGCAGAGTGGGCGGCGGCGTACTCGACCGCCGTCGGCATCGACCCGGCCGCGGGTGAATTGGCGCAGGGACGAAGCCAGCGACCAGCAATTGCTCTGGACAACAACGTGATCGAATCCGAGCAGACGCTGTTCGATGTATTCGTCGAGAGCGGAAGCATCCCCGGCGGCAACACGTTCGCAGACTTCGTCGACACGCGTTACAACGACGCTATCGCCGCCGCGACCGCCGCCACCAACTGATCACCCACCACGTCGTAGGAGTTCACTCGTGACCGCACGCATTTTCTGGTTCCTCCCCACCGCTGGCGACGGCCGCTCCATCGTCGGTGCATCTCACGCGTCGGCCAACATCGTCGAACCTGCCGGGTTCCGTCGTCCGTCGCTGCGGTACCTCACGGAGGTGGCTCAGGCCGCGGACCGACTCGGCTACGAGGGGGTGCTGACTCCGACGGGAACGTGGTGCGAGGACGCCTGGCTGACCACGGCGGCTCTACTGCAAAGCACCCGACGGCTGAAGTTCCTCGTCGCCTTCCGTCCCGGCCTCACGCCGCCCACGCTCGCGGCGCAACAGGCAGCGACGTTGCAGCGGTTCTCGGAAGGTCGGGTGCTGTTCAACATTGTCACCGGGGGCGACGACGTCGAGCAGCGTCGGTTCGGTGATTGGATCGACCACGATCGGCGCTACGCCCGCACCGACGAATTTCTCGGATTGGTGCATCGGATCTGGACGGAGACGTCGGTCGACCACGAAGGCGAATTCTTCAAGGTCGCAGATGCACGCGTGTCGGAGGCCCCGGACCCGTTGCCCGAGTTCTGGTTCGGCGGTTCCTCCGATCCCGCACTCGCCGTCGCGGCCAAGCACGTCCAGACGTATCTGACGTGGGGCGAGCCGCCGTCCGACGCTCGCGCGAAGATCGAGAAAGTGCAGGCGCTCGCGGACGCCGAGGGCCGCAAGCTCACCTACGGCATTCGCCTGCACACCATCAGCCGCGACACCTCCGAAGAGGCCTGGGCCGTCGCACAAAAGCTGCTCGACGAGCTTCCGGAGGAACAGGTGTCGGCGGCGCACGCGCTGCACTCGTCGTCGCAGTCCGAGGGACAGCGCCGGATGGCCGCATTGCACGGGGGCAGCAAGGATTCCCTCGAGATCTACCCGAACCTGTGGGCCGGAGTAGGTCTCGTTCGAGGCGGTGCCGGTACCGCGCTGGTGGGTTCGCACGAGGAAGTTGCGAACCTGATCGGCGAGTATCACGACGCCGGATTCGACGAGTTCATCCTGTCGGGCTACCCGCACCTCGAGGAGTCGTACCACTTCGCCGAGGGAGTACGCCCCATCCTCGACGCGCGAGGAATCACGGTTCCCGCGCGCTAGAGCACGTGGGATCGAACCCGCCGGGTCTGCGCAATTGGGAAATCTGTCCAGTAGATGATGCGAAAAATGGATGATAGACGAGGGTAAATCTGTATGATGGATGCGTGTCCAGTGCCATGTACGTCCCGCGAATCGTGGACGAGGAGCTCGACGACCTCCTCCCTCACCTAGCCGCGATCAACCTCGACGGTGCGAAGGGCGTAGGCAAGACCGCTACCGCCACCCGCCGTGCGAAGTCGGTTCTCGAACTCGACAACGCGGTGGATCGGCAGCTGATTTCTGCGGACCCAGATCTGCTCGCGAGATCGGCGCGCCCCATGCTTATCGATGAATGGCAACGATTCCCGCCGTCATGGGATCTGGTTCGCAGAGCCGTGGACAACGATGCGTCGGGTGGGCAATTTCTGCTGACGGGAAGCGCGCCGCCTTCCGACGCTGTCGTCCACTCCGGTGCAGGCCGAATTGTCCGTGTACGAATGTGGCCTCTGAGCTTCGCCGAACGTCGGCCGTCGGATTCGGCTGTATCCCTGAAGGACTTGCTGTCTCCCCGGCAGGTGACTATTTCGGGTTCGACCGAGACCGTGCTCGGCGATTACATCGAAGAAGTGCTGGTTTCCGGCTTCCCTGGCATCCGTCGTCTCGCCGGTCGCGCGAATCGCGCAGCTTTGGACGGCTACCTGCAGGCGATCATCGAACACGACTTTCCGGAGCAAGGCCACGTGGTTCGACGTCCGGAATCCCTTCGTGCCTGGATGACTGCATACGCCGCAGCCACATCGACCACAGCATCCTGGGAGTCGATCAGGGATGCGGCAACGCCGGGTGCGACCCACAAGCCAACCCGTCAAACATCGATCAACTATCGCGATGTGCTCAGTCGCCTGCGCATGCTGCATGACGTAGAAGCATGGTTGCCGCAGGATAATTCGTTGGGGAAGCTGGCCAAGGCACCTAAGCACCATCTAGTGGACCCAGCCCTGTGCGCTCGATTGCTCGGCGTGACAGCTGAGTCCCTGTTGACGCCTGGCGGCTCGGCGGGCGTCAGATTGGGGCACCTTTTCGAGTCGTTCGTAACGCAAAGCCTCGAGGTGTACGCGCAAGCGAACGAGGCGAGGCTGTTTCATTTCCGTGGCAGGACTGCCGAAGTGGATCTGATCGTCGAGCAAGGCGATGGATCGTTCATCGGCATCGAGGTGAAAGTCTCGCCCGATATCACGGACCACGATGTCCGACATCTGAAGTGGCTTCGGAGCGCAGTGGGCAGTCGAATGAGGGACGCGATCGTAGTGACGACAGGTCCTCACGCTTACCGCCGACAGGACGGTATCGCGGTGATTCCGTTGGCTTTGCTCGCGCCATAGCCGGTCCTCGGCCGCTCGGAGTCGGTGATACGCACTGTCAGCAGATTCCGGCGTACACCGCCCGGACGTACTGCTCCGCGCGGTCGGAACCGATGATTCCGGGCCCCATTCGGTTCATCACGTAGGAGATGGTCAGCTTCGAATCTGGGTGCAGAACGGTCAGCGATCCGCCCCAACCTCCCCAGAAGCAGATCTTGCCGTCGGGGATGTAGGGAATCGATTCGTGTTGTGGGAGGGCAAAACCCAGGCCGAAGCGCAACGGAATGCCCAGTGCCAGATCGATTCCGTTCGATTGCTCCTCGAAGATCGTGTCGATGGTCTCCGGGCTCAGCAGTCGTATGTCGTCCACGGTTCCGCCTCGGGAGATGACCGACAGGATTCTCGCGACCGATCGTGCGTTGCCGTGCCCGTTGAGTGCACCCATGTCCGCGGCACGCCATGCCGCGGTGTTCGCGGACGAGGCCTGGACCAACGGTCCGAGAAAGGTCTTGCGACGCACCATCGTCGGATCGGGCACGGCATCATCGGTCGGCGGGGGCGGCGGAACCACATCGGCGATCCGGGCCCAGTCGCTATCGGCGGCACCGATCTGGAAGTCGGCTCCGAGAGGACCGGCAATCTCGTCGGCGACGAACTGCCGCAACGGCTTTCCGGTGGCGCGGCGGACGACTTCGCCGATCAGGTGGCCCTGACTGGCTGCGTGATACCCCGATGTGGTGCGCGAGTCCCACCACGGGGCCTGCTCGGCCAGACGCGAGGTTGAGAGTTCCCAGTCGTAGAGGTCCTCTTCGCTGAACGGCCTGTCCCAGCCGGAGACACCGGAGGTGTGCGACAGCAGGTTCCGGACCGCGATGTTTTGTTTGCCTGCGGCTGCGAACTCGGGCCAGTACGTCGCGACCGAAGCGTCGGGATCGAGCACTCCGCGGTCGATGAGCATCAGCGCCGCCAGGCACGTCACCATTTTCGTCGTCGACCATACGTTGGTGATGGTGTCCGACTCCCACGGCGAGCGGCGCTCGGTATCGCGGTAGCCGCCCCAGAGGTCGACAGCGGTGTGGCCGTCGATGTCGACCACCAGCGACGCGCCGAGTTCCGCTCCGCTCTCGACGTTGGCGGCGAGTGCGTCACGCACCGCCGCGAATTGGGGCTCGCAGTGACCGTCAATTGTCATGTTATGCCCCGAGAATGCGGTGAACGGCCAATTCGACGTAGTTGTCGGCGACCTCCTCGATGCTGAGTTCGCCGCCGTCGTGGAACCAGTTGCTGATGCCGTTGAGCATGTCGGTCAGAGCGAACGACGCCAGCCGTGCATCCGGGACGGTGAATTCACCACTACGCATTCCGGCGGTGATGACGTCGCGGACGCGTCGTTGGTACTGGCGGCGGTAATCCTCGATCACAGTGCGGTGCTCAGGGGTGAGCGAGGCGAGCTCGTGCAGCCCCACGATGTACTCCACCCGTCGCCGGTTCAGATGCACCAGGTGCGCGCGCACCAGAGACGAGAGGCGCTCGGTCGGGGTTCCGGCCGCGTCCAGCAGCGGTAGGTTCTCCTCGGCCGGTTCCTGCGTGACCGTCAGGCAGATCGCGAAGAGGATGTCTTCCTTGGACGGGAAGTGGTGGTAGAGACTGGCACCCTTGATGCCGACGGCGTCGGCGATATCGCGCATCCCCACGTTCGAGTAGCCCTCGCGTGCAAAAATGTTGGCGGCGTTGGCGACGATGTCGTCTCGCCGTTGGCGAGTGCGAATTTGTCGGGGCAGGGGACGCACATCAGCCGGCTGCGTCATACGGTCTCCTCGACCGCCGCCAGCAGTCGCAGTTCACGCTTGAGGATCTTGCCCTGCGGGTCGACGGGTAGTTCGGCCACGATGTGCACCGACTTTGGGGCCTTGTACGACGCCAACTCGGTGCGGCAGTACTCGATGATCGCGGCCGGGTCGGCGGTCACCCCGTCGCGCGCGATGACGAAGGCGGTCACGGCCTCGGACCAGTACGGGTCGGGCACTCCGACGACGGCGGCACGCAGCACATCCGGGTGCGTGTGGATGGTGCGTTCCACTTCCTGCGACGACACGTTCATCCCTCCCGACTTGATCATGTCCTTCATCCGATCGTAGAAGAACAAGTTGCCGTCGGTGTCGATGCGCACCATATCGCCGGTGTGTACCCAGCCGTCCCGGAACACCTCGGCGGTGCGCTCGGGGTCCTTGAAGTAGCCGAGCATCACCGATGGAGTGCGACACAGCAATTCACCGATCTCGCTCTCGTTGCCCGCGGGGTCGACCACCTTGATCTCGAGGTGGGTGACGGGCTTGCCGATCCACGACGCGTCGCCGTCGGGAATGTCGTCGAGGGTCGAGAACCAGCCGACCGAGCCGAGCTGCGAGAGTTCCGACTGTCCCCAGTAGGTGCCCCAGATGGCCTCGGGTGCCGCGCCGGCCCAGGCGCTGATCGTGTGCGGTGACACTTGGCCACCGTAGGTGAGGCAGCGCCGAACTTGGCTGACGGCCTCGGGGCCGAATTGCTCATCGCGGGCAAGCGCCAGGTAGAACGTGGGGGTCTGCGCGATGACGGAGATCTTCTCGGCGGCGATGATGCGGAGCGATTGCGCAGGGTCGACCGTCGCGGGCAGGACGAGAGTGGCACCCATCAGCGTGAGGGTCGTCATCGAGCCGAGCCCGGCGATGGTGTGGAACGGCATGACGAACAGCCAGGTGTCCTCCGGTCCGGTCCGCAGGCCCCAGCTCCATGCGGGCGCGGTGGAGATCAGGAAGTTGCGGTGCGGGATCATCACGCCTTTGGGAGCCGCTTCGGTTCCGGAGGTGTAAATGACCATCGCGACGTCGTTCTCGTCCATCTCGACGTCGGGCTCGGTGGACGGGGTGTTCGCCGTCAGTGCGGCGTATTCGGACCCGAACGTCACCAGGGTAGTGGTGTCCGGCTTCACCGAGGAAATGATCTCGGCGAAGGCCGGATCGGCCACCACCACAGTCGGTTCCGCGTGCTCGAGTTGATGCTTCACCTCGGCGGCTCGATACATCACGTTGATGCCGGTGAAGGCCGCACCGGCTTTGAGGGTTCCGTAGTACGCCACCACCACATCGACGCTGTTACGAGCCATCGATGCGACGCGATCACCCGAGCGCACTCCGAGATCGACCAGCAGGTTGGCGAACTGGTTTGCCCGAGAGTCGAGTTCGCCGTACGTGGTGACTTCGCGGGTGCCGTCTGCCGCGTAGCTGATGAACGCAACCTTGTTCGGCTGAGTCCGTGCATGGCGACGCAGTTGATCACCGATGGTGGCGCGGCCGATGGGGGAGCGGTGGTGGGTGGCAATACCGGGCACGGCGGACTCCTAGAGGTGCGAGCTGTTAAAGGGCGGGGGAGAGTGCAGCGGAGTCGAACATCGGCTGAGAGAACGTCTCTGCCGCAACGATCTGCTCGACGGGATCGCGAGTGAGCTTGCGCGGGAACGATTTCTCGGGATAACCGACGGCGATGTGTGCGGCGGTGATGTAGTCGTCCGGGATCCCGAGCAGTTCGCGAATGGCGGGCTCCTCGTGGCACAGCAATGTCGTCACTGCCGTCGCGACGCCCTGATCACGCAGGCTCAGGCACAGGTTCTGCACGGTGGGGTAGATGGATGCGCCGCCGACGACGGAGAGTCGGCCGAGTTCGTGGTCGGTGGGGTGCAGTCCGTCCAGCGCGGCGCAGACCACCACGATGGCGGGCACCTCGGCGAGGTGGCGGGCGAAGTAGTCGGCGTCCTGCACGGTCTTGGGCAGTGCTCCGACGGCGACGGTTCCGCCGGTGATGCCGGCGAAATAGGCGTCCCACATCGGCAGGTAGAGATCGGCGAGGGCCTGCTTGCGGGCGGCGTCGCGCACGACGATCCACCGCACGGGCTGACGGTTGCCGCCCTGCGGGCCGAAGCGGGCGACGTCGAACGCGGCCTTGAACACCTCGTCGGGAACAGGATCGCTGAGGTACCGCCTGCAGGTGCCGGTGGTGCGCATCGCCTCGGTGAGTTCCATGGGTAAAGTCCCTTCGCCTGTCCGCTGTTAGGTAGTGCCCTGAAGCATCATGTGGCGTGGGCCACATTGTCAAGGGCTTAGATGCTGTGAATATGGAGACCGCGAATCCCTTGCGCGAAATTGCCTAACCATGGTTAGTTGAGCTATCGGAGTCGGACAGAGCAGCACGCAACAGGAGGTAACCGGTGTCCACAGACGCAGCAACGGCAGCGGAAACCGTGGGTGGAATCGATCGGGATCGGCTCTCGCGCGCTCTCACCGCGGCGAATCTGCCCACGCTGGTGGCGGTGCTCTATCAGCTGACCGGAGACCGTACGTGGCTCACCGATCCGTATCGCCCGACGCGTAGTCGGGGCATGGACAACAACGACTCCGGCGGGTTCGACGACGCCGTTGCCGACCGCATCCGCGCCGCAGCACTCGACGCAATCTGTGCGTTCCATGAAGGCACGCCCATGGCGTTGCCCTCGCCCGACTCGGAGCACCTCGTCGAGATGATCAGCGTGGCTGTCGGTGAGCAGGTTCCTCCCGAGTTCGGCGTCATGGTCGCCGAGGACATGGGCTTCACCGCCTCGGATACTCCGGTGGCGGCTCCGAACGATCTGTCGGTCATCGTGATCGGTGCCGGCGTCTCCGGAATGCTCGCCGCCATCAAGCTGCACGAGGCGGGCATCAGCCACGTTGTGCTCGAGAAGAACTCCGACGTGGGTGGTGGCTGGTTCGAGAACACCTACCCCGGTGCGGGTGTCGACACCCCGAGCCACCTCTATTCGTACTCCTTCGCGCCGCGGGCATGGAGCACCCACTTCGGCAAGCGCGACGAGGTGTGGGAGTATCTCAGTGACGTTGCCACGCAACACGATCTGCGGCAACGCATTCGCTTCGACACCGAGGTGGCGACCGCCGAGTACGACGCGCAGCAGCAGGGCTGGACCGTCACGACAGTCGAGGGCGAGATCCTGACCGCCGATGTGGTGATCACCGCTACCGGTCAGCTCAATCGGCCGAAGGTGCCTCACATTCCCGGGCTCGAGTCGTTCGACGGCCCGATCTTCCACACCGCCAACTGGCCGGCCGATCTGGATCTGACCGGCAAGCGTGTCGCCATCGTCGGAACCGGGGCCAGTGCCATGCAGGTGCTGCCGGCCATCGCGTCGACGGTGGGGCATGCGACGGTCTTCCAGCGTTCGCCGCAGTGGGTCTCGTCGAGCGATGTGTACTTCACCGAGATGGGCGACGACGCCAACTATCTGATGGATGTCGTTCCGCTGTATCGGCTGTGGTACCGCACCAGGCTGGCCTGGAACTTCAACGATCGGGTGCACAGCTCGCTGCAGGTCGATCCCGAGTGGGAGCATCCGCAGCGCTCGATCAACCCGATGAACGACGCGCATCGACGCGTCTTCACCCGCTACATCGAAGCCGAGCTCGAAGGCCGACCGGACCTGATCGAAAAGTCTCTGCCCGATTACCCGCCCTTCGGCAAGCGGATGTTGCTCGACAACGGTTGGTACGCCGCGCTCAAGCGTGACAATGTCACCCTCATCGCGGACGCCGTCGCGTCCATCTCGTCGAATTCGGTTGTTGCGCGCGATGGTTCGGAGACGGAGGTCGATGTGGTGATCCTCGCGACAGGTTTCGAGACCCACAAGCTGCTGACGCCGATCGATGTTAGGGGTCGATCGGGTGAGTCCATCCGCGATATCTGGGGTCCCGAAGATGCGCACGCCTATCTCGGCATCACCGTCCCGGACTTCCCGAACTTCTTCATCACCTGCGGTCCCGGAACGGTATTGGGCCATGGGGGTAGCTACATCACCATCGCCGAATGTCAGGTCCGCTACATCGTCGACGTGTTGATCGACATGGTGGACAAGCGAATCGGAGCCATCGAGTGCAAGGCCGATGTCGAAGCGGAATACGTCCGCGTGCACGACGAGGCGCACGCGAAGATGATCTGGTCGCACGGCGGCATGGACAACTGGTACCGCAACGATGCCGGACGCGTGGTCTCGACGTTGCCATGGCGCATCGTCGACTACTGGGAGATGACGCGGCGGGCCGATCTCGACGACTTCATCATGGAGCCTCGACGGGATGAGGCTCGCTGATCAGTTGGACGTCGCTTGCTGTGCCGACAACACGAAGCCGTGCCCGCCGCCCGCGTCGCAGACCATTGTGTCGACTCGGGAGTAGCAGGTGTAGCCGAGGTGCGAGATCGATGTGTTGTAGTCCAGCGATTGCGCGTTCTCGACCCCGAAAGCGCCTTGGTTGAAGCACATCGGGGTGACATTGCCCGGGTCCAGGAAGAAGCCCTTGCTCATCTCGTCGGCCGAGAAGGGTGGCTTGTCGCAGTCCGCACCGTCGGGCACGGGTGCGTCCGTGGCTTGGCAGCCGGACGAGAACGCAGTGGAGCCGAGCTTGCAATAGATGTTGCCCGACGGCGACTTCCAGCCAACTTCGTTGTTGATGGCGGCATATCGGGCCGGGTCCACGGGCGTGATCGGTGCGGAGTCGACCGATAGTGTTGTCGCAGAACCAGTCTCGGACTGGCTGCCACTCGGTTGCGGCGCAACGGTGACCTGCGGTGCGGCCTCGGTCGATGTCGCCGGCGCACCCGCGACGACGGTGGGAATGACCGACGGCATCGCATTGGTCGGTTCGTCCGAGCTGCTGCATCCCGTCAGGAGTACACCGATGAACGCAATGGCGGCTAGGGCCACGCGACTGCTGTGTCTCGGCATCAGTTGGACGTCGCTTGCTGCATCGACAACACGAAGCCATGCCCGCTACCGGCGTCGCAGATCATTGCTTCGACTCGAGAGAAGCACGTGAAGCCGTTGTAGGAGACGGACGTGTTGTACTCCAACACGTGGGCGTCCTCGGCGCCGAATACTCCTTGGTTGAAGCAGGTGGGAGTCACTTTGCCGGGGTCGAGGTAGAAGCCCTTGGACAGCATGTCGACGCTGAAGGTCGAGTTCGGGGCGCAGTCGGCCTCGGCACCGTCGGGAACGGGGGCGTCGGACGATTGGCAGCCGGAGGAGAAGGGTCCGGAGCCGATCTTGCAGTAGATCTTGCCGGACGGCGACTTCCACGCGACCTGATTGCCGGGGACGATGAGGCTTGCCGGGTCGACGGGCGTGATCGGTGCGGTGTTGCTCCCGGGGTCGGCAGCGGTTGGCGTCGATTCGGTCGCCGCGGGTGCACCGGACTCACCTCCGGCGTTGCTTCCACTGGTCTGGGTCGGCGCTGCAACGGTCACCTGCGGCGGAGCGGAGACTTGTGACGCAGCGGTGGGGGCCGGTGCGGCCGCGGGGGCGTCGTCACTCCCACAGGCCGTCAGAGTCACGGCCGTGAGTGTTGCGGCCGCCGCGAGCAGAGCAGTTCTTCGGAACATTCGGAGCTCCTTCATCAGAAAGCAATGTTGACGTCGCGGGAGATCATGAAGCCTCTGTCGCCGTCGTAGCAGGTGATGCCGGCTTCAGTTGAGCGGCAGAAGTTGCCCGTCACTCCGATGACCTGGCCGTATTCCAGAACTCGTGGGCCGGGATTCCCGCCGAAAAAGATTCCCTGGTTGGTGCAGATCTGTTCGACGGTGCCGTCCTGGGTGATCTGCACGCCGTAGGTGTTGTTTGCCGTGTTTAAGCACTCGCGCCCGGTGTTGCCCGGCACCGAGTAGCGGACCTGACAGCCCACGATCGTTCCGGGAGCATTCGACGAATTGAATGCGCAGAACACATTCCCGCTCGGGGATTGGAAGAAGTACTGGCCACCGTCTACCTCGAAGTCGCGTGCGTCGACGTTCACGTCGTCACGATTCGGAGCGGACGGAACGGCAGGAGTCCCGGTATCGGCAGGCTGCGCCGGTGCCGAAGTCACGACCTCAGGGGCCTCGACTACGGGTCTGTCGGCCTCGGTGCCGCCGCCTGTGTCGGGAGAGCCACCCGCGGACGGCGCGGGGGCGGCGCTGGTGGCCGGCGCTGCATCGGTGCTTGTCGGTGCCTCTGACCCGCAGGCCGTGAGGGACAGGGTGGTAGCGGCGACCAGAGCACACATGGCCACGATGTTGCGAACTTGCCTCATTCGTTCGTCCTCACCGGTGGCTGCAGAGTGCATCACCTCTGAACTACGAATCGAACGGGCCAGGTGGTCTGTTAACGTCATTCGTGTCACGACCCCGTCACGAATCGGTATACGGGTGGACTATCGGACATTTCGCCTGCGAGTGTGGACGGATATTACACTCAACCGCCAGTTGATGTTTCAGGTTCAACCTGAGACGCCTGGCGCAGGATCTATCTCGATCTGGAATCACGTTGTGCGACTTCGATGGAAGGTACGCAGTATGCGAAAGTCATTGCGGCGAGCGGTAGTAGCAACGGCGCTGACCGTGCCTCTGGTGTTCGGGATCGGAGCCGGCACGGCAGCGGCCGCCCCTCAGGTGATGAACTTGCAGGTACCCATCGTGACCGGATTCCAGGTAGCTCCCGGAGCCGTCCCCGGTGGCCTGTTCCAGACCATCCCGATGAAAGCCACTGTGGGAGACGAGTCCGGTGTCGCCCGCTTCTCGGCCGCAAACATTGCTCCATTCGCCGATCAGTATCCCTACCGGTATCTGAACCTGAACTGGCGAAACCTCGCGACAGGTGCGACGGGTGCCGCCGATCTTCGGCATTGGCAGGACGATCCGACGCCATCGCCGAGTGGCCCCTACGGACGGGAAGATCTGCCCCTCGAGGTGGTCGCGAACACCGGACCGGGTCCTGTTGTGGTGACGGTGACGCACACCAAGGACTACTCGAACGGCGGTCAGTGGGGCTCTCCGTACCTCGACACTCTTCTCCCCGGTGCCGGCGTGGTGCTGGTCCCCTGAATTTGATCGCGGATGAAAGGCAAACGATGCGAACATCTTTACGACGCGGAGTAATTGCGCTGGCGCTCTCCGTACCACTGGTTCTGGGTGTGGGAGTGGGTGCGGCGACGGCGGCACCGACGACGTCCGAGCTTCTGGTCCCTGTCGTCACCGGGCCGGAGTTCGGTCCGGCTGGGGTTCCAGGCGGACTCGTTCAGACGATTCCGATCACGGCGACGGTAGGTGAGAAGCCAGGTGAGGTGCGCTTCACGGCTGCGGAGATCAGGCCGTACTACTACCAGTTCAATTACCGTTTCCTGACGGTGAACTGGCGCAATCTCGCCACGGGTGCCGTCGGAGCGGTCGATCTACGGCACTGGGAAGCCCTCGAGAATCCATCGCTCCCGATCAACGCAGAGCCGAGATATCCGGTCAACTTGCCTCTCGAAGTAACTGCGCAGACCGGGGCGGGCCCGGTGGTCGTGACCGTCACCCACAATCGTGAGCAGTGGCAAGCCCCACCCGCATCGAATGCCCTCATCCCCGGATTGGGTGTGTTGCTCGTCCCGTGACACGTCTGGACGGTCAGCGGGCTGTTTGCCACGCTGTCGTCTGCTGATCGGCGATGCTGACCAAACGATCGAGGCCCACGTTCATGTCGACCAGATGCGAATCGAGAAGCGGCACTTCGTTGAGCGGCTGAGGCTCCACGAACGTGAGGTGATATTGGTTGTACCCGCCGGCTTCGATGCACGATCCGACCACTCGGCCGCGGCTGGTGGTCCACGTCGAGTTCGAGGTCGGCACCGACTCCGGCGCTGACGTGTACTGCAGCAGAATCGAGATGATGCCGAACGCGAACGGCGTGCTTGGGATCGTGATGCCTACTGGCCGATCGTCTCCGCTGAGTGCGACCGGATCGGTGCATGCCACCTGATACTGCGGGCCACTCGGCAGGCCCCATCGCTGAGACCACAGATCCAGCGACGAATTGCCGAACGTCGACAGCGGCGGCAGTAGCGTGTTGGTGGAATATGCTACGACGCAACCAAACTGGCCCTGTTCGGTGCACAAAGGGATGTTCGTGAAGTCGCCACCGGTGGTGCTGCCGCGGGCCGTCTCGACATTCCCGCCCATGAGAAATGCGCCGACGAGTTGCTGTCGTAGGGCTGCATCTTGATCGAAGGTGTCGCGCATCAACTTGCGGAGCATGAACGTGCCTTGTGAATGGCCGATGAGGATAACGCCTCGGCCGTTGTTCTCGGTGGCCATGTAGTTGTCCCAGGCGGCGCGCACATCGGAGTACGCCAGATCTATCGACGGTCCGGCCGCGCCCACCAGTGCCAGAGGTAGCCCGACCAACGGGGTCTGGCGGTAGACCGGCGCGAACACTCGGCATTGGGTGTTGAACCGGGCAGCCTGGAAACTGGCGATAGAAGCCACCTCGGGCGTCGCGTAGCCGGGGGCATTGAGTGCGACGTCGTTGGTGACGGTGGGGTAGAGATAGAAGCAATCGACGGGCTTGTCGGGCTCCGGCACGGCCGCGGGGCCAGGAGTCACTGTGCCGGTGCCGAGGTCGGTGGTGTCGCCGGGTAGGTCGCACGGGTCTTCGGCCATGTTCGGGTTGCACAGCCACGTCGTGGTCGGCGCGGGCTGCGCCGACGCCGTGCCGGTGCCGACCACGCTGCCCGCCATCAGAATCAAGCCCACCATCACTGCCGTCGCGCGACGTCCCACTACAACTCCCCGTTTCCTGGTGACCGGCGTCACTGTCAGAAAGTTAGCACGACTCGTTTTGCGATCGAAGGCAGGTAATAGCGATCAGGTACCCAGGTCACCGGCGATATCGGCGGCGGTGAGCATCGATACCAGAAGCGGCACAACTCGTTTGGCGGCAATTCGATAGTCACCGCGTCCCTGCTGCTCCACGATGTTCGCCGAGCTCAGCGTCTTGAGGTGGTGGTAGATCTGACCGGAGGAGCCGACTCCCACCGCGGCGTGCAGATCTGCCGTGTTCGCCGGGCCGCGGAGCAGCGTGCGCACGATCTGTAACCGGACCGGATGGCCCAGTGCAGCAAGCACTTCCGACATCGAAGCAATAGGAAGGTCCACGATGGCGTCGGCGGAGTAGCTGATGTCCCAGCGGACAGTACCGTGCAGATGCACGTCGCCCTGATAGGCGACGATGCCGCCCGTCGACGGGAAGTCATCGAGCGGCTCTGGAGCGTCGCGTCGTTCTAGTTCGGCGACGCGGGCTTCCAGCTCTGCCAGTCTCGACTCGAACTCTGCGCTCACACCACGCAGGCTATCCGGTCGAGTACGTCCGACGAGAGCATGGCCTCGAGGATGAGTTGCTGCTGCACGCCTGCGTCCGCATACGCTTGCTCGAATCTGTCAGCAGAAAGACCATCGATCAGCCACACTGCGGTCGCCACCGTTCCGTCGGTCCGCCGTAGCTCGAATCCCTGAGTGAGCACGCCTGCGAGGCTTCCGCCTTTGAAGCCGACGCCGAGAACGTCGTCACCTGCGGGCTGCCATTCCAATTGGCGCAGAATGGTATCCGACGCGGTGCCGAAGGTTCCATCCGTGAAGGCGCGATACATTCCGTTGAGTTGTTGGGCCGAACCGCCACGGAAGGTGCTCTGCACTCGGGCGGCTTGCTCCTCGGGGGTGGACGGTTGCAGCGACGTCTCCAGTTGGGCGCGGAACTTCGGGTCGAAGGCCCACTTCTGCGCGGTCTCCCACCGGTCACCGGCGGCGAGAGCGGGGTCGTAGAGCGACAGGATGTCCGTCACCAGGCTGGGCACCTCGAAGTTCTCCCACCCTCCGGTAGCAGCTGCGTCGATGATGGCTTGATCGCCGAGTCGGTATCGCAGGTAGTCGGGGACGGAGTTGTCGCTTTCCTGGATCATGGCCGTGACGATGTCGTCGATGCGGACCGTGGCATCGGGGTCGGTTGCGTTGGTGCCGGTGTTCGCGATTCCCAAGCGATTGAGGGCATTCGGATGTGCGCCGCCATCGGTGTTGGGTACGTACCAGCGCTCCCAATCCGAGAGCGACACTTGCTCGTTCGGGTCGATGCTGCCATTCGCGACGGCCTGGGCGTAGGCGGCGAGATGCACCACCTTGATCGCCGATGCGAGGACCTGCTCCTGATCGGCGCGGTGTTCGACGGTGCGGCCGCGTCCGTCGTCGATCACGAGGCCGACGGTGTCGGGTGCCTGATCGATCAGTCCGATCCACCCGTCTTCGGTGGTGAGGTCGATGGAGGTCACCGGTGCGCAGTTCTCCGGTGTCGGAGTGGCGGCCTCGGCGGTGTCCGAGTCGGTGGAGGCGCATCCGCTCATCAACAGGACCGTCGCGCAGGCTGCCGAAACCAGGGTAAGGCGTCGCATTTCGAGCTCCTTGGTTGGTATTCCGTAATTACGGAATAGCAGTAGAACGGATCATTCGTCTCGGCAACCCCTACCTGTGGCATCCGGAGGGTAGCTCGCCGTAACACCTGTTACGCTCATCCGTAACAGGTGTTACGGCAAAGGGAAGGTGGGAACGAGTGACACTCGAAGCGGACGATCCGCGGCATCGCATTTCGCAGGCCGTGTGGGACACGATCGCGGAGTTGGGAATCGAGGCGACGACGGTGCGCGCGGTCGCGACTCGGGCGGGCTGCACCACCGGTCTGATCATGCACCGCTTCGGCTCCCGGTCCGCGATGTTGGTGCACGCGCGACAGACCCTGTTCGAGCGCACGGCAGCGCGGGCTGAGGAGGCCGGAGCCGGTGGCACGCAGTCCGCGGCGGAGCGTCTGTATTCCGTTGTCTGCTCAGTACTTCCGCTCGACGACGAGCGCATTGACGAAGGCCGAATCTTCACGGGCTTCGCGGCGGCGGCGATCGCGGACGCCGAGCTGCGGAACCCGCACGTGACCCACACGCGTCAGTGGCTCACTCGCATAGCCGGTCTCGTAGCCGACCTCGGCTCTCACATTACCGATGCCGAGGCCGCGGAGTACGCCTTGCAGATTGCTACCGCGGTGGAGGGCATCGTGGTCCTGGCGATACTCGATCGCGAGACGTATCCGCCGGCGACGCAGAGACGACTGGCCCAACGCACGATCGCAACCGTGGTCGACCGCAGTGCCCGGCACTGATCGGTGACGTTGTCCCCACCTTCGACAGAACGGAATTCCATGCCCACTCTCCATCACGCCCCGCTGGCACGCGTCGACCAGAACACCCTGTACCGCATCATGGCGCTTCGGGTCGCGGTATTCGTGCACGAGCAAGGAATCGTCGACGACATCGAACTCGATGGTGCGGACCTGCTTCCGACGACGGAGTTGTTCTGGATGCAGGACGACGACGGTGAGGTACTGGCGACCATTCGAGTCCTCGTCGACGACACCGTTCACATCGGCCGAGTCGCGACCGCCGCCAGTGCACGGGGTCAGGGCTACGCCGGAGAACTCATGAAGGCGGCACAGGAGGCATATCCCGGGGTCGTCGAACTCTCCGCGCAGGCGCACCTCGAAGAGTGGTACGGCCGCTTCGGATTCGTTCGTGTGGGGGAGAACTACCTGGACGCTGGAATCCCGCACGTGCGCATGGTGGCGAGCGGATGACGAACCCTCTTCTGTTCTGACCAATGCCGTTGAGCTGCAATAGTATTTCGAGCGTTTCAGAACAACGTGGGTGCGGTGTAGCGACCGTGTCGTGCTTCGTTCAGTCGGGCACTCCAGCGCTGCACGAGCCACATCTCGACGAGCTCGGGGCTGGTGCCGATGTCGGTGGCCCATGCGGTGATCAGTTCGACGTAGCGGTCGTAGCGGCGACGAGTGAAGCCGGTGACGGACGGGTCTTCGAGCCATCCTTCGTGGATGAGAGTCGAGACTCCGTACTGGTCGATCAGCTGCGCCGGACCGCCGTAGACGGACGCCTTCACTGCCCACAGGAACGTCGCCATGAGAGACATTCCGACGCCGGGCGCGTCAGGCCAGCCGGACCAGGTCGAGTTCGGATGGTCGGGCACTGCGCGGTTGCGTACGCAGCTGTCGAGCACGGCAAGCGTCTTGGCGACGGGGTTCTCGTCGGGTCGGCTGAGGTGCGGGTTCATGACGTCCGGGAATCGTCGCATCGCCCTGCGGTGCCGATGGCTGCCCTGCCAGGCTGCACAGAGAAACAACAGGCCGAGCGAATCGTGTTCGCCTACAGCCAGATCGGTGCCGATCCGAAGATCGTTGCGCTGCACGGTGGCACCGCCGTATTCGACGATTTCGCCGTCGAGGTTGCGGCCGCGTAGCCGCAAATCGTGGCCTGCCCGGTCGAGGTGACCGTTCCACCAATCCAGGTCCACCTCCACGCCGTCGTCGAGGACATGCAGTTCGTAGCTGCGGTGCTGACACCACTGCACACAGGCCGTGGGCGGCGGGAACCCCTCGTCGAGTCGTGACATACCGCCATCGAAGCATCGGGTACCGACACACTCGGCGGCGTTTCCGATGTCCCTGCGAAGTGTCGGTCCCATATGGGACTGTGGGATCTGGTTAGTAAACAGAACGAACAGGGAATTGCAAATGAACAAGAGCTTCTTCGTCCTGTGGAACGGGAGTGATGAGGGCCTCGATCCTTCTGTTCGCGAGGAGATGATCGAAGAAACCGCTGCAGGCCTCACTTATCCGGATTTCTGGAGCTTCGGCCAAGGCTATGGCGATCCCCTGGTAGGGGATCGTGTTTTCATGCTGCGCACAAGCACAAATCGTGGCGTTGTAGCGGCCGGTGAGCTGATCTCGGACGGCATTTTCCCTGGCGAACACTGGGGCGACAGCGGCCGCGAAGCAAAGTACGTCGACGTCAGCTGGGACATGATGCTTGCCGACGAAGACCGCCTACCAGTCGAAGAAGTGCAATCTGCTCTGACCGACTTCAAGTTCCCAGTATTGAACTCAGGTCGGCTGATCAAAGAGCCGTCGGCGTCCGTACTGGCCGAGCTGTGGGCGAGGCACATCGAAGACCTGGGTCGCACCACCGACAACCCTTGGCTCGGCGGACGCAGAAGTGCTCCCGGCCAGCCCTCATCAAGACGTATTCCGTTGGAGGAAAACCGGATCAAGGAGTATTACGTCGAGAGCTTTTCTTCCTACCGTGCGCGGCGTGCCGAGAGCGAAATGATGCATAGATTCGCGGCCACGCTGGCCAAGCGGAACTCGGACGTGAGTAGCTATCAGATGAAGGTCGGTGATGCCGCGCGCTCGCTTCTTGCAGACATTTTTGACCACACGGACAACGTTCTATATGAGGCCAAGGCATCTAGCTCACGAGAGGCTGTCCGAATGGCGTTGGGGCAGCTACTCGACTATTGAAGGCACATCAATACGAGACCGGCGGTTTCAGTGTTGCTTCCCGCGAAGCCAGTCGACGATTTGCTCGCTTTGCTCACGGAGTACGGGGTCGGGTGCGTGTACGAAGACTCAGGTCGATTCGTTCAGGAGTTGGCACCGGTGCATCGGCAATGATTCTCGAAGCCGATGGTCTTCGACGCCTTGTCGACGCGGATGCTGCTTACGATGCGGCGACCTCCGAAGCCTACGATGAGGTCCTGTTCGATGTGGTGGCCCGAGTCGAGGACGCAAAGAGCCTGGGCAAAGTCGACATCGGAGCCTTGCTTCTCTGGAAGCGGTTGCGTGCCGATACTCCGTGGGTCATGGCTTTGAACAGAACGCCGGACGCCGTGGTCCGACAAGCAACTGCGGCAATGTATGTCGAAGCGAACAACGTGACGGTAGATACCGTGACTGCAGCGGGTGAGGCCCGAAGCGCCCTGAGCGGCTTGCCCGGATTCTCCTCCGGCGACGCATTGGCGTCGGCTCTGATCCTCGCTGCGTCACCGGAGCGCATGGCCGTTTCGACAGGCGGGCCGTCGTGGCGCTGAAGGAGCTTGGCGTGAGAATAACAACGAGCCGCGGGCAGTATCGACGCTACATGCAGATCGTGGAAGACATCAGACTTCAGCTTGCAGCGCAGAACATTACGTGGCTCGCGCGTGATGTCGACAAAGCCTTGTTCATGCTGGGTGGTTGACTCTGTTGTTCGTCAGCTGACCGGTCCGCGGACCCGTGATTCGATCACGGGGACCGATCGTGTTCGACGTCGCTACGCCTGCTATCGCTGGGCGACCCATGCTTCCTCCAACAATTCGACGATCGCCACTTCATCGCGCCCGCGCGCCGCCGACAAGATGCGGCGAGCCCTGTCCTCACCCGGAATGCCGAGCGCCTCGGCCAGCGCAGACACAATCTCGGGCTCCGACAATGTGCCGACGTCGGGTTTACCTGTCAGGTGCAGTGCCGCCGCCGCACTCGTAGCACCCGCAGGGAGGGGTGTTGCAGGAATCACGTCGAACGTGTTGTCGTCACGGAACTCAAGGAACACGCGATCGCCTTCGGACGTGTTCAATTCCGGCAGGAAACGACGAATACTTCCACAACCAGGCTGTACGCCCTTCCATCTCACTGCTTGAGCGCCGAGTCGGCTGTGCAGTTCTGTGGATGCGCCGTAGTCGACGGCTAATAGCCGGGCGACGCCGCTGGGAACGGCAAATCCAGACCCTCGCAGATGGTCCTTGTTGGCCACGATAGCGAAGCGCCACACGGTGCCATCACGGTAGAAGCCGCGCGTGTCCTCCGGTGCCTTACGCGGGGCAGCCGCCACAGTCCTACGAGAGACAACTCCGCGCTCCAGCATAAAGTCGCCTGTGCCTGCGTAGGTTCGGACGCTGGACGCGGCAACGCCGAAGCGAGTGGCTATTGCGTCTACGAGCTCGTCGACGTCCAGAGCGCCGCCGTTCTCGTCAAGTACGCGGGCAATCTGTGCCCTGATCGACCCGTACTCCGCGACGTCCCAGTCTGCCAATGCCCACTCGGATTTGCTGGTTCGAGTGAAGCGGGGATCTCCGCCCAGTTGATTGAGGAACGAGCGGAACGAGCGATCTTTGTCGATGCCGGCGAATATGTTCTCTGCACTCATAGGTTCGCCGTGCACCGACAACACCGACGCTGCGTGGTCGCCGAGATTTCTGGTGTTGGTGAGAATTCTTCCTCGGAAGAAGTCGTAGCCGCACCACTGCAGCCACGCGTTCTGCTCGTCGTCTGCTCCGAGACCACCTGGTGGCAACGACTTCGGATCCACCACACCGTGCTCGTCCGCGAAGGCAAGGAGAAATTCGTGTGTATTCGCTTTGCTGACTTCGGTATCTGGGGTGGCCGCCCAGCCATCGGTCACCTTGATGTTGTCGTCGATCCCATCCAAGACTTGCCACATCGGAGAGGAGAACCCGACGAACTCCTCGCGGAGCTCCGGGTGTCGTGACAGCAGGCGCTCCAAGCTCGCAACCGGTGTGATTTCCGCGCGGAGCGCAGCCAGCAAAACACCCACAGGTGTTCCGAAGGAACGTAATTCGGCGACTCGAGTCTGCAACTTTGACTCGAGCTGGCGGATCCGTTCGCGGCTGACGTCCCAGTCGTCCGCTACCGCCTGCAATGTGACGGGTACGGGCGAGACAATCCGATCGCGAAAGATCTGCTTGTCACGGTCGTCGAGGTCATCGTAGAACGCGGCGAGGGTCTCGAACGCTGACGGTTCTGCGGCAGTTGGGAAATCGTCAGCTGTCAGCGTCTCGAGTCGCGTCAGAATGTCTTGAAGTTGTTCGGGCGCGGCGTCATCTCCTCTGATCTCGAAGAGGGGCTCCATCGATTGGCCGCGAACGCGTCTCCATCGCGATAGGGCGAGGACATCGTCGATCAGTTGTCGAATTGCCGGAGGTAGTTCTGCCTCCGCGGGCTCGTGGACTGGTGAGGGAGGTTCGCTCTGATC
Source organism: Rhodococcus sp. PML026 (assembly GCF_000963615.1). Taxonomy (NCBI): domain Bacteria; kingdom Bacillati; phylum Actinomycetota; class Actinomycetes; order Mycobacteriales; family Nocardiaceae; genus Rhodococcus; species Rhodococcus sp. PML026. The sequence goes on along the minus strand of NZ_KQ031368.1, from coordinate 153,271 downwards.
GCCGGTCGAGGAAACGCGAACCAAAGCGCCGACGATATCCTGCACCGTTCCCAGTCCGACGCCTCGTACGTCGAAGATGTCGCGCACGGACGTCGAGAGAACCCCCGCGAGCGTCGATGAATCCGTCAGTCTGCCGAGGCAAGTGAACGCACGCACGCCGACCGTCAGGCGCTTCTCGGGCAGATGCCGCGGAGCGAAGGGGAAAAGCACCCCCAGCGCGGTAGCCGTCCGATTCTCGATGATGTCTCCAGTGACCTGCTCTACGATCGCTTCGTACTCATCTGCGGATGCTGAGGCTTCATCATCGACCACCGAACGTTCGCCGACCACGAGGACCGCGTGCGATTCGGGGAACATTTGACCCCATGTGCGAGGAGTCTGCAGAATATCCGCGTCGTCGCTATCGCCGATTGCACCGAAACTTGTCACGATTTCCATTCCATCACATACATCGGGAATATCGAGCTGAGCCCACGGATTGGGACTCGGACGGACCACCGTTGGGAAGCGGCGTGTTGGCGTACTGGTTGCGATTTTGCTATTCCGACATGCCTTCCCAGCGACCGAGTCGACTGATGGATTGTATTCAGTGTTGCAGCATAGCAATGTATTTCGAGGGCACAGCCCAAGTTGGTTCTCTCATTCGATCGGTGTACCCAGGCTAGAACAGTGTCGGATCCGCGGGGACGAGTTCGTCAGCGAATCGGTAGTTGCAGCCGATGTCGATCTTCTCGCTCGGGTCCTGCTTGTCTCGGAACCACGTGACACAGGTTTCCGCGGCTAGGCGACGATCCTTGGTGAACAGGTAGCCGTCGGTGCAGTCGTCGAAGTGTTCCTGCAAATACCACTTGTCGAGAGTGATTGCCGCAGTCGAATAGTCGGCGAGCAGTAGATGTCCGAGCTCCGTACGTGAGCGACGAACAAGGAATACGTCGTCCTCCATCACCTGGAGTTGAGCACACGGCACGTCGTCGGAATCGTGCTTGCTGGGGATGTAGTCGTTTGGGCCGAGGTCGATGATGAGTGCCACCGGTTTCGCGAGAAGCGATTCGGCCAACCATTCTCGCGTGTAGACCCACGGGTCAATCGCAAGACGGGTGCCCGCAGGGGTGAAGAACGCGGTCAGCAGCGCCCCGCCTTCGACAGGTGCTCCCCAACCGTCCACCGAGTCTCCGAGCCCGAACAGGTTGAAGTCGGTTTCGTCGTCACGCCACAGGGTTCTCGACTTGACCTGGTCGATCTGTACGTCTCCTTCCTGCTCGACTTCCACCGACCATCCGGCGTAGTCATGATCGAGGTCGGTGATCACGGCATACCGATCTCTATCGATGGTCGATGCGAAATGCCATTCCGGAGCGGGATACTCGGATTGCTTCATGTAAGTCTCCAAGTCTTTCGTCGGGTCGGGTTCAATGGCCATACGGAGGGCTCGAGGGTCTGTAAGTCCGCCACCAGTCGTTCGTTTCCGTCTGGGGGCAGGTCGAGTCCATCGTGGCGAGCGAGGGCTAAGTGCATGAAGCCCGGCACGGGCGGTGAGTATCTGGTGCGCAACCGGTTTCGCTGCCCCTTGGGGGCTCGGTGCTAGACGACTTACGGTAGCGGACGGGTCCGACACAGTACGGAGCTCACGGCGACGCGATTGATCACGAATCAGTTTGTCGTAGGCGTGTGCGATGATCGACATGCAGAACGGATCAAGTTCTGCATCTCCCGTGGTGTCGATTTCCCCGCGACTCTTCCCTGACATTGCACCGCGCCGGTGCACGACGAAAGGTGCCAGATGGCCAAAAAAATTCTGTACGTAGACCTCGACAACACGCTCGTGAATTTCCAGTCGGGCATCGACCGGGCAGACCCGGCCGATATCGCGAAATACCCCAACGACCTCGACGAAGTACCGCACATCTTTTCGCTGATGGATCCCATCGACGGCGCGCTCGACGCTTACCGCACGTTGGCGGCCGTGTTCGACACCTACATCCTCTCCACCGCTCCCTGGAAGAACCCCAGCGCCTGGCACGACAAGGTGCTGTGGGTGCAGAAGCACCTCGGATTCGACGAGGGGTCCGTCGCGTACAAGAGGCTGATCCTGTCCCACCACAAGAACCTGAATCGCGGGGACTTCCTCGTAGATGACCGACGCAATAACGGTGCCAGCGAATTCGAGGGGGAATGGCTGCGGTACGGGGAAGAACCATTCAAGACGTGGGACCAGGTGACAGCCCACCTGCTGGAACGGGCTTAGTTGTCGTAGCGCCGTTCTTGTCGGTACCCCTCGGTATGGTTCGGCAACTATCTTCTCCGCGTCCATTCGGCGCACTTTTCATCAGGAGGTTCTTTTGACCAATCCACAGCTCTCTCTCGTTGCTGCTCTGCTCGACCGTTCGGGTTCGATGAATGCCATCGCCGACGACACCCGGGGCGGGTTCGATTCGTTCATCGCCAAGGAGCGTGAGTCTGACGGCAATACCGTCGTCACCCTGGCGCAGTTCGACGATCGTTACGAGTCGGTCTACAGCTCGAAGCCGATCGCGGAAGTACCGAACCTCGTGCTGGAGCCACGCGGGATGACTGCCCTCTACGACGCAGTCGGCCGGCTCGTCACCGAGGTTGGTGTCGAGCTCAGTGCTTTACCCGAGGACGACCGCCCTGGCTCGGTCACCGTCCTGGTGATGACCGACGGGCACGAGAACGCGAGCAAGGAGTGGACCAATACTGCTGTGCGCGAACTGATTGCGAAGCAGGAGCGGGATTATCAGTGGGACTTCGTTTTCCTGGGTTCCAACATCGACGCTGTCGAAGTGGGCGCTGATCTCGGCTTCGCGCGGGAGAAGTCGATGACGTACGTATCGACAACGGTCGGCGTCACGGCTGCCTTCGATTCGGTGGCGAGCTACCAGGACCGCAAGCGTGCTCAGGTGCACGGAGCGCCTATGGCCCAGGGTTTCTCCGAAGCCGACCGGCGCAGGGCGCGCGGCGAATGAGTAAGAAAGGCGGCAGCGGTGCGGCAGAGGGGATGATCGAGCTGATCTTCTTTCTGTGCATCGTTGCCGCGTTGCTCGGTTGGGTGTTCAGCTGAGTGCGCGCAGAGTTGCACGTCGAGTTACTTGATAGAGAGGGCTGTCTGATGGTCAACGACGAGACGGCAAGATTTCTAGTCCGCGAGTTGGGGTCCGGGGGCGGCTGGGCATCTCCGGAGATGTCGGCGTACGACGACGAAGACCGTCTTCAGCGGATCATTGCTGCCGCGCCGGAGCATGTGCCGGGTGTCTCCGACTCTGCTCTCACCGTACGGGAGCTCGCCACATCGGCCGGGCCAGCGGATGTCTGCATCGTCGACCGTGATGGCTCGGTCACCGTCGTCGAATGCAAGCTTGCGTCGAACACAGAGCGACGGCGGATGGTGATCGGGCAGGTCTTGGACTACGCCTCCGCGATTTCGCTGAGTGGCGAAGCGTCGTTCAGGAGACAGTGGGCAAGGCGCGGTGGCGTCGACCTGGGTGTTCTCGAGGAGGAGGCGGCCGAGCGGCTTGCCGAGAACATCGCCACCGGGCGTGTCCACCTTTGCCTCGCTGTAGATCGCATCGATGCGGATCTGCGGAGGCTAGTCGAGTACTTGAATCGCATTACGCGCGTGCAGATCCGCGTGACGGCGCTGCAACTCGCGTACGCCCGGCACGGTGGGCTCGAAATCTTGGTGCCGTCGACCTACGGGGGTGAGTTAGCCGATGCAAAAGCGCATTCGGCCGGCGGCTCTGCGGGACCTGTTTGGACGAAAGAGTCGTTCCTGGAGGCCGTACTGTCTGACGGTGATCGGGCGTTGGCGGAAAAGTTGTTCGATCTGCAGGAAGCTCTCGACGTCTCCTACGGCACTCACGACGGTTTCTGGTTCGGCACTCCACCACGTGGAGCGGTGTTCTTTCATCCCTTCGGGTATCGGTACCCGCCGATGTCGCTGTGGATCAATAAGTCCGGTCAGTTGATGGCTTCCGGTTCGTGGACGAAGTATCCGCACATCACCACGCATGACGGGTTTGCCGAGCTCGCTGTATTTCTCGGTCAAAACCACAGGGCCTCGGCACCTGGTCGCAGGGTTTCCGATCTGGACCTCGAAAAATTCTGGAGCGTTGTCCTGGATTGCGCCCAGCAAATCAATGTCTAGGTCAGTCGTGCCGAGTGAATGTGCTCGGAACTACTACCACCGGAACTCCTACGCTCGTTGTGATCGTGTGCGATTGTGATCTTGATTATCGACACTGCGACGGCGTGGAAGGACATTCAGCGTGAACGATTCGGAGCTGGAGCGTCCTACAGAGATGTTCGATGCCCTATTTGCGGAGGCAGAAGCAGCAACACAGGCCGCCGTTAGTTTGCGTGCGTCGATCAGGGGCTCCGTCCACGCAGTCCTCGATGCGCAAGCCGACGACATCCTCCGCAACGCACCCGCAGCCGGTCTGAAGCAGTCGTTGCCCAAGGGAACTCGCCTCGGCAGTCTCGAGCAGACGCGGCTACGAACCGTATTGGATCTCGCGAAGTCATCACCGGGTGAGATCGGTGCCGTTCCGGGAATCGGGCCGCAGTCTGCACAAGCGATCCATGACGCCGCAGTCGCGCAGCGTAAGCGCATCCGGGCCGGCGAACGGGTGCGTCTCGATCCGCAACGAAAGCCCAACCTCGAGGCTCAGCTGCTTGAGTCCCTTACAGCGCTGCGACGGGTGGAACGAGAAGTCCAAGGACTGCCGGTCGAAATCGCGCATCTGCGCACGCTGGTAGATCCCTGGCGGTCGGCTGCATCCAGGTCCAACGGCTGGATTTCACGCATTTTCACCAGTAAAGCCAAGAAGCTCGAGTCGCATAAAGCTGTGTACCAGCTCGATGCGGTCGCCAAATCGCCGGAGACGCAATCGATCCGCGAACACATCATGCGGATCGTCGCTGCAGGTAGTCCAGCGGGTAATGCATGGACCGAGTACGAACGGGACGCGGCGTCGCTCAATGCACTGTTGAGCCAGTTCACGTCGCTCGGCGCGGCGGAGGTAGATGCCTCGCATGGCTTCGTCGGCTCCACCATTGCGAACGAAACACAGAAGGTGGTGCTGGACCGCACACACCTCCGGTCATATTTGCGGGCGTATCAGGCATTCGGGGCGCAATACATCCTTTCTCGGGGCAAGGTAATTCTTGGCGACGAGATGGGTCTGGGCAAAACCATTCAAGCATTGGCGGTTGCGGCGCATCTTGCGGCGAAGGGCGACAAGCACTTTCTTGTTGTCTGTCCCGCGAGCGTGCTAATCAACTGGTCCAACGAGACACGAAAGCATACGAAGCTGCGTCCACTTCAGTTGCACGGAGCAGAACGGGAATCCGCACTCCAGGATTGGATTCGGCAAGGTGGAGTCGCTATCACCACCTTCAACACCCTTCAACGACTCGACCTCTCGGTGACCCCAGCGTTGGTTGTCATCGACGAGGCGCACTACATCAAAAACAAAGCAGCGCAACGATCTATCGCGTCACACAAGCTGATCGGTAAGGCCAAGCGAGCAGTTCTTCTCAGTGGAACCCCCATGGAGAACCGCGTGGTCGAGTTTCGCAATCTCGTGGAGTATGTACAACCTGACACCGCTCGCCGAATCAACGCCTCGGACGGTCTCGGCGGCGGCGACCTTTTCCGGAAAGCTGTGGCTCCGGCATATCTGCGACGCAACCAGCTGGACGTGCTCAAGGAGCTTCCGGAACTCATCGAAGTCGAGGACTGGGTACAACCGACGGCCGACGACAACTTGCGGTACCGGGACGCGGTGGCATCACGGAACTTCATGGCGATGCGAGAGTCGGCCTACGCTGTTTCGGGACAAGCGAAGTCGGCGAAGATGGAACGGTTGCGGGAAATCGTGGAGGAGGCCGAGGAGAACGGCGTCAAGATCATCGTGTTCTCGTTCTTCAAGTCTGTGCTCGACGCAGTCCGCCGTGAGGTGCCGGGAGTCGTGTTCGGACCGCTGACCGGTGCAACGTCATCGACCCAACGGCAGCAGATGGTCGACGACTTCACCTCGCACAAGGGGCGGGCCGTGTTGATCAGTCAGATCGAAGCCGGTGGCGTCGGCTTGAACATCCAGGCCGCCTCGGTGGTGATTTTGACTGAGCCTCAATGGAAGCCGAGCACAGAGGTCCAGGCGATCGCAAGGGCGCATCGGATGGGCCAGATACGCACCGTGCAGGTGCATCGATTGCTAGCGAAGGACACCGTCGACGAGCGGATGCGCGAAGTGCTCGAGCGAAAGACTCAGCTGTTCGACGAATACGCGCGACGTAGTCAGGCGAAGGAAAGTGATGGAGCATCGGTGGATGACGGGTGGGATCAAGACATCGCGCCCGCGGAGACGTCCATCATCGAGAGGGAACGAAAGCGGCTGGCATTGGCGTAAGGAACCGACAGTGGGGATTTTGCAGCTGGGCTTTTCGACAGAAATTGTCGATGACCCATCCGGGCACCAACGGGGCGGTGGGCCCCACTTGTAGGTACTGGCCGAAACCTGTCGCGGGTAGTTCGGTTTGATGGATCAACCACGCCTCGAACAGCGCAGCGCAGTTAGCCATTTCGGTGGTGCTGAGCCCCTAAAGTTGTATGTTGCACGGTCGATCGCCGGCCGTGCGGACGAATCAGACCCACCGTGTGAGGTGCACCCTCGCTCTGTCTGACTACTAAATGCGGAGAACCGATATGCGTACCATCGACGACTCAGCCAAGGTTGTTCTGATTAAGCTGACCCAGTCGTACCCTGCTTCAGCAGAGTCCTCGCCGGAGTTCGCGGCGGAGCTCTTTGAGGCGACTCGTCGTTGGTGGAAGATCGCCGCGAGTCGTACTACACCGGGGCCCGGCGCTCCGGACTATGTCTTCGCCGTGTATCGGGGCGTCGTGAAAGCCGCGTATGCGATCGAATCGTGGACTCGGTCGCCTGATGGAAGTCGCTTCGGCTTCGAAGGCAAGATCGATACAGCGCTCCACGATCGGTTCTGCGGAGCCGACGTATCCCACTACTTCCCGCGTGGGGCCGCCAACCCGATCCGTTTCGTCAACTGCTCGGCTGTGGCGCCAGTATCTGCGACTCCCGTCGAGCTGGAGGCGTCCGCGTGGCCTACGGAGGCCGCTCGTGCCGCTTCAATTGCTGATCTGGCAAGCAAATTGAACGAAGAACCACTTGCCCACATCATGTTGGGGGGACGCGAGCTTTTTCATAGCAACATTCTGGGATGGTTCGCCGAACATTTAACCAAACAGGCCAGCTACGTTTTCGACGGACTGTATGAAGATGTGAACGGCGGTGAATCGGTCCAAGGCTCTGTGCGAATCGTCCGGCGCGAACGACGCAACCTGGACCTTACGATCTGGTGGAACGACAGCCGAAGGCCCCTCGTCATCGAGAACAAAGTATTCAGCCTTCCGGATCCGGGTCAACTCGACAAATATTCACGCGCGATACTTGGTGACGACGAGCTGGACGAACCTCGACAGGTCTTGCTGAGCCTTCAGGATCCGCAGTGGGATGAAGACACGTTCGATACAGCGGGCCGTGTCCCAAACGGAGGGCCGTGGCGCAGAGTGTCATACGGTGTTCTTGGTGAGCGCATTCTTACGGCGCTCAGGAACGAGCCGGCTACTTATGAAGTAGACATCATGCGACACTACGGCGAGATGGTTTGTACACTCCAACAGCTGGCGGATGCCGTAGTAGTCCGCTCGTACAGCGAGCCAGTGTTGCTCAAAGATTCTCTTCCCCATGGAGCGGTAGACAGTCGTCTGCTCTCTTCATTGTCAAAGCTTCGGGCTCGATCACTCGCGCAAGTCGTTCAAGCAGACATGGACCGGGCAAAATTTCGGTGCACAGTCGAATCTGGCTTCTCCAATGGCACTCCAGTTGTCTCGATGTTGCGGGCGGAATCAGTCGACGGCAACAAAGTAAGGTTGGGGTGGCAGCTGCAGGGCCGAGAGTTTCGGTTGTGCGCGGTGTTACCGGACTTAAAAGGAAAAAGTCCAGAAAAAAGAGCTTCACGTGTAGCTTGGGGTGTTGCCAATGCTGATTATTTCGAATTCAGATCAATTGACAAGATATTGCACTCGGAGACGCTTCGCGAGTACCCGGAAACCTCAAAGGCGATGGGGGGCTTCAATCGATTTGATCCAGACTTCATTTATCGGTCGAAGAAACTTTCTGTGCTTACCGTTGGCCAGTTGTTAAAAGCATCAAGCGAACTGGCTGTCAAGGCGGTTTCGAGAAGTGCGGCCTCGGAGGACGCGCTCTACTTGGAACGAAAAACCGACAACCCCGAAATGTTGAATAGCCAGACGGTCTCCTCTGATTCCCAGCGCGTAATTACTGTCAGGTTCGCAGTCGATCCCAGCGTCGCCGTCGAATCGCTGCACGGTCTGCTGATTGTCGGCGGCGTCCTGCACGCAATGGAGCAGGTGGTGCGTCCGGAACATGGTCCAGTCGACGCAATGAAGAGCGTCTACAACCGCGCCGGTCGGTTCGAAGTTCTGCGCACAGACTCGTACGCCGAAATGACCGTCGTTCTCGACGATAGACAGGATAACGGAGTAGACGCAGCGATGGCCCATCGGACAGTGAAGCTGGTTCAGCAACTACTGCGTTTCCCGCCAGCGGAAAGAGCGGAAGAATTCCAGTTGACTGTGAATAATGTGGATCCTGGGGCCTTTGACCGCTATGGGTCAATGTTGAGCATTTCCGCTACGGTGGAGCAGCTCACCGACGCTCGCATCTTCGATTCTTTGCCAGGCTTCGAGTATGGGTTGCCGACAGCTTTCGATAGGGTCACACCTCGGCCCATACGCCTACTTGCCGACCTGGACGAAAGCGTATGGAACCACCTAGGATCCCTCGTCCAAAGATGTGCGGAGCACACAGGGTCCTTTGGGCGATGGACCGAACCGACTCAAGATGCGAGTGGCACCCTCATCCTCGGATATTCAACGATGGGCCCGCTCCTCGAAGAGGCCTTCCACTTCGTGTACGAGAATAATTTCGTGCTCCAAGAATTCGACTGGATGAACTGGGAAGAAGGTCACTTACTTCTAGCGAAGTCGCGAGGTTTTTTATACGTGCCTGCGGACGTCGTTCTGGGGTTGATCACCCTGATAGCACGGACCGATCGTTTCTCGGAAGGCTCATTTCTGTCGGCGTTCGACGACGGCACTATGCCCGCCCTGTTGCGGTCGGTACTTCGCTTCCGCCCGAAGCTGCGCAGTTGACAGCTAGACATTGAGGACAATGGTGTTCGTCCGCCCCTATTGCCGGTGTGCTTGTCGAGTGGCGGTGACGGCCTACGCTCAGCGGTTGCGAAGGCGCTTCGATGCGCTCATCACTTCGCCGACGCATGCACGACTGCTGCCGAGCGCTTGAGCGATGTCGAGCATCGCCACGTGAGCTGACTTGCGGACCGCCGGGTCAGCAGCGACATCGTAGACGTGCTGCGCGCCGGCAAGGCGCGATTTGAGCTGATCTGCGTTCATATGTGCCATTTGAGAGCCTCCAAGTCGGTTGTGGAAGCTAAGTTAGCCCGATAGTTAGTCTTTCGTCAATATGTAAGTGGCCTTAGTGCGCTAAGGTTTCGTCATGACCTACTCAACGACGGTGCTCGGCACCGTGATCCGTGAGCGTCGTGAGGCACTCTCCATGACGCAGAAGGAGCTGGGATCCAACGCTGGGTACGGTGCTGGTGCAGGCGTGGCGATTTCGAGAATCGAAGCCGGCACAGTCCGGCCGAGCCTTGTGAAGCTGCAGGGCATCGCGCGTGCGCTCAGAACTTCGGTGGCCGAGATCGAGCAGAAGGCTACGCGTCGCGATGAGTCGATCGAGCCCGAGGAGCACCCAACTAATCGGATGGGTGCGAAAGAGCGCGCAGCAGCGATACAGCAAGAGCTTGAAAGGCGGACACAGCTCATCGAGGGGCTTGTGACGACATTCAATACCGCTCATGACGGCGCGCGCGACCAGTTCTTTATGGCCTTCGTTGGAGTGGCGGAGCAGATCGAGGGTGCACCTGTTCCAGATCCCGGCACGACCGAAATCACCAGTGAATCCTCCGAGGCGAACGACACGGACGGAATCCAAACTGAAGCGGCTCTTCGGCAGAAGGTCACGGAGATCGGAGTCAAGCACGTCTTGGCAACGGGTGCGGCCGGTGCAGCAACAGGAGGTGCTGTAGGCACTGCTGCGGCCTACGGGGCGTTCACTGCGGCAGTTTCGTTCGGAACCGCGTCGACGGGCGCGGCAATTTCTGGTTTGTCAGGGGTTGCGGCTACCAATGCCGCCACAGCGCTGTTGGGTGGCGGGACCCTAGCTGCAGGCGGCGCAGGCATAGCTGGTGGAACGGCATTGTTGGGCGCTTTGGTTGCGGGCCCGGCTGTGATCTTGGCCCTCGGTGGAGCGTTTTGGATGTATCGAAAGAAGCGAAACAAGGAACAAGACGAGCAACTCGACGCAGCTGAGGCGAGCCTCAGCGGGACAAGCGGCGGCGTCGATGCCCTCGAGAAGCTGATCCCTGTTGCGACGGAAATTCTCGATTACGTCGCCGTGCACGCCGGTCATGCCCTGAAGCGATGGCAACGTGGTCTGGGTCCGCTTCCCACCCAGTGGAAGTCACTTACGGACGAACAGCGTGCGAGGTACCAAGATTTCGTCGAGGTTCTCTCTTGCCAGCTGTCCGTGATCTCCATCAACGTCAACGACATTGCTGCCGCGAGTGACGTCGAACGAGTACGGATGACCGACTTCGCTCTCGAAGTTCTTCGGCGCTCGAAGCGGACGGTCGAGGCGCTCGTCTAGCGGTGGTGACAGACACGGGCGTCGAACAGAACGTCTCAGTCTTGAATTCGTTGACGCAGCAACGTGGGAACAAGGCGGGCCAGTGGCAACCCTTTGTCGCAGGTAAGCACGACTAAGAATGCCCGGCAATTGCCGCTATACGGGGGTGCCGACAAGCGCGTCGACGCCAACCCTCGACGTGGACCACGGCAGTGTCACCGCGACATCGAGTGCTGCAGCGGACACTGGGAGCTTCAGGGCGGCAGCCAGAACGTGTGTGGCCAGTCTTGGCGGGATGGCGTTGCCGATTTGCTGTGAGATGTCCCGACCTGACCACGGGTAGTCCGCAGGGAAGGTCTGTAACAGTCCTGCTTCGACGGTAGTCATGCCACTGACGTTGCCGTCGCGCATCCGAATCTTGTTCCGGGTGGCCTTGCCCGTCACAGTGGCCGCGGGCTCTGCGGATGTGCGTTCGCCGCGTTTGCGCGGATCACCACCGCTGCCATAGTTGGAGACCACGGTGAACGGGGAGCTTTTTCGTAGTGCTGACTGCATGGGAACCCAGGGGAGAAGGCCAGTCCCAGTAGGGACGGCTGCCCCTTTTCGGAAATGCTCGTGAGTCGGTCTGGGCAGTGAAACGTCATCTTGCCATCGCGCTACCAGGATGGCGCGTCGTCGGGTTTGCGGCACGCCGAACTGCTCGGTACGCAGAACGGCGTAATCGACGCCGTATCCGTGGCTACGCAAGACATCGCCGATCGCTTCCCAGATGGGAATTACCGCTGGCACCTGCTCCAGGACAATCGCTTCGTACGGCTTCTGCGCTTTGAGTGCCTCCAGAGCCCAGCGAAGCGGCTCGAGCACCAACCCAGTCCGCTCGTCCTCGAACTTGTGGAGACTCCGGGCCGCGTCGACTTCTTCGGCCATCGCTTCGGCGATGGAGACAACCTTATCCAGGGCTTGTCTGCCACTACCTTTACCCGCCAGTGTGTAGGTCTGGCAAGGCGGTCCGCCGGTCAGAACGTTCGCTTCTGGGAAACGGTCAGGGCCATAGTGGCGCACATCGGCCTGCTCTGTGGTCAATGCGGCCTCAGCACGAGTGGCGCACGCGTCGGGGTCGATCTCGATCCCGGTACTAGTCATTCCGAGCCAGTGTGCGCCTACATCGAGTCCGCCGGGCCCCGCGAACAAGTCGATCACTTTGTATCTCGTCGTCGATCGGCCTCCGGCGGGATCCATTCATGCATGATAGCCGGCAGATCTTGGATCGCGTTCTCACCCCTGGCCGCAGCTTTGTGGCTTGAAGACACCAGACCGCCCGGATCGTTTCTGACCCGAACTCAAGACTTTCTGCGATAGCGTTCTGTCGTACCAAGCGAGACGGAGGCACGGAGTTGATGGACGAGTTCTACGCCGTATTTGCAGGCTGGGCGAGGAAGACATCGTTGGAGTCGGCCATCAAGAGCTTCAAGGGCAGGGTGTCTGCAGAGGAGTTGACTGCCTTCGTCGGAGAGTATCGGCGGAACATGGAGGGTGTCCTGAACGGCGGCCCGCCGATCATTCACGGACCCCGTGACCCGTGGTACGCAGGACCGAACGACAGTGCAGACATCTACTGGCCGGCGCTCCGCAAATATATCGGCGTCGACTTGTCGTGGCCCAAAGACCGGGTTGACTCGCTGAACGGCTCGTCGAACAAGGTCATCGCCTACACTCCTCGGCCGAATGAGTCGTCCTGGGATGCAAAGGGACTCGTCGTCGGTTACGTACAGTCCGGAAAGACCACCAACTTTACCGCCGTCATCGCGAAAGCCGCGGACGTCGGCTACAAGTTCGTGATCGTGCTGTCCGGTATTCACAATGGGCTCCGCAAGCAGACGCAAGAGCGCCTCGACGAGCAGCTCCAGCAGCTCACCCCAACGAAGTGGAAGCTTCTGACAAACGCGGACGACGATTTTCGTGCCCCGGCAATCAAGTCGACGGCACTGCTGCATGTCGACGACAGCGGGGTCATCCTTGCCGTAGTCAAGAAGAACGCGGCTGTGCTCAAGCGTTTGGACAAGTGGTTGGAACCAGCGGTCAAACAGCGAGCCCTGGTCGATGTGCCGACGTTGATCATCGACGATGAGGCAGATCAAGCCAGCGTGGAAACCAAGTCCATCAACCCGCTGATCCGGGGCATCATCGCCAAGCTGCCTAAAAGCACGTACATCGGTTACACCGCAACGCCATTCGCCAACATCCTGATAGATCCCGCAGGCGGTGACCTGTATCCGAAAGACTTCATCTTGAATCTCCCGGAGCCGAAGGGATACTTCGGTACCGAGCGGATATTCGGCCGAGATGTGGTCGAAGGTGATGAAGCGGACGGGAAAGACCTCGACGGCTCCAACATGTTGCGGATCATCCCCGATGGCGATGTCGACGACGTACGTCCGCTGGGGAAGACCGCGGCAGCGAACTTCATCCCTTCGATTCCGCCGTCACTCGCGACCGCGCTCGATTGGTTCGTCTTGTCCACAGCAGCGCGTCGCGCGCGGGGCGACGCCGGACATTCGACGATGCTGATTCACACGTCGATGAAGACGGACGTGCACAATCAGTTCAAAGGTCCGCTCAATGCGTATGTTGCCGCCCTTGCGCGAGCATGGGCGTCAGGCGAGGAGAGTACTCAGACTCGTCTCCGGGCCCTGTGGAATGCAGAGTCCGCGAAGGTACCGTCAGACGAATTCAGCTTGATTGCACTCAGTTTCGACGAGATCACCGCGGAGCTCGCGCAAGTGTTGACCGACTGCCGCGTCATCATCGACAACTTCCGCAGCGACGATCGCCTGGACTACTCGGGTGAGGGTCAAGTGGCAATCGCGGTTGGCGGTAATACTCTGAGTCGTGGATTGACTCTCGAAGGGCTGATCGTAAGTTACTTCGTCCGCGCAGCAGGAGCGTACGACACCCTTCTGCAGATGGCCCGCTGGTTCGGCTTCCGACCGGGTTATGAGGATCTGCCCCGGATTTGGATGACTGACGAGCTGCGCCGGTGGTTCCGCCACCTCGCGACGGTAGAGCGCGAGATTCGGCTGGACATCGAACGGTACGAGTCCGAAGATCTCACTCCGATGGAGTTCGGCGTTCGGATTCGTACCCATCCGACGCTTCGCATCACCGCCAAGATGGGAGCGGCGATTCCTGCGTATGCGTCCTACGGTGGCCGCAGGGTCCAAACTCGTTATTTCAAGGCGCGGGACCATGAATGGCTGTCGCACAACAAAGATGCTGCCGACGGCCTCGTGTCACGTGTGCGCACCAAAGGATCAGAAGCGGAAGTGCTGGACTCGGGAACAGTACTGTTCCGCGACGTCGAGGCCGACGACGTACTCACTTTTCTCAGCGACTACAAAGCTCACACCGACTCGCCCGATATAGATCATGAACTGATCAAGAAGTATGTGATCAAACAGCAGCGGCAGGGAAGTCTCGGACGATGGAACCTTGCCGTGATGGCTGCAAAGTCTGGTGCGGAGAGAGGCACCGTCCGGTTAGGCGGGATCGATTTCGGTCGGATCGTTCGTTCCCAGCTCAAGAACGACGGCGATGAGCGAGCCGATATCAAGACGCTGATGTCGAAAGATCACCGGGTTGTGGACTTCATGGCTCCCGCCGAAGCCCGTAAACGTGGCGAGAACACGCTGATGGACGATCGGGATAAAGATCCGAAGGTTAGACGAATGGGTCTCCTGCTTGTCTACCCAATTGACCCATTGTCCGAACCCGAAGCGGTCAACGCCGAGTCCAGAAAAGCCTTGGATGCTGTTGACGACGTGATCGGGATAGCGTTGGTCTTTCCAGGCTCCGCCGTCCAAACCAGCCAGGTGTCGCAGACATACGTCAGTGTGGACTTGAGCGAGGCCGATATCGAATCGAACGATGACGAGCTCAACGAGCTGGTCGGTTCGGAGTCCAGTTGAGCTCGACGGCTGCGGTAGAGCAGCCGGCGTGGTGGTCGCAGCGCGTTGCTGCCGAGGGTTCGACTGCCTCGGAGGGAATTCGTCGCCAGTTGGGCAAGCCCAAACTTGATCCACTGACGGTCCTCATCCGTGAAGCGGCTCAAAATAGTTGTGATGCAGCACTTCCTGGTCATGATGTCGAGTTCAAGGTCCAAATCCGTAAACTGACTGGTAACAGACTGGCTGGGTGGCGAGGGTTCTTGCTTCCCGGACCCGACGGCGGCGGTCTGGGGCTGAGGGAGGCATTGGACCGTGAAGCAACAATCCTCATCATCTCCGACCGCGGTACAACTGGGCTCGGAGGGCCCCTGCGTGCTGACCAGCCCCCGCTCGATGGGGAAAGGGCGGATTTCGTCAAATTCATCCGAAATGTCGGTGAGCGCAAAGGCGTCGATCTCGGGGGAGGTTCATACGGCTTCGGCAAGGGAATTCTGTACAACGTCAGCCGCTGTCATGTGATCGTGGCCGATAGCCAATGCGTCTTCCGTGGAAAGCCGCAACGTCGACTCATCGGTGCGGCGATGGGGGATGGATTTCAGCACAACGGCGTGCGGTACACCGGGCGACACTGGCTCGGCGTGCAGGAAGGCGAGATCGCGCAGGCCCTCATCGGCGATGAGGCCGAAAGAATGGCGTCGTCGCTTGGTTTGCCGTCTTTTGCGCCCGGTCAGACGGGGACCACCGTCGCTATCGTCGACGTCGACCTTGGCGCAGTTCGCAACGGCGACATCGAAGAGCCACGCACACCGGAGGGCGCGGCTGACTACATTGCGTCGACTATGTTGTGGAATCTGTGGCCTCGGATGATAGACGGGGACAACAACCGGCTGAGGTGCTCGGTCAAATTCGAGGGCTTTCCGGTAGACATTCCAGATCCGGCGCGGACTATCGAACTGAAGCCCTTCGTGGATGCCTACCGAAAGCTCTCGCGTGCCGGTGAGTACGACGTGCCAGTCCGGAAGGCCAAGCCGCAAGAAATCGGTCGGTTTGCAATGGTGGAGTCGATGGCACCGATCACCAACAACTACCTGATGTCGCTTGCTGCGCCATTCAGCGGGTCCGCACGTCATTGTGCGCGAATGCGTCAAGCGGACCTTGTAGTCGATTATGTTGCAGGCGAACCACACCCGAATGAGGCAGTTCAGTACGGTGCAGTCTTCAAAGCCGGCGTCGATGCCGACAGCTACTTCTCGGACGCGGAGCCACCCACGCACGACGATTGGGTGACAAGTGGGCTCCACGGAGCCGCACTTGGTGTTGTTCGGCTGGGAGCGCGCTTCTTGAAGAGCAACCTCAAGCCATCTGTTCCGGACTTAGACCCGGAGTTACACCATGAAGCGGCGTTGGCTCCTCTAGCTGGACGGCTGTCCGGCTTGGTTGCCGGGGCATCAGCCGATGGAGCCGGCTCGTCTGAGGGGAGCGGGAGCCGTCGGTCCGGTCGTTCTGGTGGGCGTTCAGCGGCCAAGCCCAAAATTGTGGACGGGCCTGCTCTCGTGGTGGTGAACGGTGAGGCTCTGGTAACTGCCACAATCGAATTACCACTGTGGCCGACCTCGAAAACGGTAACCGCGGAGCCGCTCGTGGTCATCGAGGGAGGAACGGAGCAACCGGGGACACTGGAGCCTCCAGTGGTCTTGGGGTGGGCCGACGCTGCCAACGGAGAACAGCGGGTAGGTCGCAGCATTTCTGTCGCTCGGGAGGACAGCCGAAAATGGACGGTCTCCATCAGGCCTCCTAAAGACGCTGTAGTGCGCATTGCGTTGACTGTCGAGGACGAGGGCTGATGGCAGTCAGCGATGTTCGTCCGTACTTGGTTCCAGCCGTGGATACCGTGCAGCCTTCAACGTGGTTCCGATCGGTCGACGGTGAATGGGAGCCGTTGGGCGACGCCATCGAGAACTGGGACTACCGTTCCGAGCTTCGCTTGCGCTGCACGATCGAGGTTGATCCAGCAGTCGTACGTGCGCAGTCGATGCTCGACGATGGGTCGCCCTTGGCCTTCCACTTCGGGTGGCGAGCGTTGGACACGTATCTGGTCGGGCCGTCGGTGCGTGTGTCGTTGTCAGAGAACTACTTCGAGGTCATCATCGACATCGATCCGCAATTTGCGGGTGCCACTATTTCGTTGACTCGGCGATTGGTGCTGGAGCGCGACAGGTTGAGCCCGCTTCCTGGCGAGGCCCGGCACGCGGGAAGCATCCTGTGGAGCGATGAGCAATCGCTGAGGCTGACTGGAACCGAAGCCATGTTTCCGACGGAAGTGGTCGACTTCGAGGCATTCGGCATCGATAACGGTGCCAGTTGGCACCTTCGGATGCCGCCCAGCCCTGATGAGCCTGCCATGGGTGCGTTGCTGTTATTGCTCAACCCATTGGACACGAAGCTCGTCAAGGCCGTGCAGAAAGAAAAGAACCACACGGACGAACAGCTCGCACTGATCCAGGAGATGGAGGAAGATCTCGTGCAGGAGATCGTTCGGTGGTCGTTGGCTCATTGGGACGAACTCGAAGATTGCGACAAAGAATCCTTCGGTGCCGCCGCTCGGAGTCTCGCGTTGCGAGTTCTAGACGATCCTGCCGCATGGACGGCTGAGTCGGTCCTGAGCTCCTCCATGGATTTGCGTAGCTCTCTTGTCGCGGGGGCACGCTCGATTGGATTCGGACGGTTACTCTCGTGACAGACCTCTGGCCCAGGCTGAGTCTTGCATCGGGCGTGGTTGCGCTACGGAATCTCGACGAAGACCCAGAGAATATGGCTGGTGCAGCGCGGGCGAAGCACCCTCAGATGACTTATGCCGCGAGCGGAGGAAGACGAGTCAGCGAGTCGGGTGTGCAAGAGTTGATCGATGCTATTCGTACGATTGCGCAAGATCACGGCTACCCGGGCGAGGTGGCGAAGGCGGACCTGATCAATTTCGATCGAGTGGCGGCCGAGCATATTCACCGGACTATGCGGATCACTTCGGTCGAAGCTGCAAATCGAGGCGTGTGGACCTTCCTCTCGGTTGTAGCTATGCCCGATATAACCCAGTGGCGCTTCCCGAACGAGAACATAGAACGTTGGATAGCGACTGACCTGACACGGCACATGTTTTCGCGACTGTGGTGGCAGGCTATGACATTCGGACGATCCGTTGATGGAGCAATGGACTACTCCCTACTGCGAAAACTGTCGGAAAGCGACTTGAACCAGATCACCGAACGACGTTCGATTGCGGGTGTCACCCCACTCGCTCGCGCCATCGCACGGGTCTCGACCGAAAGCGAGGGAGCAACGGGTCGCCGCAAGGCCCTCCGCGACTCGGTACCTCGACTCCGCAGGTTGATGGCGTTCATAGACTTCTCGGTGCTCAGCGACGACCAGCTTGACGACCGCGTCCGGGCGATCTTTCGTGAGACTTCGGTCGAAAAGCCGGTGCAGGAATGATTCGGCAAGCAACTCCGACCGGGAATGGGTGGATTGATCAACGTGACTGATCTGGATGCCCCCTTTGAATTGAGTGCTGAGCAGCGCGCTGTTGTCGAGTCGCCGATAGACCGACGACTGCTGGTTGTCGCTGGTGCAGGCCAGGGAAAGACTGAAGTTGTCGCCGCGCGCATCGGCTATTTGATCGAGAACGAGGATCTTTCCTCCTCGACCGAGACTCTCGTGTTGAGCTTTTCGCGTGCGGCGGTGACGGCTGTGCGAAATAGGTTGGATGCCAAAGGTATTGCACAGTCGAACGTGCGCACTTTTGACTCGTTCGCTGGGCAGTTGCTGCTCGATGCAGATGTCGAACCGATCGGGTCGTTCGAAGCTCGAATCCGGCAAGCTACTCGGATTCTGGCCGAGTCGCGCGAGACTCCGTATCACGTCGAGTCTCTGCGCCACATCGTGGTCGACGAGGTGCAAGATCTGGTTGGAGATCGTGCCGACTTCGTACTTGCGCTGCTGCGAGCCATCGACACCAGTGTGGGCATCACCGCATTGGGTGATCCGTTGCAGGGCATCTACGACTTCCAACTCGAGCAATCGCAGATCAAGACGTCCTCCAGCGAGGTCTTCGCGTCACTCGAGGGGGAATTCGGGGCAGAGGGCGTCGGCCTAGGTAGGAGCTATCGAGCTCGGGGCCGCGATCCCTTGGATGTCGTATCACTGGGGGACAGGCTGCGGGTTACAACTGATGCGGCGGATGCATCGCGTGAGCTGGACGATTTTGAGAGCAAGCTCCTGGCACTTGGCGAGATAGAGGAATGGGCCGATAGCGCGGATATCCCGGGTACCAGCACGGCGATCCTTTGCACAACAAACGGAGAAGTGCTGCGAGTATCGAAGTACCTCAATGACAATGGCATCAGACATGTCGTTCGTAGACAAGCGCAGGATTTTGGGGCGTCGAAGTGGGTTGCTCAGGCGTTGGGCGAGCTACAGGGACCCCTCGTTGGCCGATCAGAGGTTGAAGCCGCGCTCGAACGCATCCTTGGGTCTGAGAAGGGAAACGATGCGTGGTTCGAGCTGAAGACAGCAGAAGGCAATGGGCGGCAACGGGACTCCCTCAACTTGACTCGGCTCCGTATGCTGATTCGCTCCGGGTCCATTCCAAGGACACTCACGGAGCCTGATAACAGCGGCGTTGTGGTCTCTACGGTCCATCGCGCGAAGGGCTTGGAGTTTGATCGTGTGTTCGTAGTGGAGCAGAGTTACGAACGAAAAGATGCCGATCCCTGGTCGGCGATACGCGCACGGTACGTGGCACTCAGCCGAGCGCGCGATGAGGTTTTTCTGTGCTCCCTGCCTAAGACATATTCGTCTTTCCGAGAGGAGCGGTGGTTGCCTGGCCGTCTACTGGAACGCGTCAACAAATGGAAGTCGACAAAGAAGCGGACGAAGTCCGTCGAGTTTCTGTACGGCGACGTGGACGTGGACGTGCCACTCCTTGCTAACGAGGGTGATGCCATGGCGATTCAGGTGGCGCTAGGCGCGTCGGACCTAGTCGGGGCGAATCTCGAAGCAATCCTCGACCTGGAGAATTCAACGGTCGAGCTACCTTCGTACCTTTTGGTCACCGATGACGGCCAAGTTCTCGGGCGGACTAGCGAGGCGTTCAACCAAGCTTTTGCCAAGGCGTTCAGTCTTTCTGGAGGCTCCTGGCCGGCGACCGCAAGGGGCTTGTCCGTGGTATCGATCGAGACGGTCGCCGGCGACTACCGGAAGACGCAGCAAATGGATGTCAGCTACTCAGGCATGTGGTTGGCGCCAAGAGTTGTAGGTCTGGCCGAGCCTGATTGGTCGATGATGGAGGAAGTGCAGTGACTGAAGCGATGAGCACCCCGCTCGATGACAAGTATCGGTTTCGAGCCGACATGGTCGAAGAACTAGAGCTCGACGTGATCGGTCCCAGCGGAGGCGCGGACGAAGTCATCACTGAAGCACCGCTTGACAGGTACATCATCGGTGTTCTCTGGCCGAACGATGATCGCCTTCAGGAAGAACCGGAACCGGACGGTATCGAGCCTGCTGATGATGAAGCCACTGAAGACAGTCCCGTTGCCCAGGCGCTTATGCGGTATCCGTCATCTATGGGTTTGACTTTTTCCGTGCGGTTGCAGACCTCGTCCGAAGTTCGACTGGCTGTTCAGGCGGCCCAATATGCAGGCGTTCCGGTCGAGGGCGCAGAAGGCGTCAAGAAGAGGCGGCCCGACGACTGGCAACGCTCTCCACTGGAGCCAACCACTGTGAGCCAGTCTGTGGCCATAAGCGGCACCTTTCGGCACGAGTTGGCCGACGGGCTGGAGCTCTACATTTACGTCCGGCCTGCACGAGACGGCGTGGCGACCGTTTCCGCCGCGCTACGGAACACGGCCGTACCCGAGCAGAAGTCAATGCGCGATGACAAGGCGTGGTTTCAGGTGGGCGTGACGGTCACCACAGTGCAACCTGCGATCGTCGACCGCACGCGCAACATGAATTTGGGCGACGACGAGGACCTGGACAGCGCTGCCCTGCTCTACCGCAATATGTACACGTTCGCAATCGGTCACGGGTGCGCTGCCGAATGGGACCGGTCCACTGCTGTCGACGGCTGTGTCGATCGTGTCTCGACGACATTCATTCCGACATACGAGGTTCCGCGGGCTCGCCCGGGACTCCTGGACGAGTCGAGCGACCTCCGGATGGCATTTCTGGCCGATGCGCCGGACAACGAGATCATCGAGAGCCTCAGAGGACTGGCCGCGCGTTACCGCAGTTGGATCAAGAATCTCGATGGGTCGTTGACGTCGAGCGGCTCCGATGTCGATGCCGACCTTCTTCCGACTGCTCGCAGGCACGTGAAGGCGGCGACGGAGGCGGCAGGACGAATCGAAGCGGGTATCGACCTGCTGTCCAACGATGCAGTAGCGATGCGGGCCTTCCGCCTGTCGAACAGAGCCATGCAACTGCAGCGAGCCCGACAGGTGTGGGTGCGGGCGGGAGCGCAAGGGGACGTTGGTGAAGGTGGGGACCAACAGTGGTACCCGTTCCAGATTGCCTACATCTTGTTGAATCTTCCGGGGCTTGCCGATCCTCGGCATCCCGATCGCGACATCGCCGACCTGCTCTGGTTTCCCACTGGCGGTGGAAAGACCGAAGCATATCTCGGGCTTGTCGCCTTTTCGATAATTCATCGCCGACTCAAAGATCCTGATGCGCTCGGCGTTGCAGTGATCATGCGGTACACCCTGCGCCTGTTGACCATCCAGCAGTTCGAGCGAGCCACGATGTTGATGTGCGCGTTGGAGACCGTGCGGAAAGCAGAGCCCGACCTTGGGAATCGAGCATTCTCGATCGGACTGTGGGTCGGTTCGGGGGGGACACCGAACTCCCTCGATCTTGCTCGTGTAGCGCTCCGTGACCTGGGCTCAGGTCGGGAACTTGAGAAGAACAACCCGGTCCAGCTAACCCAGTGTCCTTGGTGTGGAACTCTTCTCGATTACAAGAATTACACGATCGAGAAGATTCCTGAACGGCACTTGCAGATCGCCTGTGGGACAGTAACCTGCGAGTTTTCCGATGCATTGCCGGTCCACGTCGTAGACGAGGACATATATCGTGTCCGTCCTGAACTGGTGCTTGGCACGGTCGACAAATTCGCAGCAATGGCCTGGAACGAGAATGTCGGTAGGCTATTTGCGCGCGACGGGGTCGGGTCTCCGCCGTCGTTGATCATCCAGGACGAGCTGCACCTGATCTCGGGACCTCTGGGCTCCATGGTCGGCCTCTACGAAACTGCTGTCGACGCCGCTTGCGCGGTGAGGTCTCTTGATATCGAGGGTGGTCGAAACAGGCCGAAGGTTATCGCCTCCACGGCGACAATCCGTCGTGCCGAGAGGCAAATCCAATCGGTGTTCGCGCGTCAAGCCGCGCAGTTCCCACCGCCGGGGATCGACCCAGACGAATCGTTCTTTGCGGAACCGGCACCGAGGGACGCCCTCGGAACTCGCCAGTACGTCGGAATCATGGCACCGGGGACCAGCCACGCGACGCTCATGGTCCGCGTGTATTCGGCCCTCTTGCAAGCGGCGAAGGACCTTGATGGCGAGAACACGACGCGGGATCCATATTGGACGCTGCTCGGATACTTCAACAGCCTCCGAGTTCTCGGCAGCGCGAACCTTCAGGTCGAGGGCGACGTCCGCGAACGGCTTGGTGTGGTCGCCCATAGGCGGGGTGTCGAAGCCCGCGATCTAAGGCCGGCGAACGAGCTCACGAGCCGCGTGGCGTCCTCTGAGATACCAGAACGGCTCAAGCGCATCGAGACCGAGCTTTCCGACGGCAAAGCCAGGCCTGACGATGTAGTGCTCGCCACCAACATGATCTCGGTGGGCGTCGATATCGATCGGCTCGGCCTGATGGCTGTCATGGGACAGCCTCAATCGAGTTCGGAATACATCCAAGCGACGAGTCGAGTCGGTCGTAGGCACCCTGGCTTGGTCGTGACCATCTTCAACTCGGCACGATCACGTGACAGGTCGCACTACGAGAGTTTTCTCCCTTACCACCAAGCGCTGTACCGGGCCGTCGAGGCAACGAGTGCAACCCCTTTCGCCGCAAGGGCTCGGGACCGGGGATTGCACGGTGTGCTGGTTTCGCTCGCGCGGCTTCTCATTCCAGGACTCTCCTCGGACAAGGCTGCATATCTTGCTGATGACAACTGGGACGAATTGCGGCAGGTGGCCGAGATTCTCGGCGATCGAGTACGCGAGGTTGCGGCGTCTGAGTCCGAAGACACGGTCAAGCAAATCGACGAGCTGTTGGAGGTGTGGTCGGAGGCGGCCTCCTCGAGACCGCATATGCAGTACCGAAATAAGAACACTCAGGCAGCCCTTTTGATCGACCCTGCCACAGCGTTGATCGATGACACCATCGAGTACTCACAACAGAGCGTCCCGTGGCCGACCATGCAGAGCATGCGCGATGTCGACGCCGAGAGTGGTCTGCACGAGATTCCAATGAGGAGGAAGCGATGACAACCGGTGCTACTGCGCGTCGAAGTCAGCTACTGAGCACCTACGGCATCGGTGGTCTTTTTCCATCTGAAACAACGAGCTACATGATCGTTGGACTCGATGAGTGGAAAGACGATCGTGCTCCGCTCGTCAGTGAACCGCGACTGGCGCGCTCACTGGGTGTCCGTGAGCTCAAATCGCCGCCTGCGGGGACGGCGCGCGATGTGCCCGTGACGCGGTTCCCTCTGACACAGGTCTGCCCGGCGTGCAGGAGGATCGGCTCCATCTATGACCTGTCGGGTGACTGGACTGTCGCGAAATGCAACCAGTGCAAGGATAAGGCGTTGCTGAGCCCATTCCGTTTGGTCATCGCGTGCGCCAAAGGGCATATTGATGAATTTCCCTATTATGGATGGCTGCATCAGGGCTTTCCCTCAGCACCCAACATCAAACACGAGATGCGGATGGACTCGCTCGGGCGGACGTCATCCCTTGCCGACCTGGTACTGAAATGCGTGTGCGGCGTGCCGCCCAAGTCGCTGGATGGCACGTTCGGCCCAAAAGCCCTTGCTCAGTTCGGTCATTGCAAAGGGGCGCGGCCGTGGCTTGGCTTCGATCACAAGCAGGACTGCGCTGAGACACCGCGGGTGCTGCAACGCGGCGCGTCCAACGTGTGGTTTCCGGCGGTTCGCTCAGCCATATCGATACCTCCTTACTCCGAAGCATTATCCAAATTTGTTGACCGCCATTGGATTTCGCTTCAAGATCCAGACGCGGTGACGCCCAAGCTTCTAGAAAACATTGCGAAGTCCTCGAACGGTAAACACTCGGTCGAGCAAATTTCGGCCGAGCTGGAGCGACGGCACGGTGCCGAAGAAAACGATGACCTGAGCGAAGCAGGATTACGCAAGGAAGAGTATGGCGCACTGATCGCGGGGCGGAAGGACTCTGGAATCGAGTCCGACTTTGTATGCCTCCCGATGACACGTGACAAGAAGCTACCGTCCATCGTTGTGGACGTGCGGAAAGTTACTCGCTTACGTGAAGTGCGTGCTCTATACGGGTTCTCGCGCTTGGACGGCGTCAATGAACCTGGTGCCGAGGGGATATGCGAACTGTCGCACGGCAAACGGTATTGGTTGCCGGCCATTGAGGTCATAGGCGAAGGTATCTTTATCGACCTCGATCGTGACGTGTTGACGGCGTGGGCACACACCGCGTTTGCGCGGGATCGCCAGAGATCGTTGCAGAGGGCGGCCAACCGACGAGCAACTGAGTTCGGCCGTGATGACGCCGAGCCCGTCAATATCGTGCAGGTCGCGGTGCACACGTTGGCTCACGTGCTGATTGATCAGCTGTCCCTGGACGCCGGCTATCCGGCCGCTTCGCTGCGCGAACGTCTGT
The DNA here is from genome assembly GCF_000963615.1 of Rhodococcus sp. PML026. Classification (NCBI taxonomy): domain Bacteria; kingdom Bacillati; phylum Actinomycetota; class Actinomycetes; order Mycobacteriales; family Nocardiaceae; genus Rhodococcus; species Rhodococcus sp. PML026. The sequence continues at coordinate 128,572 of NZ_KQ031368.1, read as the reverse complement.
ATGTCGACGACGACATGGCGGGCGTGCTGATTTACACCGCTAGCTCGGACTCCGCCGGCAGTCTCGGCGGCGTAGCCTCGCAAGCCGAGCCCGATACATTCGCGGCCGTTGTGCGTGGGGGCCTCGCCCGTTTGTCGTGGTGTTCGTCTGACCCTGTATGCATCGAAGCGACGGCATCCGGTACCGATGCGCTCAACCTTGCCGCATGCCACGCCTGCGTTTTGGTGCCGGAGACATCGTGCGAATTGAGCAACACCTTCCTCGATCGCGCGTTGCTCTTCGGCACGCCAGAGGACGGAAACAATGCCGCTGGGTTGTTCAGCGAACTGGTTGCGTCGATGTAGATCGACCGCGTATCGGTAGCCGCTAGCCTGGTCAGCAGTGTCAACGTGAGGAAGTGTTAGTGGTCAACATCGCCGCAGGTGAGCGCGTCATTGTCCGTGATGAGGAATGGCTGGTCCGTTCGGTGAGAACCACGGAACACGACGGTGCTCGCGTCGAGGTCACCGGAGTCAGCGAGTTGGTTCGTGACCAGAGTGCGGTGTTCTTCGACTCTCTGGACACAATCGACCGCCTCGATCCCCGGGACGGCAAGCTTGTGTTGGATGAATCGAAGGCTTTTCGTCGATCGCGATTGTGGTTGGAATCGGTGCAGCGAAGCAGTCCGGTGCCTGCCAGCGACACCCGCATCACCGTCGGACACCGGGCGCTCCTCGACAGGATGGACTACCAGTTGCGTCCGGCCGCGCAGGCGCTGCAGAACCTCCGGCCTCGAATTCTTATCGGAGACGCTGTTGGACTCGGTAAGACCCTGGAGATCGGCATACTTCTGTCCGAGCTCATTCGGCGAGGTCGTGGGGAACGCATCTTGGTCGTCACCCCTCGCGCCGTTCTCGAGCAGTTTCAGCACGAGTTGTGGACGCGGTTCGCAATACCCCTGGTGCGACTCGATTCGGGAGGCATCCAGAAGGTCAAGCAGACTCTGCCGAGCTCGAGGAATCCGTTCAGCTATTACAAGCGCGTCATCGTCTCGATCGACACGCTGAAGAACCCAACGCGGTACAAGCACCACCTCAAGAATCACAAGTGGGATGCCGTGGTGATCGACGAGTGCCACAACTTGATCAACCGTGGAACGCTCAATAATGAACTGGCAAATCTCCTGGCGTCGCAAACTGACGCGTTGATCCTCGCGAGCGCCACACCGCACAACGGTAAAGCGGAGTCGTTTGCCGAGTTGGTCAACCTGCTGGACCCAACTGCGATCGCGGATCGTAAAAAGTACACCGCAAAAGATATCGAGCATCTATATGTGCGGCGGCACCGCAACTCTCCCGATGTGAAGCTCGACGTCGCACACAAGTGGAAGCAACGCCAACAGCCCCGGGTGCTGGAGGTCAAGCCGAACACTGCCGAGGTGGTTGTGTTGCGGGAGTTGGAAGATGTGTGGCTGCATCCGGCTGGGGGTTCGGTGGTGGCGGGGGAGGGCCGCCAACTGTTTCCGTGGACGTTGTTCAAAGCATTCTTGTCATCGCCCCAGGCGTTGCGTGCCAGCATCGGTCGGCGACTGAGAGTGCTGGGCGAAGCGCACATTGCGGAAGCAACAGCTCTGACGAGACTGGATGCGCTCGCCGAGCAAGCTGAGCATGAAACACCGTCCAAACTCATCTCTTTGATTGAGCATTTGAAGCAGATTGGCGTTGCGTCGGGATCGAGTACGCGCGTGGTGATCTTCTCCGAGCGCATCGACACACTCAACTGGCTGCATGTCCAGGTAGCGAAGCAGCTCAAGATGTCGCGCACGGCTGTGCAGGTGCTTCACGCCACCCTTCCCGATGACAAGATCCAGTCGATCGTGGAAAGTTTCGGGCAATCGAGTTCTGATATTCGGGTGCTACTAGCCTCCGACATGGCGTCCGAAGGGTTGAACCTGCACAAGGAATGCCATCAACTGGTGCACTTCGATCTGCCCTGGTCGTTTATCCGTATTCAGCAGCGCAATGGCCGTATCGACCGGTATGGACAGATGCATGCACCGCAGATCACAGCTCTCGCCCTCACCAGTGATGCGGAAGATATCCCCAGTGACCTTCGGGTTGTGACGAAGCTGCTGCTCAAGGAGCATGAGGCAAACCTGGCGTTGGGAGATGCCGGCGTACTCCTCGATGTTCACGACGCCGAGATCGAAGAGAAGACCGTAATGCAGGCGATGCGTAGAGGTGAGGATCTGGACGACGTAGTTCCTGAGCCCGTGGCCTCTGCGCTCAATCCTTTTGCTGCCCTGCTGGTCACCGGCGGTGCTCACGCCGCGGACTTTGCAGCCGAAGTAGCCAGTCAGCGGTCACTGTTCGATGACGATGACAACTTTCTTGCGGACGAGATTGTAGATGTTGCGGCTGAGCCGGGCGGCCACACGCTTGATGTCCATCGGGACACGGACGCAGATTTGGTTGCGTTCGTACCCCCCGCTGATCTCGTGCCGCGCTTCCGTGATCTTCCTTCTGAATACGTCACTGAAAAGGACATCACTACGAGGCTCAGGTTGTCCGGTAGCAAGGAATTTTGTGAGGAAAGGCTGGACAAGGCCCGAAGGTCAACTGACAGCGCCTGGCCGGACGTCCACTTTTTAGCTCCAATCCACCCAGTTCTGGATTGGGCTGCTGACCGCGCAATATCACGATTTGAGCGAAACGAGATCCCTGTGCTGTCGGGAGATGTCGACGAAGCAGTGTTCTTGACACAAGCGTTGTGGTCGAATGCCTTTGGGCAACCTGCCATCTCGCACTGGGGAGCCGTACGAGGCCTGCCCGACCACCCGGAGGTAGGAGACTTCGACGAAGCCGTTGATGCCGCTGGAATCAGAGAAGGTGCGGCCAACTCCGGGTTCGAAGGTGTCGATCTCGGATCATTGCAGTACCGCGTCTCGGCCGCCGTAGATGCCGCATCAGCCCATCTGAGGGATCGCCGCGACGACATCGAATTCGATCTCCTGAAACGTATCGAGGACTATCGGCAGAACCTGAAGGGTTGGGAGCAGACTTCACTCGAGATTGTGACAGGGTCCGCCAAAGGGGCAGGCTCGAAACTGACGATCGCGAAAACTGTTGACGAGTCTTCTGCCCTCATCGATTCTCTCGCCGCCAACGGCGATCCATTTGTGCGTGTTGTAGCGGTCATGGTGCCGAGAGCGGGGTCGTAAACGATGTTCGAGTCCATCGCCAACGTCAATTATTACCTTTCTGAGCATTGGCTTGCGGAGGTCTTCCCTAACAAACTCAAAGATCTTGCGAAGACGTGGAAGGAACGCGCAGCGCAGGGTAAAGACACACCGACAAAAGGTTTGATGTCGGTGGGCAGCCGCTACCTCAACGCCTTGGCCGACGTGCCCGATTCGGAGTCCGCGGGCTTCTCGGAAGCTGTGACCGAATCCCACCGTCTCCTGCTCACCGCCTTGGGTTTCGAGACGTCCGAAACTTTGGTGGAGACTCGCCAGGGTGAGACGCCGATCACTGTGCCGCTTCTAGGGCGATTTGTCAGTCCGACGGCGACGGATGCGTTGCATATCCTGCAAGCGGCACCCGTGGAGAATGCTGATGCGCTGTTCGGTGATGACGCGCAGCTACTTCACCCCATCGAACTGAAGATTACGAGTGAAAAAACTGAGTTTATAAAGTCGGTTTCGAAGGCTGTCACCCAGTTGTTCATTACTGACGGCGGACCGCGATACCTGCTGTTGGTAGCCGGTTCTGTCGTTCTCTTGACGGATGCGGCCAGGTGGTCTGAGGGCAGGTATCTGGCGTTCGACGTTGCGGCTGCGCTCGATAGGCGCGACGACAAGGCGACTGGTGAGCTGGCTCACCACGCGGGCCTGTGGTCGGCGGATGTACTGCTTCCGAACGACGACGGCAAGACCGCGTTGGACGCCTTCACGGAAGACTCGGAGAAGCATGCGATCGGGGTTAGTGAAGACCTGCGCGAAGGACTCCGCTTGTCGATCGAGAAAATCGCCAACGAGGTGCTGGGGCAGCGAAGAGAAGCGGATCTTCCGGTTGAAGGAATTTCCGAACTGCCACGGGATCTTACCATCCAATCACTTCGGTTCCTGTACCGAATTCTGTTCTTGCTCTTCGCAGAGGCGCGCCCGGAGCTTGGGATTCTTCCGGTGGGGGCACCTGAGTACGGGTCAGGGTATGGCCTCGATCGACTGCGCGAGCTTATTGATGTCCCGCTGACGGGTCGATCGGCGAGGGGGCATCACCTGCACGAGTCGCTGAACCTCCTTTTTCGACTCGTCAACGATGGTCACAACGCTGGAGGTAAGGACAGCGAGGGCCTGGTATTCGAGGCAATGCGTTCAGATCTCTTCGATCCGAAACGCACGCCACTCATCGACGACGCGCAGCTGAGCAATGGAGTGCTCCAGGAGGTCCTGACGCTCCTGCTAATGTCAAAACCGTCGAAGAACAATACCAAGCAGCGTGGCTACATCTCGTACGCCCAACTCGGCATCAACCAGCTGGGAGCGGTTTACGAAGGGCTGATGTCCTACTCGGGCCTGATCGCGACTGACGACATGGTCGAGGTAGCCAAAGACGGCAACGCTGACAAAGGGTCGTGGTTGGTCTCGTCCACCAAATCGGGTGACTATGACGCGGAAGATCTTGTGTGGCGCGAAGATCGACTGACTGGCCGCAGGGATATTATGCGGCATCCTAAGGGTAGCTTCGTCTTTCGATTGTCCGGCCGTGACCGTCAACGAAGTGCCTCCTACTACACCCCAGAGGTGCTCACCAAGACAGTGGTCAAACATGCACTAGCGGAATTGATCACCAAGCAAACTCCAGCTTCGCAAATTCTGGAATACAGGATTTGCGAGCCGGCACTGGGAAGTGGCGCATTTTTGAACGAGGCGATAAATCAGCTTGCCTCCGAGTACTTAACGCGTCGGCAAAGTGAACTAGGCGAGCGGATCAAGCCCGAGGACTATGCGACCGAGATGCAGCACGTCAAGGCTTACATAGCGCTGCACCGCGCCTATGGTGTCGACCTCAACGCGACCGCCATCGAGCTTGCCGAGGTGTCACTATGGCTCAACGTGATGCACGAAGGTTTGCAAGCACCATGGTTTGGGCTGCATCTGCGTCGGGGGAATTCCCTAATCGGAGCGCGTCGTGCAACATACGATTTCACGTCCCTCGGCCGGGCCAAGAAGAACTGGCTCAAAACTCCTCCCACCGAGCGGCCGCTGTCACAGGGGGCGATTGGCGACGGGGAGATCCACCACTTCCTCCTGCCCGCAGATGGATGGGGCGCGGTGGGAGGCGCGAAACAAGCGAAAGAGCTTGCGTCCGACGCGGCATCTGCATTGAGAAAGTGGCGGGCTGAGGTGACGAAAAAGCCGACGGCGAAACAGCTCGATCGGCTTCGTGCGCTCTCCCGCCGAGTAGAGCGACTGTGGGAACTGACGTTGCGCCGACTCGAAATCAGTGAGCGCGAAGTCTCCCGTCAGATCAGGGTGTGGGGTGCGGAGATCGAATCCGAAACTGACGCGGTAACACGCGAACAAGTCGAGTCGGAACTGCTTAATCCGGAAGGTCCATATATGCGGCTGCGGCTGGCGATGGACGCATGGTGTGCGCTTTGGTTTTGGCCGTTAGCTGGAGCGGTCGACAGTAGCGACGATAGCCATCCTGGGCCACCGGACTTGGATGAGTGGGCTACTACGCTTGAAGGTTTGCTTGGAGCGGACGGGTTGAAGAAGGGTGCTGCTGATCAGGGCATGTTCCACGAAACCATCAACAGCTTCGAGCAGCTTTCCGAGATGGATGATCTGGAACGTAGCTTTTACGGCATGCAAGATGTATGGCAGCTCGTCTCGAAGCACGAATGGCTTGGCGCAGCGCGCAGTATCGCTGAGGACGAGGGCTTTTTTCACTGGGAACTCGATTTCGCACATATCTTTCAGGGCGACGGATTCGACCTGCAGGTAGGAAACCCGCCATGGGTCCGGCCAGTGTGGAAAGATGATGTCACCCTCGCGGAGCACGATCCGTACTTTCTTTTACAAGAGAAGATTTCAGAGAAGGTATTTAATGTTAGGCGGGCAGGGGTCCTCAGCTCAGAGGTGGCACTACAGCGCTACCTCCGCGACTTAACTTCCTGGGCTGGGACTGCTGCGCACCTCGGCTCTGCGGCCGAGCACCCGCTACTCGCCGGGGTGCAGACCAACCTCTACACCAACTTCATGGAACGGGTCTGGAGGAGTGGGGGGGCGTGCGGCGTTTCAGGGTTGATTCATCCTGAGAGCCACTTCACTGATCCAAAGGCTGGGGCCTTGCGCGCCCAGGCCTACGGCCGACTGCGGCGACACTGGCAATTTTCCAACCACTTTGAACTGTTTGAAGACATAGCTGCTGTCACCTATTTCGGAGTATCGATTTATTGTGGATTGCGACCAATAGCGTTCTTGAATGCAAGCAATTTAGTTGATCCGGCCATGATTGATGGCTCGTTAAATGATCCAGGGAGCGAGGAGGTCCCGGGGCTACAATATCCCTGGGGCGGATGGGACACCCGGCCGCATGCATCGCGCGTGACAGAAATCGATGACGTGACGTTGAAGGCCTGGGCGTTGCTGTTCGACCCGGCGGGTACGCCTGCGAGTCAGGCTAGGCTATTGCGGCCGGTAACCCGGGAGCATGTTGAGGTACTCAATGTGCTCGCGCATCAGAAGACTCGGCTCGGCGACATCGGCTATCGGTGGTCGAGCTCATGGCACGAAAAGGGCGCTAAACAGGATGGCTACCTAGAGTGGCACACCAAGTTCCCGTCCGCTTGGCGTGAAGTTGTATACCAAGGCCCTCACTTTACCGTTGGTAACCCGTTTGCGAAGCAGCCGAATGAGTTCTGTAGAAGCAAAAGCGACTACACGACGTGGGATCTTAAAGAACTCCCTGAATCGGTGATCCCGCGTACCAATTACCAACGTGCCTGCGACCGTGAGATATACGATGCTGCGATTCCGCAATGGAGCGACCGTGTAGCAACCGACTATTGGCGGGTGGCGTGGAGGAGCATGACGCAACCGGGGCTTGAGCGTTCGCTACATGCTGCGATAATCCCGCCCGGAGTAACACATGTCCATACGGTACACACATGCATCGTATCGACATGTGTTAAGCATTTCCATACTTCAAAGAATTTCTCGACTAATGCCGAAGACTCGCGCAATAGTGCGGTTGTAGCTGGGCTTTGGGCGTCATTGCCGTTCGACTACCTCGTCAAAGTCAGCGGCATGAGTCATGTGCATGCGGAGCTCGTTGATCGCTTTCCCGCCCCGGTGGAACACCCAGCTTGGCCGTACTTGCTACTGCGGACCCTACGGCTGAATTGTCTCACTCGTGACTATTCTCCTCTTTGGGACGGACTCTATGAGGGTGGGTTTGCGACGGATTCATGGTCACCGGCGTTCGACCAAAGACTATCTAGAATGGAAGTTTCAGAACAGGTCTGGTCGATGGCGACACCGCTCCGAACAGAGTTCGAACGACGCGCTGCACTCGTGGAGATTGATGCATTAGCGGCACTGATGCTTGGACTGTCGGCCGATCATCTGGCGCTCATGTTCCGCGCACAGTTTCCTGTGCTGCAAAAGTACGAGTACGAGATGTATTTTGATGCACAGGGTCGCAAGATTGCGAAAGATCATCACGCGCAGGGGGTCAAGCAGCAGAAGGATGACTACAAACTACTGCAGGCCCACCTTGATGGTGAAGACTGTGGCGACCTGCTGGATCGCTACAAACCGTTTGCTGCAGATGGAACGCACGATGAGCCGTACTTTTACAAACCAGATCGTGAAGCTGAGATGCGGATGGCGTACGCGGAGTTTGAGCGGAGGCTTGATCTGAATGGTTGAGCCGACCTTCCCGTCTCTCCTGGCTGAAGAGACACGCGACTCGATCACCGAATATTTGTCGACTACCTTTGCTCTAGCCGACCAAAGCGCTCGGGACGCTCTCGATGTGTTTCTTCGTGACCCGGAGACTGGTATTTTTCGTGGCCCCTATCTCAAGCTGCGTACCCCCTATCAACAGGTGAGCAAAGCTTGGGCGTCGCCACTCGACTGGATGCCGAAAGGTTTCCATCCTTTTCAACATCAGGCGCAGGCATTCGATCGACTGTCGACCAGGGGACGCGCTGCGCAGCCAACGATTGTCACAACAGGTACCGGCTCCGGCAAGACCGAGTCGTTTCTGGTTCCGCTTCTCGACCATGCGAAACGGGCAAGTGCCAGCGGCGAACGTGGAATCAAGGCAATCATCCTCTATCCCATGAACGCATTGGTTACAGACCAGGCACGGAGGCTCGCCAACTACCTCCACGACGATCCACAGCTGAGCGAAGTGACCGCTGGCGTGTACATCGGCGGCAAAGGTCATCGGAAGACCCCGACCCGGAATCAGCTGGTCGATAATCGCGAGGTGCTGCGCAAGAACCCGCCCGATATTCTGCTGACAAACTACAAGATGCTCGATCTCCTGCTTCTACGCAACGACGACAATCCTCTGTGGGACAACGCAGCCACCACATTGCAGTATCTGGTACTCGATGAGTTCCATACCTATGACGGGGCGCAGGGCACAGACGTCGCCATGTTGATCCGCCGGCTCGGTGCCCGCGCACAGGTTTCTGAAGAAGGCCGCCCACTCGGGAGAATCACGCCCGTTGCTACCTCGGCAACTCTGGGAGGCGGCACCCGGTCTGACGAGCTGCGCCACTTCGCAGAAACCATTTTCGGAACCACATTCGAGCCGGATTCGTTGGTGGTCGAAACTTCACTCTCGGCAGCTGACGTCGTTCCCCATGTTGACTTCGGCCTAGAGATACCCACTATCGAAGCGATTCTGGCAGCAGATCTGCCAGTCGCTTCTCTTCCGGGGTCCTGGGAGTCGTTGGCGCGCGCGGTATTGGAGTCGACCAAGGAACCGGGAGCGCATTCCGCGCCGATTGATTACAGCGACCCCGTGCAGATCGGCAACATATTGCGGTCGCACTTTCTAACTCGGGCCGTTATCGAGGCCCTTAGTAATGTTCCACTGACTCCCGCTGAGGCAGTCGTGCAGATCACCCAGGCGGGCGTTCTGCCATGGGGGATGCACAATTCGACCAAGCCACTCGAAGTCCAAGAAGCGCTGCTGAAATTCCTTGCGTTGATGTCAGTGGCCAAGGTCCGAGATGAGCACGGCTCGGTGAGACCAATGATCAATATTCAGGTTCAGCTGTGGGTGCGGGAGCTCACCAGAATGCTGCGTAGTCTAAGCCTGGAGCCCGAATTCGACTGGTGGCACGACGGAACGACCGAGGACGGCAAGTACCTCCCCGCCGCCCACTGCCGGGTGTGCGGCAGATCCGGATGGGTCGCCAACACCACGGAACTGGGAGACTCGCTGGGGGAAGAACCGGTCAGTATTTGGCGCGACAGTGCACGCATGGCATCGAGGTCGAAGACCCGCGCGCTTCTACTCGCGGGAGAGTCGGAACCCGGCGTCAGGTTCCTCAATCCCGAAACAATGGAGCTCACCTCGACCGTGGGAACGCAATCGTTGCCGGTTCACGTCACACCCGACGAGAGTAAGGCGTTCGAGCAGGCATGCCCGTCGTGTGGTGCGCGGAATGCGATCCGGTTCTTGGGGTCCAGCGTTGCCACTCTCTTGAGTGTCGGTTTGACAAGCGAATTCGGGTCCTCCCTCTTGGCCGACGCCGAGAAGAAGACGTTGGTTTTCACGGACTCCGTGCAGGACGCGGCACATCGAGCTGCCTTCATCGAAGGTCGTGCGTTCCAATTCAACTTCCGGTCTGCCCTACTTGGTGCGACCGAGAACGAACGAACTTCGTTGCAAGAAGCTTCCCGTCGCCTTACCACCGATATTGCGGATGAGCAGCTCTATTCCATTTCGCCCCCGGACTTCATCCGACGCCTCGGAGTCGACGGCGAGTGGCTCGTACACGATTTCGGGCATCGCCTGAAGAAGCTCTTGGCAACACGCATCGCATTCCAGTCGCAACTAGAAGTGGGATTGAGCTCACGAATCGGCCGCACCCTCGAGCTCACCGGGGCGATGGCCGTCGACATCGACGTGGATCTCGACAAGTCAAGTGATCTCGCACGCGACATACATCAGAATCTGCCGCAATTGAGCGTCGACGTGGCGTCCACGCCGAGCCTGTCGTACGACCGCTGGGTGCTAGGTATTCTTGAGCACCTCAGAATCAATGGTGGCATTCACCATCAGTGGCTGAAAAAATATGTACAGGAAGAGGGCAAGCGCTGGTCTATATGGGGCGGCAGTGCCGAAGGGATGCCGAAGTTTCCCCGAGGAAGGCCGGCACCTGGTTTCCTGACGACGGGGGCTGCAGGAGATACCGACTTCTCTTCAGTGAATCCCAAGGGTGAGTCCTGGCTTACGGATTGGACCAAGCGTTGTCTTGAAGTGGCGTCGCCCGAGGCCCGCGCACTATTGGCGGATGTTGTAGAGTCTCTGGCTGGCGACGGCAAACCCTTGGAGCGCCGCAGTGGCGAAAAGGGCGCCAAGGTCTACGGGCTCACCGCAGACAAAGTCATTCTCGATCCCAACGGTGTTGTTCGCCTGCAGTGCCCGGATTGTCATCACCTGCAACCGGCTTCCGTCGAACGGGTGACCGTGTGGGACGGAGCGCCGTGCCCACGCATGCGCTGTGCAGGCACCCTGCATGTAGTTGATCCAGAGTCGAAGAACTTCTACCGCAGCCTGTATCAGACTCATCGGATTCGGCGAATCGTGAGTCATGAGCACACAGGACTCTTGGACCGGGAGGAGCGAGAGGAAGTGGAGGCGCGCTTCAAGTCCGGCCGCTCGCCAATCGATCCCAATATCCTGGCGTGCACTCCCACACTCGAACTGGGTATCGACATCGGTGACCTCAGTACCGTGGCACTGGCATCATTACCGTGGTCTACTGCGAACTACCTTCAGCGGATCGGGCGAGCGGGCCGATCCACCGGAAATGCGTTTGTACTTGCAGCAGTTCCGAGTTCGCCTCGCGATCTGTACTACTTCTCGCAACCAAACAACTTGCTTGCGGGAGAGGTACTGCCGCCGGGCGCTTATCTTAATGCTACTGAGCTTTTGCACCGCCAGTTCTTCGCGTTCTGTCTGGATCGAGCCGCCGCCGGTATTCTTCGCATCTTGCCGGGTATGCCGAGCAAGCTGGGCAATGCCCTCGGTGGGGGCATGGAGGACGGCGCTTGGCTGAGAGCAGTCGTCGATGGTGTAACCGCGGACGCAGTCACCCTCAGCCAGCAGTTCCTCGAGCTGTTCGGTAACAAGGTCGGCGCGGATGCGCAGGCTTCCACGGTCGAGTTTGCGACCGGCGGGTTGCGAGATGCTGCTGCACGCGCGGCCTTAGCGTGGCAAACCGATACCGATGAGATCCGGACTCGGCTCAATAGTCTGGCCAAAGTTGTTGCGGAACTGGATAAGCACGGCCACCTCGACGACGCCCAGAAAGAGGACCGCAAACGGTGCATGGGTGAATCCAGAGCGCTCGGTGACCAACTTCGCGAACGCGGGAAACAAGAAACGCTCACTGGGTTGAGTGGTGTCGGGCTTCTGCCGAATTACAACCTGCTCGATGACTCCACAACACTCGATGTCCATCTGTGGTGGACAGCGAGCGAGAACGATGCCCCGGAAGCGCAGGCACTGGACCTGACCTACGAACGCAGCAGTAGTAATGCGCTCACAGAGTTGGCTCCCGGCGCGTTCTTCTACGCCAGTGGAAAGCGTGTCGAGGTGGACGCCGTCGACGTTGGACCGCCATCACAGCCGCTGTGGAAGCGCACGCGCCTGTGTCCGTCCTGCGGATGGGCAACCACTGACCTCGCAGCTGCATTGACCTCGTGCCCGAGATGTCACACGGCGGCGGTAACTGATGCAGGCGCTGTACACAAGGTATTGCCCTTGCAACGCGTGTCTGCTGTGCACCGGCTCGACGACGTGTTGATCGATGAGGAAGCGGAGAACCGGACCAAGACGTTCTTCTCCACGGTCACCAGCGTCGACATCGATGCAGTGGACATCGTGAAAGCATGGCGGCTCAAGGACACAGTCTTCGGTGCGGAGTACGCCCGCTCCGCCCTGATCCGTTCACTCAATGTGGGGTTGGGCGACGCTCTGGGGTCAGAGGTCAACGTCGCCGGTGAGACAAGCAGTGCAGCAGGTTTCACCACCTGTACGCACTGCGGGGTGGTCGCGAAGAAAGCGTCGGAGCGCGACGCCGCCCGCCACCGTGGATTCTGCGCAACGCGTCGCGGTGCGGACCCTGCTTGGGAGAAGTTGCTTCTTTCCCATGAACTACAAACGCAGGCCGTGCGACTGCTGCTCCCTGTCTCGCTTCTGCATTTCGAGACCACAATGGCATCGTTCAAGGGGGCGCTCCTACTGGGTCTGAGAAAAGACTTCGGCGGTGACCCTCAGCACCTTGCGGTGGTCTCATCGAGCATGAGCGACGGCTCAGGATCGGTTCGCCGCTTTCTCGTTCTCCATGACACTGTCCCCGGCGGCACTGGTTACCTGGATAGGTTCGGGCAGCCTGAGCGTCTGCGCCATATCCTCACGCTCGCGCGTGATGCCCTTGCCGCTTGCCCGTGTCGGCTGGAGGGGCGTGCGGCATGTCACCGATGTTTGTACGGCGTCCTGCAGTCACGCGAAATGCATCTTGCGTCAAGAGAATCTGCGCTCGGACTGCTCGACGGATTCTTGACTGAGTGGAATGTGGAAGATATTCCGACGGTCAGCACCGTCGACATCGCAAAGGTCCAGCTCAGCGAACTAGAGCTACAGTTCCGGGAGGCGCTCAAGGGGCGTATCGGTAGTCGCGATGGATGCTCAGTAGACGTGGCTATCGGATCGAAGGGTGAGGAGCTGGACCTGCGCCTCGTCAACTTGACAGGCGAGTCGCGCCGGTGGAAAATGCGCCCGCTGGTGGATCTCAGAGCGGGCTCCATCGCCACGCAACCTGACTTTCTCTTCACTCGTAGCGACGCACAGGGATGCGACGTTGCCGTCTACCTCGACGGTGCCAAGTACCACGCCAGCGTCGAGCACAACCGAACCGATGATGATGCCGAGAAGCGCGACGCATTGCGGCGGAGCGGCCGGCGGGTGTGGTCGATCTCGTGGGAAGATGTGCAGGCTTTTCTTTCGAACTCGCTCAAAGCAGCGTTGCCGGACTTGGTGCATCAGCAGGTGCAGAACACTGCAAGCGCCGGAATTGAAGACGCGCGCGTAAAAGCGTTGTGGGGCAACTCAATTGACTTCCTTGTCGAGTATCTGGCTGACCCGGACGCCGCAATATGGGCGGACGGAGCGATCGGAACCGTGCATGCCATTGTTAGTCCGGGCAAGCACGGGGAATCCGCGCCCATCATGGTGCGGCCGGCCGAATTGTCTCGAACCCTCGTTGGATTGGGCCACGGAGCACAGTTCAATCCGTCTCCCGGCGGCAATGTGATGGTTGTTCCCCGTTCTTCACTCAGGGGACTACCGCTCTATGTGGTCGCCGATCCCCAGAACCCCGGCACGACTACCGGCGTAGTCACTGTGCTCGACGACCGCGTCGCTGAAGTCGGCGGTCCGTCGCACGCTGCCATGTGGCGGGACTGGCTTCGGTGGTCGAACCTGCTGCAGTTCTTGCGGTTGCCCAAGTTCGGACACGAGATGCCAATGAGAATGGCTGAGATCTGGACCCAACGCTCGATCGAGCTGTTCGCCCAGACTCATCTACCGCTGTCTGCACCCGCGATTCAGGTCGGCACTTCAGTGGGAGCACAGTTGGACCCGGAATGGAGTGTCGTGCAGGAGTACACAAGTCCAGTTCTCGAAGGCTTGATCGCTGCCTTGTCCAAAGCAGGCGTCGAGATACCTGAAGCTGGAGCGGAGGTCGGCCCCAACGAGTCTGTCTGGCAGGTCGAGTTGGCATGGCCAAGCGCCAAAGTCGCGGTAGTCGTGGACATCGATGACAAGCGTGACGAGTGGCTTGCAGCTACGGGCTGGACAGTGACATCCGTCGACGCGGATGGCGTCCCGGATACGCTCATCCGTGAGCTCGAAGAGGCAGTGAAAGGGTGAAATCAGTGAAGACACAGGTCCTGATGCATGATCTGTTCAAGAACTCCTATGACGACCTCGATGGGAGCGTGCGTGGACGAGTGCTGAGCTTCATGATCAAGCTTCAGCAAGACCCCGACGCTGCGGGACTCGATTTCAAGATTCCGAAACTGGCGAAGACCAAGTACGTGCGCACGGCGAGGGTGACCGATAACTACAGGGCTGTGTTGATTGCAGCAGGCGAGGACAGCCAGACCAGCACCCTTTACCTGGTCGCGGTCAAGACCCACGACGCAGCGTACGACTATGCGAGCAAGTTAACTCTTCAAGTCAACGACAAAACCGGAGCGGCTGAGTTGTTCGACGCGGAGGCGCTCGACGCAGCCGTCGCACATGCGAGGCAATCGGCATCCCCTGAAGCAGCCGCACTCGAGCCGCTCATGCCCAAGAACGTCAGTCAGGCAGACCTCGAGAGGTTCGGCGTAGCGCACACCATCGCAGAACAGCTCAAGAAGGTCACCAACGAGGACACACTCGAATCGATCGTGTCGGCTCTGCCATCGTCGCAGGGCAACGCTGTACTGGATTTGGCCTATGGCAAGAGCCCGGACGAGGTCTGGGCTGATCTGGTCATCGACGAGCCAGGCGATGTTGACGTCGAAGATTTGGAAGCTGCGCTGGAGCGTCCACTGTCCAGGCTCAGTTTCACGAGCTTCGACGGCGATAACGAGGAAGAACTTCTTGCCGTGCTCGAAGGCGATTTTGCCAAGTGGCGCGTCTGGCTTCACCCGTTGCAGCGAAAGCTTGCCACGCACAAGGGTTGGAACGGGCCATTCCGCACCACTGGTGGTGCGGGCACCGGCAAGACAGTGACTGCCATTCATCGCGCGCGGTTCCTGGCACGTCAACTCGAAACGCAGCCTGCGACACACAAGGTGCTTTTCACTACTTTTACCAAGAATCTCGCGCGCACAATCGAATCCCAACTCAAGCAACTTGCCGGCCGAAAGGTGCTTGATCGCGTCGATGTTGTAAATATCGATGCGCTAGCACGCCGGGTGATGACGGCTTCGGATTCTGGCCGAGCACTGGTGCAGTCGGCTCGTTTTGTTGCGGTCGATAGTGCTGAAGTGAAGGAACTTTGGGGTAGTGCAGCTTTGGTCGCGACCGGCCAGTGGGATACGACTTTTCTTTCCGACGAGTGGTCACAGGTGGTGCTCGGCAATGCGATCACCGAAGAGTCCGGATACCTTCGAGTCACGCGCAGCGGCCGAAGTAAGCGGTTGAGTCGACCCCAGCGCGCGGAAGTGTGGAAAATTGTCGAGCAGTTCGAACAACTGATGAGATCCCAGGGCATGATCACTTTCACTCAGCTGGCAGCGCAAGCGGCAGCTGCATTGGCGGCAGACCCTTCGCTTCGTGACCAACTCGGATATCGGCACGCCGTGATCGACGAAGCTCAGGATCTGCACCCCGCGCACTGGAAGCTACTTCGGGCGTTGGTTCCTGAAGGACTTGACGATCTTTTCATCGTGGGTGACGCTCATCAAAGGATCTACGGCAAACCAGCGCCGTTGTCTCGCTACGGTATCGAGACGCGTGGACGATCCCGTCGACTCACCATCAATTATCGAACTTCCAAAGAGATTCTGCAGTGGTGCTTAGGTGTCGTAGATGCCGACGTCGACGACCTCGACGTGGAATCGGACACTTTGGCAGGTGCCCGATCGGTGTTCGGTGGACCGGCCCCGGACACTCTGAAATTCGACTCGGAGCCTGGCGAGGATCGCGGGCTAGTCGAAGAAATTGGTAAGTGGACTGCTCAGGGCTTCAAGAAGTCCGACATTGCAGTTTTTGCGATCGACAAGCGTAGCGTTACCGACATCAGTGAGGCTCTTACTGCCGCCGACGTCCCCAATGTTGTTGTGACCGATCGCTCCGACGAGGACAAGCTAGGTGACGCGGTCAGAGTTATGACCATGCACCGCGCGAAGGGGCTTGAATTCCGGGCGGTCGCTTTGGCGAGGCTTGGGTCTGCGTCCTTCCCCCCCTACTACGTAAAGCAGCTGGCCGGGGCGGAACGGGAGCAGGAAGAGCGCAAGATTCGTCGAGTGCTGTACGTCGCGGGCTCGCGGGCGAGGGAGCGTCTGTCTGTTCTGCACTCCGGCAGCAAGGCGGATCTACTGTCCGCAGAAGGCTAGTGTGTTTCGCCGAGTACTCGCAGGCGTAGATCGTGTATGAGTTCACCGGTTCGCTGTAGCTTCCAACTCTGCCATCCGTTTACGGAGTATCCGAGGCAAAAGCCCAAAGCCGTTGAGACAGCTGTGAATGTTTCGTTGCCAACAGTGATCGTCCCGTCTCGACGAACTCGAGCCTGGTAATTTCGCTGTGCCTTCTTTTGGTAAAAAACCAGAACGTCGCCCGGCATCATGTAGCCGCGCTCTATCAATGCGAGGATGTCCGGATCGTAGCTTTGGCGGGGACTGCTGTTTCCGGCACTGACACCTTGGCGATGGTTCGCGGGAACGTAGATCTTTTCGAGCAACAGCGTCGGGCTCTTCAGCAGCTCCACGCCGTGTAGGGGCGGGCCGTGCACGGCACCTTCGAGTACGGATGGGTCGATTCGATCGAAGTCGGAGGATTCCAACACCCGCTTCTCGATCTCTGCGCCCGTGAGTAGCGTTCCGATGGGGAGGCCGGTGAAGATCCTTTCGATAGCAGAACGCAGCAGTGACACTAGGCGGTCGTCGGTTTGATACAGGTCGGGCGAGGACGCCGCCGAACTGAACACCGGCATCATCGCAGGCGTCGGTCGAATGGTGGCGTGCGGGACCACGGGTGGCTTCGTTTCAGGCGCTGATGGCTGAGGTGCTTTTTGCGTGGGGCGAGCAGGCGGAACGGCGTCACGTGACTCGAGGCCGGCATCCTCGTCCGGATCGAATTGAACCTGCGCACTGGGCTCTGGAGCAGCGCTGAGAGGGTGCGACCAAGTGAGACAGAATGCTTCGGCAAGCTTTACTCCGCGCTCGAGAATTTCCTCGTGGCCAAACTTCGGGGGTAGTTCGCGATTCAACGCAATCGAGCTGTCGCGCTCCAGTTTCTCGCGTCTGCGGTACCAGGGTCCGCCTGCAGTGGCGCTGTCGAGCTTCGCCGTCACGAGACTGAGGTTGCCGAGGCTGTCCAACAAACTGGAAGGTGCAGCCTTTCCCTCTTGGTCGGAGTCGTCGTTTGTGATGCTGTCCGGTGTAGCGAGCTTTTCCAGCGAAAGTCGTTGGCCGGCCGTGTGTGATATTTGCTGTGTCTCTTGGCGTAGTGCCTGCTCGCAACCGACGAGAACAATGTGTAGTCGAGCGCGTGTCAACAGCCGGTAAAGCGGCCGCGTGAGTAGGACATCCTGCACGCGTTCGTCGTCTGGCCAAAAGGACGAGTCGGCAGTTTGAGCAAGGAAGAAGTCACGGACGGCCTCACCTGCAGGTGCATCCGAGTTCTTCATCGTCTGCAGGAGGTCGAGCATCAGGCGGTTGTAGTTCTTCGACGTCAGTTTGCAAACGTGGCGTCGGACAAGCCAAGATTCGAGGACGCGATAAGCATCTGCACGTGCCTCGGCAGTGGCCTCGGACGACAAGTACATCAAGACCGGTGTGAGGACGGAAGTATCCAATGCGGCAACAACTGAATAAAATCGACTGTCGTCATGCTCATCGGAGCTTTGCGTGATGCGTTCGTAGACGGCGGCGTACCGGGAGATGTCAGAGATCAGCTCGCCCAGCCCATCCCTGCTCAAACCAGTAGCCATCTCTCTGAACTCTGTAAACAGTGATGGCGCAAGTACTTCTTTACCCAATCGCATGGTGAGGTAATGCGAGAAGAATGCATCCAGGCGCGACCGAAGAAGCCTTCCTTGCCGGATTTCTTTCTTCCAAAAGGGTGTTTCCAATTGGTGCCAATACGACGAATGCATCTGCTCTGCATCGTAAGCGTGACTTTCGAGAAGCTGAAAAACAAAGTTCTTGATGAGATCGCTCGGTAGCAGGGGAGTTCCCCTGTCGTTGAGACTCTCGAAAATGACTTGCGCATTGTCGTTTTCGCCGAGGTTGATGACTACTAGCTGTAAGCCTTCGCGTAGGACCGTCACGAGGTGGTTTATCTCGCGTTCGAGGTCCTCTTCGATCGAATCGAACCAGGTCAAGGTAGCTTCGTAGAAGTAGCGGTATGCGTTCAGGAGTGTGGAGGTCTCGTGAGGCCGGGACAACAAGTCGTCGATATCGTCAGGCGTCTCCGCGTCGATGATGTCGGAAAAGGCTTCACGGTCGGACAGCGTGGGCCAGACCTTGTACTTTGCGTGCCGGTCGCCGGATAGTTCGTCCTGATTTCGGCTGAGCTGGGTGAGAGCTCGTCTGAATCGTGCATCCTGGTCTCGTGATGTGAGTGCATCGCGTACGGCGCAAAACAGAACCTGCAACGTGGTCAGTCGTTGTTGCCCGTCGACCACCTGCCGTGACGGCATGGCACCCTTGGCGATCCTCATGTGATCGAGCACAACCGCGCCCATGAAATGAGGATTGGCGTCCTCGTCGTTCTTGAACAGCGTGTACATGCTCAGGACGTCGTCCCAGAGGGGTTCCCAGTTCTTTTCACGGGTCCACACGTAGGGGCGTTGAAAGATCGGCACGACGAGACACTCATCCGCGCCGAACAGTGTCCGAACCGTATGGGGCGTCGCGTCCATTCCTGAAACATCCTGTCGGTATGTGGTGATATGTCTTATTAGCTACAAGCCAAGATTAACCGAAGGTTCTGACACGGAAGGGGACGGTGAACGTGACATCGGGGTCCGCTCAACTGCTTTGGCTACTGAGGGGATCGGGGTCTGCCACGGTTGAAGAGCTGGTCGAGGCCATCGGTGAGGATCAAATGTCTGCGTCGGTTGTGCAGCGGGCCCTTTTTGACGGCACGTCGTTGTTCGAGCATGACGGCGCGAATCCGCCGCGGTGGAGCGTCCTCACCGGCGCGGACTTTCCTCTCACTCGCGTCGTGCCTGAGTTGGCCCTTCGCCCGTGGCAGGAGGATGCGCTTCAAGAGTGGCTGGCAGCTGGAAAACACGCCGTCGTCGAGGCCGTGACAGGAACGGGCAAGACGGCGGTGGGAATCGCGGCCATCGCGGATGCCGTGCGCAGAGGCCTGAAAGTCGTTGTCTTGGTTCCCAGCATCAGCCTCATGGACCAGTGGGCCCGGTCATTGAAGAAGTACCTCCCGCGCGTACGGGTTGGCAGGCAGGGGGATGGATCGGCCGATTCGCTCGGCACCCACAATGTCTTGCTATCGATGGTTCAGTCAGCATCGCGAAAGGCACCATTCGACGGCGAATCCGGTTGTCTGCTTGTGGCTGACGAGGTCCATCGGTATGGTGCGTCGTCGTTCGCGCGAACTCTGTCCATCGGATTCACCGAGCGGCTTGGATTGACGGCCACGTATGAGCGAGCGGACGACTCTGTAGACACCGTGCTGCGGCCCTTCTTCGGCACGACCATCGACGGGTGCAGCTACCGTCGCGGATACGGCGAGGGCATCTTGGCTCCCATCAGGCTGATGACCGTCGGTGTGGCATTCACTGTCGCGGAACAGTTGGCATACAACGAGGCCGATGAGCACGCGAAACACTCGCGCAGTCAGCTGATCGCTCACTTCGGAGTCTCGCAAACACCTTTCGGAACTTTCATGTCCGAGGTCGTTTCGCTCTCCAAGGACGAAACCAAGGGCGCTGGCTGCTGGGCGGCACGGAGATACCTAAAGGCGTTCGCTGCTCGTCGTGCAGTATTGGCCAACAGTGACGCGAAGATGAAGTTGCTCGCCCGCCTTGCGCCTGCTTTGCAGGGCCCGGCGCGATCCATTGTCTTCTCAGAGACGATAGATGCCGCCGATGCGGCCGCCGAGCAGCTGGCGTCTAGCGGTGTGCCAGTCGCATCGATGACGAGCGGCGCAACACCCCGCGAGCGCGAAGCCCTTCTCGAAGAATTTCGTAGGGGCAAGCTATCGGTGCTCGCTACTGCGAAGCTCTTGGACGAGGGAATCGACATACCGGAGGCTGAGGTTGGGATCATTCTTGCTGCCAGCAAGTCCCGGCGACAGATGATTCAGCGAATGGGCCGCATCATCCGGCCAAAAGTGAGCGGACGACACGCGACCTTTGTGATCGTGTATGTCGCGGGCACCTCAGAGGATCCGGCTGGCGGCGCACACGAGACGTTCCTCGAACAGATCACCGACATTGCAGTTGAGGTCAAGCGTGCAGCGGCGGGGGAGGCTGTCGAAATCCTGTCTGACTGGCTGGCGGTGGAACAATCAGACCAGCCCGGGGAGCTCGAACCGGAACTGAATGGCTCCTCGTTGGTGGAGTCTGCCCCGGACGGTACTGAGATGGACCAACCCGAAGACTGGACGGTCGAAGCTATTTTGAATATTGTCGACGAATTCGAGGGCCTAGCAACGTGGTCGGAGCTTGTCGAGCTTCTACCAGATCCTGAAATCAAAGAAACGTTGCTCGTCGGGAACGTCGGTACCAGCATTAATTGGATGCCGATCGGATCTGAGCTTGTCTGCTATGGAGGTCGGCTGCCGGCTCAGAAGAGTGAACGCATCCAAGCTCTCACCCTCCTGGCTAGGGTGCACGAGTGTAACGAGGGCATTACTCCGACCTTGCACTCTCTTCGCGCTGAGTTGGGCAGCTCGCTAGTCGAAGTGTCCGATGTCCGACTCTGGGAGTTGTGGACTGCGCTGTCGGGAGCCTCAGGTGTGGGGTCTCCAGTAAGTGCTGTTGCCTCGAAGCCTGTAGTGCATGGTCCGGTCGTCACAACACCGCCTGCGGTACCTAAAGCGATCCCGGTAGAGCAAGCTTCCGACGTCGAAATCGCTCATCATCAGTTTGTTATGGCGGTAGAGCGAGGCGGTGCGACCGCTCATCGAGTACAAGGGACACGACGAACGGCGTTCGTGATTCGGCACCCAGACGGGCGCAGGCATGTTGCCCGAGTACGTGTCCGAACGAGTGGCGACTGGCAGGGCCAGAAGTCCGATGAGGATCGGCGTCTTGACGACACCCATGCCGATGTCTGGGTTTTCATCGACTGCTCTGTCACGCCTACTGCGTTCTACCTACTTCCCGCTCAGGAGGTTGCAGACGGCGTGAGGCGTGAAGTCGACGACTGGGTTGCCAAGGATCCAAGCCGGCCCCGGTGGGGTCACCACGCTTTCCGATTGGTCAAGATCAAGCATGGCCTCGATCGCTGGGATTTGCTGGGAATCGGCAATGTGCGGTCGCCCTCGCGACCCGGGAACGTGGTGACACCGGTTCCGGCAACGCCGGATAGGAGCGCAGTCGCCCCGATTGCGGCTACGAAGACTCCCAAAACAGATCGTGTCGTCACTCCACCCACGACGAGACCTGTTGCAGCCCCCAGGACAAGACCTGTTACACCGAGTAGATCGGCGAAAGCAGTAGGAGCAAAGCCGCCCCAAGGACTGCCTCCGATGTCGGGCGTCGGGCATGTGCGTGTCCGTCTTGATTGCTTCGGAGAGCGCGTAACGGGTATTTACGACCCCAAAACAGGACAAATTCAGATCACTCGGGCAATGAAATACCCCAAGCTAGTTAATCGCCGCTATGCGACTGTTCATTATGCGGAGGTTGGGGTAAAGACCTTTATTGGTGGTGGAAAGCTTGCGGCATCGAACATGGCAGTGTGGACGTATGATGACGGTTCGGGGAGAACGATTAGTTGATGCCGTTCAATTGTCAATTTTTGGGCGAGCGCATACGCTAGTGGACTTCCCGTTGGTGTTGCGGTTCATGCGCGCGAAATTCGACGTCTCGATGTCCGGGACGCTTTGTCAGGGTATGATTTACTCATACCGCAATACTCGGTCGGCAATAGATCAGCAAGGTTTCGATACCTGTGATGGGAGTGATTTGTGAAGCCTATTTCGCTAATGTTGTCGGAGATCGAGAACGCCATAATTAGATCAGGTGATGGCGGCCCCACTCCCGCTGATATCGATGCTGACTGGTTTGTCGAACAAGTCTTGTCATCGAGGTCTGATCCGGCCGAGATGGCGAAGTGGGCCTCGTCCACTGTTATCGATGACAACGTGCAAGCGCCAGTGTTCGACGAGCGCGTGTTCTCGTGGCTGCATAACGGCGTAGCTGCTACGTTCGATTTTCCAATCGGACATGCGGGGCTTATGCACGTCTATGGCTATTTGCTGTCCTCGGTCGAAACTCCCTACGGCCTGAAGCGGGAGCGGTGGTTGAGTCACAATTTGGCTCAAGCGTTCGGGTTGGAGCCTTCGTTCTTCATTCCGACTGCATCCGCTGTGCCGCTGATGGAACGTGTTTCGTCGGTGGTGATACCGGTGTTGACCGACCCGATTGCAGACAGTCGCACGATTCTCGCCTTCGACGAAGTCGTAGATCATCGCCGGCGTATGCGCACTGTGCATATAGGCGGCCCCACGGCCAATTCGACTGCACTGCTCTATGGCTCGGTATCAGGTGACGACGTCCAGATCGTGACCGCCTTTCCGATCGGGCGTTTGACCGCGCAGTCGGCGCGGAATCGGCTCGCAGAGCCAACACGATATCGGTACAACTACGCTCCGGCCGACGCACAGCCTGGTAGCCACTTCGACGGAACGGTTCATGTGCTGGCGTCTGTATTCTAGGAATTGTGGAGTCACCCAAACTTCAGTACTATAATTTCCATTGAATCGAATGCCCCTGCCGTCGTCAGATTCAATGCACCGGTCTTTGAGACGTTTGCGGCCTCATCATGAAAGATTGTTCTACATGCATGGGAACCCTGCGAGCAGCTGTATTTCCGGACCGAAATCGTCGAGCAAATCTTCTTAGTCTTGCCACCCTGAAAAATTCAAAACTGTACCAGCGGAAGTGTGTGGACCAAATTCGCGGACCTGCAACGGGTGGTCTAGTTTTCGACGTCCGGCGCGCCCTGAAGTGGAGTGGCAACAGGGTCGGGCCGCCGACTTCGGAGCTTGCGGTAGCCGGAAATAGCTCCCCATAAGACCAGCGCGGCGGCCGTCGATCGAATGAGGATCGGCGCTATCGTAGAAACGGCGTATCCGGTTACCCAGGAAATTACCCCGGCAGCCGAGAATACGACGACTAGAAATGGAACGAATAGCAAGGTCGCATTGACAAGGAGTGTTGTCGGCACTTTGAGTATTGGCCAACGAATGGCGATGGGTTCTACCAGTGCACCTCGAGTTGTCCAGATCACCCTGCCGGTGCGGTAAAAGAGGTAGAGGGCTGTGCCGAACAGGCCGCCAATGATCGGCACGAAGATTATCGCTGTGACGTATGGGACAACCGATTCATAGTTAACGCCAATAATCACCGATACGACATATGACAGCGCTACGATTACCAGGGCAAATGGAAGCATTATGATTAATAGCGGTCCAAAACCGCGCCCTGCTTTGCCGAGATTGCGAAGCTCTCGCCCAGACACCAAGGGTATCGAAGCGCGTATCGGCCCAATTCTGCCACCAATAGAAATTCTCAAGTGTTTGCCCTTCGCTTAGTGGTCAAATGAGTGTCTGTCTGCTTGCTCGCAGCGGCTCGGGTGCATTCTCGTTGGCTGATCGAGCGAAGGGAAGCACCCGAATTTACTGCCCGAGCATCGTCAGTGTTGTCGACAATTCCCTCAATCGGGCGTCGAGGTCATCCAGTCCGCTTTGATCCAGACCGAGCAGGCTGCGGTTGACGTTCAATGCCGCGATGAAGCGGTCGACCACCGGAGCGTATTTGGCTGCAAGCTTCGCTCGCTTGGCCTCGTCTTCGAGATACTTCACGCTGCCAGCGTTGTCGACGAAGTCGGCGAACTTGACCAGGAAGATCTTGGGGTCCTTGATGACGTCAGCGACATGCTCGGCGTAGGCCGCGTTCTTCTCGGCCTTGGATAGCACGGCATCAGTTGACGGATTGGTCACTGCAGCAACCAGTCTGGAGGTCTCTGTGTTGAAGTGCTCGGTGATGAGGTCCAGTGCCGCCTGCTGATTCGATTTGTCCGATAGCCGTGACTCATCCAGAATCGACACGATCTCCCGCGGTTGATCCTCGACCGTGTCGTGCAGAGCTGACGCGGCGAGAACATCGGTGTCGGTGCAACCGAGCCTGATCAGGCGCAAGACGTTCCTGAGGGGGTGCACGATGTATGGGTCTACAGGGTATGCGGCACGCCCGATCCGCTTCTGGGACATGTGAGCGGCTGTCGCTAACTCAAGGGCATTGCCAAGCTGCGTTCGGTCGACACGGTCGGTATCAATCTCGTGCAAGATGGCGAACACCAATGCAGCCGAGTCCATGTCCTTGAGCTTGGTTGCGCGGTAGATCGATCCAAGATCTTTCATTTTTATCTCCTGTCGGTTGGGGTAAAAGTAGCTACTCGGTGGTGCGTCACGAGGATCGGGGGAGCTCGTCGGCGAATCGGTAGGAACAACCGATGTTGCCTGTCGTGTTCACGGCGGCATTGACTCGGATCCACGCGATGCACGACCGCGCGACCAGACGAATGTCCTTTGTGAACAGATATCCGTCGGTGCAGTCCTCGAAGTGGCCGTCGTTCTGCCACTCGTCGAGAGGCAGGCTTGCGGACGAATAGTCCGCAAGAAGTAGATGGCCGAGTTCGGTCCGCGATCGTCTGAGCATCAACACACCGCCGCTCAGGACGACCACCTGCGAGCACACTACCGGGGCGTCATCGGTGGAGTCGGCAACATAGTCGCTGGGACCCACCTCGACGATGAATCCGACCGGCTTGTCGTACAGAGACTCGATCATCCATGCGGCCAACGAGTCCCATTGATCGACCTCCAACCGTCGACCATCGACGATGAACGCACGGACTAGTGAACCTGGTTCGGCCGGCGCTTCCCACACGTCCTTCGCCCAGCCGTCGTCGGTGCCGTTCACGCGTCCACTTTGATCGGCCCAGATGGCACCGAAGGTGAAGTCACTTCGCGTAACGGTCTCGTCGGCATCCACACTTTCGACACTCCACCCCTCCAGCCGGACTCGAAGGTCGGTCACCACGACATATCGGTGGCCCTCGTCGTCGAGGTTGTAATGCCACTCCGGGATCTGCGGCATCGCTGCGAGACTGTTGGCCGTCGCGCGATGTGAAACCTCGGCGCGATAGATGTCGGATCGCACGGATCGAATGCGGGTGATCGATCGATGCATGCCGATCGAAATTGCGGGTTTGGCCGTCGACATCGCGGCGCTGGCGGCATGGAAGTGCTGCTCGACGATCAGATGTGGTCGGCCGATGGAGGAGCGACTCGTTCGTGCATCCCGTGGCGTATACATGACGCTCACCAGGTCTGAGTCTCGCAGGCGTGAAGGTATTTTGGCTTCGGGTTCGACCTCCACGATTACTGTCGAATGGCGTCGTGGATCGCTCCGATGGCACCAGTCGGGTAGCGCGCCGAGACCGTCGGGCTCGTGATCGAAGAACGGTTCATCGCTCCACACGTCGGCGCGGCAGATTTCGATTCCGACGGTAGGCCACGTCAGGCGGACGTCTTCTTCTGTTCGGAGGGCGAGACGTCCTGCGTCCCCCCATCCGCAGTGGGCGGTGTGGAAGACAACTCGGGCATTCCCGAACGCGGACTCCTCCACGTGTGCTGACTGCATGTCGACGCTGCGAAGCAGTTCGGTACGCCGTTGGGGCGGCAGGTCTGAAAACAGATGGTCGACCTCTATTGCCACCATGAATCCGGGATCTCCAGCGGGTATGTCGTTGGGCCCTAGGCGTGTTTGTTCCATAGTTCTCCTCTGTGTAGAGCGAAGGTGTTGCCGAGAAAGTCGGCGAAAGTGGAGTCCGGACTACCAGACTGCCTGCAACTTCATGTGTACACGAGGGCACCGACAGGTTTGTAGAAGAAGCCTGTTGTCTGTCTCCGGTGAACCGGGGACAGACAACAGATCCACGAGTCAAAGGAACGTGGGATTCCCATCCTGACGGTGCGGTAGCTGTGCGTTCAGCGATAGTTCACGTCTATGCCAACCGCGCGATATGGATCGAAACTCTATGCAGGAGAGCAGTACTCGGTAGCGAAGCTCTATTAGCTAAGCTCCACGCTCTGCAGATACTCTGAATGCCCATCGACGATAGCTGAGACATCGTGGTCGTGGATGCGGGCGAACTCGGTGCGGAAGCCTGCGAATCCGACCGCTGTTTGTCCAGCTTGGGCGGTCTTATAGGCGTACTTGAGCACTTTGTCGTTCGACGAGTGGTAGTTGTGCACAGCACCGGTGACTGCATTGCTGAGAAGTCGCCAGTCACCTTTCGATCCCATTGCGGCACCTATCAGGTGTACCGTGTCGATCTTCGGCTTACTCTTCGACCTCGAAAGGGTTTCGGCAGCTGTTGCTGCAACGCGGGCACCGAGGCTGTGTCCAACAAGCACGTAGCTTTTAGCGTCGGTTCTCGCCAACAGTCCAGCCAGAGCCACACCCGTTCGGTCTGCCTTGACTCTCGCAGTATGCCAGGGGTTTTTGGCAACGGCTGCTGCCGCCAGAGCGGGTGCCAACGGACCCAACTTCTTCGCGCCTGCTTTTGTCGCCTTTGCCGCCAGCCCCTTGAGCCCCAGCGCCGCAGCGGGTTGTCCACCCATTGCTTTTACCATTGCTGCTAAGTCTCCGAGATCGTTGCTCCCCCAGTGAACTCGATAGACTGGTGAACCCGGGTAGCGCCGTGCGACAAGCTTCTTCCAGTCGGAGCGCGTGTCAGTCCCTTCGCTGAACAGCCCATTCGCTACGATCACGGCTATTCCGGACCCCGGCTTGATCAGCTCGATGTTGAACGACTTGTCAGCGCCGATGTAAGCAGTTGTCACCGAACTGCCCAGTGCACCGCCAAGGGCTCCGCCAACGGCTGCGACGACTGCTGTCCCGCCAACCATCCCCAGCCCACCCGCAGCGATCGAGCCACCACCAAGCAGAGCCAACCCGTAACTGCTGGCCGCGGCCCCCGCGTAGCCGCCCCCCGCGATGCTCAGGCTGCCGATTGCCCCGCCGATCGCTGGGGCAGCAAGAAAAGCACCGGTCGCGAGTGCGCCCGCGGAAAGAACAGAGATCGCTGCGATACGTGATCCTAGAGCGAGGTTACGGCGCTCGAATTCGAGGAATTCGTGGTAATCCTCCAGCGCCCCAAAGTTCAAGGACGCCCTCTCGAACCCGGGGATCTCGTGCTTGTGCTCGGCGCAGTACCGCGGCACCAGTACCGCTGCGAAACCTCGCGTGGCCATGTTGGCGCACCCTGGACCTGCGCATCCCAGTGTCGGCGAACCGCACGATTCGCACAGGTACGCGGGGATCGTGCCGAATCCTTGTGTCAAACGCCGATGGTCGCTTCGCGTGAAGCATGCTGAACACCACGATTTCTTCGACGCGGTTCCTAGTTTGTCGACCAGTTCTGCGATGCCAGCCGCAGTCCTACGATGTGCCATCGCCTGCGTGTGATGGCTTTCCCGCTCAGCGCCGTCGGTAAGGGTGCGGTACAGGTGATCGTGCTTGGCGAAGGCCCACGCGTTGTGGACCAAGGCGGGGTTGGTTCCCAATGCATCGTCACCCAGGACGCGAGGCTCCAGATCGTTGAGTGCGCCGTTGCAGCGCATCGTCAACCCTTCCGGGCTGCGCACCTCGCACTCGAATTCGGCGTTCCCAAGTGAGCGAAATACGACTTCAGCGGACATTCCCACTATTTGCCTTCCTAATTCTTCGACCAGCTTCGACACAAATCTATCGAGCGTGTTCGGATCGCTACAGGTTGCCCTCTATTTAGGAACGCCGGCCCCGTCTGGTGTCCAAGGCGGCAACAAGCATCGGTGGGAAACAACCGCCGAGAGATCGACACGTTTGCTGTAGATGCGCCTGCCGGTCAGCTTGATCAGGGAATGCGTCGGACTTGGAACTGGCACACTCGACCCCATGGACAAGCTGACGATCCCACCACGGTCCTACTTGCTGCCACTTCCGTTGCTGAAGCCTCGTAGCAAGCTGCACATTTGTTACGGAACTCCCTATCCCGAAGCGCTGAGGGACATGTACTCCGGCTATGGCACCGGAGATTTTTGGTCGGTCCGCGGCAAGATGCGTGCCGGCGACCTGGTGCTGTCGTTGGTGGCGACCAGTCCGCGAATGATCATCGGTTTGGACGAGGTCGAAATTGATTTCGATCCGAATACCAGTTCGTGCATGCAGTGCGTCGGTGCCGTTGCCGTCGTGTTCGAGAACGGAATACTTGCTGACGCGGTCGCCACACGGTGTGGGCGGGAGTCCATCCCCGAGAGTGGACACTTAGCCGGCCGCAAGGCACGCGAATTACTGTCGGCGGTCGATACGGAGTATCAATACGGCCGGCCTTGGTTCACGCCGGACCGGTGGCGGGAAATCCAGTAGTAGAGCCGTCAGCGAGCAGTGGAGCGCGACAACGTCGACGAGCCGACGCGGTTAGTACACCATGAACCGGTGACCATCGAGGTACAGACCACATGGAACGGGCACCGGTACACCTGGACGCTGCAACCCGACGGTTGGTGGGATCTCACGCACCGCACCAGTGCACCGACCGTCACGCGCCGGCTGCGAGCGCGCGAGTTCGACGAGGAACATTGCGAACTCGCCACGTACGACTGACCCTGCGAATTTCTCGGCGCTGCGTTAGCGCGTCGGTCGGCTCCGTTACGATCTCGAGATCAAACTACGATCGCCGTCCAGGAAGAGTTACCCGTCATGAATGTGCCGCTGACCCGCCGCGATGTCCGAGAGCCCGTCCGGCGCAGTGTGCAGAAGTTGGGATTCGCCGACGCCAGCACTCGCAAGGGCGCTGCGGATCAGACCTTTCACATCGACGGGAAGAGAGTGATCGGACGAGGAACAGTCTCTTCGAGACACGTCGACGTCGACACATTGCGCGCTATCCACCGGGACGTCTATCTGCTGGATCGTATGAAGAACAAGGTCAGATTCCACACCTCTCACGGCGGGTACAGCACCGAGGCTCGACAGTTCGCGCGTGAGAACGGTATTCGGCTCTACACACTCACCTCGAAGGGCGAATTGCGGCGCCTCGGCCGTGGCCCGGTGATCGCGGACCGCACGCTTGACCGTATCGCTGTCTACGCGGTCGGGGTGTTGCTTGCGTTCGTGGCGTTGTGGTGGGCGCTCACGCATCTGGAGACTGTCGGAACAGTGTTTCTCGTGGTCATCGCGGTGGCGGTAGCCATTCCGGTGCTCTGGATTCTGGGGTTGATTCTTGACGTCACCGGTCCCCGGATCCGGAAGTAGCAGTGTGATTTTCTGACCAGAGAACGGCACAGACGGTCCCTTTCGCGGCACGTCATTCGTTCGATGCAGGATGTGCACAGCCAATTCGATTGCTCCTCAGCGGTTGCGGCCCGGCTCGCTCACGTGACCATTCCCGCCCGAAATGCAGCCAACGCCGCCTCCACTCGATTGCGCACACCGAGTTTCACGAAAATCCCGGAGATGTGGGTCTTTACCGTCGTCTCGCTGAGATACAGCTCGGCGGAGATGTCCGCATTGGTCGATCCAGTAGCCAAGATGCGCAACACATCTCGCTCCCGCGGGCTCAGCACGTCCATCGACACCGATGCCGGAACCGCCGGCAACACCGACGTCGCCACGATTTTCCGGAGCGAATCCTCACTGAACAACGTGTTGCCGGATGCCACTGCTCGAACCGACTGATGGAACGTCTCGGGTGCCTCGCTTTTGCTCAGGAAGCTGTGCGCCCCCGCTTCGATGGCGCGTACCACCAGATCGTCCACATCCATCGCCGTCATCGCAATGACCTTCGGCGGATCAGCGAGCGTCATCAACTCGCGGGTGCAATCCAATCCGCCGACCCGTCGCATCTGAAGATCCATCAGCACCACGTGCGGCCGGAACGCCGTCACCGCAGCTGGCACCTGGTCGCCGTCCTCCACATCGGCCACCACCGAAATGTCGGGGGTCTTCGCGAAGATGTCCGCCACTCCACGACGAACGAAGGGGTCATCGTCGACGATCAGTACGGTGATCACGGCTGGCGCTGTCATGGTTCGCTGAGCTTAGAACGCGCTTCCGACACCGTCCGTCAGGAGTACCACGGCAACCAACACGAGACCACGAATTCACCCGGCTGCGGGCCGGCCGCGAATGTGCCGCCCACCCCGCGGACCTGTTCAGCCAACCCTGATAACCCCGTGCCCGACCCGTGCTCGAACGCCGGTTGACCCATCAGCTGATTGCGCACATCGACGCGCACGCCCGTCTGATCGGACCCGTACACCGCCACCCGAATGGTGGAACCGCCAGCGTGCTTTTGCGCGTTGGTGAGCGATTCCTGCACCACCCGATACGCCACATGACTGCTCGCAGCACCAACTTCACCGGGCGTTACGTCGAGTATCAACGTCGTGTGCAAGCCTGCGCCCCGCGCCGAGTGCACCAGATCGGAGATGCCCTCGACGCTTTGCCGACCACCGCTCGAGGCATCGGCCGATCCGCGCAGCACGCCGATGATGCGCTTGAGCTCGTCCAACGCATCGTGGGCGGTTTGCCGAATCATCGACGCCGTCTGGGCGACCTTCTCGGGTCCATCGCCGCTGTTGACTTGCATTCCGCCTGCGAACAACGAGATGCGGCTGAGGCTGGCAGCGAGGGTGTCGTGCATGTCGCGGGCGATGCGGGCACGTTCAGCATTCAGCAGCATCTCCTCGCGAAGAGCGTTGGACTCCACCGTCACCTTGTCTCGCGTGACCACAGCCTCCGTCAGGTCGGATCGCGTGCGGTGCAGCATTGCTCCACCCACGACCAACCCGACGAGCACTGCCGCGACGACCCACGGAATCCACGCCGGGACGTCCCATTCCACCGGCATGGACCCATCCTCGGCCTTCGTCGAACCGATGGTCAGGACGGAGTAGTACCGGCTGCGATGGGCGTCGTACGTCAACGACACCCCGCACGCGACATACACAGCGACTGCGGCAATCACGAGCGGCTTGGTTCGCGCGAACGCACCGACAGCAAACAGAGCAATCAACGCTGCCGTCGCATCGGTGGCGAAGAACAGCGGCCCGGCCGACGCCAGTCCCACAACGACCCATGGCCGTTCGTGTCGCCAAATCAAGGCGACGCCTGCGATCAGGTTGAGCGCGACGCCGAGGCCCAGGTTCCACCCGGGCGTCCCGGACGCGCCCGCCAACCCGGCGGTCATCATCGAGCAGAACAGGCTGAAGGCCACCGCCGCCGTCGTCCAGGCTTTGCGGCGCAGGGTGCCTGTCCGATGGGTGCTCACGAGGAGAAGCGTACGGCCGTGCACCGACACTGCGAATCGTCCGAACGGCCCGCATGACCGATCGGATGCGACCGAAAGGAGGAGGCGCACCGACCGGTCAGCCGAGGCGCGGACAGGGCCGACTGCGGTGTGGTTGATGCATCGCCGAACGAGAGGAATTTCGACATGACCAACCACAACCCGAACCCCCAGCAGCAGTACGCTCCGCCCGCTCCCGAGCAGAAGAAGAGTTGGTTTGCCCGACACAAGATCCTGACCGTCATCCTGGCGATCGTCGTGCTGGGTGTCCTCATTCGGCTCATCGGTGGTGGTTCGTCGGAGAGCCCGACAGCTCCCGCGCCGGCCGGATCCCCGTCGTCGGAAGAAGCGGCTCCTGCAGCCCCGGCCGAGCCGGCTCAGCCTGGAATCGGCGTACCAGTGCGTGACGGCAAGTTCGAGTTCATCGTCACGGCCGTCGCGCCACCCGTCGCGACCGTCGGCTCGGAATACCTGACGCAGACCGCACAGGGCGAGTACGTCCAGGTGACGATGACCGTCCGCAACATCGGCGACCGAGCACAGAGCTTGGACGCGTCCTCGCAGAAGTTGCTCGACGCGGACGGCAAGCAGTACTCCGTCGACAGCCTCGCGACTGCCTACCTCGACGAGGGCATCGGCTACGAACAGATCAACCCGGGCAACGCGCTGGACACGACCGTCGTGTTCGACGTCCCCGTCGGGACCGTGCCTGCCGAGATCGAGCTGCACGATTCGGCGTTCTCGGGAGGTACGACGGTTGCACTTCGGTAGCCATCGACATCCGCTCTTCCGTTAGCTCTCAACCCAATTCACTCGGAGCAGTTTCGGCTGCGACCTGAAGGAGGAAACTATGACCAACCCTCAACTGTCACTCGTCGCCGCGCTGCTCGATCGGTCCGGCTCGATGCATTCCATCGCCGACGACACCCGCGGCGGATTCGATTCATTCATCACCAAGGAGCGTGAAGCAGAGGGTCGGACCGTGGTCACGCTGGCACAGTTCGACAACCGGTACGAGCTTGTCTACGACAGCGTCCCCATCGAGGACGTTCCACCACTCGTGCTAGAGCCGCGGGGTGGCACCGCGTTGTACGACGCGATCGGCCGGCTAATCAGCGAGGTCGGTGCCGGTCTGGCCGCGATGCCGGAGGACGAGCGTCCCGGCTCGGTGACCGTTCTCGTGATGACCGACGGTCACGAGAACTCTAGTCAGGAGTGGACGAATTCTGCTGTGCGGGAATTGATCCAGCGGCAGGAGTCCGAGTACAGCTGGGACTTCGTGTTCTTGGGATCGAACATCGACGCCGTCGAGGTGGGTGCCGATCTGGGCTTCCAGCGCGGTAAGTCGATGACGTACGTCTCGACGTCGATAGGTGTGACTGCGGCCTTCGATTCGGTGGCGGACTATCAGCATCGAAAGCGCTCGGCCGGTGTCGATGCGTGTTCGGTGTCAGCCTTCACTTCGGAGGACCGTAGACGAGCGCGAGGGGAGTAAGGGCTGAGTCAGTCGCGGGCGACACGCGATTCGTTGCTGGGACACGACCCCCGACCGCATCAGTATTGGACTTCGCATCGCCGCCGATCAGCTCAGATAGTGGTTCTGAGCCGATCGACCGCGGCACTGCGTTAGGGCTGTGTCGGGAAGTGGCCGTGTGTGCCGAACTGGTGGCCCTGCAGGAAGGCCGCATTCTGAGCGTTCGCGCTGTTGATCAGACGCTGATGTTCCTGCTGAGCAGCCAACTTCTTCGCCTCGTTCGACTTGTAGATCTTCATGCCGATCCAGATCGCCGCGACGACGAACAGCACCCATGGATTGGATCCCACGAACCCGATGGCGAGCAGCACCAGGAACGCGGTCAGTATCGGATGGCGACGCGACCACGATCGTTGTGGCACAACGTATCCGACATGGGTGGTCTGATGGATGTTGATCGTGCCGTAGTTCGGGCTGTTGTGGAACTGGTTGCTCATCGCTTGTCTTTCTCGAATGCCGCGGGATTTGTTGCCCGGCACTGAGCCAGACAGTTACGACCATATGGTCGGTTTCAATGGCGGCGGTGTTACAACGCGAATGCGTCGGAAACTAGTTACCCACGGACCTGCACAGGTCGGGATCGGTGATGTACCCGGCTTCGCAGCCCGATCGGGTCTGGATATCGCCCGACGTCGGCGGTTCTCCGCACAGAAGGCCGCACCGATCTGCACCGATCACGAAGGAGCCGTCAGGCCAATAACATTCGTTCGAGTTGCAGGAATATCCGCGGCCGGACGTCGTGCCTGTAGGTACCGGTGTGACCGCGTCCGGATCGGGACGGGTCGCTCCGTTGTACGGGTTCCGACATACGTAGCCGTCGCACTCGAATGTGTTGGCTTCTCGTTCGGACCGCAGGTATCCATCGCCGTCCAGCTCATCGAAACACCACTGGGAAAAACGCGTGGTGCCGTCGCTCCATCGGGCAGGCCCCGGGGTCCCGAACAGACACTCGACAACGAAGGGCTCGGCCAGGGTAGGTGCAGCTTCGATTTCGGCCACCGGACTCTTTACAGGAGTGAGGGCGGGCATAGGTTCCGAGCTACTGGTTACCGCCGGGGTAGGGACGGTGGCGGAGGTCGACGGAGTGGTCGCTCCCGGGTTGGGGGCACTCGATGTCACGTCTGAGCTGCAGCCGCTCAGGATCAGCAGGCCTGACACAACGGCGACCAACAACGAAACACGCAACGCTACATTCCGATCTGTATAGAGAAGGAGCTCCCTCGCGAGCCCGTTGAGTATCGGGGTTTGGCGTATGGCGTTACAGCCGAGGACAGCTATGCTTCCGGCACTACAGCAACAACGTCAATGCGGATAGCCTCCGCTTTTTCGGCACAGCGCTCGCCTCGGAATTGAGCTGCCGGAGTGGGATGCTCAGTGGGCGATACGATGACGATTGCTGGATGTCGACGTTGATTCACGCATAGATCCGCGGCAGCACTCGTCCCGGCACTTTTGAATCCCGCTTCGACCGAGGGGACATATTTCGGCGACGAGCAGTTCCAGGAACGCGGCCCGAAGGCCATTCTCATAGCCGTCGCCAACGCTGGCAGCATCGCCGGAATGACGATCTGACGGATCAACCTGGGCCAGCTCACCTGCAGTGACGCCGCCATCTTCAGGTGGATTCGCCGTCGTGTTGGTCGACCTACTCGGGCGCGGCAATATTCGACACGTCGATGTGGTACCCCTGCAACCAGGAATAGTCGACTTGCATAGCTGTGACTTTGTTCCGGCCCAACCAGATTGGGGAGCCCTCTGGTTGGCTGGCATAAAGTCCCCGTGCCGATGTGACCACTCGATCGAATTGCACAGGCCAGTCGATGCTTGCCGCCAATTCGGTGATGGGGTCGCGGCCACGGTCGAGCGCGCGTAGGACGTGCAATCGCTCGGGCAGCAGTTGAGACTTGCTCGTGTTGCACGATGGGCAAGCCAACACCAAGTTCGCGAGGCCGTCGATGCCCACTCTTGACCAAGGGAGTACGTGATCGACATGGGCGTCCGATCCCACGCGCGCTGAACAATAGAAACATGTCGGACCGAATGCCTCGATCAACGCGGCCTTGGGACGGATCAGTGCGATTCGGCTGTTGCCGAAGAGATGGCCTTCGAGATCTGGTACGTCCTCGTCGAGAAAGCTGTTCTTTCGCCGGACATCGTCGACCCATGCGAGCATCAACGCGGGCTTGAGCAACGAGGACAATCGCGCCAGAGCAAAACACACTCCGGGGTACAGCGTAATCCGGTTGCCCTGGGCAAAGACAGCGTTCGTGCCCACCTTGGCGCTTATCCAAGTGTCGTCATACAGAAATGACTCTCCCGTATACCCGCCCGGGACTCGCTGCAGGCGATGCAGCGGCTGTTGCACGAGAACAAGCTTCACCTTCTTGATCATCTCGCGGAACAGACCCAGGTTTCTCCGGGCCGCGATGTCCAACGGCGTTTCTCTGCCGGCGGTTGCCGTGGCACGAGCAAACTCCCGAACAGCGTCGGGAATCGTTGCTCTCGCCTGCGTCGACTGGCGGAGATAATGACCGTCGAAGTCACGCACCTGCCGCCAGTAGAGACCGACAACGCGCTGGGCCAAGTCGTCGAGATCAACATCGACCGCTGAACCGTGATCCTCGGGAACGTTCTCGACCGAGAACTCCAGTAGCGCGACCAGGACGGCCAGCTTGTAGGTGGCGACACGCGCTCCGGAGTCGAGAACGCTGACCAGGTGCTGCCCAAGCGTCAGCGGATCAGCGGGCGAGGGAATCGACATACCTGCACACTACTGAGCATGGGAAAACTTGTTCGTGATTTGATTCCGTCGATCATCGAAGCCTCGGGTCGCGTCCCGAAATATCGAACCCTTGAGGCTGAGGATTATGGAAACGCGCTGATTGACAAATTGTTTGAAGAAGCGCGCGAGTTTCGTGATGCAACACCGGAAGGCAGGCCGGAGGAGTTGGCCGACGTCCTTGAGGTCGTCCGTGCACTGGCCGCGCATATGAACCTGAGCGACGCGGATCTCGATACGGTAGCTGCTGACAAGCGGGCGGAGCGCGGCGGCTTCGAGCAGCGGATCTGGCTTGAGTAGCGTCTGTTCGTCGTTGCGCAGGGCGCGCAGAGCAACTCGGTTCGCTGACCGTTCTGGTTATGACAAACGGTCACGAGAACTCGTGCCTGGAGTGGGCGAATGCTGCTGTGCAAGAACTCATCCAGCGGCAAGAGGTTGACTGCAGCTGCGGCTTCGTATTCTCGGGATCGAATCGATACCGAGATTCTCAACAGGCCACCGATCCGGCGTCGTCGAAGAATCCGCCCCGCGGTCCGTCGTCGGGCAGGGTGGCGAGCTTCAGTGCGATCTGCGCACCCTCCTCCGGCGTGCGTGTGGACGCGAATCCGGTGAAATACGTTGCCACATAGCCCGGGCAGCATGCATTCACTATCACCGCAGTGTCCACGAGCTGCCGTGCGTATTGCACGGTCATCGCGTTCACCATGGTCTTGGATGGAGCGTATGCCGCCATGATCGGGCCGGTCTGTAGCGCGAGCGAGCCCATGTTGCTCGAGACATTGACAATGCGCGGCGAGGCAGACCGGAGAAGCGTCGGGAGTAGTGCGTTCGTCACTCGGATTACTCCGAACACGTTGGTATCCAGGGTAGTCCGCAATACGTCGATATCCAGCGTCGTCGGATTCTGTTGGTCGCCGCCGGAGATGCCTGCGTTGTTCACCAAAATGTCTAGGTCCTGGATCGAGTCGGCGGCGGCAGCAACGCTGTTGTCGGAGGTGACATCGAGGGGGACTCCGAACACATCGATGCCCGCAGCACGAAGCTTGTCCACCGCGTCCTGTCGTCGTGCATCGTTGCGGGCCCCGATTCCTACTCTGATTCCCTGCATTCCGAGTCCGTGTGCGATAGCAAAGCCGATCCCTTTGTGGGCGCCGGTGATCAGCGCGGTCTTCGTTGTCATGCGGTCCATGGTCGGCTTCGAGCGCGGGTGCGTCCAATACCGATCGACCAACCTGTGATACTCGACGGGTATCACATCTACGCTGTTGGAGTGGACGATCTCGAAACACGCGAACTCCGGTACTTCATCGCCGTTGCCGAGGAGCTGCACTTCGGACGCGCAGCACAGCGCTTGGGGATCGCCCAGCCACCGCTCTCGCGGGCGATCAGCAGGATGGAGCGCCGACTCGGCGTCGTCCTCCTGGATCGGAATCGTCGCGGAGTCGCACTCACTGCTGCCGGTGCTGTGTTCCTGAGGGACGCTGCGACGGCGCTCGACGCGGTTTCAGCGGCAGCGCAGCGAGCACGAGCGGCCGGTGCCAGAGTCAAGCTGGTGACCAAAGCCGGTGCGTCCCATGAGCTCCTTCGCCGCGTTCTCGATGCGTACCCTGCTGACGTGGATGTCTTATTGTGTGAAGTCGGTGAGCAGGCCGGATATCTTCGCCGCGGTGATGCCGACGTGGCGTTGATGCATCGCCCAGTCGACGACCTTGTCGGGTTCGACTCCGAGGACCTTTTCACTGAGGGGCAGGTCGCGATCGTTCCGCGTGATCACCCCTTGGCCGCGAAAGACGAGGTGGCCATGGACGGTATTCGTGACGTCTCGGATCTGCCGATGGCTCGGTGGCCACAGCTCGACGGCACCTATCCGAAGGGGCCCGGGCCTGAGGTGCGCGCTCAATCGCAGATCGCCCAATTGGTCGCGCTGGGTCAGGCGCTGCTGGTGATTCCAGCGTCGAGTCGCGCGTGGCAGTGGCCCGAGCATGTGGCCGTGCCTGTCGTTGATGCGCCGATGATCACGACGGTCATCGCATGGCCGGCCGGAGTCCGATCGCCAGCGGTAGCGGCATTGGTCCAATCGGCCGTCGGGATTGCGTTCGAGTGACGCAGCGCAGCCTTTTCGGCGTGCTCCGATCTACCGAGATTACCGACCTCCGTATTTCGACGTGATGCGGCTTTCCAACCACTGCAGCGCAATCGTGGGCGGCAATGCCATCACCAGGATCAAGATGACTTGCCCATGATGTTCTCCATCCGTGCCAACGTTCTCACCGACTACGCTGCCGGTCAGGACCTCGCGTCGGACTGGCGACAGTGCGGAAAGTGGGTGGTCGATCTCGATGGCGACGGTGAAACCGAGATCGACGGCTGGGATCGCGTTGGACCCGAAATGTGCGCGTTCAATAGTCCTCTATGTTGTCGATCGAATGGGAGCGCCGAAACAGCCGACGAAATGGACTGTGTCACCGTATCGACTACCTGCACTCTTAGTTGTAAATGGCGATACCGATAACACTTTCCTCCTCGATTTCATCACCCGAAAGGTGGCGAGAGGGGGCACTCAAGCTCGACAAATTCGCTTCCCGGCGGCCCGGGTTAGCACGATTGGATGACAGACGGCGACATCATTCTGTTGCTATAAACATCAGCGGCGCTCGAACGCGCGTGGTCGGTCGACCGCATCGCTGAAAGGAATTGGATGTCATACGGACTTGGGTGGGGTAAGCGTTCGGGTGGGGCACCGCCACTGAGGAGGTTCAGCCGCGTAGTGATCAGCGCTGCGGCGACTCTCATGCTGGCCGTCGGGAGCATGTCGGTGCCGCTCGCGCACGCGCAGCCCGCTGCGCCCAGTGTCCTCTTCGTCGTGGACACATCCGGTTCGATGTACGGCCAACCACTCGAGCAGGCCAAGGCAGCTTTGCGAGCCGGGATAGATGCATTGGCCCCCGGGCAAGCAGCCGGACTACGTTCGTTCGCGGGTGAGTGCGGCGACGGTGGCAAGTTGCTGGTCCCGGTCGGCACCGACAACAAGGACGAACTCGGGGCGGCCGCCGATGGGCTCAATGCCGACGGGTTGACCCCCACGCCGGACGCGTTACGGGCAGCAGCGGGTGACCTTCCTCCCACCGGTGACCGAACGATCATCCTGATCAGCGACGGGCAGAGCAGCTGCGGAGATCCCTGCGCGGTGGCGAGCGAGCTGAAGCTCAACCTCGGCATCAATTTCCGAGTTCATGCAGTCGGTTTCAACGCCCCGGAAGCGGCGGAGGGGGAGTTGAGCTGCATCGCCAACGCGACCGGGGGGCGTTATTTCACGGCGACGAACACAGCCGAGCTTAGTGAAGCAATCTCTTCCGCGGTGCAAACCGGATCCAAAGACTTGAAGCCCGGAACCGATTGCAACGTTCCAACATTCATCGGTGTTCGCGGTTCGGGAGAATACCCGCAGGACCGTGGCATCGACGACTACCGCGCATCTGCCGGCACCGAGAAGCCATACAACCTGGACGGCCCGGACAACGGAATGGGCGGACGCCTCGCCCCGGTTTTCGCCCATGTGCAGAAACAGAATTCGGTTAACTACGCCTTCAACGTAATGTCTGTGGCATATCCGGCCATACCGGTCGGCTGGACCGAGGCCGACTACTACAAGGCAGAATACCGAGAATCGGTCGAAATTGGGTACGCCAATCTATCCAGGATCATGGCCGCACTGCACGCCGTCTGTGGACCGGAAACGGATGTTGTACTCGCTGGCTACTCGCAGGGTGCCAACGTCATCAATAAGTACCTGTTGGAGACCAACAAAGGCACCTCTGCGTCCTCGGAACTCGGCATGGTGAAGTCGGTTATCCAGTTCGGCGATCCGAACTCCCGCCCGTTGCGTGTGGGAGAACGACACTCGGGCACCGCGTTCGGCGCTTTCGGTGTGGTCGCGGCTGGTGTCGGGGGAGCAGATGCCGACATCAACGGCTACCTCCAATCGAACCTCAATGTCGTGAGCACGTTCTGCCTGGCCGGGGATAGTGTCTGTAACCCCCTAATCGTCGACCTTAAAGGCATAGCTATCCACGGGTCCTACGGTTCTCCCAAGACGAAGCTGCCAAAATGCAATGTCAACGGCGTCAAGGACGTAGTGCTGTACGAATGCGCTGCCTACCGCGTGATGCAAGACCTCGGATATGCGCTACCGGTCGTCACACCGCAACCGACGTTGCTGCAGCGTGGACAGCAACTCTTAATCTCCGTAGGCGGATGGCTCGCCAAGCAGCCGTGGGCGGTGCAGTTCGCTTCGGATCCGGTCATCATCGGAGAATCGGAAACGAATGAAAGCGGTTCAGCGATCCTGTCCGTGAATGTGCCTGCGGACGCGGAAATCGGTGACCACCATCTAATTATCGAGCAGGCGGGGCGACGCTCGGTGGAGGTGCCGGTGACAGTCGTCGAGGGCGAAGCCCAAGGCGATACGCCGGTCTTCTCGTTCGGAGAGCAGGACGGTCTCGAACCCGAACCCGAACCGGGCGTCGGTACCGGAAGCGGTGGAACAGGAAGCAGCAGCGGACCATTCGGCGGAACAGGAAGCAGCGGTGGCTGACAACTGACACATGTCCTCAACGTCTTGACAATTGGGAGAGGCCGAAGCCGGTGGCTTCAGCCTCTCCCACGTAAGTGTTGGCACCCCGAGGAACGTCTATGCCTATCGAGGACCCGTTCGAGGCGCAACTCCCACGTCGGGGCTGGCCGTTAGGATCGACGGGTCAGTTATGTTCAGGTCCACGGTCTTCGACATCGAGCCATGCCGAGCGACGATCCGCCGGGAGGACACGTCGATGGTGAATACCATATAGACCCACCCCATTAGGTGAAATCGGTGACCCATACATATTCGGTTGCTCGGCCCGGAACTCTCGGTTGACAAGATCGCCTGCTCGCATGCCCTCTGCCGATCGGATCGTGGTTCTGATCCCGACTTATCGGCGAAAACCGTTGTAGAAGAACGCTTTAAATTTGCTCTCCACCTCACTGTATGGTGCCCCGGGAATCGTGGTCCGGCCCAGGTGTGCGCGCATCTTCACCCTGCCGTAGCGCCCTTCCGGTCTCAGCTTCCGCCGGCCGTCTGCGCCGTTGCTCCCCGCGATTTCTCTGACCGCGTCGATGATTTCGTCGGGTTCGACTCCGAGGACCTGCTCACCGAGGGGCAGGTCGCGATCGTTCCGCGTGATCACCCCTTGGCCTCGAAAGACGAACTGTGCATGGACGATATCCGTGACGTACCGGATCTGCCGATGGCTCGGTGGCCACAGCTCGACTGCACCTATCCGAAAGGGCCCGGGCCTGAGGTGCGCGCTCAATCGCAGATCGCCCAACTGGTCGCGCTGGGTCAAGCGCTGATGGTGATCCCAGCGTCGAGTCGCGCGTGGCAGTGGCCCGAGCATGTGGCTG
This sequence comes from Rhodococcus sp. PML026, assembly GCF_000963615.1. Taxonomy (NCBI): domain Bacteria; kingdom Bacillati; phylum Actinomycetota; class Actinomycetes; order Mycobacteriales; family Nocardiaceae; genus Rhodococcus; species Rhodococcus sp. PML026. Next base: position 87,265 of record NZ_KQ031368.1, on the reverse strand, counting down.
TACCTGTCGTTGATGCGCCGATGATCACGACGGTCATTGCGTGGCCAGCCGGAGTCCGATCGCCAGCGGTATCGGCATTGGTCCGGTCTGCCGTCGGTGCTGCGTTCGAGTGACGGAGCGCAGCCCTGCGTGTGTGCCGATTTACTGCGGTCACCGACCGCCGTATTTCGAGGTGATGCGAGTTTGCAACCACTGCAGGGCGATGGTGGGCGGCAGTGCCATCACGAGGATCAGCACAACCGTGCCCATGATGTTTTCCATTCGCACCAGGCTGACGTTGCGCAGGAGTTCGTAGCCTATGCCACTGGACGACGAGAACATCTCGGCGAGAAGCAGTCCCAGGAACGCCAAGCCGAAGGTCATGCGCATACCCGTCGCCAATGCCGGGAGCACTGCGGGGATGACGATCTGACGGATCAGCCGGGGCCAGCTCACCTGCAGTGACGCCGCCATCTTCAGATGGATTCGTTGGACCGATGCCGTGGCCTCGACCGCGACGAGGAACATCGGGATGAAGGCGGCGTAGAAGGAGAAGCCGAATCGGCTCAGTGCACCGATACCGAGGAACGACAGGAAGATCGGGTACAGCACGATCTTAGGAATACTGTTGATCGAGTACACGATCGGGGCGATGGTTCGGGTCCAGAACGGACTCAGACCCAGCGTCAGACCCAGCAGGGAACCCACGACCGTGCTGGCCAGAAACGCGAGCACAAGAATGCGCAGCGAGTCGCCGACATTGGCGCGGAAGTCTGCTTTGCCCAGGTCCTCGACGAGCGAGGCCATGGCCTCGGCAGGCGTCGGGAAGATGAGACTGTCGACCAGAACGGCCGCGATCCACCAGATCAACACCGCGACGACGGCCACGACCACCGGAGGCAGAAACCGTCGAGCGTTCGTGCGTCCCGCGGACGGGGTCACCTTCGGGGGAACTGAAGGGGCGGTGGCTACTCTGTCCAAGGTGCTGCTCATCAGCGGCGCCTCCAATCGAATCGGTTGAGCGCGAGCGAGATCAGCGAGGTCGAGAGCAAAGCGATCAGCGCCACGATGAGGATCCCGGCGTACATGTCGGCGATGTCGAACCCGTCATAGGCGATGGAGATGAAGTGGCCCAGGCCTTGGGTCGACAGGATGAACTCACTGGCCAAGACCGAGATGACGGCGTACGAGAGCCCCAGTTTGAGTCCGGTCACGATGCTCGGCAGCGCATACGGCAGCAGAACCGATCGGAAGTACTGCCACCGCGTCAACATCAGAGTGGTCCCGAGCTTGGTGACGATCGGCGACACCGCGTTGAAACCAGTGCGTGCGTTCAACGCCACCACACCGAAAGCGAAGATGGTGGACAGGATGGCGATCGGAGCCACGCCAGCACCGAACAGCACCACCATGATCGGGTACAGCGCGAACGTCGGGACGGCGTAGTACACGTTGAGGTAGGGCTGAAACGCTCTGTCCCACAGCTCGTACCGCCACAGCACGTACGCGGCGCCGACACCGAGTACGGAGCTGAGCACGAACGCCAGAACGATGATGCCGAGCGTGCGGCCCAACTCGTCGACGAGGAAGTCCGGGTCGGTCAGCAGGCTCAGCGACGTCGAGATCATGTCGGTCACCGGAACGATGTCGAGCGGAGAAGCGAAGAACCGTGCCGAGATGTCGATGGCCACCAGTGCCGCGACGAGGATGAGTACGGTCCAGCCCCATGCGGGGAGGCCGAGTTGGGTGGAGGGGGCGGGCCGGATGTATCCGGGGACCACGGAGGCGCGGTCGCTCTCGCGCGTCGGCGAACTCATGGCTCAATGCTCATCGTCTTCTTGGCCTCGTCGCGCAGACTCGACCAAATACGTTCGTGCAGAGCAGTCGCCGCCGGGCTTGCGAGAACGTCTTCGGAGCGCGGACGGGGCAGGTCGATGTCCATCTCGTCGATGAATCGACCGGGCCGCGCGCTCATCACCAGCACACGATCGGACAGCAATACCGCTTCCTGAATGCTGTGGGTGATGAACAGGACTCCACACGTGAGCTTCTCGACGATCTTGAGCAGCTCGTACGACATGACCAACCGCGTCTGCTCGTCGAGCGCTCCGAAGGGCTCGTCCGCGAGAATGAGGTCGGGCTCCATGGACAGGCAACGCGCGATGGCCACACGCTGACGCATACCGCCGGACAACTGGGTGGGGTAGTGGTCGCCGAACTTGCCCAGTCCCACTGTGTTCAGCAGCTCGTCGGCGCGGGCTCGTCCTTCTTTCTTGCCGACACCTCGGACTTCGAGAGCGAACGCGACGTTGTCGCGGACGGTTCGCCAGGGCAGCGTCGCCGATTCCTGGAAGATGACCGCAGTCTTGGATCGAGGACCGGTAAGCGGTTGCCCGTCGACCTGCACGGTGCCGCCATCGTGATCCTGGAGTCCGGCGAAAACCTCGAGCAGAGTGGACTTGCCGCAGCCACTGGGCCCGACGACGGAGACGAATTCGCCCCTACCGATGGATAAGTCGATCTCGTGGAGGGCGGTCACATCACCGAAGTGCCGCGACACCGACGAGGCGACGGCGATGGCGGAGGTGGTGTCGGGGCGGGGTCGAGTCGCTGCGTGAGTCACGTCGCTACCTTCTGGTGGTGGGAAATTGCGGTCAGGAGTCGCAGTCGCCGGGAACGTCGGTCTCTACTCCCGTGGCGAGGAAGTCCGGGTCGAACAGGGTGCAGAAATTGGGTACTCGATCGCTCCCGGACGCTTCGACGCCGTCCTGGGCGGATTCGACGGACGCGGTATCGAAGCCGCCACCCCAGGTGTCGACCGAGGATGCACGCTCGACCACCGCGGTCGCCGACTCCACATCGAAGCCGGTGTAGTCCGCGTAGATCTGGGCGGCCGCAACAGGATCGGCCTTGATGGATGCGACCGCCTCGGTGTAACCGGCGTTGATGGCCCGTACGACACCGGGATTGCTTGCGGCGTAATCCTTGGTGGTCGTGATCGTCGACTGCAGGAACCGCGACATGTAGTCGGGGCTGCTGACGATCAGCTTGAAATCCTCCGGCCGCTGTTCGGCGACGATAGAGGGAACGAGTGCAATGTCGACGTTGCCGGCTTCGAGTAGTGCGAAGCCCTCGCCGATTCCGCCGGAGGCAACCCGCTCGATCCGGCTCGGGTCGACGCCTGCAACGGAGGGAAGCAGACGCGTCAGAGCATCGGACGCCGAGTTGGGCCGGGTGTAGGCCCAACGGCGGACGTCCTCGATGGAATTGATGTTGGGATTCGAGGCGAGCGCGTAGAAGTTCATCGGGTACGGCCCCTGCGTGCCGCCGCCGACGATGCGCAGTTCGGAACCGGCCGCGTCCGCCTGCACGATCGACGGGTAGCTGACCTCACCGATGGGGATGTTGCCGTCGAGCAGCGTGCGCATGGTCGCACTGCCGCCCTTGCCCGGAACGATGTTCTCGACGATCACGCCGTGCTTCTCGAACAGTCCCTGCTTCTGCGCGACAAGCCAAGGGATGCTGTAGATTTCGGCCGCTGCCGAGACGGTGACATCGATCGTGACCGGATTGGCGGGGTCCGCGTCGGGGCCGGGATCCGATCCGCATGCCACCAGCGCGCCGGATAGCGCCACTGCTGTCATGATCGAGGTGATTCGGCGTAAATGCATCTGCGTCCTCGCTTGCTGATCGGCGTGACGGTGCCGAAGTGGGAGTGTCGGCTGTCGCAGGCCCACCCGTAGTGAGACGTACGTAACAGCTGCTCACCACTTAAACATAAGATGTTTTAGGCGTCAAGGTGAGGTAAATCCGGACAAAGCCCATTGATTGACCATGCAGCATGAGTTAAAGATCAGATGTATGTGGTGGAGTGGCTCGATGCCAGCCCGTCTCCGACTGATAGCGCTCGCCCACGCCGAACAACGCGCCCTCACGGTGCGCCGCAGCGGTGAGTTGCGCTCCCACCGGCATGCCCGAGGACGGGTGAAACCCGACCGGCAGAGCCAGCGTCGGGCCGTCGTGCAACGACCACGGGTACGTGAATTGTCCCATCCGGCGCGAGAGCGCGACGACGTCGTCGCCCCCGTCCCTCGGGGGAACATCGACGGGCATGGCAGGGGTCAACACCACGTCGACACTTTCGAACGTGGCGGTCATGGCCTGACGGAACCGATCGCGACCGGTGAGTGCACGGGCACGGTCGGACTCGGAAATGCTCAGGCCCAACCTTATTCGCTCGTACGTCGCGGCTTGAAAGCGAGAAGGCTCGGTGTCGAGCCGGTGCCGATGGCGGCGAGCGAGGTCGCTATAGACGATCGTGTAGACGATGTCCTGAGCATCGGCGGCATGCTCCAGCTCGATGGGAACGATCTCATACCCCAGTTCGGCGAACGTGCGCACCGCGGCTGCGACGGTCTGCGCGACGCCCGGATCCACGTCCGCGGTGAGGAAGACGCTGGGGACACCGATACGGGTCACGGCTGATGGTTTGGACGCAATGGGGGACAGGACGTCGAAAAGCGCCTTCACCTCTGCGACCGACCTTGCCATCGGGCCGACGGTGTCGAATTGCTCGCTTACCGGGAACACGCCGTCGTTGCTGATCGATCCCCAACTGGGGCGTAGACCGGTGATCCCGCACGCCGCGGCGGGGAGGCGCACCGACCCGCCGGTATCTGTGCCCAGGGACGCGTCGACCAGTCCGGCGGCGACGGCGATCCCCGAACCGCCGCTCGATCCGCCGGGCACCCGAGCGGTATTCCACGGGTTGTACGACGGGCCCGCAGCCGAGTTCTGCGAGGTGACACCAACGGCGAACTCGGCCATGTTCAGCTTCGCGACCACCGACCCGCCTGCGTCACGTAGGCGGGTGACGACCTCGGCATCAGCGTCGGCGACGTTGTGCTCGAAGAACTCCGACGCGCAGGTGGTCTCGACGCCGGCCACGTCGATGTTGTCCTTGACTCCGATGCTCAGGCCGGACAGGGGCCCCGGGGTGTCGTTCCGGTCGTCGATCCACCGGACGACACCGCCGAAGGTCCCGTCCTCGATCAGGCCGCGCTCCGGGCGCGCAGCTCGGCCGTCGCGTCCTCGTCGACCGTCCACGAATCGGTGTTCACGACCACACCGTAGTCGCGTCGAGCATCGTCCTCGGTGAGGTACTCGTCCCAGACGTCGCTGAGCACCTGGAACGGATCACGCTCGAACGGGTTTCCGAAGCCACCGCCTGAGGGGAGCTTGATCTCCAGCGTCTCACCGGAACGAATCGTCTCTTGAGTGACCTTGGAGTACAACACTTCCTCGCGGTCAGTCCCGGCGTTCCTGGTGAACGAGCCGGACACACCGTTGTGTCCACCCAGAGCTCCGGCCGGAGGATCCGATCGGTTGTCGGCCTCGGAACCGAGGAACGTATCGGTCTCCATCAACCACTTGCGCACACTGCCGATACCGCCGCGCCACTTCCCTGGCGCGGGTGCCTCGTCGCGCAGCTCGTACCGCAACGCGCGCATAGCGTGGTTGAGCTCGAGCTCCTCGATGGGGTTGTTGCGAGTGTTGGCCATCAGGGCGTCGACGGCGTCCATGCCGTCCTTGCCATTGCGGCCACCGTAGGAGCCCTCGTTAATTTCGATGTAGACCCAATACGATTCGCCGTCCGGAGCGATACCGGAGTAGGCGATGGCGCACAGGGCGGCGGACGATCCCGCGATCGCGTGATCCGGAAGCACCGGGGCCAGAGCGAGATTGATCGAGTCGAACACCCGGTTCACCTGCGAGAACCGCGCGAAGCACGACGCGGGAAAGTCCGGGTTGAAGATCGTCCCCTCGGGGGCATAGGCCTTGACGGGTCGGAAGCACCCGTCGTTCTGAGGAACGAATTCCTCCGTCAGATCCTCGTCGAGCAGAATCGTACGAATGGCCGAGACAGCCACCGGCAGAACCGAACCCTCAAACGGGACGTTGAACGCGGTGGGCACCTGGCTGTTGGAGCCGGTGAGGTCGATGAGAATGTCCTCGCCCTCGACCTGCACCCGCACAGCCACCTTGAGCGGTTCGTCGCGGTTCTTACCGTCGTCGTCGAGGTATCCGATGGGCGCGGTGTAGCTGCCGTCGGGAATCTCACGAATCTTTTTGCGCAGCATGGACTCGGAGTAGTCCATCCAGCGTTCGCCCGCGCTCATCACGGTGTCGAGGCCGTACTTCTCGAGCAGCTCGGTGAATCGCTTCTCGCCGATGCGAGAGCACGCGATCAGTGCTTCGAGGTCGCCGCGGTTCTGCTCGGGCGTACGGACGTTGTCGAGGATGTGCTGAATCAGGTAGTCGTTGCGGACCCCGGCCTCGTAGATCTTCATCGAGTCCATCAGCTTGCCCTCGGCCCACACATCGACGACGTCCATGCACAGGCCGGGGAAGTTGCCGCCGACGTCGGACACGTGACCGGTACACCCGGCGAAGCCGATGTGCTCGCCCTGCCAGAAGATCGGAATGATCACGCCGTAATCGGGGGAGTGAGCCGCTCCGTGGTACGGATGATTGTGCAGCACCACATCTCCGGGCTTGTACGTTCCGGCGAGGCGACGGTTGACGCCCTTGATGTAGGCGGGAATCGAACCGCAGTGCATCGGAGTCGAATCCGATTCACAGAGTTCGCGTCCGTTGATGTCGAAGATGCCCGCGCCGAGGTCCTCGGACTCTCGAATGAGCGACGAGTACGCCATGCGGTAGAGCACCTGAGCCATCTCTTTGGCCATCGACTGCAGGGCTCCGCCGATGACGCGCAGCGTGATGGGATCGACCTCGACGTCGTTCCAGGTTCGAGTGGATTCGCCCGCCAGTGACACTCCGGTGGTGGGCATCAGCGCCTTGCTCATGCGGGGTTCCTCTCGATGATGATGTGGCCGACGGCGTCGACGGTGGCGTGCTGATTCATGCCGATGATCGTGGTGGAATCGAACTGCTCGACGATCGCAGGACCGTCGATCTCGTTGTTCGCCAGCAGGAGTGACCGCTCGTAGACCGGGGTGTCCACCCACTGCGGCGCGGACGTCTCGTCCTGCCAGAACAGTGCCTGCGTGGTCGTCTTGATCGCGGCCGAGGAGTCGGCGGAGCCCACGGCGATATCGGCGATCTGTACGTGGGGAACCGCACCCACGCCGGTGACGCGGACGTTGATCAGCTGCACGGGCTTGTCGTCGAACCGCTGAGAGTAGGTGCGTCCGTGCACGTCGTGGAATGCCTCGGCGACGGTCTTGACCCACACGTCGTCGATGTCGCCGTCCGGTGCAGCGACGCGGAGTTCGTAGCCCTGGCCGACGTATCGGCAGTCGACGCTGCGCTCGAGCGAAATGTTCTCGGCCGCAACACCGTCCTTCTCGAGCTGTGCGACGGCCAGTGCGGACAGACGCTCGACCTGCTCCTGCAGCAGTTCGATGTTCGGGTCGGCGGACGACGTCCACACCGTCGTCGGCTCCTCGTAGCGGATGTCGGTGGTGAGCAGGCCGACAGCGGAGGTGATGCCGGGGTGACCGGGCACGATGACCCGCGGAATACCGAGCTGGTCGGCGATCTGCCACGCGAACAGCGGACCGGCTCCACCCTCGGCGATCAGTGAGAAGTCGCGCGGGTCATAGCCTTTACGCACCGAGTGCAGGCTGATCGCCTCGGTCATGGAATGGGCGAGGATCTTGAAGATGCCCATCGCGGCGTCGTCGAGTGGGGTGTCGAGCTTGTCGGCGATGTGAGTCTGAATCGCTTCGCGCGCCAGCTCGGGCTTGACCTCCATTGTTCCGGACAGGAAGCTCTTCTCGCGCAGCCATCCCATCATCACCATGGCGTCGGTGGACGTCGGTTCGGTGCCGCCGTGTCCGTAGCAGGCGGGACCGGGAACGGCACCCGCGCTGCGTGGTCCGACGCGGAACATGCCGCCGTCGTCGACCACGGCGATGGATCCGCCGCCGGCACCGATGGTGTCGACCTCGGCCATGGGCACCATCGCGTGATAGTCGCCGATTCGGGTGTCGAGCAGATGCTTCATCCGCAGGGCACCGTCCGGTGCCACGCCGACATCCGCGGAGGTACCGCCGACATCGAGGGTGATGACACTGGGGAACCCGGATGCCTTACCGATGGCGCAGCCGCCGAGCAGGCCGGCGACCACCCCGCTGGTCAGAAGTGAGACCGGGATTTCGCTGGCGCTGCGGGAGGTGACGAGCCCGCCGGCCGAGGTCATGAGGTGTACGTCCTCGCCGACCTGCGCTGCCTTCGCCTTACCGGCCAGGTTCTCGATGTACTTCGAGGTCTTCGGTCCGATGAACGCGTTGAGTGCTGCGGTCGAAAAGCGTTCGTACTCGCGGTATTGCGGGGCCACCTCGCTGGAGAGGGAGATGAAGACGCCCGGGAACTCTTCTTCGATGATGGCTCGCACGCGCTGCTCGTGGGTGGGGTTGCGGTACGCGTGCAGGAATGCGACGGCGATGGCCTGCACGCCTCGCTCACGCAACAGTCGAACCTGTTCGCGCACAGCATCTTCGTCGAGCGGGGTCAGAATGTTTCCTGCGGCATCGATGCGTTCCGGGACCACCCGCCGGTTGCGCCGTGGCACGAGCTGCCACTTCTGCCACGGAAGATCCTGGTAGTTCGAGTAATTGAGAGGACGCTTCTTGCGCGCGATGTGCAGCAGGTCGCGGAAACCCTCGGTGGTGATCATGCCGACGTCGCAGCCGTTGTGCTCGAGCACGATGTTGGTGGCCACGGTGGTGCCGTGGAAGAACATGTCGATCTCGGACGGGTCGATCCCTGCGCGTTCGGCGAGGACCTTGATGCCGTCCATCGTGCCGATCGAGGGATCGTGATTGGTGGACGGGGTCTTGTGCACGACGACCGTGCCGTCGTCGTCCCACAGGACGAGGTCGGTGAACGTGCCGCCGACGTCGACTCCAATGCGTTTCATGCTGCGTCCGTTCTGTCGGTGCCCGAGGGGAGCGGGAAGGCGTGCTCCGCGTGTCCTACGAAGTCGTGGGGTCACTGCTGAGGTGACATGAGTCATAGTGGCGATGATCGACGGGAAAAGCAATACCTCTGATGTATTGCGTCGGTTTTGTCCAGATATCGGCCTAGATTCGCGTCGGTATGCGTGGTTTCTTGCTAAAAAGCGGATGTATCGAGGGTTGCGATCTCCGCATCTCGGGGCATCGGTCACGCTAAGCTCGAGCCGACCGGTCAGTAGAAACAGTCGAGCGACATCAGGGGGAAGACGTGGCCCAATCGGCTCCGCTCAAGGCGACCGCCAAGAGTGTCCCCGCGTATGCGGTTCTCGCCGGCCATCTTCGGAGCCGCATTCTGTCCGGTGAGCTGCAGCCGGGAGAGCGGCTACCCGGCGAAGCCGAGCTCACCGCCGAATTCGGCGTCGGGCGTAGCACTATTCGTGAAGCGCTCCGGTCCCTGGCCAGCCAGAACCTGATCGAGACGACCAGGGGAGTGACCGGGGGAAGCTTCGTCGCCGTCCCCAGTGTTGGACACATCAGTGAGCACCTGGAAACCGGTGTCGCTCTGATGGCTGCCGCGGAGACTGTCACCGTCGACCAGCTCATGGAAGTGCGCAACCTGATGGAGGTTCCGGCGGCGGGCATTGCCGCGTTCCGCCGCACCGACGAGCATCTCGAGCAGCTCAACGCGACCATCTTCGATCCCAATCAAGTGCAGGGACCCGAGACGTTCGCCAAGAACCAGGAATTCCACCTCGTCTTGCTGCGCGCGGCCCACAATCCGCTGCTCGAGCTCATCACTGCACCCGTCTTCCGTGTCCTGTCCGGTCGATTCGGTCGTGACCATGCGCCCGAGGGCTTCTGGCAGTGCGTCGACAGCGACCACCGGGGACTGCTCGACGTGGTGGAGGCCGGTGACTCGATGGCCGCCATGGATCTGATGCGTAAGCATCTCGACCACCTCGGTGACTCGTACCGACAGATGGATCGACTTCGTAATCCGTAAACATCTGCTCTTTACCGAGTCGATTCAGGTGAAGTCTGCCGATTACCGGTTTTCTCGAACCCTTGACGCCGTAAACATCTGATGTTTATGGTCTAGGTAAGGCACTCGCCAAACCGACACGAGGAGACACGGTGGCAATCCATCCGGCCGTTCTGGGGCGCTTCTTCGACGACTACACCGTGGGGGACGTCTACCAACATCCCTTCGGGCGGACGATCACGGAGACCGACAACACGTGGATCACGCTGCTGTCGCTCAACACCAACCAGAACCACTTCAACGCGCATCTGGCGTCGCAGAACCCCATCACCGATGGGAAGGTCATCGTCAACTCCGGCTTCACAGTCTCTGTGGTGCTGGGACTTTCGGTGATCGACATGAGCCAGAACGCGATCTCCAACCTCGCCTTCACCGACATCAAGATGTCCCACCCGGTCTATGCAGGCGACACCCTGTACGCCGAAAGCATCTGTACCGGGCTGCGCAAGTCCGAGTCACGCCCCTACGCCGGCATCGTCTCGATGATCACCCGCGGCCTCAATCAGGATGGCGTCGAGGTCATTTCGTGGAAGCGCTCGGTCATGGTCGCAACCCGCGACAGTGGCATCGGGCAGAACTACTTTCCCGAAGCGCAGAACGGACCGCTCGAACTTCCCCAGACTAAGGATTCCGACGCATGAGGCCACTCGAAGACGTACGCATCATTTCCCTCGAGCAGTACGGCGCAGGCCCGTTCGGTAGCTTGCACCTGGCCGACCTCGGCGCGGACGTCATCAAGATCGAGGACCCCAGCGTCGGCGGCGACGTCGGACGGTACGTCCCGCCCTACAACGAGGGCGAGGACTCGCTGTTTTTCGAGAGCTTCAACCGCAACAAACGTTCCCTGTCCCTTGACCTCTCGACCCCGAGTGGGCGAGCGGTGTTCGAGGATCTCGTTCGTACCAGCGACGCCGTCTACTCCAACCTGCGTGGTGATGTGCCGGAGAAGATCGGTATCACCTACGACCAGCTCAAGCATCTCAATCCCGCGATCGTGTGCTGCAGCCTCACCGGCTTCGGTATGACCGGCCCTCGCTCCAAAGAGCCTGGCTACGACTACATTCTGCAGGGTCTCGCCGGCTGGATGAGTGTGACCGGCGACCCGGACGGCCCGCCCACCAAATCCGGTCTGTCACTGGTCGACTACTCCGGTGGATTCGTCGCCGCGATCTCGCTGCTGTCGGGATTGCACGCGGCCAAGCGCGATGGCGTCGGCGGTGACTGCGATGTCTCGCTGTACGACACGGCGATGTCGCTACTCACGTATCCCGCGACGTGGCATCTCAACGCTGGCTTCGAGCCGATCCGCACGAAGAACTCCGCTCACCCGTCCTTGGTGCCGTTCCAGGCCTTCGAGGCAACAGACGGCTGGCTCATCGTCGGCTGCGCGAAGGAGAAGTTCTGGGACCGGCTCGTCGTCGCCATCGATCGCCCGGATCTCGGTGCCGATCCGCGGTTCAGCAACTTCTCGCTTCGTGGCAAGCATCAGGACGTGCTGCTGCCGATCCTGGAAGAGGTGTTCGCCACGAATACCGTCGATCACTGGCTCTCTAAGCTCGGCCCGGCCGGGGTGCCTTCCGGTCCGATCAACGACGTCGAGCACGCACTGACCGAACCTCACACGCTCGCACGCAATCTCGTGGTCGAGACCGAGCATCCGGTGTACGACACGGTGCGTCAGGTCGCGTCACCGGTGAATTTCGGTGCCGAGGCCAAGCAGTACCGCCGAGCGCCGCAGCGCAACGAGCACTTCGACGACATCGTGCGCGACCAACTGGGCTACGATGACGAACGCGTCGCGAAACTGAAGGCGGAGGGTGCGTTCGGTACGGCGAAGGACGAGGTGCGGGCGTGACCTCGACGATCTTGGCGGAGTGGGCATCGAGTGTCACCGTCGCCGATCTGTCCGAGGACGTCCGGCACGCTGCTGCGCGGCACCTTCTCGATGGCGTGGGTAATACCGTTGCGGCCCAACGGCTCGGCTACGGTCGACCGGGCTGGACCGTGGCCGATGCTCTCGGCGGCCCACCGGAGGCGCGGCCCCTCACCGGTACACGAGGCCTGTCTGCGCCGGCAGCCGCCTTCGCGACCGGGGTGATGCTGCACTCCCTGGACTTCGACGACACTCATGCGGGCGCACTGGTGCACGCGACGGCGGTATCGCTTCCTGCGGCATTCGCCGTCGGACAGCAAGTGTCGGCCTCGGGTGCCGATGTGCTGACCGCCGCGGCTCTCGGACTCGAAACCGCTTGTCGCCTCGGTGAAGTGAGCCCGCACGGGTTTCACGCTCGGGGTGTTCATGCGACCGCCGCGGTGGGTCCGTTGACCGCCGCGCTCGTAGCCGGCCACCTCTCGAAGTTCGACACCGAAACACTGGTCAACGCCCTGGGGATCGCCGGGTCGTCCAGCTCGGGGCTGCTCGAGTTTCTCGATACCGACGCCGACACCAAGGCACTGCATCCCGGATCGGCGAGCATGAACGGTGTGCTGGCCGCCCGGCTCGCCGCTGCCGGTGCCACGGGACCGTCGTCGGTGCTGGAAGGTCGACGCGGAATCTACGCTGCGTTGACCGATCGGCCGACGAACTTCGCGGCGTTGACGGAGGGGCTCGGCACGCGGTGGGAAGCCACCCGAATCGGAATCAAGCCGTATCCGAGTTGCCAGCTGATGCACGTGACGCTCGACGCGGTATCGGAAGCACTCGCGGACAATACGGTTCACGTAGGCGAGATCGCCGACATCGAGGTCTTCGTGCACCCCGATTCGAGTCCGTTCGTCTGCGGACCGAACACCGGGGTCGCGTCCCCGCGCAGCACCTACGACGGCAAGTTCGATCTGCCGTGGAGTGTGGCCGCGCTGCTGCACGACGGCGCGATCACCGTCTCGACCTACACCGACGAATCCATCGCGCGTGAGGACGTTCTCGTCACTGCCCGCAAGGTGCGGGTGACGAACCTCCCGTCCGAGGTTCCCGCGGCCGCCGCGTCGGGCAGGGCGGTTCTCACGCTCGCCGACGGTCGAGTGCTCGACGCCTCCGTCGGCGGCAGTCAGGGATCCGCCGGGTTCCCGTTGAGCGACGACCGTCTGCTGGAGAAGTTTCTCGCCAACTGTGGCAACGACTCTCGTGCCACCGAGCTGGCCGACCGCGTCCTCGGGTTGGTCGACGAAACCGACTTGACCGCCATTCTCGATCTCGCCGCAGCCATCGCGCCGGCCACCTGAAACTCCAACCGACAGGACATCATCATGGACTTCACGTACGACGAGCAGCAGACGGCCTTCCGGAAAGCATTGCGCACCTTCGTCGACAAGGAAATCATCCCCGTCGCGAACGAGTGGGAGAAGACGGGACGGTACCCCACCGAGATCGTCGAGCACATGAAGGCCATGGGCCTGTTCGGGATCACGACGCCGGAGGAGTACGGCGGGCTCGACCTCGACAAGGTGTCGTTCACCCTGGTGTACGAGGAGCTGGCCCGCGGATGGATGGGTGTGGCCGGCATTCTCGGCAGCCACAACCTCTCGTGCTGGATGATCGGCAAGCACGGCACCGAGGAGCAGAAGAAGACTCTGCTGCCCAAGCTTGCGTCGGGTGAATGGCGTACGGGTGTCGGTCTGACCGAGCCCGGTGCCGGCACCGACCTGCAGGGCATCAAGACCACCGCCAAACGCGACGGCGACCACTACGTCGTCAACGGTGCCAAGACGTGGATCACCAACGCACGGCACGCGAATGTGCTTCCGGTACTGGTGAAGACCGACACCACGACTACACCGGCACACAAGGGCATGTCGCTGTTGCTGATCGACACCACGACCGACGGGTTCGAGGTACAGCGCGACATGGGCAAGCTCGGCTACAAGGGAACCGAATCGTGTGAGATCACGTTCACCGACGTACGCGTTCCCGTCGACGCAGTGCTCGGTGGCGTCGAGGGTCGCGGTCTGCAGCAGGCACTGTCGGGTCTCGAGATCGGCCGTCTCAACATCGCCGGCCGCAGCGTCGGCATCGCGCAGGCTGCCTACGACGCTGCGCTCGAATACGCCAAGCAGCGCACCGCATTCGGTCAGCCCATCGCCGAGTTCCAGGCCATCCAGCTCAAGATTGCCGACATCGCGACCCAGCTGCAGGCGGCACGTCTGATGACGTACTGGGCTGCATCACAGGCAGATTCGGGCAAGCGCGTCGACATGGAGGCCGGCATGGCGAAGTACTTCGCGTCCGAGGCCGCCATCACCGCCAGCCTCGAAGCGATGCGCATCCACGGCGGCTACGGATACTCCACCGAGTTCGTCGTCGAGCGTCTCTACCGGGACGCCCCGCTGATGGCCATCGGTGAGGGCACCAACGACATCATGCGCACCGTCATCGCCAAGTCCCTCGTCGCGGGTACAGGAGTCATTGGATGAGGTCCGCTCTGACATACCTCTACGTACCCGGGGACGTGCCGGAGCGGTTCGACAAAGCACTGGCATCGGGTACCGACGCGGTGGTGCTGGATCTCGAGGACGCCGTCACCGCGGCGAACAAGGACCATGCCCGTGCGACCGTGGCCGAGTGGGTCGCGTCCTGCGATCCGGGAGACGTGCAGATTTGGGTGCGGGTCAACCAAGGGCCGTTGCAAGAGGACGATATTCGCGCGGTGTTGCACCCCAATCTGACCGGTATCTGGTTGCCGAAGGTGTCGTCTGCTCGGGAGATAGAGCAGGCCGACGCACTTCTCGGTGCGAGCGGCGGCGTGGTCTCGCCACTGATCGAGACGGCCGCCGGAGTGTTTGCCGCTCTCGAGATTGCCCGTGCGCCTCGGGTCAAGTTTCTTCAGATCGGGGAAGTGGACCTCGCTGCGGATCTGGGCGTCGACGGTTCCGCGGAATCACTGTCGTTCGTGCGGGCTCAGGTGGTCGCAGCCAGCGTGGCGGCGGGGATTGATCCACCGCCTGCTGCGGTGTCGCGAAACTTCCGCGATGCCGATGCGTTCGAGGCCGATACTCGCACTCTGGCCGGTCTCGGTTTTGTTGGCCGCGCATGTATTCATCCGGCTCAACTCGCGCCCGTGCGAACGGTGTTCGTACCTTCGGAGGACGAGGTGCGTGAGGCCGAGGAGATGCTGGCCGACTTGGAACGTGCCACCTCGGGTGTGGCCGTCGACAGCAAGGGATTCCTGATCGACGAGGCAGTGGCCCGAACCGCTCGACGGGTAGTGGAACGGGCCGCGTCGCGATAGTCGATCCGGAGGATTCGAGACGGCGTCGGGCTACCCGGCCAACGCCCCGAGGGCCTGGTAGACGAGAAACGCCGGCCAGACGAACGACTTGAGCACGGCGACAACGTGTTCGCCGAAACCTGACGCGGCCTGCCACCAGAAGATCAGACTGCCGATGCCGCCGAAGAAGTACACCGCCTCACCTCCGGTTCCCGGTGTGGAACGGGTCGACGTGCGGTGGGTGTGCTCTCGATCTGTAGCGGACATCGAATTCTCCTGCTCGGTGGTGGGTGGGTCAGCCTCGTTCTTGAATGCGCTTCATTTCGCGCTCGATGCGTGCCTCGCTGGGGGAGTGGCCGAAGGCGTCGTACGCGTCGAACAGCACACCGATTCCCCAGCCCACGATCGAGAAGATCGGCCAGAAGAACGGGCGATCGTTCATCGCCCAAATTCCGGTCAGGCAACCATTGACTATCAGGTAGATCATCAGATGGACCCGAAAGTCCGCCTGTCTCTTCAAGCGCGCGACCGCCCGCGTCCGTAGATCAGGCTTGTTGGTTGCACCCTGCTCTTGTCCAGTGGTCATCACGTTCGCCTTCCCTCTGCGGCTGCGTCGGAAGTTCATCCTCCATCGATGCCGACCGGCGACCCTAGGGCCTTGTGTCACATGGACCCGACCGATCGGCCCGGAAACCGAAGCCTCGAGCCGGCCGGCCTGCTGCGATCGAGCCACCGTTGCGCGTCCAGAATTCGAGTAGCTGCCAGAAGACGTGCGAGAGAGCCGTCCGGTGCGCGGCCAAGGACCCGGGAAGTGGGTGGCCGAACTCGTGGGCGCTCGGACCGCGGGACGTTGTGGTGGATGTCAGCCAGATCAATCCAAACATGCGCGAGGCGCGAATTGGTGCGATGAGCGTGCAGCGACGGCAAGATATGTTCGGTCTCGGAGAAGAGCATCGGTATTCTTTGTCCTGAGCCGAGACGCCGGAAGGCCCTGCAGACCGGTGTCATCTGCAGGGCCGAGTATGGGAGTTGTACTCAGTCCGCGCTCGTCGTCGCTCCCAGCAGATCACGCACAGTGTTTGCAACACTGATGAATTCGGGCTTCTCCATCGTTGCGCTGTAGTCCCGATGCACAGGAAGGTCGACGTCGAGGATATCGACTATTCGTCCGGGCCGTGGGCTCATGACGACCACTCGGTTGGCGAGGTAGACCGCTTCGGCGACGGAGTGGGTGACGAGCATGACCGTCGTCCCGGTTTCCCGCCAGATGCGATGCAGCTCGACGTTCATCTTCTCGCGGGTGAGGGCGTCCAGAGCGCCGAACGGCTCGTCCATGAGCAGCACCTCCGGCTCGTGCAGCAGTGCACGGCACAGGGATACGCGCTGCTGCATGCCGCCGGACAGCTCATGGGGAAGTGCTCCCTCGAAACCGCTCAACCCGGTCATGTCAATGAGCTGATCGGCCCTCGCGGCCGCTGCCTTCTTGTTCATCCCGCGCATCTCACCCTGAAGCAGAATGTTCTTGCGCACGGTCCGCCATTCGAGCAGTGCGGCACGTTGGAAGACGTAGCCGATGTTACGTTGCGGGCCCTTGACCTCCTTACCGACCAGCTGGACCGACCCACGTGAAGCACCGGTGAGACCGGCGACCACTTTGAGGAGGGTGGACTTGCCGCAGCCGGAAGGCCCTGCAATGGAGACGAACTCACCCTTCCCGACCCGGAGGTCGACATCGGAGAGAGCGGTGACATCACCTCGTTTGGACGAGAACTGGACGGTGAGGTTCTCGACAGAGACCGCGGTGTCCGTCACGGTGGGAGGCCGTTCGCTGGTGATCGCATTCATGGTCACGTCTCATTCCTCTTTGGAGGTGAAGGTCGAGTCCCAGTAGGTCGAGGACTCGGCTCCAGCCTCGGTGAGTCCGGCATCGCTCAGGATGCTGATGGTGTTGGCCCAGTCCTCGTCGCTGTTGACACCCGGAGCCATTCCTTCGGTGTTGTCCGTGGTGAGCAGCGGAATGGTTTCCTGCCACTGCTGTAGGAGCACCGACTCCGGCGGAGTCTGCGGGTCCTTACCGACCATCGATGCCACGGCTGCTTCGGGATTGGCGATAGCTGCCTCGAACGATTCGCGGGTGGCGTCGACCATGGCCTGAACGAGTTCGGGGGAGCGCTCGATGGTCGACGTGTTGGCGATGAGGCCGTTGCTGTAGAAGTTCAGGCCCTCGTCGGAGTATCGGAGGTAGCGCATCTCGCGTCCGGACTTGTTCGCGATGTTGGGACCCTGGTCGTGCGCGAAGCCGATGAGACCGTCGACCTGACCCGAGAGCATCGCGGCGATCTTGCCTGCGGAGTCCAAACTCTGCTGCTGAACTTGGTCCTCGGGTACGCCTACGCGGTCGAGGAAGATGGGGAACGTAGTGGTGGGTGCATCCCCGGCGGAGACGGCGATGGTTTTTCCGGCGAGATCGGCGGTGGTCTGAATAGGTCCGTCGGCGTAGACCTGCACGGCCGACGGCGTCGTCTGCAGGAATACGCCCAGGCTCTTGACCTTCACACCTTTGTCGATGTTGGACATGACGGCCGCGGAGTCGGCCCAGCCGAAATCGGTCTGGTTCGAGCCCGCTGCCTGGGCGGTCTTGGTCGAACCCTGGCCTGCGGTGACGGTGAGGTCGATACCGTGCTTGGCGAAGATTCCTTCCTGCACGCCGTAGTAGAACGGGGCGTGCTCGCCGTAGGGATACCAATTGAGCATCAGCGAGGTTGCGGTGGTTTCACCGTCGGCACCCGGGGCTTTTTCGTCGCCTCCACCTCCTCCGCTGCATCCGGCAAGTACGAGAGCGGACGACGCGACGGTCGCCACCAGAACGTTTTTGAGCTTCATGCAATGTGTCCTTCGATGGAGGGGAGCAAGCGGGTCACACAGCGCCGACGGACGCGGTGGAGCGACGCGATGCGTGCCAGGGGATGAGGAACTTCTCGGCGATCTCGATGATCAGGAAGAGGAGAATTCCCAGTAGGGACATGATGATGAGTGCGGCGAAAAGCATTGCTGTGTCGATGTTTCCGTTGGCCTGGAGGATCACGTACCCCAGACCTTCGTTGGCCCCGACGAATTCACCGACCACCGCTCCGGTCACCGCGAGTGTTGCGGCGATCTTGAGGCCGGACATCAGCTGCGGCAACGACGCCGGAAAACGCACCTTGCAGAACGTCTTCCATTTGCTCGCACCCATGGTAGATGTGAGTTCGAGGATCTCGGGATCGACGGAACGCAATCCCGCCATTCCGGCGATGACAATGGGGAAGAAGGCCATGAGGACGGCCACGAGGATCTTGGGGCTGGGACCGAAGCCGAGCCACACGACGAACAGTGGCGCGATGGCGATCTTCGGGATCACCTGTGCGAACAGGATGAGCGGGTACATCGTCTTCTCGATCGAGGACGAGTAGATCATCACCACTGCAACGGCGATTCCGACGCCGCTGGCGATGATGAAGCCGGCGACGGTTTCGTACGTTGTCACCCAGGTGTGGCCGGCGAGGTAGGACGCGTTGTCCACCATCGTCGACCACGTGTCACCGGGTGACGGAAGAATATAGGGCGCAACGAGTTCGGAGGCGGTGACGGCCCACCATGCGGCGACGAGCACGGCCACGAGGGCCAGAGGTCGCCAGAGGCCGGACCAGGTATTGCGGAGCGAAGGGAACCGTCGACGACGGGTCGGTGCGGGTTGAGGAACCGACGCAGTGGCAGAACGGACTTCGACCGACGATGTTGTCGTCATATGGAGTCCTCGATCTAGTAGGAGGCGGGTCCGTCTACACCCGCTGGAATGCGCTTTCCGAAGCTGTCGCCCAACGTAGTGTGATCGCGCCCACAGTGTCAAGCAATTCGGACAATCAGCTGTTCAGAGAGGTGCTACGGCGCAGGACGACGGTGCCCGGTGCCCACTCCCGGCTGCCAGGGCGACTGTCCGGATCGAGGGCGAGCTGCACGGCTCTCTCGCCGATATCCACCAACGAGAGTGCGACGGTGGTCAGGCTCGGAGAGTGATCGCGCAGTGTAGGGATGTCGTCGAATCCGGCGACGCAGACATCCTCCGGCACGCTCAGGCCCAGCTCACGCCACGCTGCGATTGCCCCGATGGCCATGACGTCGGTGACTGCGAACACGCACGGTGGAGCGCCGTGGCCGGGGGAGAGTTCGAGCGCAGCCGCCAGACGCCGCGCGGCGCTGTAGCCGCCGTCTCGCGAGAAGTCCCCGGCCACTTCGATTTCCGGTGTGATGCCGTGTGTGCACAGTGTCTCGACGAAGCCGTTGCGACGATCGGTCGAGGTCCGGATATTTCCCGGTCCGCCGATGATGGCAAAGCGACGATGGCCGTGCTCGTGCAGGGCCTGCGCCAAAGCCGCAGATGCGGCGAAGTTCTCCGGTTCGACCGCAGAGGCGAACGGCACCGGTTGTCCGATCACCACCACCCTGCCGCCGTTGTCGCGGTATGCCGCGAACTCCTGTCCCAACGCTCGGTCCAAGTCGCCGCTCTGCCTTGAGCCGGCCAGGATGATGGCATCGGCGCGGTGCGAGATGAAGGTGGCGACCGACTGCCGCTCGAGAGCGAAATCGCGCTCGGTACTGGCCAGGAGCACCAGCTTGCCTGCGTCGCGCGCCTCGTTCTGCACGCCGCGAACGATGGAGGAGAAGTACGGATCGGCCACATCGTGCACCACGAGCCCGATCAGTCCGGTCGACGACCGAGCCAGCGCCTGGGCCTGCGCGTTGGCGATATAGCCGAGATCCGCCGCCGCTGCACGGACGCGATCGGCGACACCCTCGCCGGGCACTCGTGACGAGCCGTTGAGCACCCGCGACGCTGTGGCCTGCGAGACGCCGGCCGCCGCAGCCACATCGCTGAGTCGGACTGCCGCCATGAACCCCTCACCCCCTGCGAAATCGTTGTGATCGACGGTCGCACTTGACCGATCGACATCGACAGCATAGCTTGGAAAGCGCATTCCGAAGCTGACTTTCCCTCACGACGCGTAGTGGACTTTCCGCCACACCGTCGCCGCGGCCCCATCCGTCATGGCTCGCCGTCGTCCCACGTCCTTCGTCATCAGTGCACAGAAAGGGCAATCTCTCATGCCCACACCCACCCGTACCTTGCGCATCGCCATGAACGGCGTCACCGGCCGCATGGGCTACCGTCAGCATCTTCTTCGCTCCATCCTGCCCATCCGCGACGCCGGCGGGCTCCTCCTCGACGACGGTTCACGCATACAGGTCGAGCCGATCCTGGTCGGCCGCAACGAAGCCAAGCTCCAAGAGCTCTGCAGCCGACACGGTATCGCCGAGTACACCACCGACAGCGCATCGGTCATCGACGACGCGTCCGTCGACATCTACTTCGACGCTCAGGTCACTTCGCGGCGCGCCGAGGCGCTCTCGTCGGCGATGAAGGCCGGCAAGCACATCTTCACGGAAAAGCCGACAGCCGAAACGCTGACGCAAGCCATCGAACTGGCCCGCATCGGGCAGAACGCAGGCATCACGGCCGGCGTCGTGCACGACAAGCTCTACCTCCCAGGCCTGGTCAAACTCAAGCGGCTCGTCGACGAGGGATTCTTCGGCCGCATCCTCTCCCTACGGGGCGAATTCGGCTACTGGGTCTTCGAAGGCGACGGTCAGCCCGCCCAACGACCCAGCTGGAACTACCGGGCCGAGGACGGCGGCGGCATCGTCGTCGACATGTTCTGCCACTGGAACTACGTGCTCGAAGGCATCCTCGGCAAGGTCGAGACCGTCATTGCGAAAACCGCCACCCACATCCCGACGCGCTGGGACGAGCAGGGCAACGAATACGCCGCCACCGCCGACGACGCCGCTTACGGCATCTTCGAGATGGAGAACGGCGTTGTCGCCCAGATCAACTCGTCGTGGGCAGTGCGAGTGTTCCGAGACGAACTGGTCGAATTCCAGATCGACGGCACGCACGGATCGGCGGTCGCGGGGTTGCGCAACTGCGTCGCCCAGCATCGTTCGCACACCCCGAAGCCTGTATGGAATCCAGATCTGCCCGTCACCGAACCGTTCCGCGACCAGTGGCTCGAGGTTCCCGCGAACGCGGACTTGGACAACGGGTTCAAGTTGCAATGGGAAGAGTTCCTGCGCGACGTCGTCGCTGAACGGCCGCACCGCTACGGTCTGCTCTCCGCTGCCCGCGGTGTGCAGCTGGCCGAGCTCGGTTTGCGATCCTCCGCCGAGGGCCGTCGCCTCGAGGTCCCGGAGATCGCGCTGTGACCGCCGTCGACTCCAGGGTGTCGATCACCCTCCCCGGCCGCGGGGTCTACGCGCTCGGCGAACCGGGTGAGTGGACCAAGCCCACCGCCCCCATCACCTCACGCGTCGCATATGCCGCAGCGCACGTGATCCCCAGGGCCACAGGAGACAACACCCCGGGGGCACCCGCCGACATCGACTGGGACGCCACCATGGCGTACCGCCATGAACTCTGGTCCTACGGATTGGGTGTCGCCGATGCGATGGACACCGCTCAGCGCGGCATGGGCCTGGACTGGGCCGCTACGTCCGAGCTGATCAGTCGCTCTGGAGCCGAGGCCGCTCGCGTCGGAGGATCACTCGCCTGCGGCGCGGGAACGGACCAACTCGACTTGAACGCGCTGCCGTCGGGCAAAGACGGTCTCGCTG
The DNA here is from genome assembly GCF_000963615.1 of Rhodococcus sp. PML026. Taxonomy (NCBI): domain Bacteria; kingdom Bacillati; phylum Actinomycetota; class Actinomycetes; order Mycobacteriales; family Nocardiaceae; genus Rhodococcus; species Rhodococcus sp. PML026. The sequence goes on along the minus strand of NZ_KQ031368.1, from coordinate 65,348 downwards.
CTGTGCTCGACGCCTACCGCGAGCAGATCTCGGTGGTCACCGAGTCGGGAGCAAAGGTCATCGTCATGGCTTCACGCGCCCTGGCTCGGGTGGCGACGTCACCCGACGACTATCTGCACGTCTACTCGACATTGCTCGACGAAGTCGAACAGCCTGTCGTATTACATTGGCTCGGAACGATGTTCGATCCCGCGCTCGCCGGATACTGGGGTAGCGCTGACATTTCGTCCGCTACGGGTACCTTCCGCGGGCTGATCGAGTCGCACGCAGCCAAGGTCGACGGAGTGAAGGTGTCGTTGCTCGACGCTCAGCACGAGATCGAACTACGAGCCGGGCTGCCCGCAGGCGTCCGCCTCTACACCGGCGACGACTTCAACTACCCCGAGCTGATCATCGGCGATGGACAGCATCATTCGGATGCACTACTCGGCATCTTCGCCGGCATCTACCCGGCGGCGTCGACGGCGTTGCAGGAGCTCGACCGCGGGAACACTGCACGCGCCGAGACCATTCTGCGTTCGACGCAGGAGCTCGGCCGCCATATCTTCGCCGCGCCCACCTATTACTACAAGACCGGGATTGCGTTCCTGTCGTGGCTCAACGGCAAGCAACCGGGCTATTCGATGGTGGGCGGTCTGTCGTCGGGTCGCAGTGTGGAACACCTGACCACGCTGTTCGTCCTCGCCGATCGCGCCGGGCTCTTGTCGGATCCGTCGCTGGCTGCGCATCGTATGGGGCTATACCTGGATCTGAACGGAGTGTCCTCGTGAAATTGTTACCGTTCGATATCGAGAACCCCTACGCGTCACTATCTCTCAACACCAAGACGACGAATAGCTGGACGCTGACGCAAGCCGTCGACGGGGCCGCGCGAGCCGGGCTGGGTGCGGTGGCCCCGTGGCGGGATCGGATTCAGGAGGCCGGTGTCAGCGAATCGGCCAAGCTCATCTCCGATGCCGGTCTGCGGGTGTCGAGCCTCTGCCGCGGTGGGTTCCTCACGGCGATCGACGACGACGGTCTCGATGACAACCGTCGCGCTCTCGACGAAGCCGCCGAACTCGGAGCGCCCGAGCTCGTGATGGTCATGGGTGGCATCCCCGATCGCGACCTCGTCGGAGCGCGGGCTCGGGTGGAAGAGAGGCTGGCTCTGCTCGTTCCGTATGCACTCGAGCGGGGGGTTCGCATAGCGCTCGAACCTCTGCACCCGATGTTCGCGGCCGACCGTGCTGTCATCTCCACACTGGGACAGGCTTTGTCGATGGCCGAGCCGCATCCGGTGGAAGCGGTAGGCGTCGTGGTCGACACCTTTCACGTGTGGTGGGATCCGGACCTGGAGTCATTGATCCGAACGGCAGGTGACCGTGGCCGCATCAGCTCGTACCAGGTGTGCGACTGGCTGGTGCCGATGGAGGCCGACCCGCTTCTGTCGCGCGGAATGATGGGAGACGGTGTGATCGACTTCGAATCCATCGGCCGATGGATTCAGGACGCTGGGTACCGAGGTGATGTCGAAGTGGAGATCTTCAACGCTGCCGTGTGGGCGACCGATGGAGACCAGGTGATCGAGACGATGAAGCAGCGCTACCGCGATCTGGTTCTTCCCAGTCTGATCGCATGAGAGTTCTCTTCGCCCCCGATTCCTTCAAAGGCACCATCGACGCTGTGGATGCCGCCGCGGCACTGATCGAGGGGTGGGCGGCTGTCCGCAAGGGTGACGACCTGGTGTCGATGCCGCAGGCAGATGGGGGCGAAGGGACGCTCGACGTGCTCGCAGCGTGCTCGGCAGACTCGACGTGGTCATCGGTGCGCGGTGTCTGCGGCCCGGACGGTCGGCCGGTCGACGCGCGATGGTTGATGCTCGACAACGGCCGGGCGGTGATCGAGCTTTCGGAGTCGTCGGGCATCGCGATGATGGAGTCGCTGAATGCATTTGCTGCGACCACCCGCGGGCTCGGTGAGGTCATTCGAGGCTGCGGTTCGGATCAAATTACGGTAGCGCTGGGGGGCTCGGCGTCGACCGACGGCGGGCTAGGAGTGCTTCGGGCGCTTGGCGTTCGGGTGCTGGACCAATCGGGTCAGGACGTTCCGGAGGGCGGTGCAGGTCTGGTGGCCGCCCGGTCGGTGGATGCGTCGGGCCTCGCGGGGGTGCCGTCCGATATCGAATTGCTGACCGATACGCGCGCGGTCTTGTTCGGACTCGACGGTGCCGCACACATCTTCGGGCCGCAGAAGGGTGCGTCGGCCGCTGACATCGAGTCTCTCGACGAAGCGTTGGAGTATTGGGCCGATCTGCTCGCCGATGCGGGCTTGCCGGCCGACCCGTCCATGCCGGGAACCGGTGCTGCGGGAGGGGTCGCATTTGGGCTGTGCGCGCTGGGGGCTCGTGTATCCGCCGGAGCGCAACGGGTGTCGGACCTGACGGGACTGTCGGCTGCTGTCTCTTCCGCCGACCTCGTGGTGACGGGTGAGGGCACCTTCGATCGCACGTCGCTGACTGGCAAACTGGTCGGATATGTAGTTCAGATGTGTTCGGACGCTTCGGTTCCGGTAGTGGTGGTCGCCGGGGCGGTGAAGTCGGACGTCGAGGTGCGGACCGTGTCGCTGACGGACCTTGCCGGCAGCAGTGAGGCCGCCATGGCGGATCCGCGACAATGGTTGATCGACGCTGGACGGCGTCTGGCACACAAAGTTCGATAGCGAGGGGCACCGAAAACGCCGTCGGATCGGATGGTGCCCGCTGCTGCGGCACCGGCGCTGAGGATGAAGTTGTGCCGTACTTCGTTGCGGAAAACCATCTGCATCGGCAGGAGCCAGAATCTATCCTCGTCGGTGAAGTCGGAACTGAGAATCTGGAAACCGCGTTGATTGACAGTGTCTTCGCCCTTGGCGTCGAGAACCCCCAGAGTCGCGGGAAGTCCTTACCGATGTCGTCGGGTCCCGGCTGCGACAGTGCGGCCAGCCGGCATTAGAGCCTGCGGGTTTCGTGTGGGACGGTGCAGGTTTCCGCCGAGGACGTCGAGCATGTCTGCAGTGACTCGCGCCTACTTCGCGAAGAACAATCCGGTGATGATCATCGGCTCGCTCGCTCGTTCGTGAATTGCCCTCAGGCTAAACGATCTCGGCGGTAGATCTTCGAGCGCCTATGCCGTCGTACGCAACGCCCACGCCCGAGCGAGCGCGAATGTTGCCACGAGTACGCACAGCACCGCCACCATCACCGCGACGAAAGTGGATACCGTCGTGGAGAATCCGAGAATCCAGGCGGTCCCCATTCCAGCGAGGGTAGCGAGGACACCTCCGATCGGGAGAAAGACAGCTACAACCTTGGTTGTCCGAGACGACAACGGATCATGAGTTGCCCTGAGCAGCAACCGGACCGAGGCGACTCCGACCACGTAGGCCAATATTCCGGTGCCTGCGTATATCGGGAGCACGTAGTCGGTCGATACGCCCGAACTTGAACCGGAGAAGCTTGTGCCGACGAGGATCAGCACTGGCATCATCCCCAGCGTCACTCCGACCAGACCGGCAACGACTACGAGCCCCACGCGCCGAGAGGGTTCGACGATGAATCGATAGCCACACAGGTGCAGCACCAGCCCTGCGAACATGCCGATCACCGCGCCGGTCGAAGCGGCGACGACGGGTCGCACCCATAGCCCCAGCGTGGTGTCGGGTCCATAGAACGATTCGCCGGAGACGTACGCCGCGTACCCCGAAGTTCCGGTCACTGCGTGACCCAGTACCGCGATCACAGCGCCGAGCAAAGCAAAACAAGTTGCCTGTTTTATCACGCATCAATGATGACGGATGTCCGATCTACGTCGAGAACCTCGGCCGGAGTGGTGCCCGTTCATCACTGGGATCATTCGGTCCACAGCGCGTCGCACCTATCGGCAAACGCAGGGCATGCTCGCCTCCGATCCAATGGAACCGATGCGTCGCTAGCTGCGTCCAACATCAAGGATGGCTTACCTGGATGGAGTGCTGTGAGCAAGATGCGATTGCTGATCGCGGGTGCGGTCGGGGTGATGCTGGCGGTAACCGGATGCGGACGGGCGACCGAAGGCATGCCTGTTGCGTCGCCGTTGACGACCTCGGTGTCGACAACCGCACCGGCAGATGGTGCATGGGATCCGTGCACTATCCCGGACTCGGCCATCGAGGACGCAGGCTTGGCAGTCGAGACGAAGTCCTCGAACTTGGTAGGAGATCTGCCAATTTCGGAAGACTGGATGACGTGTTTTTGGACGAACCCTCTGCCGACGCCGTGGTATCGCGTCGGCATCTTTTCTTCCACGGAAAGTCTGGACTACTTGCGTGAGCGGGGACCGTTCGAGAATTTCGAGCCCATCGAGGGTTCCGACGGCATGCGCTTCCAGCGGACCATCAAGTACGACGAGGTCAACTGCGGCGTCGCCTTCGGCCACCCGGGTGGCGTCGTCTACCTGAATCTCGACGGGTTGGTGATGACACCACCTCTTGAAAATCCGTGTGTTGAGGTCGAACGGTTGGCGCGTTCGCTCCGACTGTCCTTGCCGTCGGAAGAATAGGTGGATGTAATCGATGGGTTCGGAGACCAACGAGCTGGCGTCGTCGATGCAGCAGTGGCAGGCGCTGTCGATGCAGGCAGATTCCGGGCAGCTCGAGATTCCAGAAGGCGTGGCGTTCCGGTGTGACGAGGTGTGTGCTGCCTACATCCGGCACTTGAAAGACATGGTGGTAAAGACGCAAAACTTGGTCGACGTCAAGGCATTCGGCTCCTTGGATTCGGCCAGGCAGCTCGGCGAAAAGTTCGAGAGGATTGCCTACAGCGGTGATCGCTCGCTGCGCGTCGTGCTGACGCAGCACATCGAGGTCATCGAATTGATGCGGTCGGTGTTCAAGCGCTACTTCGATGAAGCCGAGTACGCCGATCAGCGGACGTTGACGTCCATCGCGGAGATCGGTGAGCGTCTGGGCAGGTGACCTTTCAGGTCCGAGGCCCAACGCGATCGGTGCCACCGGTCCGTCTGGACAGATACTGCGCCGCTGCGCAGTTGGTGTGCGAGCTGAAGTGCGGGTCCCGATCTGGATGCGAATTTCGTCGGAAGATGCTCCGCTGACCCACAGGATTGTCGCAGCCGTACCCCTCGGCTATTGTCGAGGAAGGTTCAAGAGCGACAGCCGTAGGTACCTGGCCGGCTGTCCGGCAACCCCGTCTCCATCGACAGGGTGCCCCAGGGGAAGAACCGGCGCATCTCGCGACCGCGGGTGCGCAAGTCGATGGAGGTCGCACCTCCAGGACGAGGTGAAAAATGTCTGCAGATGACGGACTCGCAGCAGCACAAGCCAAATGGGAACCCATTCCGCCGGATCGTCGTCGTGCCTGGTGCCAGACGCTGCTGAGCTATCCGCCGATATGGTTCGGGGTGTTCCCGATGCTCGAGACCCGGAGGCTGGTACTCGAGGGTGGATATGCGAACAGTGAAGCCTGGATCGACCTTGCGAAACGTGCTGAAGCAGTGGGTTTCTCACCGCGAACGTGGCTGATCTTTCGGCAGAGCCTCGAGCCGGCCTATTTGAAGGATCGGTTCCCGTCGCATCCCGAGAACAAGCCAAAGCGGCGGGGAAACGGCCGCGTGGAGACGGTAGTGGTCGATCCAGAGGACTTCTCCGAGTGGCCATGGCTGTTCGAGGCAGGATATCGCGCGGGAGAGGCGACCCTGCACGCGTTGTCCCGCTGAGTGGGTCGACTAGCAGTCAGGCGTCTTGTCCCGGCTGCGGGCGCTCTAGTAACTGACCGAAAGCCTCTTACCGCTCGATTAACCGAACGCGATGCGAAGCCCTACGCTCGCTGTGGCTTCACCGGCGCTGAGGATGAAGTTGTGCCGTCCTTCGTCGCGGAACACCATCTGCATCGGCAGGAACCAGAATCGATTCTCCCCGGTAAATCCGGCACCGGGGATCTGGAGACCACGTTGATTGACGATGTGTTCGCCCTTCGCGTCGAGCACTTCGAGCGTCGCGGGGAAGTCCTTACCGATGTCGTCGGGCCCCGTCTGCAGTAGCGCCACGAGACGGCATTCGAGCATTCGGGTGTCGCGAGGAACCGTGCAGGTATCTTATACACCGCCGAGAATGTCGAGCATGTCTTCGCTGACTCGCGCGTACTCCGCGAAGAACAATCCGGTGATGATCATCGGCTTCGGCCACCTCTTTCGCCCAACACTGGCCTCGGGGTTGACAGTCGTGTCGACAACCCTAAGCGGCCACGGAGCCACTTGCTGACGCCGCGGCACGTCGATGCAGAACCACCGTCAGCGCGATGGCGACCACGATGCCGATCAGGGGTGGTATTCCGAATTCGAGTTCCCCGGACAGCCACGCAAGGAATGCCGCGAAGGCGTAGACCGCGAGATGTCGCCAATGCACGAGCGGGGGAGTGTGCCCCTCGGGTATGCCCTGACGCCAGCGGCACAGGAAGTCTCCGATGAGAACACCGCCCAACGGAGGAATGAAGGTGCCGAGCAAGCTCAGGTAGTCGACCAGATGATTGTGCACACCGACGAGTGCGAGCACGGTCCCGATGACGCAGCCGCCGATGATGAACGGTGCCTTCCGGGGATGCCGGAACATTTCCGCGCCGGCGACGCCGAAGGCATATGCGGTGTCCGCGTTGCTCTTCCACAGGTTACCGAAGAGCAGAATCAGGCCCCAGCCGACGAGTCCCAGGTTGTAGAGAACCAGAACGAAATCGCCCTCACCGAAGGTGATTGCTCCGATCGCTCCGAACAGAATCATCATTCCGTTGCCGAGAAGGAACCCGATGATGCACGCCCACGCCGCTTGCGACCCGGATCGTGCGAATCGAGTCCAATTGGGTGCCTGTGTCCCCGCGGAGACGAAAGTGCCGACGACCGTCGTGATGGCGAGCGTGACCGTCATGGTCGTCGTGGGTGCGATCGACGTCAGACCGGAGAACCCACCGACCTCGTCGAGAGAGCGGGAGACCACCCAACACGCCAAGGCAATAATCAATGGCGTCGACACGACCGAGACCCAGTACATCCCGCGGTATCCGTAGCAGGCGGTGATGCACATGAGGATGCTCGCACCGATCATGACCGCCGCCCGCGCGGCATAGGACTCCCAGCCCAATGCCTGCGAGGTGAGCTCACCGATGGTGCCGATGATGACGCCATACCAACCAATCTGCGTACCACCGAGGAGCAACGACGCGAGCTTGGATCCGCGGGTGCCGAAGCTGTAACGCGCCATGAGCACGGTCGTCAAACCTGTACGTGCACCGGCAAATCCCATCACGGCCACGTACGCGCCCAGAATCGCCGAGCCGGCGACGATCACCAGGATGAGGGTCCAGAAACTGAACGCCGTGCCGAGCGCAGCACCGGCCAGCATTGTCGGCGTGAAGATGGTAAAGCCCAGCAGCACAATGGCCAACGAGAAGAACGGCTTGCGGGCAGTGCGGGGCACGGGCGTGACGGGGTAGTCCAGGTCGACCGGTTCGTCGGCCTTCTGTGCGGTGGACTCGTGATCGGCTCGGTTGCTCATGCCTCCTCGCCGATGTCTTCGAGCCACAGGCCCGGGCGCTCCGCCAACATGCGTTCCATGAGCTGCAGACAGGCGGGGTCGTCGACGACGTCGAGCTGTACCCCATGCTCGCGCAACAGACTCTCCGACATCTCGAAGGAGCGGTTCTCGCCGATCACGATTCGCGGAATTTCGTACAGCAATGCGGTTCCCGCGCACATGAAGCAAGGAGACAGGGTGGTGTAGAGAACGGATTTGCGGTACACCGAAGCCGGTAGTCGCCCCGCTCGCTCGATGCAGTCGGTTTCGCCATGACGAATTGCGCTGTCCATCTGCACGCGTCGGTTCCGTCCCACCGCCAGTACTTCGCCGTCGTGCACGAGTGCCGCGCCGATGGGAACGCCGCCCTCCTCCCAGCCGATCTGTGCCTGTTCGATTGCAAGTCCGAGGAAGTACTCGTCGGTGTGCGCGGGATCGGTCAAGGGGTCCTCCTGAAGCGTCTACGAACGGTGAGGGTGATGCGTGCCATCAGTCGACCAGGCCTCGCGCAGATTGCCAAAGGGACAACGTGTCACTCGAGCAATAGTCGATCTGGAGCACTGTGTCCCGTCGGCGGAGCATGAACGAATGCTGCCGACTCTGCGAAACGTTCTGGCGCTGCCGTCTTTCGAAGCGGCTGCTGTCGAGGTACTCACGGGCTCACCCGACACCGTGGTCGTCCGCTGGGTGCATTCGTCCGAGGTCTACGAGATGGGCGGCTTGCTGTCGGGCGGAGAACTGTTGTTGACCACCGGACTCGGCCTCCAGGGACGATCGGCCCAGCAGCTGACCGCCTACGTCGACCAACTGGCCGACGCGGGATGTGCGGCTCTCGCAATGGAAGTCGGGCGCTCATTTCTCGTGGCACCGCCGGAATTGGTCGAGGCCGCGCGTCGCCGAGGGGTGGCATTCCTGACGCTGCACACGATCGTGCCCTTCGAGCGGATGGTCGAGGACTTCCACGACCTCGTAATGAGGCGCCGGCTCGGAATGCAGCGCACCGGAGAGCCGGTCTGGCATCAGCTCATGGACCTCGTCGTGGCGGGGCAGGGCATGATTGCCCTACTCGACGCGATCGCACGCCTGGCCGGCTGTGGCGTCGATCTGCTCGACGCGGAGGGCCGCGTCGTCGAACACAACGCTACCGCTGCGCCGCGATCGGCCGATGAAAAAACGGTCCTCGACGTGCGCGGACCCGCGGGCTCGCTCGGTCGGCTCGTGCTGGCCGGACGGACCACCGCACGGCGCTCGGCCATCGGTCACTGCGCGGCCGTGGCGGTAGCTCTGGAACTCGGTCGACATCCCGGCCTCGGTCCCCGGCAGTCCCGTGCACAGGCCGTGATCACCGATCTCGTGGGAGGCACGTCGACCTCACACGGTGACCTGGTCGAGCGCCTCGGCGCAGCCGGTTGGGCACCCACCGAAGGCCACCATGTTCTGGTGGCCGCCGTCGACGTCGATCAACGAACCCCGGCGCGCGAGCTGTTGATTCCGGTTCGAGAGGCGGTCGAGTCCGTCCTCGGGCGGTGTTTGGTCGGGGTGGCTGCGAACCACGTCGTCGTGCTCGCGCAGGGCTGGGTGCAGCCGTCGCCTGCGCGAGTTCGCTTCGCGTTCAACGAGATCGAGGCTCTGCTCCGCGGCGGATCTCATGGTTCAGCATTGCGCACGATCGGTGCGTCGGCTCCGGTCCTCGGGTTGTCTCACATCTCCGATGCGATCGGCCGAGCGCGTGAGGTGGTCCAGATCGCGCGGCGCTTCGGAACTCGCACCGGTGTTCTGTGCGCTCGCGATGTCGGTGTTCAACGGTTGCTGGGCGCGTGCGTACCGGCCATGATCACGGAGTTCGTCACCGAACAGCTCGGTGACGTGATCGCTTTCGACACCGAACACTCTGCCGATCTCGTGCGAACCCTCGATGCCTTCGTGGCGAACGGCGGTAGTAAAGCCCAGACCGCGATCGGACTGGGCATCAGGCGACAGTCTCTCTACGCCCGGTTGTCGCGACTCGACACGCTCCTGGGCACCTCGCTCGATGATCCGACGCACCTGGCCGGTCTGGGACTCGCTCTGACGGCGTGGCGTATGCAGACAGGTGTTGACCCGCAGGCCGCATTCGCGCGTACATCGCGCTGCGGAAGCTGACCCCACTCGATCGGGAACGTCGTGGATCCGGTCCTGTGAGTCCCCAACCTGTGTGCCCATCTCGCGTCCGTCATTGTTACGGTCTTATTTCACATTCCTCACATAGGAGACGCACGAGTGTCGACGCGAGACCAGATCGAGACGATCTACCAGCAAGTTCGCGCGCGGAACGCGGGGGAGCCCGAGTTCCATCAAGCGGTGACCGAGGTGTTCGACTCGCTTCGAGTGGTGGTCGATCGCAGTCCGGGTTACGCCGACGCCGGGTTGATCGAGCGTTTGTGTGAGCCGGAGCGTCAGATCATCTTCCGTGTTCCGTGGATGGACGACGCCGGCGCAGTGCACGTCAACCGTGGCTTCCGAGTGCAGTACAACAGCGCCCTGGGGCCGTACAAGGGTGGATTGCGGTTCCACTCCAGCGTCAACCTGGGCATCGTCAAGTTCCTGGGTTTCGAGCAGATCTTCAAGAACGCACTGACCGGGCTCCCCATCGGCGGCGGCAAGGGCGGCTCCGACTTCGACCCCAAGGGCCGATCCGAAGCCGAGGTCATGCGGTTCTGCCAGTCCTTCATGACCGAGCTGCACCGCCACATCGGCGAGTACACCGATGTGCCCGCCGGCGACATCGGCGTCGGTGGCCGCGAAATCGGTTATCTCTTCGGGCAATACAAGCGTCTGACCAACTCCTACGAATCCGGCGTGCTGACCGGCAAAGGCACCTCGTGGGGTGGTTCGCAGGTACGCCGGGAAGCCACCGGCTACGGCGTCGCCTATTTCGTCGCAGACATGCTCGAGACGCTCGGCACCTCACTGGATGGCAAGACCGTCGTCGTATCCGGGTCCGGAAACGTCGCCATCTACGCGATCGAGAAGGTGCATCAACTCGGCGGCACGGTGATCGCATGCTCGGATTCCTCGGGCTACATCGTCGACCCCAACGGCATCGACCTCGAACTGCTCAAAGACATCAAAGAGGTGCGACGCGAACGCATCAGCGCGTATTGCGAGACCGTCGACGGAGCATCGTTCATCGAGAACGGCTCGATCTGGGATGTGCCGTGCCAGGTAGCAATGCCCTCGGCCACGCAGAACGAACTCGATGCCGACGCGGCGAAAGTCCTCGTCTCCAACGGCGTGAAGGTGGTGGCCGAAGGGGCCAACATGCCGACCACACCGGAGGCCGTCCAGATCTTCCGCGACGCCTCAGTCGCGTTCGCACCTGGCAAGGCGGCCAATGCCGGAGGAGTGGCTACCTCCGCTCTCGAGATGCAGCAGAACGCATCTCGTGACTCGTGGAGTTTCGAGTACACCGACGAACGCCTCGCCGCGATCATGCACGGAATCCATCACCGAACCATCGCGACCGCCGAGGAGTACGGCAAGCCGGGCGACTACGTCCACGGCGCGAATATCGCCGGTTTCATCAAAGTCGCCGACGCGATGATCGCTCTCGGCATCGTCTGAAGCACCGGCCTCATCACCGACTGGCTTTTTATTTTCTTTCGGCTACAGTCGGCTGCACGAGCTCGAACCGAAAGAAGGTGTGTCGCTGTGATCCCCGATGGAGCAGAGGTGCGGTAGCGTTCGCGCTTTCGTCACCTCGTTCGATCCTCGGTCCCTCGACTCCGTCCTGGACCCGATTGCAGCGCCACCTCTTTCGACCACCGGCCGTTCTGATCGCGCTCGGTAAAGCCCCTCCGTCGGCGCATCGAGAAACAGCGGTCATCGAATAGTCATCTCGAATCGGCGGGCGCAGTTCTGCGTCCGTGCATCGCGCAATGACGTGCTGCTCGAGCACTCTCACAACCCCAGTCACACAGGAGAAACCGTGACCACTATCGATCACCTGCCGTTCGACACACCCGCACCCCGTGAGCAACAACTGCCGGAGCTACTGGAGAGCCGAGTGATGGCTTTCAACAACGTTCTGGTGCAACGTGCTTCGGGTGACCTGGACAACAACGACGCGTACCACCGCGCTCGCGCCGAGCTGCAGCGCATCGATCGCACGATCGCAGAAGTGAAGAGCCGCATCGCAGAATCGGACGCATCGAAGACCATCGACCGCGATATCGCCGGCCCAGGATCTGCTGTCACCGTCATGTTCGATGGTGACGAGAAGGACGTGGACACCTTTGTGCTGGTCGAACACGCGATGGAGAGCAGCGGCCGAACCTGCTCGACCGCTTCACCTTTGGGCGCTGCCTTGGACGGGAGTCGAGTGCGTGACATACGCACGTACTCGCTCCCCTCCGGTGCCGAGAGCACAGTGACAATCCTGGGCATCACCTGGCCGTGAGGGTGTTGCAGTGGCCTGCTCGTCGAGAAACGACTAGCTGATCAGCGCACGCACCGGCGTCGGCTCCCGGCCCAACAGGGCTGCGGTGACGGCACTCCCGGCCAGAAAGTCTCGGTCGTCGTAGAACTCGAACATTGCCCCGAGTCGATGTTGCTCATCGGCGGACATCGAGTCGCTGTGCAGCCTCATCCATTCATCGACACTCGAGGACCTGGAAGCGACCACACGGCCGGTGGCCACCTCGACCAGACGAACCACGTCTCGGACACTGAGCGCTTCCGGCCCACCGAGCTCGTACGTCGATCCGTGGTGAATGTCCGCACCCTCGACCAGAATCCGGGCTGCCACCTCGGCCACATCGTCGAGGCTGATGAACGAGAACGTGGTGTCCAGGCTGTAGGGCACAGCAAGATCGGTACTGGTGCCGGTCAGAACCGCCTCGAAGTTCTGCGCATAGGCGCACGGCTGCAGGATGGTCCAGTGCAAGCCCCGCTCCGAACTGAAAGCACGTAGCGCTTCCTCGCAGCGGGCCTTGTCCATGTGATGCGGCATCCTCGGGCTGTAGGGCCAGGCCACCGAGTGATACACGACGTGGTCGACCCCTGCCGACGCCGCCGCGTCCAGCGCCCGCACGAGTAGAGCCGGCTCGTCCGGATGCACATTGGGCGCAATGAAGTACGCCCCGCGGCACCCGGTGAAAGCCTCGACCAATCCATTACCGGTCTCCAGGTCCACCGGAAAGTCCGGAGCAGAACGACTCAGCCGCCGTACCACCGCCACACCGTCGAGTGCAGCTGCGACGGCTCGTCCGGTCTTACCCGTGGCACCGACGATCGCGATGTCGGTGCCACGGGAAACGTCGAGAGTCATCAGGTGATCTCAGCGATCGATGAAGTCGTACTCGGCGAACTTCGCACCACCGGAAAGCTGCTCGTATCCCGGTCCACGATCGAAGAACGGCTCATCGAGGCCGCGCGCATTGCGCATCTCTGCACGCAGCTTCTCCGAAGCCTCCACATCCGCGGTCGCCGTGGCCTCGGCAATGACGACGCCGTAGTCCTTGGCCGCGAACTCGCGAGAGACTTTGCCCCACAGCACGTCCTGCTCCACCGACTCGATGGGACGCTCGAGCGGATCGCCCCAGCCGCCGCCACCCGTCGTGCGGATACGGATGGTGTCGCCCGCCAGGATCGGCTCGGCATCGGTCAACGCGTCGAACTCACGCTCGTTGGGCTGACCCGGATTGAGCGTCACCGAGAACGATCCGCCGGCCTTGCCGCCCTTGACGCCCCAGCACGCGAGAATCGAACGGTCGGCGATGGACATGAAGTGCGCATCCTTGAGCATCCGGATGTGCTTCTCGTAACCGAGGCCGCCGCGGTAGCGTCCGGCACCGCCGGAATCCGTGGCCAGACCGAGCTTTTCGACGATGAACGGGAAGCGGCTCTCGGTGAATTCGGTCGGCAGGTTCCGCGAATCGGGCACGACGTGGATGGTGTCTTCACCGTCCGCGTAATGCCGTCCACCGGAGCCGCCGCCGAGCACCTCACGCATGAGGTACGAGTTGCCGTCGAAGTCGTCGCCGTACACACCCGTGTAGCGGATGGTCTCCTGATCGGCAGGCATGTTGCCGTCCACAGCTTTTGCCACGACGCCGGCGAGCACACCGAGCAGACGCAGGATGACGAATGTACGAGCGTTGGTCGGAGCCGGGAAGATCGGGGTGATGAGCGTGCCCTTCTCGGGGAACTTCATCTCGATCAGCGGGATGACGCCCTCGTTGACGTCGAGCTCGGCCATGCGCTCGGGGGAGTCCGCGAGGTTGCGGAGCACCGGCGCAAGCCATTTGGCCAGGAAGTTGCCGTCGGCGTAATCACCACAGTGGTTGATCGGGCCCTTGGCCTGCGGTCCGGTGCCGGTGAAGTCGAGGATGAGTCGCTCGCCGCGCTCGTCCTCGGGACCGGTCTTGGTGAGTGTGATGCGCTGAACGTGCAACATGGGCTCGTCGACGCCGTCGTGCTCGGCGTAGTCCTCCCAGGTGTATTCACCTTTGGGGATCTTGCTCAGGATCTCGCGACGGTAGATCTCGGTGGTGGCATCCATCATGGAGTCGAAGCACGCCTCGACGGTGTCGATGCCGTAGCGCTCGTACAGCTCCGTCATCCGCCGCGCACCCATCAGGCACGCGGAGCATTCGGCGTCGAGATCGGCGGCTAACGCGTCGGGCATGCGCGAGTTGCGCGTCATGATGGTCAACGCAGCCTGGTTGGGTACACCCTGATCCCACAGCTTGATGGGCGGAACCATCAGGCCCTCTTCGTACACGGTGGTCGCACCGGATGGCATGGAGCCGGGGCAGCAGCCGCCGATGTCGTCGTGATGGCCGAAGGCCTGCACGAAAGCAACGACGGACGGCTCGGTGTCGCCGGGCTTGGTGGCGAACACCGGCACGGTGACACAGAGGTCAGGGAGGTGGCCGATGCCACCCTCGGAGAGATAGACGTCGTTGTGGAAGTAGACGTCGCCCGGCTTCATGGTCTCGAGCGGGAAGTCGCGAGCCACCGGATGCACCAACGCGGAGTACGAGCGACCGGTGAGCTTGCGCAGATTGCGGTCGTGGATTCCGGCGCGGAAATCGTGGGCGTCACGAATCATCGGGGATCGCGACGTCCGCGAAATAGCCGTCTCCACTTCCATTTCGACGCTTGCGAGGTAGCCGGCCACGATCTCGACGAGAACGGGATCAGGCGCAGGCGCGTCGACCGGAGAGAGCCGGTAGGGCTTGTTGTTCACCATGTCGATGACGGTCATCAGTTCGCTCCGTTCGAGTCGAGAGTGCGGGTGATGCGGACGTTGCCGAACGTGTCGATGCGGGCGGAGAAGCCCGGATCGATCGGCACGGTGGAGCTGAATTCTTCGATGACGGCCGGGCCGGTGATCGTGTCACCGGCACCGAGATCCGCACGGCTGTAGATCGCGGTCTCGTGCCAACCGTCGAAGTACGCCTGACGCGTTCCGGTGCGGGCACTTTCGGCTCCGGTGCCGGCGGCGATCTCCGAGAGCACGGGGCGCTTGATGGGGCCGATACCGCTGACCCGCAGGTTGACCCACTCGACGAACTGACTCTGATCTCCGCGGAAGTCGTACCCGTACAGCTCACGGTGCGCTTCGTGGAAGGCCTCGGCGGCCTGATCGATGCTCGCCTGGGTGATCTCGCCGTCGGCGATCGGTACCCGAACCTCGAAGGCTTGCCCGAAGTAGCGCAGGTCGGCAGAGCGTGCGTAGCGACGATCCTGGGCGGCGAAGCCTTCACCGGCGAGTGCCTCGTCGGCACGGGCAGCCAGCACTGCCAGCTCCGATTCCAGATCCTCCGCGCGCAGACGGTCGTGCCGGCTGAC
The DNA here is from genome assembly GCF_000963615.1 of Rhodococcus sp. PML026. Lineage (NCBI taxonomy): Bacteria > Bacillati > Actinomycetota > Actinomycetes > Mycobacteriales > Nocardiaceae > Rhodococcus > Rhodococcus sp. PML026. The sequence continues at coordinate 49,940 of NZ_KQ031368.1, read as the reverse complement.
GTGCGTCTGCACGTAGTCGTTGCGCACATCGACGGTCAGCAAACCGAACGCCGAGACGTTGCCCGGGTTCAGCGGTACCAGAACGTCTTTCAGACCCAGGATGTCCACCAGGCGGCAGGCGAGCAGCGACCCGGAGCCGCCGAAGGTGACGAGCGTGAAGTCGCGGACGTCGAGCCCGCGCTTGACCGAGATCTGCCGCAGCGCATTCGCCTGGTTCCATGCGGACACCTCGAGGATGCCGGTGCCGCAGGCTTCGACCTCGAGCGAGAGCTGTTGCGCTAGATCTTCGATGCCCTTACGCGCCAGGTCGGTATCGAGGGGGATTTCGCCGCCGAGCAGGTGGGGAGGAATGCGGCCGAGCAGTACGTGGGCGTCGGTAATGGTGGGAGCGGACCCGCCGTTGCCGTAACACATGGGGCCGGGATCGGCACCGGCAGAATGCGGCCCGACGCGCAGCGTGCCCTCGGGTGTCATCCAGGCGATCGAGCCGCCGCCTGCGCCGACGGTGACGACGTCGATCATCGGGATCTTCGACGGGTAGTTGCCGACGCGTCCCTCGGTGGTGAGCGCGGGCTCGCCGCGGACCACGACGGTCACGTCGGTGGAGGTGCCGCCGCCGTCGCACGTCAACACCTGGTCGACGCCTGCAGCGCTGGCCACCAGGGCCGCACCGAGTGCGCCGGCAGCCGGCCCGGAGAGCACGGTGGTGATGGGCTGATGCACAACCTCTTTGGCGGACAGGACACCGCCGTTGGACTTCATGACGTAGAACGGCACGTCGCGTGCGTCACCGGATTCGGTGGCGAACTCACGCAGGCGGTTCGCGATGTTGTTGACGTAGCTGCGAATGTTCGGCTTGACGGCCGCGTCGACCAAAGTGGTGATGGCGCGCTCGAATTCGCGGTACTCACGCAGCACCTCGGTGGAGATGGAGACCGTGGCCTCGGGGTATTCCTCGAGCAGGATGTCGCGGACGCGCTGCTCGTGATCGGGGTTGGCGTAGGAGTGCACCAGGCACACGCCGAGCGTCTTGACGCCCTCCGCCTTGAAGAATGCTGCTGCCGCGCGCACATCGTCGTCGTTGAGGGGGCGGATCTCGTTGCCGTCGAACGAGAGCCGGCCGCGGATGGTGCGCACGCGGTGTGCGGGCACGATGCGATCGGGCTTGACCCAGAAGTAGGAGTTGCCGTAGCCGTCGGGTACCGACTGCCGCGCGATCTCGAGTACGTGCTCGTAGCCCTCGGTGGTGATGAACCCCAGGTTCTCCACCTTGCCTTCGAGCAGCTTGTTGGTAGCGACGGTGGTGCCATGGCTGACGGCGCTGAGCGAATCGCCGGATACCCCGAGCTGGCGGAGTACCTTGTCGATGCCGGTCAGGAATCCCTCGGCCGGATCACTGGGAGTCGACGGTGTCTTGGTGGTGACCATGGCTCCCGACTCCTCGTCCACTGCCACGACGTCGGTGAATGTGCCACCGGTGTCGATACCGACCCGAATCTTTCGTGGTTCCACGCTTCCTCCTCGATATGGTTCGTAGGCCACGCGTCCGTTGATCGGATCGGCGGGTACCTGACGTGTACTCACATTCGACCCGTTCTGCGTCTCAGTATCTTTGGCACAAGGTGCCAAACTCCGGCCGCGCATTTGAGCTCCGCGCGCCCTGCACCGGCGTCGAATTGGCAGTACTTGCAACGACAAAGGCCGCTCACCCCCGATTGCTGGGGATGAGCGGCCTCGTCGTGAGCCGTGACGGCGCGTTACCGGTGACAGGACGAGCGCGTGAGCAGTCCGCCCAACACGACTCCGGCCAGTGCGAAGCCTGCGCCGGCGGCGGCGGCCAGCAGTGTGCCGCGGACGGACTGCGCAGCGACGGGTGCACCGGCACTCACAGCGCGTCCGGCCGCGACAGGCAGAGCAGTGGGGGTGCTGCCGGAATCGCTGGCTGTTACCTCCGCGGGCGCAGCAGCGGCCTCCGGCACCCCGTTGGCGATGACGCCGTCGAGACCGTTGAAGAACACCCCGGCCATCTTCTTGGCGACACCGGTGATCATGCGCTGACCGACCCCGCCGACCATGCCGCCGACCACGGCGTCGGCGTCGTAGCTGAGCATCGTGCCGCCGCCTTCGGTGGGCTCGAGCTTGATGGTGACGTCGGCGCGCACCGTGCCCGGTGCGCCGGCACCGGAGGCGGTCATGACGAACGATTCGGGCCGATTCTGTTGCGAGAGCACCACTTCGCCGTCGTAGGTGCCCTTGATGGCGGCGACGCCTGCGGTGATCGAGAGCTTGTAGTGATCGTCGCTCAACTGCTCGAGCGACTGCACTCCGGGGATGGTCGCGGCCAGTACCCGGCCGTCCTGCATGCTGTCGTACACCTCGGCGGGAGGTGCGGCCAGCGTTGCGGTTCCTGCGATTCTCATGAAATCTCCTCGGTTGTCTGAGCGACCGCGTGGGTCAGCCGCAGCTCGTACAGGTCGGACGGTGAAATGGGCATGGAGGTGATCGAAAAGCCCTCGGCGTCTTCGACAGCGGCCGCGATGACGGCGCTGGTGGGGATGACGCCGGCTTCGCCGGCACCCTTCATGCCCAATGGATTGAGCCCGGACGGGGTAACGGTGTGGTCCATCTCGATGGTCTCGGGAACTTCGGTGACGAACGGCATCAGGAAGTCCATGAACGAGGCGTTCAGTAATTGCCCGTGCTCGTCGTAGGCGATCTTCTCGTACAACGCGCCGCCGATTCCCTGGGCGACGCCGCCGTGAATCTGGCCCTCGACGATCCGGGGGTTGATGACGTTGCCGCAGTCGTGCACCACCGCGTAGCGCTCGACGTGGATCTCGGCCGTCACCGGATCGGTCTCGACGATCGCCGCGTGGATGCCCGACGCGAACGTCGAGCGCGGGGGAGAGTAGTAACCAGTGGCTTCCAGGCCCGGCTGCTCGCCCTCCGGCACCGGTGGGATGGTCATGTCGGTGTCCATCTTGGCGAATCCGGTGGCCTGCCTCGACTCTTTGTCGAAGGCATAACGCAGCGGATTGGACAGTACGGCAACGACACCGAGGGAGATGGACGTGCCCTCTGCTCCGGGTTCGGTGCCGATCTTGCAGACGTAGCCCCCGCGCAATTCGAGCTCGACGGGGTCGAGATCGAGTGCACGCCCGGCGATGACCTTCGCCTTCTCGGCGACCATCTGCGCGGCCACGTGGAATGCCGAACCGGACATCACCGCACCACGCGAGGCGAATGTGCCGACGGCATAACCGAATCGACGAGTATCGCCGGTGGTGATCTCGACGTCGGCGATGGAGACACCCAGGTCATCGGCGACGATCTGCGCGAACGTCGTCTGATGGCCCTGGCCCTGCGTCGTCAACCCCGTTGCGCCCTTGATCTTTCCCGAGTTCTCAATGAGCACGTGCGCGCCCTCGTACGGTCCGGGGCCGGTGCCCTCGACGTAGGCACCGACACCGATACCGACGGTGCGGCCCTGCGCGGCTGCCTGCTTCTTGTATTCGGGGAAGCCGTCCCAGTCGATCAGCGCCTTGAGCTTGTCGATCCCGGCCTGGTAGTCGCCGGTGTCGTAGATCAACGGTCGACCGTCCTGGAACATCAAACCGAAGTCGTAGGGCATCTCCTCGGGCCTGATGAGGTTCTTCTCGCGGACCTCGAGCCGGTCCTTGCCGAGGTACTGGGCGATGGCGTCCATCGACCGTTCCATCGCGAACACACCCTGCGGGCGGCCCGCTCCTCGATACGGAATGACGATGACGGTGTTGGTGTACAGCGAATAACCGTTGCAGCGGAACGAGATCGGCTTGTATGGCCCGAGTACCTGCGTCGCGGTGTTGATCAGCACGATGATGCCGTACGGCAGGTATGCACCGTTGTCGTGCCAGACGGTGAAGTCGAACGCCAGCAGCCGTCCCTCGTCGTCGAAACCGAGGGTGACCTCTTGGACCTGTGCACGTTCGTGCGCACTCGAGATGAAGTGCTCGCGGCGGTCCTCGACCCACTTGACCTCGTTGGAGATACCGGCGCGACCGAGCTGTCGGGCTGCCCACGTCACCATCACCTCCTCCGGCCACGGGTGCATGATCTTCACGCCGAAGCCGCCACCGACGTCCGGCGCGATGCAGTGAATCTTGTTCATCGCCATGCCGAGTCGCGCCGCGACGGCCGCGCGCACCGACGTGGAGGTCTGCGTGGACGACCAGAAGGTCAGCGTCTCCTCGTCACTGTCCCAGCGCGCGTAGACGCCTTTGCCCTCCATCGGCATTGCCGCTGAACGCTCGATGTTCAGGTCGAGGGTGATGCGGTGTGGTGCAGCGGCAAGTTCGGCGTCGATGTCTCCGAAACCGTGCTGCAGGTGCGCGGCCACGTTGTCCGGCACGTCGTCGTGTACTCGGCGAGCCGCGACGCGCGCGGTGTCGATGCCCACGACGGGGTCGAGGATGTCGTAGCGGACGTCGATGACCGCGCAGGCATCCTCGGCCACGTAACGGTTCGTTGCGATGACCATGACGATGGCCTCACCGACGTGGTTGACCTCGTCCTTGGCGAGTGGGAAGCCGTTGCGCGGAGCGATGATTGCCGGATGGGGAATCAGCAGCGGTAGCCCTTCGGCCATCTCGGCGGAGTCCGCTTCGAGATCGTCGTAGGTGTACACCGCGTGCACGCCCGGCATGGCCAGCGCGTCGTCGATATCGATGGCGGTGATGCGTGCATGTGCGTGTGGGGAGCGCACGAAGGCGGCGATCAGCGCGCCGTGACCGAGGTCGTCGAGATACTTGCCCTTGCCGCTGAGCAGGCGCTCGTCCTCCGACCGTGACAGCGGCTGGCCGAACAGGGGAGCGGTGTTGGTGGGAGTGTGCGGCGGTGCGGTGCGCGTGGTGCTCATGCTCGGCCCATCCGTCCGCCGACGGGACTGGTGGATCCGCGTACCTTGCGGTCGAGTGCGGCACGACTCGACTCGTCGTCGGGACCGAGCGGAAACTCGCCCGCCCGTTCGCGTTTGATCTCGGCGGCGCGCAGCACCGAAGCCTTGATGTTCTGATAGCCCGTACACCGGCAGATGTTGCCGGCGATGGCCTCGGTGGCCTCCTCCTGCGTCGGTGAATCGTTTTCTTCGAGGAATGCGGCGATCGTCGTGACGAATCCCGGTGTGCAGAAGCCGCACTGCAGGCCGTGGCAGTCCTTGAAGGCCTGCTGCACGGGATGCAGGGTGCCGTCCGGCTCGACGAGGCCTTCGACCGTGGTGACGGTCTGCCCTTCGAGGCTGGCGGCGAGCATCAGGCAGGCGCGGACCGGCTTGCCGTCGAGGAGCACCGTGCACGCGCCGCACACGCCGTGCTCGCATCCCACATGGGTGCCGGTCTGGCGGAGGTCGTGGCGGATGGCGTCCGACGCGAGGGTGCGGGCCGGGACGACGATCGTCTGCTTGGTTGCGTTGAGGGTGAACGTCACTTGTACGTGTTGTTCGCCGGTCTCCGCCATCAGATCGTCCAACTGCTGTTCGATATCTGTTGTCTTCATCAGTGGTTCACTCCGGAATCGGCGTGCTGCGGGTGAGCGGACTTCGACGACGCGCCGTCGACTGCGGCGGCCATCACCACCCGTGCGGTCAGTGCGGCGACGAGTTGGGATCGGTACGCCGCGGTGGCATGGATATCGGACTCGGTCTCGACGCGTCGACGTGCGTCCTCCGACAACGCGTTCCACTTCGGATCACGTGCGTCGGACACCGCGGCCCCACCGATGACATCGGTGTAGTCGACGACCTCGCCGAATTCTCCGGCGGACACGTACGTGACGTGCGCGGTGCGCACCGCGTTCTCGGCAACGGTGACGCGGGCCGCGACCCCGACGAGCGCGTAGTCGCCGTGGCGTCGCGCAACCTCGTCGATGGCCGTTCCTTCTCCGACCCGGGCAGCGGGAACCGTTGCAGCGATAGCGATCTCATCCGTCTCGAGCGAGGACTCCAACGGCCCGAGAAACAGATCCTTCGCCGCGATCTCTCGGCGGCCGCGGACGGACTGCACCGTCACCGAACCGTCGAGCAACCGTATGACCGCGGGCATCTCGGCCGACGGGTCGGCATGCACGATGGATCCGACGGTGGTCCCACGGTTCCGGATGGTCGCGTGGGCCACCAGCTGCAGTGCCCGTCCGAGCAACGGCTGCGTCCGGGCGGCAGCCCGGTTCGACGCGAGCGACGCGTGCGTGGCCAGGGCCGCGAACGTGACGCCCGACTGGGTCGACCCGGTGATGTCGTCGAGACCGTCGATACCGGTGATGTCGATCAGGTTCCCGGGAGCGGCCAGGCGCATCGACAGCATCGGAATCAGGGACTGACCGCCGGCCAGCACCTTGCCGTCGACCTCGGCCAGGATTCGGCACGCCTCCTCGATCGACCGCGGCCGATGGTATTTCAATGGAGAAGGTTTCATATCCCGATCCTGCCTGCCTGTGCCTGGAAGTGTTTCGTCAAGAGGTGACAAACGTCACGCCCCAGTGTTGCAATCGCTCGTTACCGCAACGGCTTCAGGGTGTCGACCTCGCCGGCAACCCCGTCTCCGTCGCTGCCGTCGGAACGTGCTGTGGTAGAGGAGGATCGATGCCGAGGCGACGCGTCGACCGGTGTCTTCATGTGGGCCGGGGCAATGCGAGCGCACAGGTGGTAGAGCCCGATGACGACGATCGTGCCGAGGGAGATACCACTCAACGAGAACGAATCGCTGAAGACGAGCGAGGTGTCGCCGATCGCGATGATCAGACCCGCGGCAACCGGCATCATGTTGAGCGGGTTGCCGAAGTCGACACCGTTCTCGCGCCAGATCTTGGCACCCAGCAGGCCGATCATGCCGTAGAGGACGACGGTGATACCGCCGAGTACGCCGCCGGGGGTGGCCGAGATCAGTGCGCCGAACTTCGGCGAGAATCCGAGGATCATTGCGATGATGCCGGCCGCCGTGTACGCCGCCGTCGAATAGACCTTGGTCGCCGCCATGACGCCGATGTTCTCGGCGTACGTCGTCGTCGGCGAGCCACCGACCGAGCTGGCCATCACCGTTGCGATGCCGTCGGCAGCGAGTGCCCGGCCCATCATCGGGTCGAGATCGTCACCGGTCATCTCCGCGACAGCCTTGACGTGTCCTGCATTTTCGGCGATCAGAGCGATGACACCGGGGAGGACGAGAACGATGAAGGCGAGACTGAACGACGGTGCATGAATGCCGACGATGCCGTTCGCCTCGTCGCTGAACGGCGGGAGCCCGAACCACTGCGACGCCTCGACACCCGACCAATTGACGCGGAAGTGCTCGGTGACCTCGCCGGCCGTGGCGTCGTAGGACGTGATGGGCCCGGATACGAGGTCGAGGATCCAGGACAGCGCGTACCCGAACACCAGCGACAGCAGAATCGCGATCCGTCCGAGGAACCCGCGTAACGCTACGCTCATGACGATGAGCACGAACATCACTGCGAGAGCGACCCATTGGTCCTGTGGCCAGTAGGTGCTGGCGACGACAGGCGCGAGATTGAAGCCGATCAACATGACCACCGCACCGGTGACGACAGGGGGCAGCACCCGCACCACGACGCCGCCGCCCATGAAGTGGATGGCGAGTCCGGCCAATGCCAGGACGAGACCCGATACCAGGATGGCGCCGGTGACCTCCGCCGACGTTCCACCCTGCGCTCGGATGGCGGCGACGCCGCCGACGAACACCGCGGACGTGCCGAGGTAGCTGGGGATGCGGCCCTTGACCATGAGCAGGAAGAAGATGGTGCAGAAGCCCGACATCAGAATGGCGAGTTGAGGATTGAGCCCCATGATGATGGGGAAGACGAACGTGGCCCCGAACATCGACACCACATGTTGGCCGCCGAGACTGATGGTGCGGCCCCAGTTCAACCGTTCGTTCGGCGCGACGACGTCACCCGGTCGAACATTCTTTCCGTCTCCGTGAATCTTCCAGATAGGCATGTCGAGCCTTTCTCCAACGTATCGAACCGGGGTGGTTCGCGGGATGGGTAAAGCATTGTCCTGCAACGTTACTGACGCATTTCCAAATCGCTACGAGCGCAATTTGCCAAGCGCTCGATGGCGGGTCCGTCACATGTGGTGGTCGGTTCCGCGCATGGCCATGATTTTCAGCGCAAGGGAAAGATCCAGGCGTAGATCGGCGCGATCGGTGAAGGGGCCCAGAATCTTTTCGAGTTTCGTTATTCGGTATCGCAAGGTGTTGTAGTGAAAGTGCAGTGCCCGAGCGGTTTCGGCGATGTTGATGTTGGTAGCCAGCAACGTCTCCAGGGTTCTGCGCATGTCGCGTGCTTCGTCGTCGTGCCCGGCGAGGTCGTGCAGGGTTTCCCGGGTGAACGATTCGAGCTCGTCGACGTTGTCCACCAGGCTCAGTAGTCGGAACACGCCGAGTTCGTCGAACGTGGTGACGGCCCAGTCCCCGGATACCTGACGGCCGACCTTCAACGCGGTACGCGCCTGGCCGTACCTGCTGGGGATGTCGGCCACCGTGGTGCACGGACGCGAGATCCCGACCGTGAACGGTTGCCGACCACCGCCGCCGTCTCCGTGCACTCGTTCGACGATCTCGTGCACGTCCGCGACCGTCGTGGGACGTTCGCCCATGATGATGACGGTCTCGGTGCCGAGGGCGGCGATGGCGGCCTGCGGATCTCGTTGTGCCAGAGCCCCTGCGAAAGCCGACATCTGCCGATCGACGAGTGGCCTGCGGCCGGGCGTCGGTTCGTCGTCGAGGTGTGGGATCGGTTCGATCGCGACGATCACCACCGGCCTGCCGAGATTCCAGCCGAAGCGTCGTGCATGCGCCACCGCGTGTGCGTGCTCGCCGCCTCGGCCCAGGAGAAGATCGCGCAGAAAATTCGATCGGTGTTTCTCCTCGACTGCCGACAGCGCGAGATCGCGAGTGACGACCATCGCCAACACGCCTGCGGCCGCGTCGGCAGTGTGCAGGTCCGATTCCGTCAGAGGGCGACGTGAGGAGAACAGGACGATGCGTCCATGGTCGATTCCGTTGGCAGTGATTGCGCATACCGCGATCGAACTGCCCTGTTGCGAACGGAGACCGAGGCCGCCGTCGACGGAGTCGGTGCGCAGTCTTCCGGTGGGATCGAGGGCGGTGCTGGCGCGGAGGGCGGACAGTTCGTCGTCACTGCCTGCCGAGGCAAGTTCGCGTCCGTCCACCGTGGTGATCGACACTGCCACATCGCATTCGACCGAGGTTGCGAATGCCAGTTGTGCCACCCCGCCGCCGGCGAGTGTGATATCGGTCAGTGCCCGGCGCAGACGCTCGGACCGAAACATCGCTCGTGCCTGCGTCTTTGCGTTGTCGCGTAGGCCCGCGGTGAGATCGTGCCCGGGGTCGAGTTCGCCGCAGACCTGAACCAGCGGCAGGCCCAGTGTCTCGGCACTCACGCCGACGCACTCCGGAACGGCGATGTCGTCGTTCACCCGCACCAGAATCCCGGCAACGCCGAGGGAATGCGCTCGGGACAGCAGCGCTGCCGTCGGCTCCGTCAGGTGCGTGAGGGCCTCGCTCGTCGTGGACAACAGGTCACCCGGCCGAATCCAGAACCGAATGCCGGCGGGGTCGTCGACATGATTGATTCTGCGTACCGGCCGGCCGAGGCCGGCGCGACCGGCGAGCAACGTGGCGTGTGCCAGCAGGTTCGAGCCCAGCACGGTCTCGACGGTATGCGGTACCTCCGTGGTGGGCGAGCGTCGCTCGTCGTGCAGTGTCAGCACCTGACGGCCGATCGAACGGGTGATGTCGCGTCGATCTCGGCAGCGGCATCGCGGTGGATCGGCCCACTGAGACTTCGCAATTCGAGCCCGGTCGTCTGCCGTGAGACCTTGAGGATCTCGGCCACGATGGATATCGCCGTTTCCGGTGGAGTGGAGGCACCCAGATCGAGCCCGATGGGGGAGTGCAACCGAGCCAGCTCGCTGTCGGTCACCCCGCGCTCGCCGAGCAGTTCCACCCGGCGGCGGTGGGTGGACCGACTGCCCAGTGCGCCCACGTAGGCGGCGCCACTGCGCAGCGCGACCTCGAGCAGCGGAATGTCGAACTTCTCGTCATGGGTGAGAACGGTGATGACGGTGCGCTCGTCCACCGGCGCAGTAGCGAGGAATGTATGCGGCCAGGCTACGACGACGTTGTGCGCGTCGGGGAATCGTGCTCGGGTGGCGAACACCGGGCGGGCATCGACGACGGTGACGGCGAAGCCGGCGAACGTGCCCAGGCGGCACATCGCGGCGGCGAAATCGATGGCACCGAACACGTACATCCGGGGCGGTGGTCCGAACAACTCGACCATGACGGACCGCGCGCCGTCGTCGGCGATGCGAATGTCCAAGCCGGACTCGCCGCGGTGCAGTCGGTCGAGAACGGCGAGACCCACGCTCGAACCGTCGGACTCGATGTCGGTGAGACCGTCGGAATCGACGGTTGCCTCCGTTCCCAGAACCGCCAGCCGCGTCGGGGCCCCGGTGGTGAGGTCGGTGAGCACGGCCACCGGCTCGCCGCTCGAGACCAGACGAGCGACGTCTTCGAGTGCCGCGCACGCGTCGCTGTCGATGAGACGAACGAACACCTCGATGGTGCCGCCGCACGTGAGACCCACGCCGATCGCGTCGTCGTCCGCTACCCGGTAGGTCTCGCTCCTGGCCATACCGTCGGCGAGGACGTCGTTCGCCAGCTCGTACAGGGCACCTTCGATGCAGCCGCCGGAAACGCTGCCGACGACCTGACCGGACGCGGCGACCGCCATTGCCGCACCCGGGGGGCGCGGTGCGGACTGCCACGTACGTACCACCGTGGCCAGGGCGAACGGCTCACGTTCGCGCAGCCACGGGGCCACGTCGTCGAGAATGTCGCGCATGCCGCCGCCTTTCGATCGGATGAGTGATGCCCATCACGCTAGTTGCTGGCGCGCGCCGACCATGAAACACATTTCGACCAAATCGACAGCGGGTCGTTGTAAGAACCTGCCGTCGCGGTACGGATGGACGGACCGAGCGGACTACGTCAGAGCAGCGGCGACGGCGAGAGCGTGATGCTCGTGCCACGGCTTGGCGATGATCTGCACTCCGATCGGCAGACCGCTACTGGAGGTGGCAACGGGAATCACCACCGAGGGCACCCCGAGGATGCTGATCGCTCGGCTGCTCGCCAACGCCTGCGACCACGACAGAGCTGCACCGTCGACCTCGAAGCTCGTCTCACCGAGAGGAGGGGCGAGGATCGATGCAACGGGAAGTATCAGGACATCGCCCATCGTGGACACCAGCTGGTGCTGCATCTCGGCGCGTCGAGCCCACAGTGCCTCGACGTCTGCGGCTGTGGTGGTTCGGACGGCAGCAATGATGGCCCGGATGTTGGCGCTGAACTCGGCGGGGCCGTATTGCTCGATGTCCGTTTGGGTTTCGCAGGCCCGCATCCGAGTGAACAGGTCATGAGCGCCGTGTAATGCGGTGCCGTCGTACGGCGTCACCGATCCGACGAACGGCTCTGTGCGCAGTGCTGCGGCCTCGACGGCAGCGCGGATCTCCGCATCGACCGGAATCGTGCCTTCTCCTGTGGCCCAACGAATATCGAGCTCGCGGAGGTTCACGCTCGAAGGGTCGGTCCAGGCGTATTGAGGCGACGACAGCACGCGCAGCAACAGGATCACGTCGTCGAGAGTGCGGGCCATGGGTCCGATGGTCTGCACGGTGCCGTGCATGGTCGCCGGATTCGTCAGCACTCGGTTGTCGCTCATGACACCGGGATACTGCCCCTCGGAGTCGATTCGACCCGGTGTCGGCCTGATCGAGCACAGACCGGTGCAGTGCACGGGCCACCGCACCGAGCCACCGAAATCGGTGCCCAGTCCCACCACACTCATGCCCGACGCGATGGCCGCCGACTCACCGCCACTGCTCCCGCCCGGTGACAGCTTCGTGCCGGCGGGAGAGAGCGGGTTGACGGTGTAGCCGAACAGGTCGTTGTGCGTCAGTCCGCTGGCACCGAACTCGGGTGTGTTGGTCTTACCGATCAGGATTGCGCCCTCGGCGCGCATCCGAGCAACGGCGGGAGCGTCGACGCGAGGGACGTTGTCCGCGAGCGCATGTGAACCCGCCGTGGTGCGAACTCCGGCGGTGGCGATCAGGTCCTTGACCGTGAACGGCACTCCGGCGAGGTCGCCGACCCGCTCGCCGCGGGCGATGCGGGCATCGATTCCGTCGGCTGTCAGCAGTGCCGATTCGGCAGCGACGGTGACGATCGCATTCAGCTCGGTATTGATTCGGTCGATGTGTTCGAGGTGCTGCTCGGTCACCTCGCGTGCGGACACGGTGCCGGCGCGCACTGCTGCCGCGAGTGCGACGGCGTCGGTTCCGATCGAATTGCCCTCAGGCACTGAGTGTCTCCTCGGGTGGTGTCACAGCCCCTTCATCTCCGCGACCCGCAGCGCCAGCGCTACATCCAGGCGCAGAATCGGATCGGTGGTGAACGGGCCGACGATGGACTCCAGCTTGCCGATGCGGTAGCGGAGCGTGTTGTAGTGGAAATGCAAGACGCGGGCGGTCTCTGCGACGTTGCAGTTGGTGTCCAGCAGCGCCTGCAACGTCTGGCGCAGGTCGACGGCATCGGCGTCGTCGCCGGCGAGTGAGCCCAACACCTCGGTAGCGAAGGCCTGCAGCTCGGCTCCGTCGGTGACCAATGACAGCAGTCGATGCACGCCGAGGCCGTCGAAATGCGCTACCGAGCCGTTTCCGCGCATGCGGCGTCCTACGACGACTGCCTTGCGGGCCTGATCGTAGGCGCGCGGAATGTCGGCAACGGAGTCGATAACGCGACTCACGCCTGCGCCGAACGAGTTTCGTCCGCCGCCCTTGTCTCCGGCGACGGACGCGATCAGATCCTCGACGACGTCCCGTTCGGTGCCGGGTTCGGCCGGCATCAGCGTGACGACCTCGTTGCTGAACCCGACGACGGGAGCCCGACGATCGCGCCGGCGAACCACCTGCTGCCATGCCGCGGTCAGCCGCTCCTGCGGCAGGCGGCCGGACACGGCCGGCTTCACCGAATTGCTCACGGCAACTTCGACGATCTCGTCCAATTGGGCCACGATGACCACCATGCTTCGATCCACGTCCCAGTCGAGCTGGGCGCAGTACTCGATGATCTGTTCGGGGGATTCGGTTGCGCCGTTGAGGACGTCCCGAAGGAAGTCGCCGCGAAACTTGGACTCGACGGCAGAGACCGCGAGCTTCTTGATGACCGCCAACGCCACGACGGTGGCCGCGCGTTCGAGGGACTGCATCGTGACGGGACCGAGTCGCTCGGCGGCCGCCACAGCCACGATCAGTCCATGGTCGGTGCCGCCCGCGATGATCGGTGCGACGGCAATGCGGTGCCCGCTGTCGCCCGGGACCGGTTGCAGGCCTTCGTGGAGTCGTTCGGTGAGCAGGCGACCGGACGGGTCGAACAGTGGCATCTCTTCCAAAGCCGCGAGATCTGCGTCTGCTCCTGCTGTGGCCTGGACTCGACCGTCCGGAGTGCAGATGAGCACCGTCGCCTCGAACAGTGTGGCGACCTCGTCGGCGATCTGCGGTAGATCGCCGCCTTCGAGCACGATCGAGGTCAGTGCTCGATGCATGCGATCGGCGATATCCAACGCCCACGCCTGCCGGTCGACGAGGTGGGTGAACACCTCGGAGATGACCTCGTCGAAGCCGACATCCCGGCGAATGAGGAAGAGCGGCAGGCCGAGTCGATCCGCTGCCTCGATCATCGCGGCGGGGACGTCTCCGAAGTAGCGTCCTTCTTTGACTCCGAGCGCTGCCGCGCCGCGTTCGGCGAGTCCCTCGACCAACTCCACCAGGGCACCGGCATCGAACGGGCGGCCCGAATCTGCATGCCGCAGTGGGAAACCCGTTGTCAGCAGCAGTTCGTTCGGTTTCACCCACGGCAGGATGTCGGGTACTTCGATGACGTTGACGCGTCGAACCACATTCTCGAGTCCCTGCTCGCCCGCAACAAGAGTGGACCCGGAGAGGCTGGGGAGTGCAAGCAATTCTGCGACGGTGAGCGCGTAACTCGCCGACGCCGGGAAGTCTCGTACTCGTGGCCGAAGCGCACCGACCATGTCATCCATTGTTCAACAATACTGTGTTGCGCATGTCGCGACGGCGGGGGATCAGCCGACGTGCAGTGCCGGCGGGAGTACGCGTTCGACCCACCGCGAGGCCTGCTCGTAGGCGTAGGCGAGCTGCAGAACCGCCCGGTCGGCACCGTGCCTGCCGATGATCTGGACCCCCATCGGCAGACCGCGATCGTCGAACCCGACCGGGACGGCGGCGGCAGGAACGCCGGTCATCGTCCAGGGCACCACCGTTTCCATCCACCGGTGATAGGTGTCCATGGGTCGACCCGCGATGGACTGCGGCCAGTGTTGGTCCTTGTCGAACGGGAACACCTGAGCGGTGGGCGCGAGAACGAAGTCGTAGGTCTCGAACAATGTCGTCAGTGCGCTCTGCCAGTCGTTGCGAGCCTGCGCTGCCTTGGTGACGTCGAGTGCGGTCAATGCGACGGCATGCTCCATCTCCCACAGCATTTCGGGCTTCATCAGCTCCCTCGTGCGCGGGTCCTCGTACAGATCGGCCATCCCGAGCTGCGCCCACCACCGCCACGTCAGGAACGAGTCCCAGATTTTCGCCGGGTCGTACGACGGCACGGTGCTCTCCACTGCGCAGCCGAGGTCCTCGAAGACGGTGAACGACGACTCGCACAGATCGAGGACACCGGGTTCGGTAGCCAGGTGACCGTTCCAGTCTCCGACCCACGCGATGCGGGCACCGCGGAAGCTGCGTTCGAGAGTGCGGGTGAAGATCTCCGGGTCCTCGTCGATGCCGAGGGGCGCGTTGGCATCCGGGCCCGCCATCGTCGACAGCAGATGTGCGACGTCGGTGACCGATCGGCCCATCGGTCCGGCGACCG
The DNA here is from genome assembly GCF_000963615.1 of Rhodococcus sp. PML026. Classification (NCBI taxonomy): domain Bacteria; kingdom Bacillati; phylum Actinomycetota; class Actinomycetes; order Mycobacteriales; family Nocardiaceae; genus Rhodococcus; species Rhodococcus sp. PML026. The sequence continues at coordinate 34,920 of NZ_KQ031368.1, read as the reverse complement.
CGCCCTGGGCGATGAAGCCGGGCTCGGGAATGCGTCCCCACGACGGGCGAAAGCCGACCACATTGTTGAAGGCTGCGGGGTTGCGCAGCGATCCCATGTAGTCGGTGCCGTCGGCGACGGGCAGCATGCGCAGGGCCAATGCTGCCGCCGCACCTCCGCTGCTTCCGCCTGCAGTGCGCGAGGTGTCGTAGGGCGAGACGGTGGTTCCGTACACCGGGTTGTACGTCTGAGATCCGAACCCGAATTCCGGTGTGTTGGTCTTGCCGATCACGATGGCACCGGCCGCTTTCACGCGGGCGACGAACAGATCGTCCGCGTCGGCGATGCGATCCGCGAAGATCGGTGACCCCGATGTGAACGGTAGGCCTCGGGCTGCGGACAGGTCCTTCACCGCATGGGGAAATCCGTGCATCCACCCGAGATACTGTCCGTCCGAAAGCTGCTGATCTCGCTCGCGTGCCTCGTCCATCAGCTCGTCGCGATCACGAAGGGCGACAATGGCGTTGACCGTCGGATTGTGTGCCTCGATGTGGTCGAGGTACGCCGTCATTGTCTCGACGCACGAGACCTCGCGGCGCTTGATCTTGCCGCTGAGCTCGACCGCGTCGGACATCAGAAGTTCGGCAGCGGGTCCGACGGTGGTTGCCATGGTGGTTCCTTCGTTCGAGAGAGACGCAGAAGCAGGGAGGGCCGGACGCCGCGCGAACCCGAGACTGTCGGGTTCGCGCGGCGCTGTTCGATATCGGAACCGGCGCTATCCGAGGTCGACGATCGCGGCGACGGGGCCGCCACCTTCGGGGCCCTGGTGCGCTGCCGAGACCGACACGAAGACCGCTGGGTCGCCGGTCACTGCCGCGGTGACTCCACCGACGCACGCCTTGATCTGGCGGTGCCAGTGGACGTCGGAATCGTCGAGCATGGCGTTGCGTCGTCCACGGACCGTACCGTCCTGGCTTGCTTCGCATTTGAGGAAGACGTTGACGAGCTTGCCGCCCAGATCCTTCGTGTGCGGCCGCTCGGGAAGTTCGAGACCGGCATCCTTGATCGCGTTCCAGATGCCGTCCTGATCGAGCGCGTCGTTCATCACGCTGTGTCCGATGCGGTACCGGCCGCCGATTCCGCGAGTGTTACCCACGACGACGATCTGCGCACGGTCCAACTCGACGCCCGAGGAGCACGAGGCCACCGAGGAGTACAGCTCACGACTGTGCATGACGTCCTCGTCGGTCGGCATATCGATCTCACCGAGCGCGACAGCGATACCGAGAGCGGTGCCGCCGTTGGACAGATCCATCGACTCGTGCGTCTGTTCGGTCCAGACGGTCTTGCCGCGGCTCTTGGCGTCACGGATGGTGTGGATCGTCAGCAGCGGGGTCTTGGTCTGCACGTAGTGCACGTCTGCGGGATCGGTGATGCCGGCGTTGGCCATCGCATCCTTGACTGCCGCAGCCACTTTGGTGATCATCGCGGTGCGGCCGATGTCCTCGGGCATCAACTGCTCGCTCATCGCGACGCCGACCGTCAGGCGCGGCTCCTCGGTCTGCACTGCCTTGTCCGACGGTACGGTCGCGAAGATGGTGGCGTGGGGGCTGATGACTCCGTCGGTGCCACCGGACCAGACGATCGGAACCTCGCCGACATCGTGTGCGCTGCGAGTTCCTTTCGCGGACAACACTTCGCGGAAAGCTCGGTCGGCGATGATGCGGGTGTAGTCGTTGACTCCGCCGTTGCCTTCGGTCTTACCGATGACTGCAATGACCCGGTCGGCGTCGAGCACCCCGTCGTCGATGAGCTTCGCCAGCTCGCTGGCATCGGACACGTTGTGGAGCGGGACCTTGCGGACCTCGATTGCGTCGGGCACTGAAATCTCCTTCATCGGGATCTGTGGGTACTGCAGAGTCGGCCGGCGTTCGCGCGGCGGGGGCTCGCCCCACGAACGTTATCGACCGTTGGACCGGGGGTGCACTGGCAAGCTTTGCCCAATCAGCGCACTTTTTTGGTTTTCGGACATCCCCAGGTAGCGGTAGCGCTGCAGCCTGGAGGTCGCCAGGGCGGCCGGGTCGGCGGCGAGGAGTACGGCCAACTCGTGTTCGAGCACGGTACCGAGGCGAGACAGGAACGCCGCAGGTTCGTCGGAGGCATCCGGCCGTTCAGCCACGATCCGGTCGATGACGCCGTTACGGAGCAGGTCCAGGCTGCGCACGCCCTGCTCCTCTGCCATCTCGGCTGCGCGGTCGGTGGTGTGGAACTTGATCGCCGATGCGCCCTCCGGCGGCAGTGGCGACAGCCAACCGTGCTGAGCACACAGCACCCGATCGGCGGGGAGCAGTGCGAGTGCGCCGCCGCCGGCTCCCTGGCCGAGCAGCAGGCAGATCGTCGGTGCCTTCAGTGTCGTGAGTTCGACCAAACAGCGTGCGATCTCGCCCGCGAGGCCACCTTCTTCGGCCTCCTTGCTCAACGCGGCACCGGCAGTGTCGATGACTGTGACGAGGGGTAGTTGCAGCTCTTCCGCCAGCCGCATTCCGCGTCGTGCCTCCCGGAGGCCGGCGGGACCCAACGGCTGATCGGCGAAAGTGCGGTCCTGGCCGAGAAGTACACACGCCGAGGCCCCGAACTTGGCAAGGGCCAGAAACAATCCGGGTTCGATCTCACCGGCTCCGGTGCCCTGCAACGTCGTCACCGTGTTCGCGGCCGATCGCACGAGGTGGCGTACTCCCGGCCGTTCCGGCCGTCGAGAACGACGGATGGATTCCCATGCCGGCACATCGTCGAGGTGTTCCAACGGGATGTTCGGAACCGGCGGAGGTGGCTCGTGTGGCGCACACAGGACGGCGAGCGCCGAAATGGCAACCTCACGGAGTTGCTCGGGAGGGACCACCGCGTCGACCAGGCCACGGGCGGCGAGGTTTTCGGCTGTCTGCACTCCCTCGGGAAACTTTTCGCCGTACAGCGCCTGGTACACGCGCGGACCGAGAAAGCCCAGGAGCGCACCCGGTTCGGCCGCAGTGACGTGGCCGAGAGAGCCCCACGAGGCAAGTGCTCCACCGGTCGTGGGATGGCGAAGGTAGACGGCGTAGGCGAGACCCGCCGACTTGTGCGCAGCGATGGCCGCCGAGATCTTGACCATCTGCAAGAAGGCGACCGTGCCCTCCTGCATCCGTGTTCCGCCGGAGGTCGGCGAGGCGAGCAGCGGAAGCTGTTCTGCTGTCGCCTTTTCGACGGCCTGTACCAATCGTTCGGCGGCCGCCGTTCCGATGGAGCCGGCGAGAAACCCGAACTCGCACAGGACGAGTGCTACCCGGCGCCCTGCAAGGGTGGCTTCGCCGGTCAACACCGACTCGTCGCAGCCGCTCGTTTCACGGGCCGCGGCGAGCTCGTCGAGATAGCCCTGATCCGCCGGTCCGTGCACCCCGATCGGGGGAAGCGGGTCGGTGTCCCACCGGACGAAACTGCCGGCGTCGACGACCATCTCGACGAGTTCGAGTGCGCCGAGCCGTGCCGGCGCGCCGGTGCGGGTCATGGTGTCGTCTCGAGCCAGGCGCGGATCGAGTCGCCGTGCTGGTCGAGGGTCGGCGGGGCCGCGTGTGTCGTGCGCATCGCGGCACCCTCGCAATCCTCGTCCATGCGCAGCGGTGGGCCGGGCAACGTGATGGTGCCCAGGGCCGAATGATCGACGTCGATCATCAGTCCCTGCGACCGTGTCTGTTCCCAGGTGTAGACCTCGGCCAGATCACGGACGCGTCCGGCCGGTATGCCGAGCTCACCGAGTAGTCCGAGAAGTTTGTCGGTCGGCCAGTCCGCGAAAACGGCATCGACAGCGGCGATGACGGCCTCTCTGTCGTCGACGCGTTGGGGGTTGGTGGCCCACTCCGGACGGTCCAATCCGAATGCGGGAGCGAAGCGTTGCCACAATCCCTCGCTGCCCACGGCAATCTGAACCAGACCCTCGGACGAGTGGAACAGACCGTACGGGCAGATCGACGGGTGATGTCCGCCGGTGGGGCGGGGCACCTCGCCGGCCACGGTGTAGCGAGTGCCTTGAAATGCGTGCACCCCGACGATGGAGGCCAACAAGCTGGTTCGCACGACGCGGCCGCGTCCGGTGGTGTTGCGCTCGTGCAGTGCGGCCACGACGCCGTATGCGCCGTTCATTCCGGCGAGCAGATCACCGATGGGAACGCCGACTCGAGTGGGTTCGTCCTTCGACGGCCCAGTCAGGGACATCAATCCTGCTTCGCCCTGAGCGATCTGGTCGTAACCGGGGCGCGTGCCTTCTGGGCCGTCGTGGCCGAAACCGGTGATGGACAGGATCACCAGACGCGGATTCAGCTCGTGCAATGCCTCCATGCTGTAGCCGAGGCGAGCGAGAACGCCGGGACGAAAGTTCTCGACGAGCACGTCGGCGCGGCGGATCAAGGCGGTGAGCGTGTCTCGGCCGTCGACAGCTTTCAGGTCGAGTGCGATGGATTCCTTGTTGCGATTGCACGAGAGGAAGTACGTCGAGTGTCGATCGCCCTCGTCGTCGGCGACGAAGGGTGGGCCCCAACTTCGGGTGTCGTCACCGCCGCTGGGCGATTCGACCTTGATCACTCGCGCGCCGAGGTCGCCGAGCATCATCGCCGCATGTGGTCCGGCAAGTGCACGCGAGAGATCGACGACGAGGCAGTCGGAGAGCGGTCCGACCGTCATCGGATTGCGTTCCGAGACAGGGGAGCGATGTCGGTGTCGAACTCGAATCGATCGTTGCGAAGCGTCATGTGTCCGAGTCAACGTGCCGGTCGCGGCCCCGTCGTGGGCAAAAGTTGCCGACGCTGAGGGGTCGCTTTCGGACAGTTCGAGCGAGTGCGAGCCGTGTGGACGAATGGCCGACGAGGGGCCCATAATCTGCGACCATGGATACCCACGTAGTCGACCATCCCTTGACCGCAGCGCTTTTGACGACGATGCGCGACGTCCACAGTGACAACGCGACCTTCCGTTCGGCGCTGCGGCAGCTGACACACACGTTGGTGTACGAGGCTTTGCGTGATGCCCCGGTGGACACTTTCGAGGTCGACACCCCGGTTGCCCGCACCACGGGTGTGCGGTTGGCGAACCCACCTCTGCTGGTTCCTGTTCTCCGGGCAGGGCTGGGCATGGTGGAGCAGGCGAGTGCGCTCATTCCGCGATCCGGTGTGGGATTCATCGGCATGGCACGAGACGAGAAGACACTGCAGCCGGTGCCGTACCTCGAGTCTCTCCCCGCAGATCTCGCCGGCACGCCGGTGTTCGTTCTCGACCCGATGTTGGCCACAGGCGGGTCCATGACCGCGACGATCGACTTGCTCGTGGCACGCGGAGCAACCGACGTGGTCGTCGTGTGCGTCGTCGTCACACCCGAAGGCCTTGCAGCGCTGGAGAAGTCAGGACACCCTGTCCGCGTGGTCTGTGCCGCCGTCGATGATGAGCTCAACGATCAGGGCATCATCGTGCCCGGACTGGGGGATGCGGGAGACCGTCAATTCGGGCCTCGGTGACGATTCGACGCAGAGGAGTCGTCGAGGTAAGTACTGTCGTATCGAAACACCCTGTCGTTTCCCGAGCGGGTCGGTTGATCGCGAAGAAGGGGTCTTCCCTGGTAGGCGTCGGCTGCATCGACCTTTCGTAGCTCGAGTGCTTGAATCATGTCGGATCCAGCAGTGGCACAAACGATCCGGCGCGCGTGAGCAGTGCGATATCGCACCCCAGAGCATCCGCGACCGCGACCACGCTGTCGAGCTGCACTGTGTTCTTTCCTCCTTCGAGTGCTTGAACGGTGGAACGACCCACCCCGGCGAGCAACGCCAACTCGGCTTGGGTCATGCGCAACTGATGGCGACGCGCGACGAACGTTTCGGCCAGTTCTCACGAGTGCTTACGGGCTCGTCGTCGCGGTTCCGCCATCATCGCTCCTTGTGCTTGCCCTGGCATGCATATTGGAACTTATCCGAAGGTCCCGCCGACAATGGGCCTTTATGCCTGCTCTAGCAGGCAGAAAGTGTGGAAACGTCGTCTCGCAGAAGGGCTCGCTGTGCGTGCGTTGGCAAGCGGACCGATCGGTCAGGGCTACCACGACGGATTGGCGGAATTGACGGTGCGGTTCGGCGTGGAGGTCGATGGGTAGCCGCGCTGCGTCGCGTCGACCGGTAACGCGACTCGGCCGTCGAGCGACGTCACCAATGAACGGATCGAGTCGGTGGCCGGACCACGGCCGGCGACGTTGTGCAGGACGTGCCGCCACGAAAGGCCCTCGAATGAACCGCATCAGCCGACGTATTGCCGTATTGACCGGACTTCTGGCGCTTCCGCTCGCCGCCGGAGCCACGATGGGAGTTGCAACCGCCAGTGCCGACGAATGGCACTACGGCCCCGTTTATCGCGCCGAGCAGTCCGGTGAGGGTGGACAGTACTTCTGCAATAAGGCGCAGTCACTCGAGAAGGCATCGCAGTCGTACATCGTGGTGCCGTGCACCAACGTCGAGAACACCGATACCTGGTACCGAATTGTGGTGAACCCCTACAACTGGGGTTGGAGCGGGTAGTTCGCACTGTCGAGCGTGTGACTTACATCCCCAACACGTCGCCTGCGTATCGAACCAGTTCGAGATCGTGGGCAGTAGAACGTCGAAGCTTCTGGTCTCCAGGGTCGGTGTCGAGAACGATTGTCTCGGTGCCTAGTTCGGCGAGGAACTGAACGTCTTCGAGAATTTGTTCGATGGACCCGTAGCCGAGCGGGCGGTTCGGTGATTGCACCGAAGCGTCAGAGGGTAGGAAGAAGATCCGCGGGACGAACTCCTTACCATCGTTCAGCGCGCGGGAGCCATCGATGCATCGTTGCCGGGTGGGGTGTAGGGGATGCCAGCCGGTGCCCAACGCATTCGTCCGGTCGAGTGCGGCTGCACCGTTGCCACCGATCCACAGTGGCGGATGCGGTGTCTGCAGCGGTAGCGGGCCAGTGTGAACTCGGTGGGGTGTGCCGCTTGCTCCCATGGCCCCGTACGTTTCGGAAGACCATGCTGCACGTAGAGTTTCGAGCGTCGAATCGGTCATTCGACCTCGCCGGTCGAAGGGAATACCCAGCACATCGAATGCCTGGGTCGTCCAACCGACGCCCACTCCTACGATGAGTCGTCCACCGCTGAGCCGGTCGATTGTGGCGGTCGCGTGAGCCAGATGCGCCGGATGGCGATGGCTTCCGATCAGTACCCCGCTGCCGAGGCGAATGGACTCGGTCTGACCCGCGAGCCACGACAGCGTCGCCAGGCATTCGTAGAAGGGTGACGGCGAGCGGCCGTGAGCGTCTTCGGTCAGTACGACGTGATCGGAAAGCAGCACGTTGTCGAAACCAGCGGATTCGGCAGTGCGCGCCCACGCGAGAATTCCGTCCGGGTCGATCTGCGGCCCGAAGTTGGGAAGATTGATTCCGTATTTCATAGCGCACCGGGGACGGGTCGAGCAACACCGATCATGGGATCAACAACACCTTTCCTCGTGTTCCACCGGCGGCCAGCAGCGAATGTGCCCGTGGGGCTTGGTCGAATTCCCATTGGCGAGCGACCGGAACAGTGATCGTCCCCGCGGAGACGAGCGAGACGAATTTCTCGAGCCCCAGCCCGTCCTCGTTCACGTAGCTCTTACTCGGCGTGATGTTGCGCTGTGGCTCGGGCTGATTTCCGTCCTCGATCGAGACGTACGCTCCGCCGTCGCGCACGCTGTCGATGGCGTCGACGATGCCGGCCGTATCGACGACGGCGTCGTAAGCGCCCGCAGGCAGGTCGACGGGACTCGTGAACACCCTGCGCATACCGTGTGCGAGGAGGTTTTCGGTATCGGACTTCCGCGCGACAGCGTCGACGGTGTGGCCGCGGATCGACAGAAGCGCCGACGCTATGCCGCCCACCGCACCGGCCGCACCCGTCACCAAGACCGTCGAATGCGCAGGGAGGGTGATCTTGTCGATGAGTTGCATGGCGGTGAGGGCGGCGAGTGGGATTGCTGCGGCGTGCTGGAGGCTGATGCCGATAGGTGCGTGCGCGAACAGTGATTCGTCGGCGACGACTCGCTCGGCATAGGTGCCGAAGCGGTGCGCTGGTTGCGCGATCATTCCGATCACGTTGTCGCCTGGTGCAAATCGGGTGACCGATGGTCCGACGGCGACGACGGTGCCGGACACATCCCAACCGAGGACCGCGGGGTACGTCAGTTCGATAGGCAGGAATCCCGAGCGGGTCTTGATGTCGACCGGATTGACGGCTGCCGCAGCCACCGACACGGTGACGTCGCCCGGGCCGGCGTCGGGCTCGTCGATCTCCGCGACTGTGAGTACCTCGGGTCCACCCTTGCCGGTGATGACAACAGCTTTCATTCGACTTCCTCTCGTTCACGTAGCGCGACCTGTCCGAGGCTAGGCTATTCGTGTATCGATCGCTATACGAGTAAGCTCGGCCACACCGAGCAGTGCAATGCGCGAGAGGGAGGGGGAACAATGGCCGGGGTTCGCGGGCAGGGCCGGAAGTTCGACGTCGACGCCGCGCTCGACAAAGCGATGTTGGCCTTCTGGCGGCACGGGTACGAGGGCACTTCCGTCTCCGTGCTCACCAGTGCAATGGGCATCAACCCGCCAAGTCTTTACAGCGCATTCGGTGGCAAGGAAGAGCTGTTCTACGCTGCTATCGACCGTTACCTCGCGACCCGCGGTGACTTCATGGGCCGGGCATTTGCCGAGGAGCCCAACGCTGCCGAACTCATTTCCAGACTGCTGTACGAGGCAGCATCGCACTACACCGATGAGTCCTGTCCGGGGGGCTGTCTGATCATCAGTTCGGCCGTCGGGGTCACCGAGGCCAACCAGAGCATCGCAGATCGGCTGCGCGACATACGCAATGCCAACGTCTCACTGTTGGCACAACGCATTTCGGAGAACGCCGCCGACGGAATCCTGCCGCAGTCGTCGGCACCTCTCGACACAGCGGAATTCATCGGCGTCGTCATCCAGGGCATGTCGCAACGTGCCCGAGACGGGTCGACTCGGGATCAACTCGAACGAGTTGCGGACATGACTCTCGCCTCGTTGGGAATGGGCCCGCCGACAACGCACTGACGGCACCAATCGTGAGAGGCGTATCGGCTGGAGCTAGACCAACTCGATGACCTCCAACGCACCGTCGGCGTGGGAACTCCGCAGCCTCTTCTTGTCGTACTTGCCGACGCTCGTTTTCGGGACCTCGTCGATGAAGGTCCATCGTTCCGGCAACTGCCAATGCGCGACGCGGCTGTCGAGGAACTCTTTCAATTCTTCGGCCGTCACCGACGCACCCTCGCGCACGACGACAGCGACCAGTGGCCGCTCGTCCCACTTCGGATCGGGCACACCGATGACCGCGGCCTCGCGAACGGCCGGGTGTCCCATCACCTGGTTCTCTAGTTCCACCGAGGAGATCCATTCACCGCCGGACTTGATGATGTCCTTGGAGCGATCGGTCAGGCGGAGGTAGCCGTTCTCGGAGATGGTGCCCACGTCACCGGTTCGCAGCCAACCGTCGTCGAACTTGTCGTCCGCGTCGGCGCGGTAGTAGCTGCCGGTGATCCACGGGCCACGGACCTCGAGCTCGCCGACGGTCTTCCCGTCCCACGGCAGGACCGTTCCGGCGTCGTCGACGAGTCGTGCCCGAACTCCGGCAACGAATCTGCCTTGTGTGCAACGTAAGTCGAACTCGTCCTCCGGCGACAGTCCTGCGTCGGGCCTACCGGAGGTGCCGAGCGGTGACGTCTCGGTCATGCCCCATGCCTGCGAGATGTGGACGCCGTACTTCTCGTGGAATGCCTTCATCAGACTCGGTGGGCATGCGGCACCGCCGACCACCACATCACGCAGACTCGACAGATCCGCCGGATGCTCGTCCAGATGAGCGAGCAGGGCCTGCCAGATCGTCGGGACAGCAGCCGCCGCCGTCGGACGAAGCGTCGACATCATCTCTGCCAACGGAGCCGGCTGCAGAAACCTGTCGGGCATGATCAGGGACGCACCGACCATCAGCGCCGCATACGGGAGCCCCCACGACATCGCGTGGAACATCGGCACGATGGCCAACACCTTGTCGGACTGCGCAATTGCCATTGCGTCGGTCATGCACGCCTGCATGGAATGCAGGTAGATCGAACGATGCGAGTACACGACCCCCTTGGGATCACCGGTGGTGCCCGAGGTGTAACACATTGCGGCAGCTGACCGTTCGTCGAGTTCGGGCCAATCGAACTCCTCCGGGTTGCCCGCCAGCAGGTCCTCGTAGCCGAGCACCTCGATACCGTCGGGTGCAGTGACCTGCGCCGGGCCGACCCCAACGACCACGAGGTGTCGCACGGTCTCGAACGTCGGCAGCAACGGCGTCAGCAGGGGGAGCAGACTCGCGTCGGCGATGATCACCTGATCCTCGGCATGATTGACGATGTAAGTGAGCTGCTCGGGGAAGAGTCGGATGTTCAGGGTGTGCAGCACTGCGCCCATCGCCGGAATCGCCATGTAGGCCTCCATGTGCGGGGCGTTGTTCCACATCAATGTCGCGACTCGCTGATCATCGTCGATCCCTATCGACCTCAGGCCGTGAGCCAATTGTGCTGCCCGCCTGCCCAACTCCCCGAATGTCACCGTGGTGGGGCCGGTGTCGGTCCACGTGGTGATCTCGGCCGAGGAGTGGATGGACGTCCCGAATCGAACCAGCTGGCCGATGGACAGTGGGGTGTCCTGCATGGTGCTCTTCACGACGATCTCGCTTTCGATGTCCCGGCGCGGCTGCACGTCGTTGTGCTCCGCGTCACAACATGCACACTACGGACTCGACGCGAGGAGGGTGCGTAACTTGGTACTCATGGCCACTACTTCGGATGACGCTCGTGCCCTCGGCGACGAGGCATTCGTTTCGCTCACCACCTTCCGTCGATCCGGTGCGCCGGTATCGACGCCGGTGTGGATCGCCCGAGACGGCGACAACCTTGTCGTCATCACTCCCGCGGACAGCGGCAAGGTCAAACGCATCAGGAACTCCGATCGCGTGGAGCTCCGCCCGTGCAGTCGGCGCGGATCGGTGCCCGATGACGCCGTGGCGGTGACCGGCTCGGCAACCATCGTCACCGGAGACGCCGCCTCGAGACCGACATCGGTACTGAAGAAGAAATACGGCATCGAATACCGCATCGTCATGCTCGTCGAACTGATCATTGCTCGACGCCGCAAGCCGCGGGTGATTCTGTCGATCACCACCGACTGAGGTCGAGCTACTTCAAGGCAGCCTCCACCGCCGCAACGATGTCGACCCAGATCTCTGACGTGGGATCGACGACGGCGAAGTGCCCGCCCGGTCCTTCGACCGAAGCAACGGAATCGGAACTCGCGGATGCGGCAGCGTAGTACGCGCGGCTGATTTCGAGGAGATTGGGATCGTCGGCCACTGCGGACACCACCAGCTGTGGAACGCCGAGGGGCAGTCGAGACATCGGTGACGACTCCTCGTAGATGCGCTGGGCCTCGCCATAGCGGGCACCGATGGCGTTCGATACCGCACCTTCCCCGAGCCACCGCTCGTCGCCGACTTTCAGGTCGAGCACCCCGGCCAGACTCACCGCCAGGGCAGGGGCCACTCGTTCGCCGACAGAATCGGCCGCAAGTCGCAGGGCCAGTTGGCCTCCCGCGGAATGACCCATCAGGACGATTCGAGACAGATCCAGCGAGGCGGGTGCCGTCTCCAGCGCGGCGAGAGCAGCCGCGACATCTTCGGTAGTCGCATCCCACCCGTGTTCGTCGGGTCGGCGGTATTCGACATTCCAGGTGGCGTAGCCGCGTGCGGTCAGATCGACCGCCATCGCATCCATCAGGTCGAATTCCCACCTCGAACGCCAGTATCCGCCGTGAATCAGTACGGCGACGGGGAACGGGCCATCGCCTTCGGGCACCCGCAGTTCGACGCGTTGCTCGGGGTGATCTCCGTACGTCACGATCGTGCCGGGGTGGAAGCGATGAAAGTACACACTGTCGATCGCGAACCGGAGACCGTCGAGACCGCGGCCCCGGATGTGGGCGCGAATATTTTCGGACCGATCCGGCGCGCACTGACCGAAGTCGACGCGAACGACGCTGCTGTACAACGACGTATCGACCTGCGCTCCATCGCCGGGAACGACGACAACCTCATCGGAACCGGTTGCAGCGTCGACAATTCCGCCCGACAGACCGCGGGCGGACAGGGCCCGTGCGACCAGCTCCTGCGCGGTCTGCAGATCGGCGAACACTCCGGGCGCGGCAACGATATCGATGTGCTTCGAGTCTTCCGTCATGGGTTCACGCTACCCAGACGGCGTCGACCGAGCCCGTGTTCGCCCACGGGCTCGGTCGAAGAACGCGAATCAGGCGTCGACGGCCGCGTTCAGCTCACGCAGCCGGGGGAGTGCGCGGTTGGTGAGCAGATCCTCGCGGGTCTCGGCAGAGACAGCCATGCTGTCCTTCCACAGTGACCGGCCTGCCATCGCTCCGCGCGCACCGTTGGCGACGGCGATGCGGACCTGCTCGATGAACGTCTCGTGATCGACGCCCGCTGACAGCACGGCCCACGGAACACCCTGTGCTGCTTCGGTGACGGCAGCACAGGCCTCGGCGGAACCGGGGTAGGGGAGCTTGAGTACCTTGGCGCCGCACTCGACCGAAATGCGCGTGGAGTCGGCAATGATCTTGCCGAAGCCAGCCTTGTAGGCCTCGTCCGACTCGCCTTCGAGCTGGTAGGTCAAGATCTCGACGATGAGAAGCAGACCCTCGGCGGAGCAAGCCTTGACGAGGTCGCGGATCTCCTCGGCAACACGGGAGTCGACGCCCTGCTGCTCGGGGCGCATGTAGAACAGCATCTTTGCGACGTCGCCGCCGAGATCACGCACAACGCGCGGGGTCACGCCGTCGACGAAGCGGGTGTAGCGCAGACCGTCGGTCTCCTCGAAGCCCGACGCATCCATGCCGACCACCAAAGCGGTGCCCCGCGAGAGCACACCGTCGTCGACGATCTTCGGCAGTGCCACCTCCGGGTCCAGCAGGATCGCCGGCGCGTGGTTGCCGAGGTAGCGAACAAGGTCAGCTTTGGCCTCGGCGAGCTGCTCGACGGTGATCGAGCCCGGTCCGTCGACGGCGTCCTTCATGACGGCCTTCATACCGTTGCGCTGATCTCCGGCGACGATGAGCATGTTGCCGCCTTCGGTGGAGATGGCAGCCATTCCGCGACGTTCGAGGGTGGTGAGTTCGTTCATCTTCTTCTCCTGGTGGGGTGTTGGGGTCGAGAGCAGCAGAGACAACGTTGTCTCACTGCAGAAATGTGGGCTCAGATTTCTATGAGCGTCAGTAGTCGGGCCGCGAACAGTGCTGCGCCGTAGGCAGTGTCCTGGGATCTGGTCGAGACCGAGACATCGGGCAGCACCTGAGCCCGGGCATCTCGTACGCTGGCCATGCCGGCCCAGCCGCCGGTGAGCAATGTCGTCCTGGCGGGCGGCACCTCGGCATCGAGTGCGTCGATAAGGCGAGCCACTTCGTTGTTGCCGTGCAACAGAATCGAACGGAACAGCTCGGCCGAATCGATCCCGTCGGTCCGAACCGTGATGGACAGAACGCCGTCGTCGTTGCGGGCACCAGCGATGTCGATACCGCCGTCGGTGAACGGTCCGCCTGCAGGCAGTGCGCACACTCGCTGGTCCAGTAGGTCGCGACCGGCACGATCGCTGATGTCGCACAGCTGCAACGCCCGTCGCATCAGCAAGCCGGTCTTCACTCCCGCGACGAGCACATGTTGGCCCGGAACCACGTGGCGCACCGAGTTGATGAGGTGTTCGGCCAGCCTGCTCCGCGCGTCGGTGGTCAACGGAGTGTCGAGCACCCGCAGCAAAACCTCGGCAGTGCCCATCGACACGTGGTATCGGTCGGGCGGGATAGCTCCGCCGGACACCGCGGACACGAGATGATCGTGACCGGCCACAGTCAGACGAGCGCCGGCGATGGACTCGGGAAGTGTTGAAGCGTCGGCAGTTCCGAGGTCCGTTCCGGCGTCGACCAACGGCGGCATGAAGTCGGCTCCGACACCCAGGTGCGCCAACATCTCCGACCACGGCTCGCCGCTGTCCTGATCGAGTAGTCCGGTGCGCGAACTCAGCGAGTAGTCGGCCACGGCACGACCGCCGAGGGACAGGACGACGAACTCCGGCAGATTGAACCAGCGAAGCCCGTCGAGGCTCAGTCCGTTGTCTCGTAGGTGGGCAATCTTGACGACGGAGACCTGAACGCCGACGGGAAGTCCGGTCTTGCCGGCGAACTGGTCGCGCAATTCGGCCGGCAGGTTGTCGACCTGCTGCTGACCACGCGGGTCGAACCACGCGAAGGCCGATGCCCGGACAACGTTGTCTTCATCGAGAAGAAAGCCCGTCTCACCCATCCCGGACACCGCGATGGCGTCGATGCAGGCGGCTGGGTCACCGGTTGCCTCGGGCAGCCGGCGAGCGACCGCACCGAGTAGGTGTCCGATGGTGGACAACAGATCCTCGGCGGCCAGGTCGGTGGTTCCGCCCGGTCCGTGCCGCCACGGTGTGGGACTCTGCTCGATGAGCAGCTCGGTGCCTGCATCGTCGGTGACGAGTACTTTGACGCCGGTGCTCCCGAGGTCCAGTCCCGCAACAAGTCTGGGGTTCACGGAGTAGTTCTCATTTCTCTACAGGTAGGGGGAGTGCATGTGAAAGTCGTTCCACGAGAGTGGTCGGCGCAATCTGCTGCTCGGGTTCGAGATAGGGATCGTCGAACCTCTGCACCAGGCGGTCGAATGCGAGGGTGCCGATGCGATACGGATCTTGGTCGATACAGGTCACCGACGGGCTGACGGCGTCGGCGAGCGAGAAATTACCGAACGACACCATGGCTACATCGGTGCGACCGATCTCGTGCAGAACCGACACCACAGCGGTCGCGTGTCGTGCGTTGGCGACGAAGAATGCAGTCGGTGGATTGCGCTGCGCCAGTAGCGTCTTCACCACCGGCCGCACCGAATCTGCGGCGTGGGATACCGGAGGGGCGAGCGCGGACTCCGGCTCTTGGCCGAGATCGGCGAGAACGTCGAGGTACGCCTGCCTGCGCAACTGCGCGGTCTGCAGGCGATCGTCGAAGCCGAGCAGAGCAATTCGCGTGTGCCCGCTTGCCACCAACTTCTCGACGGCTCGCTTGGCGGCACCGTAATCGTCCACGATGACAGAATCGAAACCGGTGATCGAGCGGTCGATGGTGACCGTGGGCAGTGTGCGACGCCGAGGTACGAGGAAGTCACTGTGGTCGCCGACCGGCGCGAGGATGATGCCCCGCACGTGTTGTCCGGCCAGGAGGGCCAGCTGATCCCGTTCGCGCTGGGCATCGAAGCCGGTGCTGCCGACGATGACGGCGAGCCCGTGTTCGAGAGCGCGATCTTCGACGGCACTGACCAAGGATGCGAAGAAGACGTCGTCGATGGAGTCGACGACGATCCCGATGGTGTTGCCCGACCCCGATTTCAGCGACCTGGCGGCGGAGTTCGGAACGTAGTTCAGTGTCTGCACCGCAGCCTCGACCCGCTCGCGCAGCTCCGGCAGGACCGTATCCACGCCGTTGACGACGCGTGAGACGGTCTTGAAGCTGACGCCCGCCAAGGCGGCGACGTCTTTGATGCTGGCGCGCTCGGTCACGTGAACTCTCGATCGGAGGAAGTGTGTCGCTGTAGCACGTATGCGAGACAACGTTGTCTTGTATGATTCCCGCTATGCCTCATGTCTGTCAAGACGTCCTCGGAATCGAACGGGAATCCCTGCCGGTCCTGGTGATTGCCGGCGCGGCGGGGAGTGGCAAAACGACGCTGGGTAGGGAGCTGGCGCGCCGTCTCGGTACTGCTCTGCTCGACCTGGACACCCTCACCAATCTGCTACTGGACGAACTGGATTCGCTGATCGAAGGCCCGCACTGGAACAGTGCCGGACCACATTCGGAGCGGATTCGCGCCGGGCGCTACGCCGTGGTGCGCGCCGCTGCCCGGGATCTCGTACAGCTCGGTCAGCGGCCCGTCCTCGTTGCGCCCTTCACCCGCGAATTGACGGGCGCGCCAGAATGGACGCTACTCGTGAACGAATTGTCCCCAGCTGCAACGAAGGTGATCCACGTCGACGGATCGCCGGAGCTCCTGGCGCGACGCCGGGCCGCTCGTGGGGCGGATCGCGATGCCCACCGGCCGGTGGATCCGCCCGTACGGACGCCGCGCATTCCGCACCTACGCGTCGACGCCGAACTGACGACCGCGCAGCAAGCCGATCTCGTGGCCCGAGAACTCGGGCTCAGCTGATGGTGTGAGTGGTTCCGGGAGTGCAGGATTCGCGCTCGATCAACTCGACGCCGAGGATGTTGCGCCGTTTGTAACGGCGCCCGGGATTCTCGATTCGACCCAACAGTCGTTCGATGGCCAGATGGCCGAGTCGAGCCGGGTTCTGATCGATCACCGTCACCGGTGGCATCACTGCGTCGGCGAGGGGAAAGTCGCCGAATCCGACGAACGCCAGATGCAGCAAGTTCATCTGCTGTAGAACAGGCACGCAGGCCATTGCCACTCGCGCGTTCGACAGGAACAGTGCAGTAGGGGGACTGTCGAGTGCGGTCAAGTCGGTCAGTGCCACACGGGCGTCCTCGCGGTCCAGCACACCCAGAGCGACGAGGGCCTCGTCGAATTCGATTCCCCGGGCCTGCAACGACTCTCGATATCCGGCCAAGCGATTGCGGCTGGTCGGAATCCCGGCACTGTCGCCGATCACGGCGATGCGGGTATGACCCAGATCGAGGAGATGATCGGTGGCCAACACCGCCCCGCCGTGATCGTCGTCGACGAAGCTGTCGGCTTTGAGGCCGTCGGGTGCGCGGTCGACGAACACCGTCGGAGTCTTGTCGATCCAGCGCTCCAGATATGCGTGGTCCGCACCCGTCGGCGCGATGATCAAGCCGCTCAACTGTCTACGCAGCAGCGACTCCACCAACGCCTGTTCCTGATCTCCGTCGTGACCGAGGCTGGTGACGAGAACTGCCATGTCGTCCTGGCGGGCCCGTTCCTCCACTGCGCGTGCGATGGAGGAGAAGAAGGGGTCGTCGATATCCGGGACGGCGACACCGATGGCCGCCGTCTGGCCGTTGCGAAAGGAGGTCGCCATCGTGTTCGGCACATAGTTGAGCGACTCGAGCGCTTCGGCAACGCGGGCACGAGTATCGGGATCGACGTGCGGGTCGTTGTTGTACACCCGTGAGACGGTCTTGGCACTGACCTTGGCCAGCGCCGCGACGTCTTGCATGGTGGTCATGATCTACCCCGTCTGCTCGTCCTCGTCCCGTCAGCGACTGGTGTAGCCGCCGTCCACCGGCAACGACACTCCGGTCACCATGGAAGCATCATCGCTCAGCAAGAAGGCAATCGGCGCGGCAATCTCGTCTTCGGTGGCCCAGCGTCCCAGCGGCATCTGCGCCAGGAACGGCTCCTCGATCTCCGGGCGACCCCAGTAGAACGCAGACATCTCCGTCATGACGACCGTCGGGTTCACACCGTTCACGCGGATGCCGTGGCGGCCGAGTTCGAGTGCCGAGACCCGAGTGATGTTGTCCAAGGCTGCTTTCGAGGATCCGTAGGAGATGTGTCCGGTCAGAGCGACGAGACTGGCCTGGCTCGAGACGTTGACGATGGCTCCGGTGCCCGCGGCGATCATGGCGGGGACGGTGTACTTGATGACCAACAGTGCGCCGCGCGCATTGATGGCGATGACCTTGTCGAAGATCGAGATGTCGGTGTCCTGTGGCGTGGCGATCTCGCCGCCGAATCCGGCGCAGTTGACGACGCCGTACAGCTCGAGGCCGGCGACGGCGTCGCGAACACTGTCCTCGGACGTCAGATCGAACGCGAGGGGCGTTGCCCCGGTTTCGTCGGCCAGCTTGTCGAGCGCGTCCACCGACTGGCCCGCCGCGACGACGTCGGCACCGTCGGCCACCAAGCGCCGAACTGTTGCCGAGCCGATGCCTCCGCTGGCACCTGTCACCAAGATCTTGCGGCCGTCGAACTTCATGGGGGTCTACCTTCACTGTTCCGAGTGGTCATGTCATCGGTGTCATCCGTCCCGGAGTGGACGCGTATGTCATCGGTGTCATGGACGGTACCGTAGCGCGTCGTTCCCGTCGCGAAAACGGTGTAGATCGTCCATTTGTCCAGTTCAGAGACGGTACTCCGTGGTCGGATATCGGCCTCGTACTGCGGCGGAATGACTGCCGGGCCGGCAGCCCATGTCACCGGTGACATGAATTTTCGCGAAACACGTGACAATGCGAGTTGTGTGGGTCACACTCGTTAACACAGCGAGCCCCGCAGGGAGCTCGACATGCCGCGCAGGCCCAGTTCTCGAACCGTGCTGCACCGGCGTCGGCGGGGGCGTCCTGTCCCACACCCGAACGTTTCCATTCGACCGAGGAGTACCCATGGCCACCGTTGCACCTGCTGCGACACCGATCCTCGAAGCGAGGGGATTGTCGAGGAGCTTCGGAAACGTGCGCGCCCTCGACGACGCAGACTTCGACATCTACCCGGGTGAGGTCGTCGCCCTCATCGGCGACAACGGCGCAGGCAAGTCCACGATGGTCAAGGCTCTTTCGGGCAGCCTGGCCGTCGACACCGGAGAGATCCTGTTCGACTGCACAGCAGTCGATCTCGACAGTCCGACGGTGGCGGCAGAGCTCGGAATCGAGACGGTGTTCCAGGATCTCGCGCTCGCTCCGCATCTCAACGCGCAACAGAACATGTTTCTCGGACGCGAACTGCCGGCCAAGGGGCCGCTCGGCCGCCTCGGTTTCCTCGACGTCTCCACGATGCGCAAGCAATCACAGGATGCGCTCGACGAACTCGGTGCCACCGTCCGCAGCCTCACCGTCCCGGTGGGATCGATGTCCGGCGGCCAGCAACAGGCAATCGCCATCGCGCGTGCCGTCGCCTGGGCCAAGGGCGTCGTCTTTCTCGACGAACCGACCGCCGCCCTCGGTGTGGTGCAGACGCGCAACGTCCTCGACACCATCCGTCGGGTCGCTGACAGGGGAGTGGCCGTGGTGTTCATCAGCCACTCCATGCCGCACGTGATGGAAGTAGCCGACCGCGTCCAGGTGCTGCGGATGGGCAAGCGCGTGGCCACCCTCGACGCCAAGAACACGACCATGGAAGAACTCGTCGGTGCGATGACCGGCGCAACCACCGGAGCAACACGATGAGCAACCAGACCATCTCCCCATCGCTCGAGCCGTTGCCTCCCGGCGACAGGCCGTCACGGCACACGTTCGATCTCGTCGAGTCGCTCGGAAAATTGGCGCGAGTCCAGGTTTTTCAGATCGTGCTGGTGCTGGCAGCGATCTGCCTGGTGTTCTCGATCATGGCCCCCGGCAGCTTCCCCGAATGGGGCAACATCCGGCAGATCATCCAGAACGTCTCCATCCTGGCCGTCCTCGGGATCGGCATGACGTTCGTGATCGTCACCAGCGGCATCGACCTCTCGGTCGGCTCGGTGCTCGTCTTCTCCGGCGTCGTGTCGGCGAAGACGATGGCCGCGATCGGCGGCGACGGCTGGGGAGTGGCGGCCGTCGGCATCGTGGTGGCGCTGGGATGTGGCCTGTGCTGGGGTCTGCTGAACGGATTTCTGATCGGTAAGGCGAAAGTGCCTCCGCTGATCGTCACACTCGGCACACTGGGCGGGGCGCTCGGTCTGTCGCAGGTCATCACCGGCGGCGTCGACATCCGCGACGTACCACCGGTTCTCGTCGACACGATCGGCTACGGAAACCTGCCTGCCACCACCATCCCGTTGATCTCGAGCATCGCCTTGGTGCTGGTCGTTATCTTCGGAATCGTTCTGCACCGCACCAAGTTCGGCCTCTACACCTTTGCCGTCGGCTCCAAGGAGCAATCCGCTCGCCGCGTCGGCATCAAGGTGGACATGCATCTGGTCAAGATCTACGCGCTCTCCGGCACCCTCGCCGGATTGGCGGGCATACTGTCGCTGTCTCAGTACGGCACCACCGCGATCGCCGGCCAGTCCCAGACCAACCTCAATGTCATTGCGGCAGTGGTCATCGGTGGAACCAGCCTGTTCGGCGGCATCGGCACCATGTTCGGCACCGTCGTCGGTTTGTTCATTCCGGCCGTACTGCAGAACGGCTTCGTCATCGTCGGAGTACAGCCCTTCTGGCAGCAGGTAGCTGTCGGTGCCGTTCTCATCGCCGCGGTGTACTTCGACCAACGTCGACGCGACGCTGCAAGTCGAGGCCAATCGCCCAGCTCCCTCAAGAGACTCTGGTCTCGAAGTCCCTAGCTTCGGACCGGCCCTGAACTCCCTCACTCGCAACCCTTTACAAGAAAGTCGACCATGATCACATCACGCACCGCCGTCGTTGCACTGAGTGTCGCTTCGGTCTCCGCCATGTTCCTGGCGGGTTGTTCGTCCGACTCCGGAAGCGGTGGCGGCAGCGGCAAGATCGCCTTCATCCAGGGCGTCAGCGGCGACGAGTTCTACATCAGCATGCAGTGCGGAATCGAGGCCGCGGCCAAGGACGCAGGCGTCACCGTCGACACCCAGGGGCCGGTGAAGTTCGACCCGACGCTGCAGAAGCCGATCGTGGATTCGGTTGTGGCATCACGGCCGTCGGCCATTCTCATCGCGCCCACCGACGTCGCCGCCATGCAGGCACCCCTCGAGGCAGCCTCGAAGGCCGGTATCAAGGTCGTCCTCGTCGACACCACTCTCGAAGATCCGTCCATCGCGGTCTCCTCCATCTCGTCCGACAACAAGGGCGGTGGCGCAGAGGCATTCAGCGCCATCGAGCGGCTCAGCCCGGCAGGCGGCAAGGTACTGGTGATCTCGACCGATCCGGGAGTCTCCACCGCCGACGCCCGAGTGGAAGGCTTCGAGGAAGCCGTCGGAGCGAACTCGGCCTTCGATTACCTGGGCGTGCAGTACAGCCACAACGATCCGGCCGAAGCAGCCCGTCTGGTCTCGGCCGCACTGGCCAAGGACCCCGACATCGTCGGCATCTTCGCTGCCAACACCTTTGCGGCCGAAGGCACCGCAACCGGAGTTCGGCAGGCGGGCAAGCAGGATCAGGTCAAGATCGTCGGCTTCGATGCGGGCCCGGCGCAGGTCAAGCAGCTTCGTGAGGGAACGGTGCAAGCACTGATCGCTCAGCAGCCCGGCACCATCGGCACCGATGGCGTCGAGCAGGCCATGGCGGCCATCGACGACAAGCCGGTCACCGCCGAGATCTCCACCGGTTTCCACGTCATCACCGCCGACAACATCGACGGCGAAGGCGCACAGTACGTCTACAAGTCGTCCTGCTGATTCACCCCTGAACTGCGGTGGTGCTCCTGGTGGCAGAACCTGCCCGGGAGCGCCACCGCTCACCACGTCCGTTTCATCTTCAGCCGACTCGAGGACCGAAGTCATGACCGAGCTTCGTCGCACCACGTTGGAAGACCTACCGGCGACCGTCGCGAGGCCCGCGTACGACGCGGACGAACTGCACTGCGGTGTGGTTCATTTCGGTGTCGGTGCGTTTCACCGCGCACATCAAGCGGTCTACTTCGACCGATTGCTCGCGGCCGGGCACCTGGACTGGGCGCTGTGCGGGGTAGGAGTGCTGCCCCAGGACAAGAGAATCGGAGAGGTCCTAGACGCCCAGGACTACCTCTACACAGTCGTGACCGTCGACCCCGACGGCATACATGACGCCCGAATCGTCGGCTCCGTCGCCGATTTCGTCTTCGCACCCGACGATCCGCAGGCCGTCATCGATGTGCTGAGTTCACCGTCCACGATGATCGTGTCCCTGACCATCACCGAAGGCGGTTACGGCGTCGACGATCTCACGGGCGCATTCGAGCCCACCGACCCGTCGGTGCTGGCGGATCTCGAGGATCTCGCCATACCGAAGAGCGTCTTCGGTTTTCTGACCGTGGCTCTCGCCACCCGTCGATTCCACGGAGTTCCGCCGTTCACCGTGATGTCGTGCGACAACATCGTTCACAACGGCGCGGTCACCCGCACCGCGCTGACGTCCTTCGCGCGCCACCACGACAGCGACTTGGCCGACTGGATCGATGCCACGACCGCGTTCCCCAATTCGATGGTCGACCGCATCACGCCGGCAACGACGTCGACCGTCATCGAGGATGCTCGACGTGACTTCGGCATCGACGATCGGTGGCCCGTCCAGTCGGAATCGTTCTCGCAGTGGGTACTCGAAGACACCTTCTCGTTCGGGCGGCCACCGTTCGACGAAGTAGGAGTGCAACTCGTCTCCGATGTCGCACCGTACGAGCACATGAAACTTCGGCTGCTCAATGGATCCCACCAGGCCATGAGCTACCTCGGCATCCTCGCCGGATACACCCACGTTCACGAGGTGATGGCGGATCCGGACATGCGTGAATTCGTCGCATCGTACATGCGTGCGGAGGCTGCCCCGACGCTCGCGCCGGTGCCGGGGATCGACCTCGACACCTACATAGAGCAACTGCTGCAACGATTTTCGAGTCTGGCCGTTCGAGACACCCTCGAACGTCAGATCGTCGACGCCTCCGCGCGAATCCCGAAATTCGTGCTGCCGGTACTGCGAGATCGGTTGGCGCACGATCGGACCGTCGATCATTGCGCGTTGATACTCGCCGGATGGTGTGGGGTGTACGAGCGTGGAGACGTGCCCATGATCGACGTCGATGCGGAGCGTCTGCAGCGACTGTCGTGGGAAGACCACGACAATCCCGGAGCATTCCTGACCAATCGCGCAGTGTTCGGGGACCTCTCGGTTAGCCCGCGACTACGAGGTGCGTACCAGCGAGCCAAGCGTTCGCTGCAGGACAACGGTGCGAGGGGCGCGGTACGACGACTGGTCGAACAGTCGTCGGTGAGTCACACCTTGTAGTAGACCATCTGGTGACTGGTGGCCAGCAAAATCCCGCCCTCGGTCCACAATTCGGCAGTCTGGTCGAAGTAGCCCTGGTGAAATCGGCGTGCCCGCGCGGTGCCGAGGACGTATCCGTCGGAATGCTGCTCGAGATCCTCGGGCGTAGCGAAGTAATGGGTAGTCAACGAGATCGTCCCAGCCGGAACATACTTGCCGAGCCGCTGGAAGATCCGCGGATAGAACACATCGCTCAGCGAGGTCAGGGCCGCGAAGTCCATCGGCCGCGGTGGTGTATCGCGGATCCACAGAGTTTCGGTCGAGTCAGCGGACTCCTGATCGCTCAGTGCGCCGTGCACGAAACGCATCTCGTAGTTCTGTGCCCACGCGATGGCGTCGGGAAGACCGCCCTGCTTCGTGTCGGCGGGGGAGGGAACGTCAGGGACCGTCGCCTCGATGTTGTCCCAGGTCTCACGACGCGAACCGAACACCGCGGTCGCGGTCGTCGCCACCGCACCGTTCTGAGTCAGTTCGAGATACCAGTGCTGGTTGCTTCGGTTGGTCCGCACAGGGCGAGCCGAGATCTCGAAATCGCCCTCGGCGACAGGACCGGCGAAGTTCACCGTCAACGAGACCGGTGTTCCCTGGCAGTCGGGATGGAGCTCGATGGCCCGGACGAACGATGCAGCAGTGATTCCGCCGAACGGGCCGACCATGTTGTTGTACGACGGCGACGTACGTCCGGCGTACGTGCCCTCGCCGACACTCTCGAGTGCGACTGCTGCGTCGAACGGGTGCATTGACTCTCCTACGGCCTCGGACGGTGTGCCATCCGATCGTAGTGTCGCCGATAATCAGTCCAGGTCCTGGCCACGCTTCTCCGGCATCCACACCATCGTCAAGAACGAGATCACGGCTGCTGCAGCGAGATAGTAGAAGAACCAGTCGGCGTGGCCTGCGTCGGACAAGGCATTGACCAGTAGGGGAGCGGTGCCACCGAACAACGCAACCGTGAGGTTGTACCAGGCCCCGATACCGACACCTCGAAGCTCTGCCGGGAAGGCTTCGGCCAGAACGGCAGGAATGATGGCCGAGCACATCGCGAACAGCAGCAGGCCGACGCAGAAGACGATCAGCAGTTTGACGAACGACGGCCCGATCAGCTTGGAGAGCGGGATGATCAGAATCGCGAACAGTGCAGCGTAGGTGAACAATTGCGGCTTGCGGCCGATGCGGTCCGCGAGAGCGCCCATGGGGTACTGCAACGCGACGAACATCGCTGTCGCAATCGACAAGGCCACGAACACGTCGTTGGCCTCCGCTCCGCGTTGCTTGACGGCGTAGGGCGTCATCGCGGAGAAGAACGTGTAGTAGGCGAGAGTGGCGAGGAGAACGAATCCCACGACTTGCAGGACGGCACGAGGATGGTGCTTCATGGTCATCCACAACGGGTTTCGCACGGCCTTCGCCTTCACTGCGTTGCGTTCCTGGTTGTCGGCTTCGGCCATGCCGCGTCGCATCCAGAGTCCCACTACTCCGAGCAGCCCGCCGATGACGAACGGTACGCGCCAGCCCCACGAGCTCAGTTGGTCGTCGTCGAGCACGAACGTCAGGTACGCGCCGAGTAGTGAGGCAAGGAGAATGGCCGTGCCGGTGGAGATGTAGTAGAACGACGAGTATCGGCCCCGCCTGTCGTTCGGGGCGATCTCGGCGAGGTAGGCCGAGGCATTGGAGACTTCACCGCCCATCGACATGCCCTGGACAATCCGGGCCAGCAACAGCAGAATCGGAGCGATCCACCCTGCCACGGAAAACGTGGGGAGGACCGCGATCGCGAACGACCCACCCGACATCATCGCGATCGTCAGGATCATTGCCTGACGTCGCCCTCTGAGATCGGAAAAACGTCCGATCAGCAAGCCCCCGAGCGGCCTGAAGAAGAACGCCACCGAGTACGTCGCCAAGGTGCTCAACAGAGCCACAGCCGGGTTGTCACCGGAGAAGATCTGGGTCGCGAAGTAGATCGAGAATGTCGCATAGACCGTCCAGTCGTACCACTCGACGGCATTGCCGATACTGACTGCGAGTAGTTGCTTCTTGGGCATCACGTGCCGAGTGGACGTCGATTCGGACTTCACTGACATGGCGATCTCCTTGTCGGGGGCGTGCGTCGAAAAGCCTATGCCTCCACAGCTACCGGGTGCGGAACCACCGAGCCCGATTCGCTCAGGGAATGATTCGTTGCCGCCGGAGATCTGTGACGATGCCGGCGAACATCGCCTCGGTGTCCACGAAACGATGAAAACCCATACGGCGGGCCTTGGAGCCGTCGGATATGACGTCGTAGTCCCAGGAGAACACGAAGTCGCCGAACGCCCAGGACGACACATCGCGGTACGGAGTGGGCTTCAGCTCGTGTTCGGCAACGATCGAATTCCACAGCGGCTCTTTGTCGGCCATGACGTCGGCCAGTGACATGGGCAGTGGGGTGGCAGTGTCCAAGCCGAAGATGTCCGCGATGCGCGGCTACATGTCGTTCCAGCGGAACAGGTCTCCGTTGGTGATGTTGAATGCCTGGTTCGCGCACGCCGGCGTAGTTGCGGCCCAGACGGTCGCTTCGGCGAGCAACGATGCGTCGGTCATTTCCAGCAGAGATCCGAAAGCACCGGGCTTGCCCGGGAATCGCATGGGTACGCCCAGCTTCTTGCACATGGTGGCGTAGACAGAGATGACGGTGGCCAGATTCATCGGATTTCCCAGCGCTACACCGCACACCACGGATGGCCGGATAGCCGACCAGGACCACCTCTTTCCGACCTGAAGGCTTTCGAGGAACTGTTGTTGGTCGACGTTGAACTCGGGCGGCATGTGTGGTGGATCGGATTCGCGCGCAGGGGTTTTGAACGGGCCAAGGTGCGCGCCGTACACCTTGTATCCCTGCATCAGGCTGACGTGTTCCAGATCGGGAGAACTGTCTTCGATCACGGTGACCACGTTGACGAGCATCGCCAGATTGGGAGGCACCAGCTCGGCCCACGTGGGGCGTTCCTGGTACGCGGCGTAGAAGATGTGCGTGACGTCTGTCAGGTGCGAGAGTCGGCGTCGAGTCTCGTCGCCGTCGAGCAGGTCCACCGCAGTGTGCTGGACGCCTTTGCTGTCGATACCGCCGCGGCGGGACAGGCCGATGATGTTCCAATCCCCGGTCCGCTGCAGATGTTCGACCAGATTTCCGCCGATCACGCCGTTGGCCCCCACGACTACTGCTGACTTCATCAACTTCTCCTTATCTGAATATCGCGATATTGCGATGTATGGGTAAGTAGACCACACATCGCGGTATTGCGATATTGGAGTACGCTTCGAGGGTGGCTGACGAACTGAGTCCTGCGGAGCTTGCGGCAGTGTTCGGTGCTCTCAGTAATCCGGCGCGATTGGCGATCATGCAATGGCTCAAGGATCCGAGCGACTTTCCGCCGCAGCTCGAGCCGGCCGAACTGGTAGGGGTGTGCCTCAAGCACATTCAATCCAGAGCGGGCGTCTCACAGTCGACTGCTTCGCAATACATGGCGGTGCTACAACGCGCCCACCTGGTGACCAGCACCAAAATCGGGCCCTGGGTGCACTACAAACGCAACGCCGACTACCTCGACCGATTGGCCGAAACGATCAAGACCGATCTGTGACGTCTCCACTGCGTCGGCGCGACCTCTGTATGTGGCCTGCCAGCAGGTTGATGATGCCGGACAGTGCGATGATGCGCCGACTCTGACGGGCCAGCCATGTCGAAATGAGGGCTGCGAAACCGGCGAATACGCAGAGGAAGATAGACACGAAGATCAACGCGCTCCACTTCGCCACGGTAGCCACCACGAACATGCCACCGCCGATGAAAAAGAGGACCAGCTCTGGAATGGGCTGTCGCTGAGGAGGATCAACCGTCACAGCTTTTTGCCTCTCGCGAGATCCACCGCGTGAGTGAGCGATGCTGCCTCGAACACTAGACCGTGCGCAGCTGCCGCCGCTGCGGAACGCTCACTCAGTACGACGGGGTCGGTCGCCCGGGCGATCGCCGCGAGATCGATGCGTTGTAGGAGCTTCTTCGTCACGGGTCGCTTGCTGTCCCAGAAGGCCAGAGCAGCAATGAGATCGGTAGCTTCGGGCCCGGTCAGTAACGCGTGGGCGACGGAGCAGGCTGCGGGGTCCTCGAAAGGGAGCAGATAGGTGGCATCGTCGAACACCGCTGGTTTGCCGTCGTAGGGACCGACCATCCTGAATTGTGGAATCTTGTGGAACCCGGAAATCGCAATCTTGTACGGCGCGAACGTGTACGGGCCTACACCGAAGATGCAGAACCGGGCTCTATTGCGATAGATCGACGACTTCCGCCCGTCGAGCGCCGCGGCGTTGGCGTTGAGGTATGCCCACAACTTCGGTGCGGTGTGCGCCAACTGCTCGGTGTCGTCACCGGTATGCGACTGCGGCACGATCATCCACCTGGACACCGAGTCCAGCTTGTCGCGGTAGACATCGGTGCACTTGAAGAGTGGGAACAGGTAGTCGGCTTCGATGTCCACGCCGGTTCCCAGTTTGGTTCGTGGGCCGCCATTCTCGGCCAACTCCATCACCGCGGTGGTGTCGTGCTTGATGCCTTGCCGCCACACCAGAGGGCTGGTGCCGTCGAAGTGCTTGCTGCGCTGATATGCATCGACGTTCGCGACCAGTCGGCCGTCGACGACTCCGATTCTGTTGTCCGGCTGCGACGCATCGATGCTCGGAAATGTCTCTGCGGTGTAGTCGGTCTGGCCCGGCCCGAGTTCGACAAGGAACCAGCAGGCATCGACCCCTGCGTCGAACCACTTTTTCGCATCGATCATTCGTAGGCTCGAACCGGTCACCGGAAGCTGATGCCGAGCACAGTGCAGCAGAACGTTTCGAGCTACCTGGGTCTTGCAGATCATCGCGATGGTTGCGGGTCGATCTGCGAATTCGGTGAGCAACTTGATCCAAATGAACTCTGCGATATCGAAGTTGGAGCTGCCGGTGATGGCGTCGATGCCGCGGG
This sequence comes from Rhodococcus sp. PML026, assembly GCF_000963615.1. NCBI lineage: Bacteria > Bacillati > Actinomycetota > Actinomycetes > Mycobacteriales > Nocardiaceae > Rhodococcus > Rhodococcus sp. PML026. Next base: position 6,850 of record NZ_KQ031368.1, on the reverse strand, counting down.
CGTTCTTCGTGTTCGTGCGGGCGGGTCGATTGGCGGAATCGAGCACCGACAGTTGCGAGTTGGTGACCCACGGTGGGTTGCCGATCACGAGGGTCGCGCCGGGCCGCGAACTCCACTCGATATCTCGGGCCAGATCGAAGTCGAAGATCGACGCTGTGATAATCCTGCCGAATTGTGCTGCTGACGAGGCATACTCGGGCTGCACCTCGATCCCGACGCGCTCTGTTTCAGGGTGAGTCCGGGCCATCACCGACAGGAAGTTCCCGACACCGCAGGTGGGTTCGAGGACGCGGGTCCATTCGCGACGAGGCAGGGCGTTGACCAACGCGCGCGCCAACTCGGTCGGAGTCTGAAAGTCTCCGAACTCGTTGTTGGGCATCGATGCCTCCGGCAGTGGTGCGGATAGGTGCCGTCTGTGGCACAGGAGCATAGCCTGCGGAGCGACCCAGAGGCTCAGCACCACACCACTGCCGCAGGCGCTAATGTTGACTGGGATGAAGCTTTCGCGCGCTGCCCTACTGCTGTCCAGTCTCGTCTTCATCGGTGTTCTCGTCTGGGTCGCCGTCACCGCGGGCGACGAGATACCCGCTCATTTCGACGGATCCGGTCAGGTGGATCGGATGGACTCGAAGCTCTCTTTCCTCCTCACGATGGGTGGTACCGGGTTCGTCATGATCGGGTTGTTCGTCAGCGTCGGGTGGTGGCTGCCGAAGGTCCCGGCCCAGCTGGTGAACCTGCCGAGTCGACGACTGCACGAGTACTGGACTGCCCCCGAGAATCGGCCCGAACTGAACCGCAAGATTTCCGAGGACCTCGACTGGATCGGAGTCGCCTCCGCACTGCTGTTCGCCTGGATCTGCGTCGTTGCGGGCACGACTACAGGTGCGTCGGTGAGCGCGTGGGTGTTCGTGGTGCCGACTGTGCTTTATGTGGTGGTGATTCTGGGATATGCGGCCTTCGCGTTCATCGGCAGTCGATACCGTATTCCGAAGGACTGAGTCAGGGGAGTGGTTGCAACATGGCCAATTTCGAGCCTGACTGTAAAAGGTAGCTGCCATCGGCGAGGTCGACCTGCATCTCGACATTGTCCGAACGCACCGATCGTACGGTTGAGCAGGCCATACCAAACCATATACAAATAAGGTTTGGTATGGTCACATAATGGCAGACGGTGAGGCCGGTGCATCCTGGCCTGCGGTGGAGTTCGAGAGCCGGCCGTGGCGTGTCGCCGATTCGTGCATGTCGCGCGCCCAGAGGCGGCTGCATCAGGGTGACTATCGAGCAGCTGTACCGCCGCGTATTGCAGAGGTAGAGCTGAACCTGCCTGCGCAGCTGATCGCGGAGTCGGAGGACGCCCTCCGTGAGATCGTTCGATTCGACCACTATGCCTCTGAGCGGCTCGGTTCATCGGTGGAACTTGCACCCATGAGTTCGATTCTGTTGCGGACGGAAAGCTCGGCGTCCTCTCAGATCGAGAATCTGACCGTGGGAGCCAGGGCACTTGCACTCGCCGAATTGGGTGCGCCCACAACGCGGAACGCCTCGATCGTGTCGGCAAACGTCCGTGCGATGGAAGCAGCACTCGAGGTCGGATCATCGATCGGAGAAGCAAGCGTGCTTCAGATGCACCGATCGCTGATGGAGTCCAACGGCGATCCGTTCCCGGGGCAATGGCGAACTCAGCAAGTCTGGATCGGGGGATCGGATATAGGCCCGCACCGTGCCGCTTTCGTTCCACCGCACCACGACCGGCTTCCGGGTGCACTTGCCGACCTGTTCGAGTTCGCAGCTCGTTCGGACTTGCCCGTCATCCCGCATATCGCCGTCACGCATGCGCAATTCGAAACGCTTCACCCGTTCACGGACGGAAACGGGCGAACGGGCCGAGCCATAGTCCACGCGATGCTGCGGAGGGCAGAAGTGACGGAGCGAGTGACGGTTCCACTGTCTGCTGGGCTCCTCACGGACACCGCAGGCTACTTCCGAAGTCTGGATGCCTACCGCGCCGGGGATGTCGAGGCGATCGTGCGAAGCCTCACCGCTGCCACGTTCCACGCCGTCGAAGGTGGGCGGCGATTGGTAGACGAGCTGTCCGACGTCAGAACCGAGTACACCGATCGCGTCGTCGCACGCAGCGACTCGGTTGTGTGGAAACTACTCGACGCGCTGGTAGCGCAACCGGTCGTCGACAACGCCTACGTACGAAACACATTCGCCGTCAGCGAGATTGCGGCTCAGCGGGCAATCGACAAGCTGACCGAGGTGGGAATTGTGCACCAGACGTCGAAGGGGCGACGAAACAGGGTGTGGCAGGCCGAGGAGATACTTGCCGCTCTCGACGACTTCGCGGACGGCATCCGGCGGGTCCGATAACACGCACTCGGTCGATGCTCAGTGCACACCGAGACCGTCGAGGAGGAGTTCAGCGACGAAGTTCGCGTTGTCCTGCGGGCTGTTCTGTCTTCGTGTGAAGCATCGCATCAGCAGCGTATTGGTGATGCCTGCTGCGAGATCGACTGGGCTCGAGCTCTTTCGGAACACCCCGCTGTCCTGACCCCGCGCGATGACCGGCCCGATGATTGCCGGAAGGTTGAGTTTCTCCTTGATCGAGATCAACCCCTCCGGCTCGCCGTACGTGTCGTGTGCGACGGCGACGAGGAGTGCATCCATGAATTCGAGTTCGTCGGCGGCGAGCTGCGCGCACCGCAGCATGTGATGTCGCAGAATCGTGAGCTCGTCGAGCCCCAGCAACTGGTCGTCGGCTACCGACTCGCGAAGATGATCGACTCGATTCTGCAGGGCTGCAACGATGACGGACGGCTTGGTCGGAAACAGCGTCTTGCAGGCCGTCCTCGGCACTCCTGCGATGTCGGCGACGTCGTCCATCCGCGTCATGAAATAGCCACGCTTTCCGAATTCGTCGCGCGCAGCTGTGACGATCGCAGCGCGAGGATCACGCGGAAGCGGGCGTTCCTCGATCGGTGAATCGACTGCTCCCACATCATCGAGGTGCTGATGACGTCCGGACGTGTCGACGACGGCCCCGAGGAAGGCAAGCACCGCGTCGGACATCACCTCGGCCGATACGGACGCGGCGTCCGCCTGACTGCGGAGGCGGAATCCATCGATGATTGCGTTGACCGTCACTGCGAACGTTCGGGCTGTGAAGGGACGGCGAAAGGCCCCACCGTCGGGGTCGAACAGTGCCTCGAACGCGCCCAGTACGGCTTCGTCTCGGACGCGGTACTCACTTATCAGGGCCGGGGACGACGGTCCGCCGAAAACGTGGTCCAGAAGAGACTCGGTGATGCTCTTCCGGTCGACGATTGCCGGGAAGTGCTGCGCAACGAGCGCCGACACCGTTGCGCGAATCGATGCACCGCTGTTCGTCACCTGGCTGCGAACTGTTTCGTGGACGTCGGTGGGCAGCGAGGTCCGGGCCAGCTGCTCGACCACCTTGTCGAGAAAGTCGGCCTTGGTGCTGAACTTGCGGAAGAACGTCGCTGTCGACGAGTCGGATGCGTGGACGACGTCCTCGATGCGCATACCCCGGTCGAGAATTCGTCGAGGATCCGCGACCAACAATGTGACGGCCGCCTCGACGAAATGGGTGGCAGTCGCGTCGAGCTCGTTCATGGGGACGGACTGCACCGAGGTGAGACCGACCGTGACGGTGCCGGTGACAGTACTCACTCTCGGGTGAGAGCGACCTCGGTCATCAGTCGGAGTGACCCAACGGAAAGAGTGCGGTGTTATGTGCTGTGTTCGCGCCGCCGGGACAGCGGTGGTGCCCGATATCAAGGATTTTCATGACAGTTCTCGACATCCGCATCCACGAAGGTCCCGATCCGCGGCTCAGCGCTCGTGAAATCGAAGTGCTCACCACATGGCTGGTGTCCGACTCCAAGTCGGAGGCGTCGCGTGCGCTCTATCTGTCGATGGGAACTGTGAACACCCACTTGTCCCGGATCCGAGCCAAGTACTCCGCGGTGGGGCGCACGGCACCCACCAAAGCGGCATTGTTGGCGAGGGCTCTGCAGGACGGCTTCATCGATATCGATGATCTGTGAGGTTCACTCGACCTCGACGCGCCTCGACTTCATTTTCTTCACCACGAACCACGCGATCAGCGCCACAACGATGCCGATGACGATGTACTGGAACACGGAGGCGTAGTTCTCCACATAGTGCCAGTTCTCGCCGAGGAAGTATCCGGCCAGCACGAAGATCGAGTTCCAGATCAGGCTGCCGAGCGTGGTGTACAACGTGAACTGCAGTACCGGCATCCGTGACACACCGGCCGGAATCGAGATGCCCGAGCGAACCACCGGGATCATGCGGCCGAAGAACACCGCCGACCGACCGTGTCTGGTGAACCAGTCCTCGGCCTTCGTCAGATCCTCGGTTCCGACGAACGGCATCTTCTCGACAATGGCGTACATCCGGTCACGTCCGAGTTTGATGCCCAGCCAGTAGAGAACCAGAGCGCCGAGCACCGATCCGGCCGTCGTCCAGAACAACGCACCGAAGAGCGTCATCCCGCCCTGAGATGCGGTGAAGCCCGCCAACGGCAGGATGATCTCGCTGGGAAGCGGCGGGAAAAAGTTCTCCGCAGCGACGGCAATACCGGCACCGGGACCGCCGATCGCCTCCATCAAACTCACCGCCCACCCGGCGATTCCGCCGAGTTCAGTGCTGGTCGCGGCAAGGGTGGAGAGCTCACTCATGACTACGACTGTACGAAACGTCTCGACCGAAAATCTGCTCACCAGGAGAAATGCCAAGAAATTGAGACATATGGAACACTTGCGAGGGTGAAACGAGCCCCCCAGGTACTGCCCGTTGTTGCCGCCGCCACACTCCTGTTGGGTGCCTGCGGGTCCTCCGATCCGGAGCCGACCCCCGCTTCCGCTGCCACTGAATCGTCAGCTCCGGCGTCGTCAGCTCCGTCGTCGTCCGGCCCATCGAACGCCGGCGTCTACAACTTGCCGGGCACAGGAGTCTTCCCCGAAGGCATCACCGCCGCCGACGACACGTTCTACGTCACCTCCACTTCCGACGGTGCCGTGTTCCGCGGAACCGTCGGATCGCCGGACGTGTCGGTGTTTCTGCCCGGAGGCGCGGATGGACGCACGGGTGCTGCCGGACTCGACGTGCTCGATGACGACGATCGGCCCGACTACTTGGTGATCGCCGGAGGGGCGACAGGCAAGGTGTGGGTGTACGACGCCAACTCCGGTGATTTGGTAGCCACGTTCACCAACGGTCTCGGCACCGACGCGACGTTCCTCAACGACGTTGCGATTGCCGACAACGGCGATGCCTTCGTGACGGATTCACGCAGCCCGGCGCTGTACCGCATTCCGTTCGACCAAATCGTGGCTGGGACGCAGGACGCTCCGATGGAGACGTTCGTGAACTTCGACGGCAGCCCGTTCGTCTACGGGGAGGGCTTCAATGCCAACGGCATCGTCGAGAACGACGACGAATCGGCGCTGATCGTTGTGCAGTCCAGCACCGGAAATCTGTATCGGATCGACAAGACCTCGAAAGAGGTCACCCAGGTCGACCTCGGTGGGGCGACGCTCATGAACGGCGATGGCATGGAGATGGACGACGACACGGTGTATGTCGTCCGCAATCGCGACGGTCTGATCTCGAAGGTCGACCTCGACGATGATGGCCGGCGCGGATCCGTCACCGGCGAAATTACGGACCCATCGTTTGCCTACCCCACAACCGTTGCAGCAGTGGATGATCGACTACTGGTGGTCAACAGCCAGTTCGACAAGCGTGGGGGAGAACCGGTCGAGCCGTTCACCGTCAGCTCTGTTCCCGAGTAGACGGTATGGAGGTCTTGGCTGGGGCCCCTCCGCATGTAAGCGTGGGTTGCCGACAGGAGTGGGTCCTGGCCGGTAGAGCCACAGATGTGGGAGGCCCCAGTGAAGAATCATCGTACGAGTGTTGGTTTGGATGTGCACGCACGATCGGTGGTGGCGTGCGGTTTGGATGGCGAGACGGGCGAGTTGTTCGAGCGTCGCATGTCGCCTGATCACAAAGAAATCCTGGAGTGGATTCGTTCGCTGCCAGGACTGGTGCATGTCGTCTACGAGGCGGGCCCGACCGGTTTCGGTCTGGCCCGTTTTCTGTTGGCCGCCGGTGTCGATTGTGTGGTGGCGGCACCGTCGAAAATTCAGCGTCCCCCTGGTGACCGCATCAAGACCGATGCCCGTGATGCCCGGCATTTGGCTCGGTTGCTTCATTTGAGTTCTATTGTGCCGGTTCTGATTCCGAGTACCGAGCAGGAGTCCGCTCGTGATCTGGTGCGAGCAAGGGAGGACTGCCGCGGCGATCTGGTGTCCGCACAGCATCGCCTGACACATGTGCTGCTGCGTCAAGGGATCATCTACAGCGGCGGCAAACCCTGGACCGCAGCCCACGATCTGTGGTTACGTCGCCAGCGGTTCGATTCACGTGCACTGCAGATCACCTACGACACCGCCTACGAGACCGTCATCGCCACCACCGAACGCCGGAATCGTCTCGATACCGCCATCGCGGACATGGCTGCGCATTCGTCGTTCACTCCGGTGGTGACCCGGCTGGGGTGCCTTCGTGGGGTGGCGACGTTGACAGCGTTCGGTTTGGCGACGGAGATCGGTGAGTGGGACCGGTTGACCGGCCGCTCGATCGGTGCGTTCGTCGGGTTGATCCCGACCGAGCATTCTTCCGGTGAATCCCGGTCGCAGGGCGGTGTCAGCAAAACCGGCAATGCTCACGTACGCCGACTGCTGGTCGAGGCTGCCTGGCATCATCGCAAGCCGTATCGGCCGGGGCGTGAACTGGTGGC
>NZ_KQ031367.1:0-305039 GCF_000963615.1 Rhodococcus sp. PML026 | reverse complement strand
ACCACCGCCGGAGCCATCACCGCCATCGGTACAGCGTTCGCCGACTATGGTGTGCCAGCAATAGTGTTGTCCGACAACGGAATGGCGTTCTGCGCAACCGCATCGAAGGGCCGCTCGAAGTTCGGTGCATTCGTCACCGATTCCGGTGCCCGGCTCATCCACTCGAGTCCGTACCACCCGCAGACCAACGGCAAAGTCGAACGCCACCACCGGACCTTCAAAGAGTGGCTCACCGACCAACCCACCCGGCCCGCCACCGCAGCGCAACTACAGAAATCATGCAACCGATACCAGAAGTTCTACAACACCGACCGCCGCCACAGTGCCGTGAAAATGCCCCCTGATCAGGCATGGAACCGAGCTGCGACCCTCGGCGGTCCACAGCATTTACCCGCCCAGGTCGACGCCTCCGTCGGCACCCATCGCGTCTCCGACTCCGGCGTGATCGCCGTCGGCAACCACACGATCTCCGTCGGACGACCCCACGCCTACACTCGCGTGACCGTCCTACGCGACGGCAACCACGTCACCGCCTACACGGCAAGCGGAGACGTCCTCGGCCACCTGCACCTGAACACCGACAAGCGCTACCAAGGACAACTCCACCGCCCCGCAGCCTAGAATCGTGTCCCACATGTATCGAGACACCCGTGTCCCACATGTATCAAGACAGCACACGTAGCAGGGGTCGAGGTTCCACTCACATGGGTTTCTCGAACGCGGGCCGGGCGTAGAAGCAGACCGCGATCATGCCGACCAGGAGCACGACGGCGGGCAGAATCAGCGACTGCGCCATGGCGGTGGTGAAGCCGTCACGCAGCATCTCGGGCACTCGGCCGGCGAATTCGTTTGCCCCCGAAGCCGATCCACCGGTAGGTAGTTCGGCGGCCAAGCGCGATTGGATGAGCGCGCCGATGCCCGCGCTGCCGAGCACGGACCCGATCATGCGGGTGGTGTTGTAAATTCCCGAACCCGCGCCCGCCTGGCTCATCGGAAGATTACGAGTGGCCGTCGCTGCCAACGGAGACCAGATCAACGCATTCGCCACACCCATTGCAGCGACGGGGAGCAGCAACTTCCAGATGGCCGTCGTGGGCGTCATCTCGTAGGCGAACCACAGCAGCGACGCGGCGAGGATGAACAGTCCCGATCCGGCGATGTACCGCGGATGCGTCTTGTCGACGAGCTTGCCGATATTGGGTGCGAGCAGTCCGGTGAGCAGCGCCATCGGAACGAACAGCAGTGCCGACCGGGTGGGCGTCAGACCGGTGACGCTCTGCGCGTAGAACATGATCGGCAGCATCATGCCGGACATCGCGAAACCCATTGCGGCGATACCGATATTGGACAGCGAGAAGTTGCGGTCGCGGAACAGGGCCAAGGGCACCAGCGGCTCGCTGGTATTCACGGACTGCCAGTAGACGAACCCCGCGAAGACGAGCAGACCGACACCGATGAGAATCCACACGCCGGTACCCCAGTCGTACTTCTGACCCTCCTGGATACCGAAGACGATGCAGAAGAGTCCGACAGCGCTGAGCGCAACGCCCAGCAGATCGAACTTGTGATCGTGGGTCGGTAGCACCGGAACGAACTTCAGCGCCAACGCAATTGCGAGAATGCCCACCGGCACGTTGATGAAGAAGATCCATTCCCAGCCGAGCGAGTCGACCAGCACACCGCCGAGAATCGGCCCGACGAGCGTAGCGACGCCTGCGACGGCACCCCATGCCCCCATCGCCGTTCCGCGCTTCTCCGCCGGGAACACACGAGTGATCACCGCCATCGTCTGCGGGGTGATCATCGCCGCGCCGAGACCTTGAACCGCGCGCGCCGCGATGAGCATGTCGATCGATCCCGACAGCCCACACCACACGGACGCGAGAGTGAACAGCACCAGGCCGGCGATGTACAGATTCCGCGGACCGAACTTGTCACCCAATCGGCCCGTGACCAGCAGTGGAACGGCGTAGGCGAGGAGATACGCGCTGGTGACCCAGATGACGTTGTTGATGTCGGTGTTCAGCCCGGTGAGGATCGCAGGTTGCGCGACCGCGACGATCGTCGTGTCCACCAGGATCATGAAGAAGCCCAAGCACAGTGCCCACAGCGCCGGCCACGGTCTGATCTCGTGCTGCGACGGGGCAGTCTCGACGGAATTCATGTAGCGCTCCCTATCCCCGAAGTCGGGTTCGTGTGATGTGCGGAGATGTGATGCGGCCAGTCGAGCTCGCCGCTGTCGATCCGATCGAGGTAGCGCGTCAGCCACTGCACTTCTGCGCGCAGCATGTGGTGAATGTAATCGATTCCGGCCCAATAGATTTCGGATATCTGGCGATCTGCTGCGAGCTGTTGATAGCCCGACAGTTCGTCGATGTCCGCGGTCAGGTCCACGATTCGCTCCCGCAACAGGGCGGTCGCGTCGGATGCGGGTAGGTTGTGCATTTCGGACAGGCCGAGGACGAACTGCGGGTATTCACGCACCGGGGTTCTCAGAATTTCGGTCAGCCGATCGGTCAGCACGTGCCGTCCGGCCGAGGTGATCCGATAGGTGGTGCGCTCCGGACGGTTGCCACCCCGGCCGGTTCCGACCTCGTCGACCAGTTCCTGCTCGTGCAGACGTGCGACCGCGTGATAGAGCGAACCCGGGCGAATTTTGACGATTCGATCTTCCTTGCGGGAGAGCAGCAATTGATACATCTCGTAGGGATGCATCGGGCCCTCCGAGAGCAGAGCCAGAATCGAGACGCCCAGCGGATTGACGGTTCCGGCTCGCATCGATCCCCCGTCACCTATCCCGCACGAATTATTCCAACTGGAATATAGGGCCGGCGGTAGCCTCGGAGCAACCCGGACAATGCGCCCACCAGGGGACAAAGGCGTCTTTCGACACAGAATGGGCACCGACCGCGGTCGATGCCCTCACCGAACAGACGAAGGCCGGATACTCGGAATTACTTCCGTGTATCCGGCCCTGTCACCGAGTTTCTGGTGCTGAAAAAGTCTAGAGTTTCAGTCCACCAGGAGAAATCGGGTTACGAAGCTTGAATCAGATGGCGCGGACGCCGGTAGCCTGGGGGCCCTTCTGACCCTGGCCCACCTCGAACTCCACGCGCTGGCCCTCGTCGAGCGACTTGAAGCCGCTACCCTGAATCTCCGAGTAATGAACGAAAACGTCCGGTCCGCCACCATCCTGCTCGATGAAGCCGAAGCCCTTTTCGCCGTTGAACCACTTCACACTGCCCTGCGTCATTCTGTAAACCTTCTGTAAGCGAGCTAGATCTTCACGTCGAAGCTCTAATCTCAAAACCGAGTCTGCCATCTATCGGCGCTGAGCGAAACACCGGGGGCAAAAAAGTTCGAAAGATTGCTTTGGGACGGTGAAACAGAAATGCCGCCACAGCTGCCGCAGCCCGTCGGTTCCGGTGCCGTCGCTACTGTCGAACCGTGGAATTGCCTGCCTACGATGCCGACCGATTCGATCCCCACCGACTCGACATCGTCCGACTCGCCTGGTGCCGACGGCTGTCGTTGGACGACCGTGCCCTCGATACCACCGCGGACCGCGTCGAACATCGGACCGACACCGAGAACATCGTCGTACTCCGACTGGCGCAGACCACTCTGATCGTCGGGCCGTCCTGGGCCGTGGACGCCGCACGCGGCATCGAGGGCCAGGCAGACACCGGTCGGACGTGGTTGTCGACGCTGCTGGGCGATCGCGTCGAGCAGTACGATATAGACTCCCACACGCTGGCCTACGGATCCGAGATCGGCCACACCATCGACGTCCACGATCCGCTGATCTCCCACGACGCGGAGCACGCCCGCGCTCTGGCGGAGCACTGCAGCGAGGCCGACGCGACGGAGGCATTCGGCGAGCCGGTGTCGCGGCACTGGTTCACTTTGCTCGGAGACGACCGACCCGCGGATTCGGCGCGATCCCTGGCCTCGGCCGGGTACTCGGAAGAAAATATGATCCTGGCCGACATGCGCGTTCTCACCGACCCGGACCACCGACGACACGGATACGCCGCGGTCGTCGGGCGGCTCGCGACCAACGATGCCATCGACGACGGCCTGATACCGCAGTGGCGAGCGCGACCGGAGAACACGACCGCTCGACGCCTTGCCGCCCGGCTCGACTACGTGGAGATCGGTGCCTGCCACACCGCCGTGCGTCGAACCTAGGCGCTTGAATCCGGTCCGGACTGGGTAGCGTTCGTGAAACCGACCGATGTGAGGAGTTCGATCATGGCCGAGGACGCCACCTACGTGAAGCCGGGCGAGGAATTCAAGCGCGATACCAACTACATCCCGACGCGCATCACCGCCGACGGCCGGGACGGATACCCGGTGGAGCCCGGGCGTTACCGGTTGATCGCGGCACGGGCCTGCCCGTGGGCCCATCGATCCATCATCGTGCGTCGACTCCTCGGACTCGAAGATGTTCTGTCCCTTGGCATTCCGGGTCCGACCCACGACCCGCGCAGCTGGAACTTCCAGGAGGAGCCGGGCGGCGTCGACTCGGTTCTACAGATCCCTCGGCTGCAGGACGCCTACTTCGCACGGTTCCCGGACTACGAACGAGGCATCACCGTGCCGGCGATCGTCGACGTTCCCACCGGCCAGGTCGTCACCAACGACTACCCACAGATCACCCTCGACCTCAGCACCGAGTGGACGCAGTACCACCGCGAGGGCGCGCCCGATCTGTACCCGGAGGCGCTCCGCGGCGAGATCGACGAGGTGGCCGATCTGGTGTTCAAGGACGTCAACAACGGCGTCTACCGCTGCGGATTCGCCGGCTCGCAAGAGGCATACGAGAAGGCGTACGACCGCCTGTTCGCTCGCCTCGACTGGCTCGTCGAACGGCTGTCCACCCGGCGGTATCTCGTCGGCGAGCACATCACCGAGGCCGACGTGCGACTGTTCACCACCCTCGTCCGTTTCGATCCCGTCTACCACGGCCACTTCAAGTGCAACCGCAGCAAGCTCACCGAGATGCCGGTGCTGTGGAACTACGCACGCGACCTGTTCCAGACCCCCGGATTCGGTGACACCGTCGACTTCGATCACATCAAGCGGCACTACTACGAGGTGCACACCGACATCAATCCGTCGGGCATCGTGCCGAAGGGGCCCGATCTGGCCGGCTGGCTCGAACCGCACGGACGCGAATCACTCGGCGGATCGCCCTTCGGCGACGGCACCGCGCCGCAGCCGCCGAAGCCGGACGAACTGGTCCCGCCCGAGCACTGGGTGTAACAGTGACGGCTATGCCCCGGCGTAGGTGCCGAAGCTCCAGTAGACCCCCTCGGCGTCGCGGCAGGTGAAGCCGCGGCTGCCGTAGTCCTCCTCGCGCAGGCCTTGCGTGACGGTGCCGCCCGCCGCGACGACGCGATCGTGGATGCCGTCGGGGTCGTCGGTGACGATGTAGATCGACCCGACACCCGGCGGCAGTTCGCCGATGGCACTCCCGTCGCGAACACTGCCCAGCATCACCCCGCCTCCGTCGGGCCAGCGCAGTTCCGCATGATCGACGCGCTCGCCTTCGCCGTGAACCGCGCGCTCCTCGAATCCCAACACGTCGACGATGAATCGGATCGCGTCGCGTGCGTTGTCGTACTTCAGGGTGGGCCAAACGTGTGTCGTCATGACGCCATACCTTCCTCGTCGGCCGCGCGGATCGTCACCGGCCGCGATGCCGCTCGCCAGGGTCTCGAACACGCCCGCACCCCGACGCGGCGCGCGCCACCGGACACCACCTCGCTCGGAGGAATCTGCACGCCACGAGTCTAAATTGCCCCGTACGTGTGCATTCAAGAATTCGCGGGTAACTCCCCCGACCAGCGTCACCGACGCTCGCAACCGAAAGAGGTATCGATGGCAGGCAAGAAGGACGACGCTCAGGTCGAGATCTCGAGCGGAGGCAAGCTCGAACGGGCCCTGGTCAACATCCTGGACAACGCCAGCCGCCTACAGGGACCCGCCGTCGACAAATACGTCGCGCACGTGCGTCGAGCACACCCGTACGACACCCCGGCCCAGATCATCGAACGGCTCGAAAAGCGATTTTTGCTGGCGGTCACCGGCAGTGGATCGGCAGTGGGAGGCGCAGCGGCGGTCCCCGGAATCGGTACGGTCGCATCGCTCGCCGCCGTCGGTGCCGAGACCGCGTTCTTCATCGAGTCGTCGGCTCTGCTGACGCTGTCGGTCGCCTCCGTGCACGGCATTCCCGTCGAGAATCACCAGCAGCGACGCGCGCTGGTGCTCTCGGTGGCACTGGGCGAATCAGGCATGCAGATCGTTCAACGAACAGTGGGCAAGACAGCCAAGAACTGGGGCCCACTCATCACGTCGCGCATCCCGGGCGGCTCGATGGCCAGCATGAACAAATCGCTGGTGAAGAAGTTCGTCACCAAATACCTGGCCAAGCGCAGTGCACTGCTGGTCGGCAAGATGCTTCCCGCCGGAATCGGCGCGGCGATCGGCGGCGCGGGCAACCGAGTGGTCGGCAAAGGCGTCATCAAGAACGCCCGTGACGCCTTCGGCCCGCCGCCCGCACGGTTCCCGGAAAATCGCATCATCGAACCGGACGAATGAGAATGCCCGGAATCTTCGAGAGGCTGCTGCGTTGACTTCGAACATGACTTCCACACCTGAACTCGGCAAGTACGGCGTCTGGCGACTGCACTCGGCGTTCACGCCGGAGTTGTCCCGCGCCATCGAGTCCTTCGGCTACGGGACCATCTGGCTCGGCGGATCCCCGCCCGCGGACCTGACGACCACCGAGGAGATCCTCGACGCCACGGACACCATCGTCGTCGCCACCGGCATCGTCAACATCTGGTCCGATGCAGCCGCCGACGTCGCCGCGTCGTATCACCGCATCGAGAGCAAGCACCCCGGACGGTTCGTCCTGGGCATCGGTGCCGGTCACCCCGAGGCCACTCAGGAATACCGGAAACCGTACGACGCATTGGTGAGCTACCTCGACGACCTCGACGAGGCCGGAGTCCCGATGGAGCGTCGGGTCCTCGCCGCGCTCGGCCCCAAGGTGCTCGCGCTGGCCGCGAGCCGTACCGCAGGCGCGCACCCCTATCTGACCACTCCCGAGCACACCCGTGAAGCCCGAGAAGCAGTGGGGCCGAACAAGATCCTCGCTCCCGAGCACAAGGTGGTGCTCGAGACCGATCCGGAGAAGGCACGCGCGATCGGTCGGCCACCGGTGAACAATCCCTACCTGCATCTGCGCAACTACACCAACAATCTGAACCGGCTCGGCTACTCGGACGAGGAAATCGGCGACGGCGGCAGCGACCGACTGATCGATGCCCTCGTCGCACACGGAGATGCCGACGCCATCGCGGCTCGACTCGACGAACACCTCACCGCCGGCGCGTCGCACGTGACGCTGCACGCGCTGCCCGACGACGCCGACCCGCTCGAGACGTACCGGGAGATCGCTGCGGCGTTGCATCGCTGAAACCGGGGTCATCCCGCCCGTCGGTCCCACCCCGTAACCTCGTGTACCGGTTGCCGCAAAGCAACCGGCACACGAGGTGCACCGACGGCCAGGGGGACACCGCACAGATGACCAGCTACTCGGCTCCGGCGCTGGAAGCGCAGGCTCTGACGAAACAATTCGGTACCGTTCGCGCGGTCTCGGACCTGAGCTTCGTCGTTCCACGCGGAACCGTCACCGGCTTTCTCGGGCCGAACGGCTCCGGCAAGTCCACGACACTGCGGATGCTGCTCGGCCTCGTCGCCCCGACCTCGGGCGTCGGCCTCGTCAACGGCGTTCCGTTTCGTACGGCGACCCATCCGGCCCGTACCGTCGGGGCCGTTCTCGACTCGCTGAGTCTGCACCCCAAACGCAGCGCCGAGCACCACCTGAAGATCTACACCGCGGCGATCGGGGTACCCGACAGCCGCGCCCTCGACGTCCTGAACCTCGTCGGTCTGGGCGACGCCGCGCACCGCGCAGCAGGCGGGTTCTCTCTCGGCATGCGTCAGCGATTGACGTTGGCAACAGCTCTACTCGGCGATCCCGAGATCCTCGTACTCGACGAACCCGCGAACGGCCTCGATCCCGAGGGGATCGCCTGGCTTCGAGACTTCCTCAAAGCGTTCGCGGCATCGGGGAGAACCGTCCTGGTATCGAGCCACATTCTGCGCGAGATCGAGCAGACCGTCGACACTCTCGTCATCGTCAGCGCCGGCACCCTGATGTACCAGGGATCCATCGCTCAGCTGCGATCCACCCGCCCGAGCCGCGTGCTCGTCGCCGCGTCCGACCCGGCGAAACTAGCCCTGGCATTGGCGTCCACCGGACTCACCGACACCCAACTGCTGCCCGACGGACGCATCGGCGTCGCAGGTGCCGACGCTGCCACCGTCACGCGCATCGCGGCCGACGGTGGGGTCACGGTCTTCGGCACCACCAGCGAACACGTCGACCTCGAGCAGGTGTTCCTCTCCATGACCGCCGGTCAGTACACCGCAGCACCCGTCCAACCCACTGCATACGGACCGCCTCCGGGATACGGGCCGCCGCCTGGATACAACCAGGGGTACTCACCGCCGCCACAGAACTACGGACCACCGCAGAACTGGAACGGGGGTTCGCGATGAACGCGCTGTTGACATCCGAGATCCGCAAGGTCACCACACTGAAGTTCTGGTGGGCGCTGGCGATCGCACCGATCGTTGTCGGCGTGTTCGCGTCCGTCATCACCTCGGTGATCGCGAACCAGCTGGGCGAGTTCGAGGAAGATCTTCAGATCGCCGGCGGTGTCGCCTCCATCGGCCTGTACGTCGCCGCGGGTGCCGCCATCCTGTTCGCCGGCATCTTCGGCGCGGTCAACGCCGGAACCGAGTTTCGACACAAGACCATCACCACCAGCTTCCTGACGGCCCGCGGCAGGGACGGCGTCGTTGCCGCCAAACTCATCGTCACCGCCCTGTTCGGCCTGGGGTACGGCCTCGTCGTGCTCCTGGCGAGCCTGGTGTGTCTGCTGATCTTCAGCCAACGAACAATCGTCCTCGACGGCGCTTTCATCGGCGTCGTCGCGTCGTGCTTGCTCGCCGTGGTGCTGTGGTCGCTCATCGGAGCCGGGCTGGGGTTGCTGCTCAAATCCCCGACCTGGGCCGCCATCGTGCTCGTCGCCTGGCTGCCGTTCGGTGAAGGACTGCTGTCCCTGATTCTGTTCGGAGTCGGTTTCGGACCGGTGGCAACCGCGCTGCCGTCGAACCTGACATTGCCGACGATGGCCGCGACACAATTGGACGATGCGGGCGACCTCGCGTCGTGGCCGTGGGCTCCGCTCGGACTTGCCCTGTGGGCCGTGATCCTCACTGGTGGCGGTTGGTTCCTCGCCCGTACCCGGGACATCGACTGACCACCGCATCGGTGGGGATGTTCGCCCGATCCTGCTGTCGGTAGCCGGGTCTACCGTGTGAATCGATGGCACACAGCGAATACGTGAAGGATCGAGCAGGGTCGGGCAGCAATACGGGCAGTACCCGTCTGCTGGAAACCGACCCCGGCTCGTCCGGCGTACCCACCGACTCCCGGCCGACCACCGCGTCGTCGATCACCGCGTCGTCGATCACACGGCGTGGCTGGATCAGACGTCTGCTCGCGCAGTGCATGCTGCACCGGCGGACGGCACTCGGCGCACTGGGCGTGACGATGATCGCCGCGCTCATCGACATCTCGTTCCCGCTGCTGACGCGCCTCGCGATCGACGACGCCAGCGCAGGCAAGAACGACGTGATCGCCGGAGTCGCGATAGCCATCGCACTGCTGGGTGCTCTCCGGTTCGCCTGCCAGTTCGGTCGGCGCATGCTCGCCGGGCGCCTGTCGATCGATGTCCAACACGATCTGCGGATGGACCTGCTGGCGTCGCTGCAGCGACTCGACGGTCGCAAGCAAGACGAAATCCGAACCGGCCAGGTCGTGTCGAGATCGATCACCGACCTGCAGTTGGTGCAGGGTCTGCTCGCCATGGTGCCGCTGTCGGCCGGGGCAATTCTGCAGTTCGTCCTGGCCCTGGTCGTGATGGCCTACCTCTCACCGCTGCTCACCCTTGTCGCGGTCGTCATCGTTCCCGCGGTCAGCGTCGTCGTCTACCGGATGCGACCCACCCTCTTCGCTGCCACCTGGTCGGCACAACAGCGCGCCGCCGATCTGGCCCAGCACGTGGAGGAGACCGTCACCGGAGTCCGGGTGGTCAAGGGCTTCGGGCAGGAAGCGCGTGCGGTGGATCGCATCGAAGCTCTCGGGCGCAGGCTGTTCGCCGAACGCATGCGCTCGGCCCGCATCAATTCACGGTTCGCACCGACCATGGCAACCATTCCTCAGCTCGGACTGGTCGGCGTCATCGCTCTCGGCGGCTGGTTGGCACTGCACGGCCACATCACCATCGGCACCTTTCTCGCCTTCGCCACCTACGTGGCCACGCTGTCCGCCGTCACCCGAACCGTGTCGTCGGTGGTGATCATGGCGCAGCTCTCCCGCGCGGCCGTCGAGCGCGTCTACGAGGTGGTCGACACCGAGCCGACCGAACCGGAACCGGCGCACCCCATCGCACTGCCCGACGGCCCCCTCGGCGTCCACCTCACCGGCGTCACGTTCGGATTCGAGGCAGAACGCAACGTTCTCAGCGACCTCGACCTGAGCATCGCCCCCGGGGAGACGGTGGCCGTCGTGGGACACGCGGGCTCGGGAAAGACCGCGCTCTCCCTGCTGCTCCCCCGCTTCTATCGCCCTACTCGCGGCCGGATCGCGGTGACCTCCGGGGACACGTCCATCGACATCGACGACCTGGATTCCGCGTCACTGCGCGAAGCGGTGTCGTTGGTCTTCGACGAGCCGTTTCTGTTCTCCGACACCATCGCCGCCAACATCGCGCTCGGCAGGCCCGAGGCAAGCGCGGAGGAGATCGAACACGCGGCTCGGCTGGCTCAGGCCTCGACCTTCATCGACGCTCTGCCCGAGGGCTACGACAGTCTCGTCGGCGAACGCGGCCTCACCCTCTCGGGCGGGCAACGCCAACGCATCGCCCTGGCTCGCGCCCTGTTGGTCGAGCCGCGGATTCTCGTCCTCGACGACGCCACCTCCGCCGTCGACGCCGAGACCGAGGCCGCCATCTTCGACGCACTGCGCGGCGTGCGTACCCGGGCGACCCTCGTCCTCGCACACCGCCGATCGACACTGACGTTGGCCGACCGAGTAGCCGTCCTCGACGGTGGACGCATCATCGACACCGGCACAGTCGACGAACTCGACGAGCGCTGCCCACTGTTCCGCGCTCTCCTCGCCGGCGGAGACGAGAACGAACACGGCGACGCCGCACCAGAAGCGCGCACGGAACCGTCGGCGGCGATGCTCTGGCCGGACGATGCTCTGGAAGCCGCATCGAACCCCGGTGCCGCGATGCCGCCCGCAGGTGCCGGAGGTGGAGGCACACACGGCGCAGCGATGGCCGGCGCATTCGGCTCGTTGGCACCGACGCAGGCCATCTCCGACGCGGTGGCAGCCCTGCCACCGGCAACGGAGGAACCAGGCGGACCGGGACAACAGTTGCGTCGACCCGACCCGGAATTCCGGCTCTCACGTCTGCTGAGTCCTGTCCGGCTGCTGCTGGCAGGTGTCGTGGTGCTGCTGGCGCTGGACTCGATCGCCTCGATCGCCTTCCCCTCACTCGTCCGGTACGCGGTGGACAGCGGCGTGGCCCGCGGGGACTTCGACACCCTGTGGATCGCAACGTCGATAGGCGTCGCCCTGGCTGCTGCCAGCTGGTTCGTGGTCTGCGCGACGACCGTGCTCACCGCACGAGCCGGCGAGCGGGTGCTGTTCGGATTGCGAGTACGCAGCTACGCGCACATTCAGAGACTCGGGCTGGACTACTACGAGCGCGAGCTGTCCGGGCGCATCATGACGCGAATGACCACCGACGTCGATGCGCTGTCGTCTTTCATCCAGACCGGCGCGTCCACGGCCGTGGTCAGCGTGCTGACCGTCGTCGGCATCGCGATCGCACTGCTCGTCACGGATACGACACTCGGGCTGGTGGCCCTGGCGGTCGTGCCGCCACTCGCCGTTGCAACCGTCGTCTTCCGACGCATCTCCTCGGCTGCGTACTCGACCTCGCGCGAACGCATCTCCATCGTCAACGCCGATTTCCAGGAGAACGTCACCGGACTGCGCGCAGCGCAGGCATACCGACGTGAGGAGTACGCAGCCTCTCGCTTCGCCGAACGCAGCAACCGCTACCGAGCGAGCCGCATGCGATCGCAGACCGCGATCTCGGTGTTCTTCCCGTTCATCACACTGCTCTCGGATGTCGCGTTGGCCGTCGTCGTCTTCGTCGGTGCGCATCAGATCGCCACGGGCACCGCCACCGCGGGCACCCTGGTGGCGTTCGTGTTGTACCTCGGACTCCTCTTCGGCCCGATCCAGCAACTCTCGCAAGTATTCGACGGCTACCAGCAGGCCCGCGTCGGCGTCGGCCGAATCGGAGACCTCCTACGCACGACGAGTTCGATCGAAACAGCGACAGCGACCGGGTCCGGTGCAGTCGTCGGCGATCGCCTGCACGCCGACATCGACCTCGTCGACGTCAGCTTTCGGTATGCCGGAGCTCACTCCGACGCGCTCAGTGAGGTATCTCTCAGCATCCCGGCCGGCACCACCGTCGCATTGGTCGGCCGCACCGGAGCAGGCAAATCCACCGTCGTGAAGCTGCTCGCTCGGTTCTACGACCCGACCTCGGGATCGGTACGCGTAGGTGGCCACGACCTCCGCGACTACCGGTTGTCCGACTACCGCCACCGGCTGGGCGTCGTACCGCAGGAAGCCCACCTGTTCACCGGAACCATCGCGTCGAACATCGCGTACGGCAGGCCCGACGCCAGCCGGGCCAACATCGAGAACGCGGCACGCTCGGTCGGGGCCCTCGACACCATCGCTGCACTTCGCGGCGGTATGCAGCAACCTGTCGGCGAACGCGGCCAAGGGTTGTCGGCCGGCCAGCGACAGCTGATCGCACTGGCCCGCGCCGAACTGGTGGATCCCGATCTACTCCTGCTCGACGAAGCGACCGCGACCCTCGATCCGGCCACCGAACGCAAGGTCCTCGAAGCCAGCAACGCCGTTGCGCGAACCCGCACCGCAGTGGTCGTCGCGCACCGATTGGCCACCGCCGCACGAGCGGATTTGATCGTGGTCGTCGACGGTGGTCGTATCGTGGAAGTCGGACGACATTCCGAACTTCGCAAACGGGACGGCTTCTACGCCACATTGTGGGCTGCAGCCGAAACGAACCGGGGGAATAATTCGATAGTCAACGGGGTCATCGACAACGAGGCCGATGGTTACCGGTGAGTACATATCACAGCTACGTCCCGGACGCACGCGATCTCGACCGGAGGTCTAGCCTGGAGTCGTACGCGCGCTGATCGGGAACGAAGACAGAAACGAGGCGAACTACTGCCGTGAGCAGCAGCTCTACTACCCAATTCGGACAAAATCAATGGCTGGTCGACGAGATGTACCAGCGGTTCAAGCAGGACCCGTCCTCCGTCGACGCGAGCTGGCACGAGTTCCTCACCGATTACGACCCCGAAGCCGTGATCGACGAGAACCCCATCTCCAACGGTAAGTCCGGTTCCAACGGCTCGGCCTCGAACGGCAGCTCGGCCAAGTCCGCTCCTCCCGCAGCACCCGCGCCTCCTACGAAGCCCGCCGCCTCGGCCGCGAAGACCGAAGCCCCGAAAACCGAAGCTCCCAAGAAGACCGAAGCCCCCGCGAAGGCCGCAGCTCCCAAGGCTGCTGAAACCAAGCCTGCTCCGGCGAAGTCGGCCCCGGCCAAGCCGGCCGAGAAGAAGCCAGCCCCGGCCAAGCCCGCCGCTGCCGAATTCGGTGAAGAGTCGAGCAAGATTCTGCGCGGCGCAGCTGCAGCGGTCGCCAAGAACATGTCCGCTTCGCTGCAGATTCCGACAGCTACCAGCGTGCGAGCCATCCCGGCCAAGCTCATGGTCGACAATCGCCTCGTCATCAACAACCACCTCGCGCGTACCCGCGGCGGCAAGATCTCGTTCACGCACCTGCTCGGCTACGCCATCGTGCAGGCCGTCAAGGCGTTCCCGAACATGAACCGCCACTTCGCCGAGGTCGACGGCAAGCCCAACGCCGTCACTCCGGCGTCGATCAACCTCGGTCTGGCGATCGACCTTCCCGGCAAGGACGGCAACCGTTCCCTCGTCGTCGCGGCCATCAAGAACACGCAGGACTTCACGTTCACGCAGTTCTACAACGCGTACGAGGACATCGTCCGGCGTGCCCGCGACGGCAAGCTCACCGGCGAGGACTTCCAGGGCGTCACGATCTCGCTGACCAACCCCGGCGGAATCGGCACCGTCCACTCCGTCCCGCGCCTGATGAACGGCCAGGGTGCCATCATCGGTGCCGGTGCCATGGAGTACCCGGCGGAGTTCCAGGGTGCCAGCGATGAGCGTCTCGCCGAGTTCGGCGTCGGCAAGCTCATGACGCTGACCTCGACGTACGACCACCGCATCATTCAGGGTGCGGAGTCGGGCGACTTCCTCAAGACGATCCACAATCTGCTGATCAGCGACGAGTTCTACGACGAGCTGTTCCATTCGCTCAAGATCCCGTACGAGCCGATCCGCTGGCGCAAGGATCTGCCCGAGGGCACCGTCGACAAGAACACCCGCGTGCTCGAGCTCATCGCGGCGTACCGCAACCGCGGTCACCTGATGGCCGACACCGACCCGTTGCAGTTCACCAAGGACAAGTTCCGGATGCATCCGGACCTCGACGTGATCAGCCACGACCTGACGCTGTGGGATCTCGACCGCGAGTTCAAGGTCGGCGGATTCCACGGCAAGGACAAGATGAAGCTGCGCGACGTGCTCAGCGTCCTGCGCGACTCGTACTGCCGCCACGTCGGCGTCGAGTACACCCACATCCTCGAGACCGAGCAGGTCTCGTGGCTGCAGGAACGCGTCGAAGCCAAGCACGTCAAACCGACTGTGGCGCAACAGAAGTACATCCTCAGCAAGCTCAACGCAGCCGAGGCCTTCGAGACGTTCCTGCAGACCAAGTACGTCGGACAGAAGCGCTTCTCGCTCGAAGGTGCCGAGTCGGTCATCCCGATGATGGACTCGGTCATCGACCAGAGCGCCGAGTACGCCCTCGACGAGGTCGTCATCGGCATGCCGCACCGCGGTCGCCTGAACGTGTTGGCCAACATCGTCGGCAAGCCGTACTCGAAGATCTTCACCGAGTTCGAGGGCAACATGAACCCGGCTGCCGCACACGGCTCCGGCGACGTGAAGTACCACCTCGGTGCCGAGGGCACGTACATCCAGATGTTCGGCGACAACGACATCAAGGTCTCGCTCACGGCGAACCCGTCGCACCTCGAAGCCGTCGACCCCGTTCTCGAAGGCCTCGTCCGGGCCAAGCAGGACCTCCTGGACAAGGGCACCGGCCAGGGCGGTTACTCCGTGCTGCCGCTGATGCTGCACGGCGACGCGGCCTTCGCAGGCCAGGGCGTCGTCGCGGAAACGCTGAACCTGTCCGATCTGCGTGGCTACCGCACCGGCGGAACCGTGCACATCGTCGTCAACAACCAGGTCGGCTTCACCACCTCGCCTGAGTTCTCGCGCTCGTCCGAGTACTGCACCGACGTGGCCAAGATGATCGCCGCGCCGATCTTCCACGTCAACGGCGACGACCCCGAGGCATGTGCCTGGGTGGCTCAGCTGGCAGTGGACTTCCGTCAGAAGTTCCACAAGGACGTCGTCATCGACATGATCTGCTACCGCCGTCGCGGACACAACGAGGGCGACGACCCCTCGATGACCCAGCCGGCGATGTACGACGTGATCGACACCAAGCGCAGCGTCCGCAAGAGCTACACCGAATCGCTCATCGGCCGTGGCGACATCTCGCTCAAGGAAGCCGAGGACGCGCTCCGCGACTACCAGGGTCAGCTCGAACGCGTCTTCAACGAGGTACGCGAACTCGAGAAGTACACCCCGGAGCCCAGCGAATCGGTCGAACTCGACCAGCAGTTGCCGACCAAGCTCACCACCGCCGTCGACAAGGCCGTCCTGCACCGCATCGGTGATGCGCACCTCGACATCCCCGAGGGATTCAACGTGCACCCCCGCGTCAAGCCGGTGCTCGAGAAGCGTCGGGAAATGGCGTACGAGGGCAAGGTCGACTGGGCCTTCGGCGAACTACTCGCACTCGGCTCGCTCGTGGACGAGGGACGCAACATTCGTTTCTCGGGCCAGGACACCCGCCGCGGCACGTTCACGCAGCGGCACTCGGTGATCATCGACCGCAAGACCGGTTCCGAGTACACGCCGCTGCAGAACATCGGCAGCGACAACCCCGGCAAGTTCATGGTCTACGACTCCGCACTGAGCGAGTTCGCGGCCGTCGGCTTCGAGTACGGCTACTCCGTGGGCAACCCGGACGCGCTGGTGATGTGGGAAGCGCAGTTCGGCGACTTCGTCAACGGTGCCCAGTCCATCATCGACGAGTTCATCTCGTCCGGTGAAGCCAAGTGGGGACAGCTCTCCGACGTCGTGCTGCTGCTCCCGCACGGCCACGAGGGTCAGGGCCCGGACCACACGTCCGGACGCATCGAACGCTTCCTGACGCTGTGCGCCGAAGGATCGATGACCGTCGCACTCCCCTCGACCCCCGCGAACTACTTCCACCTGCTGCGTAGGCATGCGCGTGACGGAATCCGTCGCCCGCTGATCGTCTTCACCCCGAAGTCGATGCTGCGCAACAAGGCAGCAGTGAGCAACATCGAGGACTTCACCGACGGCAAGTTCCACTCGGTGTTCGACGAGCCCACCTACGACACCGGCACCGGCGACCGCAGCAAGGTCAAGCGCGTGCTGATGGTCAGCGGCAAGCTCTACTACGAGCTCCTCGCTCGCAAGCAGAAGGACAACCGCGACGACGTCGCCATCGTCCGAATCGAGCAGCTCTACCCCGTGCCGACGCGTCGAATCCGGGAAGCACTCGAGAGCTACCCGAACGCAACGGAATTCCGCTGGGTTCAAGAAGAGCCTGCGAACCAGGGTGCCTGGCCGTTCTTCGGTCTCGCACTGCCCGAACTCATGCCCGAAAAGCTGGTCGGCATCAAGCGCATCTCCCGTCGCGCCATGTCCGCACCGTCCTCGGGATCGAGCAAGGTGCACGCCGTCGAGCAACTCGAAATCATCGACGAGGCCTTCAACAAGGTCGGCGAAGACTAGAATCTCCGACAGCGACAAGCGGCCCACTCCTTCGGGAGTGGGCCGCTTTCGTCGTTTCTGTGCGCACCCGGGTTGGGATCAATGTGGGATTCAGTCGGTCAGACTGCAACAAAGCCGCATTCATTCGGCTGTGGCCTCGGCCGCACTTCGGATGAATGCGGGATTCAGTCGGTCAGACTGCAACAAAGGGACATTGATCCCAACTGGGGAGGACCTGCAACCGGGGAGGACGTCCAACCGGGGAGGACCCCGAACCGGGGGGACGCACACTAGGGCGGGGCTCAGGCGCCGGCGTCGGCTCCCAGCAGCGCGGAGATCATGCCCGGGGCCAGGGCGACAGCAGGTAGGGCGTTGACGTTCAGGTCGATCAACTCGTCGCGGGTGATCTGTGGATTTCTGAGCCAGGTGATGGTGGCTTCTTCGACGAAGGCGATCCACCCGCGGACGGCGAGGTCGATGGTGGGGGTGACATCGACGTCGAGTTGAGCGAGTTGGACGAGAGTGCGATCGGCCATGGTGGTGCGGGTCTGCTCGAACACCTCGCGCATCTGGGGGTCTCCGCTTGCCGTGCCGCGGAGCAGGGAGATGAAGGTGTCGCGTTTCTCGCTGACGTAGTCGACGTAGTTGGCGATGGAGTCGCGCAGAATCTCGAAGGGTTCGAGGTCGGGGTCGGGTGCGGTCCGTTCGATCATCGACCGCGACGCCTCGCGGACTATTTCGAGGTGAAAGTCCTGCTTGGACGCGAAGTAGTGGAACAGTAGACCTCGGGAGACTCCGGCCTGATCGGCGATGTCCTCGACGGAGATCTGTTCGAGTGGCCGATCGGCGAGCATCTCGGTGCCGAGCTCGATCAGCTGCGCTCGTCGTTGCTGCGGACTGAGTCTGGTCCTTTTCGTCGTCGATACTCCAGCGCGGTTCACATCCGCCATGCAATCATCCTATTGAATAGTAGTCAATAACTATTGACTCACACTCAGTAAGCTTCTAGTCTGCTCTACATGAGTCTTCCCGTAACAGATACTTCGGACCGCGCAACGTCGCCGCGTCACGTCGATACGCTGATCATCGGCAGTGGTTTCGCCGGGCTCGGAGCGGCGATCAAGCTGACCAAGGCAGGCAAGAAGAACTTCGTCGTCGTCGAACGCGGCCACGATGTGGGCGGTACCTGGCGCGACAACACCTACCCCGGTGCAGCCTGCGACGTGCCCTCGCATCTGTACTCGTACTCGTTCGCGCTGAACCCGGAGTGGACTCGTTCGTTCTCCACCCAACCCGAGATCCAGAAGTACATCGCCGGAGTTGCGCGCAAGTACGGCGTCATGGACAAGCACGTCTTCGGTACGGACGTGACGTCGGCGCGATGGAACGCCTCCACCAGCCGCTGGGACGTCGAGACGACCACCGGCAACTACACCGCCAAGATCGTCGTCTCGGCCGTCGGCGCACTGTGTGAGCCGAACCTGCCCGATATCAAGGGGATTCACGATTTCGAGGGCGACGTCTTCCACTCCGCTCAGTGGAACCACGACGTCTCGCTCGCCGGCAAGCGCGTCGCCGTCATCGGGACCGGCGCGTCGGCGATCCAGATCGTTCCCGCCATCGCAGGCCAGGTCGAGCACCTCGACGTCTACCAGCGCACCGCGCCGTGGATCCTCCCTCGCGCCGATCGCCCGTACACCAAGCTCGAGCGCTTCGCCTTCAAGCATGTGCCCGGCTTCCAGCGCCTCGCCCGCGCCGGCATCTATGCGATGCGTGAGACCCAGGTCGTCGGACTGGCGAAGAACCCCGCGTTCATGAAGCCGCTGCAGTGGGCGTCCGAGAATCATCTGCGCACGCAGATCAAGGACAAGGCGCTGCGCGCGAAGGTGACCCCGAACTTCCGCATCGGCTGCAAGCGCATGTTGATCTCCAACGCGTACTACCCCGCTCTCGCGCAGAGCAACGTCGACCTCGTGACCGACGGCATCGCCGAGATCCGCACGGGATCGATCGTCACCAAGGACGGCACCGAGCGCCCGATCGACGCACTCGTCGTCGCCACCGGCTTCCACGTCACCGATTCGCCTGCCTACCAGGCCATCGTCGGCAAGGACGGCCGGACGCTGGCGCAGACGTTCGACGACGGCGGACAGCAGGGCTACAAGGGCGCCGCGGTGGCGAACTTCCCGAACATGTTCTTCCTCGTCGGCCCCAACACCGGCCTCGGGCACACCTCGATGGTCTTCATGATCGAGTCGCAGATCAACTACCTGGTCGACGCCTTGAACACCATCGACAAGCACGACATCGGGACCATCGAAGTGCGCAAGGACGTGCAGGACGAGTACAACGTGACCCTGCAGGACCAGCTCGCCAAGAGCGTCTGGATGAACGGTGGCTGCGCCAGCTGGTATCTGGACAAGCACGGAAACAACACCACCCTGTGGCCCGGGTTCACGTTCGAGTTCCGTCGTCAGACCAAGCATTTCGATCTCGATGCGTACCGTAGCGTCGCAACCGCAGATCTGACCTCCGCGTCGGCGAGCACGGCCGCCGGCAACAACACAGACAAGGTGTCCGCACGATGAGCACATTCACAGGCAAGGTAGCCGTCGTCACCGGCGCGGGTTCGGGAATCGGCCGGGCCCTGGCCCTCGAGCTGGCCGGACGCGGAGCCAAGCTCGCACTGTCCGACGTCGACACTGCCGGACTCGACGAGACGGTGCGCCGCGTCGAAGCACTCGGTGCCGAGGTGAAGTCCGATTTCCTCGACGTCTCGCAGCGCGAGACCGTGCTGGACTATGCCGAGGCCGTCGTCGCGCATTTCGGCAAGGTCAACCAGATCTACAACAACGCGGGCATCGCCTACCACGGTGACGTGGAGAAGTCCTCGTTCAAGGACATCGAGCGCATCGTCGACGTCGATTTCTGGGGCGTCGTCAACGGCACCAAGGCATTTCTGCCGCACATCAAGGCCTCCGGTGACGGCCACATCGTCAACATCTCCAGCCTGTTCGGCCTGTTGGCGATGCCGTCCCAGTCCGCGTACAACGCTGCGAAGTTCGCCGTCCGCGGATTCAGCGAGTCGCTGCGCATGGAGATGTTGATCGCGAAGGCTCCGGTGAAGGTGACCGTGGTGCACCCCGGCGGCATCAAGACTGCCATCGCCCGCAATGCCACCGTCGCCGAGAATTTCGACCAGGCCGACGTGGCGAAATTCTTCGACAGCAAGTTGGCGAAGACCACCCCGATCGACGCGGCCAAGACCATTCTCAAGGGCGTCGAGAAAGGCCGGGGTCGCGTGCTCATCGGTTCCGACGCCATCGCGCTCGATCTGCTGCAACGCATCACCGGCTCGCGGTACCAGGGTCTGATCGCTGCGGTGTCCAAGCGTGCCATGCCACGGTCGAAGAAGTAGGCGGGTCGCGTCGTGAAAGCCTTCTACGTTCCTCTGCCGATCGTTGCGGCGGCGCTCAAGCCCTTCTACCGCCTCGCGCTGAATCCGCGTCTGTCCTTCCGGGCGCAGCGGGCGGTCCTCGAGGCCGCGGCTCCCGTGCAGACGCTCCCGCACGGGACCGTCGCGCAGAAACTGACGCTTGCGGGCAGGCGGGCCGAGCGCATCACCGTCGGAGCCACCGAACGCGACACCGCGATCCTGTACCTCCACGGGGGCGCGTTCACGATCGGTTCGATCAACACCCACCGATCGCTCGCCGCCCATCTGGCCCGAGAGTCGGCCAGCGCCGTGTACGTACTCGACTACCGCCTCGCCCCGGAGAACCCGTACCCGGCCGCGCTCGACGACGCCGTGGCGGCGTTCCGTGAACTCGTGCGTTCGCACGGCTTCACCCCGGATCGCATCGCCATCGCCGGTGATTCGGCCGGCGGCGGACTGACCGTCGCGACGACGAGACGGCTGGTGGACGACGGCGCGAGGCCGGCAGCACTCGGATTGATCTCACCGTGGGTCGATCCGGGCGCACGCGACGCGGTCAAACCGCGCGACCTGGTCGTCAACACCGGGTGGTCGAACTCCTCGGCCGACGCGTATCTCGGGGCGGGCGACCCGCTGGATCAAGGCTTCGCGCCGCTCCAGGGCAACCTCGACGAGCTGCCTCCGGTCGTCATGCACGTCGGGACGGACGAGGTGCTCTATCCACAGATCACCGCGTTCGCGGACAAGCTGCGCCTGTCCGGCGTCGAACTCGAGTACATCGAGTACAAGAAACTCTGGCACGTGGCGCATCTGCAGGCGTCGATCCTGCGGGAAGCAGCCGAAGCCGTCCAGCACATGGGTTCCTATCTGGGCCGCAAGCTCAGAGCAGAGCAGAAGTCCGACGTGTCAGAGGCTGTGCTCGCCGAGCCAGCGGCCGGCGACATCGCCTGACGCAGCACCGCCGCGGACCTCGCCGATCATGTCGGCGAGGTCCGCTGTCGTCAGCTCCCCCGCCACCACCGAGAACGACTTCACCGCACTCTCGTCCAGCACACCGGTGCGGTACAGCGGAACGACGTTCTGCGCCGGATACACATGATCGTCGTCGGGCAGAGTCGTCAGATCCTTGGCCAGCGGACCGAACGACGCCGTCCGAATCGCGAGAGCATCCACCGCACCGGAATTCAGGTCGTCGACGGCGAACTGCGCATCCGGGTAGACCATGAACTCGGAGAAACGGGCCCGGGTGAAGCTGGGACTGCCCACACCCTCCATCCTCACGTCCATCGGATCGACCTCCCCCTCGACCGTCCCGACTGTCACGTCGTCACGACGAAGAAATTCGGTCACCGTCGCGCCCTCGTCCAAGATCGCGTCTGGAGCGAGAGCAATGGCCAACCGATCCTCGGCGGTTGCGTAGTCTCCCACCGACAGTCCGGCGGGCAGCGATCGGTTCAGTTCGGTGAACACGTCCTCCGCTTCGGTTGCCCCGGCCAGGGTGTCGAAGGTGCGCAACAGGTCCCCGGTCAGGTCGGGGATCATCGATACCTCGCCGCGGTCCAGCGCCGCGAGGTACGCCGTCCGATCCCCCAGGTTCTCGGCGACGGAGACCTCGGCTCCCGTCGACCGGAGTCCTCCTGCGTAGATCTGTGCGAGCAACCGGGAGAGGTCGGAATTCCCGGCTCCGACGACGACGGGCACGTGCCCGGGTTCGGCCCGGTCGGCCGCACTGCACCCACCGACGGAACCTGCAATAGTGACCGCGAGGGCCGCTGCCAGAATCGACGAACGCACTCTCATTTTCTCCTGTTCACTGCCCGTGGGGTTTACCGATCCCGACCGCGGGGCACAGATGCGAACGAGAGGGTAGTCGAACCAACCTTATGGGCACGGCGACGTCGACTACCATCCCGAGCAGCCCGAGTCCTGGTTCGGCGGTGTCCCCGGTGATCGGGCGGCACCTGTCGGAGTTGGGGCTTCGTCTGTGCCCGAACCGATGGAAGGACACCATGACCACCTCCCGAATCACGCGCGCGTTCTCCGCCCCGAAGGCAGTGGCGGCCGTTGCCGCGCTCGCCCTGTCGGTCACCGCACTGACCGCCTGCGGCGGAAATTCGGATCCGCTCTCGAGCGGAGGCGGCGAGAGCAACGACGACACGAACTCGATCATCGTCGGCTCGGCCAACTTCCCGGAGTCCGAAACCGTCGCGAACATCTACGCAGAAGCATTGCGCGCCAACGGTTTCGAGGTGAGCACCAAGCTCAACATCGGTAGCCGCGAGGCGTACATTCCCGCCGTCCGCGACGGCTCGATCGACCTGATTCCCGATTACACGGGCAACCTGCTCCAGTACTTGGACGAATCTGCCACGGCCACCTCGTCCGAGGACGTGCTGGCGGCACTGCCCGCTGCACTCGGCGACGACCTCTCGGTGACGGCCCAGGCACCCGGCGAGGACAAGGATGCCGTCGTCGTCACCCGCGCGACCGCAACCGAGCGCAATCTGAAGACCGTCGGGGATCTCGCACCGTTCTCCTCGGAGGTGACGTTCGCAGGCACGCCGGAATTCCAGGAGCGCGTCGGCGGACTGCCGGGCCTGAAAGCGAAGTACGGCCTGGACATCTCCCCCGGTAACTACGTGCCCATCTCCGACGGCGGCGGACCGGCCACGGTCGAGGCACTCGTGTCGGGCCAGGTCGTCGCGGCGGACATCTTCACCACCTCGCCGGCCATCGCGCAGAACGATCTCGTGGTTCTCGAAGACCCGGAGAACAATTTCGCCGCTCAGAACGTCATCCCGGTGCTGCGGACGTCCAAGCAGTCCGACAAGCTCACTCAGGTCCTCGACGCCGTCTCGGCGCAGATCACCACCGAAGAGCTCATCGCACTGAACACCTCGGTGTCCGGCGACCAGAAGGTCGAACCGGCTGCGGCGGCAACGGCGTGGGTCAAGGACAAGGGTCTGGACCAGCCGGTCAGCTGATGATCACCTTCGAGAACATCACCAAGACGTACCCGGACGGCACCACGGCAGTCGACTCGTTGGACCTGGTGATCCAGCCACACTCGTTCACCGTGTTCGTGGGGCCGTCCGGCTGCGGCAAGACGACGTCGATGCGCATGATCAACCGGATGATCGCTCCCACCTCGGGTGTCATCACGGTCGACGGCCGCAACATCGCCGACACCGACGCGGTGAAGCTGCGCCGGGGAATCGGCTACGTCATCCAGAGTGCCGGGCTGCTGCCCCATCGTTCCGTCGTCGACAATGTTGCGACGGTTCCGGTCCTCAACGGTCAGTCCCGGCGCGCTGCCCGCAAGGCGGCGCTCGAGGTACTGGAGCGAGTGGGCCTGGATCCCGCTCTCGCGTCCCGCTACCCGGCGCAGCTGTCCGGCGGGCAGCAACAGCGCGTCGGGGTTGCCCGCGCGCTCGCCGCGGACCCACCGATTCTGTTGATGGACGAACCCTTCAGCGCCGTCGATCCGGTGGTGCGTGAGGATCTGCAGACCGAGATGCTCAGGCTGCAGGCAGATCTGAAGAAGACGATCGTGTTCGTCACGCACGACATCGACGAGGCCGTGCGGCTGGGCGACCACATCGCAGTCTTCGGACCGCAGGGTCGTCTGCAGCAATACGACAAGCCCGAGACCGTGCTCGCGGCACCGGCGACGTCGTTCGTGGCGTCGTTCGTCGGCCGCGACCGCGGCTACCGAGGCCTGTCTTTCCGCTCCGCGCAGTCGGTGACGATGCATCCGATCCATACCGCGACCGAGGACGAGATGAGCACCCTGCGACTCGACCAAGGGCAGTGGGTTCTGGTCGTGGACTCCCAGCGTCGTCCCCTCGGCTGGATCGACGCCACCGGCGTCGAGAAGGTACGCGGCGGCGGCAGCCTGGACGAGAGCACCGCGGCCGGTGGGTCGCTGTTCCTCGAGGGCGGCGATCTACGGCAGGCGCTCGACTCGGCGATCTCGTCTCCGTCGGGAATCGGCGTCGCCGTCGATTCGACCGGTGCCGCCGTGGGCAGCGTCGACGGTGCGGAGATTCTCGAAAACCTGGCCGTACAGCGCAAGTCGGAGGACGAGGAGCGCAATCGCCACCACTTCGGCGCGACCGGGAACGACGCACAGTGACCTGGCTGTTCGACAACTTCGGCGTCGTACTCGGGTACACGAAGACACATCTGTATCTTTCGCTCGTGCCCCTGCTCATCGGACTGCTCATCGCGGTTCCGGTCGGCACGCTGATTCGCAACACGCGGTGGGTCCGCCGAATCACGTTGACGGTGGCCAGCATTGCGTTCACGTTGCCGTCACTGGCACTGTTCGTCACCATTCCTGCGGTCGTGGGACTGCCCGTGCTCGATCCGCTGAACGTAGTGATCGCACTGACGGTGTACTCCACGGCTCTGCTCGTTCGCGCGGTTCCGGAGGCACTCGATTCGGTTCCGTTCGCCGTCGTCGATTCGGCTCAGGCCATGGGCTTTTCGTCGTTACGACGTGCGGTGACCGTCGAGCTACCGCTGTCCTTGCCGGTGCTCATCGCCAATATTCGAGTTGTCACGGTCACCAACATCTCGTTGGTCTCGGTGGGTTCGGTGATCGGTATCGGTGGTCTCGGCCAGCTGTTCACCCAGGGCTACCAACGTGACTATCCCGATCAGATCTTCGCCGGCATCATCTCGATCGTGTTCTTGGCGTTGATCTTCGACGCCGCCCTGTACCTGGTGGGCCGTCGACTCACGCCGTGGACCCGGCAGGGCAGCTCGTCGACGAGGAAGGCGCGCGCATGAATCTGTTCTCCGAAGCGTTCTCGTACATCCTCGACGGTGCCAACTGGGCCGGGCCGACGGGAATCGGCGCTCGACTGCTCGAGCACATGTGGTATTCGCTGTTGGCCGTTGTGCTTTCGGCCGCTGTCGCGATTCCCATCGGACTGATCATCGGTCACCTGCGCCGCGGCGAAGCGGTGGTCGTCGGACTGGTCAACGCTCTGCGCTCACTGCCGACTCTGGGTGTGTTGGTGTTCCTGGTCCTGGTGATCGGATTGGGTCTGATCCCGCCGATCATCGCGCTGGTCCTGCTCGGGATACCGCCGCTGCTGGCGGGCACCTACTCGGGAATAGCCAACGTCGACGCCCACGTGGTCGACGCCGCCCGTGCAATGGGGATGACCGAATCACAGGTGCTGCTGCGGGTAGAGATCCCCAATGCACTCCCACTGATCCTCGGCGGACTACGGAACACCACCCTGCAGATCATCGCCACCGCGACCGTTGCGGCCTACGTCAACCTGGGCGGGCTCGGTCGCTACATCTTCGACGGTCTCGCGCTCTACGACTACGGCCGGGTTCTTGTCGGGGCGATCCTCGTCGCGCTGCTCACACTCGTCGTCGACGGCCTTCTCGCCCTTGCGGTGTGGACGTCGGTGCCGGGAACCGGTCGCCTCCGGCGCATGCCGACCGGACTGGCAAAAGTCTGACGACGACTCATACGAACGAAAAGCACCCCGAACCACCGGCCCGGATAGGGCGGGGTTCGGGGTGTTTTTCTGTTTTCCTACGCGACGCCCTCGGCTCGCGCTGCTGCCGCAACTGCGTCCGCAACGGCCGGGGCGACGCGAGGATCGAGCGGGCTCGGGACGATTCTGTCCGCGGCCAACTCGTCGCCGAGAACCGAGAGGATTGCCTCGGCAGCGGCGAGCTTCATGCCTTCGGTGATGCGGCGTGCGCCGGCGTCGAGCGCGCCCTTGAACACACCGGGGAAGGCCAGAACGTTGTTGATCTGATTGGGGAAATCGCTGCGTCCGGTCGCGACGATGGCCGCGTACTTCCTGGCCACCTCGGGGTGGATCTCCGGATCCGGGTTCGAGAGCGCGAACACGATGGACTCGGGGGCCATCGAGGCGATGACGTTCTCGTCCACCTTGCCTGCGGACAGTCCGAGGAACACGTCGGCTCCGGCCAGCGCATCGCCCGGTCCCCCGCTCAGTCCACGAGGGTTGGTTCGCGCAGCGAGGTCGGCCTTGACGCCGGTGAGGTCACCGCGATCGGCCGAGACGACGCCCTTGGAGTCGAGGACCACGACGTCGGAGATGCCGGCGGCGAGCAGCATGTTCGCGCACGCAACGCCTGCAGCGCCTGCGCCCGAGACGACCACTCGGAGCCCGGCCAGGTCCCGGCCCTGTACCCGTGCAGCACCCGTCAGCGCCGCAAGGACGACGATGGCCGTGCCGTGTTGGTCGTCGTGCATCACGGGGCAGTCCAGTGCCTCGACGACGCGTCGTTCCACCTCGAAACACCGCGGG
This sequence comes from Rhodococcus sp. PML026, assembly GCF_000963615.1. Lineage (NCBI taxonomy): Bacteria > Bacillati > Actinomycetota > Actinomycetes > Mycobacteriales > Nocardiaceae > Rhodococcus > Rhodococcus sp. PML026. Next base: position 278,000 of record NZ_KQ031367.1, on the reverse strand, counting down.
GCGGAGATGTCTTCGAGGTTGACGGCTCCGAAACTGTGTCGCATCCGCACGATCGTCTCGACGATCTCGTCGACATCGTGGGTATCGAGCACGATCGGGATGGAATCGAGGCCGGCGAACTTCTTGAACAGCGCCGCCTTGCCCTCCATCACCGGCAACGACGCGCGCGGACCGATATCGCCCAGGCCGAGCACCGCGGAACCGTCGGAGATGACGGCGACCAGCCGGTCGGTCCAGGTGTAGCGCTTGGCCAGTGCCGGGTCGGCGGCGATGGCACGGCTGACCTGGGCGACCCCCGGGGTGTAGGCGATCGAGAGATCGCGCTGGGTCTCGAGCGGCGCGGCCAACTGGACCGAAAGCTTGCCGCCGAGATGCCCGGCGAAGATCTCGTCGTCGGTGATCGCGGCCGCAACTGCCGATGGTGTTCCTGTGGTGTCTTCGACTGCCGTCACGGTGAAAGCTCCTCGCACTGTCGGCCTCGACGAGGCAACACGTGTCTACGAAGTGATTGATGCTCGAAAGGGTCGCGGACTACCGGAGGGCGCCAGTACTGGCTGCCGACTGCCGAAAAGCGTGTCTCGCACGTGCGGCGGGTGTGCCTGCACAGTCAACGATGGGCTGTAGCCGCATCGCTGCAACGGCCCAAGTGTGCCATACCGCCCACCGAACTGACCATAGAGTCAGAAACCAGCGTGAACTACTGCCACCATTGGGTCCACAGGACGAGACCGGTGACCACGAAGACCACGATCGCTCCGAGGAAGGCGGCGAATCCGCGTCGATGATCGGCAATGCGCTGCGCGACGATGGCGACGACAGCGGCAACGATGTGCACGGTGACCGACAGCGCGCCCGGTCCCGGGTAGCCGCGGGACTGACCGAGATATTGGGTGACGCCGACGCCGATCGCCAGCACCACCAGTCCGGCGGTGACGATGCCGCTGAGACCGCGCAGGAAGCGCAGCCCTGCACCCGCTCCGGCCCCGCTCATGCTCCGGCCACAAATCCGCGGACGGAGTCCGCGATCAACTGCACCGCGATGGCGGCGAGCAACAGGCCTGCGATGCGTGCCAGCAGCGAGATGCCGCCCTCGCCGAGCAGCCGGATAAGGACGGTGGAGAAGCGCAGAATCACGAAGAACAGGACGTGAATCGTGATGATGCCCAAGGCGATTGCGAGCAACGAGCTCGCGTTGCCGTCGGCCTGACTGACGTAGACGATCACCGCGGCGATGGCTCCGGGGCCCGCCATCAACGGCGTTCCCAGCGGCACGAGTGCGACGTTGACGTCCTCGGCCGCCGCGTCGCCGCCCGCGCCCTTACCGGTGAGCAACGACAGCGCGATGAGCAGGAGCAGAAGTCCACCCGCGCCCTGCAGTGCCGGAATGCCGATGTGCAGGTAGCTCAGAATGGCCTGGCCGCCGATCGCGAACACCGAGATGACGGTGAGCGAGACCGCGGGTGCCTGCCATGCGGCCTTGTTGCGCACTTCCTTGCTCTTGCGTCCCACCAGGGACAGGAACACCGGAATCGCGCCCGGTGGATCCATGATCACAAACAGCGTGATCAGAACCGTCAGGTACAGCGTCACGTCGAAGTTCATGACCGGGCCGCCGCGATCAGTCGGTCGTACTGCTCCGGGTCAGTGGTGTACTCGCCCAGCTTCACGGTCTTGTTGGTGCCGTGATAATCCGAGGACCCGGTGACGATGAGGTCCAACTCCGCGGCCAACTCGGCCATCACCACGGTGTCCTCCGGCGAGTGGTCCATGTGGTGGACTTCCACACCGCCGAGCCCGAGCGGGGTGAGTTCTCGGATGTGGTCCAGATCCAGGATGCGTCCGCGCTTGCGGGCCCGGGCATGCGCGAGCACGCTGACGCCGCCTGCGGCGGCGATCATCTCGACGGCGACGTCGAGTGGAGTGTCGACCTTGCCCACGTAATACTTGCCACCCGTTGCCAGCGGACCGGCGAACGCCGCGTCCATGTCCGAGACGTAGCCGGCCTCGATCAGAGCCTGGCCCAGATGGGGACGACCGGCGGCCTCCCCGGCCGAGGCGAGAACCGCGTCGGGATCGATGGGCAGGCCGTCCGCGGCCATTTTCTCAGCGATGGCCCGCAGCCGGGTCACCCGCTCACCGCGCAGTCGTGCACGCTCGGCGGCGAATGCCTCGTTCTCGGGGTCGAACAGGTACGCCAGCAGGTGCACCGGGACGGGCGTGCCGTCCTCCCCACGACCGGTGCACGACAGTTCCATGCCGCGCACGAGCGTCAGGCCGGCAGGCGATGCGGCAGCGGCCTCGTCCCATCCGGCCGTGGTGTCGTGATCGGTGAGCGCCACCACCGACAGGCCCGCTGCCGACGCAGCGCGAACCAGCTCGGCCGGGCTGTCGGTACCGTCGGACGCTGTCGAGTGGGTGTGGAGATCGATGAGCACCAGAACAGTGTCCCAGGCGTACCGCCGTGATGTTCCGGGCCCACTGTTCTGTCGTTTTCCTGGCGTACGATTGCCCGCCATGCCGTCCCTTCCACCGCGTCCCTCACTGCCCTCGCTGCACCGACGAGGAAACAAGGCCGTTCCCGATTCGAGTCCACGAATACCGGTGCCAACGGCGCGTGCCATCGTCGACTGCGCTGTGTACGTCGACGGCTCCCGGCTACCCGGCCGGTTCACTCACACGTCCGCGATCGCCGAAGTACGAGCCCGCGGCGAGGGGTTCGTCTGGGTGGGCCTGCATGCGCCGGACGACCGTCAGATGAACGCGATCGCTCAGTGTTACGACCTGCACGAGTTGATGGTCGAGGACACCGTGCACGCGCATCAGCGGCCCAAGCTCGAGCGATACGACGACGTCGCATTCCTCGTCCTACGCACGGTCAAGTACGTCGAACACGAATCGGTGACGACGGCGAACGAGATCGTCGAGAGCGGCGAGATCATGGTGATGGTCGGTCGAGATTTCGTCATCACCGTCCGACACGGCGAACACTCCGGATTGGCCGGCGTGCGCCAGCGCCTCGAGGACAATCCGGAGCAGCTCGCGCTCGGCCCGTCGGCGGTGCTGCATGCGGTGGCCGACCACGTCGTCGACGAGTACCTGGCCGTCACCGACTCGATCGAGAGGGACGTCGACGGCATGGAGGAGGAGGTGTTCTCTCCGCATCACCACGTGCCGATCGAGAACATCTATCTGCTCAAGCGAGAGGTCGTGGAACTACGCCGGTCGGTGACTCCGCTGTCGACGCCTCTCGCACGGCTGGTCCAGGAGCCCAGTGTTCCGAAGTCCGTCCGGCGGTACCTGCGCGACGTGCAGGACCATCACACCACTGTCGCCGAACGTATCTCCGAATACGACGAGGTACTCAGCTCGCTCGTCGACGCCGCCCTGGCTCGGGTGACGATGCAGCAGAACCTCGACATGCGCAAGATCTCGTCCTGGGTGGCGATCGCGGCGGTGCCGACCATGGTGGCCGGCATCTACGGCATGAACTTCGACAACATGCCCGAGCTGCACTGGACCTATGGGTATCACACGATCGTCGCGATCGTCGCCTGCGTGTGCGTCGGTCTGTGGCGAACGTTCCACAAGAACAACTGGCTGTAGATCCTGCGCCGGAGATCTACAGCCAGGGACGAAATGGGACAGAAACGGGTAGCAACCGGAAGTCGACACCCTGTGCGTAGGAGTCCGATCAGAGGCTGGCTGCGGACCGGTTGGGGTCTCGAACGTCGATCCCCGCTTCCTTCCAGGCCTCGCGCAACGCATCCGCCCCGCGTAACCGCACCCAGGCGGCCTCGGTTCCGGTCAACGGCACCGCGGCGAAGAAATGAACCGGATCGAAAGGCTCCGGCAGCGGCAGGTCCGCGATGTCGCTCGGCCCGAGCAGCACGGCCGTGAACGGGGCATTTGTCCACAGCGGCTCACCGAGATCGAGCAGGGCGTCCTCCACCAGCACAACGCCCTCCACCGCGGGCGAGGCCGCGAGCACGGCCAAGCTCTTGTGGACGCCCGACGCCACGCCTGCGCCACCGCGAAGGGTCAGTACCAGTTCGGCGCGAGGGCCACGGGACGGATCGGCGACCATGTCGTTCGGGTCTGCCATGGGATGACGCGAGCAGCCGAGGCTGACGTACCGCACCACCTCGGAGTCCGCTCCGAATCGCAGCACGTCCAGTGACTCCAGGCCGAGGAACGTCACGGACGCGGACGACGGGTTGTCGTCGCCGATCTCGGTCAGCAGATGTGCGCGTACCGCGGTAATGACACTCTCGCTCACGAGACCCATCCAACACCACCGGTGCCCGAGAAGTCCGTTCGGAGGTGCCACCGCGGACGAGGTGGGTACCGTCGTACCCGTGGTATCCGTTCTCGCTGTGTCCGACGAAACGATCGAATCTCTGTGGAGTCCGCAGGTGAAGTCGCTCGGCGTCGATCTGATTCTCGGCGCGGGTGACCTTCCGTTCGATTACCTCGAGTACCTGACCGATGCGTTGAACGCTCCGTGCGTGTTCGTGCCCGGCAATCACGACGCGGACCTGACGGGTTATTCGGCCGGGAAGGCCGGCTGGATGCGCGCCGGGCTGCCTGCCACCTGGCCGGGGCCGGTGGGTGCGATCAACGTCGACCGGCGGATCGTGTCCGCTGCCGGTCTGCGTATCGCCGGTCTCGGCGGGTCGATCCGCTACAACGGCGGCCCCAATCAATGGACGCAACGTCAGCAGCGCAGACGCTCACGCACCCTCACTCGAACGTTCGCGTGGAATCGCAACGTCCGCAAGGACGTACGGCCGGTGGACATTCTGCTCACTCACAGCCCACCCCTCGGAGTCGGCGACGACACCGACCCGGCACACGTCGGCTTCGACTGCCTGGACGAGGTGACGCGTCGACTCTCCCCACAGTTGTTGTTGCACGGCCACATTCATCCACACGGCCACACCCCGGACGATCTGGCCCTGCACGGGGCGGCGGTGATCAACACCGTCGGATACACCCTGCTCGACGTCGAACCGGGTGGGCAGCGACAGCACGTCGAAGCACCGAGGATCGTGAGGCGCAGACATGGCACGTGACACCGGATTTCCGGCCGCCGACGCGGAGAACGACTTCACCCGCCAGCGTCGACGCGCCGACGTGGCGAGACTCGTCGGGTGGCTGCGGCGTCAACCCGACGACGTCAACACCATCCTGCCGTTCGACGAGGTGGTTGCTGCCCTCGGCAAGGTCGGTGAACGGCACCTGGGTCTGCAGGTCATTCGCGTCGAGACCATCGTCGGAAGTGTCGACCGCACCCGCGACTTCGACAGGTTCTTCAGGCCGACCTCGGCGCGGATCAGGGAACGCTGGCAGCGGTTGGCGGCGGCGCAGCGCCGCGGTGAAGCGATGCCGCCGATCCAGGTGTATCGCATCGGCGGCATGCACTTCGTCGTCGACGGGCATCACCGGGTGTCGATTGCGTTCGCGATGCATCGCACGACGATCGACGCCGTCGTCACCGAGATCATCACGCGTATCTCTCCCGAGGGCATCACCCGACGCGGCGATCTGTTGATCAAGGATCATCGCCGCATCTTCCTGAGTCGGGTGCCCCTGGTGGGACGCGCACGCGAGGCGGTACAGGTCACCGACCCGTTCGATTACGCGCAACTGAGCGAGTCGGTGGAGGCCTGGGGATTTCGGCTGATGCAAGAACTCGGGGAGTTCGTCGACCGCGGAACGGTCGCGCGACGTTGGTTCGGTGAGGAGTACCTGCCGGTGGTCCGCATGGTCCGGGCGGCCGAGATTCTCGAAGACCGCACCGATGCCGAGGCCTATCTGTGGATGAGCCGTGAGCGCTATCGGTTGGTGCGCGAGCACGTCTGGAACGACGAGATCGTCAGTGAACTCCGGCAGAAGGCCCTGGGGAAGCCCAACCGGGCCCAGTAGCTCATCCGAGGCACCTCGGCTCACACCGGGGAAACCGGTACCCGATAATTAATTAGATGCGTTCAACATTTTAGTTCGATCGGTTCGTATTTTCGGTTGTCATAGGTAACGAGGTAGCTCTTCCATGTCCACCCGCCGCACACTGCTGCCAGGACTCTGTTTCATCGTCATGACCCTCGCCGTCCTGCAGACGATGGTCGTTCCCATCGTGGGCACCATCGGCACCCAACTGGGCGTCAGCACCACCGCTGCCGGGTGGGTGCTGACGGCGAACCTGTTGGCCGCGGTCATCGCCACCCCCGTCATCGGCCGACTCGCCGACCTGCACGGCAAACGCCCCGTGCTCATCGGCGTCCTGACCGTCGTGCTGGCCGGGTCGCTGCTGGCAGCGTTGACCGATTCACTGACCTGGCTGCTGGTCGGCCGCATTCTGCAGGGCGTCTCGTACGCCCTGTTCCCCATCGCCCTGGCGGTGTTGCGCGACGAGATGCCACCGCGCGCACTCGTCGGCTCGATGTCGATCCTGTCCGGCACTCTCGGCGTGGGCGGCGGATTCGGATTGGTGCTGACGGGGCTGCTCACGGCCAACGGCGCCGACTACCACCGCGTCTTCTGGCTCACCGTCGCCATCGTCGTGGTTGCACTCGGCATCGCGTGGTTCGGTGTCCCGGCCCGACCGCGTAGCGGCAGCGGGTCGGTCGACTGGTGGGGTGCCGTGCTGCTGGCGGGCACACTCCTGCTGTTGTTCCTGGCCCTCACCCAGGGCCGCACGTGGGGCTGGGGTTCGGTGGCCACCATCGGATGCGCTGTCGCGGGCGTGCTGCTGGGAACCGTCTGGTGGATCTTCGAGAAACGCATCGATGCCCCGCTCGTCGCACCCCGCATGCTCACTCACGGGCCACTGCTTGCCACCAACGTCGCCACCCTGTTCGTCGGCGTCGGAATGTTCGCCAACTTCCTGGCCTGCTCCTACTTCGTACAGACCCCACGTGCCGTCGCCGGCTACGGATTCACCGCCAACGTTCTCGAAGCGAGTGTCGTGTACCTGCTACCCGGTGCAGCGGTAGGAGTGGTGGCCGCGGTGATCAGCGGTCGCCTCATCGGATCGTTCGGGCCGCGCCGAGTTCTCGTCGGCGGCGCTGTGATCGGCGTTCTCGGATTTGCGTTCGTCGCGGTGGCCCACGATCACACCTGGCAGCTCATCACCGCGGGCATCGTCATCAACACGTTCGTCAGCCTCGCGTTCGCGGCCCTGCCCAACCTGCTCATGGCCGAGGTCAGCGCAGCGTACACCGGCGTGGCCAACAGCGTCAACTCGATCGTGCGCACCGTCGGCACGTCGATCGCGAGTGCGTCATTGTCCACCGTGCTGGCGATGTTCACCATCGACGGCACAAACGTGGCCCGCGAGAGCGCGTACACCGCAGCCTTCGTCGCCGGTGCCGTGGCCTGCGCCGTCGTCGCTGCGGCAGCCCTGGCCATCAGAAGCACCCCGGCAGCGCGGCAATCGGTGCGGGTCGCCGAGTCCGAACCGAACACCACGTCGAACGTGCCACTGTAGAGCCCGCGGCATGTGAGTGGAACTTCGTAGTGGGCTACGAAGTTCCGCTCACATGGGCTTAGCGCTCTACAACGTCAGGTTCGCACCCGACGCCTGGTCGAACACCGAGATCTTGCCCGGGTCGAACCACAGTTCCACCTGACCACCCTCGGCGGCCTTGGATTCGGCTGCCAGACGCGCAACCACCTGTGCGCCACCGAGATCGGCGATGCCGGCATCGGCGGCCAGCTCCTGGAGTTCGCTGGACTCGACCTTGGCACCCTTCAGCGTGAAGTAGACGTACTTGTCGCTGCCCATGGACTCGAGCACGTCGACGGTTGCGGTGAAGGTGGCACCGCTCATCTTCTGGTAGCCGTCGATCAGTGCCGCGTCCTCGAAGTGCTCGGGACGGATACCGACGACCACCTCGCGGCCCGGGTTCTTGGCCTTGATCGCGTCCATTCGCTCGAGCGGGATCTCGATGTCGCCGAGGGCCGTGGACACTCCGTTCGAGGTGAGCTGTCCCGGAACGAAATTCATCGAGGGCGATCCTATGAAGCCGCCCACGAACAGGTTTCGCGGCTTGTCGTAGAGCTCCTGCGGAGAACCGATCTGCTGCACGAGCCCACCGCGCAACACCACGACGCGGTCGCCGAGGGTCATGGCCTCGGTCTGATCGTGCGTGACGTAGACGGTGGTGGTGCCCAGACGCTTCTGCAGCCGCGAGATCTCGGCGCGCGTCTGGACTCGCAGCTTGGCGTCGAGGTTGGACAGCGGCTCGTCCATCAGGAAGGCCTTGGGGGTGCGAACGATGGCGCGGCCCATCGCAACTCGCTGTCGCTGACCACCGGAGAGGTTGGCGGGCTTCCGGTCGAGGTGCTGACTGAGATCGAGGATCTTGGCAGCCTCTTCGACCTTGTCGTTGATCTCGGTCTTCGAGAGCTTGGCGAGCGTCAGCGGGAAGGCGATGTTCTGCCGGACCGTCATGTGCGGGTACAGCGCGTAGGACTGGAACACCATCGCGATGTCGCGATCCTTCGGTGCCTTCTCGTTGACGCGCTCCCCCGCGATCCGCAGCTCACCCGACGAGATGTCCTCCAGCCCGGCGATCATGTTGAGCGTGGTGGACTTTCCGCAGCCGGACGGTCCGACGAGGATGATGAATTCGCCGTCGGCGATGGTGATGTCGACGTCGCTGACGGCAGCGGCGCCGTCCGGGTAGAGCTTGGTGACTTTGTCGAGAACGATTTCGGCCATGACGGTTATCCCTTCACTGCGCCGGACGTCAAGCCCGCCACGATACGTCGTTGGAAGAAGAGCACGAAAATGATGATCGGGATGGTGATGACGACGGCGGCTGCCGCGATCGATCCCGTGGGCTCCTCGAACTGAGAGCTACCGGTGAACTGCGAGATGGCCGCCGGGACGGTGACCGAACGTTCCGTCGCCGTCAGCGAGATGGCGAGCAGGAGGTCGTTCCAGGCGAAGATGAACACCAGGATCGACGCGGTGACGATGCCGGGTGCTGCCAGCGGGGCGATGACCTTGCGGAAAGCCTGTGCAGGCGTTGCTCCGTCCATCTTCGCCGCCTTCTCCAGCTCCCACGGGATCTCGCGGAAGAACGCGGAGAGGGTGTAGATCGCCAACGGCAACGCGAAGGTGATGTACGGGATGATCAGACCCGGCCAGGTGTCGAACAGACCGAGCGAGCGCGAGATGTCGAACAGCGGTGTCACCAGCGAGATCTGGGGGAACATCGCGATCAGCAGAGCCGCACCGACCAGGAGCTTCTTGCCCGGAAAGTCCAGCCGGGCAACGGCATACGCGGCCATGGTGCCGATCACGACGGCGATCACCGTGGTGATCAACCCGATTCCGATGGAGTTCACCAGCGCCGAGGTGAACTGGTTGGTGGAGAAGATGCCCTTGTAGTTCTCCAGAGTGAACGACTGCGGGATGAACTTTCCGTCGGCGATCGTGGCCGTCGATTTGAACGACAGGCTGATGATCCACGCCAACGGAACGAGCGCGTAGAGGAGGACGAGGACGTTGACGACCGTCCAACCGACCTTCTTGCGAGGCGTAACAGTGGTCATTACTTGCGGCCTCCGTCGTCGGATCCCGGTGCCGAGGCACCGAACAACTTGATGAACACGAACGCGATGATCGCGACGCAGAAGAAGATCAGGATGCTGATCGCCGACCCGAGTCCGAGGTTGAACGCGCCGAACAGGTTGTTGTAACCGAGAATCGACACCGATCCTGTCTCGTTGCTCCCTCGGGTGAGGACGTAGATGTTGTCGAAGATGCGGAACGCGTCGAGCGTGCGGAAGAGCACCGCGACGAGAATTGCCGGCTTCATCAACGGAATGGTGATCCGCATCAGCCGCGTCCAGCCACCCGCTCCGTCCACCTCGGCGGCCTTGAGCAGATCGTCGGGCACCAGAGCCAGGCCTGCCAGCAGCAGCAGAGCCATGAACGGGGTCGTCTTCCACACCTCGGCCAGAACCACGATCGCGAGCGACGGGAACTGCTCGGTGAGCGGCGCGCTGCCCTCGGGCAACAGGTTGGCGAGATAACCGGTGCCCGGGGTCCAGGCGTAGTACCAGCTGTACGCGGCGGCGACGGTCACGATGCCGTACGGAATGAGCACCACGGTGCGGACGAGTCCGCGGCCGAAGATGGTGCGGTGCATGACCAGAGCCACTGCCAGACCGAGGATGAACTCGATGATCACCGAGATGATCGTGATGCCGGCGGTGACGCCGAATGCCGTCCACCAGTAGCCGTCGGACAGCACGGTCACGTAGTTGGAGATGCCGACGAATTGGCGATCCTCGGGGAACGCGAGGTTGTACTTCTGCAGACTGAGCCAGAAGGCGTAGACGATCGGGTAGCCGGTGACCGCGAGCATCAGGATCGCCGCGGGTGCGACGAGGAGCAATCCCAGGCGTCGTTCGGCTTTCTTACCGTCGGAGATGTTCTTCAGAGCCGCCTGCCGATCGGCGGGCTGCGGCTGCGATTCGGTGGGATCGCTCATGGAATCAACCCTTCGGAATTGACGGCCTTGCTGACCAGTTCTGCGAGCTTGTCCACGTCGGCAACCGGATCGATGTTCTGCGGCGGGTTGAGGGCATCGGTCAACAGAATCGAAATGCTCTGGTAGGCAGGCGAAACGGGCCGCACTGCCGCGGACTCGATGGAACCGAGCACCCCTTCCCATGCGGGATAGACGGCCTGGAACTCCGGATCGGAGTACAGCGACTTCAGCACCGGGGGCACGCCGCCGTTGACGGCGTTGTTGCGCTGATTCTCCTGGTTGGTGAGGCACTCGACGGCTTCCCAGGCGAGGTCCTCGTGCTGAGTGGTCTTCGCGACGCCGATGTTGAAGCCGCCGATGGTGACCTTGGCGGGCTCCCCCGCGTTCACCTCGGGGTACGGAGCACTGCGGAAGACCTCGGCGATGCGTGCATCCTGCTGATCGGCAGGCACATTCGCCAGATCGAGGAACGACACTGCCCCGGCGACGGCGTTCTCCTTCAGGCCGGGAAGCACGAACGGGTAGTTGACCTGGAAGGCCATCCGTCCCGACTCCATGCCGAGTCGAGCTGTCGCCTCGTCGCTCTGCGAGACCGATGGATCGCGGCCGTCGGCCGTGGCCACCCGCTTGATGATCTCGAGGGCCTTCTCGGTGGCGGCGCGATGCTCGGGAGTGTCGTTGAGTGTCACCGTCGTTCCGTCTTCGGCGACCACCGACCCACCCGCGCTCTCGAGCAGCGAATTGAACCAGACCATGAAGCCCTCGTACTGCTTGGCCTGCACACCGATCTGAGCGGGCTTACCGGCGGCCGCGTTGGCCTCGGCCACGTCGATCAGCTGATCCCACGTCTGCGGCGGGGTGCCGCCCGGCACCTCGTCGGGTCGGTACCAGAGCAACTGGGTGTTGGAGTTGAGCGGAACGGCGTAGAGCTGGTCCTGCCATTCCGCGGTGGCGAGCGGGCCTTCCAGGGTGGACCCGTCGCGCAGCTTCGCCGAGAGGTCGTCGGGGACGGGCAATGCCCATCCGGCCTCGGCGAATTCGGCGGTCCAGACCACGTCGAGCGTCATCAGATCCAACGTCTTGTCGTTTCCGGCGAGACGCCTCGCGAGCTGCAGGCGCTGATCGTTGGCACTTTTGGGCAGTGTCCGCTGCTCCACTCGATACCGGCCGTTGGAGGCGTCCGAACACACCTGTGCCGCAGCGGCGTACTGCTCTGCGCCGTCTGCGGCAGTGTAGAAACTCAGAACCGGAACCGAACTGTCCGACGAACCACACGCTGCGAGCAACGGACTCGTCACCAGAGCCGCTGCCGCCAACACCCCTATCCTCGTTGCTTTTCCACGCCTACGACCACGATGTCTCGGCACTGTCCCGCCTCCGTACGTTCGGTTACTCGCGCAGCCCTTGTCTCGGCACTGCCGTGCACGAGAGAAACGTAACCGAACTCACTGGCCTCGAGGGCGATTTGGGGCTATTCCGTTACCTGTCGGTTGCCTGGTCGTCCACCCGCTGTGATCAAATCGACAGTTTGGCGAGCAGGTCGCGTGCTTTCTCTGCCGTCCGGGGCTCGCAGATGACGTCGTAGCGTCCGGCGACCAACTGCATGCTCGACGCGAAATCACGCTGTCCCTTGGTGGCCGCGTACGGAATGGACGCCGAGATCAAACCGAAGATGATGCCGCCGCCGACGCCGATGAGCAGAGCTCCGAAGATGTTCTCGCTGAAGATGCCGAGGACCAGGCCGAGGAAAACCCCGAGCCACGCTCCCGAAACAATGCCTCCACCAATAACTTTGGGCCAGGTGAGGCGGCCGAGGACGCGTTCGACCTGCATCAGATCGACGCCGACGATGGTGACGTCCTGTACCGAGAATTCCTCGTCGGAGAGGAAATCGACGGCGCGCTGCGCCTCGGCATAGGTGGGGTAGGAACCGATGGGCCAACCGGACGGCGGCGTCGGCAGTCCTTGCCCTGGGCGGCCCGGCTGTGAGAGGGGATTGGTCATGACTCCATTGTGCCCCGAAACGGACTTTTCTGGTCGCTTCTGCAGGCTCCGCTCCGGCACCGTCACACCCATTGTTCGGCCCTCGGACAACCGCCTCGATCAGGAGATCGGCGGCTCGAACGTCGTCGTGCGCGTCAGACCGGCTGCGCGACCCTTCGCCGAGACGACCAGCGCCATCTTGCGGCTCGCCTCGTCGATCATCTCGTCGCCGAGCATCACCGCACCGCGAGCGCCACCCGCCGCCGAGGTATGGAACTCGTAGGCGTCGAGAATCATCTCGGCCTTGTCGTAATCGTCCTGTCGTGGCGCGAAGATCTCGTTGGCCGCCTCGATCTGCGTCGGGTGCAGCACCCACTTGCCGTCGAACCCGAGACCGGCCGTCCGTCCCGCGGCCCGGCGAAACGCGTCGAGATCACGAATCTGCAGGTACGGGCCGTCGATCGCCTGCAATCCGTGCGTCCGAGCCGCCAGCAGGATCGTCATCAGAATGTGGTGATAGGCGTCGCCGGTGTCGTATCCCACCGGCTGTTCCCCGACGACGAGGGTGCGCATGTTGACGCTCGCCATCAGGTCTGCCGGCCCGAACACCAACGTCTGCACCCGGGGGCTCGCGGTCGCGATCTCGTCGATGTTGCGCAGGCTGCGCGCGCTCTCGATCTGCGGCTCGATGCCGATGGCCCCGACGTCGAGACCGTGCTCCTTCTCGAGTTGAGTGAGAAGAAGATCCAATGCCTGCACGTGCGCCGCGCACTCGACCTTCGGCAACAGGATGGCGTCGAGATTGCCACCCGCCCCGGAGACGACGTCGATGACGTCGCCGTACGTCCACTGCGTCGTCCAGTCGTTCACGCGCACGACCTTGAGCTGATCGCCCCACCCATCGGAGTTCAACGCGTCGACGATGCGCGCGCGGGCCTCGACCTTGGCGATCGGCGCGACGGCATCCTCGAGATCGAGGAAGATCGCGTCCGCAGGCAGGCCCTTGGCCTTGGCGATCATCTTGTCCGAACTGCCCGGAACGGCCAGTACCGATCGACGCAATCCCGAAGCACCCATCGAAAGCACTACCCCTGTCTGATTCACCCGCTGTATTGCCCAGCCTCTAACCTTGCCATCATGGCAGCACTGAGCAAGGTATTCGCGGCCAGGCTCGCCGGCCTCGGCGTCCTGGGCCCCGACGGCGAATCGATCGGGCGAGTGCGCGACGTGGTGGTCTCCATGCGCGTAGGCAGGGCACAGCCGCGAGTCCTCGGACTCGTGGTCGAATTGGCAACGCGCCGAAGAATTTTCGTCCCGATGCTGCGAGTGACCAGCATCGAGCCCAACTCCGTTCAGCTCACCACCGGAAACGTCAGTCTGCGCCGATTCACTCAGCGCGCGAACGAGATTCTGGTGTTCGCGCAGATCCTCGACTCCAAGGTACGCGTCGACGATCCCGAGCTCGACGAATTGCACGACACCGATTCCGTCGTCGTCGATCTCGGCATCGAGCTCACCCGAACTCGAGACTGGAAGGTCGCACGCGTGGCGGTGCGTAAGCAGCGCCAACGCCTTGCGCGACGCGGTGCCATCCACGTCGTCGACTGGCAGCACGTGCAGGGGCTCACGCAGAACGAACTGTCGATGCCCGACCAGGGTGTGGCGCAGCTGCTGATGCAGTTCGAGGACCTGCGCGCCGCCGACGTGGCGAATGCGATGCGCGAGCTCCCCGTCAAGCGCCGCATGGAGGTGGCGCGGGCCCTCGACGACGAGCGCCTCGCCGACGTCGTCCAGGAATTGCCCGACGACGATCAGGTGGAGCTGATGCACTACCTCGGAGTCGACCGCGGTGCCGACGTGCTCGAGGCCATGGACCCCGACGACGCCGCCGACCTCCTCGGCGAGCTACCCGAGACCGAAGCGGAATCGCTTCTGCGACTGATGGATCCGGAGGACTCCGCGCCGGTCCGCCGCCTGCTCGAACACTCCCCCGACACCGCCGGCGGTCTGATGACGCCCGAGCCCGTGATCCTCACCGCGTCGACGACGGTGGCCGAGGCCCTCGCTCGGGTACGCAACCCCGACCTGACGCCTGCGCTGGCCTCACTCGTGTTCGTGGTGCGGCCGCCGACCGCAACACCGACCGGCCCATATCTGGGCTGTGTTCACCTGCAGCAACTGTTGCGAGAACCCCCGGCGAGTCTGGTGGGCGGAGTCGTGGACAGCGCACTCCCGCGGCTGTCCCCCGAGGACAGCCTGACCGCGGTGACGCGGTACTTCGCGACGTACAACCTCGTCTGCGGCCCGGTGGTCGACGACGAGGACCACCTGGTCGGGGCCGTGACCGTGGACGACGTCCTCGATCACCTGCTGCCCGAGGACTGGCGAGATCAGGAAGTGGCCGGACAGTGAAAGAAACAGCACGCCAAAGAATGGACACGCCGCGCGGTTCGCGGCTGTTCAACGTCAACTTCGACTTCGATCTCGGCAAGTCGGGTGAGAAAGCCGCCAGGTTCCTGGGCACCGGACGCTATCTGGCGATTCAGACCGGCATCGTCATCGTCTGGATCTTCCTCAACGTCGTGGCCGTCAATCTGCAGTGGGACCCGTATCCCTTCATCCTGCTCAACCTCGCCTTCTCGACGCAGGCCGCGTACGCCGCGCCGTTGATCCTGCTCGCCCAGAATCGGCAGGACGATCGCGACCGCGTCTCTCTCGAAGAGGATCGGTCGCGGGCTCAGCAGACCAAAGCCGACACCGAGTTCCTCGCGCGGGAGCTCGCAGCTCTGCGTATCGCCGTCGGTGAAGTCGCCACCCGTGACTATCTGCGCCGCGAACTCGACGACATCAGGGCGTTGCTGGAACAAGCGACGGGTCAACCCGCCAACGCACCGAAGAAGGCGCGCAAGAAAGCGGCCGCACGCCTGGCCGACGACGCGTCGGGCGAGACCGACCCGCAATAGACCGCGCACCCCTCCGCGCCTGGTAACGGCCCGATAACGGAACAGTCTCGAATCAGGTACCCTCGATCCCGGTCATCAGGTCGGGCCCCGGAGATCATCCGGGGAAATCAGGAGGTACAGCGCGCGTGGGTCGTCACAGAAAAGCATCGAATTCCAAGGTTCGACGGAACTCGGTGATTGCTCTGGCAGGCCTCGTCCCCGCAGGACTCGTCACGGCCGCGACCAGCGCCGGAGCCACCGAATACATCCCGTTCGTCACCGCCAAGACGGCCCCGGCCGCACAGGAATCGAACTCCGTGGTCGAGACCCCGCAGCCGATCGCCCAGGACCAGCAGGCGCAGCCGGTGGCCCAGGCAGAGCTGCCGACACCCGCCCCGGTCCCCGCGCCCGCCCCGGCTCCCGAGATCCCGCCCACACCCGAGCTGCCCACCAACCCTGCGGTCAGCCCCATCGCGATCCCGGTCGTCAACGTCTCTGCATACAAGAACGCCGAACGCATCCTGGCCCAGCAGCAGCCCGGCTGCGGCATCAGCTGGACCGTCATCGCCGGCATCGGCCGCGTCGAATCCACCCACGCCAACAACGGCAAGGTCGACGACTCGGGCGAACTGCACGAGCCCATTCTCGGACCGGTTCTCAACGGCACCCTCGCCGGAAATCAGGTGATTCGCGACACCGACGGCGGCGCACTCGACGGCGACACCCAGTACGACCGCGCAGTCGGCCCGATGCAGTTCCTGCCCTCTACGTGGAACCTCTACCACGCCGACGGCAACGGCGACGGAGTCTCCGACCCACAGAACCTGTACGACGCGGCCCTGGCCACCGGCATGTACCTGTGCGACGACGGCACCAACGCCCGCGACCTGGCCTCGACCACCCGAGCAATCCTGCGCTACAACAATTCGATGGCCTACGTGGCGAACGTGCTCGCATGGTCGGCCGGTTACGCCACCGGCATCGTGCCGTCCTCGGACCAGCTCCCGCGGATTCACTGAATTCAACGCAGCACTAGATCGAGCTGCCCTGCTGTTCATCGGGACTCGGTGCACCGCATAGCATGAAGCAATGGCTGTACTGACCGAATCCGACGTTCGGACCGCGCTGACGAAGGTCATCGACCCCGAGATCCGTAAACCCATCACCGACCTCGGGATGGTCAAGAGCATCGACATCGCCGCCGACGGAGCCGTCGGCGTCGGCATCTACTTGACGACCTCCGGTTGCCCGATGAAGACCGAGATCAGCGATCGCGTGAAGAACGCCGTCGCCGACGTCGCCGGAGTCGGCACCGTGACGGTCGAACTCGACGTGATGAACGACGAGCAACGCACCGCACTGCGCAAGTCCCTGCGCGGCGATTCCGCCGAGCCCGTCATTCCCTTCGCGCAACCCGGATCGCTGACGCGTGTGTACGCGGTGGCGTCGGGCAAGGGCGGCGTGGGCAAGTCCAGCGTGACGGTCAACCTTGCCGCGTCCCTTTCCGCCCGCGGCCTGTCGGTGGGTGTGCTCGACGCCGACATCTACGGCCATTCCGTTCCCCGCATGCTCGGCAACGACGCGCGACCCACGCAGGTGGAGAAGATGATCATGCCGCCGCAGGCGCACGGCGTGAAGTTCATCTCGATCGCTCAGTTCACCGAGGGCAACACCCCGGTCGTCTGGCGCGGACCCATGCTGCACCGGGCCTTGCAACAATTCCTCGCCGACGTGTTCTGGGGCGACCTGGACGTGCTGCTCCTCGACCTTCCGCCCGGCACCGGCGACGTGGCAATCTCTGTCGCACAACTGATTCCGAACGCAGAGATCCTCGTGGTCACCACCCCGCAGCAAGCCGCTGCCGAGGTCGCCGAGCGCGCCGGAGCGATCGCACTGCAGACGCGTCAGCGCGTTGCAGGCGTCGTGGAGAACATGTCATGGCTCGAGCTGCCCGACGGTACCCGGATGGATATCTTCGGATCCGGTGGCGGACAGGACGTATCGGATCGCCTCACCAAGGCCGTGGGTGCCAAGGTGCCTCTGCTGGGCCAGATTCCGCTCGACACCGCCGTCCGTGAAGGCGGCGACGCCGGCACTCCGATCGTATTGGGCCACCCGAATTCGCCTGCGGCACAAGCACTCGAGGCGGTCGCCGGAAAACTTGCCGTGCGCGAGCGCGGACTGGTGGGAATGTCGCTGGGAATCGACACAACTCGGAAACTGTAAGGCAGGCGCTTATACCCGACAAACGACGCGGGGAACAGGGTTGGAGCCTTATGATTTGCCTTCAATCCTACTGTCGATAGAGAGTGGCCTTCATGAAGAAGCCGCATCGGGTCAGGCCGGTCGTCGTTCCGGTACTGATCGCACTGCTGATGACCCTGCTGGGATCCGTACTCGGTCCCGCGCTGGCGTCGGCACAACCTGCCCCGCCAGCCCAGAATTACTCGATCGCGACAGACACCACGTTCGCGCCCTTCGAATTCCAGGACGAGACAGGCAAACTCGTCGGAATCGACATGGACCTGCTCGCGGCCATCGCCGTCGACCAGGGCTTCGACTACACCGTCGAGCAGGTCGGATTCGACACCGCACTCCAGGGCGTCACCAGCGGCCAGTTCAACGGAATGATCGCCGGCATGTCGATCACCGACGAGCGCAAGGCCACCTTCGACTTCTCCGATCCGTACTTCGATTCCGGCGTCCAGATGGCAATTCTGGATTCGAACGACGAGATCAAGGGCTACGAAGACCTGCGCGGTAAGTCGGTCGCGGTCAAGAACGGCACCGAGGGTGCGACGTTCGCGACGTCGATCGCCGATCAGTACGGCTTCACCATCCGCAGCTTCGACGACTCCGCGACCATGTTCGAGGAAGTGCGTACCGGAAACTCCGCAGCAGCCTTCGAGGACTACCCGGTGCTCGCCTACGGCATCACCCAGGGCAACGGCTTCAAGACGGTCACCGAGAAAGAAGCCGGTGCCAGTTACGGATTCGCCGTCGCCAAGGGCACCAACGCCCAGTTGCTCGACCAGTTCAACACCGGCCTCGAGAACCTGCGCGCCAACGGACAGTACGACGAAATTCTCGACACCTACCTCAACGCCGACGCGTCCACCGCCGACACCTCGATCCCCGGCCTGATCGCCAGCAGCTGGCAGTTGCTGCTCAAGGGTCTGTGGCTCACGATCGTGCTGACCGTCATCTCCATCGCCATCGCGTTGGTACTCGGCGGCATCTTCGGCCTGTTCCGCGTCTCGACCAACATCGTGCTCCGCGGCATCGGAACCACCTACGTCGACATCTTCCGTGGCACACCACTTCTGGTGCAGGCATTCTTCATCTACTTCGGCGTACCCGCGGCACTGAACTTCCAGATGTCGGCGTTCACCGCAGGCATCATCACACTCTCGCTCAACGCCGGTGCTTACATGGCCGAGATCGTCCGCGGCGGCATCCTCGCCGTCGACAAGGGCCAGATGGAGGCGTCCCGCAGCCTCGGCATCAGCTACCTCAAGTCGATGCGAAAAGTGGTGATGCCCCAGGCAATTCGCACGATGATCCCGTCGTACATCAATCAGTTCGTCATCACGCTCAAGGACACGTCGCTGCTCTCGGTCATCGGCCTCGCCGAGCTGACGCAGACCGGTCGTCTGATCATCGCCCGAAACTTCGAGTCGTTCAACATGTGGCTGATCGTCGGCGTCCTGTACTTCATCATCATCATGGCTCTCACCAAGCTGTCGAACCGGCTCGAGAAGAGGATCAACAAATGAGCACCGAACTGACCAAGGACCTGCCGGTCGACAAAGGTCCGGGAACGAAGATCTCGATCAAGGCCCTGCAGAAGGCGTTCGGCGACAACACGGTTCTCAAGGGCATCGACGCCGAGATCGCCAACGGTGAAGTAGTCTGCGTGATCGGACCGTCCGGCTCCGGCAAGAGCACGTTCCTGCGCTGCCTGAACAAGCTGGAAGACATCACCGCCGGATCGGTCGTCGTCGACGGAACCGACCTGACGGCGAAGAACGTGGACCTGGACAAGGTGCGCCAGAACATCGGCATGGTGTTCCAGCACTTCAACCTCTTTCCGCACATGACAGCCCTCGAGAACGTCATGCTTGCACCCGTCGAAACCAAGAAGATGTCGAAGTCGCAGGCCAAGGACGCGGCCCTGCAGCTGCTCGAACAGGTAGGACTGTCCGAGCGTGCCGACTACAAGCCCGCCAACCTCTCGGGTGGGCAGAAGCAACGCGTGGCCATCGCGCGGGCACTGGCCATGAACCCGTCGATCATGCTGTTCGACGAAGCCACCAGCGCCCTGGACCCCGAAATGGTCGGCGAAGTTCTGCAGGTACTGCGCGACCTCGCCAAGGGCGGCATGACGATGGTGGTCGTCACCCACGAAATGGGCTTCGCGCGTGAAGTCGCGGATCGAGTGATCTTCATGGCCGAGGGCGTCATCGTCGAAGAGGGAACACCCGACGAGCTGTTCGGGAATCCACAGAACCCACGCACCCAGGACTTCCTGAACAAGGTGCTCTAGCCACTGGCCCGCCCGCTCCCGCCGCCCGCCCCGCCGCGGATCAATGCGCCTTTGTTGCACTCAGAGCGACTGAATCCCACATTCATCCGACGGGGGGCGCAGCGGTCGGGCGGGCGCAGCCTGCAGACTGGGTGGTTCGTCGGGCCGGTTGGGGCTATGCCTACGTGGCGTCGGCGTCGATGGGCGGGGTATCGCCCGCCGCGAGTTTCGGTTCGTTCTTGCTCATCGACACTCCACCCCCGGATGTACTGCCCGAGGACACGCCGTTCTGCGGCGTCGGCCCGCCCATGTTCTTGGGCTTGGTGTCGAAGGGCTTGCCCTTGAAGGTGTCGTCCAGCGGGTTCTTGAAGACCGAGTCGTCGCCGTCGAGCAGGTGTTTGGTGATCACGGCTCGCGGTGTCATGCCGCGGAGTTGGTTGAGGTCGGCGAGGGGCTTACGCAGGTCCTCGAAGTCGGTGCCGAGCTCGTCCTTGAGTTGTTGGCTCGCGCCGTTGGCGTAGTCCTTGACCTGGCGGAGGGACTTCGACACCCAGCTGATGGCACCGGGGAGACGATCCGGGCCGAGGATGACCAGAGCTGCTACGAGGAGAATGACGAGCTCTCCCCAACCGATGTTGCCGAACACGGGTGCCAGCCTACGTCGTCAGTCGGAAACCGGCGTGACGGACAGGTCCACCAGCCGTCCGGAGCGGACGAGTTGCACCGGCACCGCCTGACCGATCGTGGTTTCCTGCACCGCGACGACGAGCTCGTCCGCGTCCCCCACCGAGCGGTCGCCGACCTTGGTGATGACGTCCCCTTCGACGATTCCGGCTTGCTGGGCCGGCCCACCGGCCCGGACGTTGGCGACTTCTGCGCCGGCCGAGGTTTCGTTGATCACCGAACGCGCGTTGATCCCGAAATCCGGGTGCCGCATGACGCCGTCCCGAATCAGGGCCTGCGCCACCTCGGTGACCTCGTCGACGGGTATCGCGAAGCCCAGGCCCACCGATCCGCCGCTCTCGCTTCGGATGGCGGAGTTGATGCCGATGACGCGACCTTCGAAGTCGATCAGGGGGCCACCGGAGTTGCCCGGGTTGATGGCTGCGTCGGTCTGTACCGCGTCGATGACGGCGTTGGTGTCGGTGCCCTCCCCCGACAGCGCGACGGGGCGGTCGAGCGCACTGACGATGCCCGAGGTGACCGTCTTGTTCAGGCCGAGCGGTGACCCGACGGCGATGACGTCCTGGCCGACGCGGACGTCGTCGGACCGTCCGAGCTGAGCCTCGGTGAGGTTGCCGACGTCGGTCTTGAGTACGGCGAGGTCGGTCTTGGTGTCGCGGCCGACGATGCGTCCGGGCACTTTGGTGCCGTCGGAGAAGGTGACTTCGAGGGTCGACTTGTCCTCGTCGGATGCGGCGAGCGAGATCACGTGGTTGTTCGTGACGATGTAGCCCTCGTCGGCGTCGATCACGACGCCCGAGCCGGTGCCTCCGGTCTCGCCGAGGGTCACCTGTATGGAGACGACCGACGGCAGGACCGCGTCGGCCACCTTGCTGATCTGGCCGCGTGGGACGTCGTCGCCACTGGACTGGGTCAGTGTCACTTTCTGGCTGGTCAGTGCGCCGGTCACTTCGGCGGTCAGGCGGCCGAACAGTCCACCGACCAAGCCGATGACGAGGGCAAGGACACCGAGTACGACGAGCGCCCGCACGGATACCGATCGCCCGAACAAGACGTCGCGCACGCCGAGCTTGGTTCCAGGAGGGAGTACAGGAGGTGGTGGGGTGTCGAGGGCCGCGCCGCCCAGCGACACTCGGGACGCGGGATCACGCCACGGATCGGCCGGAACCTGGGGGCCGGCGTCGGACTCGTCGGCGGCGTCGGGGTCGCGCTGTAATGACTCGGTGGCGTCGTCGGGACGTCCGAAGGCCTCGGCCAAGACGGGGTCCGGCGGCCGGACCGACAGCAGGGAAGGCAGTTGTTCGTCGGGGCGACGTGGGGAGAACGAACCGCCGACGTCATCGGGACGTCCGAATACCGAGGCCGACACCGGATCGACGGTGGGTCGATGGACCGGACGCGGCGGCAACCGTGGACCCTCGTCTGCTGTGCCTGTGGTCTCGGTGCTGGTCGAATTCGATGTCACGCGTCCGGTTACCCCTCGCATACGTCGGTGTGAGAGTTCAGTATCACTCGAGCGGTCGGGGCAGCTCGATGCAGGTGAGGACTCGTCGGGCAGAAAACGCGGCGGTCAGCGTCGACGACGGCGCACGGCCTCGACGGACGCCATGAACGACCGCTTGGATCGAGCGGGCCCGTCTTCGCCTGCACAGGACGGAATCTGGCTCAGCAAACCGAGGAGCGAATGTGGCATCGACATCTCGCCTGCTCCGCGGAGCGCTCGACGCGCCTGCTGCTGCGCCTCGACCTCGGCCGAGCATTCCGGGCATTCGGAGAGGTGGTGAGCGGCGCGGAGGTGAGCGGGCATTCGTAGTTCACCATCGACGTAGGCTGCGACGGCTTCACTGGCCAGATGTTCGGTGGAGCTGAATTGCCGAGGCTTGCGTGCCTGCGTCATCCAACCCTCCTCGTAGCTAGTGGACACTTGCGTGACCCGAGTCGACCTTCCCGTGCACTCGAAGGTACTCCCGTAGCGCGTGACGGCCACGGTGAATGCGACTACGAACCGTTCCGAGCTTGACGCCCAGTGTCGCACCGATCTCTTCGTACGACAGTCCTTCGATGTCGCACAACACGATTGCGGCGCGAAACTCGGGTGCCAGCGAATCGAGCGCAGACTGCAGATCCGGGTCGAGGCGAGCGTCGTGGTAGATCTGCTCGGGGTTGGGCCGGTCCGACGGAACGCGGTCGTAGTCCTCGGGCAGTGCTTCCATGCGGATACGGCTGCGGCGACGAACCATGTCGAGGAACAGGTTGGTCGTGATGCGGTGCAGCCAACCCTCGAACGTTCCCGGCTGGTAGTTCGACAGGGAGCGGAATACGCGGATGAAGGTGTCCTGAGTCAGGTCCTCGGCGTCCTGGGCATTGCCGGAGAGGCGGTACGCGAGTCGGTAGACGCGGTCGCCGTGTTCGCGAACGAGCTCGTCCCAAGACGGCATGGTGGAGTTCTCGCCGGTCGCATCGAACACTGCGGTGCCGCTGAGGTCGTCGGGGGTGGGCACGGACTCGGGTAGACGAGCGATGTCGCGATCGCCGTTGATCTTGTAAATAGTTGGATCCTCCTGCTCAGGACTGCGTACGTCCTTCTGATGCAACCGACGACTACCCTCGGATGTTCCAGCTCACACTTCGCAATCGAGACGGACCTGCGATTCCTCCATAGCCTGACCGACCCGCGTGTGGGTCCGGTATGAATCACCTGAGGCCCACCTGAGAATGTGTGCGTGAGATCGAGCCCCGGGCACGATAACCTCGGGACGTGCCGACCAACGCCGAGAAGATGCTCGCTTATGCCGAAGACTCCGCTCAGGAGGACGAGGTTCTGATCGCAGCCAGAGAGCGAGCCGTCGACCTCGGTGCGGCTCCGGTGCCGCCGTCCGTAGGTGCCATCCTGAGCATCTTCACTCAGATGCTCGGCGCGAAGACGGTCGTCGAAATCGGAACGGGCGCGGGAATCAGCGGTCTGTGGCTGCTCGACGGGATGCGAGCGGACGGTGTGCTGACCACCATCGACACCGAGCCCGAACACCAGCGGGCAGCGCGAGAAGCATTCCGGGCAGGGGGAATCGCGCCGTCCCGCACTCGGCTGATCAACGGCTGGGCGTTGGACGTACTCCCCCGATTGGCCGACGACACCTACGATCTGGTGTTCATCGACGCCAGCCCTGCGGACCATCCGCACTTCGTCGCCGAGAGTGTGCGGTTGCTACGCCCCGGCGGAGTTCTGGTGCTGCACAACGCATTGCTGGGTGGACGGGTTGCAGATCCGACTCAACGAGACGCAACTGCGGTGGCCGTTCGATCGGCCGCGCGAGCCATCGCCGAGGACGAGCGCCTGACGACGGTGCTGCTCCCTCTGGGCGACGGGTTGATCTGCGCGTCGCGGGCGTGACCATGTGAGTGGAAATCCGTAGCACGCTACGAACTTCCACTCACATGCCGCAGGCTCTGCTCTAGATCCAGACGCCCTTACCGACGGAGACGACTCCCCCGGCACTGACGTTGAAGCGTTCCCGATCGCGTTCGAGATCGACTCCGACGATTTCGCCGTCACCGACGACGACGTTCTTGTCCAGGATCGCGTGCCGAACGACGGCACCCTTGCCGATCCGGACTCCGGGCATCAGGACGCTGCCTTCGACGGTCGCGCCGCTGTCGATCATGACGTTCGAGCTCAGTACCGAGTTGCGGACGGTGGCGGCGCTGAGAATGCAGCCGGCACCGACGACGGATTCCTGAGCGAGGCCGCCTTGCACGAACTTGGCGGGCGGCAGATTCTCGGCCGATCCGCGGATGGGCCAGCGGCGGTTGTAGAGATTGAAGATGGGATGCACCGACACCAGGTCCATGTGGGCGTCGTAGAAGGCGTCGATGGTGCCGACGTCTCGCCAGTAGCCGCGATCGCGTTCGGTGGCACCGGGAACGACGTTGTCGTTGAAGTCGTAGACCGAGGCCACGCCTGCTTCGACGAGCGCCGGGATGATGTCGCCGCCCATGTCGTGGTCGGAGTCGGAGTTCTCGGAGTCCGCCTTGATGGCATCGACGAGCACCTTGGTGGTGAACACGTAGTTGCCCATCGACGCATACGTGACGTCCGGGTCGTCGGGGGTCCCGGGCGGCTGCGCCGGCTTCTCCAGGAACTGGGTGATCTTGCCGTTCTCGTCCGAGTCGATGCAGCCGAACGCGAATGCCTCGCTACGCGGAACCCGGATACCTGCGACGGTGACGCCCGCGCCGGAGTCGATGTGCTGCTGCACCATCTGCTCCGGATCCATTCGGTACACGTGGTCGGCACCGAAGACCACGATGTACTCGGGGTCCTCGTCGTACACCAGGTTCAGCGACTGGAAGATGGCGTCGGCGCTGCCGGTGTACCACCGGGGGCCGAGACGCTGCTGTGCCGGGACCGGAGTGATGTACTCCCCGGCGAAACCCGACAGTCGCCACGTCTGCGAGATGTGGCGGTCCAGGGAATGGGACTTGTACTGAGTCAGCACGCAGAGCCGGAGGTAACCGGCATTCACGAGATTGCTCAGCACGAAGTCGATGAGTCGGTAGGCGCCCCCGAAGGGAACGGCTGGCTTGGCTCGGTCCGCGGTCATCGGGTAAAGGCGCTTACCCTCTCCGCCTGCAAGCACAATCCCTAGTACGTGCGGTTGTGTCCTCACCCACCCAACCTATCCGCACCGAGAGAACCTTGCTACCAGTACACGCACAACTGCCGGGGAATGTAGGTTCGTTCACGTGCGAGTAGCGATGATGACCAAGGAATACCCGCCGGAGATCTACGGTGGCGCAGGAGTTCATGTCACGGAGTTGACCGCGCAGCTGAAGTCGCTGTGCGAGGTGGACATCCACTGCATGGGAGCTCCGCGCGACACCGCACAGGTGCACGATCCCGATCCGGCACTGGCCGGAGCCAACGCAGCACTGACGACGTTGTCGGCGGAACTGCGGATGGCCAACGCGGCAGCGGGAGCGGACGTGGTGCATTCGCACACCTGGTACACCGGCCTCGCCGGTCACCTCGCGGCAGAACTGTACGGCGTACCGCACATCCTCACCGCCCACTCGCTCGAGCCGCGACGGCCGTGGAAGGCCGAACAGCTGGGCGGCGGTTACCGCATCTCGTCGTGGTCGGAAAAGAACGCGGTGGAATACGCCGACGCCGTCATCGCCGTCAGCGAGGGCATGGCCAAAGACGTGCTCGACGCCTATCCGCGCCTCGACCCGAGTCGAGTCCACGTGGTGCGCAACGGGATCGACACCGAGCGGTGGTACGCAGATCACGGCACGTCGACTCTCGACGAGATCGGGGTGGATCCCAGCAAGCCGATCGTCGCGTTCGTCGGCCGCATCACTCGGCAGAAGGGCGTGGGTCACCTCATCGCCGCGGCACACCATTTCGATCCGTCGATTCAGCTCGTCCTGTGCGCGGGCGCGCCCGACACTCCGGAGATCGCCGCAGAAACCGAACGCGCAGTGGCGTTATTGGCCGAGCAACGCAGCGGGGTCTTCTGGGTCAAGGACATGCTCCCCACCGACAAGATTCGCCAGATCCTTTCCGCCGCAGCAGTATTCGTCTGCCCATCGGTGTACGAGCCACTCGGCATCGTCAACCTCGAGGCGATGGCCTGCGAAACCGCGGTCGTGGCGTCGGACGTCGGCGGCATCCCCGAGGTCGTCGACGACGGCCGCACCGGACGGCTGGTGCACTACAACTCGTACGAGCCCGACGTCTTCGAGCGAACCCTCGCCGACACCGTCAACGAGGTCGCTCTCGACCCCGCACTGGCGACGGCGATGGGCAAGGCCGGCCGCGAGCGGGCCGTTGCCGAATTCTCGTGGGCGTCGATCGCGAAACAGACCCTCGCCGTCTACAACGACGCGCTGGCGCGTCGGGGCTGAGAGATCTTTCGGTAAGTCGACACCGTCACCGA
Source organism: Rhodococcus sp. PML026 (assembly GCF_000963615.1). NCBI lineage: Bacteria > Bacillati > Actinomycetota > Actinomycetes > Mycobacteriales > Nocardiaceae > Rhodococcus > Rhodococcus sp. PML026. The sequence goes on along the minus strand of NZ_KQ031367.1, from coordinate 251,422 downwards.
CGCGGTGACCGGGACGGTGTCGGGCAAATCCTTCAACGCCGCGGACCGCGCGCCGGGGTCACCGTGCCGAATCGACGGCCCCATCCCGATGAGTTCCTCGATGTCGTTGTGCGAGAGCATCATCGAGTACTCGAGCGGGGTCTCGGCCACCGACCCGAACAGACCCGACAGCGACTCACCGAGCCGACGGGTCTTGTCCTCTTCGACGCCGATCAGCCCCAGCGGCCCGCGCAGCTCACGCTGATGCCGCGACGTCGGCGTGACGACCACCAACGTGCCGTCGTCGCCGAGAACTCGATGCAGTTCACCGGCATTGCGCGGCGAGAACACACACGTCACCGCAGACACGGCACCCGCCCGAATCGGTAGCCCGCTCCAGATGTCCGCGACGACGCAACCGAGCCGGGGATGCGACCGCGCGGCTCGGCGTGCCGCGAACTTGGACACGTCCACCCCGACCCCCAGCGCGGCCGGACGCGCGTCCAGGACACCTGCGAGGTAATACCCGGTGCCGACCCCGACATCGAGGACCACGTCCGACTCGGGCGGAACAGCCGCCGACACCGCCGCCGCGATGGGCTCGAAATGACCGGCACCGAGGAACTTCTCACGGGCTGTGACCATCTCGGCCGAATCACCGGTGAACTTGCCGCCGTCGCCTGTCAACAGGCTGACGTACCCCTGCCGGGCCACGTCGAACAAATGACCACGATCGCACCACAGACTTCGATCGGTCTCACCGAGACCCAGGCCCGACTCGACCTCACGGACGCGGCACTGTGGGCAGACCAGCAGATCGACGACGTCGGTCAGCATCGAGCACCTCTTTCACATCGAGACAGATTCTCCGGCACTCCCCCGGAAACGACCTGCCGATCACAACACCGCTGATGACAACACAAAGCCCCGCTGGCCGGTGCGGCGAGCGGGGCTGAGCGATGATCGATCGACGTGGCGATCAGCCGGTGACGCCCTTCAGTTCGTCACCGAGTGCCGCGGCCTCGTCGGGGGTCAATTCGACGACCAAACGGCCGCCCCCCTCGAGCGGGACACGCATGACGATTCCTCGTCCCTCTTTGGTTGCTTCGAGGGGACCGTCCCCGGTCCGGGGCTTCATCGCCGCCATCCTCTGCTCCCTCCAGATCTGCGCCCACCTGCTCGGCGCCTCGGCCTAAAAGATAAATTCGTCGCGGGGCGACGGAGTGTCCTGTGCCATTCTTCCCTATCGCCGTCGATGGGGGGAACCTGAGTCGGTATTCGTGACCTGCACCCAACACCTCGACAGGTGATCGTCGACCATTCCGGTGGCCTGCATCAATGCGTAGGCGGTAGTCGGACCGACGAACCGTAGCCCGCGGCGTTTGAGCTCTTTGGCCAACGCCGTCGATTCGGGTGTCGACGCGGGCACGTCGGTGAACTCCGTGAGCCGCTGTGACCTGGGCTCCGGCGCGAAAGACCACAGCAGAGTGTCGAGATCGGTGTCGTCGAGGTCGACGATCGCGCGAGCGTTGCTCACCGCCGCCTCGATCTTGAGCCGATTCCGCACGATCGACGCGTCGCTCATCAATCGCTCCACATCGGCGTCGTCGAAGCGGGCCACTGCGTCGGGATCGAATCCGGCGAAAGCAGTGCGGAAGCTTTCCCGCTTGCGCAGGATCGTGATCCACGCCAGGCCCGACTGAAACGCTTCCAGACACAGGCGCTCGTAGAGCTCATTGCGGCCGTGCAGCGGCTGCCCCCACTCCGTGTCGTGATAGGTGCGATACAGCTCGTCGTCGGTGGCACCCCACGGGCAGCGCAGCTTGCCGTCCGGCCCCGCGACTGCGCTCACCGTTCGTCCGACTCGACCGTGCCTGTGACGCCCGAACTATCCGTGAGGCCCGCACTGTCTGTGAGGCCCGCACTGCCGGGCTGCCCCGACAGCGGGGATCGAGAACCCGACTCCTGCGCCGCGGACAGCCGTGACCGCAGCATGTCTATCTCGCCGCCCAGGCGCTCGAGGGCCCAGTCGACTTCGCTGGGCTTGTAACCCCGCAACGTCTGCTGGAACTTCAACGCGCGCACATCGGCACCGGTGACCCCTTCGGCCGGCAGCACTGTTGCGGTGGTTCCCTCGGGCAACGGCCCCAGCTCTTCACCGCGACCGAACACCGCTGCGGCGATGAAGAACAACGCCGCAGCGACGACTGCAATGACGATGATGTAGATCAACAGCGTCAACATGCCACGATCTTGTCACGGCTGTCCGACACGTCGGCTGGACGCACCTCGTGGTCGGTCAGATCAGCGAGTTCATCGCCGGTCGATCGGCCAACGACACTTCGGTCGAGAACGGCTCGAACGAATCCCCTGCCACCCGGAACTGCATCAGTCCGGCACCGGAATCGACCATGCCGCACCGGTTCAGCATCGTTCCCACGATCTGCCGACTCATCGCCCCGAGTTCGACCAGCGGCCGATTGCGATGCTTTCGCACTCCCAGGTTCACCTGTCCGATGGCCTGCAGACCGAGCCGGTCGTACGTGTCGAGAAGCAGGCCGATCTCCACCCCGTAACCGGGCGCGAAGGGCACCGCCGACAACAACTCACGAGTGCCCGCGTACTCCCCGCCCAGCGGCTGGATCACGCCGGTCAGCTCCGGGCGCAGCGCCGCGAGCAAGGGTCGAGCCACCAACTCGGTGACGCGTCCACCGCCGTTGGCGTCCTCGGTGCCACTGACGCGAAGTGGACGTCGGTAGTAGCCCTTGACGAGATGAATGCCGTCGCCCATCAGCAGTGGTCCGAGCAATTTCGGGACGAAGGCCGGATCGGGATTGATCAGATCGGAATCCACGAAGGCGATGAGGTCACCCGTCGACGCCGCGACCGATCGCCACAGCACCTCGCCCTTGCCCGGTACCGGATCGAGCCCCGGTACTGCCTCCTCGCGACTGATGACACGGGCACCGGCCGCTCTCGCGCGTACTGCCGTCTCGTCGGTCGAGCCCGAGTCGAGCACGATCAGTTCGTCGACGAGGCCACCGAGCAACGGGTGGATGGTGTCGATGACGGCAGCCACCGTCTGTTCCTCGTTCAGCGCCGGAAGCACCACGGACACCGTGCGGCCCGCCTTGGCGGCCTCGAGCTCGGCGATGGTCCATTCGGGGGTGTCCCAGCTGTTGGTCTCGGACCACATTCGGGTCACGTCCGTTCGATCGGCCAGTGTCATGCCAGCCCCCTGACCGTCCGCGCCGGGGTTCGTCGTCCCTGGATCGCTGCCACCATGTCGACGACTCTTCTGGTCGACGCAACTTCGTGCACCCGGAACATCCGGGCTCCGCCTGCTGCGGCCAATGCTGTCGCTGCCAATGTTCCCTCCAACCGGTCGGCGAGCTCTACCCCTAGAGTCTCGCCTACGAAGTCCTTGTTGCTCAGCGCCATGAGCACAGGCCACCCGGTGTTTACAAGAACGTCCACGCGACGCAACAACTCGAGCCCGTGATAGGTGTTTTTCCCGAAATCGTGGGTCGGATCGATCAGAATCGAATCTTTCTTCACCCCCTCCGCGACGGCATTGTCGGCAGCTGCGGTGACTTCCGCGACCACATCGGCCACGACGTCGGTGTACCGAACCCGGTGCGGACGGGTCCGCGGAACGGCACCGCCGGTGTGCGAGCAGACGATCCCGACTCCCTCGGCAGCGGCGACGCGCACCAACTCGGGATCGGCTCCGGCCCAGGTGTCGTTGATCAGATCGGCTCCCACACCGCAGGCCAGGCGAGCAACCTCTCTACGCCAGGTATCGACACTGATCAGCAGATCCGGATACGCACCCCGGATCGCTTCGACGAACGGCACGACGCGGCGGATCTCCTCCGCCGCGTCGACGAGATCACCGGGGCCTGCTTTGACGCCGCCGATATCGACCATGTCGGCACCCTCGGCAACAGCCCTGTGCACGGACGCCATCGCTGCATCGTCGGAGAAATTCGCGCCCCCGTCGTAGAACGAGTCGGGGGTGCGATTGACGATCGCCATGACCAGAGCTCGATCGTCGGCGACCGGCTTACCGCACAGAGTGCTCATTCATCCATAGTGGCATTTCGGCGGAGGTGCCCGAGCGCGATGGTGTCGGCACCCACATTCGCCCAGTGCCGGGCACCACGTCCGTCGGCGTCGAGCTCGATGACGTGGAACTGTTCGAGCGCAACGGGCAGCCCCGAGGATGGCACGCCGAACAGAGGCGAGCCCGTGTGGGTTCCCTCCATCTCGACCCGCGCGGCGATTCGGTCTCCTTCCCCGAAAAGATCACCGATCGTCACGCGCAGGTCCGGCATCGCAGAACGGAACATCGCGATCGCACCTTTGAGGTGTGCCGCCATATCCGGTTCGTCCTGTCCGAAAGCGTGCCGGTCGACAGCGCTCGCTGCGAGTGCTGCATCCACCGTCGAGAGATCACCCCGCCCGAATCCGTCCTCGAAGACCCGTCCCACTCGATCTTTCGCCTGTTGGATATCCATGACGCCCCGATTCGTTCAAGTGGCACTCGGATCAATATGCATATACTCGACCCGATGACCGAAAACGTCAAGAGGACCTACAACTCCGCCGTGCGGCAACAGCAGGCCGAAGGCACCCGACTCCGCATCATCGAGGCCGCGCGCGGACTCTTCCTCGCCCACGGATACGGCACAACCTCGGTCCCGTCGATCGCCGCCGCGGCAGGTGTCTCGGCGGACACCGTCTTCCACGTCTTCAAGAACAAGCGCACGCTGCTCAGAGAAATGGTGGATCTGGACATCGGCGGAGACACCGACCCGACGCCGATCATGCAGCGCTCATCAGCATCGGCCGTGCGCGACGAACTCGATCAACGCACGCAGCTCCGCATGTTCGCGTCAGGAATCGCCGAACAGGTCGCGCGAATCAGAGCGGTCGACGACATCTTGCTCAGCGCGGCTGCCGTCGACGAGGACATCGCAGCACTACGACGCGATATCCAGGACCGACAACGCAGATCGGCGATGATGCAGATCGCCGAGTGGATCGGGGCACGTGGAGATCTGGCCGTTGACCTCGAAACGGCAGGAACCACCATCTGGGCCCTGACCAGCCCCGAAATGCACCGAATGTTGTGCGAGCGGTCGGGTTGGACGACCGACCGCTACGCACGATGGCTCGAGGCCACCCTCGCCTCGAGCTTGCTGGTTACCCCTTAGGGGCCTTGCCGGCGGCAACCTCGTCGACGTAGCCGTCGTAGAACTTCTCGTAGCCACCGGACTTGCCGCGCAGCACGTGGAGTTCGCTGTCACCGTCTTCCTGGAACCCCAGCTTGCGTAGAGCGACCTTCTGGCTCTTGAACGTCGAGGTCTGCTCGAGGCTGTCGACGATGCGCACGAACAGCGGCACCGCGTACGTCGGCAGCTTGTCGTAGAGGTGCTCGGCGAACGACTTGCCGTCGAAGGACTCACCGTCGCGCAGGGTCACCGCAGCCATACCGGCCTTGCCGTCGGCACCCTCGATATCGACGCCGTAGACGACGGCCCCGTCCACTGCCGGGTGGCTACCGAGTGCACCCTCGACCTGGGTCGTGGCGACGTTCTCGCCCTTCCAGCGGAAAGTGTCTCCCAGCCGGTCGACGAATGCGACGTGCATCCAGCCCTGCTTGCGAACGAGGTCGCCGGTGTCGAACCACGCGTCACCGTCCTTGAACCCGTCGCGCACCATCTTCTTCTCGGTGGCCTTGTCGTCGGAATACCCGTCGAACGGAGCCCGGTCGGTGATCTTGGACAGCAGCAGGCCCACTTCACCGTTACCGACCTTGCGGAGCTTGCCGTCGTGGCCGCGCTTGGCCTTGCCCGACTCTTCGTCGTACTGCACCACGGCATACGGCAACGGGCAGATTCCGGCAGTCTTCTTCATGTTCAGTGCGTTGATGAAGGCGATGTTGCATTCGCTGGCACCGTAGAACTCCGCGACGCGGGAGATACCGAATCGCTCGGTGAACTCCTCCCAGATCTCCGGTCGCAGTCCGTTGCCGACGATCAGCTTGACCGAGTTGTCCCGGTCGGAATCCTTCTTCGGCTGCGTGAGCAGGTACCGGCAGAGCTCACCGATGTAGGTGAACGCCGTGGCCTTGTTGACGCGAATGTCTTCCCAGAAGTTGCTCACCGAGAACTGCTTACCGATGGCCATCGTCGCGCCGCCGGCGAGCACCGAGGACAGCGTCACCGTCAGCGCGTTGTTGTGATAAAGCGGAAGGCAGCAGTAGATGACGTCGTCGCCGCGCAGTCGCACGCCCATGTTGCCCAGGCCCGACATCGACTTGAGCCAACGGAAGTGGCTCATCAGGCTGGCCTTGGGCATGCCCGTCGTTCCCGAGGTGAAGATGTAGAACGCCTTCTCCTTGGCCTGGATCTCCGCGGTGACCGACGGGTTGGCCGTCGACGCCTTCGCGGCCAGCTCGCCGAGCTCCTTCAGCGGCAACACCGACCCGACCTTGGGCTCGCCGTCCAGAGAATCCAGCGCTTCCTGCGCGTTCTCGTCGAGGACCAGCACCTTCGCTTCGAGAATTCCGAGGCTGTGCTCGAGCACGTCGCCGCGCTGGTTGTAGTTGAGCATGCCTGCGGTGGCACCGAGCTTCACGGCAGCCAGCGCCGCGAACAGCGCCTCGGGGCGGTTCTTGCTCAGCACACCGACGACGTCGCCGCGTACGACCCCCCGGTCGGTGAACACTGCGGCGTACTGATTGACCAGCGCGTTCGCGTCCTTGTAGGAGATCGACTCACCCTCGAAACGGACGAACGGTCGACTGCTGTTCTTGGCTGCCGCGTCCTGGAAAATCAGTCCGATGGAGACCTTGTGGTCCGGCTTGCGGGTGAAGCCCGCCAGCCCCTTGAGCAGGCTCGGCACCTCCGTCACCATTTTCGGCAACGCGACCGCGAGGTCGGTCACTCCGATTTTCTGACGGGCATCGACAGCCATGAGCTCCCCTTTGAGACGATGTGAGATAACTAACCCTACTAGAGAGTAACAACTTCCAGCACTTCGTCAGGCGGGCTCGGTTGGTGAACTTTCACAACGCGCCGCACACGTCCAGGGCCTCGTCGACAGAAGTGGTGCGCACGAGCGCGTCGAGGGCTCGTTGCTGCACGAACCCGGTGGAGCTCAGACCGTCGATCCACTGCATCAGGCCGTCGAAGTGCCCGAACGGATCGAGCATCACCATCGGCTTGCTGTGCATGCCCAGATAGCCGGCCGTCCACGTCTCGAACAGTTCTTCGAGCGTTCCGATGCCGCCGGGCAACGTGATGAACGCGTCGGCTCGGTCCTCCATGATCTTCTTCCGCTCACGCATCGTGTCGGTGACGATCAACTCGTCGGCATCGACGTCGGCGACCTCGCGGTGCACGAGCGCTTTCGGGATGACACCGACGGTGTTGCCTCCGGCTGCGCGTGTCGCCGCGGCCACCGCGCCCATCATCGAGACGTTGCCGCCGCCCGACACCAGCTGCCAACCACGCCGACCGATCTCGGTACCGACCTCACGCGCCAGATCGATGAACGACGCGTCGACCGGTCCCGATGCGCAGTAGACACACACGCTGATCCCCGAAACGCCGACCGGCTGCACGCTCACTGCTGGGCCTCCCGGACGATGCGGACGGCCTCGTCGACGCTGTCGGTGCAATGGATGAGGTCGAGGTCCTTCTCGGACACCTTGCCTTCTTTCACGAGAGTGGTCTTGATCCAGTCGAGCAATCCCGACCAGAAGTCCTTGCCCAGCAACACGATCGGGAATCGTGTGACCTTCGCGGTCTGCACGAGTGTGAGCGCCTCGAAGAGTTCGTCGAGAGTACCGAAGCCTCCGGGCAGGCACACGAACGCTTGGGAGTACTTGACGAACATGGTCTTGCGCACGAAGAAGTATCGAAAATTGACACCGAGATCGACCCAGTCGTTGAGGCCCTGCTCGAACGGCAGCTCGATGCCCAGTCCGATGGAGTACCCGTCGGCCTCGCTCGCGCCGCGGTTCGCGCCCTCCATCACACCGGGACCGCCGCCGGTGATCACGGCGAAGCCTTCGCGTGCCAGGGCAGCTCCGAGTTCACGCGCCCGCTCGTATTCGGGATGGTCGACGGGTGTGCGCGCCGAACCGAACACCGTCACCGCTCGCGGCACCTCGGCCAGAGCACCGAAGCCTTCGACGAATTCGCTCTGAATGCGCAGCACGCGCCAGGTGTCCGAATGGATCCAATTGCCGGATCCGCGTTCGTCGAGCAATCGTTGGTCCGACGTGGACGTCTCGGTGTTTCGACCGCGGCGAAGTACGACGGATCCCTTGTGTTTGGCGGGCTTTTCGCTGCCGATCTGTTCGTAACTACCTGGGTCGTCGACGCTGTTCATGGCGTTCAGGCTATCCGGCGGAGAGGTAGCTCCGTAGAACCTGTGTGACGTGGGTGATCTGTTCGACCGGGACGCGCTCGTCGCGCTTGTGGGCGAGGTTGGGATCGCCCGGTCCGTAGTTGACTGCGGGTATGCCGAGGGCGGAGAACCGGGAGACGTCGGTCCAGCCGTACTTGGCCCGGAACTGTCCACCCGCTGCCTCGATGAGGGCAGCGGCAGCGGGCTGGTTCAGCCCGGGCAGCGCACCCGGTGACGAGTCGGTCACCTCGAACCCGAGATCGAGTCCGTCGACCACCTCACAGACATGCTCGACGGCCTCGTCGACGCTGCGGTCCGGTGCGAAGCGGAAGTTGACGTCGAGCTCGGCGGCATCGGGGACAACGTTGCCCGCCACCCCGCCGGCGATCCGAACTGCTTGCAGCCCTTCGCGATATACACATCCATCGATATCGACGCTACGAGCGTGGTAGGCCGCCAGCCGATTGAGCACCGCACCGAACTTGTGAATGGCGTTGTCGCCCAGCCAGGATCGGGCACTGTGCGCTCGGGTACCCGACGCCGTCAGCCGAACACGCAGTGTGCCTTGGCAACCGGCTTCGATGAACCCGCCGGACGGTTCGCCCAGAATCGCGACATCGGCGTTCAGCCATTCGGGTAGCTCACGTTCGATGCGACCGAGACCGTTGCGTGAGGCAGCAATCTCCTCGCAGTCGTAGAACACCAGAGTCAGGTCGTGTGCCGGGTTGTCGATCGTCGCGGCGAGGTGAAGAAACACCGCATCGCCCGACTTCATGTCGACGGTCCCGCAGCCGTGCAGGATGTCTCCCTCGGCGCTCTCGTGCTCGCGCCTCGACGGGACGTTGTCGGCAATCGGCACGGTGTCGAGATGGCCGGCGAGCATCACCCGTGAACCCAGCCCGCGGTTGGTTCTGGCCAGGACGGCGTTGCCGCTCCGAATTATCTCGAAGCCCGTGGTCTGCTCGCGGAGTGCCTGCTCCACCTCGTCTGCGATACGCGCCTCGTCCTCACTGACGCTGGGGATGTCCACCAGCGCCGCGGTGAGGTCTATCGGGTCGGCATGCAAATCGAGCGTCACGGCGACAACCCTAGGCTTTGGGCCCCGGAATCTCGCGGACCACGCCGTCGAAGCTTGCGCCGAACAATCTTCCGCTCGAAAACCCCTGCTCGGAGCGGCCGTAGGAGACGACACTGGTCAACCGAGTACCGGTACCGATCACGCAGGTGACCCCCGGAGCATCGATGCGGACGACGGAACCGCCTGCATTGAGCGGTACCACCGGACGGCCGGCGGCGTCGAGAGTGAGACCGTCCGGGGCAGCCAACGAATCGAGCCCCTTCAGATCGAGCAGGTCTTCCGGTGCCGACGGATTCGCAATAGGAATTCGACTGACGCCCGCGTTCACGAACGTCCGAGAGACGTAGAGATATTTCCCAGCGGAATCGAGCACCGCGCCGTTGGCGCTCGGCAAGCGCGCCCAGCTCGGATCGACAGAACCGTCGGGGCTGATGCGGCCGATGAGCGAACCGAAGTCGTTGGTGGCGTAGACGGTTCCGTCCGCAGCAACGGCGAGTCCGTTGGCTGCACTGAGTCCCTTCGCAAAGGGAGTGACGGCAAGGGTGTCGATGTCGAGTCGAACGATGCCGGCGGCCTTGACGACATCTCCGACGAATACACGGGGATCGGCACCGTAGCCGACCAGGAGCGTCCCGTCGGGCATCCATGCCAGAGCTCCGCCGCCGCCGCTGGGCACCTTCGCAATGGGATACGCGGGCTGTCCAGGTGCGTCGATGCGGTACACCCGGCCCGAGACGATATCGGTGACATACGCGCGGCCCGACCCATCGACGGCAAGGCCCTCCAGCGCAGCCCCAGGAATTTTCGCGACCTCTGCCGACTTCCCGCCGACGCCGGCGCAGTTGGGTGCGGCGGCTGCGGTACCGGAACCGGCTACCACGCCGGTCACCGCGAGGAGTGATGCAGCGACCACCGAGATTATCGAACGCATAGCTATTGACCTGCTCGAACTCATGGAATCCCCCGCCTACGGCGACCCCCTGTCAGCCGATGGGCATTTCTACCACGCCTCGGCGACAACCAAGCCGAAAGCGACTCCGAGAATGATGGTCGAAGCGAAGGTTGCCACCAACCCGGTGAACGACATCCCGTCGGCCATCATCGACACTGCTCCTCTTCCGAGCGAAATCCTGCGGGTGGTCATTGTCGTCACTCTGTCAGCCCACGGGCCCCGGGCCGGTCTCCGCGAATCCCGATGTGGTCACGCTCGTCAGCCGAACGGATAACGAACCGCCGTCGTGACCGAACCGGCGACTACCGCCGGTCGGTGTGCCCGGAAATCACCTGGGAACCTGCGGCGCCCAGTCACCGAACCACGCACGACGCACCACCGCGTATTCTTCGAGCCGTGAGTGCACAGGGAGCAACAGCAGTAGGTATTGCCAACATCACGACATCGGGCGTAGTTCTCGACACCTGGTTTCCGAGCCCGGAGCTCGGGTCCGATCTCGAGGCCGGCACGACTCGGCTCGAAGGATCCGACATCCCCGCGGAGCTGGCCGCGCTGGTCGGTGCGGACGAGGCGCGCGGCGTCGAGGTCGTCGCAGTGCGCACCAACATCGCATCTCTGGACGATGCTCCGATCGACGCCCACGACGCGTACCTACGACTGCATCTGCTGTCGCATCGCCTGGTCGAGCCGCACGGTCAGAATCTCGACGGGCTGTTCGGACTGCTCGCCAACGTCGTCTGGACCAACTTCGGACCGGCCGCGGTCGAGGGCTTCGAGACTGTGCGTGCGAAGCTTCGTGCCCGCGGCCAGGTGACGGTGTACGGCGTGGACAAGTTCCCGCGTCTGGTCGATTACGTCGTTCCCACCGGCGTCCGCATCGCCGACGCCGACCGTGTGCGCCTCGGTGCTCATCTGGCCAGTGGAACGACGGTCATGCACGAGGGCTTCGTCAACTTCAATGCAGGCACGCTCGGTAACTCGATGGTCGAGGGCCGCATCTCCGCGGGCGTCGTGGTGGGTGACGGCTCCGACGTGGGCGGCGGTGCGTCGATCATGGGCACGCTGTCCGGTGGCGGCAAGAACGTCATCTCCGTCGGCAAGAGCTGCCTGCTCGGTGCCAACTCCGGACTCGGCATTTCACTCGGTGACGACTGCGTCGTCGAGGCGGGGCTGTACATCACCGCCGGAACGAAGGTCAGTGGACCGGATGGAACTGTGGTGAAGGCGGCGACGCTGAGCGGCAAGTCCAACCTCCTCTTCCGTCGTAACTCGCTCTCGGGTGCGGTCGAGGTTGTGCCGTGGAAAGGCACCGGCGTCGAGCTGAACGCAGCGTTGCACGCCAACGACTGAAAGCCTGATCGACTTCAATCAGATTGAAGGACAATCTCTTCCAGCCCCGCACCGTGTTCTCGGTGCGGGGCTGGAGTGTTTGTGTGGGCTGGATGTTTCGAGGGGTCAGGCGATATGGGGGCCTGCTCGGGCGTGGGATGGTCTGGGTTGTCGGTACGGGTCGACGGATGCCGGCGGTACGAACCACGGGTGCTGATCGGTGCCGATGAACACTTCCCAATCGGAGTGGTGGATCAGGCGGTGATGAGATCCGCACAGGAGGACGAGGTTGTTCATGTCGGTGGGGCCACCATCGGCCCAGTGCCAGATGTGGTGACCTTCGGTCCAGGCGGCGGGTTTGCCGCAGCCGGGGAACGCGCACCCGTGATCGCGGGCGGTGAGGGCGCGTTTCTGTTTCGCGGTGACGGTGCGCGCGGTGCGGGCGAGGTTCAGTGGGTTGCCGTTCTCGTCCATGACGATGGCGGTGAGAACACAGTCGCAGGCGAGTTGGCGGGAGGTGTTGCGGGAGAGTGGTCCCATCCACGGCAGCCAGCCGACGGTGGTGCCGTCTCCGAACAGGTCCCGATACGCGCTGCGATCCTGGCTCGGTCCGGCAGCGCTGTCGGTCTCGAGTTCATTCGCCGCGTCCGACTCGGTCGGGTCGGATCGTATTGGGTCGGAGTGGATCGGGTTGCCGGCGTCGATGTCCACCGGGTTGGCTGGATCGGCGTTGTCGGATTCTGCTGCAGCGCGGGTGGTTTCGTCGTCGGTGATGTCGTCGCTGTTCTGACCGCTCAGGCTGTGGAGGTCCTGCAACCGGATGTGGAGGTTGATGTGGGGTCTCTCTCCGCCTTCGGTGGGGCGATCCTTCGAGGCGAGGTAGTGGTCGAGGATCTGCCCGAATGCGTCGGCGCGTCGCCTCGCAGGACTGCGTTCGTCGGGGGTGCCGTCGGCTGCGGGCCGGGGTTCGGTCAGCGGTGAGAGTGCGGTGAAGAGCTTTTCCGCGGTGACGGCATCGAAGTCGGCCTTGAGGCAGAGGCGTTGGTTGAGCATCTTCGATGCGAACAGTTCGTTGCGGTCGGTGTCCTCCGGTGGTGGCTTGTCGCTGCCGTAGGTGTCTTCGAGTTTGGTGATCGCTTCACGGATCTTGTCGGTGCGTGCCCCGGGCCCGGTGGCGGCGGTGATCATCGCGGTGCGGGCGATGTCTTGACCACCTCTAGGGGGGAGTTTGGGTGGTGTTTCGGCGAAGGTGAGAATCAGGGCGGCGTGGTCGACGGACATGACGCCGGTGTTCACGGCGTCGGCGATGTCGGGGAAGTTCTTCAACCCGCGAGCGAGGGCCACGATCTTGTTCGCTTTGCTCGGGGTGAGGAGGGTGGTGGAGGTCAGCCAGCCTGCGGGTCCGGGGAAGCCGAGCTTCTCCCGGCTCACGCGGGTGTCGATGTCGGCGACGAGGGCGATCCGCCGGGCTTCGAGCAGTTGGATCTGGTGGGAGACATCAGCAGCGTCGGCGAGGAGTTCGCTTTCGCTCAGTTGCCAGATCTCCGTCGTCATGGACCAAGTGTATCGAACGGGTGTTCGATGCACAATGACGGTGCAATCGAAAACTATTGCTGTGCATAAGGATTCGTGAATCGCAACCTGTCGGTGGCCCATGGTAAGAGAAATGCCTAGAGCACAACGGTCCCCTGGTGATACAGGATTGTCCACTCCCCCGCGCGTCGCTGCCAGAGCGTCGCTCGCCGCGTAAGTCTGTCGACCTGCAGCAAGGTGTACGTCAGCAAGTACGTGTCCGGGGCAGCCTCACGGACCTCGAAATCGCTGGTTTCCCAGTCGACGTCGTGGCCTCCTGACGGGTCCTGTCGATAGCGCTTCCCGAGAACGGCCCACACCTCGTCACGGTCGTATCGGGTACCGGACGCACCGACCTCCCAAAAATCGACATCGGTCAGACGATCGAAATCGTCACGCGTGATGCCGTACTCACGGCGGTGAAAAATGGGTTCACGCCGTTCGAGCTCCGCGAGCACGGATCGCACGTCGACCACCGGTCTGCCTGCGGCAGCGTCAGCCGATGGTTCCGAGCGAAGCCAGTGTCTTGACCACGGCGCGCGCGGCCTCGGCACCCTTGGTTTCGAGGTGCGCGGTGAAGAAGGCGTTGTGATCGGCGTGTTCGTGGAAGTGATGAGGAGTCAGAACCACCGAGAACACGGGGACGTCGGTGTCGAGCTGCACCCGCATCAGACCGTCGATCACCGCCGTTTCGACGAAGTCGTGTCGGTAGATTCCGCCGTCCACGACGAGCGCTGCAGCGACGATCGCCGCATACTTTCCGGTTCTGGCGAGACGCTGCGCGTGCAGCGGGATCTCGAATGCTCCGGGCACCTCGAAGACGTCGACCGCGGTGTCGGCATGGCCCAACTGCCCGAGTTCGGCGGAGAAACCCACCCGCGCACGATCGACGATGTCCAGATGCCAGGTGGCATGGACGAAGGCAATGGATCCGGCGAGTGGAGTGGTCATGGATGCGATGCTAGCGGTATCGCTCGTCGAGCAAGTCGAGTGTTGCGCCATCGAATTCGCCGGAGAAATACTTCTGCAACACTTCGACGAAAACGGACTGCCCCTTGGTAGCTTCGGCGAAAAGCGTCATGGACGAGTGCAGCTTCAGATTGTCCGGGTAACCGAAGATCTCGTCGACCGTGCTGCCCTCGACCGCAAGAGTGAGCTGCGCGGCTTTCTTCAGGCGTGGCCCGAGAACTTCGTGGGACAGGTACAGCTCGGCCTCGGTCAGGTCTGCGATGCCGAAGTGCTGAGCGGTGGCACTGCGGCCCAGGCCGGCCAACTGCGGAAACACGAACCACATCCAGTGAGTCTGTTTCCGGCCTGCCTTCAACTCCTTGACCACGACGTTCCAGACGGGATCCTGGGCGTCGACGAAGCGTTGCAGGTCGTATTCGGTCATACCGACAACTTAGCGACACAGGAGTGGAGCCCGCGGAATGACCCGGTCAGGTGAATCCGCGGAGCAGGGTGTCGACCGTGGCGTCGAGCAGGTCATCGGCAGGCATGCCGTCGAGGAGGTCGCCGGCGGCGAGCACGGCGAGTCCGTGGACGCTCGCGAACGCGACGCGGGCGAGGACGGCAGGCGATGCTTCGGTGATGACTCCTGCGTCCATCGCAGCGTGCAGCAAGGATTCCGTCGCCGCCATGCTTTCGTGCGCAACGTCTTTGAGTTGTTCGCTGGCCTCGGGGTGATGCTTGGTGCTGTACATGACGTCCAAGAGCTGCGGGTGTTCGACTGCAAAACCCAGGTAGGCGCGGGCGACACCACGAAACTTGGCCAGCAGCTCTCCCGGCCCGGTGGCCGCGTCGACCATTCGGCGATTCATTTCCTGAAAGCCGTGCAGCGCCAACGCATCCAGCAGTGCTTGCTTGTCGCGGAAGTGGCGCGCGGGGGCTGCGTGACTGACACCCACGTCTCGGGCCAACTGCCGCAGCGACAGCGCATCTACGCCGTCGCGGGCGATGCTCCGCTCGGCCTCCTCCAGGAGCACCGCGCGCAGATCACCGTGGTGGTAGCGCTCCGTTGCCATGGACTCACCCTAGGCGATGTTGGCGTTGACAACAATGATGACAGTGCCTACATTTGCTCGCATGACATCCACAGCACTCATCACCGGGGCGAGCTCCGGCCTCGGCGAGGAATTCGCCCATCGCTTTGCCGCACGCGGCGAAAACGTCGTCCTCGTGGCACGACGGGCGGACCGACTCGAGACACTTGCCCGCCGCATCGAAGCAGACCACGGCGTCACTGCGACCGCCGTCGCCATGGACCTGGGCGTACCGGGCATCGGCGAGTCACTACGAAAGAACTTGGCCGACAAAGGGATAACACCCACGACGCTGATCAACAATGCAGGATTCGGGACCCACGGGCGCTTTCGCGACGAGGATCCGGCGCGGGTGGCGTCGGAAATCGCATTGAACGTCAGCGCGCTGGTGGATCTGACACATGCGTTTCTGCCGAATCTGACCGGAGCGTTGATCAACATCGCGAGTACCGCTGCGTACCAGCCCACTCCGAACATGGCGGTATACGGGGCGACGAAGGCGTTCGTACTGAACTTCACCGAGGCGCTCGCCTACGAGTACCGCACGTCACCGCTGAAGATCTTCGCTCTCTCCCCCGGCCCGACGCGCACCGAGTTCTTCGACGTCGTCGGATCCGAGGATGCCGCAGTGGGCAACTTCCAGACCTCCGAGCAGGTGGTCTCGACGGCTATGCGCGCCTTGGATTCTCGCCGTACCCCTGCCAGCGTCGTGTCCGGTCTTTCCAACAAGATCAGCGCCGGCAGTGTGCGTCTCGCGCCACGATCGTTGGCCGCGATAATCAGCGGTCGCCTACTGAAGGCCTGACCCCTAACCCCGCGTTCGACGCGAATCGATCACTCCCGTGTCGAATCCGGCCAAGTGCAGTCCGCCGTGGAAGCGGGCGTGTTCGATCTTGATGCACCGGTCCATGACGACGTTCAGTCCCGCCGCCTCGGCGTCGTGGGCCACCTGCTCGTGCCACAACCCGAGCTGCAACCAGATCGTCTTCGCCTGCGCAGCAATGGTTTCGCTCAACACCTCCGGGAGATCGTCGTACTTGCGAAAGACGTCGACCAGGTCCGGACTCTTCGGTAGATCCGCGAGAGTCGGATAGACGGTCGTTCCTTCGATGTCCGAGACCGTCGGATTGACGAGAAATATTTCGTAGTTGCTTGTCGAGGACAGATACCGATTGACGAAATAGCTTGCTCGCGAGGGGTTCTTGGACGCACCGACGATCGCGACGGTTTTCGTCTCACGCAAGATCCGCTGACGGTCCTGAGCGGAGGGTCCCTGCCAGGTTCGTTCGCTCATGACCGCGCCTTCCCGGTTGCCAGCGTCAAGGCCTGATCGAGATCCCACAGCAGGTCCTCGCCGTCTTCGAGGCCGACACTGATCCGAATGAGTTCGGGCCCCACCCCCGCGCCGGCCAGTTGCTCATCGCTGAGCTGTCGGTGGGTGGTGCTGGCCGGGTGGATGACCAGGGTGCGTACGTCGCCGATGTTCGCGACGTGGCTGGCCACCTGGACGCTCTCGACGAACGTTCGGCCGGCGTCCCGACCACCTTCGATGCCGAATGCGAATACCGCGCCCGGACCCGAGGGCAGATATTTCGCGGCGCGATCGTGGTGCGAATGACTCTGCAATCCAGCCCATCTCACGTACTCGATGCGTGGGTCCGACTCGAGCCACTCGGCGACGACGCGCGCATTGGCCACGTGCGCGTCCATCCGCTGCGGCAACGTCTCGACGCCCTGGATCAGCGTGAAGGCAGAGTGCGGAGCCAGTGCTGCACCGATGTCGCGCAGTTGCTCACTGCGCAATTTGGTGAGAAATCCGTACTCCCCGAAGTTGCCCCACCACGACAGGCCCCCGTACGAGGCCACCGGCTCGGTCATCTGCGGGAACTTGCCTCGGCCCCAATCGAATCGACCGGACTCCACCACGACGCCGCCGAGCGTGGAGCCGTGACCGCCGAGAAACTTCGTTGCCGAGTGAATGACGATGTCGGCTCCGAACTCGATCGGCCGGCTCAACCACGGTGTCGCCATCGTCGCGTCGACCACCAGCGGGATCCCATGATCGTGCGCGACCGCGGCGAGACCCTCGAGATCGGCGATTTCACCGGAGGGGTTACCGATGACCTCCGCGTAGATCAACTTGGTCGAATCTGTTACCGCCGCCGCATAATCGGCCGGGTCCGTGCCGGGAACGAAGGTGGTCTCGACGCCGAAGCGCCGCAGTGTCACGTCGAGTTGTGTCACGGTTCCGCCGTAGAGTCCGGCTGCCGCGACGATGTGATCACCGGTGCCGGCCAGCGCGGCGAACACCGCGAACTCGGCCGCGAGCCCGCTGGCGAACGCGACCGCCCCGATGCCGCCTTCGAGGCTCGCGATGCGCTCCTCGAAGGCGGCGACCGTCGGGTTACCGATGCGGCTGTAGACGTTGCCGTACTTCTGCAGAGCGAACAGATCCCCTGCGTCAGCAGAATCCTCGAACACGTAGCTCGCCGTTTGATAGATCGGCACCGCACGCGAACCGGTTGCCGAGTCGGGCCGCGCGCCGGCGTGAATTGCTCTGGTACGCAGGCCGAATGTTCGCTCGCTCATGACGTCAGGCCGTTTCGAGGACGGTGTGGATCGGCGTGGGGTTACGCGTGAGATCCAGTACCGGGCAGTGATCGTCCACGGCCTGCTGCAATTCCTCGTACCGCTCACGGGTCTCGGGCCCGGTGACCGTCACGACGACGCGCACCTCACCGAATCCCGGCCGCACGTTGTCGTCGAACCCGAAGAAGCCACGTACGTCGAGGTCGCCCTCGGCCTTCGCCTTGATGTCGTCGACGACGATACCGAGCTTCTCGGCCCAGACGCGGTAGGTGACCACCTGGCAGGACAGCAGCGACGCGAGGTAGTACTCCACGGGATTGGCGGCCGTGTTCTCTCCGCCGAGGGCCGGCGGCTCGTCGACCTCGACGCTGAACTTGCCGAGTGTGACGGTGCTGGCGACGGCATCGTGCGCGGTGGCGGAGGCACGGAATACAGCGTGAGCGTTCTTCGCGTCCGCGCGTACTGCGTCGTCGGTGGCAGCGATGACGCCGCCGAGATGGGAGACAGATGTGGTCATGAGTGATCCTGTTCGTAGAAAGAGGTTGCCGGAACGACCCGAGGAGCGTGTGGAACTCGTCGGGGCTGGGTTCGATCGACAGTTACGAACAGGAAGAAGTGCAGACCAGGCACAGATCGATGGTGCGACGACGCACGAGCCTTCTGCCCGCGTCGGTCACATGTGTCTCGGTCACGGTGCCGACAATAGCCTAAGAGAACTGGTCTGCGCCGACGTCGGTTTCGTCGTCGGTGATCGCGGCAACGATCCGTGAGGCCACTGCCTCCGGCGTCAGGCCCTGCGGTAGTTTCGGTGCCTGCCCGGCGATCGGCCGCGTCGCCAGCCCCGTCTCGGTGTGCGGAGGCCGCACGTCGACGATACGGATCTTCGACTTCCGTGCCTCTGTGCGAACACTTTTCAGCAGCGCACTCGCCGCGGCCTTGCTCGCCGAGTAGGCACCCATGTTGGGCATCGGCTTGTCTGCGACCACCGCACTGATGTTCAGTACGAATCCACCCTGATCCAGAGTGGTCAGCGCTTCACGCATGATGCGCAGCGGTGCCAGGTAGTTGAGCAGCAGCAACTCGTCGACGGTGTCGTCGTCGACCTCGGTGACCGAGCCGAAGGCCACCACACCCGCCGCGATCACGATCCCGTCCAGCCCACCGTGGTGTTCGACGGCCTCCGCGACTACCGATCGAGCCGAATCCGGCAGCGTCAGATCGGCATTGACCGCGTGCTGCTCCGAGGACTCGAGGCTGCGTCCGCTGATGGTCAGCCGCGCGCCGGCCTGGGCGAGTTGCTCGACGATCGGGCCGCCGAGTCCGCCACTGGCACCGAATACGAGAATGCGTGCGCCGTCGAGGTTCATGACTCGAAGCTAGCGCGTTGCACCCGACCCGCGCTCACAACGCGGAGTCAGCCGAGGAGCTTCTTCTGCACCTTGCCCATCGCATTGCGCGGCAGCGAGTCGACGACGCGAATCTCCCGGGGCCGCTTGTGGATCGACAATTCGGTGGCCACCAGGTCGATGAGCACTCGATCCTCGACCTCGGTACCGACGACGAACGCCACGATGCGTTGACCCAGATCGTCGTCGGGCAGGCCGACGACAGCTACTTCGTCCACGCTCGGGTGGCCCAGCAACACCGTCTCGATCTCCCCCGCGCCGACGCGATAGCCGCCGGACTTGATCAGGTCGGTCGAGGCTCGCCCGACGATGCGATGGAACCCGTCGGGCTCGATGAGGGCGACGTCTCCGGTGTCGAACCACCCGTCCTCGGTGTAGGTCTTCGCCGTCGCCTCGGGGTTGTTCAGGTAACCGTCGAACAGCATGGGGCAGCGGATCTGCAAGGCACCGATGGATTCGCCGTCGTGGGGCAGAATTTCGCCCTTCTCGCCCAGCAGTCGGGTTTCGACGCCTGCGACGGGCAGTCCTACCGATCCTGGTCGACGTTCACCGTCGGCGCGGGTGCTGATGGTGATGAGGGTTTCGCTCATGCCATACCGCTCGATGGGAGCCTGACCGGTGAACTCACGCAGCTTCTCGAACACCGGAACCGGGAGCGGCGCACTGCCGGACACCAATAGTCGGGCGTGGGCCAGGGCGCGGGCGGACGTCTCATCCGCGGCGACGCGCGACCATACGGTCGGCACCCCGAAATACAGAGAACCCCGCGCTGCCGCATAGAGCTCGGGAGTCGGTTTGCCGGTGTGGATCAACGGGCTTCCGACTCGCAGTGGGCCGAGCAACCCGAGAATCAGTCCGTGC
The DNA here is from genome assembly GCF_000963615.1 of Rhodococcus sp. PML026. NCBI lineage: Bacteria > Bacillati > Actinomycetota > Actinomycetes > Mycobacteriales > Nocardiaceae > Rhodococcus > Rhodococcus sp. PML026. The sequence goes on along the minus strand of NZ_KQ031367.1, from coordinate 231,190 downwards.
ACATGAAACAGCGGAAGACCGTGCACCAGAGTGTCTTTCCACGTCCAGCTCCAGGCCTGCGCCAACGCGTCGAGCCCGGCCGCGATGGCGCTGCGAGAAATCAGCACACCTTTCGGCGGGCCGGTGGTGCCGGAGGTGTAGAGCACGAACGCGATCGACGACGGCTGCGGCTCGGGGTAGCTGTGCCACGACCGTGCGTGCTGACGCACCGGCAGAACCGTCAGACCCGCGGTGTCCGGCGGCGCTTCGCCGAGCCACGCCTGCGCACCCGAATCGCGGAGGATGTGCTCACGTTCGGCCGAGCCTGCATCCGGTGGGACGGGAACAACGGTGACACCGGCAATCAACGCACCGACGACGGCGAGCACCGTTTTCACCGACGGCGTCGCGTGGATGGCGAGCCGATCTGCCCGGCCGATGCGCTCGGCAACAGAGGTAGCCGCGCCCAGGATGTCCGCACGAGAGAGAGAAACTCCGTCGATGGTGACGGCGTCGGGAATATCGTCTCCCCGCGCAACGGCGAGTGGGTTCAGTGAACGAAGCAGCACATGGCTACCGTACAGACATGGACGTGGACGGAATCGACACCGGCGACTACGCCGAGTACATGACGGTCGCCGCCGGTGACCTGCAGGCGGGTGTCTATCTGATCGGGACCGACGCCGAACAGGACGTCGATTCCGAGGACGACCTCGACCTGGACCTCGAGGACGAGGACTCCGACGACGAGGACATCGACCTCGCGCACGTCAGTGACGGAGCGCCGCGACTGGTCTACTCGGTGCAGTCCGACGATTTCTGGACGCGAGTGGAGTTGGCCGACCTCCGAGCGACTCAGCTCTACGAGGAGGCGCACGCGCGCAACCCCGAGGTCAACGCCGAACCGAAGCGGTTCACCACCGTCGAAGCCTTCGGCAGCAACGAATTGGTCTACATCCTGCGCATCAGGCGCGGCGGATGGGACGTCGGCGAGCCGGGTCTCGACTGACGGTCCACCGCAACTAGGCCGAAGACGCCACCGTTCCGATTCCGAGGGCGACGAGGAATCCAGCGCTGATGCGGTCCAGCCAGTCGGTCACGGCCGGTTTACGCAGCAGCGTCACAGCGCGTGAGGCGAGAACGGAGAACACTCCCATCACCACGGCAGCGACAATCACCTCGACCAGACCGAGCGTCATGGCACCGGTGAACGTGACGACGGTGAGGAACTGCGGTACCACCGCGAGGTAGAACAGTCCGACCTTCGGGTTGAGCGCGCACGAGAGAACTCCGGCACCGAACGCCGACCACGCGGACGCAGCGACAGGCAGGAGCGGCTCGCCGTCCAACTTGTTCTTACGTCGCGCCCGGAAAGCCTTCACGCCCAGATACAGCAGGTACAACCCACCGAGAACTTTGACGACGCGGTATGCCGTCGCGGATTGCTCGACGATCGCCGCCAACCCGACGGCCACCAGCACGGCCCAGAACAGTCCGCCGATCGCGACACCCATCGCTGCAGCGACGCCTGGCTTGAGGCCGCCGATGCTGTAGCGGAGCACCAGAAACGAATCCGGCCCGGGCAGAATCGCCAGCAGAAAGCACACACCGGCGAAGCTGAGCAGCAGGCTGAGGGTCATGAGTACATGAGAACACCCGATCCGAGCGGGGGCCAACTGAGCTCAGTGTCCACTATTCGTATCGAGAAGCGGGATCCCGTCAGCGGAGGGACATAGTGGACACACAGCGCACCTCGAGCCCACACCCTTCCGCGGCGTCAGCGGGGCCGAAGCCAACTGAGGTGAGTGTCCACAATTCACATCGAGAACCGGGATCCCGTCAGCGGAGGGAAATAGTGGACGCTCAGCGCACTACAACACTCAGCGCACTGAAACACTCAGCGCACCACGAAGCTCGGCTAACCGCGCAGGCGAGTAGCCGCAGCCTCGATGCGCTCGTCCGTCGCAGTCAGTGCGATGCGGACGTGTTTGCCACCGTTCGGTCCGTAGAACTCTCCCGGTGCGGCGAGGATGCCGCGTTCGGCGAGCCAGTCGACGGTGTCGCGGCATGGCTCGTCGCGGGTGGCCCACAGGTACAACCCGGCCTCCGAGTGGTCGACGCGGAATCCGGCTGCCTCGACGGCAGACTTCAAAGTCGTTCGACGGGCGCGGTATCGCTCTCGCTGGATGTTTTCGTGCTCGTCGTCGGCCAGGGCCGCGGTCATGGCGGCCTGAATGGGCAGCGGCACCATCATGCCTGCGTGCTTGCGAACCTCGAGCAACTCGGCGATGAGGGAAGCGTCGCCGGTGACGAAACCGGCGCGGTAGCTGGCCAGATTCGAGGTCTTCGAAAGTGAGTGCACAGCAAGCAGATTGGTGTGATCGCCGTCGCAGACGCGCGGGTCGAGCACCGAGACTGCGTCGGCTTCCCAGGTCAGCCCCAGGTAGCACTCGTCGGAGACGACGATGGCGTCGCGCTCGCGGGCCCACTCGACGACCTTGCGCAAGTGCTCGACTCCGAGCACCTTCCCCGTCGGGTTCGACGGCGAGTTGACGAAGATCAGCGAGGCGCGTTCGGGGCCGAGACGATTCAGTCCGTCTGCACGAAGAATTCGCGCGCCGGCGAGCAGCGCACCCACTTCGTATGTGGGATACGCCAATTCGGGGATGACGACAAGATCATCGGCACCCAGACCCAGCAGACTCGGCAACCAGGCGATCATTTCCTTGGTACCGATGGCCGGAAGCACCGCGTCGGTCGAGATACCGGTGATCGAATAGCGACGTTCGAGCGACGCCACCGCAGCCTCCCGCAGCGCGGCGGTACCGACGGTCGTCGGGTAACCGGGCTCGTCGGCCACCGAGTTCAACGCGACCCGAATCACCTCGGCGACCGGGTCGACGGGCGTGCCGACCGACAGATTCACGATGCCGTCCGGGTGCGCCGACGCCTTCTCCTTGGCAGCGGTCAGCGAGTCCCACGGAAAGTCGGGCAGCGTCGCTGCCACCGCTCTGCGTGCCAAGGCGTCAGTTCTCGCCCATGGGAGGCAGAGCCTTGATGAACGGCGGGTCGTAGTCGGTCTTGCCGAGTTTCGCTGCGCCACCCGGAGATCCGAGATCGTCGAAGAAATCGACGTTGGCGCTGACGTATGCACTCCACTGCTCGGGCACGTCGTCTTCGTAGAAGATGGCCTCGACGGGGCACACGGGTTCGCAGGCTCCGCAGTCGACGCATTCGTCGGGGTGGATGTACAGCATTCGGTTACCCTCGTAGATGCAATCCACCGGGCACTCTTCGATGCACGCTTTGTCCAGTACATCTACGCACGGTTCTGCAATCGAGTAGGTCACTGCTGCTCTCCCCTCCTTGTATAGATCGTGGGCGCTCTCGCGCCCTCAGCATCCTAGTATCGCGGTCCGAACCTGGGACAATCCGACCAGGGTGACCTCACCTGCTCCGGCCTGCTATCGCCGGAGCTGCTTCGCGGGCTGGGCCACCGAAGCCGACGCCGTCTTGTGGGCGGCGAGCCACTTGCGTCCCTGCTTGGCAGCGCGCGACAGTGCGCCCCGCTCACCGAGATATCCGGCGACGCCACCGACGAGCGGGATGGCTCCGAGTACCCGATAGAACCCGCGTGGATGCGGGCGCTTCTCCAACTCGCCTGCCACGTCGCGCAGCACGTTGGCGATCTGCCACATTCCGCGCAGCAGTGCGAACGGTCCGGATTTCGGCGATTCTTCCTTCTTCGCAGGAGCACTGTCGGCCAAGGACGTCAGATCACGCTTGCACAGCACCGACCCGAGCAGCGCCACATGCGTCTCGCGGTCGGTCACTCCGGATTCGCGAGCCACGGCGACGAGCACCATCGCCTGGTTGGCGAACCCGAGCAGATCCTGGATCGGCAGACGGTTGACCAGGATGCCGAAGACGCCGGGGAAGGCCACCGCGACAGTGTTGAGAGCTCCGATGCGATTGACCCACCACTGCGAACGAGCATCGCTGTCGAGCTTCTCCCAGCCGGCGGTGCCCGGGAAGTCGGTGGTGTCGAACGCCTTGGCCAGGAAGTCGATGACGTTGTCGAGGGTCGAATCGTCCGCGGAGGACTCGCGGAACGTCCGTCCCTTCAGTCCGATCGGGTCACGCGTAGCCAGGATGTCGAGCACGGGATGAATGATGGCGACGGCACTGCTCAGTACCGCGGCGACTCGACGGTCGTCCATGTCGGGCAAACTCCGTTTCGGGTAAAGACCTGAAGGTCAGATCAGGCCGGCGACCGACACCGCCGGTGCCGGGCCGTACGTGGTGGTGCGCTGACGAACCGGTCGTCCGATGCCGTCGGCGATCTCGTGCAGTTCCGCGACGGTCTTCTCCGAACCGTTCTGCGAACCCGCCATCCGCGAGATCGTCTCTTCCATCAGGGTCCCGCCCAGATCGTTCGCGCCCCCGTTCAGCATCGCCTGTGTACCCGTGATTCCCAATTTCACCCATGACGTCTGAATGTTGTCGATACGGCCGTGCAGCATGATCCTGGCCAGAGCATGCACCGCGCGGTTGTCCCGATTGGTCGGGCCGGGCCGCGAGGCACCCGCCAGATACAGCGGCGACGACTGGTGCACGAACGGCAGCGGCACGAACTCGGTGAACCCGCCGGTCTTGTCCTGGATCTTCTTGAGTACGTTCAGGTGCCCGACCCAGTGCGAGGGATTGTCGACGTGCCCGTACATCATCGTCGAGCTCGATCGCAGCCCCACCTCGTGCGCGGTGGTGATCACTTCGATCCATTCGGCTGCGGGGAGCTTGCCCTTGGTGAGCACCCACCGCACCTCGTCGTCGAGGATCTCTGCAGCAGTACCCGGGATCGAATCCAAGCCGGCGGCCCGCAGCTCGGTGAGCCACTCGCGGATCGACTGGCCGCCGCGTGAGGCCCCGTTGACGATCTCCATCGGCGAGAACGCGTGCACGTGCATCGACGGCACTTTCGCCTTGACCGCACGGACCAGATCGGCGTATCCCGTCACCGGCAGTTCGGGGTCGATGCCGCCCTGCATGCACACCTCGGTGGCCCCGACGACGTGCGCTTCCCACGCACGGTCGGCGACTTCGGCGGTGGACAGCGTGAACGCGTCGGCGTCGCCCTTGCGCTGCGCGAACGCGCAGAAACGGCATCCGGTGTAGCAGATGTTGGTGAAGTTGATGTTCCGGTTCACCACGTAGGTGACGGTGTCCCCGTTGACCTGCTTACGCAGATCGTCGGCGAGCGCGGCAACGGCGTCCATGCCGGGGCCTTCGGCCGTCGCCAGTGCGAGGTACTGCTCGTCCGACAGACCGGCCGGGTCCTTCTCCGCTGCTGTCAATGCCGACACCAGGTCGCGGTCGACTCGTTCGAGACCGGCCAGATCGCGCACCTGCTCACGAATGGAATCCCAGTCGCCGAACGCATTCGCCAGATCCGAGCGCGTCTCGGTGTTGCGGCCCTGGGTGTCGATCTCGGTGTTCAGATCCACCCGTCCCGAAGACTCCCATTCCTCGTCCGGCTCCTGCCACGGCAGACCGGTCGGGTTGACGCCCTCGCGTGCCATCCCGGTCTCCGGGTCGGCCACTGCCCGCACGTGTGCCGAGATTCGCGGGTCGATCCACGGTGCACCGGCCAACACGTACTGCGGCTGCGCGGCAGTACGTTCCACGAGCGTGTAACCGGCGGCCGCCGACAACTCGGCGAGAGTGTCGAGGTTCGGCCAGGGCCGCTCGGGATTGACGTGGTCGGGAGTCAGCGGCGAGACACCGCCCCAATCGTCGACGCCTGCGCCGAGCAACGCGGCGGTCTCCTCCGCTGCGACGAGGTTCGGCGGGGCCTGAATTCGCATCGACGGACCGACCACCATGCGCGTCACCGCGATGGTCGCCAGGAATTCTTCGAGACCGGCGTCGGGCACCGACCGCATCGCGGTATCGGACTTGGCCAGGAAGTTCTGCACGATGATCTCTTGCACATGACCGAAAGACTTGTGCACCTTACGAATTGCCATGATGGACTCGGCCCTGTCCCGCAACGTCTCACCGATACCGACGAGGATGCCCGTCGTGAAGGGAATGTTGAGCCGGCCCGCGTCGGTCAGCGTGCGCAGCCGAACCTCGGGATCCTTGTCGGGACTGCCGTAATGCGCCTGCCCCTTCTCCTCGAACAGCCGACGCGAGGTGGTCTCGAGCATCATGCCCATCGAGGGGGCCACCGGCTTGAGGCGCGAGAGTTCCTGCCATGACATCACTCCGGGATTGAGATGCGGCAGCAGGCCGGTCTCCTCGAGCACCCGGATCGACATCGCGCGCACGTAGTCCAGAGTCGAGTCGTAGCCGCGTGAGTCCAGCCACGCCTTGGCCTCGGGCCACCGCTCCTCCGGCCTGTCGCCGAGCGTGAACAGCGCCTCCTTGCAGCCCAACTCGGCCCCCTTGCGGGCGACGTCGATGATCTCGTCGGGATCCATGAACATCCCGTGCCCGGCCGCATTGAGCTTGCCCGGCACCGTGACGAACGTGCAGTAGTGGCACTTGTCGCGGCACAACCGCGTGATGGGCACGAACACCTTGCGCGAATACGACACCGTCTTCGGACGGCCCGCCGACTCCAACCCGGCATCGCGAACCCGGGATGCCGACGCCATCAGATCGGTCAGATCGTCACCGCGAGCGTGCAGCAACACCGTGGCTTCGTCGACGTTGAGAGACACCCCGTCGCGGGCGCGACGCAGAACGCGACGCATGGCGGAGGCGGCTGGAGCGGTATCAGGCTGCGAAGTCACCAGTCGATCATGCGCCTTCTTGGTACGCACGTGCCACCCGCGGGTGGGCCTGCGGCCCTTGTGCGCGTTTTGCGTACCTGGAAGGGCGCACAACGCGCACGACGGGGCAGCGCTAGGTTTGTACCGTGACAACGATGACAGACCCACAGTGGCAGCCTTCTCCCCGTGCGCGTCTGCTCTGGACACTGAGCGCCGGACTGCTGTGGCTACCGGTGTTCATCGCTCAGATCGTCTGGTTTTTCGTCGACTCGAACCGGACGTCGTGGCTGCACGTCACCGTCCTCGTCGCATCGGTCGTGCTGACCGCACTGCACCTCGCGATCGTGCCGCAGTGGCGCTACCGCGTGCACCGCTGGGAGATCAGCGACACCGCCGTGTACACCCGCACCGGTTGGCTCAGCCAAGAACGACGCATCGCCCCCATCTCGCGGGTGCAGACCGTCGACACCGAGCGTGGACCACTCGATCGTCTGCTCGGGTTGGCGACGGTCACCGTGACGACGGCATCGTCGGCGGGCGCGGTGAAGATCACCGCACTCGATCAGGCCGTTGCGGACGAGACCGTCACGCGACTGACCGATATCGCCGGCCGCACCGTCGGAGATGCCACATGACCGATCAGGCGGAGTTGCTGGCAGTCGAAGAGGAGCAGCCGTGGTTGCGCCTGGACAAGCGAATGTTGTTGGTGCATCCGGTGAACGAGGGCATCAAGATCCTGCCGGTACTGCTGATCTCGTTCTTCGTCGGCAGTCAGAGCGGTAATCACTACTGGAGTCTGGGCATCCTCGCGGTCGTCGTCGTGTTCGCGATTGCGCGCTGGTTCACCACCAGCTACCGGATCGGGCCGGTGCACGTACAACTGCGCACCGGCGTACTGCAGAAGAAAGTACTGTCTATCCCGCGCAACAGGATTCGGTCGGTCGACGTGGAAGCGAACGTACTGCACCGGGTGCTCGGACTGTCCATTCTCCGCATCGGGACCGGACAGCAGGCGGGCAAAGGCGAGGCCTTCGAGCTCAACGCACTCGACACGTCACTGGTGCCGGAGCTTCGCGGCGAACTGCTGCAGCGAGTGTCGGGCCGAACGACGCCGAGCGACGGAATGCCCGTTGCCGCAGCCGATCCCGGGGTCGAGATTGCACACTGGCAGTTCTCGTGGGTGCGGTTCGCGCCGTTCTCCATCACCGGCATCGTCACCATCGCCGCGGCAGTGGGCGTGCTGTTCCAGTACGGCATCGGACAGACATTGGCGGAGACGTCGGTGGTCTCGAACAGCGTCGAATCGGCGCAACGGTTCGGCATCGCCCTGTTCGTCGTCCTCGCACTGATTGTGCTCCTCGTGGTGTCCAGCATCTTCGCCTGCGTTCGCTACCTGATCACCTACGGCAACCTGACCGTCACCGACCAGGGTCGCACGTTGCACGTCAGCCACGGGCTGCTCCGCACCCGTCAGTCGACCCTCGACCGCAAGAGACTGCGCGGCACTTCTCTGTCGCTGCCTCTACTACTGAGGTCGGTCGGCGGGGCCCGACTCGACGCCATCATGACCGGAGTGAGCGCCGAGAAGAAGGAATCGTCGCTACTGCTTCCCCAGGCTCCGCGGGCCGAGGCGCTGCGCATGATGACCACGGTGCTCGGCGATGCAGGCATGCACGGCAATGCCGACCGCCCGCTTCTGCAGCACGGACCTGCCGCGCGGCGACGCCGCTTCACCCGGGCGGTTCTACCGCTGCTCGTCGTCGCGGCCGGACTGGGAATTGCGCAGTCTCTCGGCGCACCGATCCCGATCCTCGCGTGGATCGCCGTGGCCGTGCTGTTCGTGGCCGCCGTCGGACTCGCTCACGACCGCTACCGCGGCCTCGGGCACGCCGTCCTGCCCGGCTGGCTGATCACCCAGCACGGATCGCTCGACCGCACCCGGCACAGCCTCGAAGCCGGCGGCATCATCGGTTGGACGGTGCGGCAGACGTTCTTCCAACGTCGCGCCGGCGTGGCCACCGTCGTGGCAGCGACACCGGCGGGCGTCGGACGCTACGAGGTGGTCGACATACCCATCGAGAACGCGTGGGCCATGATCGACGCCGTCACACCGGGTGCCGGGGACGTCTGGCTTCGACGCAGCACGTAAAGACGCAGCCGGTAAAGAAGGAGCCGATGAAGAAGGAGCGCCCGCAGACCATCGCGCAGCTCGACCTGGCGGTGTCCCAGTGTCGCGCCTGCCCACGGCTGGTGCGGTGGCGCGAACAGGTCGCTGCCGAGAAGCGCGCCGCGTTCGCCAACGAAACGTATTGGGGGCGAGCCGTTCCCAGTTTCGGCCCGGCCGATGCGTCGATGTTGATCGTCGGGCTCGCCCCGGCCGCCCACGGCGGCAATCGCACCGGACGGATGTTCACCGGGGACCGCAGCGGAGACGTGCTGTACCGAGCCATGCATGCCGTCGGGCTCGCCAGCCAACCGACCGCGACGCACATCGGCGACGGGCTGACGCTCAACGGAGTTCGTATCGCAGCCCCCGTGCACTGCGCTCCGCCGCAGAACAAGCCGACTCCCGCCGAGCGCGATCGGTGTCGCCCCTGGCTCGACGACGAATTGCGCTTGCTGCGTCCGCGACTGAAGTCGATTCTCGTGCTCGGGGCGTTCGGGTGGCAGTCGCTGCTACCGATTCTCGCCGCGAACGGGTGGAAAATACCCAGGCCTGCACCGAAATTCGGTCACGGCGTGCAGCTCGATCTGGGCTCGATCACCGTGTTCGCCAGCTACCACGTCAGTCAGCGAAACACGTTCACCGGACTGCTGACTCCGACGATGATCGAGGACGTGCTCCGGAATGCGGGTCGGCACGCACGCTTGCTGTGATGGCTTTCATTCGGAACATGAACAGCAGCACACCGGCCGGCCCGGCACCGGCCACGATGAGCAGCATCGTGCGCCAGTCGGCCAGCAGCAGAACATCGTTGCCGGGGCCGCCGAACATGCACAGCACTACTGCGACGAACCATCCGATCAGCGGCGACGCCACCCAGATCGGCCGTTCGGCGACCTTACGCGCGGCCAGAACCAGAGCGACGTTCGCGATGCCCCCGAGCAACGCGCTGATGGGAAACTGCACCGACCCCACGTAGGTCGGGAGAAAGAAGACCGACAGGATTCCGGACAGGAAGCCGTCGAACACCAGTACTGCGACCGTCGCCCACGACACCAGGGCGACAGTATTGGATGCGGCCTTCGAGATCATGCGCCCAATACTGCCTTGGCCCGGGTCGTTTCAGTGCACCGCATTCGAAAACCGGGCATCGCATTCGAAAAACCGGGCACCGGCACTCAGGAAACCGGCGGATAGCCCAGCGAGGTGAGCAAGTTGCTCGCACCCATGGCGATCTGACCCAGAACGTACTGGTACAGATCTGCCTGTGCGCCGAACTGCGGCTTGAGAGAATCGACGAACGCGACGATTGCGTCCTGCACTACCCAGTTGTACATGTGTGTTCCGCCCCTGTTGTCATGAGATCAGTGATTCGGAACACAGCCTAGTACGCCCGCGAACAAGTCGTTCTCCCTGCCCGCCCCGTCGGAGCCGAGCACGCCCCGCACGAGTACGTACTGCTCGTCGAGCAGGATCGGCTGAACGATGTCGTTGGAGAGTGCGTACTCGGCACCCGAGGGCGCAACCGTCACCTGAGTTGCGTGCGCACGCAACGCGTCGGTCTTCGCGTCGAGCACACCGCGGACATCGATGCTGGTGGTGATCATGTCCTCGGCCACACTCGGCAACTCACCGTCGAGGGGCATGCGCCACCCCTCGGGTATATCGGCGATCGCCCGGAGTCCCGCGTGCAGTTGTTCGCGGCCGGTGACGGTCCAGTAGAACTTCGCCACCTCCCACGGAGCTCCGGCCGCGGGATGGGCGTCCGTTCCACAGACCTCGACCGCCTCGGTCACCAGGGAGTGGACCTGCTGATGATCGGGGTGTCCGTAGCCACCCTCGGGGTCGTAACCGACGACGACCTGAGGCCTGAGTTCGCGCATGACCGACACGAGCGCCCCGAGAGCCTCCTGCCGGTCTGCGTTGACGAATGCGCGCGGTTTGAGAGCAGCCGGGGTTCCGGCCATTCCAGAATCTCGCCAGCGGCCGGCACCACCGAGGAAGCGGGGCGGGTTGCAGCCCAACGCCGCGAGTGCGCGATGCAGTTCCAGAATTCGGTAGCCACCGAGCTGATCGGCTCGGTCGACCACGAGATCGGCCCACGTATCGCCGATCACTTCACCCTCTTCACCGAGCGAGCACGTCAGCACGGTGACGTCGACGCCCGCGCGCACGTAATGGGCGATGGTCCCGCCGGTGGTGATGCTCTCGTCGTCCGGGTGCGCATGGACCAGCAGCAACCGCTGCGGCTGAGTCATCGCTTGTTCTGTCACAACCTGCTCTGTCACAACCTGTTCCGTCATGCCTCGTCGCTCGCTACTCGCTGTGTCATCGTTTGTCTGGGTCTTCTGGGTCGGGCAGCCGTTCATCGCTCGCCGAGCATTCGAGCCACGTCCGGTAACGACTGCGCTGTCACATCGGCAGGCACGAAATGGTCGGGATAAGGACGGTTCTCGCGATCGAGCCACGCCGTCGACAGGCCTGCCCGGTGCGCACCGTCGATATCCCAGGGGTGCACGGCCACCAGCATCGCGTCGCCGGGTTCGATACCGCACTGCTCCAACGCGTAGCAGTAGGCATCGGCGTGCGGCTTCCACCGTCCGGCGTCCTCGACCGAGAGCAGCAACTCGAAAGCACTCCGCACGCCGGCTCGTTCGAGCAGAGACTGCGCGAGCGACGCGGACCCGTTACTGAGGGTGATCATCCGAATGCCTTGCGCTGCAAGAGCATTCACTCCGTCTACCACATCGGGATGTACATCGAGCTCGGCGAAACCGGCCATGATGTGGTCCACTGCATCGTCCAACTGGCGATCGATCGCGGCATCGGACAGCAACGCCTCGAGCACACCGGAACCGACCTCGGCGAACGGCCGAGCGGTACCTGCGACCGCGAGCGCGAACCCGTCCCGCAGCACTCCTGCGAACCACGTCGGGAACAGGTGCTCGGGCGCTCCGACGTCGGCGAATCGCGCCGCCATGGGAGCCATGTCGGACAGGGTCTCGTTCACGTCGAAGATGATCACCCGAGGCAAGCGCACGGTGTTCACCGGACCGTCCGGATCCACTTCGCGGCATCGGCGAAGATGCCGACCTCCACCGGCCCGGTCAGCGAGACGCCGGTGATACCCGGCACCGCAGCCACCACGGACTGGTCCTGCATGATCGGCAGCGTCGACGCCAGAGACCACAGCTTGGGCTCGATCTCCTCGGCAATGATCGTCGCGTCGACGCCGGTTATCAGGGCGCGGTCGATCGTCGGCTGCAATTCCGGAACACACAGACCGGACAGATTGCGCGGGGCGTCCACGCTGCCGCTGCTCCCCGGAGCCGGCTCGACAACACAGCCGAAGCGCGAGGCCAGGGCCGTTGCCGGGTCCACGCCCGCACTGGTCCACCCGACCACGGCGTCGACGCCGCCGTCGGTCAGCGCCGTCGAGTACAACTCGTCCGCGGGCAGCGGAGTGACGGTCGCGTCGATACCCGCACTGACGAGCTCGTCCGCGGCGGTGCCGGCCACGGCCAGTGCGATGTCGTCGTTCTCGACGGCACCGATGACGAATCGCAGCGCGGTACCGCCGGCGTCTGCGAGTCGGGGCACTCCGGGAGCCGGCGCGCTGGTGGTCGGCGGCGCAGCAGAGGTCGTGGATGCGCTCGCGCTCGGCGTCGAGGTCACGATCGCGTCGGGTGTCGGAACGAAGCCGGCGCGGCGAAGCAGGTCGAGGGCCGCGGTTCTGCCGATCGGGGCGGGTGCGGTCGCGGTGTAACCGGGGTCCGACGGCGACGACAACTGGGCCGCGGCTCGGCGATCCGTCGCCCCTCCGCCGGCCCCGACCGTGGCCAGCAGGTTCGGGTCCAGCAGACCCATGATCCCCTGCCGCACAAGCGACTCCGACATGTTCGGTGCCCGGCCGTTCACGGTCATCGACAACACTCGTGATTGGTGGATCGTGTCGGTGCGGACCCCGGGAATTGCCGAGAGTTGCGCGCGCGTCGCAGACCCACCCCGAACCTGTGCGATCTGAGCGTCACTCGACCGCAACGAATCGGCCAACTGCGCGGGGGTGCCTCCGCGCCGAATGAGGATCTGGTCGGGCGATGCGGGTTGGTCCCAGAAGCGATCGTTGCGTTCCAGCAGAATCTCGTCCCGGCCCTGGTCGACGGTCTTGATGTTGAACCGCGAACCGGAGACCGGCACGTTGTCGGTGAGACCACCCTCGAAGCCGCCGGGCGAATCCTTGAGCAGGTGGGAGGGCACGAGGTCGGCGAACAATCGCTGCCACGCCGGATACGGCGACTCGAGGGTGACGTCGACGGTCTTGCCGCCGCCCGAAGAAGCAACATCGCTGATCAGTGCGTAGCCGGCCGGATCGACGACGCCCGGCTGCGTGATCATCTGCTGCCAGAGGTACCGGAAGTCCTCGGCCGCAATCGGTGCGCTGTCGGACCACTGGGCCTCGTTGCGTAGCTGGTACCGGATGGTGAACGGAGACTGAGACGTCACTTCGGCGGAGATCAACAGTGACAGGTCCGGCTCCCACGTGGTCACGCCGGTGTCGGGGTTCAGGGTGGGACGGAACGGGCTGGGCAGCACGAGCGAACTGACCGCGGCGGTGGCGGGCGACTGGTCGGCCAGCAGGTGTGGGTTGAACCCGATGCCCACGTCGTCGATCGCCACGACAACGGGGTCGCCGGTCTTCGACGGCACGGTCGTCGTGGTGACCGGAGTTTCGACGCTCTCGATCGGTGGCGGTGGATCCGCGGTGCATGCGGTGAGTACCAGGGCAGTGGCGGAGGCCAGAACCACCGGCATCAGTACGTTACGCAACGAGGATCTCCTTCGTGATCGGCTACAGGTACGGCAGAAGCGACGTCCCACGATGGTGACACGTCGCTTCTGCCGTACAGGATCTGTCTTACAGAGCAGCCTTGTCGCGCGTCTTGCTGCGCGAACGCTCACGGGCGCGCTCGTTGGAATCGAGGTGCACCTTGCGGACGCGGACGACCTCGGGGGTCACCTCGACGCACTCGTCGCCTGCACAGAACTCCATGGCCATTTCCAGGTCCAGCTTCTTCGGCTTGGCCAGGGTCTCCATGACGTCGGCGGAGGACTGACGCATGTTGGTCAGCTTCTTCTCGCGGGTGACGTTGATGTCGAGGTCTTCCTGACGCGGGTTGATGCCCACGACCATGCCCTCGTACGTGTCTGCGCCCGGCTCGACGAAGAACGTGCCGCGGTCGGCCAGCTGGATCATCGCGAACGGGGTCACGGTGCCGTGACGGTCCGAGACGAGCGAGCCGGTGTGGCGGGCGCGGATCTCGCCGGCCCACGGCGCGTAACCGTGGAAGACGGCGTTCGCGATGCCGGTGCCGCGAGTGTCCGTGAGGAACTCGGTGCGGAAACCGATCAGGCCACGCGAGGGAACGATGAATTCCATGCGAACCCAGCCTGCGCCGTGGTTCGTCATCTGGACCATCTTGCCCTTGCGTGCGGCGAGCAGCTGCGTCACTGCACCGAGGTATTCCTCCGGTGTGTCGACCATCAGCTCTTCGAAGGGCTCGTGCAGCTTGCCGTCGACCTGCTGGGTGACCACCTGGGGCTTGCCGACGGTGAGCTCGAAGCCTTCACGACGCATCTGCTCGACGAGGATGGCGAGCGCGAGCTCTCCACGACCCTGGACCTCCCAGGCATCGGGGCGACCGATGTCGAGGACCTTGAGCGAGACGTTACCGATGAGCTCCTGGTCGAGGCGGCTCTTGACCATGCGCGAGGTGAGCTTGTGGCCGCTGACGCGTCCGACGAGCGGGCTCGTGTTGGTGCCGATGGTGACCGAGATGGCCGGCTGGTCGACGGTGATGCGAGGCAGAGCGACCGGGTTCTCCAGATCGGCGAGGGTGTCGCCGATCATGATGTCCGGGAAGCCCGCGACGGCGACGATGTCTCCTGCGACACCCTTCTCGCCGGGAACGCGCTCGACGCCGATGGTGTTGAGCAGCTCGGTGATCTTGGCCTTCTGGACGACGGGCTCGCCGTCGACCTCACGCATCCAGCTGACAGTCTGGCCCTTGGAGAGCTGGCCGTTGTGGATACGAACCAGGGCGAGGCGGCCGAGGAAGGCCGACGCGTCGAGGTTGGTGACGTGTGCCTGCAGCGGCGCGTCGACGTTGCCCTTGGGCGCGGGGACGTAGCTGAGCAGAACCTCGAACAGCTCGTCGAGGTTCTCGGCGTCGGGAGCGTGTCCGTTCTGGGGCTGGACCTTCGAGGCCTTGCCCTCACGGCCGGAGGCGTAGAGAACGGGGAGGTCGAGGGCGAGCTCGGCTGCCTCGGACGCTTCGTCGTCGAGATCGGACGCGAGGTCGAGCAGCAGATCGTGGCTCTCCGAGACGACCTCTTCGATACGCGCGTCGGGACGGTCGGTCTTGTTGACGACCAGGATCACCGGCAACGACGCGGCGAGCGCCTTGCGCAGCACGAAACGGGTCTGCGGCAGCGGGCCCTCGGAAGCGTCGACGAGGAGCACGACGCCGTCGACCATGGACAGGCCGCGCTCGACCTCTCCGCCGAAGTCGGCGTGGCCGGGGGTGTCGATCACGTTGATGACGGTGATGGTGCCGTCGGCATTGCGCTTGTGAACGGCCGTGTTCTTGGCCAGGATCGTGATGCCTTTTTCTTTTTCGAGGTCACCCGAGTCCATGACGCGGTCGATCGCTTCGGCACGTTCCTCGAACGCGCCGGACTGCCGAAGCATGGCGTCGACCAGGGTGGTCTTGCCATGGTCGACGTGTGCAACGATGGCGACGTTGCGAAAAGTAGTGGTGCTGTCGATGTTGTCTGCACTGCTTGGGGCGCTCACGCGAAAAATTCTCCTGGAGTCGAATGCGGGCTCTTGTTCGCTAGCGGGCTTATGTCGCTAGAGAAGCGCGCTGCACCGCGAGGTTCTCGCGACTGATCGAGTTTACCCGTAGTCCGGCAGTGCCCCGCGCCACCCTCAGGTCTGTGACCTGCGCCACCCATTAGTCTTGGTGCCCATGGGCAAGATAAAGGCCGCAGATGTCTCGGGGATGAAGCCCAAGAAAAAATGCTGCCGCAAGAAAGTTCGTTGCATCAAATGCCCCGTCGTGATCATGCGAATGAAGAAGTTGGAATCCGCGGGCGCGACCAAGAAAGACCTCAAGAAAGGTCTGAAGACCGCTCGGGCGAAGTGAGCAGAATTTCCTGTAGGTCCGGCAGCCAGAGTCGGTCCGCATCGACCAGATCCACCGTCGGCAGCGTCGCGGCATCGACCCACCGTAGAGCCGAATGCTCCAGCGGCGCAGGGGTTCCCGAGACGATCGAGGCTCGGTAGGCCCGCAACACCATGCCACCGGAAAGCTCGACGTCTCCGCTGAGCGCGGCACCGATCGAACACTCGACCCCCAGTTCCTCGCGCAGTTCGCGCGCCAGGGCGACGTCCTCGGACTCCCCCGGCTCGACCTTGCCGCCGGGAAGCTCCCACCGACCGGCCAACTCCGGCGGACGAGTTCGTTGCGCGAGCAGCAGACGACCGTCGTCGATCAACGCGGCCGCGACAACCACAGCGGTAGGGGTACCGGACATGCCACCATCTTTCTATGACCGAATTGCTGACCGACCGCGATATCGAGGACGCACAGCTCACCCACTGGACGGTGACGGAGAAATCTCTGACCCACACCGTCGAGCTGACGTCGTTTCCCGCCGCGATCGAGGTGGTGAACCGCGTGGCCGACGCCGCGGAGGAAGCGGACCATCACCCCGACATCGACATCAGGTGGCGGACGCTCACGTTCACGCTGTCTACGCACAGCGCCGGCGGTCTCACGCAGAAGGACGTGGATCTGGCGCGTCGGATCGATGCACTGATTGCGAATTGATGCGTCCCGCATAGGCGACCCAGCCGAGGAACAAGGCAGATCCGATCACGTCGACGGCTCCGGCCCAGGCCTCGAGCCCAGGACGGGGAATGGTCCAGATCGATTCCTGGAAGAAGCTCAGCAACCAGGGCACCCCCACAGTGACCGTCACCAGCCAGTAGCCGGCAACGATCTTGGCTCCGGCGATATCGCGCAACGGCCCGTGCAGCAGCCAGATCACCATCGGAATCACCCAGATCCAGTGATGCGACCACGAGATAGGCGACACCAACAGGCCCAGGAGTTGGACGATGACCAGGGTCCCCAGGTAGTCGCGGCGATCGAGTGCTCGCCATGCCAGCACTGCGAGGACCACGGCGATCACTGCGGCGGCGATCCACAGCGGTCCCTGGCCGACGTCCTCGCCCACGATCCGGCTCAGAGCTCCACGCAGAGACTGATTCCAGACCGAGCCGACGGGTCCGATGCGGTCGGCATCGCCGAGCAACGTGGTGAAGTACGTGGCCGCCTGACGCCCCAGCACCGCGTAGCTGACCGCGACACTGAGTGCGAATGCCACCGCCGAGAATGCTGCAGCTTTCCACCGCCGAGTGGCGAGGAAGTACAGGCCCGTGATGGCCGGGGTCAGCTTGATGCCCGCGGCGAAGCCCACGAGTCCGCCCGCCACCCACCAGCGCGAGCTGCGTACCGCGAGTAGCGCCAGCAGTACCAGGAACACATTGACCTGGCCGTAGTCGAGGGTGGTGCGTACGGGTTCGGACCACAGCCCCAGCGCGGTCCACAACATGGCGATTCTCACCCAGCGGTTCTCGGCGGCCCGGTCGTCGCCGAGAACCATCGACAGGGCCAGCCGGACCACTGCGAACAGCGCGATCATCGTCGCGGCCTGCCAGACGATGCCGACCACCGTGAACGGCAGATAGTGCAGCGGGAAGAACACGAGGGCGGCGAACGGTGGGTACGTGAACGGCAGTGGGAAGTCCGGGGTCTGCACCGAGTACGTGTAGTCGTACAGGTTGTCGCCGAGCAGCGCGGCGGAGCCTTCGACGTAGACGTGCAGGTCGACGAGGTTCATACCGTTGGGAGTGACGAACGCCCAGACGAATCGGCTGATCACCGAAACTGCCAGCAGAACGGGGGCCAGCCGAACAAGTCGGTTCACGGTGCGTGTGGTTCCGTTCGGTATCGATGCCGTTTATCGACAGCCGAGCTTATAGGGCGATCGATACCCACCCTAACCGTGCCGATCCGCTCGTAACATTTACATCACCTTTCACACTGGTCACTCGTGTAACACGCTATTGTTCGATTCTGCGGAGAATTCGCAGCGCGTGGCCCATAGAATCCTCGATAGAGTTCAGCCGGGGAGGACTGGACCTACTACGGCTGTACATCCGGGATCGCTCTACATAGAGTGACCCCTCGGGCACCGGCTGTCGCCGTGGACCTGCGTCATGATCAGAATGGGGAATATCACCGTGCTTCGTACTCGCGGAACGCGTCGCGTCGTCACAGCTCTGGCTGTGGCCGCAGCCGCCGCACTCGTTGTGCCGACCAGCGCATCCGCTCAGCCTCTGGTGCCCATGGCTCCGGCAGATCTGCCGGCTGCTCCGGCCGATCCCGCAGCGCTGATCGCCCAGTTCCTGCCCGCTCCCGGTGAACCCCTACCCAACCTCTCCGACATCGAGGCACTCGCGTCCTTCGCGCCTGCCATCGTCGGTGCAGCTGCAGGACCGGCCGATGTGGGTGCCGCTCCCGCAGCAGATCTCCTCGGCCAGGCTCGCGCACTTCTCGAAACCGCGCAGCTTCCGGACCAGGTCAAGTCGCTGCTGGAATCGGTCATCACCTTCCTGGACGGATCC
Organism: Rhodococcus sp. PML026; assembly: GCF_000963615.1. NCBI lineage: Bacteria > Bacillati > Actinomycetota > Actinomycetes > Mycobacteriales > Nocardiaceae > Rhodococcus > Rhodococcus sp. PML026. The sequence goes on along the minus strand of NZ_KQ031367.1, from coordinate 212,517 downwards.
GGCGGCGGCGGGCCCGAGCTGCCCTCCGACGGCCCCGTCATCGCACAGTTCCTGTACCCGACCCTGGGCAAGGGCTGCATCTCCGACACCGCAGATTCCGTCGGAACCGCCTTGGCCGTTCCCGGACCGGCCACGTTGCCGCCCCCCGGACCGGCTGCAGGCCAGGCCGGTTTCGTCTTCACCGCCCTCGGCACCGCGCCTCTCGCCGCGCAGCAGTCCGCTCCGCTCACCGTGACGTGGCTCAACATCGACAACCGCCGATCGGGAACCCAGGACCTGACCGGCGCAGCCAAGATCAACGCCGACGGCCCCGCGACGTTGTCGGCCATCGCCGACACCGGCCCCGGTCGCGTGCTGTCCGTGGTGTCCGGATCGATCACCACTCAGTCCAAGGAAGACGCCGCAGCGCCGCCGCGCAGCTGCAACTTCCTGCCGACGATCGGCACGGTCTACGTTCCGTAGCTCACGAGACCACAGCAATTCGCCCCCGGCTTCCTCGAAGCCGGGGGCGAATTGTTTTCGTGCTTATCGGCCGGAAAAAAGACCACCGAATTACACGGATGGTATTCAGACGATGTCGGCACCGGATTTCGACCACTGGCCGTAATCGGACTTCAAGACATTGTTGATATCCACTTTCACTCCACCCACCGTGTCCTTGTCGATACGAATCTGGTGAATGTGCGCTTCGGGATGTACGAACCCCTTCGGGGTCCCCCAATTGTGCTGCCAATACCACTGGCCCAGTCCTGCGACGGACGCCAATTCGATGGTCGGAGAATTCGCGTAGATACCGGTGTTCTCCGCTCCGATCACCGACTGCCAGCCCAGGATGTACGGCGCGATGAGGGTGGCGAACTCGACGGCTGTCGGGTTGTCGTCGATCGATGCGTAGATCGGCCGATCGGACGGGCCACCGGCCGCCAGATGGAGCTCGAGTCCACGTTTCGCATGCTTGACGCCCGCAACGTACCCGCCTCGCCAATCCGCGGTGGCCCCCTTACCGAACTGGTAGTTGGAGACCACCTCAAGGCCGGCCTCGGTGAGGGACTGCGCCTCCGACGCGGTCATCGGCTTGCCGACCATCCAGGTCGCGTCGGGACGCCGATCCGAGACGTAGCGGACAGCTCCGAGATGGCCTGCGCTCTTGATGGCCGACGCCGACGGCACGCCTCCCGCGTAGTCGACGAGCGTTCCCAGCCCCGCGTCGGCATGAGCGGTGGCCGAACCCCACGCGGCCAGGCCGACGGCGGCTGCGGAGCCGGCCGCGGCGTACTTGAACAGTTCACGTCGCGAAACCTGCACAAAATCTCCCATGCCGTTCGATTGCCACGGCGCGCCTACGTAACGAAACGCGCCGTCACTGCTATTTTCCGATGTTTTGTCGTATCCCATCACAAACACATGTGCACCGCCAGCCCCACTGCTCACACCCCACCCGCGTGGCTCGTCGTTCACACATGCAACTCGAGCACCGCGCCCGCAGTCATGAATAGGGTGGGGAGGACGAAGCACGAACGACAGCGTGAAGGAGTGGTTGGACATGGGCGTAACACTCGCCAAGGGCGGAAATGTCTCGCTGACGAAGGAAGCACCGAACTTGACCGCGGTCACCGTCGGTCTGGGCTGGGACGTTCGCTCCACCACCGGCGGAGACTTCGACCTCGACGCGAGCGCGATCGGCCTCGGTACCGACAAGAAGGCGCTCAACGACAACTACTTCGTCTTCTACAACAACCTGCGCTCCCCCGACGGCGCGATCGAGCACACCGGAGACAACCGCACCGGCGAGGGCGAAGGAGACGACGAGAGCATCGACGTGGACCTTGCAGCGCTGACACCCGAGGTGGATTCCATTGCATTCCCGGTGTCGATTCACAACGCGGACGCGTTGGGACAGAACTTCGGTCAGGTCGTCAACGCCTTCATTCGTGTCGTCGACAAGTCCGACGGCCGCGAACTCGCGCGCTTCGATCTGAGCGAGGACGCGTCGACCGAGACTGCGATGGTCTTCGGCGAGTTGTACCGCCGCGGTGCCGAATGGAAGTTTCGCGCAATCGGTCAGGGCTACGCGTCCGGCCTGGAGGGCATCGTGCGCGATTTCGGCATCGACGTCGGCTGACGCAGGGTGCGCGAGTCCGTCTCGATTGCACAACGGTCTACAGCTGAGCTTGTGACGCCAAGATGATGTGTGGTGATATCAGCGCACACGCAACATCAGCCACATAAGTCACAGGAGTCACACATGTCTCGTCGCCTCAGCCGTCTGGCGGGCGCGCTCGCGCTCTCCTGCGCGGCATTGCTCGCCGTTCCCGCCACTGCGGCAGCGGATCCGGCTCCCGCCGATCCGCTCGCCCGGGCGATCGCCGCATTGCAGGGGCAAGACGGTGCTTCGCTCGCCGCAGCGACTGCCATCGCCGACTCGCGTACCCCGGTCGCCGAGAACACCTCCACAGACCCCTTCGCGGCCCTCGACGCGGCCAACAAGGCTCTCACCGACTTCGGCATCACGCCGTTCTTCTACCCGACCGCTGCGATCAACTGCGCCGCCACACCGGGCGCGCCGCTCGGAATCGTGCCGGGCGTCGCCGGTGGCGCCGGCGGACCGTGGCCGCAACTGAAGGCACCCGCCATCCCCACAATCCCAGGTGTGCCGTCCTTGCAGATTCCCGATCTCAATGCCGTCGACAAGGGCGAGACGATGTTCGCATTCGTTCCGGCCGGCATCGTCAACGACTCGGCCGACAAGTCCGGCATGCAGATGGCGTGGTTCAACGTCAACACCCTGCAGGGCGGCTTCGCCGACTTCGGCGGCCTGGTCACCACCATGGCCCAGTCGATCCTCGACAACTCGGGAATCCCGGCGGAGTTGAAGGACATGGCCCGGCCCCTCGTGGTCAACGCACTCAATGCGTTGCCCGCTGCCGGTGCACGCGCTGTCCCCGTGCAAACCGGATCGGGAACCGTTCTGGCCGCGGTGTTCGGCACCGTCAACCACAAGGCAATCGACGGCTCGGACAAGAGTTGCTTCTTCTTCCCGACGGTCGGCCTGGTGAACGTCGCCTGACTCAGGTCCAATCGAACGATCGAAAAGCCGTGTAGCTCTGCGCTGCACGGCTTTTCGCTGCATCAGGAGCGATCGATGCGGCCGAGCCGACCCAGAACCGCCTGCATCTCGGTGCGCCGTGCGCGTGCGGCCCAGGGACGCAAGCGGTTCCGCCCGCGCATCTGCATGACCGCTCCGGTCACGAGATCTCCGTTGGGCGCGAACCGGACCCGCACCATCTCGTCGAGAGATCGCCTGAAAACGGAGCCGGGGAAACCTCGACGGAACCCGTACGGAAACAGCGGAGCATCGGGTTCGTTGTACTTTCCACCGACGAAAACCGGTCCTGCAGTGCGGAAGTCGCGACTCTGCGCGATGAAGCCGTGGAACGCGCGGCCGGCCTCACGCCCGTAGTACGAAATTCCGACGCGCCCCGATCCGGTGGCGGTGATCGCACCGAACCGCGCACCTCGCACTCCAGGAGCGGACACCACGACGGGTCTCGACCAGCTGTTCGCGCCGTCGGAAGACCACGAAGCGTGCAGCAATCCGTCCCGGTCCGGCCACAGGGCGTACAGGGTGCCGTCGCAGTCGACGGCGACCGACTCCGGCAGTAGGTATCGGGAAGCGAGCAGCAGAAGGTGCAACGGGTTGTGATATTTGGCGAGCGCCGATCCGGGGACTATGCGGACATCCCAGGTCAAACCCTCGTCGCGGCTGACCGCCACCGCGAAACGACGGCCGTATCGGCCGCCGATGTAGACCGTGCCGTCCGGGCCGACGACACCGGTGCCGAATGCGACGTAATCCGTACCGGGAAGTCCCGGAATGTTTTTCGGGTCGATGTCGAACCCGCCGGCTACCTCCCATTTGGTCCCGCCGTCGTACGAACGCCAGATCACCTGGCGGGTGGCGTTGATCAAAGGTCGCACGCGGAGGGCGAACGGCGTAGGAGCGGACAGGTACGTCACGCGAGCAGAGGACGGAGACGACGCGTCCGGTGCGGACACCCGAGGTCCGGCGAATACCTTGGCACCTGTCCTGGCCTTGGATGCCACCCTCCGGAAGCGCCACGTTCGACCTCGGTCGTCGCTGATTCCGAGGTCGAAGCCCGATCGAAACATGCGCGTCGGTGTCGAGTCGACGCGACCGGCGGTGAGAAACAGCCGGTCGTCGGCATCGTCGAAGTACATATGCGCTCGGCGGCCGGTGTTCACCGTGCCGTCCGGCACCGATGCTCGCCAGGATTGTCCGAAATCGGAGGACTGCAGAACTCCGACGCCGTCGACGGTATATGCCGGGGCGAGAAAGACGGTGTTGTCCGCGGCTGTTCCGAGGGTGCAGGCGGACGACCCGTATTCGGTGTAGGAGATATCGGTGGCGTAGTCGGCCGATGCTGCCGCGTTGGTCGAAAAGCGAAGCCCTGCTCGATATCCCGACGCGACCCGCGGTGTCACGACACCCGCCCGCGGCGGCGCGGGCGTCGTGATATCGGGGCGCGGTGGTGCATTGGATCAGGCTAGCGTCGATTCACGCCGAAAACGCCGAGGCCGATGCAGAAGTCCTGGGCCGAACGTCGTGACAGCTCACAGAACGAAACCGGTCTGTTTCGAGACCGTCGACCGGCGATGCACGCCCTAAGCTTCTGGTGTGCCCTGTGCGATCGCCGAACCTCTGTTGTCGGGCTCTGCGCGTCTCCACCCGGTCGATGCGCAGGCGTACTGGATGGCGTCGAAGGTCCCCAGTGACCAGTTTCTGCTGTATTGCTTCGAGGGAGCGCGCGAACCACTGGAGTCCACGGTGCGGCGGCTGCGCATTCGCAGCGCGGGTATCGCGGTGCTCGGTCTTCGAATTACAGAGGTTCCGTTCGGTCTCGAGCGTCCGCACTGGACTGCGATGGCCCCCGGCACGGACACGATCAGCGTTCACCCCGAACCCCGGACGTGGCAGGAATGTCTCGACGCCGTCGCGTCGTCGTTCGAGCGTCAGGTCGACCCGCGACACACGGTCTGGCATCTGCACCTGTACCCGAACGTATCGGGTGCTCCTGCGTGTGACGGGCCGAGTCTTGTTGCTGTTCTGCAACTGTCGCACGCAGCCGCGGACGGGACACTGGCCGCCCGAACTGCTCGCGAGCTGTTCGGGACACAACCCGTGCCCTCTCGGCCCGTTACACCGACTGCGCCACCCGCACCCCTGACCGCTGCCGTCGCCGCTCTGACTCTGCCTGTGCGAGTAGTGCGCATGGCTCGCGCCGGCATTCGGGCGCGACGCGACGCACTGCGATTGGAGGAACACACCGCGTCCGGTTCGGTCCCTCCTCCTGCGCGTTCTCGCGCGTTGACGACTCTCGACGTTGCGCCTACGGACCGGACGGATCTGCGAACGATCGTGCTGCCCAAGTCGGCTCTCCAGTTCGCCGACACCTCGATCACCGTCACTGCCCTGACCGCCATTTCCGTTGCACTCCAACGGTTCCTCGGCGATTCGGACGATGCTTCGGCCGATCTCGCAGCCGAGGTCACCGTCGCACGGACGGCTGCAGTGGGCGCACGCAACAACTTCGGCAACGTCGGCGTCGGCTTGTTTCCCGCTGAACCGGACCTGCGGACTCGCAGCCGACTCGTGGCCGCAGACCTGGCCGAGCGCAGAGCGCGAGCAGGTCACCCGGTGTCGTTGACAGCCCGCGCATCTCAGAACGAGACAGAACGCCATGTCCCGGCATTCCTGGCGGCGTGGGGAGTCGCACAGTTCGATCCGACTGCGGTGCCGCCGACCGTCACGGGCAACACGGTCGTATCCAGTGTTTCGCGCGGTACAGCGGACCTCACGCTCGGCGGCGGGCCCGTTCGATTCACGGCAGGGTTCCCTGCCCTCTCCCCTGCCATGAGCCTCACGCACGGCGTGCACGGTATCGGCGACACCGTCGCGATCAGCGTGACGTCCAACCGAGCGGCCGTACCGGATCCGGATCGCTACGAGATACTTCTGCGCGATGGCCTCGACGACGTACGTGCCGCGCTGAGTTGAACGAGTCAATGCCAGACAGTTCTCAGCATTTGTCGGGCGTTCGGCTCAGGTTCGTCGGCCACACTCGGTAACCATGAACCAGGAGCAGGTAACCGTACTCGCGGTCGGTGGCACCGGCGAATCGCGTCCGGCCGACCATCGGACCCGCGTCACCGGTCTCCTGTCGTGTGTCGTCGGCGCACTCGACGATCGCTTCGTCGGCCGCTGGGTGGGCTACCCGGCGTCGTACGGGCCGGTGGCGTCCGGGGGACTGAGCTACCGGCACAGCACCGAACTCGGAGTTCGTCGCCTGCGCCGAGCGATCGAGAACACCACTGGGCCTCTCGCTCTGATCGGATATTCGCAGGGAGCCACGGTCGTTCGCGAAGTACTGGGCCTCGTTCAGGACGGAATCGTCGACGGCAGCCGCATCGTCGCGGCCGGTCTGGTCTCGGATCCCCAGCAGCCGACCGGTGCGGTGCCCGGCTGCACCGGCCGCGGGGTTGCCGGAACCGGGCCGGCTCTGCCGGAGTCGATTCCCACCCACTGGATAGCTCTCGCGTCGGACATGATCTGCAACGCCAGCGACGACAGCCTCGTTCGCGACATCGCCGACCTGACGCGCTGGATGTCGTTCCGCACGCCTAAGACCTGGTTGCGCGAGCTCTGGCTACTCATGCGCAGCAACAGCTTTCAGAACGCGACCCGTACTCGCCTACGACCGGCCCAGTGGGCGAAGGATGTTCGACGCCTCCGCACCGCGGCCACCGAGGTGTCCGGGTACCTGCCCACGTCGCTCGGCTGGAGACGATGGGTGTGGACCAACTCGGGTGGCGGTCGGCACATCGCCTACGCGTCGGAGCCGTACGCAGACGGCCTCACCGGATGCCAGGTTCTCGCCCGCTGGCTCGGCGAGCAAGAGGATCATCGGCTCCGCCGAGCTCTGCCGGCCGCGCAGGTCGCGTAACGCAGATCAGTCTCGCTTGCAGAGACAGAAGATGTGGCCGACCGGGTCTCGGTACACCCAGAACGACTCGTGCGCGTCGTCGATCAATGTCGCTCCGGCATCGACGACGAAGTCGCGGGCCTGTTCCATCTCATCGACGACGAAATCGAGGTGAATCTTGATGCCGTCGTTCGGCCAGTCGACCGGGGTGAAGTCGGGGGCCTTCTGGAAGGCCAACCGCAGTTCGCCCGGACCGTGGACGACCACCCAGTCTCCGTCGTCGCGCACCGGTTCCCAGCCGAGGATCGTGCTGTAGAACCGGGCGAGCGCTGCCGGATCGGGACAGTCGAGAACCGTGTAGTCCACGGCGATGACGGGTGCATTCATGTCGGAATCGTAGCGAGAATCACCCGGGTCGGACTATCGATTACTCGCTGTCGATCAACCGCCGACTGCCGGGGCAATGGTCTCGAACCACGCCTCGTGCAGATGCTGCTGCCAGTGGTTCCACCAGTGCACGCCGGTGCCGGTGATCTTGACGTTGGGTCGACCACCTGCGGCCTGCAACAACGGAACGAATGCTCGGCTGCTCATGCCTGCGACGGTTTCGAGCGGCACCATCTGCGCGAACTTGACGGGGTCGAAGCGGCTGCTGGCCGGGTTGAACACCGGGTCCGTCGCCGGTGAGCCGCTACCCGAAGAGACGAAGACTGCCGTGTTGCGCAACGCGCCGACATTGAGCGACGGATCGTTGCGGATCCAGTCTGCCGACGGCCAGGTGCCCCACATGTTGCGCGCGTTGCCGCCCATCTCGCCGACGGCGACCGAGATGCCCTGAGCGAATCCGGGGCTGCTGGCCGTCGGGTAGCCACTGAACGACGCCACCGCCTTGTAGAAGTCCGGCCGGTGAGCCGCCAGGTTCAATGCCGAGGTGCCGCTCATCGACAGGCCGGCCACGGCGTTGTTGACGTTGTCGCTACCGAAACGATCGGCCATGAAGGGCGGCAATTCCTGGGTGAGGAACGTTTCCCACTTCACCCGTCCGAGCTTGGGGTCGTCGCGCTGCCAGTCCGAGTAGAAGGTTCCGCCGCCGCCGAACGGAATGACCACGTTGACGTGCTTGTCGGCGAAGAAGCTTTCGACGTCTGTTTCGATGAGCCAACCGCTGTTGTCCTCGGGCGCACGCAGTCCGTCGAGCAGATACAGCGTGGGTGCAGGACCGCCACCGGCAGCTCGGAGCACCTTGATCGGGATGTTCTTGTCCATCGACGGCGAGTAGACGTAGACCAGCTCGGAGTCGGCTTTCGCCACACCGGTCCCCATCAGCACCGTTGCCATCGTGGCGACCATGACCGCTACCAGAGCGAGCACCGTACTTCGTAACCGACCGCGCATCGAGATTGTCCCCTTGTTCGTATCCAGCCCCACCGTCCCGGGGAGGGTAACAGCTCGGTCACGGTAATGCGTCCTCTAGCGCGACGGGCTGTCGACGATCCACCAGGCCGCGTACGGCGGCAGCCATACCGATCCGTTGTCGTCGACCGCCAGGTCGTGCTGCGAGAGCACCTCGGTGGGGGCCGGGATGCCGAGCTCGATCAACTGCGCATGGGGGAACGGGCGGTGCTGAGAAGTGACGTTGTACAGCCCCACCAGGGTGCCGCTGGGATGACGTCTGCGCACCACGAGCAGGCCGTCGTCGGATTCGGTCTGGACGTCGACCGGCGCCTCGGCGTGCAACATCGGTAGACCGGAGCGCACCTTCGCGATGCGAGCGATGCCGTCGAACACTCGTTGGGCGTCGCTCCCCTGCTGAAATCGGCCGGCGCGGTCGGCGTCGGTGACGCGGGGTCGATGCACCCACCTGTTGTCCTCGGCATGAGCCGGTTCGTCTGCCCAGTTCGGGTCTCCCGGGGAGCCGAGCTCGTCACCGCTCCACACGACGGGAATGCCGACCCATCCGGCAATGATGGCGTGCGACAGAAAGATTCGCCCGAACGCGCCGTCGGGATCCAGGCGGGCCGGGCCCAGACCGGTGAGCGCGGCTGCGGTTCCACTGATCCGGCGATCCCCGGTGTCCGGATTGTACTGGAACACAAGCCCTTCGGCCCAGGAACCGTCGAACTCGCCGGAGTACCAGTCGGCCAGAAAATGCCGATGGCCTGCACCCGACAGTCCGAGCGACGCCGCGTCACCGTCGTCGATGGCCCAGCCGATGTCGTCGTGGCATCGCACGTAGGTCACCCAGGTGCCACTCGGTGGCGTGGGCGGTAACGACGCCAGGGCATGACGCGCCAAAGCCGTACTGCCCGTGGCCAACATCGACCAGACCTGCACCATCAGCGAGTTGTGGTACGCGATGTCCGATACTCGCCCGGTGTGTCTGCCCTGCCCCAGATACGGCAACAGATCGCGTGGGCCGACGATTGCTTCGGCCTTGAAGAGCGTTGCCGGAGCGGCAAGGCGAGCGGTCGCTCGGAGAGCCTGGGTGATCGCATGCACTTCGGGCTGGTTCTGGCAATTGGTGCCGAGCCGCTTCCACAGAAATGCGATCGCATCGAGGCGGAGCACTTCCACCCCGAGGTTGGCCAGGTGCAGCACGATGCTCGCGAACTCCTGCAGCACAGCCGGATTGGACCAGTTCAGATCCCACTGCCACTCGTTGAACGTGGTCCACACCCACTCGCCGAGTTCGTCGTCGAACGTGAAGCTGCCCGGCGCGAAGTCCGGAAATACCTCGGGGAGGGTGCGCTCGTAGGAATCCGGGGTCGTCCGATCGGGGTAGATCAAGAAGTAGTCGCGGTACTTCGGATCACCGGCTCGCGCCTCGACAGCCCATTCATGTTCGCGAGCAACGTGATTGAGGACCAGGTCGACCACCATGCTGATACCACGTCCACGCAGAGTCTCGGCGAGAGTACGCAGATCCTCGTTGGTGCCCAGATCTTCTCGCACCGCGCGATAGTCCATCACTGCGTAGCCGCCGTCGTTGTCGCCCGGCCGCGGTCGAAGCAGCGGCATCAGATGCAGGTAGGTGACACCCAGATCGGTCAGGTGATCCAGTCGTTCACCGACTCCGCGCAGCGTCTCGCCGTAACGGTCCACATAGCAGGCGTAGCCGAACATGTCCGGCTGCTGAAACCAATCGGGTTCGAGCAGTCGACGCTGATCGAGTCTGTGCAGATCCTCGGACCGCTCCGCGTACGCACGGGCGGCGATCTCCACGAGCGTGGCAGCCACTGCATCCGGCTCGGGGTAGACAGCCGTGACGGCGTCGTGCAGATCGGGAAACCACTGTTCGAGGCGGAGCTCGAACGTCTCGCGTCGATGGGCGGGCAGTTCGGCGAGGATGTCGCGGGTGACGTCTGAGACCGTGGTGTGCGCCATGGACTCATCATGGCATCGAGCAGTCGCTGCCGACGCGCATACATCCCGACTCCCTGGGGTACTGCCGCAGCATGTCATTGCTGAGCCGCACGGTGGACACGATTCTCGACAGAGCCGTCGTTCCCGGCTACTCCCGAATCGGTGCCACGGTGCGTCGGCGATTCTGGGCCGCCGATCCGTTACCGTTCGCCTCCCCCATCGACATGGTGGTGACCGGCGCATCCTCGGGGTTGGGAGCAGCTACCGCGAAGCAGCTCGCCCGCCTCGGAGCGCGGGTGCACCTGGTCGGACGATCGGCCGAGCGACTCGACGCCGCCGCTGCTGCGATCCGAACCGAAGTGCCCGACGCCTCGCTCGTGGTGCGTGAGTGCGATATCAGCGATCTCGATTCGGTGGCGGCCCTGATCGCGGCATTGGCGTCCGAACTGACAGCGGTGCACGCGCTCGTACATTGCGCCGGGGTGATGCCGGACGAGCGGCGGTTGTCGGCACAGGGACACGAATCCGCTTTCGCCACCCATGTTCTCGGACCGGCCGCACTGACGGTGGGACTGAGAGAATTGTTCGACGCCGGATCGCGGGTGGTGTTCGTATCGAGCGGCGGCATGTACGCGGTGCCCCTTCAGAACCCGGACTTCGAGTACGAGAACGGCAAGTACTCCGGCATGACGGCGTACGCCCGAACGAAACGAATGCAGGTGGTGGTGGCCGAGCAACTGGCCGAACGCTTTTCGCTCGAGGACGATCCGGTGGTGCACAGCATGCACCCGGGCTGGGCGTCCACGCCGGGCGTCACCGGCTCCATGCCACTATTCGATTCGGTGATGAAGCCCATTCTGCGCAGCGCCGACGACGGTGCCGACACCATCGTCTGGCTCGTGGCCGCCGATCCCGCGTTGACCAGCACCGGCACATTCTGGCACGACCGAGCGCCGCGGCCGACGCACTATCCCTCCTGGCGCGGAGATTCCGCGCGGGTGCGAGATGCATTGTGGGCGAATGTGGTCGAGGCAACGGGAATCGAGATCTGATCCCTTCTCAGCCCGGGCTCTAGCCGCTTGCACCCAGCCTGGCCCCGATCCGAAGAGCCCGGTCGACGTCACAGACCCAGCAGGTCGGCCGATCTGCGCAGCCGCATCAGGACCTGAAGATCGAGAGCATTGTCCGGGTCGCGCCAGTGCGTTCCGATCAGGCGGTCGATCGCGTCGAGTCGTTGATAGAGCGTGTTGACATGCACCCCGAGAGCCGACGCGGTTGCCGAATGATGGCGTCCACGCGCCAGATACGTCGAGAGTGTCTCCATCAGCGGAACCCCGCGCTTGTTCTGCTCGGCCAACAGCGGACCCAACTTTTCCTGCGTGAGTTCGTCGAGATGTTCACGCGCCAAGTGGCTGAGCAGAATTCGATAGATTCCCAGCCCCCGCGCCGAACATGCTTCCCCCTCGCGGCCGAGGGTGACCAACACGTCGACGGTCTGCCGAGCTTCCCGATAGCCCTTTGCCAGCGCCTCGGGCCCGATGCTCGGCTCGGAGATTCCGACGGTGGCACCGGCGAAGAACATCGGGGTGACCGTCGCCGAATCGTGCGCGGGCACCACCACGATCAGGCTCGAACCTTGCTCCGCGACAACAGCTCCTGCCGGAAATCGGCCGAGCTTCGTCCTCGACGCACCCTGCGCGACGGCTACACAGTAAGACGTGTCGGGGGCAAGTCCGGCCAAATGGAGTTGTCGCCGTTCGGCATCCGGAGTGGACGCCGGGTGCGAGAGCAGGTCCACCAGAAACGCATCCTGGGCGCGCCGCGCGGAATCGGCGGCGGCCCGCTCCTCGGCGAGTGACAGGGCCACTGCAGGCGCGGCTCGATCGAGCAGCAGACGCGTCCTGGCATCGTCCGTTCCGATCGAGATCAGCGCGCCGAGGAATTGACCGGCTGCTGCCACCCGATGAGCCGTCATCGACGGCGTCGACACGGTGTTCTTGCCGTCGCCACACATGCGTAGCAGTTCGTCGACCTCCGCCGAGTGGACCGCCAGTGCCGCGGGAACCGCAGCGGCATCCGGAACGAAGTACGCCGGACGCTCGGTCAATACAGCAATCTCGCGCACCAGTGTCCGTACGCCGCCGCCGCGCAGGACCACCTGGGTCAACGTTCGGTCCCACTGCAGTGTCTGTTCGAGTTCGGCTGTGCGGTTTGATAATTCGGCATTCAGCGTCTCGAGCCGGTCGATGGTCCGTACGTTCTCGATGGCGATGGCCGCGTGCGCGGCCAGCGCCGAGAGCAGGGCGATCTCACTGTCTGCGAAGTCGCGTTCCTGGCGCTTGCATGCAAACAGTGCGCCGATCACTCGATCGCCCACCCGCAACGGCACGCCGAGCAGACCGCGCATGTTCTCCGAGCGGGCCGCGCTGTCCGCACCGGTGATGTGCTGGAACGCCGGCTCGCTCTGGTAGTCGGGGGTCCACGACGGCGACGCACTGCGCACGATGAGTCCGACCAGCCCTGCATCCTGTTCGAGCCGAAGGCCGACGAGCCGGGGAGTCAGGGCTCCGCTGGTGACATCGATGACGAACTCGTCTCCCTGTACGGACCCCATGTAGGCGAGGTCCACGCCGAGAAGCCTGCGTGCCTGATCGACGACCTCTTGGAGAAGAGCACGGTTGTCTCGCACCGTCGTCAATCGCACGGCGATGTCGTTGAGTGCCGCCAACTCCGTGCTGCGTTGACGTCGCTGATCCAGCAGGGCGCGTAGCCGCAGAGCTGCGTGCGCTTCGGCACCTGGAAATGCCTTCCGGTGCTCCTCGAGACGATCGATCGACGCGTCGTCGAGCAGAAGTTCCATCCATGACTTCTCCGCGGACATAGAGAGAACCTACATTGGCCGAGACCCAGCTCACAGCTAGAGTCGAGAACATGACGCTCGTCGAACAACTGTCCGAGGCCTTGCCCACTGATCGCATCGTGGTCGACCCGGACGTCATCGCCTCCTACCAGCACGACGAGGCGGAGTGGGCCCCGTATTCGCTGCCCGTTGCCGTCGTGCGTCCTCGTACCGCCGAGGAGGTGCAGACCGTTGTACGAGCCTGTCTCGCCCACGGAACGCCGATCGTCACTCGCGGGGCGGGCACCGGCTTGTCCGGCGGAGCCAACGCCACCGAAGGCTGCGTCGTGCTCGCGCTCGACGGGATGGACACCATCAAGGAGATCGACGTACTCGAGCGTTATGCCGTCGTCGAACCCGGAGTCGTCAACGATCACCTCAGAGCAGCCGTCGCAGAGGAGGGCCTGTGGTATCCGCCGGATCCGGCCAGTGCGCCGTGGTCGACGATCGGCGGAAACGTCGCCACCAACGCCGGTGGGCTGTGCTGCGTCAAATACGGCGTCACCCGCGACTACGTCATGGGAATGCAGATCGTCACCGGTACCGGAGAATTGGTACGACTCGGGCGTAAGACCGCGAAAGGCGTTGCTGGATACGATTTTGCGGGTCTGATGGTCGGATCCGAAGGAACACTCGGAATCATCACCGAGATCACCGTCAAGTTGCGCCCACTGCAGAATCCACAACGCACCGTCGCCGGCTACTTCGACAGCATCGTCGACGCCGGTCGTGCCGTGGCCGCAGTCGCCGCCGCAGGATTGACGCCGTCCGCGCTCGAGCTGATCGACAAGCAGTGCCTCATCGCCGTGGACGCCTGGAAGAACATGGGGTTGTCCGTCGAGGCAAATGTGGTGTTGCTCGGGCGGATCGACGATCCCGGACTCATCGGAGACCAGCAGGCCGAGAAAATGCTGACGTGCTTCGACGAGGCCGGAGCCACGTGGTCTGCGGTATCGACCGATCAGGAGGAGGCCGACGCCCTGTTCTCCGCTCGGAGGTTGGCGTACCCCGCGATGGAACGACTCGGACCGGTGTTGACCGAGGACGTCTGTGTGCCGAAGAAGCATGTGCCCGAGATGCTGTCGCGTATCGAACAGATCGGCCTGCGATACGAGACGACGATCGCCAACATCGCCCATGCGGGCGACGGAAACCTGCATCCGTTGCTCATCACTCCGCACGACGACATCCCGGCGCGCGAGCGCGCTCAGGCCGCCTTCGCCGAGATCATCGACGCTGCACTGGAACTCGGAGGAACCGTCACCGGCGAACACGGCGTGGGACTGCTCAAGATGGACGGATTGGCGCAGGAGTTGGACCCAGTTGTGCTGGACATGCACCGCGCAGTGAAAAAAGCACTCGATCCGCATGGAATCCTGAACCCGGGCAAGGTATTCGCGTCCTGAGATCGCAGCCTCCCAAGCCCTGGGACGATGGACCTATGACTAGCAAGCTGACCATGGACTTCGGCTCTGCGTTGCCCGTCGGGTGGACCGAACTCGACCGAAGCGTGACACCGGAGCATTGGTCGCTGTTCGACAACAAGTTCGGGTTTCGGCCCGGGACCAAACCTGACTCGTGGCCGGCCATTGCTGAGCCTGCCCCGTCGATGACATTCGACCTCGACGCAGACACCGTACGCACGATGGCCTCATGGTCTGCGAGAGTCGACGCAGTCAATGCGGAAGCCCTGCGCTGCTTCGTCACCGAATTTGCGGATGACCCCACGTTTGTGGTCCTGGACTGGCAACACCCCTGCTACAGCTTCGATGCCCAAGCGCACGCCGATGCGGCCGAGAACGCCGAGTGGCGGGTACCCGTCTACCCGGACGGCGACTACTACATCTTCGCCCGCGACGAATTCACCGAGGGGACCTTCGGTCACCCGTGGGAACGCACCTTGTGTGTCTTCGGACCGCGCATGGTCGCCACGCTCGGGCGCACCTTGGCGACGTGGCTCCCCACGATCCGGGTCGACGGGCGACGGGTCGCGGATCGATAGCCGATTCGCTCGGCGTCGAGACGAGTTGCCGTCCCGGATCCCCTCGGTCGTCAGTGCGAGACCGGTGCCCCCATATCACTGCTGGTGCTGTCGTCCACCGTGCGACGGTGCAGCGCCAGCACCAACCCGACGGCCACCATCATGACGCCGCCTACGACCCACAGTCCGGCGCGCGCGTTCCCGGTTGCGTCGAGTAGCCAGCCCGTCACGTACGGCGCGCCGAAGCCGGACAGGTTGCCCACCGAATTGATGATCGCGATGCCCGCGGCCGCGCCTGCCCCGGTGAGGAATGCACTGGGCAGGTACCAGAACACCGGCAGCGCGCAGAACACTCCGACTGCGTTGACCGTCACCGCGATCATCGTGGTGAACGGCGAATCCATGTACAGCGCAACAGGTATGGAGACCGCGCCGATCAACGTGGGGATCGCGACATGCCAGGTGCGCTCGCCGGTACGATCCGAATGTCTGCTCCACAACACCATGGCGAGAGCACCCACGGCGAACGGAACCGCGACGATCAGCCCGGTTGTCACGAGAGAGAAATCGGTATCGAACGTCTTCTTGAAACCGGCGACGATGCTGGGCAGGAAGAAGCTCAGCGAGTACAGGCCGTAGGTGATCCCGAAGTACACCAGCCCGAGCATCCACACTCGTGCGTCGGTGAGAGCCCGCTTGACCGAGCCGGTGATGTGCGCGCTCTTCGACGACCCCTCGGACTCCAATTCCGCTGTCAGCCAATTCTTCTCGTCGTCGTCCAGCCATGTGGCCTGCGACGGCCGATCGGTCAGGTAGAACCAGGTGATCACACCGAGAACGATTGCCGGCAGGCCCTCGAACAAGAACATCACGCGCCAACCGGAGAGTCCGAACAGCCCGTCCATGTATTGAATGATCGCACTGGACAGAGGCGCACCCAGCGCCGAGGAGACCGGCAGAGCCAACATGAACAGGCCCATCAGCCGAACTCGATAGGCCCGCGGGAACCACATCGTCATGTACAGCAGGACACCGGGGAAGAAGCCCGCTTCGGCGATGCCGAGAACGATGCGGAGCCCGTACAGCCACCCTGCCGTCGGCACGAATGCCATGGCGGCGGCCACGATTCCCCACGAGACCATGATGCGTGCAATCCAGCGGCGTGCGCCGAACTTGTGCAGGGCCAGGTTGCTCGGCACCTCGAACAGCAGGTAGCCGATGAAGAACAGCCCGGACGCCAATCCGAACATCGTCTCGGTGAGCCCCAGCTCGTCGCTCATGGTCAGCTTGGCGAGACCGATGTTGGTGCGATCGAGATAGTTGACGAAGTAGGCCACCCCGAGGAACGGAATGATGCGTCGAGCGACCTTCTTGACCACCCTGGTTTCGATCTCGGGCTTCGTCGTGACTGCAGGCATGGGCTCGGCTTTCCATCGAACGGAAGTGACTTGGACCACACTAGGGACCCATCAGGCAAGGGTCTATGGAGAAATCACCCATCGAAGACGGAGATCCGAGGGCGAAGTCTCCAACGCTCGACGAGGGTTGCCGTGTTGCAGTCGAATGCCCACGCTGCGATCCTGTGCTTGTGCGAGTAGCTCTCATTGCCGATATTCACGGCAACATCGCGGCGCTCGACGCCGTCCTCGAAGACATCGAACAGCAATGCGTCGACTCCGTGGTGAACCTCGGCGATCTGCTCTCCGGCGGACTGCATCCGCGCCGAACTGCGGATCGATTGATGGCACTGGGTTTCTCCACCATCGCCGGCAATCACGATCGCTACCTCCTCGAGCAGGAGCCCGATTCCATGGGCAGTTGGGATCGGCATGCCCACGATCAACTCGACGACGAGCATCGACGTTGGCTGGGTTCGCTCCCGTTCTCGCTGGAGCTGGGTAACGGAATCCTCGCAGTACACGGAACACCCACCGATGATCAGCAGTACTTCCTGCACTCGGTGGACCCTCACGGCTCTCGCGAGGCAACCGAGGTCGAAATCATCGAAAGGGCAGCAGGTTTCACGGATCGATCTGTCATCGCCTGCGGCCACACCCATCTGCAGCGCCAGTGGACTCTCCCCAGCGGCACGCTCGTCGTGAATCCGGGTAGCGTCGGCGCACCCGCATACGACGACGATCAGCCTTACCCCCACGTCATGGAATCGGGGTCTCCGCACGCCCGATACGCGGTGCTCGACGATCACGACACAGGCAGCTGGACGGTGTCGTTCGAGCGCGTCGAGTACGACCACGGCGGAGCCGCCGACGATGCCCGCGCGCACGGAATGACCGATATCGCCGACGCGCTTCTCACCGGTTTCGTCGGTCCCGCTCCCCGCGAGCAGTCACACTGAGCCCGTGAAGATCACCGACGTCCAGCGGCGACAGCGGCTCGTCGCGCAGCACTTGTCCGACACCCCGAGTGCCGAATCCGTGGTGTCGTCGTTGCTCGCACTGCATGCCACCGATCCGGCTACGGTGTATCTCTCCGTGCTGGCACGCGCCCGCTCGCTGGGATTGTCGGACGTTCGTGACGCGATGTACGAACGTCGTAGCTTGGTTCGCTTGATGGCGATGCGTCGCACGATGTTCGTCGTCGCGCACGACGACGTTCCGATGATCCACGCTGCCGCCAGCCTCGGAGTTGCCCGCACGATGCGAACCCGGTTGATCAAGCAGGTGTCGACGCTGCCGACCGAACCGGTGATCGACGACGTCGAATCCTGGCTGGCGGCAACCGAAGCCGAGACCGATGCCGTTTTACGCTCGATGGGTACGGCGACCGGGGCGGAGCTGTCCGCAGCAGTCCCTGGACTGAAGACCGCTCTGCTGCCGACCACGGACAAGGTGTACGACGTCAAACGCTATGTGACCTCCGAAGTGTTGGTGATGATGGCCGCGGAGGGAAAGCTGGTGCGGGTCGAGCCGCGCGGCGCGTGGACGTCGCGCCGACATGCCTGGGCACCGATCGATCAGTGGTGGCCCAACGGGATTCCCGAGTTGGACGAGCCCTCCGCCCGAGCCGATGCGGCCCGGCGCTGGCTCGACGTGTTCGGACCGGCGACCTTGGACGACCTGCAATGGTGGACGGGATGGAACAAGACGCAGACCCGTGGAGCGGTCGCCGAACTCGACACCGTGGCCGTCGAACTGGCCGAGGGTGATGGAATCATGTTGACCGACACAGTGTTCCAGGATTACCCATCTCGGGCGATGCTGCTTCCCGCCTTGGATCCCACACCGATGGGGTGGAAGCACCGACACTGGTATCTCGGCGAACACAAGGCCCCGCTGTTCGATACCTTCGGAAATATCGGTCCGACCATCTGGTGGGAGGGACGCATCGTCGGCGGATGGGCCGTGGATTCCACCGGTTCGGTGGTCACGGAAGTACTCGAGGACGTCGGGTCTGCGGTATCGAAAGAGGTTGCAGCAGAGGCCGATCGGATCACCGCCCTGCTCGACGGTACCGCGGTGGTCCCGTCGTTTCCGACGCCGTTGGAGAAGAGACTGCGCGGAAAGTCGTAGCCACATCGGTCCGAGGTGACAGTCGGACTGTGTGTGTAAATGGCGGTGCCACACAACCCTTCGAGTTGTGTGATCCCCACTCCTACGGTTGGGATGCCTAACCAAACAGCACCCGGATTTCGTTGTAGGGTCACAACGTGCGTATCAGTCTGGTTTCCATCGTCCTCCCCGTGTACAACGGTTTGCCCGAACTGAACGAGCAGCTCCACGCGCTCGCTGCGCAGGACTACACAGGCGATGTCGAGCTCATCGTCAGCGACAACGGCTCGACCGACGGCCTCCGCTCACATCTCGAAGAATTGCCTCTACCTCTGTCGATGCGCATCGTCGACGCCTCCGCGAAGCGTGGCGTCTCCTACGCCCGCAACGTCGGCGTGGAAGCCGCGCGGGGCGACATCATCGCCTTCGTCGACCACGACGACGTCGCTTCTCCGACGTGGCTGACTGCCATGGTGCGCGCACTCGACAGCTACGACGCCGTGGGCGGCGCAATCGAACACGATTCCCTCAATCCGCCCGAGGTGACGGCGTGGCGAGACAACCCGCCGAACGGCACCCTGTTTCCCACCGCCTACCTGCCGTATGCCCCGGGAAGCAATTTCGCGCTGTGGAGGCGAGTCTTCGACGAGGTCGGAGGCTTCGACGAAGACCTCGTGGGCGGTGCCGAAGACGTCGACTACTCGTGGAGGCTTCAGCAAGCAGGATTCACTCTCGGACATGCCGCGGATGCGTCGGTCGCCTACCGCATCAGAACTACGGTTCGTCGATCGTTCTTGCAAGGCCGCGCGTACGGACGCACGTCGTACCAACTGTCGACCAAGCACCGTGCTGCGGGCTGCCCTCATCCGTCGTCACTTGCCCGGATTCCCGCGCACACTGCGGCAATCTTGTATCTCGCGACAATTCGCAATCCGTGGTTGCCGAAGGTACTACGACCGATGCCCAGCGGTCTGTGGGCCCACTACATCGGAATACACTACGGCGCACTCCGAATTCGGGTGGCCGCGCTCGGCCGCGGCCTGCGACGGAGTCCCCGATGACATACGAGATAGTCGACGCGATACGCGAAGAGACCATGGCCGTCATGCGGCAGCATGCCAAACCCGGAGATCGGGTGGCTCACTTGGACTTTCCGAATCACTTCAATGCCGGTGACTCGCTCATCTACGCCGGTGAGGTCGAGTACCTGAAGCGGTTGGACGTGCACGTCGACTACGTGTCCGATCCGTTCACCCACAACCACGATCTGCTCGAACAACGAGTCGGTGATGGGACCCTGTTTCTGCAGGGCGGAGGAAATTTCGGTGACCGCTGGCCGATGGACCAGAAATTTCGTGAAGCAATCGTTGCGCGGTTTCCTCGCAACAAGATCGTGTGCCTCCCCCAAAGCATCGACTACTCCGACGCCGACGCCATGCACAGGACCGCGGCCCTCTACGCACAGCACCCGGACCTCACCCTCATGCTGCGTGAACAGCGTTCGTACGAGCTGGCGCTCGCCCATTTCCCGAACAACCGCGTCGAATACTGTCCGGACATGGCTTTCGGTGCCGAGATCGCACACAGCGCCGAAGGCTCTGCAGTGGACGTCGTGAAACTCGTGCGCGACGATTCCGAAAGCCTCGGTCATGCTTCGGTGAACGTCGACGCGTCGTCCGTCCAGTACGACTGGGGTCTGCACGGAAGGGATCTGGCGATCTCGACGGTGGTGACGCTGCCGACCCGAATCGCATACAACTTCCCCCAAGCGAATCGCCTGCTGTACCCCGCTCTCGTTCGCTCGTACGAGCAGACAGCGAAGCTCAACCTCCTTGTGGCGCAGCGCATTCTGAATCTCGCACCCGTCGTGCTCACCGATCGGCTGCATGCGGCCGTATTGGCCGCGATGATGGGCAAGCGCGTCGTGGCGATGGACAACGCGAACAGGAAAGTATCCGGCATCTACGACGCCTACCTGCACCGGTTCGACAACGTTCAGTTCGCAGCGACACCCGACGCCGCCGCCGACATGGTTCGGCAGGCCGTGTCCGACAGTCGACGATGAACGCTGGTCGACACCCCGTCCGTTTTCAGAAGGGGTATCGGCCCTCGGCCCAGGCACGCGCGGCGGGAGGAGTCACCGCGTCGACGGGTTCGCCGTCGCGAAAGTAGTTGGTGTGCAGGATCCGACCCGCGTCGACGGCCTCTTGCCAGGCCTGCGTCGGACCTTCGCCGAACCAGAGCCACGGCGTGATGTCGTCCATGATGACAACCGATTCCGGGGTGGCGAGCGCACGAAGATCGTCGAGGTCTGCGCGGGCACCTTCCACAGAATGGTCACCGTCGATGAAGATGACATCGAAGCGCGCGTCCGGGTGTTGCTCGGCATAAGCCTTGATGGTCGTGTGGGAATCTCCCTGGATCAAAGTGTGTCGGCCCGGGAAGTGTTTGTCGACATGGGCTTTCGCGGCGTCGCTGTAGGCATACGCGGCCAGATCGAAGGATACGACGGTCACGTCGGGGGAGGCTTCGAGAAACGCCCAGCTCGAGAAGCCGGCATTGAACCCGACCTCGCAGATCGACTTCGTGCCGGGCCTCGCGGCCAGTGCGGACAGGTATCCGAGTTCCGACTCGTCGGCTCCACGCTCGAAAGGTTCCCCAGCAGTGGCCGTTCGGTGAACCAACGCCTCGAGTTCCTGCAGACCCATCTACGTTCTCCTATCCTCTGATTCGGAGCTTAGTCAACATCGTTGGGCGGCGCAGACAACGACGCCCACTCGCAGAACATGCCGCGATGATCACCGACAGACGTTCCTGCGATGAGCAATTGCGATCATTCGCGCCACAACTCGGGTGTCATAGATTTGGTAGACGACGCGAGAGTCGCTTCTACGGGAAGAAACGTGGTCGATGGCGAGATTGGAGCGGGCCTGTTCGGACTGACAATCTTGGTGGCAGCGGGTATGTGGGCAATTCGCGAACGATCTTCTGCAATGCTTCGCGCCAGCAACAATTCCGACCCAAGGACCGAAGAGGGTCGACCTTCGGAACCGGAAGTACCAGACAGTGGCGAATACCCTTCGAGCGGTGACAGATGATCCGCTGCTGTTGACTTATAAACTATCGCACCGTAAGCGATGAGACCCGGGCCATGCCTGCGAACAGGGATCCGGTCTCCCTGCCTGGCATTGGCACCTACAGCTTTGGGGCATCTGGGCTGAGATGGCGTTGGCTCCGGGTTTACTCATACCGAGAGGTTTGGTTCACGAGTCCGCAGCGTTAACCTTGGCCGTCGAGGAATCGACGTGGCACTGGGATCGGCGCATCGAAGCCGAACTTCCCCAGAGTCCCTCGCAGACGCCCTTAGGATCTCGGTGGACGCCCAGCGTCGCCGTTCTCCTCGCTGCACCCGAGCAGATCTCCCACCTGGAGGTCCCACTCGGAGCCGTTCCCGACGTTCTCCATCAGCTGGTCGTACTTCCTGCTCCAATCCTCCATCGTCAGGTCGACGCCGTTCGCGATGTACCGCTCCCAGGCGTCCTGCTTCCACTTCGGGAAGACCGGAGACGTCTTGACCGTGCCGTCTTCGTTGATCTCGAACGTCGCAAGCGGCTTCTCTGTCGTCTCTGCCAGCCGCACTGTCAGCCCTGATCTCGGTCATCGCCGAGGTCGTCACAACGACATCCGATTCCAGCGCGCCGATCACGTTGTAGATTCGTCTGCCTGTCGACGCGATCCGCGCAGCGGTGACCCCCGCTGCGACCAGATCTGACCCTCCAGCCGTGACGAGGGTCGCTGCGATGCCGACAGTGAGTGTGACAACCATCGAGATGACGAGTTCGTCGATCGCAGACGCGACCTCGTTACGCCGGTTCACCACTGCAGCACCGGACGAGGTCGCGGCGGAGGCGAGGGTAGCAAGTGGACCAGGATCAGACCCAGACCGAGCACCGCGACGATCACGCGGTAGGTGAAATACATCGTCGACCATCCGATCGGAGGCGCTCCGCGCGGGGATTGACGGCGCGGGATGTCGTGAAGATCGACTCGTCAGGATCTCGGCGCGGTCGACCCGGGATTCTCTCGGCATCGAGTTCTCGTCCCAACCGAATCGAAGCGAGGCTCGACCGGACCTGCAACTCTGAGACGCGCTGCTTCTGCAATGTTTCGGGAAAACTCTGTTGCAACGAATTGAATGACCTTGACAGCGTCGCTCTGTTGCAAATTTCCACTCCACAATGCGTTGGCTCATTGCACCCATATACGAGCATCAGTTCGGGCCGTGGACTCCTTCTTCACCGGTTGTCGAACTCGCACCGCCGACACCGGACGCGCTGACGTCCCAGCGCCTATCTGGCACCTCGCCTTCACCGGAGACTGAACAGTTGGTTGTCCGTTGCCAGCTGCGCACGCTTAGCTCACACACCCGCGACACTGCCGCAAGCGTTACGCCTTCTGCGGTACCGTGACCAGCACAAACAGGCCGACGAAAGAGCATTTCCCCCTCGCGACCCAGGCAAATGTGCTTAGGAGCCGCCACGCCGAGGGCGACATATGCGTCGGCGAGTTGGGAATGCACCGCAGATGTGCGTGTGTGGCGTATACATACTTACGGAACACTTTCGCGCGTGTGAGGAGTATTTGCCTTGAGTCTAGATACCGGTGACGTCACCGTCGACGAATGGGTGATACACCAGATCCCGAAGGTTTTCACCGCCGGGTCCACCAAGGCTGCTCCAACCCTGAGTGAAGCAATCTCTCCGTATGACGTGGACGTTGCGAGGTTCTTTGAGCGGAAGGTGAGCGAGAGCTTCGCGCGTTCAAGGCACCAGATAGACAGCGACAACTCCCGCAACATACCTGGTCAAATCCGAAACTATCTCGTCGAGGAGGATCCTTCACTCGTTGAGCTTTCCAAGAAACTAGCGAACCATCTAGTCGCCTCACAGTCCGGTTCGATGTCCGCCGGTTTGCTGGTGACCATGGGCGGCGCGCATGCGAACGACAAATTCATCGCGATTTTGAAACTCGAAAAGGAGGAAGGAGCGCGAGCGGTATCGGCTGACGTTGAAGGAAAAACAACATACAACGTCGAGTATCTTAGAGATCTATTCCTGACGGGAAAGACGCGAGTTTTTAAAGTCGCAGTCTTTTTTCCGCTAAAGGACGCGGATGAAACACTGGAGGGTTGGGCTAGCGACCCCCAATCGAGAGGATCGGAAATTGCCGATTTCTTCCTCGAGACATTTCTACAATGCACTCTGCATGAAGACCCTCGGGTGGCAACCAGAATCTTCCATACAGAATCAGAAAAGTTCTTGAACGAGAAGATACAGGACGGCGAGAAGCGGGCCAGGTACGAAATCGCCCTGGTTGCGGAACTGAACAACAACTCACACCAGGTCAGTCTGAAAGATTTCGCAAGGAACAATCTGGATCTGCCAGACAGGGATGCCTTTGTGTCTGCACTTACAACAGCTGGGGTGCAAGATAACTTCATCAAGAACATCGATGACATAAAATCGCGTCTTCGGAAGGTTCAATATGAAACAGATGGCGGCGTTAAAGTTAGCGTACCGGAACAGGCGCAAGACCTCGTGACTGTGGAGAACGCAGATGGCGGACGAACCGAGATAAGGGTAGTGGATACCCTTAAAAAGTTGAGCAGTCGAGGATGACCACGATTGCGGAGGCGAGAGATCGTCTGATTGCCGACACGCCAGTTCTGACAGCCTTCGGTGATTCGATCGCCGACGCAATCCGCTCCGCTACGAATAAGCTGAGTGTCTCCTGCAAGGTGTCGGCGCGTGTCAAAGACCCGGCAAGCTTCGTCGGCAAGTGTCTTCGGAAGAGCTACCCAGACCCATGGACAGATGTAACCGACAAGGTCGGGGTACGTGTGACCGTGGAGAATATTGCTGACATCGCGCGGATCGAGACGGTTGTGGCGGAGCACCCGGCCCTCGAGGTGGTCGAGCGGCAAGACAAGACTCAGGAACTGTGGGAGCAACGGAAGATCGGCTACCTGGGCCTTCACCTGCAGGTGAAGGGCTTGAGCTCCGACTCTGTCGGTATGGCGTGCGAGATTCAAGTTAGAACTGCTGCTCAAAACCTGTGGTCCGAGATGGATCACAAGCTTGTGTACAAACCGAGTCACGAGCCCGACAGCGACACAAAGCGGGCGCTGCACCGACTCGCGGCGTTGATGGAGATTTTCGATGAGGAGGTGAACCGCCGAATGAGCCAGATAGTCGCGGCTCCGGGATACGCGGTCGAGCCCCTGATCGACGCGTGCGTGCGTCACTTCTTCATGTTCAGCGCCAGCGAATTCGACCGCTCGCTGAGCCGATTTGTTTTGATCGAACTCGGCGCAGCCTTACCCGACAGCGCTGACCTGCCGGCCTACGTGGAGCGGTTGTCGGTTTTTGTTTCCAAACACAAGGACAAGCTCCAACGAATTTACACCCGGTATGAGACCGTCAAGGAGGCCCCCTCACTGCTGATACATCAGCCTGAGTCAATTTTAATCTTCGAGCGTCTCGATAGCGCGTCAATGCTGTTCGAGGAGGAATGGCCCGAGACGTTGCCGATGTACGAATATGACGCTTTAAAAGCTATCTGGGGTACCTAAGATGAGCGTAGAATATCTGACCGTTTGTATGAGTTGCTACTAATTGAAGCACTCTGGTCGAGCCCCAATTTAATGAACGCTTGGGTGGCGCGTAGCTACATCGGCACCGTTCGTGTCCAGCCCGGATCCAAAGGTCGGGCTCGTACGATCGATGCTGATTCGGGTAGAACGCGTAGCTTGCCGGACAAGGGCGAAATCTAACTCCGCAGATCCGACACGATGTGCTTTACTGGCCCCGTGATGACCCGTACACAGCTCTGGCGGCCGCTCTCCTAGCGGCATCGAAACTGTGCTTTCGCCGCCCGTCGTGCGGCCCGAAGCTCCCCTCTGCGCAGCCTGTCGGTACCTACGCGAATTCCTACGCGGTCGCGACGAACAAGGGCTGGGCGTGGGGTTCTTGGAAGCGATACCGCTGAGCACCAACCTGATCGTGCACCTCGCCCCCCGTACGTGCCGGGTGCTCGGCACGCTTGTCCGCGGCGACGACCATCATCGGTGACTTCGCTTCTCAACCGAAACGGGAAAAGGCTGAACACGATTCTAGCCCGAACAGCCTCCCTAACGCGGCCAGAACCCCGCCGCTCAGCAACGCCGGATCTGCCTCGACCGCGTCGATGAACTTCTTGACTTGTTGTGGCGCTAGTTCTCCGAGCGCAGCGGACAAGCTGCTCCGCGAAGCCCACGGCGGACCCACTGCGGACCGAAGGGGCTTGAGACGCGTGTCAGCTAAGTTTTCAGACGTTGAAGCGGAACTCCACCACATCGCCGTCGGACATGACGTAGTCCTTACCCTCGATGCGCACCTTGCCCGCAGCCTTGGCCGAGGCCATCGAACCTGCGGCGACGAGGTCGTCGAAGGACACGATTTCGGCCTTGATGAAGCCGCGCTCGAAGTCGGTGTGAATGACGCCTGCGGCCTGGGGCGCGGTGTCGCCCTGGTGAATTGTCCACGCGCGAGCCTCTTTCGGGCCTGCGGTGAGGTAGGTCTGCAAGCCCAGGGTGTGGAAGCCTGCGCGGGCCAACGCGTCGAGACCGGGCTCGGTCTGACCGACGGATTCGAGCAGCTCGGCTGCCGACTCCTTGTCGAGTTCGAGCAATTCCGACTCGATCTTCGCGTCGAGGAACACCGCGTCGGCGGGCGCGACGAGGCGGGCGAGCTCGCCGATCTTCGCGTCGTCGGTCAGCACCGACTCGTC
Organism: Rhodococcus sp. PML026; assembly: GCF_000963615.1. Taxonomy (NCBI): domain Bacteria; kingdom Bacillati; phylum Actinomycetota; class Actinomycetes; order Mycobacteriales; family Nocardiaceae; genus Rhodococcus; species Rhodococcus sp. PML026. The sequence goes on along the minus strand of NZ_KQ031367.1, from coordinate 185,937 downwards.
GGCGTTGAACACGTACAAGAACGGCTTGGTTGTGAGCAGCTGGAATTCACCCAACAACTCGAAGTCCAGCTTGGCCTTCGCCGAGAACAGCGTCTTGCCGTCGTTCAGCACAGCCTGCGCGGCCAGAGCCGCGTCGAGCGCCGGCTTGCGGTCCTTCTTGATCCGCACCTCTTTCTCGAGGCGCGGGATCGCCTTCTCGAGGGTCTGCAGATCGGCGATCGCGAGTTCGGTCTCGATGACCTCGATGTCTGCGGTCGGGTCGACGCGACCGTCGACGTGCACCACGTCGTCGTCGGCGAAGACGCGAACGACCTGACAGATGGCGTCGGCCTCACGGATGTTGGCGAGGAACTTGTTGCCCAGGCCTGCGCCCTCGGACGCACCCTTGACGATGCCGGCGATGTCGACGAACGACACCAGCGCGGGCACGAGCTTCTCCGAACCGAACACCTCGGCCAGCTTCTCGAGCCGGGGATCCGGCAGCGCGACCACGCCGACGTTGGGCTCGATAGTCGCGAACGGATAGTTCGCGGCCAGCACATCGTTGTTGGTCAGTGCATTGAAGAGGGTGGACTTGCCGACGTTGGGCAGTCCGACGATTCCGAGGGTGAGGCTCACGGTCTATGGAGTCTACTTTGACGACACGACCAGCTCGGACAGTGCCCGGCCAGCGCCTACTCGACGGCGTGATCGGCCATGCCGGTCACGTGGTGATCGCCGAATTCGGGTCCCAGCTCGCCAGGATCGGCAGGACTTTCGCGGTGCTCGATTCTTCCTCGACGGTATAGACGATCAGACTCTGGTTCGGCGCGCTCGGTGATATCAGAAACTCGATCCCGAATTGCAGGGTGCCCGCCGCCGGGTGCTGGATGATCTTGGTTGCACCCGCGAATTCGGCGACCTCGTGATCGCTCCACCATTGCTCGAAACAAGGCTCGGTCGAAAGCAATTCGTCGATCAGCGCAGTCAACTCCGAATCCCCTGGCCGTCGGGCAAGCTCTCTGCGCAGCGCGGCAACCGAGGCCGCCGCGAACTGCGACCAATTGACGATTCGCTCGCGCGCGATGGGATTGCGAAACAGATAGAGGAACAGCGAATCCCCGGCGGACGACTGCAGACTCAACACCGCACGAACCAGCGCATTGCTGGCCAAGATGGTTCCCGAGCGCCCGAGCAATAGCACCGGCACGTGATCGAGCGCCCGCATCACCTGCAGCAATCCCGGATCCGGTCGCTCCGGGGCGCTGCCGACCGGCACAGCCGGAGATGCGAGATCGAGCAGATGCGCGGACTCCACCTGGTCGAGTTTCAACGCCCGAGCAATTGCCCGCAGCACCTCGGGTGAGACGTTGGCCTGCCGACCCTGTTCGAGCTTGCTGTAGTAATCCGGGCTCACTCCGGCCAGCGCTGCGAGCTCTTCGCGCCGCAGGCCCGGGACCCGTCGCGCACCGGGATAGATCGGCACTCCCGCCTCGGCGGGAGTGATGCGGTCGCGTCGATCACGCAGAAATGCGCTCAGCGCCGACCTGTCGTTGTTCACGAAATCCACAGTAGCCACGCGAGCGATCGCCAACCTGGTCATGACAGACCTAGGTCGAACGACGCCTGGTCCGCTCGATTCCGCGACCGTAGACATGGCGTCATGACATCTTCCAGTTCCACACAACTCCATGGACGCACCGCCGTCGTCACCGGATCGACCAGTGGGATCGGTGCTGCCATCGCGCTCACCCTCGCCGCCCAGGGGGCATCGGTGGTCGTCAGCGGCCGCGACGCCGAGCGCGGCAAAGCCTTGGCCGACCGCATCTCGGAAGCCGACGGCACAGCGGCATTCGTCGACGTCGATCTGTCGGGCAGCTACAACGAACTTCGTGAGTTCGCCGCCCGCACTACCGACGCCCTCGGCGGCCGCGTCGACATTCTCGTCAACAACGCCGGTATCTATCCGGCCACCGCGACAGCCGATCTTCCCGACGCCATGCTCGCCGTCAACGTCCGAGCACCGCACGTGCTCGTCGGTGAGCTCGCACCGGCCATGGCCGAGCGCGGCAGCGGAGTCATCGTGAACATCGGGTCGTGGATGGCCACGATGGGCAGTCCTTTCGCTGCCATGTACTCCGCCACCAAAGCCGCCGACGAGCAGCTCACTCGCAGTTGGGCCGCCGAGTTCGGCCCACGCGGTGTGCGAGTGAACGCCCTCGCGCCCGGAGCCACTCTGACTCCGGGCAACGAGGATGCACGCCAGGTACTCGACGCCATGACGGCCGGAACCCCGGCAGGCACAGTGCTGTCGCCGCAGAACATCGCCGACGGTGTGCTGTTCCTGGTCTCGGACGATGCCGCGATGGTGCACGGAACCACGCTCTACGTCGACGGCGGTATCTCGGTCACCCGCGGGTGAGCAGCACACCGCCGTCGACGCATCACATGTTGGAGACGACCAAGCCGATGAACGCCAGGTAGAGAACGATGAAGACGCCGAAGATGATGAGGGACAGCTTGCCGAAGAACGCCGCGCGCTGCGACGAGTACTGCGCGCCCTGGACATCACCCATCGACCACAGAGGATGGACCTTGAGCGCGTGATTGAACGCGGGGATGGCCAGTGGCCAGAAGAAGATGACTGCCACCACTGCCCACCCTGCGTTCGATGCGGGCAGCGCGGGCGCGAAGGGCTGCGCCGCGGGAAAGGTCTGCTGATGAGTTTGCTCGTACGGTCCCGACATGTGGTGTTCCCCCCGAATGAATGAAGTGATGACACCCGGTACGACGCAGCCCAGGACCATCCGGTTCCAGGCCGCCGCCACTCGGCGCACACGAGTGACCGCCGGGCGCACCGCGAAGTGTCGATTCGAGGACGTGCAAGTGCGTCACGCATAGGGTGATCGCAGTCACACCTGCGACCATGGAGACCCCACACATGTCACTGAAAGCGGCCGACGATCCACACGTCGAATTGCTGAAGACAGACCCCGACCTACCACCTGTCGGAGTCGTCGATTCCCATCCCATGACGCCGATCAAGCGTCTGATGCTCGTCGTGATCGGCCTGCTCGGCGGCGTCGCCTGGACGATCATCGCCATCGTCCGTGGCGAGAATCCCAACGCAGTCTGGTTCGTCATCGCCGCGGTGTGTACCTACATCTTCGCGTTTCGCTTCTACGCCAGACTGATCGAACGCAAGATCGTCTTTCCTCGCGACGACCGAGCCACGCCCGCCGAGATCTTGGAGAACGGCAAGGACTACATGCCGACGGACCGTCGGGTGCTGTTCGGCCATCACTTCGCCGCAATCGCCGGAGCGGGCCCCCTCGTCGGACCGGTTCTGGCTGCCCAGATGGGCTACCTGCCCGGCACCATGTGGATCATCATCGGCGTCGTGTTCGCCGGGGCCGTCCAGGATTTCCTGGTGCTGTGGATCTCGACGCGCCGCAACGGCCGCAGCCTCGGCCAGATGGCCCGTGACGAACTCGGAGTAGTCGGCGGAACCGCCGCGCTGATCGCGGTGTTCGTCATCATGATCATCCTGATCGCGGTTCTTGCTCTCGTCGTCGTCAACGCGCTCGCGGAAAGTCCGTGGGGCGTGTTCTCCATCGCGCTGACCATCCCCATCGCCCTGTTCATGGGTGTGTACCTGCGATTCCTGCGACCGGGCAACGTCACCGAGGTCTCGCTCATCGGTGTCGTACTGCTTCTGCTCGCCATCGTCGCCGGCGGCTGGGTTGCCGAAACCGAATGGGGCACAGACTGGTTCACGCTCTCCAAGGTGACGGTCGCCTGGCTGCTCATCGGCTACGGTCTGCTGGCCTGCATCCTGCCGGTGTGGCTGCTGCTCGCCCCGCGCGATTACCTGTCGACGTTCATGAAGGTCGGCACCATCGCGCTGCTGGCCGTCGGCATTCTCATTGCGCGCCCCGAGATTCAGATGCCCGCCATGACGAGCTTCGCCACCGAGGGCAATGGACCGGCATTCGCTGGATCGCTGTTCCCGTTCTTGTTCATCACCATCGCCTGCGGTGCACTGTCCGGCTTCCACGCTCTGATCTCCTCCGGCACCACGCCGAAGTTGCTCGAGAAGGAAAAGCAGATGCGCATGATCGGCTACGGCGGCATGCTCACCGAGTCGTTCGTCGCCATCATGGCGCTGATCACCGCCTGCGTTCTCGATCAGCACATCTACTTCGCGCTGAACGCACCGGCGACGCTGACCGGCGGTACTCCCGAGACCGCGGCGGAGTACGTCAACGGTTTGGGATTGAGCGGCGGAGACATCTCGGCCGGCGAATTGAGCCAGGCCGCAGCCGATGTGGGCGAGGAGTCGATCATCTCCCGTACCGGCGGCGCTCCGACGCTGGCGTTCGGTATGTCCGAGGTTCTGCACCAGGTGTTCGGCGGAGAATCGCTCAAGTCGTTCTGGTACCACTTCGCGATCATGTTCGAGGCACTGTTCATCCTCACCACGGTCGATGCCGGCACCCGCGTCGCACGCTTCATGCTCTCCGACAGCATCGGCAACCTGCCCGGAGCCTCGGCCAAGAAGTTCAAGGACCCGTCGTGGCGTCCCGGAGCATGGATCTGCTCGCTGATCGTCGTCGCAGCCTGGGGCGCAATCCTTCTCATGGGAGTCACCGACCCGCTCGGCGGCATCAACACCCTGTTCCCGCTGTTCGGTATTGCCAATCAGTTGCTCGCCGCCATCGCCCTGACGGTGGTCATGGTGATCGTCGTCAAACGAGGTCTCTACAAATGGGCCTGGATCCCCGGCATTCCGCTCGCCTGGGACCTCATCGTCACGATGACGGCCTCGTACCAGAAGATCTTCTCCTCCACCCCGGCCATCGGTTACTGGACGCAGCATTCGCAGTTCCGTGACGCAAAGGAGCAGGGCCTGAGCAGCTTCGGCAGCGCGAAGACCCCCGAGGCCATCGACGCGGTCATTCGCAACACGTTCATCCAGGGCACCCTCTCGATCATCTTCGCGGTACTCGTCCTGGTCGTCGTCATCGCCGGAGTCATCGTGTGCGTCAGAGCCGTTCGCGGAGCTGATCTGCCGGACAACGAGGAGCCGGAGGTGCCATCGAAGATCTTCGGTCCTGCCGGATTCGTCCTCACCCCCGCCGAGAAGCAGATCCAGGCCGAGTGGGACGAACTGATCGATGCGGGCACCGTCCGACGCCCCGGGTCGGCCCACTAGATGCGCGGGCTGTGGTGGTGGATCACCTCGGTGATGGGTGATCACGATTACGACCGCTACGTCGCGCATCTGGCCCGGCACCACCCGGGCCAGGAGCCACCGACCGTGCGGCAGTACTGGAAGGACCGGCACGCGGAAGCGGACCGAAACCCAGGGGCTCGATGCTGCTGACACGGTGCTGTCCGATTTCCGCTAGCACTGGCGGGATCGCGCTGACACAGTAGGAGCATGAGCAGCGAACGGCAGGTGCAAGAACTGGACTTCGATCGGTGTTATCGCGCGGTCTCCTCGCGTGACGCACGGTTCGACGGCCAGTTCTTCACCGCCGTCTCCACCACCGGCATCTACTGTCGACCTTCCTGCCCGGCGCGCACCCCCAAGCCCGGCAACGTCTCGTTTTTGGCCACGGCAGCAGCGGCCCAACAATCCGGCTACCGCGCCTGCCGACGTTGCCAGCCCGACGCCACTCCCGGTTCCCCACGATGGAACATCCACTCGGATCTCAGTTCTCGTGCGATGCGGCTGATCTCCGACGGAGCCGTCGAGCGCGGGGGCGTGGACGGCCTCGCCAGCACCCTCGGCTACTCGAGCCGCCAACTGACTCGCGTTCTGACGGCAGAAGTGGGTGCCGGGCCGCTCGCGTTGGCTCGCGCCCATCGCGCGCATACCGCCCGCACGTTGATCCAGACCACGGACATGTCGATGGCCGACATCGCCTTCGCCGCCGGCTTCTCGAGCGTCCGCCAGTTCAACGACACCGTCAAAGAGGTCTTCGCCGTCGATCCGACGACCCTGCGGCGAGAAGCGCACCGCTCGGCCGTACCTACTGCGGGTGGCACCGTCACGTTGCGACTGCCCTACCGCGCGCCGCTGGACCGCGGCTGGGTCGAGTGGTTCCTGCGAGGCCATGTGGTCGAGGGCATCGAATCGTTTTCCGACGACGGCGAATACGTGCGTTCACTGCAGTTACCGCACGCTGCCGGACTGGTGGCACTGCGCATCATGGACGGATTCGTCAGCGCCGCACTGACTTTGCAGGACATGCGCGATCTCGCTCCCGCCGTGGCCAGGATCCGACACCTGCTCGATCTCGACGCCGATCCACTTGCCGTCGACGAGGCCCTACGCGTCGACCCCCAGCTCGCGCCGAGCGTCGACGCCCATCCGGGTATCAGGGCACTCGGGGTCGTCGACGGGGCGGAGATGTTGCTGCGCACCGTCATCGGGCAACAGATCTCGCTGAAGGCTGCGGCGACCCACACCGCCAGGCTCGTCGACGCGCTCGGGGCACCACTGGATTTCGGCGACGGAGGCGTCGGACGGCTGTTCCCCGACGCTGCCGTCATCGCCGAACGCGGCCACGAGGTCCTCACCGGCCCGGCGGCTCGGGTCCAGACCGTCATCCGCGTCGCCGACGCCATCGCGTCGGGAACGGTGACATTGCACCCCGCGCGGGAGGGTCCCGATCTGGAACGAGAACTGCTCGCGCTGAAGGGAATCGGGCCGTGGACGGCCCGCTATGTCGTCATGCGAATGCTGGGCGACCCCGACGTTCTGCTCGACACCGATCTCGTTGTCCGCCAAGGCGCGCAGGCGCTGGACATTTCTTTGAAGAACTCCCAACGCTGGGCACCGTGGCGTTCGTACGTCTCGATGCACCTGTGGATCACCGCACTGGAAAGAAGGCAGGCATGATGGCCACCTCCGCAACGCAGGACACCCCTATCGGTCCGTTCACCACGATCGTCGACGCCGATCAGCGCGTGCTGGCGTCGGGCTGGACCGCCGATGTCGAGCAACTCCGAGTGTTGATCCATCCGACGTTGCGACCCACCGATGTCCGCTCGGCGGCCGACCTCGGTGCCGTCACCGCAGCTGTCGACTCCTACCACCGCGGCGACGTCGACCGCATCGACGACATCGACGTCGCACAACGATCGGGCGAATTCCTGATGCACGCCTGGGACGTGCTGCGCACTGTCGAACCCGGAGCGCCGGTGACGTACTCCGCGTTCGCGGAATTGTCCGGACGGCCGACGGCGATTCGCGGTGCCGCGTCGGCGTGCGCGCGCAATGCCGCCGCCCTGTTCGTACCGTGCCACCGAGTGGTTCGGATCGGCGGTGCGCTCGGTGGATTCCGTTGGGGACTGCCGACGAAGAAGTGGCTGTTGGCCCACGAGGCGCTCTGACCGACACCGCGTCGGAGTGGGACGTTAAGGTTCTTCACGAACCGCCACCCGCCGAATGTGAGGACCCACCGTGACCGAATCGGCAGTTCCCGGCAGTACTGCGAAGCCCGCGAAGTCCGGACGAGATCGCGGGGACCTCATCGGAACCGGTGGCCTCTGGCTGGCGAAATGGTCGCTCATCCTGATCTCCATCGCGGCCGGCGCGTGGGTGTTCGGTTGGCTGATCGGTCATCTCTGGGTGATTCTGCTACCGGTTCTACTCGCGGTGATCGTGGCCACGGTTCTGTGGCCACCTGCGAAATTGATGATGCGCCTTGGTTTTCCGCCTGCGTTGGCATCGTCCGTGTCGCTCGTGGTGTTCTTCGTCGTGATCGGCGGGGTCATCACTCTGATCATTCCGTCGGTGGCCGAGCAGGCTCCCGAGTTGGTCGATCAGGCGTCGGGCGGCATCGGTCAGGTGCAGGACTGGCTCAAGGGACCTCCGCTCAACATCGGCGACGACCAGATCGACAATGCGGTATCGGCAATCGTCTCGCGGCTGCAAGACAGCGGCGACGTCATCGCGACCGGCGTGTTCAGCGGCGTCTCGGCAGCCGGTTCCATCCTCGTGACCCTTGCCCTGGTGCTCGTGCTGTCGTTCTTCTTCGTCAAGGACGGCCCGAAGTTCCTGCCGTGGCTGCACGGATTCTCCGGCGGCCGCGCGGGACGCCATCTCGGCGAAGTCCTCTCCCGCATGTGGGTGACGCTGGGCGGTTTCATCCGGACCCAGGCCATCGTCAGCTTCATCGACGCGTTCTTCATCGGGCTCGGATTGGTGATCCTCGGTGTCCCGCTGGCATTGGTGCTCGCCACCCTGACGTTCCTCGGTGGCTTCATCCCCATCGTCGGTGCGTTCGTCGCGGGCGCTCTCGCTGTGCTCGTCGCATTGGTAGCCAACGGTCTGACGACCGCGTTGATCGTGCTCGCGATCATCCTCGCGGTGCAGCAGCTCGAAGGCAACGTGCTGCAGCCGATCCTGCAGAGCCGCAGCATGAATCTGCATCCAGCGATCGTGCTGCTCGCCGTCACCGGAGGTAGCTCGCTGTTCGGGATCATCGGCGCGTTCCTCGCAGTGCCCGCCGCGGCGGTGGCTGCTGTGCTGATTCGCTACGTCTCCGAACAGATCGACGAGCGATCGAACGAGCCCGATCAGGACGAGCTCGAGGATCAGATCCCCGCACCCGAGGGACTGACCGACGAACAGGCCGGCCTCGAAGATGAGGACGAGGACGAGGACGAGAAGGCTACGACGGAGAAGAAGTAGCTCCGATCAGGACGCAACGACCTGCAGTGTCGAGCCCGCGCGTCCACGCTTGACGTAGAGGCGGCTCGGAATGCGCTGACGCATTTCGTCGACGTGACTGACGACTCCGACGACGCGGCCGCCCGCACGTAATTCGTCGAGCACGGCCATCACCGATTCCAGCGTGTCCGCATCCAGCGTGCCGAACCCCTCGTCGATGAACATGGTGTCGAGAACGACCCCGCCGGATTCGGCGGCCACGACATCGGCGAGACCCAGCGCGAGCGAGAGCGACGCCAGAAACGCCTCGCCGCCCGAGAGCGTCTTGGCCGAACGCACAACACCGGTGTAGTCGTCGCGGATGTCGAGACCGAGCCCACCCCGCTTTCCGCGAACGCCGGCCTCGTCGGAGTGCACGAATTCGTATCGACCCGAGGACATCCGACGCAAGCGTGCCGATGCCGACTCGGCGACGTCCTCGAGACGGGACGCGAGCACGTAGGACCGCAGCGACATCTTGCGTGCATTCTGCCCACGCCCGGCGACCACATCCGCCAAGTTGGCGAGCTCGTCGAACTCGGCGCGTTGCGGCGCGATGGCCGCAGCCGCCACGAACAGTTCGGCGACCAACCGCTCGAGCTCGTCCGCGCGTCGGCGACACTCGGCCACCTCCCCCGCGGCAATCTTCGCCTCGCCGTCCAAATCGGCGAACCGGGCACGCAGCGGATCCAGGTCGATCGGCGGTTGCCCGCTCTGGGCGACGATGCCGGGTTCGAGCAGCACGTGTTCGGCGTGTGCCCGACGCTCCTCCGCGAGACGAAGTTCGGTCTCGATCTGCTCGACGCGGTCTTCGGTGAGAACGGCATCTGCTGCTGCATCGGCGGAATCGAAGTTCGATGCCGATACCCGTCGATCCAGTTCGCCGCGCAGCGCGGCGTGCTGCTCGCTGGCGTCGAGCCAGGCGATTCGCGCTTCCTGCAGTCGGCGGGCACCGTCGATCAGTCTCTCGCACTCGGCAATTCGCTCGGTCAACGATGTGCCTTCGGCAATTTCCTCGGCCACCGACGCTCGCATCTGCGCCACCGATCGCTCGGTGGCCGCGATGCGTTCGTCGAGCGCGCTGCGCCTGGCGACGAGATCCTGCAGCGTGACCGCCAGCGCATCCGACTCGGCGCGCAGCCGGCGCAGCTCGGTCGTCGCTGGATCGAGGTCGGCGGCCCTCGCTCGGGCGTCTCGGACGGCAGTCGTCGCCGCATCGAGGGTGTGAGCAAGCTCCGCGGCGGAGGCTCCGCCCGTCCGGTCGTGCAGCAGATCGACCGCACGACTGGCGTCGGCGACGGCCGCGATCGACCGTTCCAGCTCGGCAGCACACTTTCGCTCCGCGACAGCGGCCTTGTCCTCCTGCGCTTTCGTGACCGTCGACGTGGCGGCAGCCGCCGGATTCGGATGCTCGGCCGACCCGCAGACGACACAGGGCGCACCGGACTCGAGGCGGGCCGCCAGCTCTGCGGCCATGCCGTCGATGCGGCGTTCGCGCAGCTCGAGCAAATGTTCCCAGGCGCTGTTGCGCGCGGTTGCGGCACGGTCCCTGACGCGTTCTGCCTCGACGAGAACGGCTCGGGTCCGCACCAATTCGAGGGCAGACTCAGCGGCCGCCTGAGCGCGGGCGCACCGCTCGTCCAGTCCCGGAAGCTCGGCAGCGGCCGCGGCTGCGCGGGCCACCCGCGCTTCCACAGCGGCGAGGGTCTCGGGAAGTGTCGCCTGTTTCGTCGTCGTGCGTTCGATGGCAGCAACGGTCTCGGCACGCTGTCTGCGCTGTTCTGCGAGCTCGGCGTCCAGCCGGTCGGCCTCACGGGCTGTTCCGAGCAGCGACTGCAGCCGTGCGACATCGGTGGTCCATGCTCGCACGAACTCGGCAACCACTGCTCGCTCGTCGGCCGGATCGTTCTGCACCGGCGGCCACTGCAGTGCGTCGTGGAAGCGCCTGCCCTCTGCGGACGTCGGCAGTGCCTGTTCCGCGGCGGTCAGCGCTGTGGTGGCCGCATCTGCGGTGGTGGCGGCAAGGCGCAGATCGGCGACGGCGTCGGCGATGGGACCCGCAGCAGCAGAATCGGCCAGTTCCGCGCGTCGCGCTGCTCGGGCGGCTTCGCCGTCCCGGTACTGCGCGAGTTGCTCTTCGGCGATGGCGCGTCGGCGCTGCAGGTCCAGGGCGCTGGTGGCCTCGGCCAGCGCGGCGGACGCACGCCCGGCTGCCGCGTCGACCAGCACCGCACGACCCTGGGCGAGAGTTCTGTTCTGCCGTGCACCGTCCAGAACTCGTGCCGCCCATTCGAGGGGATCCTGGGCCTGCTCACCGGGCGCGGCGGCATCGGTGGACGGCTCGGGTACGCCCGCGGCCTGGGACACTCTGCCCAGCATGATGTCGATGGCCTGGTCGGCGTCGGCAAGACCGGCGGCCAATTCTCGACGCCGCTCAGCGAACCATTCCTCCACGTCGCCGAATCTGCCTGTGTCGAAGAGTCTTTCGAGTAGGTTTCCGCGCTCGTCGCTGTCTGCTCGCAGAAACTTCGCGAACTCGCCCTGCGGCAACAACACCACTTGAAAGAACTGATCGGCACTCATTCCGAGCAACCCGTTGACCGCGTCGCCGATCTCGTTGAGCCGCGTCAGGTTCTGCCCACGCCCATCGAGCCAGGTGAGACTCGCCTTGGCGTGCTGCTTGGTGGTGCCGGCAGTCCTGAGCTTGGGGCGCAGAAACTCCGGACTGCGCACGATCCTGATTCGTCGCCCACCGAGCGTTGCTTCGAGGGTCACCTGCGGGACGGCACCTGTCGCGGCGTGGTCGGACAGCAGCCTCTTGCCCTCCCGCCGTGCTCCGGGAACGGTGCCGTAGAGCGCAAAGGCAACGGCGTCGAGCACTGTCGTCTTCCCGGCTCCGGTCTGGCCGTGCAACAGAAACAACCCGTCGGCCCCCAGCGCGTCGAAATCGACCGTCTCCGTTCCCGCGAAGGGGCCGAAGGCGGTGATCTCGAGTGAGTGCAGCCTCATGCAGCGCCGCGGTCGACGGTGCTCGCCGGTGTGCGCGTGGATTCGGCCTCGCGCTGCACGGAAGCAAGTGCGCGCTCGAAGAGTGCGGACTCGGCTGCGGTGGGCGCGCTACGCATGTCCGTCAGGAACGACGTCGCGATCTCGAGGTCGCTGCGGCCGCGGACACGATCGCGATACCGAAGCCCCCCGTCGTCTTCGGGTCGACGCCACTCGAGATGGATCGCGTGCCGAAAACGCTGTTGCAGCAACCGCATTGCATCAACGGGACGTACCTCGTCGGTCAGCACTGCCGAGACGTAGTGGTCCTCGTATTCGGAAAAGGCTGCGTGAGTGGTCAATTCCTCGACCGTGCCCTCGATGCGGGCGAGACCGCGAACCACCGGCAAGTCCACTCGATCGACGCTGCCGAGCCCGTCGGCGTCGAGTTCGAGAATCCACACGGCCTTACGGTGCGAGCGTTCGCCGAACGAGTACGGCAACGGGGAGCCGGAGTACCGGACCCGCTCGGTGAGTGTCTGCGGAGAATGCAGATGACCCAGGGCCACGTAGTCGACTCCGTCGAATGCCGATGCCGGTGCGGTTTCTATTCCCCCGGACGAAATCGATCGCTCCGAACCTGTCGCTTCGCCGCCGACGATGAACGCATGCGCGAGGACGACGGACCGAACATGTTGCCCTGCTTCGCCTCTCGCTGCGAGGTCGGCGCGCACCAGGTCCATGGCAGCATCGAGCACCTCGGCATGCGTCCGTGCCGCCGGAACGTCGAGTTCGACTCGGGTGGTCTCGGGCTCGAGGTACGGAATGCCGTAGAACGCAACCGATCCGTGCTCGTCGTCGACGACCACCGGGGTCGCGACGCTGCCGACCTTGGTCATCAGATGCAGTCCGCCTGCCGAGGCGAACGCAGCTCCGGCACCCAACCGAGCGGGTGAATCGTGGTTACCCGACGTCGCGACGATGACGGCTCCGGCGGCTCTGATCGCTTCGAGTCCGCGATTGCAGACCACTACGGCATCTGCGCTCGGCACGGCGCGGTCGTAGATGTCACCCGGGACGACGACCACGTCGATCGACTGTGCGGCAACCAGTTCCGCGATGGACTCGAGCACTGCGCCCTGATCGGCCAACAGGTCGACACCATGAAAGGTGCGACCTATGTGCCAGTCCGAGGTGTGCAGGATTCTCATGTCGACGACGCTATCGGCAACCACCGACAAACTATTCGAGGCTCGTCGGCCTGTCGGGCGTGAGCATCGACCCACAGCTCGTCTCGCCCGAACTTGTCGGTGGCGTGCTGCATCATCGGCACCATGAACATTCTCACCGCGCTCGGCCTGCTCGTCGCCCTCGCCATCGGCGGCGTGGTGGGGTGGCTGTTGCATGCCTCTCGGGTGGGTGATCGGGCCGTACGAGCGGAGGCCCAGCTGGCGGCTCTACGCCAGAACGAGGCGCTGCTGCGCCAGTCGCTGAGCGCGGTGAACGAGGATTCCGCGCGGCGCAATTCGACGGTCATCGGCCAGCAGGTGTCCCATCTGGTGGAGCCACTGCACGACGCCGTCGATGCTCTGGCCGAGCACGTGCGAGAAGTCGAGCACCACCGCATCAGGGCGTACGCGGGCCTGTCGGAACAGGTCACCGGAATGCATCGCGCGTCGATGCAGCTCTCCATGCAGACCGGACAACTGGTCACCGCACTGCGCGCGCCGCAGATCCGAGGTCGGTGGGGCGAGATCCAGCTCGAACGGGTCGTCGAACTCGCCGGAATGGTCAAGCACTGCGACTTCGACACTCAGGTGAGCAAGGACGGCTTTCGACCCGACATGATCGTTCGCCTCGCCGGCGATCGGCAGATCGTCGTCGACGCCAAGGTGCCCTTCGCGGCCTACCTCGACGCCGCGCAGGACGAAGAACCCGGTGCTCGCGACAAGCATCTGCGCCGCCACGCCAAGCAGTTGCGCACCCACATCGATCAACTGGCCGACAAGGCCTACTGGGAGGCGTTCGAGCCGACGCCGGAGTTCGTCGTCCTGTTCGTTCCCGGCGACCCGTTTCTCGACGCCGCGTTGACGTCCGATACGAGCCTGCTGGAGTACGCCTTCGGCCGGAACGTGATTCTTGCCACCCCGACCACTCTGGTCGCTCTGCTGCGCACCGTCGCGTACACCTGGAAGCAGGAGTCGATCGCCGAGGACGCGGCGCGGATCCACCAGCTGGGCCGCGAACTGTACGGCCGCATCGGAATCGTCTCGACACATCTCGACAAGCTCGGAGCCCACCTCGGCAAGGCCGTGGAGTCCTTCAACTCCACGGTCGGGTCGGTCGACAGCAGGGTGGGTGTCACCGCACGCAAGCTGCACGAGCTCGAGCTGTTCGACGCCGAACCGGTGGAGATCGCACGCGTGGACGAGCGTCCCAAGCTGTCCGATTCGTCCCGCTACCGGCACGACTTCGGTCATGTCAGCGATGCAGTCGGCTGAACTACGGCTAACCTCGAGGGGTGTCTACCTCCCAACGTGCCCGATCCGGGGTACCGCTGGATCACCGATCCATCCTCGCGACCCTGCCCGGCGTACCAGCGTGGGGTGCCGTTGCGATCGCCGCGGGGCTGACCTTTCTCGGATTTCTCATCGACGCCGCGCGTGGAACCGAGCTGACCGGTGCGTTCGCGTTCCTCTACATCCTCGGCTGCATCGCGGCGGTATTGCTGGTCCGCTACCGCGGACTGTTCACCGCGATGGTCCAAGCCCCGTTGATTCTGTTCGTGGCAGTGCCGCTGTCGTACCAGTACTTCACCGACAACGCGGGCACCAGCCTCAAGGACATCATCCTGAACGTGGCGATTCCGCTGGTCAACCGGTTTCCGTTAATGCTGCTCGGCACCCTCGTGGCCGTCGGCCTCGGTGCCGTACGCATCGTGCTGAAGCGGCAGAACACGCACGCGCCCGCAGTTCGACGCAGCACGAAGACCGCCGACACTGCTCGGCGTCGCACGAAGTCGGAAGACGCCCCTCGTCGAAGCACCAAGGCCGGCGACTCCGCTCGCCGGAGCCCGACCTCCGAGGACGACACACTCACCCGGGCACAGCGGCGAGCGCAGGAAGACCGTCCGTCGCGCGCACGTAGCCGTCGAGCTGCGGCGGACCGTGACGACGTGTCCGCGGTCGAGGCCACCGATATCGTGCCCGAGCCGTACGTGGGCCGCCGAGGAACCTCTCGCGCCGCAACCGACTCCGGTGCCGCGCCACGACGGTCGGCAACAACCCCCGGGGCGACGCCCGGATACGCACGTCAGGCGAGTCCGCAGCCCGAGTACCAGAGGCCCTCCCGCTCCCACGCCCAGTACCCGCAGGATCGCACGCCCCCACCCGGCGTAGCGCGCCCGTCGCGGCCCCAGCCGTCCGAGGCACCGTATTCGACGGAACCTCGCCGGGAGCGTTCACCTCGGGTTCAGCCGCCGCGGGACGCCGTCGATCCGTACTCCAGCAGCGCTCGGCACACAGTCGAACCGGTTGTGAACGACGCGCCGCCGAACGTGCGCCGTGACGACATTCCTCCGCATCCGGTGCCGCAGGTTCGGTACCGCGACCGCCACGCCGACGACTGACCCCACCGGTACCGGCCGGTCATGGACCGGTCAGCGTGCGGGGCGCAGCTCGCGGGGCAAGGAAAAGACCAGGGTCTCGTTCGCGGTGGTGACGGGCTGCACGTCCGCGTATCCGTGCTCGGCGAACAGGTCGATGACGCCCTGAACCAGGATCTCCGGCACGGACGCTCCCGACGTGATGCCGATGGTCTCGACGCCGTCGAGCCACGCCAGATCGATCTCTTTTGCGTAGTCCACCAGGTAGCTGGCCCGTGCGCCGGCACCGAGGGCGACCTCGACCAGGCGCACCGAGTTCGACGAGTTCTTCGAGCCGACGACGATCACCAGATCGCACTCCGGTGCCATCGCCTTCACCGCAACCTGACGGTTCTGCGTGGCGTAGCAGATGTCGTCGCTCGGCGGATCCTGCAAGGTCGGGAACCGTTCACGCAGCTTCGCGACCGTCAACATGGTCTCGTCGACGCTCAGCGTGGTCTGCGAAAGCCAGATCACCTTGTTCTCGTCGCGCACCGTGACGCTGTCCACCGACTCCGGGCCGTCCACGAGCTGGATGTGCTCGGGTGCCTCACCTGCGGTGCCCTCGACCTCCTCGTGGCCCTCGTGGCCGATGAGCAGAATGTCGTAGTCGTCTCGGGCGAACCGCTTGGCTTCCTGGTGCACCTTGGTCACCAGCGGGCAGGTCGCGTCGATCGTCCGCAGGTTCCGCTCGGCGGCAGACGTGTGCACCGCAGGCGAGACACCGTGCGCCGAGAACACCAGCAGCGAACCCTCGGGCACCTCGTCGGTCTCCTCGACGAACACCGCACCGCGATCGGACAGCGTCTCGACCACGTGCTTGTTGTGCACGATCTCCTTGCGCACGTACACCGGCGCACCGTGCTGTTCGAGTGCCTTCTCGACGGTCTCGACGGCGCGATCCACGCCCGCGCAGTAGCCGCGCGGCTCGGCGAGAAGCACTCGCTTACCCCCGGCATGCGCGGTCGTGTGCGAGCCGGCGGAGTGTGCGATACCAAGATTCAAAGGAACGGCCGAAGACATACCTCCCAGGATACGTGTATCGCAGCAACCGGGTCATTCCGCAGGCCCTGGCCTGTCGGCTACCCAAAGACGACGACTTCGGGCAGTCTGGTGTGCATGACTCGACTCCCCTTTGCGGCGCGGGTGGCTGCAGGCGTCGCCGTGACCGTCGTGGAAGAGGCCCGCAAGCTTCCCGGTTCCGCGTTGATGTTGCCGATGACCGTCGTCAGCGAGGCGTTGGCGCGCGGCATGCGGCTTCAGCAGCAGGTGACAGCCCTCGCCATCAAGGGCGATCTGGTCATTTCGGCTCTGCCGGTGATCGGAACTCCGCGCGAGGAGCAGCCGTCGTGGGCGAGTTTCGACGAGGACGACGACGACGCGTTCCCGGCCACGTCGAGGTTCGACTCCGCAGCAGTCACCGATGACGTCGATGTTCCCGACGCACCGGTGGCCGAGCCCATCGCCGCGAACGGACGATTTGCCCTGTACTCGACGCCTCCGCTGGACGAACCGGTGCAGGACACGTCGGCGAAGCCCGCAGCAGCTGCGACGAAGCCCGAGATCGTCGAGATGATCGACTTCGACACTCTTGCCCTGGCTCAGTTGCGCGCACGGCTGCGCACGCTGTCCATCGAGGATCTGGAAACCCTGCTCGAGTACGAGAACGCGACGTCGGCTCGCGCACCGTTCCAGACCATGCTCGCCAACCGAATCACCACCGCCAAGGCGAAGTGAGCACTCCCCCCACTCAGTCCGGCCCCGCCCCATCCGGTGCGAGCACCGCCGAACAACCATGGCCGGTGCGCACCGTCGCGATGAAAGTCGCCGGGTGGATCGACAAACTCGGCAGCATCTGGGTCGAGGGTCAGCTGACGCAGATCAACGCCCGCCCCGGCACGCGCACGGCATTTCTGACTCTGCGTGATCCGTCGGCGGACATGTCGTTGTCGGTGACCTGCTCGCCGCAGCTGCTGGATCGTTCGCCCGTTCCGTTGACCGAGGGCGCGCGCGTCATCCTCTACGGCAAGCTGTCGTTCTTCACCGGCCGTGGCACCATTTCGCTGCGCGCCACCGATATTCGCGCTGTGGGTGTCGGCGAACTACTGGCCCGCATCGAACGGCTCCGGGCTCTGCTGGCGGCCGAAGGACTGTTCGACCCGCGACTCAAGCGTCCGCTGCCGTTCCTGCCCGGCACCATCGGGCTCATCACCGCTCGCGCCAGCGCAGCCGAGAAGGACGTCCTCACCGTCGCGCAGAGGCGTTGGCCTGCAGTGCGATTCGAGGTACGGAACACTCCGGTCCAGGGTCCACAAGCGGTGCCGGCAATCCTGGACGCGTTGAAGGATCTGAACGACGACCCGCGCGTCGACGTCATCGTCCTCGCCCGCGGCGGCGGTAGCGTCGAGGATCTGTTGCCGTTCTCCGACGAGGCACTGTGCCGAGCCATCTCACGGGCGACGACGCCGATCGTCAGCGCCATCGGACACGAACCCGACAGTCCCCTCAGCGATCACGTCGCCGACCTGCGCGCCGCCACCCCCACCGATGCCGCCAAGCTCGTGGTGCCCGACGCCGTCGCCGAACAAGCGTTGGTCGCCGAATTGAAGGCCAGAAGCGCTGCAGCGCTGCGCAATTGGGTGGAACGGGAGGCGCGTGGGCTGGAGATGCTGCGGCATCGACCCGTGTTGGCCGATCCGTTGGCGGCCCTCGAACAGCGTCGCGAGGAAGTTCGGCGACTCGCCGATGCAGCTCGACGCGACGTGCAGCGCGAGCTGACCACCCAGGACACGCTCGTCGAACATCTGCGGGCGAGGCTGTCGACGCTGGGGCCTGCTGCCACACTTGCCCGGGGCTATGCCGTCGTACAGCGGGTGGTGCCGGGTGCCGATCCCGAGGTACTGCGTTCGGTCGAGGACGCGCCGCCGGGTACACAGATCAGGGTGCGGGTGGCCGACGGTGCCGTCACCGCCGCAGTAATGGGCCGAGTGAAATGACGCCGAGTGAAAAGACAGAGGGAGATTCGATGAGCGAGAACGAAGACAAGCCGGTGTCCGAACTGGGCTACGAGGAAGCCCGCGACGAGCTGGTCGGAGTGGTGAAGATCCTCGAGCAGGGCGGGCTCGATCTCGACGCATCCCTCGCTCTGTGGGAGCGCGGCGAACAATTGGCGACGCGCTGCGAAGAACAACTGGCGGGCGCACGCAAGCGCATCGAGACCGCGCTGGCGAGCACCGAGAACGACAGCTAGGGCGCGAGCGGTTCGGTGGCCTCGACCGCAGCCGCGAGAGTGGTGAATTCCTCGGTGTTCGCCGTGCCGCCCAACAGGATTCGCACGTCACCGAAGTCCGAGACCCAGTAGGTGCGCGAGCCTTCCTCGCCGTACACGACCCAGTCTCGACCCGAGACGTTCTGCGCGCCCGACGCGTACACCGTCTCCCCGGCCACGAACGGCACCACCAGTTCCTCGGACGCGGCCGTCTGAGTCAACTGCAGGTACGCACCCGATCCGGTGATGTATCCGACAGTCGACGCCGCTCCACCACTGTCACCGGAAATGGTCGCGCGGCTCCCCGAATTGGGCGTCCATTCCTCGGGAACGACCGGATTGCGCACCGGGAACCCTATTTCGGCCGCGTCGTACTGCAGTGCCGAGTTCACGTCGAAGTTGGGAATGGGTCCCTGCTTGGGTCCACCCGGGCTCAACGAGCACTGACTGGCCACGCCTGCGATCAACAAACACGCAATGACCAGCGGAATCAGCGACCAGACCATGTCGCGGTTGTTGTTGAGAATCCGAGGTTTGCTGTTTGCCACATCTCCAGTATCCCCTCTGTGCGGCAGTGCTCGGTCGGCGCGTACCTCACAGTCGACCCGACCCCACCGCGGGCATCACAGAAGTGAGATAATCCTGCCTGGGTAACACCCCACCAACCAGGAGGCTACAAACCGATGACGGCCAGCACCGAGTCCACTCGCGCCATGGCGCCAGATCGCAACCTCGCACTCGAACTCGTCCGCGTCACCGAGGCCGGTGCGCTCGCCTCGGGTCGCTGGGTCGGTCGGGGCGACAAGGAAGGTGGCGACGGAGCAGCCGTCGACGCGATGCGTCAGTTGGTCAGCTCGGTCTCCATGCGCGGCGTCGTCGTCATCGGCGAAGGCGAGAAGGACGAAGCGCCGATGCTCTACAACGGCGAGCAGGTCGGCAACGGAAACGGACCCGAGGTGGACTTCGCCGTCGACCCCGTCGACGGAACCACCCTGATGGCCAAGGGCATGCCCAACGCCATCTCGGTACTCGCCGTCGCCGAACGCGGCGCGATGTTCGACCCCTCGGCCGTGTTCTACATGGAGAAGATCGCCGTCGGACCCGATTACGCCGACGTCATCGACATCACCGTCCCCGTCGCCGAGAACATCGCCCGCATCGCCAAGATCAAGAAGGGTTCAGCCTCCGACGTGACGGTGTGCATCCTCGATCGCCCCCGGCATGCCGAACTGATCCAGCAGGTGCGCGACGCCGGATCACGCATCCGGTTGATCTCCGACGGTGACGTCGCCGGTGCCATCGCCGCCGCTCGTCCCGACTCCGGCACCGACATGCTCATCGGCACCGGCGGAACGCCCGAGGGCATCATCGCGGCCGCCGCGATGCGCTGCATGGACGGCGCGATCCTGGGCCGTCTGGCACCCACGGACGACACCGAGAAGCAGAAGGCCATCGACGCCGGCCACGACCTCGATCGCGTCCTCGACACCAAGGACCTCGTCTCGGGTGAGAACGTCTTCTTCACCGCCACCGGCGTCACCGACGGCGACCTGCTGCGCGGCGTCCGCTACGCGGGCGGCGGAGCCCACACCCAGTCCATCGTCATGCGCTCCAAGTCCGGCACCGTGCGCATGATCGACGCCTACCACCGCCTCGAGAAGCTGCGCGAGTACTCCTCGGTGGACTTCGACGCCGACGAATCCGGCCAGGCACCGTCCTTCTGATCCCCGAAACCACGACTGGCAAAGTAAGGCTCATGACGCAGACAGACGAACAGCAGTTCCGGATCGAACACGACACCATGGGAGAGGTTCGCGTCCCCATCGACGCGCTCTGGCGCGCCCAGACGCAGCGTGCGGTGGAGAACTTCCCCATCTCGGGCCGCCCGCTCGAGCGCACCCAGATCCGCGCGATGGGCCTGCTCAAGGCAGCCTGCGCACAGGTCAACAAGGATCTCGGTCTGCTCGACGGCGCATTGGCCGACGCGATCATCGCGGCAGCCAACGAAATCGCCGAGGGCAAGCACGACGATCAGTTCCCGATCGACGTCTTCCAGACCGGCTCGGGCACCAGCTCCAACATGAACGCCAACGAGGTCATCGCGTCGATCGCCAAGGCCAACGGCGTCGAGGTGCACCCCAACGACCACGTGAACATGTCGCAGTCCTCCAACGACACGTTCCCGACGGCCACGCACGTTGCCGCCACCGAAGCAGCCGTCACCTCCCTGGTGCCCGCGCTGCGGCACCTGCACGAGGCTCTGGTGACCAAGGCCACCGAGTGGAAGCACGTCGTGAAGTCCGGACGCACCCACCTGATGGATGCCGTCCCCGTCACTCTCGGTCAGGAATTCGGCGGCTACGCCCGGCAGATCGAGGCCGGCATCGAGCGCGTCGAAGCCACCCTGCCGCGTCTGGGTGAACTGCCCATCGGCGGCACCGCCGTCGGCACCGGCCTCAACGCACCCGACGGCTTCGGCCCGAAAGTCGTTGCTGCTCTGGTGAAGTCGACGGGCATCGACGCCCTCACCGCCGCCAAGGATTCGTTCGAGGCGCAGGCCGCTCGCGACGGACTGGTCGAGGCATCCGGTGCACTGCGCACCATCGCAGTGTCACTGACCAAGATCGCCAACGACATTCGCTGGATGGGATCGGGACCGCTCACCGGACTCGGCGAGATCGCACTCCCCGACCTGCAGCCCGGCAGCTCGATCATGCCCGGCAAGGTGAATCCCGTTCTGCCCGAGGCTGTCACGCAGGTCGCCGCGCAGGTCATCGGTAACGACGCGGCAGTGGCCTTCGGCGGCGCATCGGGTGCCTTCGAGCTCAACGTCTACATCCCGATGATGGCCCGCAACGTTCTCGAATCCTTCAAATTGCTCGCCAACGTCTCGGTGCTGTTCGCCGACAAGTGCGTCGTCGGCCTCGAAGCCAACGTCGAGCACCTCAAGACCCTCGCCGAGTCCTCGCCGTCCATCGTGACGCCGCTGAACTCCGCAATCGGCTACGAAGAAGCGGCCGCAGTCGCCAAGCAGGCGCTGAAGGAAAAGAAGACGATCCGTCAGACCGTCATCGACCGCGGACTGATCGGCGACAAGCTCAGCGAAGCAGAACTGGACAAGCGCCTCGACGTCCTGGCCATGGCGAAGGTCAAGGACTAGTTTCGCTGCTCTACCCGCAGGACCCGCAGGACCCGCTGCACCCTTGAACGCGCCCGCCCCCGGTTGGATCAATGTGGGTTTCAGTCACTCAGACTGCAACAAAGTCGCATTGATCCGACCGGGGGCGGGTCGCTTTCGAAAGGGGCCGAAACCTCAGGCCAGGTGCGCGAGTTCTTCGCGTGCCTTCAGGCCGTCCTCACCCAGATCGGTGCGGTCGAAGATCTTCCAGCCTGCGAGCAACGGCTTGAACACCTTGTCGCGTTCCTGGTCGGCATCGTAGATCCCGGCTTCGGCGAGGGCGGCGATGCTGCTGCCGCGGTCCGGAAGCTCGATCTCGGGGATCTTGAAGCCGTTGATACGGTCGGCCACTGCGCGCGCAGCCTGATCGGGTACGACAGCGAATGCCTCGTCGAGGATGCTGGCGAAGAATGCCGACTGCAGCTCGTCGTCGTCGGCAATCTTGCCGAGGATGGTGGCCAGCACCGGATCCTTGCCCAAAGCGATGGTGTTGCGGTTACGCAGGGCGGCGGCAGCTTCTTCGATGGCGAAGTGCGCCAGGATGTCGAGCAGCCGCTGGCTGGGCGCGTCGAATCCGAGGGTCATGTGTTCCATCCGGACTCGCTCGAGGGCGACCGGATCGACAGCGCGGGTGAGCACCAGGAAGTTGCGCAGCACGATCGACTGTCGGTTCTCTTCCGACGTCCAGCGGCCCGTCCACTTCCACCAGGCACCGAGGCCGGTGAGGGCGTGGGCCAGTTCCCGGTGGTAGGCGGGGAGGTTGTCGGCCACCAACACGCCCACCGTGGCGGACAGAATTTCGACGTCGCTCAGGTGCGACTGCTCGGGCGACCAATCCTCGCCGCCGAGGAACGCGAAGTTCTTGCCGTCGTCGAACGGCGCGAGCTCATGGGGGTGCCAATCACTCGCTGCCTCGATATGGCGTCGTAGATTCTCTTCGACCGCGGGCTCCAAACGGACCAGCAGATCACCGTCGGACAGGTTCGTAGACATGCGGTAACCGTAGCGCCTGCCGCCGAGCGTCCGACGTCGCGCCCCTGACCTCTGTGAATTCTCCTAACGCCAGGTCGTTGCGGGTCTATCCTCAGGTGCATCCAATCATCGACGTGAGGACTCCTCATGATGCGGTCGGGTCGAAATTTTCTGTACTTGCTGTCGTGTGCTCTCTGGTTCTGTTGGCAGGGTGCTCCGAAGACGCACCCACCGCAGACAGTCCACCGGCGTCCGAGCCGGTGCCGACCGAGGATTTGTCGCCCGGCCAGGTTGCCGGCGTCGACGTTCCGGCCGGTCGCGTCGACGATGCGGTCGGCAAGCTCGACGGTATCGCCGACGAACTGATGGCGTCGTCGAACATTCCGGGTATGGCCGTTGCCGTCGTGCACGGTTCGGACGTCGTCTACTCGAAAGGCTTCGGCGTTCGCGAAATGGGGAAGGACGACCCGATCGACGGCGACACCGTGTTCCAGCTGGCCTCGCTGTCCAAGTCGGTGGGTGCGACGGTGGTCGCGTCACAGGTGGGAGCGGGTGTCATCGACTGGTCGACGCCGGTGGTCTCCGAGCTGCCGTGGTTTGCGCTGGACGATCCGTGGGTGACTCAGAACATCACGGTCGGCGACTTCTACGCGCATCGAAGCGGACTCCCAGAGCACGAGGGCGATCTACTCGAAGACCTCGGCTACGACCGGAGACAGATCCTCGAGCGCCTTCGGGAGGTGCCCCTCGATCCGTTCCGTTCCACGTATCACTACACCAACTTCGGGATCACAGCCGCGGCCGAGGCCGTCGCTGCCGCGTCGGGCAAGGACTGGGACACCCTCAGCGAGGACACGATCTACGGTCCGCTCGGCATGACCTCGACAAGCTCGTCGTTCTCCGACTACATCGGCCGCGCCGACCGAGCGGTACCTCACGTCCTCGTGGACGGCGAGTATCAGGCCCGATACCAACGCGAACCCGATCCGCAGACGCCGGCCGGTGGCGTCAGCTCCTCGGTGAACGATCTCGCCAGGTGGCTGACGATGCTCATCGCCGACGGCACCCACGACGGGAAGCAGATCGTCGATCCCGACGCCCTCCTTCCTGCCATCAGCGCGCAGATCGTCTCGAGCCCGTCGACGACGGCGGATTCGCGCGCGGGCTACTACGGATACGGATTCAACGTCTCCACCAGTGCAGCCGGCCGCACGACCGTCAGCCATTCCGGAGCGTTCGCACTCGGGGCGGGCACGAACTTTCTCTGGATCCCGTCGCTCGACGTCGCCATCGTCGTACTGACCAACGCCGCGCCACTCGGCATCGCAGAAACGGTCACGGCCGAGTTCGCCGACCTCGTGCAGTTCGGCGAGGTACGCGAGGACTGGCGAACGCTGTACAAGAATGCCTTCGCCGGTATGAGCGAGCCGGAGGGCGACCTCGCGGGGAAGACCGCTCCGACGAATGCCGCTGCGCCACAACCGCTCACGTCGTACACCGGGGTGTACCAGAACGCCTACTGGGGGCCGGCGACCGTCGCGGAGGTCGACGGGAGGCTGGTGTTGACCCTCGGACCGAACTCGACTTCCTACGAGTTGTCGCACTGGGACGGTGATACCTTCGCGTTCGAGCCGACCGGTGAGAACGCACCGGACGGAACGATTTCTCAGGCGACATTCGAGGGGAACACGGTCACACTCGAGTTCTTCGACGGCGATGGATTAGGACGGTTCACCAAGTGACTGACACCCGACAAGCAACCGACAGCGTGCAAAACCTGTTCGACGCGTTGAGGCTTCGCGAGACCGATCGCGCGCTGGCGCTTCTCGACGAGAAGATCGTGTGGCACAACGTCGGGCTTCCCAAGGTGCGCGGAATCTCCAACGTAGGCAGATTTCTGACGCTGCTGGCCAAGCCGGGTTACGGTTTCGACGTCGTCGTGCACAACATCGCGGCCGACGGAGATGTCGTGCTCACCGAGCGCACCGACGTCCTGATCTGGCGTCGGCTTCGTGTCGAGTTCTGGGTGTGCGGAACATTCGAGCTGCGCGACGGCAAAATAGCTGTGTGGCGCGACTATTTCGACAACGTCGATTTCATGAAAGGTGTTGCGCGAGGAGCGCTCAGGGCTGCGGTGGGCCGGTGACCCATGTGAGTGGAACTTCGTAGCAGGCTACGAAGTTCCACTCACGAGGGGCGTCAGGCCCCTGACGGACCGAATTCCTCGAGCATTTCGGTCACCAGTGCAGCGATCGGTGAACGCTCACTGCGAGTGAGGGTGATGTGCGCGAAAAGCGGGTGCCCCTTGAGCTTTTCGATGACGGCAGCGACGCCGTCGTGTCGTCCGACCCGGAGGTTGTCTCGTTGCGCGACGTCGTGAGTGAGCACGACGCGTGAGCCCGACCCCAGTCGTGACAGGACCGTGAGCAGCACATTGCGCTCGAGTGACTGTGCCTCGTCGACGATGACGAACGAATCGTGGAGCGAGCGACCGCGAATGTGCGTCAGCGGCAACACTTCCAGCATTCCGCGGGCGATGACTTCCTCCATGACCTCCGGGCTGGCGAGCCCTTCGAGGGTGTCGAAGACAGCCTGGCCCCACGGGCCCATCTTCTCACTCTCACTGCCGGGGAGGTAGCCGAGTTCCTGCCCACCGACGGCGTAAAGAGGCCGGAAGACAACAACTTTCCGGTGTGAGCGACGTTCGAGGACGGCCTCGAGACCAGCCGTCAGCGCCAGAGCGGACTTGCCGGTGCCTGCCTTTCCACCGAGCGAGACGATGCCGATGCTCTCATCGAGCAGAAGATCGAGTGCGACTCGCTGTTCCGCCGAACGGCCGTGCAGGCCGAACGCCTCACGCTCACCACGCACGAGTTGGATCTGCTTGTCGGGCGTGACGCGCCCCAGTGCACTCTGCCGTCCGGCAAGCAGTCGAACGCCGGTGTGACACGGCAAGTCTCGGGCCTCGACGAGATCGATGACACCGTCGTTGAACAGGGTGTCCACGGCATCGGAGGGCACCTCGAGCTCCGTCATACCGGTCCAACCGGACGGCACGACGTCGTGAGCGTGGTACTCGTCGGCGGGAAGCCCGACAGCACCGGCCTTGACGCGCAGCGGGATATCTTTGCTGACCAACACCACATCTTTGCCCTCGGCCGCCAGATTCAGGGCGCAAGCGAGGATTCGAGAATCGTTGGAGTCGGTACGGAACCCGACGGGTAGCACCGACGGATCGGTGTGATTGAGCTCGACTTGCAGTGTGCCGCCGGACGTTCCGATGGGGACCGGCTGATCGAGTCGGCCGAATTCTACGCGGAGGTCGTCGAGCATGCGCAAGGATTCCCGCGCGAACCATCCCAGTTCGTGATGGTGGCGTTTGCCCTCCAACTCGCTGATCACGATCAACGGAAGTACCACATTGTGCTCGGCGAACCGGATGACTGCCCACGGATCCGACAGCAGGACCGAGGTATCGAGCACGAATGTCCGAAGAGGGGCGGAAACGGAGCGTGAAGTGGTCACGTGGGGCTCCTACGTTTGCGCGGCACCGCGCAAACTCTGTCGCTCGGCCGGTCGGGTCCGATGTGTCAGGTGACACGAGGACCGGGTACCGGCCCTCTCGCGCTCACTAGCTCAGTCACGTATCAGAACCTCCCGCACAGGCAGCTTCCCCGCTGCCTGTTACTGCCGACGGTACCGCCGAAATCCGGTATCGGCTCGCTGGAAGTCTGGCGTGTCGGTGAACAACGCGTTACGGCCGATTCGCCCCAGGTCGGCGGGACGTTCGGTGCCGAGACCGCCCTCCCCCGTCGGATCAATGTGGCTTTGTTGCACTCAGATCGACTGATAGCCACATTGATCCGACCGGGGGTCAGCGTGAATGAACCACTGCAGACGTCCGAACGCTGCAATGGTCCATTGACGCGACCGGGGTGGGCAGGAAAGCCAGGGTCAGCCCAGCAATCCCCAGTCTTCGAGGCCCTCGTACAACGGCTTGCTCTGTGCCAGTTTCACGACGCGTTCTTTCAGGGCGTCGGTGGCCTGACCCGTGGCCAGGGCGGTTGCGATGATGTCGGCGACCTCGGTGAACTCGGCTTCGCCGAATCCGCGGGTGGCGAGTGCGCCGGTACCGATGCGCAGGCCGGAGGTGACCATGGGCGGGCGCGGGTCGAAGGGCACGGCGTTGCGGTTGACGGTGATGCCGACCTCGTGCAGCAGGTCTTCTGCCTGCTGGCCGTCGAGCTCGGAGTTGCGCAGGTCGACGAGTACCAGATGCACGTCGGTGCCGCCGGTGAGGACGGAGACGCCCTTGTCGGCGACGTCGGCACCGGTGAGACGCTCGGCGAGCAGCGACGCGCCGAGAAGGGTCCGCTCCTGGCGTTCCTTGAACTCCGGCGTCGCAGCGATCTTGAAGGCGACGGCCTTCGCGGCGATGGCGTGCATCAGCGGCCCACCCTGCTGGCCGGGGAACACGGCGGAGTTGAGCTTCTTGGCCCATTCCTTCTTGGCGAGGATGATGCCGGAGCGCGGTCCGCCGAGGGTCTTGTGCACCGTCGAGGACACGACGTCTGCGTAAGGCACGGGTGAGGGGTGCACGCCTGCGGCGACGAGTCCGGCGAAGTGCGCCATGTCGACCCAGAGCAGTGCGCCCACTTCGTCGGCGATGGAACGGAACGCAGCGAAGTCCTGGTGGCGCGGGTAGGCCGACCAGCCGGCGATCAGCACCTGGGGCTTGGCGGCGATGGCCTGCTTGCGCACCTCGTCCATGTCGATGCGGTGATCTTCTTTCGACACCCCGTAGGACTCGACCTCGTAGAGCTTGCCCGAGAAGTTGAGCTTCATGCCGTGGGTGAGGTGGCCGCCGTGGGCCAGGTCGAGTCCCATGATCTTGTCGCCCGGGTTGATCAGTGCCATCAGTACCGCGGCGTTGGCCTGCGCACCGGCGTGCGGCTGCACGTTGGCGAACTCGGCACCGAAGAGTTCCTTGGCGCGATTGCGGGCGAGGTCCTCGACGATGTCGACGTGCTCGCAGCCGCCGTAGTAGCGGCGTCCGGGGTATCCCTCGGCGTACTTGTTGGTCAGGACGCTGCCCTGGGCCTGCAGAACCGCGCGGGGCACGAAGTTCTCCGAGGCGATCATCTCGAGGGTGTCGCGCTGACGTCCCAGTTCACCTGCCATCGCCGCGGCGACCTCGGGATCGAGCTCGGCCAGTGACAGGTTGTTGACGTCAGTCATAACAGGAGTCTCCAAGGGACAGCAGAGTAAGGGGGCATCAATAAACAACGGACCTGGGCCAGTTTACGAGACGCGTACTGCGCCCGGTGTCAGTGGCTCGTCGAGCAGTCTGCCGAACAGCTGTGCCCGCTCACTGGCGGTCTCACCCTGGTCCAACCAGCCGGCGAGAAGCTTGTAGCCCTCGACGTAGGTACTGATGTACGCCCGCCACAGCGGCGAGGACAGAAAGCGCAGACTGTGCCGTGCGCGCTGCGGCGAGGCAAGTGACCATCGCTCCAGGTAGGCGGCCACATCGTCCTCGCTCTTGTGCTGATCGTGCAGCAACAGCGCGGCGTCCTGGCGAACTCCCAGCAGTTGGCTCGACGCCGCCGAGAGTCGCTCGGCCTTGTCGCCGTCGAATCGCAGTCCGAGGTCGGCGTAGATTTCCTGCGCCCACGCGCCCCAGCCTTCGCCGACGATCGCCCCGAGAGCGTGGTCGGCGAGCCCCTCGGCCATCAGGCACTGCGGAGTGTTGACCACGAACAACATCTGCTCGAGCTGTCCTGCGCCGACGAGCCCCGTCTCCTTGCGGCAGTGCTCGGTGTGGTGGCCGGGGTAGGACTCGTGCGCGATCAGGTGGGGCAGGTTGGCCATCTGCTGTTCGATGTCGGAGTTGATCGCGACGGTGGACTGGAAGTTGCCGAGGTAGTAGTTGAAGCCGGACCACGGCTTGTCGCCGACTACCTCGTACGTCACCTTCTCGTTCTCGGGCAACGAGTATTCGGCGCGGACGCGGTCGCGCAATGCGGACGAGAACGCCTCGACGCAGTCCTGCAGTCGATCCGCTGGAATGACGTCGGCGCGGCGGTGGGCGATCAACCGTTCGCTCAGCGAGCCGGGTCCGGGGAGCACCTCGTCCATCTTGCGATGCGCCTGCAGGTACTGGTCCTGATCCCCCGGTGCGATTCGAACGTCGAAGTAGGCGTGGACCTCGTCGACGAAGCCGATGTTCTCGCCTGCGAACTTGCGCGCGGAGCATTCCAACGCCCGCAGGTGGACGTCGAGAAACGTTCGGCGTTCCGCTGTCAGTTCGACGTTGCCGAGCTCGGCGCGCAGTGTCTGCGCTCGACGGACGAGCTCACGCGGCTCCGGCGCCGGGGCGTTCTCGGTGATTCGACGCAGTTCGGGATCACCGGTGTACGCGTCGACGAAACCGTCTTCGAGTCGGTCGAAACTCAGGCCCAGCAACAGGTATTCGCGAACCAGGGAAGCAGCATCCATATCCGAACCCTAGTACGGCGAACGACCCCGCCCGTGCGCGGTGGACAGGCACCGAGCACAATCTGGAACCATGCGACTCGCGCCCGACAGGAGCACCGCCGAATCCTCAGCAGCTCCGATGCTCAGGTGGCGTGCGTGAGCGAGTCCAGTCCGTACGTCGAGTTCGACCGTGTGCAGTGGCGCACGCTGCGTCAATCCACACCGCTGGTACTCACCGAGGAAGAACTGGTCGGTCTGCGCGGCCTCGGTGAGCAGATCGATCTGGACGAGGTGGCCGAGGTCTATCTGCCGCTGGCCCGGCTGATTCATCTCCAGGTGGCCGCGCGCCAGCGGTTGTTCGCGGCAACGGCCACGTTCCTCGGTGAGAAACATCCCGATCGACAGGTTCCGTTCGTCATCGGCGTAGCGGGCAGCGTCGCGGTCGGTAAATCCACCACTGCCCGTGTGCTGCAAGCACTCCTGGCCCGGTGGGATCACCATCCCCGCGTGGACCTCGTCACCACGGACGGTTTCCTGTATCCGACGGCCGAGCTCATGCGCCGAGGGATCCTGCACCGCAAGGGCTTTCCCGAAAGTTACGACCGACGCAAGCTGCTCAGGTTCGTCACCGAGGTCAAGTCCGGAACCGAAGAGGTGGGCGCGCCGGTCTATTCGCACGTGTCGTACGACATTGTCAAAGGCCAGTACCACATGGTTCGCCAGCCCGACATCCTGATCGTGGAGGGGCTCAACGTACTCCAGACCGGACCTCGGCTGATGGTCTCGGATCTGTTCGACTTCTCGATCTACGTCGACGCTCGGATCGAGGACATCGAGAGCTGGTACGTCAAACGATTCCTGGCGCTACGCAAGACCTCGTTCACCGACCCGTCCTCGCATTTCCATCACTATGCAGGACTGTCCGACGATCACGCGCAGATCGCGGCCGAGGATCTGTGGCATTCGATCAACTTGCCGAACCTGGTGGAGAACATTCTTCCGACTCGTCCGCGAGCAACGATGGTGCTGCGCAAGGACAACGACCATGCGATCAACCGGCTGCGCCTGCGAAAGTTGTAGGTCCAGGTCGTGAGTGGAAGTTCGTAGCAGGCTACGAGCTGGAGTGGAGCCTGCGGAATGACCAGACGGTCCAGCCGTGCACGTCAGATACCGAACCGGCGGTGCCGTGCGGCGAAGTCGCGGAGTGCGCGCAAGAAGTCGACGCGACGAAATTCCGGCCAATAGGCCTCGGTGAACCAGATCTCCGAATATGCGCTCTGCCACAGCAGGAAACCGGACAGGCGTTGCTCTCCCGAGGTGCGGATGACGAGATCGGGATCGGGTTGACCCGAGGTGTACAGGTGACTGTCGATACCGTCGACGTTGATGGAGGCCACCAACTCGTCCCCGGTGATGCCTTCGGCGATCTTCTCGGTGACCAGCGACTGCACGGCGTCGGCGATCTCCTGGCGGCCGCCGTATCCGACGGCGACATTGACGTGCGTTCCGGTTCGGCCCTCGGTGCGCGCAGCCGCCTCTTTGAGCCGACGTGAGGTCGATGCAGGCAGCAGATCGAGAGTGCCGACGAGTTTGACGCCCCAGTTCATCTCGGGTCCGCAGATCTCCTCGACGACGTCGGTGATGATGTCGAGCAGCGAATCGAGTTCGTCGGCATCCCGTCGGAGGTTCTCGGTCGAGAGCAGATAGATGGTGGCCATCTCGATTCCGGCAGCGTCGCACCAGCCGAGCATCTCGGCGATCTTGAGCGCCCCCATGCGGTGGCCGTGCGCGACGTCGGTGAACCCGTTCTCCCGTGCCCACCGCCGGTTGCCGTCACACATCACCGCGACGTGCCGCGGGTGCTGCACCCCCTCGAGCTGACTCAACAAACGCCGCTCGTACACGTTGTAGAGAACGCCGCGCACCTTCTGCGGAATGATCACCACTACTTCGTCACCGCTGCTCTCATCACCACGGAGGATCACCTTACGCCGACGTCTTCGAGCGGGCGGCCGGTACAGTAGCGTCCGAACCTACGGTTGCGTAGGTTCACTACGGCGGAACGGGAGGTCACCTTTCATGACGATGTTCGGACTGGACGAGATACCCGTCAAACCACGCATGCGTGGCTGGATTCACCTGTACGCCTTCGGCGTCGCGGTGGTGTGCGCGATCACCCTCGTCACCATGGCGTTCAGCCTGGTGTCGGTCAGCGCAGGCCTCGCGACGGGTATCTATTCGATCACCGTGTGCGGGGTGTTCGGCGTCAGCGCCACCTATCACCGCGTGCACTGGAAGACCACCGCGTCGCAGATCTGGATGAAACGCGCCGACCACTCCATGATCTTCCTGTTCATCGCCGGTAGCTACACCCCGTTCGCCGTACTGGGTCTGCCGGCCGCGACGGGACGAACTCTGTTGATCGTCGTGTGGATCGGAGCGGTCTGCGGGGTGGCTCTGAAGATGCTGTGGCCCACCGCTCCCCGCTGGGTCGGGGTACCGCTGTATCTCGTGCTCGGCTGGGCGATCGTGCCGGTCGCTCCCACCCTGATCGAGCACGTCGGCTTCGCACCGTTCCTGTTGCTATTGGTCGGCGGCATCTTCTACAGCGTCGGGGCGATCCTCTACGCCACCAAGTGGCCGAATCCGTGGCCCACGACATTCGGCCATCACGAATTCTTCCACGCAGCAACGGTGTTGGCGGCAATCTGCCACCTCGTGGCAGTGTGGCTCGTCCTGTTCTGACGACGCGTCGGAAGGCTCGGAACACCGCGTCGGCGACGTCACTTCCGCAGTGCGGCCGCCAGATCCTCGACCGACGTCACAGGCCGGTCGCAGACGAATCCGCGACACACGTACGCCGTTTCCTGCCCGTCGACGGGCGGTCGGCCCGTCAGCAGCGCAGACGAGTCGGCCGATCCTGCGACCACCACGGAACCTCCAGGTGCCAGCGACCGCGCGGCGGCGAGCAACTCACCGCCCGGTGCGAGCGACACGGCGATCTGAATCGGGCCGCGCACCGACGCCTCGGCCACGGCCAGCCAGTGACCACCCGACCTCGGGGCGCGTTCGAGGATGGCCGCTGCTCGTGCGAGCGAAGCAGCGGCCAGTTCGGCGTACCGTGCGGACGATTCGTGATCGACGAGGGCGGCCGCGGTGAGCAGCGCCTCGGCCATGGTCGACGCTCCCGACGGAGTCGCACCGTCGATCGGATCCCGCGGCCGGGTCACCAGGGTCTCGGCATCGTCAGCGGTGTCGAACCAGCTGCCGGCGTCGTCGGGATCGGCGAAGTGTTCGATCGCAGCGTCGAGGATCGTCGTCATCCGCCGGGTCCAGACGGCGTCGCCGGTGGCCTGGAACAGCGTGGCAGCGGCCACGGCGAGGCAGGCGTAGTCCTCGAGCACTCCGGTGGCCTCACCCACTGCGCTACCGAGGGACGCCCGCCGGACACGTCCCGATTCGACGTGAGTGGCGAACAGTTGCTCGCCGCATTCGACGGCGGCGTCGACCCAGGTCGGTTCGTTCGCGCCGGTTCCGGCCTCGGCCAACGCGGTGATGGCCAGTGCGTTCCACGCGGTGACCACCTTGTCGTCTCGACCGGGTTGCGGCCGCGACGCTCGTGCCGCCGACAACGCGTTCCGGATGCGGGCGAACCGGTCGTAGTCCTCGGGCTCGGCGGGCAGTTGCAGCACGGACATACCGGCCTCGAACGTGCCGGCGGAATTCACCGCGAACAGGCCCGCAGCCCATACACCGTCTTCGAAACCGAGGGTGTCGACCAGCTGCTCGGGCGTCCACACGTAGGTCAGACCCTCGACTCCTTCGGTGTCGGCATCGAGCGCCGACGCGAAACAGCCGTTGGCCGTGCGCAATTCACCGAGCATGAATCGTGCGGTATCCGACGCCACCCGACGCACCAGCGGATCATCGTCGACCCGGGCGGCGTGCGCGTAGAACCGCAGCAGCAGCGCATTGTCGTAGAGCATCTTCTCGAAGTGCGGGACGATCCATTCTGCGTCGACCGAATACCGCGCGAAGCCGCCGGCGAGTTGGTCGTACATGCCTCCGCGCGCCATTGCCGCCGCGGTACGTCGAACCACGTCGAGTACCTCACCGTTGCCGGTGCGCTCGTAGTGCCGGAGCAGACCCTCCAGCAGTGCACCCGGTGGAAATTTCGGTGCCCGGCCGAAGCCGCCGTAGGTGGTGTCCTCGTCGGCGCAGACCGCCGCGACGGACGCGGCCAGAAAATCGGCGTCCATCGGTCGTCCGCCGGCCGGAATTCCGGAGCTCTGTTTGCGCAGCTCGGTGACGATGGCCGCGGACGCGTCGAACACCTCCTGTCGCCGGGTGGACCAGGTGTCGGCGATTGCGGTCAGTAGTTGTTCGAAGGAGGGCATCCCCTGGCGTGGGGCCGGTGGGTAGTACGTCCCGCAGTAGAACGGTTCGGTCTCGGGTGTGAGGAAACAGGTCATGGGCCAACCGCCCTGACCGGTCATCGCGACAGTGGCGTTCATGTAGACCGCATCGAGGTCGGGGCGCTCTTCCCGATCGACCTTGATGCACACGAAATGCTCGTTCATCAGGGCCGCGGTGGCCTCGTCCTCGAACGATTCGTGTGCCATGACATGACACCAGTGGCACGCCGAGTACCCGATGGACAACAGGATCGGGACGTCGCGATCACGCGCGGACTGCAGTGCCTGCGGTCCCCACTGCTGCCAGTGCACCGGATTGTCGGCGTGCTGACGCAGATACGGACTGGTGGATTCGCCCAGCGTGTTCGCGTCGAGCATCAGGGTTCGTCGGAGACAGCTGGTTCGTCGGAGACAGCGGGTTTCGGACGGCTGGTGTCCGGTTGTGGGCTCGGCGTGATGCCCCCACGATCGGTGCCCTCGTCGAGCGCCTGATCCAGCGTGGGATCTTCTTTCTCGAACGTCGCGGGCAGACGCTTGATCTTCTTGTTCATGGACCAGATCAGCAGCGCCGTTCCGACCAGCAACGCCACGAGGATCACCAGACCGATCGGCGACGACTTGCCGAACTCGGGCCCCGTGGGCTGCTGGGCGAGGATCGACACGATCATTGTTCGGTCTCTTCTATTCCCGCGAACAGATCGGTCTCGGGCAGTGACGTGGTCACGCGGGTGCGGGCGAGCTCGAACTCCTCGGTGGGCCACAACTTGCGTTGGACGTCCACGGGCACCGCGAAGAACGCTCCGTTGGGATCGATCTGCGTCGCATGGGCTCGCAGTGCGTCGTCGCGCTGCTCGAACCAGGTGCCCACGTCGACCTGCGTGGTGATGCGCTCCATGATCTCGTCGCGCTGACCGTCCCACCGCTTCAGCCACTCGACGAACGGGCTTTCCTCGCCGCGATCGATGAACCAGTCGTGGAAGAGCTGCATGCGCTTACGCAGGAAACCGTGCGAGTAGTAGAGCTTGAGCGGAGTCCACGGCTCACCCGCATCGGGGAAACGCTCGGGATCGCCCGCGGCTTCCCACGCGGCCATCGAGACCTCGTGGCACCGGATGTGATCGGGATGCGGGTAGCCGCCGCGTTCGTCGTAGGTGGTGATGACGTGGGGCTTGAAGTCTCGAACCACCTTCACCAACGCCTCGGTGGACACCTCCAACGGCACCAGCGCGAAGCAGCCCTCGGGCAGCGGCGGCAGCGGATCGCCCTCGGGGAGTCCCGAGTCCTCGAATCCGAGCCACGTCTGCTGTACCCCGAGGATGCGCGCGGCCTCGGCCATCTCCTCGCGTCGGACCTCCCTGATCCGTTGGTGGACGCCCGGAATGTCCATCGCCGGATTGAGGATGTCCCCTCGCTCGCCGCCGGTGAGCGTGACGACCAGAACGTCGTGCCCTTCGGCCGCATAGCGGGCCGTGGTCGCAGCACCTTTGCTGGACTCGTCGTCGGGATGGGCATGCACTGCCATGAGCCGCAGTCCGGACACGTTCTTCCTCACCTCGGATTCGCCTTGTTCTTGCCTGCCCTATAGTTCCACCTGACGCCGACATGCCCCCAGCGGCACCCCCGATTTCACTCCGAGAGCTGACATGACCAACGCACTTCCCGCAGGTAGATACCCGTCGGGTTCCGGTCCGAGCGGCATTCGGCGAGCTCCGAAACGTGCGACGAAGATCGCACTGGTGGCACTGGTCCTGCTGGTCGGGCTCGGCGTGGCCTACTACGCGTACACGAAATTCTCGGTCAAGCCCGTCGAAGGCAGCCAGCTTTCGTTCGACATCGTCGACGAGAGCACGATGTCGATCCGATTCAGCGTCACCCGGGAGAACCCGGAGCAGCCGGCGGTGTGCATCGTCCGCGCTCGTTCTCGCGACGGTTCCGAGACCGGACGGCGCGAGGTGTACATCCCACCGGAGTCCTCCTCGACCACGGTGGAGCTCACCACCGACGTGACGACGTCGTCCCCACCCGCCGTCGGAGACGTGTACGGCTGCAGCCTCGATGTTCCCGAGTATTTACGAGCCCGATAGGCGAAGAGCCTGTTCGTGGTAAGCTCGGGTCGTACACGGCTGCCGCACAGGTGCCGTGTATTGCTGCATTGCGGGCAGGGTTACCTGCGTCAACGATGTCGACGGCTCCAGGATGCGGGCCGACCAAGGGGATCCATCCAT
Source organism: Rhodococcus sp. PML026 (assembly GCF_000963615.1). NCBI lineage: Bacteria > Bacillati > Actinomycetota > Actinomycetes > Mycobacteriales > Nocardiaceae > Rhodococcus > Rhodococcus sp. PML026. The sequence continues at coordinate 150,070 of NZ_KQ031367.1, read as the reverse complement.
TGGAGTCCCCTCTTCGTTGCGTGCCCTACCGCCTAGAAACCGGAATCGAACTCGAGATTCCGACTACGAGGGAGTGATCGAGATGACCGAGACCCAGGTGACCTGGCTTACCCAGGAATCACACGACAGGCTCAAGAGCGAACTCGACCAGCTCATTTCCAATCGCCCCGTCATCGCCGCCGAGATCAACGAGCGTCGCGAAGAGGGCGATCTGAAGGAGAACGGCGGCTACCACGCTGCGCGCGAGGAGCAGGGCCAGCAGGAAGCACGCATTCGTCAGCTGCAGGAACTGCTCAACAACGCGAAGGTCGGCGAGGCACCCACCCAGTCGGGCGTGGCTCTGCCCGGATCCGTCGTCAAGGTCTACTACGACGGCGACGAGTCCGACACCGAGACCTTCCTGATCGCCACCCGCGAAGAGGGTGCCCGCGACAGCAAGCTCGAGGTGTACTCCCCCGCGTCTCCGCTGGGTGGATCGCTCATCGACGCGAAGGTCGGCGACACCCGCGAGTACACCCTGCCCAACGGCAAGACCATGAAGGTCACGCTGGTCAGCGCAGAGCCGTACCACACCTGATTCGAGCCTCTTCTCGAACAACACCCCCGGTCGCTCAGCGGCCGGGGGTGTTGTCGTTTCGGACGATCTCAGGCAGTCATCGTCTTCTGGTACTTGCGGACCGACAGCGGCACGAACACCACGAGCATCACCACGACCCAGATCAACGTGTACAGGACCGGGTTCTGCAACGGCCACACCTCGGGCGGTGGGGCCATCGGATTGGTATTGCCGAACTGCTCACGCACGGCCAGGGTCACCGACGAGATGGGGTTCCATTCCGCGATGGTCTTGAGCACGCTCGGGAAGTTGTCGATCGGCACGAAAGTGTTGGCGATGAACGTAAGCGGGAAGATCACGATGAACGACGCGTTGTTGAAGATCTCCGGGGAGCGCACGATCAGTCCTACCAGCGCCATCACCCACGAAATCGAGTACGCGAACAACAGCAACAGCACGTAACCGAGCAGAGCGTCGAAGAACGACGACGTGATGCGCCAGCCCACGATGAGTCCGGTGATGGACATGATCGTGATGGTGACGACGTTGTTGCCGACGTCGGCGGCCGTCCGCCCGATGACGACGGCAGATCGCGCCATCGGCAGCGACCGGAAGCGGTCCATGACGCCCTTCTGCAGATCCTCGGCCAGTGAGGATCCGGTGATGGACGCACCGAAGATCATCGTCTGGACGAAGATGCCGCCCATCAGGAAGCTCTTGTAATCGATGCCGGGTACGTCGATGGCACTGCCGAAGACATAGGCGAACAACAGCACGAACATGATCGGTGACAGCGTTGCGAAGAACAGCAGATCGGGAACTCGCTTGAGCTTGATCAGGTTTCGCTTGGTGATGATCGCCGAATCCAGGAGAACGTTGCTCATTTCTCTTCCTCCGCAGCCTCGGGCTCGCCGGTGGTCTGACCGGTCAGAGACAGGAACACATCGTCGAGGTTCGGCCGTCGCAGACCGACGTCGACCACCCCGATTCCCGCAGCTTCCAGATGACTCAACGCCGTGGACAGATCCTTCGATCCACCGTTGACCGGCATGACGATCCGTCCCACCTGTTCGTCCAGGGTGGGCGGCTCGACGCCGATCGGGGTCAGGATCTCCTTGGCGCGATCGGCCTGAGATCGGTCCGTGAGTACGAATTCGATTCGCTCGCCGCCCGTTTGGGCCTTCAGCTCGTCGGCGGTGCCGCGCGCGATGATCTTGCCCTTGTTGAGCACGATGATCGAATCGGCGAGCCGGTCCGCCTCCTCGAGGTACTGCGTCGTCAACAGGATCGTCGTTCCGTCACGGACGAGATCTGCGATGAACTCCCACATCGTGATTCGGCTGCGGGGGTCGAGACCGGTGGTGGGTTCGTCGAGGAACACCACCCGTGGCCTGCCGATCAGACTGGCCGCGATGTCGAGTCGGCGACGCATACCTCCGGAGTACTGCTTGGCGGTGCGGTCGCGTGCATATTCGAGGTCGAATCTGCTCAGCAGCTCGTCGGCGCGTTTCCTCGCTTCGGCCTTGCGCAGCCCGAACAGTCTGCCGACCATCTCCAAATTTTCGTACCCGGTCAGATACTCGTCCACGGCTGCGAACTGGCCCGTCAGGCCGATCGTCCCCCGAACCTCGTTGGCTTGCTTCGCCACATCGAGCCCGAACACCCGCGCCGAACCGGACGTTGCCTGCAGCAGAGTGGCCAGGATCCGCACCGCCGTCGTCTTGCCCGCACCGTTGGGGCCGAGCACACCGAGCACCGTGCCCTCGGGAACCGTGAAATCGATCCCGTCGAGCGCGACGTTCTTCCCGTACCGAAGTACCAGGTTCTCTACTTCTATAGCGTTCGCCATGGCCCTCTCCCCGTTTCTTCTACTGTCGGTATAAGGACTTCCGAACGCGTAGAGATTAACCGGTTTTGATGGGACCGGGCGTCCACAGGCCGGAACGCTGGATCTCGGTGGCTGTGATCTTCGCCGGCTCAGCCGATCGGTCGTACGGTGTGTACTGCTCGATCGATCCCCAGTCGCGATCCCAGTCCCCGTCCAGGTACGACGGGATGGTGCGGGCCGAGGCAACGACATCGATCCATCCGAGCGGGCCGCCGCCGAAATGGTCCTGCCATGCGTTGGTGATGACGGCACCGCTGCGGTCCGGCAACACCCGGTACTGCGGAACTTCGGCAACCCCGAGTCGGTGATCGAACGGATGCTGACACGGAAAGTTGAAGCCCACCTCCCAGTCCAGCAGCACCGGATTCTCGCGCCCGACGACCTCGTTCAACGTCTGGGTACGCGGCACCCGCGGCGGGGTGACCGCGAGCCACTGGTCGGGGTCGCGGTCGGTGTCACTCAGTACCAAACGAATCATGTTGCTGCCGGCGGGAATCAGGTCCATCGGCACCCGCAGGTTGCGCCACGACGGCGTCGGGCCGATGTCGATGGGCGTCACCCGCCCCTGCGCCCGGCCGTCCACTCCGTACTCGAGTTCGAGGTTCTGGCCGTAGGTGACGATGCCGTCGGAGTTCACCGAGCGGATGCGTCCGGCCGCGGCAATGGAGACGAGCTGACCGGGATCGGCGGGCAGCGCGTACCAGCCGGTGGTCAGGGTGGCGGGAGTGTCCGATCCGAACGATCCCAGTACCGGCACGGTCGCAGGGTCGAGGCCGTACGGCAGTGCACTGCCCCCGGTTCCGGCTCCGGTGGTCGACGTCGGCTGTTGCTGATCCTCGGTGTCGACGGTGTTCGAGGTGCCCGACGCCGAGGATTCCTTGTCTGCGGTGAGGTCCCGCGCAACCCCGTCCGGGGTGAAACCGTCGTTCTCGGCCCCGAGAGCAGCGAAGGCGTCGCCGCTGACCGGTTGCAGCACATCGGCATTGGGGTTCGTCTCGAGCAGCACGTCGTTCGCAAGTCCACACGTGTTGCCGGCCAGCGCCGACAGGTTCGATTTCGCGACCGAGTACGACGGCCACTGAGCCACCGCGCCCTTGGCCATCGATGCCACGGCCAGCAGCACCATCAGACCTGCGGCCACGGCGATCGGCGGCACCGACCACCATCGCGCCATCGGCTTGTCGGCGCGGACGTACGGCGCACGCAGATGGAACCACACACCGGCGAGCAACAGCAATACCGTCAGGCCGAGGAACATCGTCGAGATGCCGAGCCCGGCCACGAGAATCGGCTTGTCCCAGAACGGAACTCCCCACGCCGAGACGTACCAGTAGCCGTTGGTTCCGGTGAAGGCGACCGCCGTCAGGAACGACACGGCCGCCGCGAACAGCAACCGGTTGCGCCGCGAACGGAGCACCGCTGCGCCGGTTGCCACGGCCGCGAGCACCGCAACCGAGGCCGCGAGCCCGGCGAACACGCCGAAGTGATGCGTCCACTTGGTGGGGGTGATCATCATCAACGCCATGGCCCCGACGGTGATGCCGACGATGCGTCGAGCGGGCCCGGTGGCGGTGCCGGGAATCTTGCCGCCCTTGCGCAGCATCGCAATCACCACCGCGATCAGCGAGACGACCATGACGAACACCCCGAAGCGGCGCGCCAGCGAGCCGTCGATGTCCATGTTCATCAGCCACTGGTAGCGCAGGTACTCCTCGAACCACGCCTGGCTCGGCCCGGCCGCAGTGTGCACCCGCTGCATCTCGAGCATGCCGGCCACGGTCTGATTTCCGAACGCGAAGACGAGTACCACCGTGCCCGACGCCACCAGCGGGGCGAGCAGTGTTGCCGCGCCGAGTGTAGTGGTGCCGAACGCGCGGGCGCGGGCGACGACGATCTGAATCACCGGCCGGGCACCGGCAATCAGTGGCGCGAAACAGATGAAGCCCGACGGTGCGCACGTGACCGTCAACGCGGCGATCAGAATCGCCGCTGCCGCAGGCAGCAGTCGCCGTGTCGCGATGGACCGCTCCACCGAACACCACGTCAACAACACGCCCAGAGCCACGAACGGCTCCGGGCGCAGACCGTTGTTGTACGGCAACCAGAACGCCAGCATCACCAGCCCGCCGGTCCACAACGCAGTTTTCGACGCGCGGGCAGCGGCACCGAACCGCGGGATCACCTCACGACTGAGGACGAGCCAGACGACGACGCCGCAGATCAACGTCGGGATCCGCATCCACACACTGGCCGTCGACACGTGCGAGAGGAGGGTGAACATGTCGTACAACGGTGTGCCGAACGGTGTTTCGGGCACCCCGAAGTAACGGAAGTAGTTGGCCATGTACCCGGCGTGATCGGCCGTGCGTGCCATGCCCAGTTGATAGCCGTCGTCGGAGGTGTTCGCGCCGATGACGTGCCACACCAGCAGCGTCCCGATCACCACCGCGTCGGCCGGCCCGAAGCTCCACCAGCGACGCGGCAGGAACCGTCGGGCGCGACGCCCGTCGGACAGATCGAGGCGGTGCAGTGCCACCAGCGAGATTCCCGTGGCGAGCACTCCGACGATCATCGCGAACCACTTGAGCGCGCTGGGCGTGGACGAGAACCTACTGTCCAGCTCGGCCTGCAGCTGCAGACCGGGAACGTTGCCCTGCAGATCGCTGAACACTCCGACCAGCTGGGGCCGCACGTCGCCCTCGCGGGAGACGGTGTCGTCACCGGTCAGTCCGACCGTTGTCGCGGTGCCGTTCGAGGTGATCGTCAACGAGCAGTCGCCCGCAGTCGATGGGCTCAGTTCCGCGACCGGCTTCTCGAGCAGGACCGAATCGCGCAACGTCACCTTCAGTTGCGACGCCTCGCCGCCGGTCACCTCGGCGACGAGACCGTAGCGATAGGCGTCGGGCGATCCCTTGGGCGAGGTGGACAGCAACAGGCCGCCGTCGGAAAGATCAGCCGCGGCAGCACACGGAACGGTCGCGTCCACGCTGATCGGGGTGTAGCCGACGAGCGGAGCCTCGACATTGCCGACGGTCTCGCTCTGCGGCCAGGTCAACGACGACTGTTGTTGTTCGATCGGCAACAGCGGTATCGAGATCGTCAGCAGGATTCCCACCAGTGCGGAAACGATCGCGACGAGCCGTGCCATGCAAACTTCTCCCACCGATGTCCTGGTCCAGGTCGCTGATCAAGGTACCAGTGCGACCTGTGTGAACCCGGCCGTCAGTTCTCGACCTGCACCGTATATCCCGCTGCGCCCAGGGCGTCGAGAACCGTGCCGCGGTGATCGGGTCCGCGTGTCTCGACGGTCAACATGACGTCGACTTCCTCGAGACCCAGACGTCCCCCGGTGCGGGAATGCACGACGTCGACGACACTCGCACCGGCGTCGCGCACGACCCCCAGGACGCCGGTGAGTCCGCCCGGCTTGTCCGAAATCGTCACCCGCACGGCCAGATAACGTCCACCGGCCCGAAGCCCGTGGGTGATGACATGAGTGAGTAGCAGTGGATCGATGTTTCCGCCCGACAGCACCGCGCACACCGACCCCGTCAGACCCAATTCCTCGGCCGAGTGCGTCATGAGCGCTGCCACCGCAGCGGCACCCGCCGGTTCGACGATGAGCTTCGCTCGCTCGATACACAGCACCAAGGCGCGCGACAGCGCGTCCTCACTGACGGTCACGACGTCGTCGACCCAGCCCTGCACATGATCGAACGGCACCGACCCGGGGAGACCGACGGCGATGCCGTCGGCCATCGTCGACATCGACGTCAGCGCGATCGGGTGGCCCGCCCTCAACGACGCCGGCCACGCAGCCGCGCCCTCGGCCTGCACGCCGATAACCCTGACTTCCGGTTTCGTCAGCTTCACCGCAGCAGCGACCCCCGCCAACAGTCCCCCGCCGCCGGTGGGGATCACGATGGTGCCGACATCCGGCATCTGCTGCAGCAGTTCGGTTCCGAGCGTCGCCTGCCCGGCGACGATATCGAGGTGGTCGAACGGGTGGATGAGCGTGGCACCGGTACGGTCGGCGAATTCCCGTGCCGACGTCAGAGCCTCGTCGACGGTATTACCCACCAGATGAACCGTCGCGCCGTACGCCTTGGTGGCGACGAGTTTGGGCAGCGACACTCCGACCGGCATGAACACCGTCGAGGTGATCCCCACCTGCGACGCGGCCCACGCGACACCTTGAGCGTGGTTGCCTGCGCTGGCCGCCACCACGCCTCGGGCTCGCTGGTCGGCGTCGAGCCTGGCGATGCGGTTGTACGCCCCGCGCGGCTTGAACGATCCGGTGCGCTGCAGGTTCTCGCATTTGAGGCGCACCTCGTGACCGGTCAGGTCGGACAGAATCCGTGACGCGACCACCGGCGTCCGGCGCATGACCGGCTCCAGCAACGCCTCGGCCGAGGCAATATCCGACGTGGTCACCCGAACGATTTCCGACACAACCGCAGTATGCCAGGAAGAATTGCGCCGCCGATCCGGCCGAGGTGCACCGCGTCACTACAGTTGTGGAGTGCAACACCACAGTGCCCACGACGAGTCGCGCGGAAGTCTGGAGATCAAACACCGTGCGCTGTCGAGAACGGCCATCGCGGCGGCATCGAAGGACCCTCGGGTCACCCGCACCACCGGCGGCATGTCGCGTTTGACCGGCCGCGAACTTCCCCGAGCCGACGTCACCCTCGGAGAGGACACCGTCTCGGTCAACCTCTACATCGGAGTGCGCTGGCCCTCGCAGATCACCGACGTGACCGAGTCGGTTCACCGCACCGTCGAGGCCGCACTGGCGACGATGACCGGTGTGCACGTGCATCGGGTGAACGTGCTGGTGTCGGATACCGCGCTGGACCGTTCGGCGCGCGGGCCCGCGAACGGCGTTGCTGCTGATGAGGTTGCTGCTGCGGTGGTTTCACCTCGACCACCCACGGCCGGTCCCGCGGCGATGCCGGTGGCGCTGGTGTTCGGGTTCGCCCTCCTCGCAGTGGCGTTCGTGGCCGGTCGCGAATTCTTCATCGCTCAAGGACACATCGTCGGCAGTCCATGGATTGCCGATGCCGTGCACTGGGTTTCGCAACTGCACTGGCAGGGGTGGATGATCGCGCCCGCCGTCGGATCGATCGTCGTCGGTGCACTCTTCGTCTTTGCGGGCGTCAAACCTCGGACGAGAACTCATTCGGGATTGGGCGGTCCGGCGCCCACCGTCTGGGCCACACCGACCGACATCGCTCGATTGTGCAGTGCTGCAGCGCAGTCCACCCGCGGAGTCGTGGACGCGCACACCGTCGTCACACGCAGGAAGATCGAGGTCCGGGTGCAGCGAGATCGAGCTGTTTCTCCGGACAGTGCCGACGCTGCCGTGCGCGCTGCCCTCGGTCCGGTACTGTCCGTGGCCGCGGGTGGGCGGCGTCTGACGGTGCAGCACTCGGTGTCGCAACCGACACGGGTGTCGTAGTGAAAACCTTTGTCGCAGGGGTGGATCGACTCGTTGCCGTCATCGCGGGAGCCACTCTCCTCGCCGGTGGCGGCTTCGCACTTGCGTGGCACTACGACGTTCCGTGGGCACGGGAGACGCTCTCTCGCTTCGAGCGTGCTCGTATTGCCGAACTGCCGCAGCAGGGTTGGTGGGTACCGACTCTGGCAATCGTCGTCGCGGTGGCCGTCGTCGCGGCGCTGGTGTTGTTGATCGGCAACTTCTCACCACGCACGACCGGAACGGCGAGCGTTATCGAGGAGCCACACTTCTCGGCGCATGTGGACCTGAGTGCGATCGCGTCGGGCGTGGCGGCGGAGTTGGCGCAGTTCCCTGGTGTCAGACGGGCCAGGGGAACTGCCATCGACGACCGAGGTATGCCCACCATCACCGTATCGGTCTATGCGGCAGCCGATTTCGACGTAGTCGGCTTCATTGCCGAAGCCGAGTCTCGCGCTGCGTTCGTGGCACGGTCTCTGGGCGCCGCGAATGTGGCGACACGCGTCCAACTGCACATCGACAAACGGACCTGACGTCACGTTACGGTGGATCCATGACGGCATCGACGCGTAGCAGATTCGAGCGATGGTCCGGCGGAATGCCCCTCTCTGTCCCGGTGGCATTCGGAGCGGTACTGGTGATTGCCGCGTTCGCATCGAAACTCGGTGACAGTTCCCTCTACTTCTACGTCCCCCTGGTGTTCGCGACGACCGGGACGATGATCTGGCTCAACGCCCGTCGCACCCCCGATCGAACCGGCCTGCTCCACGCCGCTGTCGGATCAGCACTGCTGATCGGATGCGGCATCGTGGTTGCGGTCTGCGGACTCGCCGGCGGTCTGATGCTGGACTCGACCACCTTCTGGGCATCCATAGCGGTGAGTGCGGCAATCGCAGCACCCATCGGTGCTGGAATCACTCCGTTCTCGTCGCCGCGGGCCTGAGTGCGGCTTCGCCGCAGTGGTGTGGATATGTGCCCCAGATGGCGCATATCCACACCACTGTCGCAGGCACCTACAACCGCGGGTCAACCGGCTCCGATTCCAGTGCGAGTACCGCGAACACGGCCTGGTGGATGCGATACAACGGTTCACCACGCACCGATCGGTCCAGTGCCTCCATTCCCAACGCATATTCGCGCAGAGCCATCGACTGCTTGTGTCCCACGTTTCGGTTACGCAGTGCAGTGAGTCGATTCGGGTCGGTGTAATCCGCACCGTAGATCAGCCGTAGGTACTCCCGGCCACGAACCTTCATGCCGGGCTGCATCTTTCCGCGCGGCATGTTGGCCGCCGGTTTGACGACCATTCCCTCACCGCCCTGTGCCGTCAACTCCTCCCACCATGTCACCCCTGCCGCAACCGAATCCGACGACGACAGATCGACCTCGATCCGACGCGTCGTCGTGAACAGCTTCGGCGCAGTGGCCACCAGTCGATCGGCCAGTGCAAGGTGCCATTCGTGCGGGCGGTCCGCATACGTGCCGGCGTCGGAGGCCAACAGCTGGAACGGGGCGAGACTGACGCCTGCCAGTCCATCCGTCGGCCAGCTGTACCGCCGATACGCAGCAGTGAACTCGGCGAGGTTGCGCTGCCGAATCACGTTCCGTTCCTGCAGTTCGGACACGGCCAGGCCGCGCGAGGCCGCCCGAGCGAGCACCGACTCCTCGGCCTCGAGATTCGCCCGGGACACGGCCGCAGGTGCCGCATACTCGGACTTGATCAGGCCCTCCGCCTTGGCGGACCACGGCATCAGTTCGCAGTCGAGAACCAGCCAGTGCGAGGACAATTCGTCCCACACGCCGGCCCCCTCCAGAGCGTCGGCCACCCCAGCGATCAGCACCCCGGTCACGGTCTCGTCGAACACCGGCCGACCGGTCCGCGTGTACGCGGTGCCGAGGACACCGTCGGGAGCGTCGAACCTCGCCCGAGCGGTGTCGGCATCGCGACACACCACGACGACCACCCGCGAACCCATGTGCTTCTCCTCGCAGATCACCGTCGACGCACCGAGCGCCCGATACGCGTCGAATGCCTCCGTCGGGTACTCGAGATAACCCTCTCGCTCCGAGGTACGACTTGGTGCCATGGTCGGCGGAAGGTAGTGCAGCCACTGCGGAGCCAAGGCGAACCGGCTCATCACTTCCAATGCGCCCGCGGCATTCTCCGGCCGAATCGACACACGCCCACGCAGCGCAGTCTCCACTCCGGTCGGTCCGATGACGTCCGACAGATCCAGCGAGGACGACTCCCGAACGAACCCACCCAGCGGCCGGGTCGGCTCGTACCAGACCTGCTCCGCCGGCACCGAGACAACCTCCCGCTCCGGATACCGCAGTGCCGTCAACTTGCCGCCGAAGACACACCCCGTGTCTAGACACGCAGTGTTGTTCTCCCACTGCACCTCCGGCACCGGAGTGTGTCCGTACAGCACAGTCGCCGACCCGCGATAGTCCTGAGCCCACGGATACCTCACCGGCAGCCCGAATTCGTCGGTCTCGCCGGTGGTGTCGCCGTACAGGGCGAAGCTGCGCACTCGGCCCGACGCGCGGTTGTGGTACTTCTCGATCAACCCCGCGTGCGAAACGACGAGTCTTCCGCCGTCGAGCACCAGGTGTGCGACGAGACCATCACAGAATTCGAGCACCTCGCGGCGGAACTCGTCGGTCTCGCCGTCGAGCTGCTCGAGTGTCTCGGCCAAACCGTGTGAGGCAGTGACTTTCCGACCTCGCAGCGCCTTGACGAGCTTGTTCTCGTGATTGCCCGGAACTGCCAGTGCTGCGCCGTTTGCCACCATCCCCATCACGAGCCGCAGCACACCGACCGAATCCGGCCCACGGTCGACGTAGTCCCCGACGAACACCGCCGTTCGACCCTCCGGCGGCGTTGCACCGACTGCCCTACCGTCTGCGTCGCGCTCGAGCGTGTAACCCAAAGTCGTGAGCAGGCTTTCGAGCTCCGACAGACATCCGTGAATGTCGCCGATCACATCGAAAGGCCCGGAAAGCTCCCGGCGGTCGCTACGCAGCGGGGTACGAACGAACGTCGCCGACGCCACCGCGTCGACACCGTCGAGGACATGAACCGAGCGAAAGCCTTCTTTGGACAGCCCTCGCATCGAGCGCTGCAACTGGGACTGCTGGCGGCGCAGCACGTCTCGGCCGAACGTCCTGTCGCTGCGGTCCGCGTTGCGCTGTGCGCAGACCGGTTCCGGCACGTCGAGCACCACGGCAACCGGCAGGACATCGTGCTCACGAGCCAAGGCGATCAGGGCCTTGCGAGCCGCCGGTTGCACGTTGGTGGCGTCGACGACGGTGAGCAGACCGGCCCGCAGCCTGGTTGCGACGAGAAATTCCAGGAGCGCGAACGCGTCCTTCGTGGCGCTCTGCAGGTTGGGGTCGTTGCTGACCATCCCTCGACAGGCATCACTCGACACGGTTTCGTACGGGCCGAACCGGTCTGCAGCGAAGGAGGACTTCCCCGATCCACTGATGCCGACGAGGACGACGAGGGACAGGTCCGGAATCTCGTAGGTACTCACTGGGACTGCTCCTCTCTGGTGAATAGCGCGATCTGGGTAGGGCTGCCGAGCACGTCGTCGACGGGTCCGATGCGGTCGAAGCGAACGGTGTAGGCGTGTGCGTCCGCCACCGACGTTGCCCACTGCTCGAATTGGGCACGGGTGAACTCGAATCGGTGATCGACGTGCCGAAAGGCCCCGGCGTCGAGGCCCGGGTACAGCACGTTGTATTCCGAGTTCGGCGTGGTGACGAGCACCGTCCTCGGACGGGCCTCTCGAAAGACCGAGCGCACCAACGCCGGAAGGCGTTCGAGGTCGATGTGCTCGATGACCTCCATGAGCACCATCGCGTCGAATCCCTGCAACCGCACGTCGCGATAGGTCGCCGACGACTGGAGCAGTTCGATGCGTCCACGCTGCCGATCCGACATCTCGTCGAGCCGGAGCCTGCGCTGCGCCTTCGCCAGCGCACGATCACTCACGTCGGCACCGAGTATCCGCTCGATTGTGTTGTGCGCAAGCAACTCACTCAACAGGCGACCCTCGCCGCACCCCATGTCGATGACCGACTTCGCACCGGCAGCGTCGAGAGCAGCCAGCACCGCATGTAGTCGTTGCTCGGCCAACGTCGGATCCCGTGGGATGACAACCTCTCCGGGGGCATCCGGGACCAGACGATCCAGTGCGGACTCGACGAGCTCCCGACGGTGCGCCAGATACCGGGAGGCGATCAACGACGACTCCGGGTGATCACCGAGCCAATCCCCTGCTGCCCGAACGAGTTTGTCCGCCTCGTCCTCACCGACCCAATAGTGCTTGGTGTCGTCGAGCACTGGCAGCAGCACGTACAGGTGCCGCAGCGCAGCCGACAGAGCAAAGGTGCCGGTGAGTACCAGATCCACGTATTCGGAGTCGCCCCAGTTCGGCTGCGTCGAATCCAGTGGGATCGGGGTGGCCTCGACATTCCATCCGAGGGGACCGAACAGTCGAGGCGCAAGATCAGTCGCACCGCGCGACGGCGCGGCCGGCATCGTGACGATCAAATCGATTGCTGCAGAGACCAATTCGGGTCTTGTGGTACAGACGCCTGCCAGCGTCTGCTTGAACAGGCGAGACAACGCCACAGCAAGCCCTGATGCAGCCGGACTCTTGCCGTCTGTGGCGTCGAGCAGTACTGCGAGGGTTGTCCGCGCCGCCGAGACCTCGGGATACAACACCGTGGTCTCACCCATCGGCAGGTTGCGGGTCTGGACGCGATCGGGGTGCTTGTGCAACAAATACCCGATATCGGAGGCGTCCGGGAAATCGGTTGTGGCATTTGCAGTCACGGTCAGTAGCACCGCAGCGACGTTACGGGACAGCCGCGTCCGATGCGTCCCATTTTTCGGTCGTGTACTCCCCTCTACCCGCCGGATCAATGCGACTTTGTTGCAGTCTGAGCGACTGAAACCCACATTGATCCCGACGGGAGGGCCGTCCAACGGGAGGGCCGTCCAACGGGAGGGCCACACAAGGGAGGCCGCACATTGAGGAGGTCGCGTGCACACGCAAAAGCGGCACCCACCAGAAGGTGGGTGCCGCTTTAGTAGAGCTGGGTGAAGCTAGATCACTTGATGATCTTCGTGACGCGACCGGCTCCGACGGTACGACCGCCCTCACGGATTGCGAAACGCAGGCCGACGTCCATGGCGACCGGCTGGATCAGCGTGACGGACATCTCGGTGTTGTCACCGGGCATGACCATCTCGGTGCCCTCGGGGAGGGTCACAACGCCCGTAACGTCCGTGGTACGGAAGTAGAACTGCGGGCGGTAGTTGTTGAAGAACGGCGTGTGGCGGCCGCCCTCGTCCTTCGAGAGGATGTAGGCGTTGCCCTCGAACTCCGTGTGGGGAGTCGTGGTGCCGGGCTTGATGATGACCTGTCCACGCTCGACGTCTTCGCGCTTGATGCCACGAACGAGGAGGCCGACGTTGTCGCCTGCCTGGCCCGAGTCGAGCAGCTTGCGGAACATTTCGATTCCGGTGACGGTGGTCTTGGTCGAGCCGGGGCGGATGCCGACGATCTCGACCTCTTCGTTGACGTTGACCGAGCCGCGCTCGATACGTCCGGTGACCACGGTGCCACGGCCGGTAATGGTGAAGACGTCCTCGACGGGCATGAGGAACGGCTTGTCGGTCTCACGGACGGGGTCCGGAACCGAGTCGTCGACGGCCTGCATGAGCTCCAGAACCGACTCGCCCCACTTCTCGTCACCCTCGAGTGCCTTGAGTGCGGAGACCTTGATGACCGGTGCGTCCTCGTCGAACTCCTGCGAAGCGAGGAGCTCGCGGACCTCCATCTCGACGAGCTCGATGATCTCGTCGTCGTCGACCATGTCGGCCTTGTTCAGTGCGACCAGGATGTACGGCACGCCGACCTGGCGGGCCAGGAGCACGTGCTCGCGGGTCTGCGGCATCGGGCCATCGGTAGCTGCCACGACCAGGATTGCGCCGTCCATCTGTGCCGCGCCGGTGATCATGTTCTTGATGTAGTCGGCGTGACCCGGTGCATCGACGTGCGCGTAGTGGCGCTTGTCGGTCTGGTACTCGACGTGGGAGATGTTGATCGTGATACCACGAGCCTTCTCCTCCGGAGCCTTGTCGATCTGATCGAAAGCCGAGGCCTCGTTCAGGTCCGGGAACTTGTCGTGCAGAACCTTGGTGATTGCAGCCGTCAGCGTCGTCTTACCGTGGTCAACGTGACCGATGGTGCCGATGTTGACGTGCGGCTTCGTCCGATCGAACTTCGCCTTCGCCACTGTGTGTCCTCCTGGACTGATCTGTGCGGGCCCCGACGGGGCACGCACGCGTATGTGTTGTTACTTATTACAGGTCGAGCGTGGTCCAGCAAACGAAGAGAATTACTCTCCGTTGACCTTCGCGATGATTTCCTTCGCTACGTTCGCGGGAACTTCTGCGTACGAATCGAAGACCATGGAGTAGTTAGCGCGGCCCTGCGTCTTCGACCGAAGGTCTCCGATGTAGCCGAACATCTCCGACAGCGGAACCAGTGCCTTGACGATACGGGCACCGCTGCGTTCCTCCATGGCCTGGATCTGACCACGGCGGGAGTTCAGGTCGCCGATGACCTCACCCATGTAATCCTCGGGCGTGATGACCTCGACGGCCATGACGGGTTCGAGGATGACGGGGCTGGCCTTGCGGGCGGCTTCCTTGAACGCTTGTGAGCCGGCGACCTTGAAGGCCATTTCCGACGAGTCGACGTCGTGGTACGCACCGTCGAGCAGTGTGACCTTGACGTTGACCAGGGGGTATCCGGCGAGAACACCGTACTGCATGGCGTCCTGTGCACCGGCGTCGACCGAGGGGATGTACTCCCTGGGCACACGACCACCGCTGACCTTGTTCTCGAACTCGTACGTCGCGCCGTCTTCGCCCTCGAAAGGCTCGAGCTTGATGATGACCTTCGCGAACTGGCCGGAGCCACCGGTCTGCTTCTTGTGCGTGTAGTCGTGCTTCTCGACCGTCTTGCGGATGGTCTCGCGGTACGCAACCTGCGGCTTGCCGACGTTGGCCTCGACCTTGAACTCGCGACGCATACGGTCGACGAGGATGTCGAGGTGGAGCTCGCCCATGCCGCCGATGACGGTCTGGCCGGTGTCCTCGTCCAGCTTCACCGAGAACGTGGGGTCCTCTTCGGCGAGCTTCTGGATGGCTGTTCCCAGCTTCTCCTGGTCGGACTTGGTCTTGGGCTCGATCGAGACCTGGATGACCGGGTCCGGGAAGCTCATGGACTCGAGGATGATCTGGTTCTGCGGATCGCAGAGCGTGTCACCCGTCGTGGTGTCCTTGAGGCCGATGACGGCGTAGATGTGACCGGCAGACGCGGTCGCGATCGCGTTCTCCTTGTTGGAGTGCATCTGGAACAGCTTGCCCAGACGCTCCTTCTTGCCCTTGGTCGAGTTGATGACCTGAGCGCCGGAGTCGACCTTGCCCGAGTACACCCGGACGTAGGTCAGCTTGCCGAAGAAGGGGTGCGTCGCGATCTTGAACGCGAGAGCCGCGAACGGCTCGTCTGCGGACGGCTTGCGAGTGATCTCCTTCTCCTCGTCGCCGACGGCGTGTCCGATGGTCTCGGCAACGTCGAGGGGAGACGGGAGGTAGTCGATGACCGCGTCGAGCATGGGCTGAACGCCCTTGTTCTTGAACGCGGATCCACACAGGATCGGGTACAGCTCGCTGTTGACCGTCATCTTGCGGATGGCGCCCTTGATCTCGTCGATCGTGAGCTCTTCGCCGCCGAAGTGCTTCTCCAGAAGCGCTTCGTCGGACTCGGCCACGGTCTCGAGCAGCTGCGTGCGGTACTCGTCTGCGCGCTCCTTGAGGTTTTCCGGGATCTCCTGGATCTCGTACTTCTCGCCGAGCTTGGTCTCGCCACTCCACACGAGAGCCTTCATCTGCACGAGGTCGATGACGCCCTCGAACTCGTTCTCTGCACCGATGGGCAGCTGGATGACCAGCGGCTTGGCACCGAGACGATCGATGATGGTCTGCACGGTGTAGTAGAAGTCCGCGCCGAGCTTGTCCATCTTGTTGACGAAGCAGATACGCGGCACGTCGTACTTGTCGGCCTGACGCCACACCTGCTCGGACTGCGGCTCGACACCTTCTTTGCCGTCGAACACTGCGACAGCGCCGTCGAGGACGCGGAGCGAGCGCTCCACCTCGACGGTGAAGTCGACGTGACCGGGGGTGTCGATGATGTTGATCTGGTTGTCGTTCCAGAAGCACGTCGTGGCAGCAGAGGTGATCGTGATGCCACGCTCCTGCTCCTGCTCCATCCAGTCCATGGTGGCTGCGCCATCGTGAACTTCACCGATCTTGTAGGAGATACCGGTGTAGAAGAGGATGCGTTCGGTAGTGGTGGTCTTGCCGGCATCGATGTGGGCCATGATGCCGATGTTGCGGACCTTGTTGAGGTCGGTCAGCACGTCCTGTGCCACGAGTTAACCCGCCTTGGTGTTGGAAGAGGTATTGCCTGAGCTGATCAACGCTCCGGCGGCATCGGAAAGTTCCGAATACCGCCCGAGCGAGGAGATCACCAGCGGTAGTGGGCGAACGCCTTGTTGGCTTCGGCCATCTTGTGAGTGTCTTCGCGGCGCTTCACAGCGGCACCGAGGCCGTTGCTGGCGTCGAGCAACTCGTTCGCCAGACGCTCGACCATGGTCTTCTCGCGACGAGCGCGCGAGAACGTGACCAGCCAGCGCAGTGCCAGCGTGGTGGAGCGGCCGGGACGAACCTCGACGGGCACCTGGTAGGTGGCACCGCCGACGCGTCGGCTGCGAACCTCGAGGGCCGGCTTGACGTTGTCGAGTGCACGCTTGAGCGTGACGACGGGGTCGGTGCCGGTCTTCTCGCGAGCCTGCTCGAGCGCCTGGTAGACGATGCGCTCTGCGGTCGACTTCTTGCCGTCGAGAAGGATCTTGTTGACGAGCTGCGTGACCAACGGCGATCCGTAGACCGGGTCGTTGATCAGCGGCCGCTTGGGTGCTGGGCCCTTGCGTGGCATATCAGCTCTTCTCCTTCTTGGCTCCGTAGCGGCTGCGAGCCTGCTTGCGGTTCTTGACACCCTGGGTGTCGAGCGAGCCGCGGATGATCTTGTAACGCACACCCGGGAGGTCCTTCACACGACCGCCGCGAACGAGCACCATCGAGTGCTCCTGCAGGTTGTGGCCCTCACCGGGGATGTACGCGGTGACCTCTACCGAGGTGGTCAGGCGAACGCGCGCGACCTTACGGAGAGCGGAGTTCGGCTTCTTGGGGGTGGTGGTGTACACGCGAGTGCACACACCACGGCGCTGGGGACTGCCCTTGAGGGCAGCGGTCTTCAGTTTCGCGACCTTGTCGGTGCGACCCTTACGGACCAGCTGGTTGATCGTTGGCATAAACCGGCTTTCTTCGTGTCGATAAACAGGGATCTAGCAGTTGGAGCAAGAGAACACTGCTCCTCACCCATGACGTCTCCGCGGGTCTCTTGCACC
Source organism: Rhodococcus sp. PML026 (assembly GCF_000963615.1). NCBI lineage: Bacteria > Bacillati > Actinomycetota > Actinomycetes > Mycobacteriales > Nocardiaceae > Rhodococcus > Rhodococcus sp. PML026. The sequence continues at coordinate 132,589 of NZ_KQ031367.1, read as the reverse complement.
CCGCGGTCGGGTGTGTCGCATACCCCCACACGTCCAGCCGGTTGCGCGCTCTCGAGACGAACGTGCGCACGGCTGTACCTCGCATAGGCACACAAACGGTCCGGCCAGGCCGGACACGACCCATAACGATACCCGGCGGCGCGGCCTCGGGTCAAAACACCCTTCGCTCTGATACGCAACCTATCTGCTCAGGTTGAGTGTGAGGTCTGCCAGCTTCGCTGCGGCCTGGCAGGGATCGGGGTGTGCGACGCCCGGACGGTACTGCACCCACCACCCGAAGATGCCCGCCTGGTCCGCTCCGGCCGACACTCCGCACGAGTCCGGGTCGTTCGGGCGTTGAGCCTGTATTGCCTTGCGGCCCTGGACTGTTGTGTCGCTGACGGTGTACGTCATCTTCTCGTCGGCCGCCCGCTCGGCGGCCAGGGTGCCGGACTCGAACCAGTTGAACGTCACCTTCACGATGCCCGCGGAACCGATCAGATCCCATCGGCAGATCGCTCCGAAGAAGCCGCGAGCGATCTCGTCGGCTCCGGTGGCATCGGCGATCTGGTCGTCGGAGACGGCATCGCACTCGGTCAACAACTTGGTGAATTCTTGGTTGCCCGATCCGGCGAAGCTCGCCGGCCGCGGCGTGCCCTCGACCGACTGAGAGCAACCGGCTGCGAGCAGCAGGGTCGCTGCGGCGGCGAAAACCCGTCTCGAAGTACTTGCTCGAGATTTCATTGCTTACGCTCCACGGTCAGCTTCGCCAGTTCGTTCCCGACGTCGCACGGCGGGCGCGCCGGAATCTGCTCGGAGTAGGTGACCGACCAATGGAAGAAGTCGTCGCCGAATTGCACACCGATCTCGCACAACGGGCCCTGCTCGGCTTCGAATCCGGGGTTGCCGTCGACGGCGATGTCCTTGGCCGGACGGCCGATCAGTTCGGAACCGGCGCGTTCGCGGCCGATCGGACTGCCGCGATACCAGGAGAAGCTGACACTCGGTCCGCTGATGGCCACGGTTTCCCACTGGCAGCCGACGGAGTTGCGGGTGACTTGGGCAAACGGTCCGGCACCGAACGCGGCCTGCACCTCGGCGTCGCTGATCGATCCGCATTCGCCGAAGAACGGGCCGGGCTCGTACGCGGCCTTGCTCGTCGACGGCTCGGGCGCGGTGTCGGCGGCGTCGGTATCCGAGCCACCGCAACCTGCGATCAGTGCGGCGACCGCGGTGATCACCAGTGTCACTCGCTTCATGCCGTCCTTCGCGTGCTGGTCCGATGCTGCAGTTCGCGTCGCACCGAACCTACCAACCGAACAGGGCAGCGGTCATGTGCCGTGCACAGCGCGTCCTTGGACGTACACACCCACGATGGCCGGCTCTCGCATGGCCATCAGCAGGGCGAACAGGGTCTGGTCGCGGGCCAGCTCGGGGTCCTCGGCCCGCACGCCGTGGTCGACGGCTGCGGCCAGCTGCGGCCACGCGTCGGGATCGACGACGACGAAGTCCGCCTCTTTCCCCACGTCGAAGTTGCCGATGCGCTCCTCCATGTCGAGAGCACGTGCCCCGGCGAGCGTTCCGGTGAACAACAGTTCGGCCGGATGCAACGACAGGCCTGCGTCTCCCGGTTCGGAGATGTGCACCTTGAACGCGTCGGCGAGTACCTGCGGCAGTAGCCACTCGTCACCGCCACCGAAATCGGACCCGATGGCGATGGTGACCCCGGCGGCGACGGTTCTCTTCCACGGCATCGTGCCCGAGCCCAGGAACTGCTGCGAGGTGGGACAGTGCGCGATGGACGTACCCGTCTCGGCCAACCTCGTCAGTTCCGCGTCCTCGCAGTGCACCGCGTGCGCAAGGATCGACCGTCGACCGAGCAGGCTCGTGCCACCTACCTGCGAGCCCGGCAGGAACTTGCCGTCGTAGGTGTCCAGGTAACTCTCGACCTGGTGCGCACCCTTCGTGGCGTCGATCTCGCCGGTGCCCGGTCGGTTGTTCTCGTTGAGGTGCGTGTGGAAGTAGACGCCACGTGCCCGCACCGAGTCGTAGAGCTCGCCGAGGTTCCTCAGCGTGTCCGTGGTCACCGACAGCGAGAACCGCGGCACGACGGCGACGTGCAGCATGGCGGTGTCGACGTCGCCGGTGTCGGCGGCGTGCCATTTCTCGATTTCTTCCGACACCAGCCTGATGGCCTCGTCCTCGCCGGTGATCAGTGCGTGCGCCGACGCGGGGCCGGTGGTCTGGATCCCGCGGCCACTGACGATGCGCAGTCCGTGCTCGAGCGTCTCGGAGAACAAAGAATCCTGTGCGTGCGGGAATGCCGACCCGAACACCATGGCCTGCGTCGTCCCGGCGCGAATGCGTGCTGCGCAGAAGTCGCGCGCAGCGGCCGCCGCGAACTCCGGATCGGCGAAGCGCGACTCGGACGGAAAGATGCACGTGTTCAGCCATTCGAGCAACTGCCCGCCGCCGTAGGAATCGCCGGCATAGGTCTGTGGGAAGTGGACGTGCGTGTCGACGAATCCAGGCAGTAGGAAGCCGGGCCGATGATCGAACACATCCGAATGGGCGTAGTGCGTTGGTAGAGAATCGAACTCGCCGCAGTACTCGATCCTGCCGTCACCGCCGACCACGAGGGCACCGTCGGGAATGGACACCAACGCGGTTGCGGCCTCGAGCACCGTGGGCGAGCCCGCGATGTGAAAGATATGGCCACGGTGGACGCGTGCGGAATCGGAAGTCACGAGCCGACTCAAGCACAGGTGGATCGGAACTGCAGATCGTGCGCGTCTAGTGCGCTACCGCTCCTGCGGCGGACAGTCGTGCGTTCAGCGAGGCGTCGAGCACATCGGCCCAGGCTCGCACGATTTCGACGCGGCGACGCGCGTCGTCGGTCAGGACGTCCGCGAGACCGAGCCCACGCGCCAGGTCGAGCGTCGCCTGGACCAGACGGTGGGTGACGGGATCGTTGTCGTCGACTCCGAGGTTCTCGACAGCCATCGTGTGTGCTCGACGACCGAATCGCTCTTCGAGAGGAACGATCCGATCGCGTAGCTCGGGGTCGGCCGACGCGGCTGTCCAGACCTGCAGTGCCGCTTTGAACATCGGTCCGGTGTAGTACTCGACGAGCCGTTCCACCACCAGTTTCGTTCGGCCGGGTCCGGGCGGAATCTCCTGTGCCTCGCGGCGAGCATGGTCCATCCGGGTGTCGAACATGTACTCGAGTGCCCCGGTGATGAGGTCCTCACGCGTCGGGAAATGGTGTTGGGTGGCACCGCGAGAGACGCCGGCGCGCTCGGCGACGACCCCGACCGTCGTTGCGCTCCAGCCCTGCTCGGCGAGCGAGTCGATCGTCGCCTCGAGCAGTCGCTGACGCGTCACCCTGCTGCGATCCTGCTTGGGTTCGCGCGACATCACCATCTCCCTAACCTTCGGCAGCCCAGGACGGCGGCCTCTTCTCCAGAAAGGACATCATCCCCTCTCGGGCCTCCTCCGATGCAAACAACCTGGCCGATTGCTCGGCGACGGCCGTTCCACGCTCGTCGATCTCGCGCCGGATCGCGGCGGTGGTGAGATGTTTGGACTCGGCCAAGCCCTGCGGCGAGCACTTCCTGAACATGATCATGTAGTCGGCCACCGCGGCCGCGGGAACGGCGTCGGCCACGGTGACCAGACCGATCTCCTGGGCCGTGGCACCGTCGAATGTTTCCCCGGTGAGGAAGTATCGACTCGCCGCCCGGGAGGTCAATCGCGGCAGCACGGCGACGGAGATGACCGACGCCGCCAGTCCGAGGCGAACCTCGGTCAGCGCGAACGAGCTTTCCGGTCCGGCAATGGCGACGTCGCAGGCCGCCACGAGCCCCATCCCGCCTGCCCGCACATGACCGTCGATCTGTACGACGACGGGTTTCGGGGTGTCGATGATCAGCCGCATCAGATCCAGCATCTGCCGAGTCCGAAGCTCCGGGGACGCCCCGGCTTCCCGGAGATCGGCTCCCGCACAGAACGTCGTGCCGGTGTGACCGAGCACGATCGTTCTGATGTCGTCGTCGTGCGCCGCAGCGATGAGGCCCGCTGTCAGCTCCTCGACCAACACCGACGACAGCGCGTTTCGGTTCTGCGGCGAATCCAACGTCAAATACGCTGTGTCCTTGCCCGACTCGACGAGAACGGCCATCAGTAGCTTCTCGGCAGGCCGAGCGAGTGCTGGCTCACGAAGTTCAGGATCATCTCCCGGCTCACCGGAGCAACGCGGGCGATACGGGCGGCTCCGAGCATCGCAGCCAATCCGTATTCACTGCTCAACCCGGCACCACCGTGGGTTTGGATCGCCTGATCGAGTGCCTTGATACTGGCCTCGGCAGCAGCGTATTTCGCCATGTTCGCGGCCTCGGCGGCACCGAAATCGTCGCCGGAGTCGTAGAGCACCGCGGCCTTCTGCATCATCAATTTCGCCAACTCCAGCTCGATCTTGCACTGCGCCAACGGGTGCGCCAAGCCCTGGTGAGCGCCGATCGGCGTCTTCCAGACCGTCCGCTCGTTGGCGTATTTGACCGCCGCGTCCAGAGCGTATCGACCCATACCGACAGCCATCGCAGCACCGAGAATGCGCTCGGGGTTCAGTCCGGCGAACAACTGCATCAGGGCAGCGTCGGCCTCACCGACGAGTGCCTCGGCAGGCAACCGGACGTCGTCGAGGAACAGCACGAACTGATGATCGGGCTCGACGATGTCCATCTGCATCTGCGTCTTCTGCAGTCCCGGAGCGTCGGTGGGCACGATGAACAGGGCAGGCTTGAGCTTGCCGGTCTTGCTGTCTTCCGTTCTGGCAACGATCAATACGGCGTCGGCCTGATCCACGCCCGAGATATAGATCTTGTTGCCCTTCAAGATCCATTCGTCACCGTCGCGACGCGCCGTGGTGGTGATCTGGTGCGAGTTGGATCCGGCGTCGGGCTCGGTGATGCCGAACACCATGATCTTGGAACCGTCGGCAAGGGCGGTGAGCCACTCCTGCTTCTGGTCCGGCGTGCCGTACTTGCCGATGATGGTGCCGCAGATGGCCGGACTGACGACGACGAGCAGTAGACCGGCACCGTGCGCAGCCAACTCCTCCTGCACGAGCGCAAGTTCGTAGATGCCTGCGCCTCCGCCGCCGTATTCCTCGGGCAGATTGACCCCGAGGAAGCCGAGCTTGCCCGCCTCGTTCCACAGTTCGGTCAGTGGCTCACCTTTACGCGCCTTGGGCAGCACGTAATCGATGTAGTTGTAGCGCTTGCCCAGTGACGAGACTGCGTTGCGCAGACCCTTCTGCTCTTCGGTTTCGATGAAACTCATGGTTGCTCCACTCCGCTATCGGTGACGACTGGCGTGTCGGTGACTACTGCCAAGACCTGTCCTACCTCGACTTGCTGACCCTGCTGCACGTTCAGTTCGGTGAGCACACCATCGGCGGGTGCAGTCACGGTGTGCTCCATCTTCATCGCCTCCAGCCACAGAATGGGCTGGCCCGCGGTGACGGTATCTCCCTGCGCAGCAGCAATTCTGATGACGCTGCCCGGCATCGGCGCGAGCAGTGATCCGGCCGCCACCTCGTCGGTGGGGTCGGTGAACCTCGGTGCCCGAGCCAATCGAACGGGGCCCAGGGAAGAATCCACGAACACGTCGGACCCGTAGGTGCTCACTGCGAAGATACGACGAATACCGTTGTCGTCGAGCGTCACCGAGGTCGGTGTGTGCTCCACCAGTTCGACACCCTCCACCGAGGAGGTGAGTCCGCTGCGTCCGATCGAGTATTCGACGGTGATGTCGTTGTACGTCTTGCGCTGCGGTTGCGACCGGAGATTGCGCCAGCCGCCGGGTAGACCCCGGTTCACCCGAGCTCGCGAGACGTTGCTCGCCGCGTCGGCCAAGGCAGCCGCGAGCGCCGACAGTTCCTCGGCCCGGCCCTGCGCAAACGGCTGAGCCAGGACATCGAGGCCGTGCGTGTCGAAGAAGGCTGTATCGGTGTCGCCCGCCAGGAACGCCGGATGGCGCAGAATGTTGACCAGCAGATCGCGATTGGTCTTCAGGCCGTGAATGGTGGCGTTCTGCAGTGCTTTCGCCAACAGAGTCGCCGCTCGGTCCCGCGTCGGGGCGAAGGAGATCACCTTGGCGAGCATGGGGTCGTACTGCGTTCCCACCACACTGCCCGTCTCGACGCCGGAATCGACTCTGATGTATCCAGCTTTGTCCGACACCTCGAACTGCGCACCAGGGATTTCCAATCGGTGCACGGCACCGCTCTGCGGCTGCCAGTCCTGAGCCGGATCCTCGGCGTACAGCCGAACCTCGATCGAGTGTCCCCGTGTCGTGGGCTGTTCGGCCGGTAGCCGCTCCCCCGCCGCAACCTGGATCTGCAGCGCAACGAGATCCAGACCCGTCGTGCATTCGGTGACCGGATGCTCCACCTGCAGGCGGGTGTTCATCTCGAGGAAGAAGAAATTTCCCTTTTCGTCGGCGAGGAATTCGACGGTCCCTGCACCCTCGTAGCCGATGGCCTCGGATGCCAGTGTGGCTGCTTCGAAAAGCTTCTCGCGCATGCCGTCGATGCGTTCGACGAGCGGCGACGGAGCTTCCTCGACGACCTTCTGGTGCCTGCGTTGGATCGAGCATTCACGCTCGCCCACCGTCCACACCGTGCCGAATCGATCGGCCATGACCTGAACTTCGATGTGCCGCCCGGTTTCGATGTACCGCTCGATGAACACCGTTCCATCGCCGAAGGCCGAGAGGGCTTCTCGTCCGGCTGCCTCGAGCTCCGACTGCAGTGCATCGAGACTGCGGACGATGCGCATCCCCCGACCGCCGCCGCCCGCGGAGGCCTTGATCAGTACCGGTAGCTCGTTCTCGGTGACCGACTCGGGATCGAGTCGAGTCAACACCGGCACTCCGGCGTCGGCCATCATCTTCTTGGACTCGACCTTCGAGCCCATCGATTCGATGGCCTTGACGGGCGGTCCGATCCAGGTCAACCCGGCGTCGAGAACTTGCCGGGCGAATTCGGCGTTCTCGGAGAGGAATCCGTATCCCGGATGGACCGCGTCGGCTCCGGCCTGCACCGCGGCGGCGATGATCAATTCTCCGCGCAAGTAGGTCTCGGACGGGCTCTGCCCAGGCAGACGCACAGCGGAGTCCGCCTCACGCACATGGGGAGATGCCGCGTCGGCGTCGGAGAAGACCGCGACGGTATCGATGCCCTCCGCGCGGCAGGTGGTGAAGACGCGTCGGGCGATTTCGCCGCGATTGGCCACGAGGACTTTGTTCAGCATGCGGGCATCACATCCGGAAGACACCGAAGTTCGCGGTGCCTTCGATCGGGGCAGAGGCGATGGCCGACAGGCACATTCCCACTACCGTGCGGGTGTCACGGGGATCGATGACGCCGTCGTCGTAGAGGCGTCCGGACAGGAACATCGGCAACGATTCGGCTTCGATCTGATTCTCGATCATCGCGCGCAGTCCGGCATCGGCCTCCGCGTCGAACGCTTGACCGCGAGCTTCTGCGGCGGCGCGTCCGACGATGGAGATGACGCCGGCCAGCTGTGCGCCACCCATGACGGCGGATTTGCTGGACGGCCAGGCGAAGAGGAAGCGAGGATCGAAGGCGCGGCCGCACATGCCGTAATGGCCGGCTCCGTAGGACGCCCCGAGCAGGATCGAGATGTGCGGCACCTTCGAGTTGGAGACGGCGTTGATCATCATCGATCCGTGCTTGATCATGCCGCCTTCCTCGTATTCCTTGCCGACCATGTAGCCGGTGGTGTTGTGCAGGAACAGCAGTGGCGTGTTCGACCGGTTGGCGAGCTGAATGAACTGCGTCGCCTTCTGCGATTCCTCGCTGAACAGCACGCCGCGTGCGTTGGCGAGGATGCCGATCGGGTAGCCGTGCAACTCTGCCCAACCGGTGACGAGCGAGCCGCCGTACATCGGCTTGAACTCGTCGAAGTCGGAACCGTCGACGATGCGGGCGATGACCTCGCGGGGATCGAATGGGATCTTCAGATCGGTGGGGACGATGCCGAGCAGATCCTCGGGATCGGCGAGTGGCTCGATGACCTCGGTGCGTGGCTCGGGCCCCTTCTTCTTCCAGTTCAACCGGGAGACGATGCTGCGTCCGATACGGATGGCGTCCTGCTCGTCGACGGCGAAGTAGTCTGCGAGACCCGACTTTCGGGCGTGCATCTCGGCTCCGCCGAGCGACTCGTCGTCCGAATCCTCACCGGTGGCCATCTTCACCAGGGGCGGTCCGGCCAGGAACACCTTGGATCGTTCCTTGATCATGACGACGTGATCGGACATGCCGGGAACGTAGGCACCGCCCGCAGTCGAGTTGCCGAACACCAGGGCGATGGTCGGAATACCGGCCGCCGAGAGCTGCGTCAGATCGCGGAACATGCGCCCACCGGGGATGAACACCTCTTTCTGCGTGGGCAGGTCGGCACCGCCCGACTCGACGAGAGAGATCACCGGCAGTCGGTTCTGGGTGGCGATGTCGTTGCCGCGGAACCCCTTCTTCAGGGTCCACGGGTTGCTGGACCCGCCGCGGACCGTGGGATCGTTGGCCACGATGAGACATTCGACCCCGCACACGACACCGATACCCATGACGGTGCTGGCACCGACGGGAAAGTCGCTGCCCCACGCCGCAAGTGGGCACAGTTCGAGGAACGCGGAATCCTCGTCGATCAACAATTCGATGCGCTCACGGGCGAGCAGCTTGCCACGCTTCTTGTGTCGATTGACGTACTTCTGACCGCCACCGAGCAACGCCTTGTCGTGTTCGGCGTCGATCTCGGCCAGTTTGGTGTGCATGGCTTCGGTGGCACCGGTGTACTGCTCCGATGCGGTGTCGAGAGTGGACTTCAGCACGCTCATGCCTGGTACCCCAATCGTTTTGCGGCAAGGCCGGTGAGAATCTCGGTGGTTCCGCCGCCGATACCGAGGATGCGCATGTCGCGGTATTGCCGTTCGACCTCGCTCTCGCGCATGTACCCGAGTCCGCCGAAGAGTTGGACGGCTTGATTGGCCACCCACTCCCCGGACTCGACGGCGGTGTTCTTGGCGAAGCAGACCTCGGCGATGAAGTCACCGTCCTCCTGCATGGACCGCTCGACGAGGGAGCGGGTGTACACGCGAGCGATGTCGATCTTGCGCGCCATCTCGGTGACGGTGTTCTGTACGGATTGCCGTGCGATGAGCGGCTTTCCGAAGGTCTCCCGGTCTCGAACCCACTGCAGCGTCAGATCGAGGCACCGCTGCGCGCTGGCGTAGGCCTGAGCGGCGAGAGCGATACGCTCGGTGAGAAATGCCTGCGCGATCTGGACGAAGCCACTGTTCTCGGCACCGACCAGGTTGGCCACCGGAACCCGTGCGTCGACGAAGGAGAGTTCGGCGGTATCGGAGGCGCGCCAGCCCATCTTGTCCAGCTTGCTGGTGACCTCGAAGCCCGGTGTGCCCCTTTCGACGACGAGGAGCGACACTCCGGCTGCACCCTCGCCTCCCGTCCGGACCGCGGTGACGACGAAGTCCGCACGGCACCCCGAGGTGATGTAGGTCTTCGACCCGTTGACGACGTAATGGTCGCCGTCTCTGACCGCCTTGGTCCGCAGATGACCCACGTCGGAGCCGCCACCCGGCTCGGTGATCGCGAGCGAGCCGATCTTCTCCCCCGCCAGCGTCGGCCGTACCCACTTGTCGATTTGCTCAGGATCTCTCGCGGCAACCAAGTGCGGCAACGCAATTCCACAGGTGAACAGAGAAGCGAACAGTCCGCCCGACGCGCCGGCCTGGTGCATCTCCTCACAGATCAGCACCGCGTCCGCGAGATCACCGCCGTCGCCGCCGACGTCCTCGGGAAACCCTGCGCCGAGCAAACCGAGAGCGGCCGCCTTCTTGTGCAGCTCACGCGGAATCTCGCCCTCGGTCTCCCACCGATTCATGTGCGGCGCGATGTCCTGTTCGACGAAACTGCGAACGGTCTTGCGAAGCTGCTGACGCTCCGGGGTAGTCCAGATGCTCATATGAGTGCTGCCTTCTTGTCGGGTCGTTCCGCAGGCTCCACTCCTGTGAACACGAGTGTTTCGGGGATGTCGATGTGCCGCGACCGCAGCCACTCACCGAGTCCCTTGGCCTGTGGATCGAATCTGGCCTGCGATGCAACGCCCTGGCCGAGAATGCCGTCGATGACGAAGTTCACCGCCCGCAGGTTGGGAAGTACATGCCGAGTGACAGTGAGTTTTTCGGCCTCGGGCAACATCTTCTTCAGGGTCTCGACCGTCAATGCGTGGACGAGCCAGGCGAATTCGTCGTCGGTGCGCACCCACACTCCGACGTTGGCGCTCCCACCTTTGTCTCCGCTGCGGGCGGCGGCGATGGTACCGAGTGGTAGTCGGATGGTGTCCTCGGCGGCTCGCGGTGCCGGCAGCTTCGGTTCGACCAGCGATTCCAGGACTCGCGTCTGCGCCGAGGGTGCAATCCTGCGTTCGGTGCCGTCGGCCAGGTGGGCCGTATGCGGTACGTCGTGTGCGTCGACGAAACCTGCGGTGAACACCCCGTACGGGGCTCCGTTTCCGGGCGGTGCGGTGACCGAGAAGCCCGGGTAGCTGGCAAGTGCGAGTTCGACCGCCACAGCCGAGAACTGGCGTCCCACCGCGTCGGGGTTACTGTCGCGGGCGACGCAGCGCAGCAACGCGCTTGCGGTTTCCTCGGTCTCGGCGTCGGGCTTGTCGGTACGCACCAGAGTCCAGTCCAACTCGGTCGGTCGGGCGGGCAACCACGACTCGAACTGCCGTTGCGCCAGTTCGGCTTTGGCCTCGATGTCCAGGCCGGTCAAGACCATCGTGAATTCGTTGCGGAAGCCGCCGAGTGCGTTGAGCGAGACCTTGTAGGTGGGCGGCGGCGCTTCTCCGGTGACCCCGCTGATCGATACTCGGTTACTGGACTCCTGCGCCAGGACCGCCGTGTCGATGCGCGCGGTGACGTCGGGGTTCGCGTATCGGCCCCCGGTGATCTCGTACAGCAGTTGCGCGGTGACGGTACCGACGCTGACGGCACCGCCGGCGCCCTCGTGCTTGGTGATGACGGAGGATCCGTCGGCTTCGATCTCGGCGATGGGGAACCCGGGACGGGACATGTCGGCGATCTCGGTGAAGAACGAGTAGTTACCGCCGGTCGCTTGAGTACCGCACTCGATGACGTGGCCCGCGATGACCGCGCCGGCCAATGCGTCGTAATCGGTTGTCGACCAGCCGAAGTGAGCGGCAGCCGGGCCGACGATGACACTGGCGTCGGTGACGCGACCGGTCACCACGACGTCGGCACCGGAGTTCAGGCATTCCACGATTCCCCATGCACCGAGGTATGCGTTTGCCGTCAGCGGGCTGCCGAGGCCGAGTTCGCCTGCCCTGCCGAGGAGGTCGTCGCCGTCCACGTAGGCAATCTTCGCGCCGGAATCGAGCTTCTCCAACGCCTCGACCAGTCCGCGCGGATTGAGTCCGCCGGCATTGGCGACGATCTTCACGCCCTTGTCGAGTGCCAGTCCGAGGCAGTCCTCGGCCTGCCGCAGAAAGGTTTTGGCGTAGCCACGGGTCGCGTCCTTCATTCGGTCGCGTCCGAGGATGAGCATGGTGAGCTCGGCGAGGTAGTCACCGGTGAGGTAGTCGAGGTCTCCTCCTTCGAGCATCTCCCGCATCGCGGACAGTCGATCTCCGTAGAAACCGGAGCAGTTGCCTATACGTACGGTCATGCTTTCTCGCGTCCTGCCTTGTCTCGTCCCTGTCCGGGAGGGCCTGCGAAGGCTTGGGCGATGGTGAGCCAGTGTGCGGCATCGGCCCCGTCGGCTCGAACGTCCAGGTCGTCGCGGTGTGCGCGCTGAGTGACGAGAAGGCAGAAGTCGAGTGCAGATCCGGTGACACGCTGTTCTGCGTCGTCGGGACCCCACGTCCACACTTCGCCCGAGGGTGCGGTGAGCTCGACTCCGAACGGTTCCGCCGGCGGAGTCTGCTCGTTGACGGCGTAAGCGAAATCTCGTGTCCGGACGCCGATGTGTGCGACTCCGCGGATTCGGTCGGTCGGCACGCGAGTGACGCCCAGCGCATCGGCGACATCCTGTCCGTGGGCCCACGTCTCCATAAGACGGGCGGTGGCCATGGACGCGGCACTCATGGGCGGCCCGAACCACTGGATCTTGACCCCCGACGGGACCTGCTTCAGCGCGTCCGTCATGGCGTGGCGGCGGGTTCGCCAGCTGCTCAACAGTTCCGGATTGCCCGCTTCCTCCTCGGCGGCGTCGTCGACGAACCCGGTGGGGTTCTCCCAGGCCTTTTTCAGCGTGCGGGCGAACTCCTCCTCGGCCGCGGTATCACCGGACGCTGCGGATGTGGTTCGCTCCGCGACGTGATCCGTCCACGACAGGTGCGCGATCTGATGTGCGATCGTCCAGCCCGCCGCCGGAGTAGGTGCCGCCCAGCGTTCGGGTGCCAACTCGGCCACCAGCGCGTCGAGGTCGTCACCCTCGGCACGGAGATCGCCGACGAGTGAGTCGAGGTCTGCCATGGGACCAGCTTCACAAAGGCACGAGAAAAAAGCAAGCACGCTTGCTTTTTAATTCGTAACCTTACGTTCGCTTGCCGTCTCTACGGTCGGAAACGTGAAAACGTCGAGACTTGTGGCCGTCGCCGTTACCCTCGCCTTCATGACTGCCGGCTGCTCCACCACGGACCCGTCTACTGCAGACCCGACCCCCGACGAACCGTCGAGCATCCGGGTGGCGACGTTCAACGCCAGTCTCAATCGGTCCGCGGCCGGACAGTTGGTCACCGACCTGAGCGCGGAGAACGCCCAGGCTCGCGCAGTAGCCGACGTGATCTCCGCGAACTCACCGGATGTCTTGCTGGTCAACGAGTTCGACTATTCGGGGTCCGATGGCCCCACCCTCTTCAACGAGAACTACCTCGACGGGCAGTACCCGTTCTTCTTCACTGCTCCGGTGAACACCGGCGTCGACTCGGGACTCGACCTGGACGGGGACGGCGCACTCGGTGGCCCCGGTGACGCCTGGGGATTCGGACAGTTTCCCGGTCAGTACGGCATGGTGGTGTACTCGAAGTTCCCGATCGACACCGGTTCGGTACGCACGTTCCAGAACTTTCTGTGGAAGGACATGCCGAACTCGCTGTTACCGCGCGACTATTACGGAGAGAACGCAGACGCGCTTCGACTGTCCAGCAAGTCTCATTGGGACGTGCCCGTCGACGTGAACGGGAAGACGCTGCACGTGTTGGCCTCGCATCCCACTCCCCCATCCTTCGACGGACCCGAGGACCGTAACGGTAAGCGCAATCACGACGAGATCCGGTTGAGCGCCGATTACATTTCCGGTGCCGACTACCTCTACGACGACAACGGCGTGCGAGGCGGACTCGACGAGGGAGCGTCGTTCGTGATGATGGGCGACCAGAACAGCGATCCGGTCGACGGCGACTCCGTGGCCGGTGCCATCGCACAGGTTCTGGATCTTCCGCGGGTTCGAGATCCGGCACCCACGTCCGATGGACATGGCACGGACACAGCCGATTTCGCTGATCCGACGCCGGGTGACCTTCGGGTGGACTACGTGCTGCCGTCGGACGATATGACCGTGCGCGACTCGCAGGTGTATTGGCCCGATCAGGCCGAGCACCCGTCGGACCACAGACTGGTGTGGGTAGACCTCGAAATATGATGCGTGAGTGACCGATCTGCCGATTGTCGAGTTCGCCTACCCGGGCCCACTACGGGACACGCTGGTTGCGGCCGTGCTGTCCGGCGCGAAGACCAGCACGGCAAGCCTGTTGGCTCAGTACACCGACGAGGAGCTGCCGAGGGTCGGCGAACGCGGTGCGGTGGTGAATTCGGCGGGTGCCGTGGTCGGGGTCATCGAGACCACGGCCGTCGATGTCGTTGCGCTGAGCGATGTTCCGCTGCAGCATGCGCTCGACGAGGGTGAGGGATACGCCGATGTGGCGCAGTGGCGTGCCGGACACGAAAGATTCTGGCAGTCCGTCGAAGTCCGCGAGGAGCTGGGTGATCCGAATTTCACGGTGAACGACGACACTCAGGTGGTGCTGGAGCGATTCGAGCTGACATGAAGGTCTGCCTGTGCCGCTATTACCACAGCCTGAAGACCATGGGCCTGTGGACTCCGGTCATCCTTGCTGATGGCGTCGAATTCTGGGTCTCCAATGCCGGCACCACTGCCGTCACCGTGCCTGCAACAACGCAGCTCGCCGATTGCGGCCACCTACCGACCGTCTACCGCAGACCCCAAGGCGCGGAACAGCAGGTAGATTCATCGACCTCGAACTCGAGCCGGGCTAGGAAGGTAGCGCGTCAGACCCGATCCGCGTAGACGACGATGTTGTCCTCGTAACTGGCGACATCCGAATCGAATTGGCCACCGCATGTGATCAGACGCAACCCTGGGTGGTCGAGATCGCCGTACACCTTCTGGGTGGGGAAAGCATCCTTCGGATACTGCTCCACAGCGCTGACGACGAACCGGACCGTACTTCCATCCTCGGCAGTGACGGACACATCGTCTCCCTGCTCCAGTTCGCGGAGTCGGTAGAAGACACCTGGACTACCGGCCCAATCCACGTGGCCGGCAACGATGGACGGTCCCAGCTGACCGGGGACCGGCGATCCGGTGTACCAGCCTGCGGGAAAACCGCCCGGCGGGACTTCCATTGCTCCATCGGGATTCAACCCGAGGTCCATCACATCGGAATCGACACCGATCGCGTCGATCTCGATACGTTCGGGCGGAGACGCAACATCCTCGGCCGAACCACCGCCCTGGGCAGGGATCGAATTGGGTTGAGCAACAACGTCAGCCGATGTCGCCGCTGACGTTCGAGTCGGAGCGGGTTCATCGACGGGTGTCGTACACCCCGACACGAGGGCCACCACCATCAGGCAGGCTGCTGCCGCAGCCCGCACTGCAACCCGGTGACGGGTCACAGTGCGGGAAACTTCTGCAGCAGTATCGATCTCAGTGGTCACGTGTTACTCAGCGTCGACGACGGCTGAGCGCCAAGGCGGAGACCCCGCCTGCAGCGAGTACCAACAGCACAGCCCACATCGACGTCATCGACGCCGCGCTCGGCCGCACGCTGGTGCTGCCATCGCCCGTTTCGACTCCACCGTTGGGAATCTGGGTGATCTGGCCACCGGGGTTGTATGTACCCGGCTGATCAGGGCCGCCCGGCTGATCGGGAGTGCGCGGCTGATCCGGAGTGCGCGGCTGGTCCGGGGTGTTGGGCTGGTCCGGAGTGCGCGGCTGGTCCGGAGTCCGAGGCTGGTCCGGGGTGTTCGGCTGATCGGGAGTGCGCGGCTGGTCCGGAGTGTTCGGCTGATCCGGCGTGTTCGGGTTGTCCGGCACGTTCGGGATACCCGGAATCGGCGGAAGCGTGATGCCGGGGATCGGCGGCAGACCCGGAATCGGGGGTACTTCGATGACGATCGGCGGCGTTCCGCCACCATCACCCGGCGTACCGCCGCCGCCACCCGGGGCGGTCGTCGTTGTCGTAGGTGCCGGTGTCGTTGTCGTAGGCGCCGGCGGTGTGGTCGTCGTGACCGGAGGCGTCGTGGTCGTGACCGGAGGGTTCGTGGTCGTGACCGGCGGTTCGGTGATCCCACACTCTGCGTTGCTGATCGTGTTCGAGTCGAGGGTGACTGCGCCGGTCAGTGCCAGGAGTCGTCCCCGCACATCGGCATCCGTCGTCGCGGTGATCGACGCCTGCGCCATGACCGTGCCGACGAAATCGGTGCCGGTGCCGAGAGTGGCCGAGCTTCCCACCTGCCAGAACACGTTGCACGGACTGGCCCCGTTGATCAGCGACACACTGCTGTTCGACCCCGTGATGAGAGTGGATCCGGCTTGGAAGATGAAGACCGCAGCGGAATTGCCTTGCGCATCGAGCGTCAGAGGCAGAGATCCGGTCAGTCCGAGCGTGTCGCCCTTGTACAGGCCGGCATACCGTGTGGTGCCCCCGAGCTCGACTGGAACCAGTTCGGGACCAGACCTGTTGGCAGCGTTGGTATATGCAACCTGCAGAGCAGCTTTCGCATTCAAGGCCCGTTCGTTCTTGTCATCGATCACGCCGTTGGTAATTTGGCCTTGCAGCAGGCCGCTGACGCTCGAAGGGTTCCCGTCCCCTGGGCTCACACCCACGGAGCCGTTGATCACAGATCCACCCGCATCGGTCACGGTGGAGCCGGCAAGAATTGCGTACGGATCTGCGGCACCGAGACCGACGGTGGGGACGACGACAGCTGGTGATTGAGCGTCGGCCGAAGAGGCGTTGACCAGCATGAGCGCGCTGGTGGCCAGTGCGACGGTACCGACGAGGGGAATCAACGCCGAGCCCTTGCGTCTGGATGTGGACGGCGCAGGACGATGTTGCGGAGAGTACATGGTGTGTACCGATCTGCTCGAGGAGGTGCGTGCGAGGCTTGTTGCCGCACAACGCGTTATGAATATCGATTCCCCCGACGAGATTCGACAGAATTTAAGATGTCACGCGACGGTCGACGATGGTCACTGGAATTCACCAGGGGCGTCGAGGTCTCGCGGAATCCGTAGATCGGTGGCGTCGCCGGCTGGCTGTTCAACTGCGCGACATGAGTAGAGGGGGCGCGGAGGCTCGTGGCCCACTCCGCAACAGCGAGTTTCCCCGTATCTCTACGGTGTAGAACTACAGCACACCATGTGTAAGGTCTGGGGTCAAGCGAAAAGCGTTGGTGAACAATAAGATTGTTTGTCGACCGAAAGCCGATCGGCGTGCCGCTTACTCGAATACCGACATCGGCGGAGCAATGTGATGACCCCCTCGGATCGCAGTAGCCACAACTCTAGGGACAGAATCGACCACGAATTCGTCGTGTCGGCCGCCCTCGCCATCATCGACGACACCGGACTCGACAGCCTGACCATCCGCAGCCTGGCTGTCTCGATCGATCGCGACCCCATGACCGTGTACCGGTACGTCGCCACCAAGGAAGCACTACTCGACGCCGTTGCCGATTCGATTCTCGGAGACCTCGTGTCGGTGGACGGATCGGACACCGATTGGCGACGTCAGCTGACGATCTTCGGCCGGCACTATCGCGAACTCGCCTTGGCACACCCGCGCGCGGCCGTTTTGCTGGCGACTCGGCCCCGGTCCACTCCGCTGGGCCTGGGCACCACCAGGTCCCTGATGTCACTCGAAGGCATATTGAGCCTGTTTGCCACCGCGGGATTTACTGTCCCCGAGGCGCTCTCGGCCTACCGGTTGCTGATGTCGATGCTCCGCGGTCACGTGCTCAGTGAAACGCAGGAGACGACGGACAACCCGGACGAGACCGTCGACAGACTCAGCCTCGCGTTGCGCAGACTCCCGATCGAGGACTTCCCGATCATGTCCGTACTGCCGCCACTCATCACCGCATACGACGGTGCCCGCGAGCTCGATCGCGGATTGAAGGCCCTGTTCGACGGCCTGCGTCACACACCGTGACCACGGATCAGGCTCGGCGAATGGGCGCGAACGTCTGCACTGCATCCCGGGTGAAAAAGTCCAGCAATATCGCATTGGACAACGCGGGCTTCTCGACCAACACACCATGCGAGGTACCCGGGACAATTGCCAGCTCGGCGACCGGCATACTGCGGTAGAACTCGGCAGCATGCTCGATGCTCACCTCGTCGTCGTCACCGATCATCACCAGAGTGCGCACCGACAACGCGGCGAGATCGCTCGCAGTCAGTGCGGGATCTGCACTGTGCATATCGTCGAGCCGGCGTACGAAATCGCTACGGTCGGCGTCGCCGAGTCCGGACAGCCCGCCGCCCCAACCGTCGCGATGAAAGACACTCGCGACGCAGGCGAGACGATCCACCAGATCCGGGCGTTGCAGTGCGACCAGTAGCGCTACGACACCGCCGTCGCTGCACCCGGCCAACCGCGTCCGTCGCCCGACGACCTGCTCGATGAACGCAATGGTGTCGTCGACCATGTCCGAGAACGTCAACTCGGAGGAGAGACCAGGCCCGGAAACATCCGGGGTGCGGCCATGCCCTCGACGTTCGGGGGTGAATACCCGAAACGCCGAGGACAACCCGGCGACGGTGACATCCAGCGCTCGCGCATCAGCGCCCCCAGGATGGAGAAGGACCAGCGGTTCCCCGTCGCCCACCTCGGCGTACCAGGTGTCCACCGAGCCGAGCCGAACCCAGTTCTCCGAATTCACGCCATCAATGTAGACCCGTGCCCACGTCGTTCGCTCGCTCTTCGTCGCGTTCCTGCTGAGCTGCCGCCAGACCCGACATCGTGCGCAGCGGCACCTCCTTGAGGAAGAGCACCAGGACGAATCCGAGGAGCATCAGGATCGACACGGCCAGGAACACGTAGTCCATCGCGTCGGAGAAGCCGATGCGGAACGGCTCGGCGAGCGCGGGATCGAGCTTCTGGATGAACGAACTGTCCTGCAAGGCACTACCGGCAACGGATGCATCACCTGAGGCGATGGCCTTCGCGAACCCGGACTCCAACGGATCGGCACTGGTGGCCGCGCTCTGCACGGCCTGCTGGAACGCGGGCGTCGAACTCGCGGCGACCAACGCATCGCCGGTCTTGGGCGTCAGCTGCGTGAACAGCATCGACAGGAACACCGCCACGCCGACCGTCGCACCGATCTGACGGAAGAACGTTGCCGCCGAGGTGGAGACGCCCATGTCCTTGGGCGGCATCGCATTCTGGATGGCCAACGTGAGCGGCTGCATCATCGAACCGAGACCCAGACCGAACACACCCATCACGACCATCGTCTGCCACAACGGAGTGTCGGCGTGCACGTAGTGGAACGTGAACATGGCGATCGCCATCAGCGCAGTGCCGACGATCGGAAAGATCTTGTACCGCCCCGTCTTCGAGATGATCGAACCCGACACGATGGACGCGATCATCAAAGCGCCGACGAGCGGCAAGGTCTGATAACCGGCGAGAGTCGGCGAGGAACCCTTGACCACCTGCAGGTACTGCGGCAGCAGCGAGATGCCGCCGAACATGGCTGCGCCTGCGATGACACTGACGGCAATACACAACGAGAACAACGGGTTTCGGAAGAACCGCATGGGGATCAGGGCGTCGTCGCCCATCTTGATCTCGGCGAGAACGAACGCGATGACGCCCACGATGCCGATCCCGAAGCACAGCAGTGCCCGCGGCGAACTCCATCCCCAGACGCGGCCCTGCTCGGCGATGATCAGCAGCGGCACGAGCCCGACGCTGAGAAGCACTGCGCCCCACCAGTCGACGCGGGCCTCGCGGCGGTAGACCGGCAGGTTCAGCACCCGCCAGACGACGACGAGCGCGATGATGCCGAGCGGAACGTTGATGTAGAAGACCCAGCGCCAGCCGGTGATGCCGAGAATGGACGACTGCCCGGCCAGCAGACCGCCGATGACCGGCCCGAGCACACTGGACGTACCGAACACCGCCAGGAAGTAACCCTGATACTTGGCCCTCTCCCGCGGGGGCACGATGTCGCCGATGATCGCCAACGCCATCGACATCAGGCCACCTGCGCCCAACCCCTGCACGGCCCGGAAAGCTGCGAGCTCGTACATCGATGTCGCGATGCCGCACAGCATGGACCCGACGACGAAGATCGAGATGGCCGTCATGAAGAACGGCTTGCGCCCGTAGAGATCGGAGAGCTTGCCGTACAGCGGGGTCGAGACAGTGGACGTGATCAGATATGCCGTTGTCACCCAGGCGAGAACGGAGAACCCGTTCAGGTCGTCGGCGATGGTACGTACCGACGTGGACACGATGGTCTGATCGAGAGCCGCCAGGAACATACCCATCATCAGGCCCGACAGAATGGTCATGATCTCGCGGTGCGAGTACTCGCCACTCACCGCACTCGCTTCACGCTCGGCGGTCGCTTCAGGCTCGCTTACCATCTCTTTGTTTCACCTTTACGTAACGTTTGCTTGTGTCCTACAACGATATTCGGACCACCAGCATGCTCGTAGAAAGCCGACTAAGCAAAGGTTTATTTGCGGCGCATCCGGTCTCGGACCTCGCGCATCGTGTGCGGGTGGATGCCGTCGGCCGCGAGCACCTTGCGCGTCTTGCGCCGCGTCGCCAGCACCCCGATGATCGCGATGATCCACACGGGAAACTGCACCAGCATCGCGACCCGGAAACTGTCGAAGTCGTAACCGCCCATGGCGTCGAGGATCCACCCGATCGCCGCGATGACCAACAGCGATGCCAGGAAGCCGCCGATGTTGACCATCCCCTGAGCCGTCCCCAGATTGGCACTCGGATTGAACGTGCGGGCGAGGTCGAATCCGATCACCGACCCGGGCCCACCCACGGAAATCACCACGACGAGCAGAACGAGCAGCCACAGCGGCGCAGGTCCGGGCAGCGACAGAACGATGGCCCACATCGTGGCGTTGCTGACCATGATCGCCAGCACCAGCCAGGACCGACGCATCGGGTAGCGCCCGGTGAGCAAACCGAGCACGATGCCCGACGCCACCGCCGACAGCACCGACAACGTCAGCAGCGCTCCGGCCGTCGACGCCGACAATCCCTGAGCGGTGGTCATGTACGGCACACCCCACAACAGGGCGAACGTGGTGATCGAGAACTGGGTCCCCATGTGCGAGAAGAATCCGAGCCGGGTTCCCGGTCGTCGCCACACCTCGCCGATGGAGTCCAGCGTCTGCCGCAACGACGTCGGCTCCGGTTCCGGAGCAGTGCTGTCGTCGGGACGATCTCGAATCAGAGCGAGCGAGAGGACGAGTGCGAGCAAACCCAGTGCCGCCGCGCTACCGAAAGCGAAAGTCCACCCCGGCCCGTTCAACAGAATCAGAAACGGCACGGCCGAGAGCACCTGCCCGAGCTGACCCAGCAGCCCGGTCAACTGGGACACGATCGGCACCCGCCGCGGCGAGAACCAACGCGGCACCAGACGCAGGACCGAGATGAACGTCAGCGCGTCGCCGATGCCCACGAATGCACGTGCCGCCACCGCGACCGGCAGCGATTCGGTGAGCGCCAATGTGATCTGCGCCGACGCCATGATCAGCGCACCGGCAGCGATCATCTTGCGCGAACCGATCCGATCCAGCAGCACTCCGGCCGGAATCTGCATCGCCGCGTACACGACCACCTGCAGCACCACGAACGAGGACAACAGAGACGGGGAGATCGAGAACCGGTCCGCTGCGCTCAGCCCGGCGACCCCGAAGGCCGTCCGATGCAGCACCCCGATGACATACGCGAAGACGCCGATGCCCCACACCACCCATACGGTTCTCCCCGTACTCACCGTCTTCCCAATGCTCACGGGGCAATTGTGTCAACCACGCTGTGGAATGATCGGACCCGGTAGTTCGTAGAGCAGGAAAGCGAGTGACGTCATGGCCAAGCAAGTGCTGGTGCTCAACGGTCCGAACCTGAACATGCTCGGCACCCGCCAGCCCGAGGTGTACGGCAGCGCCACCCTCGCCGACGTCGTCGCCCTGTGCGAGAAGACCGCCGCCACACACGGACTCGACGTGAAAGCAGAGCAGTCCAACCACGAGGGACAGTTGATCGACTGGATCCACGAGGCACGCGGGGTGGCGTCGGGCATCGTCATCAACCCCGGCGGACTGACCCACACGTCGGTGGCGCTGCGTGACGCACTCGTCATCCCCGAGGTCCCGATCATCGAGGTGCACATCTCCAACGTGCACGCCCGCGAGGAGTTCCGGCACCACTCCTACGTCTCACCGATCGCCAGCGGAGTCATCGCCGGACTCGGCATCGACGGATACCGATTCGCAATCGAACGACTCGCAGCTCTTATTTGATACTGCTCTTATCTGATACTGCACTTGTTCGACCTTGCTCTCATCTGACACTCAGGTTGTCCTGCATAAACTGGTCGCCGTGAACACCAGCAACAAGGCATCGAGAGACGGCAGAGCGTCCAAGGACATCCGGGCAATGCAGAACGGCGACAAGAATCGTCGAACGTTGATCCAGATCGTCGTCGCGGTAGTTCTCATCGCACTCGTTGCAGCCATTGCTCTGTTCATCGTCAACAAGGATTCGACGTCGGGTGAGGCATCTCCCGACGCGAGTTCCACATCGGGCCCGCAGCTGACGCCCACGTCGCTCACCGCGAACGGTGCCATTCGTTTCGGCAACCCCGATGCCACCACTGTCGTCAGCGTCGTCGAGGACTTCCAGTGCCCGGCCTGCAAGGCATTCGAGTCGGTCAGCGGATCGACTCTGCAGCAGCTGGCCGACGCAGGCAACGTCGCCGTCGATTACCGTCCCATCTCCATTCTCGATCGCTTCTCGAACGGCACGATGTACTCCACCCGTGCTGCGAGTGCGTCGATCTGCGTCGCCGAGAACGATCGGGACAGTTGGATGAACTGGCACAACTCGATGTTCGCCGAGCAGCCCGCCGAGAACGGCAACGGTCTGCCCGACGACAAGCTCGTCGAGATCGCCGCCGCAGCCGGTGCCGACTCCCCCACCACCGCGTCGTGCATCACCGACGGCAGTTACACGGACTGGGTCACCACCCAGACTCAGACCGTCATCGGCGAGGGCATCAACGGAACGCCGAGCGTCCGCGTCAACGGCACCGACGTCGCCACCCCGACACCCGAGAACATCCTCGCTGCCGCCGCGGCAGCCGGAAACTGAGCAGCAACCGGTAACCGACCATGAGAACTCGCGCCGGCGCTGCAGTCTTCACACTCTTCAGCGCACTGGGGCTCCTCGCCGCACTGACCCTGACGATCGAACGATTCAAGCTCCTCGAAGACGCGTCCTATGTTCCGTCGTGCAGCCTGAATCCGGTCCTCTCGTGCGGGTCGGTGATGGTCACGAAGCAAGCCGCGCTGTTCGGATTCCCCAATCCGATCCTCGGAATCGTGGCGTTCTCCGTCGCCCTCGTCGCCGGTGTGCTGTGGCTCGGCCGCGTCGAACTCCCGCACTGGTTCTGGCTCGGACTCAGTGCCGGTCTGCTGCTCGGCGAGGTATTCGTGCACTGGCTGATCTTCGAGAGTCTCTACGAGATCGGTGCCCTGTGCCCGTACTGCATGGTGGTGTGGGCGGTGACGATGCCACTGTTCGTACTGGCGCTGAGCCGGCTGATCAGTACCGGCTCCAGTAATCCGGACGAACGCCCGGGCACAGTCGGCCGTCTTTTCCTCGAATGGCGGTGGACGCTGCTCGCCGTGTGGTACGCAATCGTCGTCGCGCTCATCGGAATCCGGTTCTCGGACTACTGGGCCTCGTTGCTCTGACAGTTTCGCAAAACTCATGAGTCGATCGGCTGCACCGTGCATGATGGTTGCAGCACCCGGGTGAGTCTGATCACAGCTCCTGGCTCGGGGAAGAACGATCGAGTAACAGGAGTCGAAGCATGGCAGGCGATCCCTTCGCAGTCATCGTTGCCGTCATCGTGTCTGCCGCAGGCGCAGTCGCCGGAACGGACGCCCCAGCTCCACTGCAGAATCAGGCGGTGAAGGATCAGGCAGCCGCGGTCGCTGCCGCTGCCGAGGACCAGGGCAAAACGATGTCCGATCAATGGGCAGACCTGATGGGCACCATGCCCGAACCCGCCGCCGACGTCGCAGACCGAACCCTGAACGACGCCGCCGAGGGACTGCACACCGCCGTCGAACCGATGCTTCCGGACATGCCCACGGTTGCCGAGATCGAGACGCCGGAAGCGCCCACAGCAGTGACGCCCACAGCAGCCTCGCCCGCAGTGGGAATGGCTGCGGGTCTCACACCGGCGGCGATCACGCCGAGCGCCCCGCTACCCTTCAGTGTTTTTTCGTCGAATGCGGCATCCAGCGCCGTCGCCGGGCTCGCCACCGGCGCTCTGCAATTCGCCGGCCGCACGTACACCGCCGCCGACATCGCGACCCAGACGGCGTTCATGGCGTCGGCCGAAGCCATTCGGCGAGCACTCTTTCCCGGTCTACCCGTCACGTTCACCGGCATCAATGTCGGTCCGATCGGTTTGGGCGCGGTGGGAGCGATCACCGCGTTCGTTCCGTGGTTGCAGAAGGCAGGCAACATCTGCGGCGGCGTCAAGGCCACAACGATTGCCGCACTCTATGCCGCCGAGAACGGATTTCGATACGGTCCAACAGCTCCGGTATCGAGCACCGGCGCACAGGGACCCGGCCAGTTCATGCCGGGAACGTGGGCAACCTACGGCAAGGACTACGACGGCAACGGCGTGGTCGACGTCAACAGCATCGGCGACTCGGTCATGGCGTCGGGAACGATGCTGTGCGACATCTACGGACAGGTCGACGGCTGGAAGCGCGACGGCAAGGTCTCGGGCGACACGACGGACCTGACCCTCGCCGGATACAACGCCGGAGCGGGTGCAGTGTTGCGCTCGGGCGGAATGCCTTCGGGGTCAGTCGATTACGAGACTCAGACCAAGCCCTACGTAGCGCGCATCCGGGCCACCGAGGCCCAGTTCGCTGCCATCCTCACTCCGTTCGCCGGGCTCGATCTCACCGGAATGGGCGGGCGGGCAGTGCAATTGGCGATGGATTACCTGGGCCTGCCGTACGTGTGGGGCGGCGGAAACATCAACGGACCGTCCGGCGGCGGATTCGACTGCTCGGGCCTGACGTCCTACGCACTGTTCAAGGCCTCGGGCGGAAAGGTCACCCTGCCGCGTACGTCGGAGACGCAGTGGAACGTGGGCACCGAGGTGCCGATGGCCCTCGCCCAGCCGGGCGATCTACTGTTCGGCAACTGGGGCGCGGCGGGCCCGGGACATGTGGCGATCTACATGGGCAACGGGCAGATGGTGCATGCGCCCACCACCGGTGACGTGGTGCGGGTGGCACCGGTGTTCGACGGGATGCGAGCTCGCCACATCCTCTGACGGGTATCACGTGGGTCCACCCGCGTACAGTGCGGACGTGACCAATGCACGCGTGGAACCAGCCGGCTTCGACGACGAACTGGCACCCGAGCCGCCGCCCGGTGAAGGCTTCGAGACGAGCTGGCCAGTACGTACCGGCGACATCGACCCCAACAACCGACTGCGGTTCGACGGTGTCGCGCGCTACCTCCAGGACATCGGCACCGACAATCTCGACGCCACCCCTCTGGGTAAGACCGACCCGATGTGGATCGTGCGACGCACCGTCATCGACGTCTTCGAGCCCATCCACTTTCCCGACCGCGTGCACCTGCGGCGCTGGTGTTCCTCGATGTCGACGCGCTGGTCCAACATGCGGGTGGCGGTGACGACCCCCAAGGGCGGTCGCATCGAGACCGAGGGCTTCTGGATCAACATCAGCAAGGACACCGGCATGCCGACGCGCATCAGCGACGGGGCACTGGAGATGCTGGCCAAGACCACCGATCAGCACCGCTTGCGCTGGAAGGCGTGGCTGACCGAACCGGTACCGTCGCAATCCCAGAGCGACACCGAATTCCCCCTGCGCGCAACCGATATCGACCCCTTCAATCACCTCAACAACGCGGCGTACTGGCACGCGGTCGAAGAACTGCTGGTGGACTTGCCGCACCTGGCCGCAGCGCCCCACCGCGCCGTCATCGAATACCTCACGCCGGTACTGGCGAACGAACGCGTGACGCTGCGTCACCGCTACGACGGCGGAGCGCTGACCGTCTGGTTCGTCGTCACCGGAGCCTCGGGCGAACCGACGGTCCGGACCGTCGCCAAGGTCGCACCCAAGGCCTGACGATCGAGCTTGCCGCGCGGGGTACGCGGCAAACCGTCGACGATCGCGATGACGACGGGCAGACTCGGGTCGGGTAGCAACGAACACAGGTGCCGCCGTATCTGCGCCACCGTCGGTGAAACATCCTGTGCTACAACCACTCCGGCGACCGGTATCTCCCCCGCTCGATCATCGGGCAAGCCCAGAACTCCAGCATCGAGAACACCGGGGACCGACAACAGCGCCGCCTCGATCGGGGGCAACTCGACCGTCAGGCCGGCTCGAACGATCGTCTCGCTGCCGCGGCCGAGCAAGGTCAGCCGGCCCTGGTCGACGCCGCCGCGATCACCGACCGTCATCCACCCGTCGATCGGTCCGTCCGTCAGGGTGGTGTGCTCACCCACCCGACTCAGATAGCCGTCGAACAGCATGTCGCTGCGCACGTGCAGCAGTTCTCCCCTGGTCTCCACCTCGACGCCGTCGAACAGCGCCCCCTCGATCTCCGCCCCCTCGATCCCCGCGCCCTCGGACGTTCGACGGTCGTACGAGACGAAGCTCAGTTCCGACGCGCCGTAGAAGTGCGTCATGGTCGCGTTCGGTAGCACCGTGGCAAGTGCCGCCCGACCCGACTGCGGCCATCTCGCCGCAGACGACAGCACCTCGCGGACGCTGGGGTACTGCACGTTCGACCGCGCGATGTCCCAGGCGATCGTCGGTACCGAATACAGGTGTGTCGGAGCATATTCGAGAGCGGCCGCCGCCGTGCGCAGGTCCACCGTTGCGCCGCGAGTAAGCCCGTGCAACGCACCGTAGAGAAAGTGCGTGTGATCGAGAGTTCCCGATGCAGACACTCTGTCGCCCGGACCGAGATCGAACAGAGAATCGGAACGGTCGAGCGTGGCCGCCCAGGACGCCTGATCACGAACGAACAATTTCGGTGGGCCGGTGGTTCCGGAGGTGATGCCCACGAGCAGTTCGGCGCTGCGTGCCGGCGGATCGACGCGCGCAACACGGTCGCCGGCGAGCTGCTCGGGTGCCAGCACCGCGTCGGCACCCCACCTGTGCAATCGTGCGTGCTGACGCGGATGCGCCACGATGAGCGACGGTGCAGTGACCGACATCGCGTCGACGAATTCGCCGGGTAGCAGATGCCGATGCAGCAGAACGACACTCACGCCGGCATGCATCGCGGCCGCGACGACGATCAGCGAGTCGATGTCCGACGTCGGCAACACCGCGATTCGATGCATCCCGGCCATCGAAGCGGCCGCACGTTCCATTCGACGCCACAGATCCCGGTACGTGATCCGACCGGTCGCGTCGACGATCGCGATGTCCGCCCGATCGCAGTGCTGCGCTATCCGCGCGGTGAGAGGATCACTCGTCATCTGCACCGTCGTCATCCACACCGTCGTCGTCCACACCGTCGTCGTCAACACCGCGCGCCACCAGAGCGTCGCCCATCGCATCGGCGGTACGGAGCGCACGCACCAACACCGGTGTGGCCAGGGCCGTCATCGACCACTGCAGGCCGCGGGCTTTTCGGGCCTGCGACACTTCCTGCACGATCGACGCCAACAACGGTATGCAGCGAATGGCAAGGGCGAGAAGCAAACCGATTCGATCCGGGTCGACGCCGAAGCGGCGGACGGGACCGAGGGCTCGGGTGACGGTATCGAGCATGTCGGTGACCCGGGTGGTCAGCGTGACCAATGCGGCCAACGCGACGGAGACGATCAGCACTCCGCAGACCACCACTGCGCGTTGCCAGGTGGTGATGATCACCTGGAACACCCCTATGATCAGCAGCATCCACAGCACCGGACGTAGTTGCGCCAGAGCGACTTTCACAGGGATGCGGGCGACCGCGAACAGTACTGCGACCACCACGGCAACCACGCCGACCTCGAGGGGTGTGCGTGCGAAAATCACCGTCGCCAGGATGGCAACGATCAGCGCCAGCAGTTTCGATCCCGGACTCATCCGATGCAGCAACGAATCACCGGGGCGGTAGAGACCGATCATCCGATCAACTCGCGGTAGGCCGGGACTGCGGCGGCCGGGGTGCCGTCGAACGCGATGCGGCCGTCGTCGATGACGATGACGCGCTCGAAGCCGTCCAGCAACGCCAGCTGATGAGTCACGACGATGACCTGCTGGTCCATCGAATTCAAGGCGTCTGCGACGACGCGGCCGTTACGCAGATCGAGCAACGTCGTCGGCTCGTCCGCGACGATCACCTCCGGCCGCCGGATGAGGACGGCCCCGATGGCCAGCAACTGCTTCTGTCCACCGGACAGCAGGTGAGCAGGGTGGTCGCGGTGCCGATCGAGTCGAAACCGGACGAGCATCTCGTCGACACGCTCGGCCACCTCGGTCTTGCTGAGCCCGGACCTCCGTAGCGAGAACGCGAGATCCTCAGCGACGGTGGGCATGACGATCTGAGAGTCGGGATCGGTGAAGACGAAGCCGACCTTCTTGCGGACCTGCGCGCCCTTCTTGGCCGCGTCGATTCCGTCGACCGTGACCCGGCCGGTATCGGGCTTGATCAACCCGTTGATCATGCGGGCCAGCGTGGATTTTCCCGATCCATTGGACCCGATGATGCCGATACGGCGTTCGTCGAATTCGAGATCGATGCCGCGCAACACCTGCCGCTCGCCGAAGGCGTGAGAGATGTTCTCGAAGGCGACCGTACTCATGACACTCTCTCCACCAGCATTGCTATTCCCTGCCCGCCGCCGATAGCGCAGGCCGCCAGCCCCAGCGCAGGGCCTCCGGGCTGCAGCATACGAGAGAGCAACCGCACCAACAATATTGCGCCCGACGCTCCCCACGGATGCCCCATTGCGATGGCACCACCGTCCGGGCAGATGCGGTCCTCGTCGATGCCGAGCTCGTCCGCGACGGCAAGCACGACCGACGCGAAGGCCTCGGTGATCTCGACTGTTTCGATGTCGCTCAGCGCCACCCCGGTGCGGGCGAGCAGTTTGTCGATCGCGGGTACCGGTCCGAGCCCGGGAAGGGCAGGATCGGACCCGGCAACAGCGCTGCCGACAATGCGCAGCGCCGGCATGCCTGCGGCTCGCTCGAGGCTGGTGACCGCCAGAACGGCTGCGCCGTCGGAGATTCCACACGAATTACCGGCGGTCACGGTCCCGTCCGTGCTGAACGTGGGGCGCAGCCTGCTCAGGCGCTGCGCCGTCATGTTGGGCCGAATGCGCTCGTCGGTAGCCATGTCGTTCACAGCCACGATTTCCGCGGAGAAGTCGTACGCTGCCGCTCGGGCGAAAGACCGTGCGGCATAGGCATCCTGGCGTTCGCGACCGATCCCACGACGCCGCGCGAGATCATCCGCCGCTACACCCATGTCCGGGTCGTCGAACCCGTCGGGCGCGAACGGCGCTCGAGTGTAGCGGACCGGCTCCGCGTCGCCGACGGGCGGCCAGAACCGCCACGGGCTGGTACTCGCAGATTCGACTCCCCCGGCCAGAATCATTGTCTCCTCGCCGCTCCGGATGCGCGACGCGGCCTGGGCCAACGCGTCCAACCCGGATCCACACTGGCGATCGACGGTGACCCCGGGGACAGCGAACCCGAGCCCGGCACCCAACGCCGCCACTCGGGCGACGTCACCGCCCGGGCCGAGGCAGTTGCCGAGAATCACGTCGTCGATCGGAACACCGAGCGGATCGATATCTGCGGCAACAGCTTTAAGAACCGCTACGGCCAAGTTCGGTGCCGTGACATCGGCGAACCCATGCCCTGCGATACCGATCGCGGTGC
The DNA here is from genome assembly GCF_000963615.1 of Rhodococcus sp. PML026. NCBI lineage: Bacteria > Bacillati > Actinomycetota > Actinomycetes > Mycobacteriales > Nocardiaceae > Rhodococcus > Rhodococcus sp. PML026. The sequence goes on along the minus strand of NZ_KQ031367.1, from coordinate 103,008 downwards.
GTTTACCCGCGACAACAACGGGTGTGGGCGTCATGCCAGTGCCCCTCTAGCTAGCAGTGCCCCGCGTGCGATTTTTCCGCTGGCGGTGCGGGGCAACTGCTGTACCACCGTCCACCGCCTCGGTAGTGCCTCTTTGGTCATGATCGCTCGGGCATCGGCGCGCACCACGTCCAGATCGCGTGAACCGTCGAGTTCGATCACGGCAGAGACTGTTTCGCCGAGAACGGAGTGCGGAGTGCCGATCGCCGCGGCGGCGAGGACGCCGTCGATCGAGACCAGAATTCGCTCGACGTCCTCGGCGATCACGGTGGTGCCGCCGACGTTGATCGCCGCATCTCCGCGCCCGTGGACGACGAGTTCCCGGCCACGCACGTCGGCCAGGTCGCCGACGGCGAACCAATCACGTGCACTCGAGGCGGCGTAGGGGGACCGCACGAACAGGTAACCGTCGTCGGTGCGCACCTCGACGTCGCGAAGCAGCGCCAGCGTCGGCTGCTCACCCACGACCCTCGCTGCGATCAAGGACAACTCGGCGGCCCCATAATATTCGACCAGTCTCACGCTGTCCGGAACAGACTGAGCTGCAACGGAGTCCAGCATCGTTCCAGCAACGACCGCAATCCGAAGGTGCGGCATCCGCGGAGCGACGTCCCGCAACACAGCGGGGACCGCATGTACCACCGTGGCCCGCGCACGGTCGTCGGTGACACAGGCACCGAGCCACAGCGCATGAAGTGCCGCGAACAGATGCATCGTGGCGTGCGGGGGTCCGGTGATCGCTACCGAATCGGTGGGACGGATGCCGGTGATGTCGGTGAACTCGGCGAAGCTGTCGACCCACGACGCCGCGGTCCGCGCGAGCGGCTTGGGCCTGCCGGTGGAACCGGAGGTTGCAACCAGCAGGAAGGCGTCGGGATCGGGGTCGCCGCTGCGTTCGGGCCTGGCGGCCGGGTCCTCGACATGCACGGCGCTCCCCTGCCGAGCCGCCGCGAGAACGCAGACCAATGCGTCCGGCAGATCCAGTGCTGATGCGTCGTGTGATTGGGCGTGTGCCGGGAGGTGAGGCCACTGCTCGACGGCGGCGTCGAGTTCGGCGTAGGTGAGACTGCGACCGCGCCAGACGATGGCGGTGTCCTGGCCTCGACCTCCCAGCATCGGAATCACGCCTTGATCAGTCCCGGGTAGGCGCGGTGCACGCTCTTGGCCACGACCGTGGCGACGACGACCTTCGCTATGTCGCCGGGCAGGAACGGGCCGTTGGTGGTGATCGCGGCCCAGAGCCCGACGTCGGTGCGGAGCAGCAATCCGATGGTGCCGAAGATGTAGATGACGAGGATCCCGCCGACTGCGTTGATCAGCAGTCCGAGCACGATCGAGTACTTCGGCAGGATGCGGGCGGTGAGCCAACCGATGATCAGCGCTGCGGGAATCCAGCCGATCAGGTATCCGACGGTGGGGCCGGCCATCGCCGCGAGGCCGGTGCGTCCGCCCGCCAACAGCGGCAGGCCGATCATTGTCAGGGCGAGGAACACGAGTACTGCGGCCGTGCCCTTGCGTGGTCCCAGAACTGCGCCGGCCAGGATGATGCCGAGGGTCTGCAGGGTGATCGGGACTCCGGAGAAGCCCACCGTGATCGATCCCGGCAGTCCGAGCGCGGCGATGAGCGCCGCGAACACCGCGATCTGCGCCATGTCGCGGGCGGAGACGTTCATTCGACCGACCTTACGGCTCGGCGGGCGAGTACTGCTGTCGATACCTGACACGGTGGCTCCTCGAGGAAGGGGCGGTCACCTGCCCCAGATACTTGAACGGCGTTCAAGGTAGCAGGTGCGTGGCCCTGACCACCTATCGGGCACCGGCAGTCCCGGCGTCAGAAGGGCGCGGGATCGTATCGACTCCAGTCCTGTCTTATGCGTGCGTGTACAACGCGGCAATGTTCGAGATAGGCCCGCCTCTTCTCGGCGAGCCGCTTCCTCGCCATGTCCGTCGAGGCAGCACGGAAGTCCGCGAGCGTCGGGGGTGCGGATCCGCTGTAGTCGAGTTCCCATCGGGTCGGTTCGGACAGGGACGTCACCTTCCCTGAAGACCGCTTCCGACGTCGGCTGCGACCCGCGTGCGATCCGATCGAGAAGTCCGGCAACGTGATCGAGCGCAGCCCGAGCGAGTTCGACCACAGAATCACCCCTCCGGCCACCATCGCCGCCGACCACGTTTTCGAGGTCTTCGCCTGATGATGGAACACGCACACCGGTTGAAGATTGGTCACGATGGTCCAACCTCCCCGCCGCGGATCGTCCTGATCGAACGGCACCAGATGATCGATCTGGCACCGCGCCGACGGCACGTCGCAACGGGGGAACGTGCACGTGCGATACGCCGCCCGAACGACAGCAGCGACGCGGGCACTGGGTCGATAGGTCACCGCAGCCTGAGACGGACTGCGCTCCCCGCCGTGGCCGTCGGGAAAGATGCCCCGAGCACGTTCGGGCTTCTCGGCAATCCATGCGAGCCACCGCGCGACCAGCCCATCGCGGACAGACTCCTCCCCCAGCACAGGGGCTGCGGGTGAATTCGCGCAGTCACCTGCCCCGCGTATCGACGGAAGCTCGCCGGCAGCGCGCACGCGCCCGATGACCACCACTCGACGTAGCAACGAACCGGTCGACAACCGCAAGCCTGGGTCCTGACCGCTACCCGGGTCTCGACCGCTGTACTTACCGCGGTGCGAGTATCCACCGCTGTCCGGTTCTTCTCTGCGACGGTCGTCCTGGTCGCCGGTGCCTGGACCCGCATCGTCGTCAGGACCGGCATCGTCGTCAGGACCGGCATCGCCGTCGGAACCGCCATCGCCCTCGGAACCGCCATGGCCGTCGGGACCGGAATCGCCGTCAGGGCCGGAATTGCCATCAGGATTCACGTCGTTCGGGTCACCGTCATCCGGCCCTCTGCCAGACGGTCCTCCACCTTTCGGGTTACCGCCCTCAGGGCCGTCGTCGCCCTCGTCGTCGCCCTCGCCCTCGTCGCCCTCACCGTCGTCGCCGTCGTCACCGTCGTCGCCGTCGTCGCCGTCGTCGCCGTCGTCGGAACTGTTTCCCTCGGGTTTGAGCATGTCGACCAACTCGGTCAGCATGGCCTGCCATTTCGCGTCGGTGGCGACGATGCGCGCCACCTCCGGATCGATGGGCGTCCCGTCCGCCAAGGACGCGGGATCCGAGGACAGTCCCAGCAGCGTCTCCACCGCCACCACGATCTGAAGGAGATGCCCGCGCCGAGGAGGGAGATCATCGGTGCCACCCGCAACCGGGCAGTCGTCGCCCAGATCGCACTGACAGGCCAGCGAATGTTCGCCGTGTAGCAACGCCATCAGTCCCGCCGCCCGCAGCATCCGCGTCGACCGCGGATCGTCCTTGCAGACAGTCCCCACAATCTCGACGATGAGCGCATCCGCTTCGGCCGCCTCGAGATGCGTGATTTTTGCGATGAGCGACGAAATACCGCCGGGACCGGTGCGGTCGATCCGCACTCCGACTTCCTCCGACTTCGCGGTCTCGCGAGCCTGCGCAGCGCCGTCCGGATCGGCCCTCATCCACAACCGCCAGATTCGGTTCCGCAAGGCCTGCGGACGCATTCGGCCCCCTGCGGCGCAGACCTCGTATTCGACTGTCGAGATGGTCTCGTCACTGGCGCGATGCAACACCGAGGTTATGGTGACTACCGTCGACCAGTCGAAGCTGCCGGTCACGAAACGCAAGGCCGTCAACGGCATTCGATGTAAACGCTCGGCGACATCGTGCATCACCGACGCATCGCGACGTGCCGGTCATCGTCACGGCCAAGTCGCACAAAGCGCCGCGAACGGTCTCGCCAGGGTCCCCACCGTCGGATTCGGCAGCCTCCAACCGCATTTCGAGCACGTCGCAGTACGCCAGGACGGTCCCCGCCCGGGCAAGATTCTCCTGGACACGGCTGAGCGCGATGACATCGAGAAACCCCGCAATACAGTCATCGACCGACGGCGTCTCCACCGCTCCCCACCCCCCCGGTATCGAACATGTATTCGATAGTACGAGAGGGGTCCGACAAGAAAATTCGATTCGGTCACCGAGTTCGGGCCGGTATAACGGCACCATGCGCAGCTACTCGATTCGTGACATCCGGCCCGGCGACGAGCAGCAGATCGGTACAGCACACGTTGCGATCTGGAAGGCAACGTATGCGGGAATGATCAACGGTGCGAAGTTGGATGCGATGAGGCCCGCGCACCGCATCGAACGGTGGCAGCAGATCATCGCCCATCGCGACGAGTCGTCGGCGCGTGGAGTTCGCACCCGATGTGCAGTCGACGTTGGCGACTCACGCATTGTCGGCTTCGCGACCGGAGGACCCCCGCGCGACGAAAATCCGCCTGCACACAGGGAATTGTGGTCGTTGAACGTTCTTCCCGAACACCACGGCACCGGCATTGCACTGGCGTTGATGAACGACGCACTAGGTGAGGACACTCCCGCTGCGTATCTGTGGGTGGCCGTGGCCAACGAGCGCGCGATTGCCTTCTATCGCAAGAACGGGTTCGAGCTGGACGGCGAAGCCCGCTTCGACCCGACGTGGGAATGCCACGAGGCGCGCATGGTCAGGGTTTGACGGGTGGTTCGTTTCTGGATCGGTCGGGGTTCACGTTCTCGGGATTCAGCACGACGTCGGTCACCACAGGCGCCGTCTCGACAGGCCGATCGTTGGAACGGACAGCCACCGTGTTCGGCAGAAACGCATCGAGGGCGCGGGGCGTGATCCACCACAGCAGGGCCGCGAACAGGATCAGAATATTGATCCACTGCAGCACCGTCGCCGAATTGTCGGACGGAATCACCCGGTCGAAGACCTGGATGTTCATCACGAATCCATGAATGAGGATCAGCACCCACAATCGCCGATATCGGTAATACACCCACACCGCCGCAGCGCCCCATATGGCTGCCCACAGGAATCCGCCGCCGCCGAAATACAGGTACAGGAAGCCCCGCAACGTTGCCGACAACCCCATGATCGCCCAGATCGGCATCCTGCCCACCAACAGCAGAACCGGAAGAGCCACCAGAATCGGCTCTTCCCTCAGACCGACAGCGAGCGCCGAAACGGCTGCAAGCCAATCCGATTCGACAGAGGCAGGGATAGAGAACCCGAACCGAACGATATTCAGTCGCGACAATACGAGCACTATCGCCGACGCCGCGCCGATCGCAGCACACCACGTCAACGCAGCCTCGCGCGCGGAGCCATGCCGCAGAGGCAGCACCGCCGGCAAAGTCCGTCGCCGTGCGAGATACACCGCGCCGATCGCGATCGCCCCCACAACGACCTGCAGGGCGCCGACCGCGAGATCGGTCCACTGATCGTGCATCGTGAGGATCGGTGCCGGCGCATGCGGCTCACGAAAACGCCACAGCGCACCCACCAAGCCGATGAAATACACGACGACCCACCCGACCACCAGAGCGAGCGCCAGAGCAGCCGTACCGGTGACAGACAGCGCCCGCCTGCGTGATTCGTCACGGAGACCCGAGTCGGCATCGGTCGCCATCAAGTCACCACCATTCACTCATCGCCGCATACTGCCCTGCGTCTCGCTATTGCCAACGGGCCTCTCACACCACCGAGACCGTAAACTCCGGACTTGTCTATCACGCACGAGGCCAGAATTCAGTACCGCGCACTCACGGTGACGTATCCCGAGCAACTCACGGCCGACGAGGTACGTCGGTTGTTGCGCTCTTATCTGGAGCCGCAGTCCTGAGCCGAGTCCACGGGAAATTTGCGGCCGTAGAGCCACCCGATCACCGCGACGACGGCGCCCGCGGCAGCGATCGCGGCCAATACCGACCCGAAGCCCGATGCCTCGACGACCCGCCCGACCACCAACGGTGCCAGCAGAAATCCGGCACGCGAGATCAGCGAGACGGTCGAGATCGCCGCAGCCGACGAGACGCCGGGAAGCCGTCCGGCCAGGCTGAACACGATGGGAAACAGCGGACTCGAACCCAGGCCGGCGACCGCGAATGCAGCGATGACCAATACAGGCACGTCGACGGCGAGGACCGACAGCCCCGCGATGCCCGCAAATGCGACCGCAACCAGCGCTGCGCCACCCGTCAGTACCGACGACGGTCCGAACCGATCGACGATCCGGTCACCCACCAGGCGTCCCACCAACATGGCCACCGAGAACGCGACGAACGCCAGACCGGCAGCACCAGGACCGGCACCCTGCTCGGCCGTCATGTACACCGCGCTCCAGGACTGCGGGAAATCCTCCATCAGGCCGGCCAGCAGAACCACCGCGCCGAGCATGGCCAGCGCCGCAATCGGACGGCCGACGGCCGGCTGAGGAGTTGGGCCGTCGGCGGACTCGTCCAGCCGTGTGTCCGGACCCAACAGACCCCGGCCGACCGCCGCGAGCGCAAGAACCAGCACTACCGCGACGCAGGCGAAGTGCACTGCGACCGGAAGGCGAGCACCCGCGGCCGCAGAACCCGTCACTCCGCCCACCACAGCCCCGACGCTCCACGCGGCATGAAAGCCACTGAGCAGAGACCGACCGGCGCGCTCCTCGACGAGAACTCCCTGGGCGTTCATGGAAATGTCCATCACCGCGTCGGCCCCGCCGAGCAGGACCAGAGCTGCCAGCAGCGTCCACCACGACACCGCCACAGCGGGGAGCACGAACGCACCGCACAACAAGAGTCCCGACGCGAGAACAGCCCACCGACTGCCGAATCGGTGAACCAGCACGGCGGCAACGGGTGCTGCGGCAAGCCCGCCGACACCGACCCCGGCGAGGGCGAGACCCAGCGTGGCAACATCGATGGACAACGAGTTCTGGATCTCGGGAATGCGGGGTGCCCAGTTGGCGAACACCGCGCCGTTGACGAAGAATACGATCAGAACGGACAAGCGAGCACTGGTTTTCGGGCGCCCCATAGTGCCGCGAGCCTATCGTTGATGGGACTACCCAACCCGTTACTCGAGGTAACGTCGATGGGATGCATGTGTCCGACCGCCTCACCGACCACGTTCCCGAGCGTTGGCTCGCGCCCCTCGTCAAGCACGCCGAGGCTCTGAAGTTCCTCATCGTCGGAGCAATCACCTTCGTCGTCACCGTCGTGCTGTTCTTCGGCTTGAAGTGGACGATCCTGCAGGACAAGCCGGTGACAGCCAATGTTCTGGCCGTGCTGATCGCGACGATCGTGTCGTACGTTCTCAACCGGGAATGGTCGTTCACTGCCCGCGGCGGACGACGTCGCCATCACGAAGCAGCGCTGTTCTTCGCCGTCGCCGGGACCGGTCTGGCCATCAACCAATTGCCGCTCTGGGTGTCGAGTTACGTGCTGGATCTGCGCGCTCCCAACGTGTCTTTCATCACCGAGAACATTGCGGACTTCGTCAGTGGCTCCATTGTCGGCACCCTGCTCGCCACCGCCTTCCGGTGGTGGGCAATGCGGAAGTTCGTTTTCCCCGAGCCGGTGAACGTCGTTCCCGACGAGGTTGCCCTGACCGTTTACGGTGGACGGCATGGCGACCACTAGGACTCTCGTGCTGATGCGGCACGGAAAATCCGGCTACCCCGACGGCGTGCCCGACCACGAGCGGCCACTGGCTCCACGCGGCCAACGGGAAGCAGGACTGGCGGGAGCCTGGATCACCGAGCACGTCGGCTCCGTCGACGCCGTGTTGTGCTCGACGGCTCTGCGGACTCGCGAGACCTTGGCCGCCACCGGCCTCGGCGATGCACCCACCCGCTTCGAGCGAGACATCTACGGTGGTTCGGCCGACGAAATCATCGACGAAATCAAACTGGCGGACACCTACTTCGACGACGTGACCGTCTCGACACTGTTGGTCGTCGGGCACGAGCCCGGAATTCCGTGGACGGCACTCGAACTGGCCGTCGACGACGACACCGACGTGGCCCGCGACGTGCGACACCGCTTCCCCACCTCGGCGATCGCTGTGCTGACCACCGAATGCAGCTGGGCCGAGCTGGCAGCGAGTACCGCCACGATCACCGAATTCTGCATCCCCCGCGCCGATTCCGACGGCGCGTAGACCCGACTAACGGTTCCGGAGATACAGGTAGCCGGCACCGCCTGCGGCGATCAGCAGAATCAGCGCGGCGGGAAATCCGAGAAGCCACCACACCACCGCGAGCACCACCAATGCAGGTGCGGCGGCAATCAATGCAATACCGGGATTCTCGCGAACCGTTTCCAGCGCGGACTGTGCATGGACTCTGTCGATCTTCTTGCCTGCCATCGTCGACTCCCGGGTTTCGTATGCCGTATATGCGTACTTCCACTGTAGGTGCACCCGCAGCGGGCTACCTACGGTCGAGGACAGCAAGCGTTGCTGTGGACGAATAGACCAGCCGATCGCCGGACTGCGTCACCCGCGATCCCAGGTGACGATTCGATGCGTAGGGGTCCGGTGTCGGCTCGATCTCTGTACGCCGACGGGTCGAACCATCGTTCAGAGCGATGGACTGTACGACACCGCCTACCGAGAAATAAGCGAGACCGTCGATGGATGCGGTGATCGGATAGTAGTCGCCGGGGTCGTCCTCCCACCGGACGGACCCGGTTCTCAGATCGAGGGCCGTCACATGGGCGGTTCCAGGTGCACGCACGATGACAACATCACCGACGACCGCTACTCCGTTGGTGGAGGCCAACAGTGGGCTCGACCAAGCGAACGCTCCAGTCGTTCGCTCGAATGCGGTGTCACCGACGATCATCGGTAACGAGAGGTCGGCTGGGGCGTCGATCTCAGGATAGGGATAGATCGGCGTCGGTGATCTGGCAACGATACGGCCGTTGGACGCCACTGCCGCAGTGCCGGTGAACGATTCGGACTGCGAGCACACCGCCTCGGTCATGATCACCAGTGCAGGTTGTATCCGGTACGGCTGTTGCACACACCTGTCGGGGTACCCCCGATACCAGGTGATGACCCCGGTGACGGAGTCGAATCCTATTGCCGTCGAACCGAACCGGCCCAGTCCGTAGGTCCCGTCGACAGTGATGGCCGTCCCCCGTGAAGCCGCGTAGATGGCGACGCCGGGCAACTCGCTGATCCAGTCGCGGTCGAGATCGTCCACCGAGCCCTTCCGCAGCTGCGGCGTGCCCTCGTAACCCTGCGGTGTCACGGTGGAATTGACTGTGTAGACCGACGCACCGTCGGTCCCGACCGCGAGCACATGCTGCGGCGTTCGGATGGAACGGCCTTCACCGGTCGTGGCGTCGATCAGAACGATTGTCGAATCCAGCTCGACCGAGTCGACGCCCGAGACGCAGATCAGATTTCCGAGCAAAAGTCGGTCGGCGCACGCGTCCACTCGAACGTCGTCACGTCGCCATACGGTGGATCCGTCCGACGCGTCGAGCCCCACGATAGCCGGAGCATCGAAATTGCCATTGGAGGGATCGGGCAGCCCAATTGCCGTGATGTACACGTCACCGGCATCGATGAAAGCTGCTGCACTGGAATAGCCTTGGTTCCCCGCACCAGGATCACGAAATTGGGCGAACTTTCGACCGTAGACCTCCTCGGCCGACCTCGACCACTTGACCTCCGGCGGAAGCGGAACCACCGAGGGCGTCGGGTCCGCAGATTCCGGAGCCGTCGCTACCGTCGGCGGAGCGTTCTCCTGCACGACGATCAGGGCAGCAACGATACTTACGACTGCGGCGGTGCCCGCCAGCCACACGGGCCACCGGACGCTCACAAGTCCAGCCCCGGTGCAGTCGCGATGGACTCCAGGTTGGCAACGGTGACGAGTTCGCCCGCCGACGTCGACGAGATACGAACGCGAGTGCCCGACGGCCGCGTGACAGTCACGGTCCTGCCACCGCGCTTCGTTCGCTCGGAGATGGATCCGTCCGGCAGGCGAACCGTATCGACCGACCGATCGACATCCGGGTCGTACTTGTCGGCGATCTTCGGAAGTGGCTGCCCACCTGTGATCGACACGTTCACAACACCTCTCGAGTCGGGGCTGACGATCGTGCCGGTCGTGCACAACGTATCGACCGAGAAGGCCACGCGCCGCATCGACGTCATCGGCTGGTCGAATGCAACGACGGCCCGCAGAGCGCGGATACGAGCATGGTCCAGGGCACGACCGAGGCGGTCTGCATCTGCCGCGGTCACCGGCGGCCCATCCTGCACCCCTGCCCGCGTGCCGCACGGGGGCGGTTCCGACCGGGTTCCGCGCGGTATCGGTGCGTCGATGCGAAGATCGCTCCTCGACGCCATCGACACCAGGTCGTCCATCGACAGCGCCTCATCCGCGGACACGAATTGAGTCGCCTGAATCTGCAGGTTCGTCCCGTCGGGCGCATACGCAGACACCGACCTGATGACCGAAGTCCTCCCGGAACCTTCGCTGATGGACTCCGACACGTCGATCACCGTGCCGTCTCCCAGCACCTGTCTGCTGTCCAGACTGCCACCGACGCAGGGCGGCACGCCGTATGTCTGCTTCGAGATGGTGACGGTGATGTCGACGCCCCGGCCGTGTCGAATGAGCAATCCTGCTGCCTTGCTGCCCGCAAACAACGATGGGTCATCCACCGAGCTGTCGGAGGACGGCCCTTGAACGGGACCGAAACGAAGCGCCGACTCCGTGCCGAACGCACTCGTTCCGGCCGATGGAAACTCGATATCCGTGCCCGCCGGTAGCGCCGCCGCTAGAGCGTCGGACAGGGCGGTTGCCTTCCGCCCGGAGAACCACGGGTAACAGGGATTGTCGTAGGACTCTTCCAAGGCCTGATAGAACGCAACGGCTCGCCCGTCCGGGGCCTCGACCACGTCGCATCCAGGGATCGTCGCCGACGAATCCCTCGGGGAAAAAGACTCTCCAAGAGCGTCGGTCGATCCTGGGGTCTCGGGGATGTCGATGTCCCCGGCAATCGGCGCACGGAGGCCCGCCACGATCACTCCCAGTGCGATGACTGCAACCGAGACGAAGACCCAGAACATCTTGGGTTGACGCCCTAGGGCCCGGAGGACGATCACGCCGGTGAGCCTAGCCGCCTGCCTGGTGTGGGGGCAGTGCTAAGGCTTTCTGTGGACCACCGCGTCGTACGTCCGAGTGCACGTGGTGATCTGGGCCTACCGCAACGGGCTGGTGAGCAGCTAGCCCTATCCGAACCCTAAGCCGCCGAACGTTCCTCGTCGTCAGATGTCTCGCTGTCCGATGTCTCGTCGGCAAGTTCGAGCATCGACCCGGATTTGTCGGTGTACTGGAAGTGCGGTCGCTTGTCGCCGATGTACGACGTCATCCACGAGACCACTGCAACGTAGCGGTTGCGGAAGCCCACCAGGTACATCAGGTGCACCGCGAGCCACATCAACCACGCGATCGGTCCGGACATGTCGACCTTGCCGAACAGTCGAGCCACCGCACTGAATCGGCCCACGATCGACATGCTGCCCTTGTCGACATACTTGAACGGCGTTCCCGCGTCGACCTTTCCGATGATCGTCTTGGCTACGTGGCGGCCCTGCTGCATCGCGACCGGCGACTGTCCCGGCAGCTTGTGCAGCGAGGTCACGTCGCCGATCGCGTAGATGTCCTTCGCGGTACCGACGGTGAGGTCGTCGTGCACGAGCAACCGACCGGCCCGATCGGTCTCGCACCCGGTGCGCTCGGCGATCGTCGCCGCCAGCTCACTGGCCTGAACGCCGGCCGACCAGATCACGGTCTTGGCCGGGTAGGTGCGCGAGGTCTTCGTGTCGACGTCCTGCACGGTCACAACGTCGTCGGCGATATCGGTCACCATGGCACCGGTGACGACGTCGACGCCCGACTTCTCCAGCTTGGTGCGGGCATAGGCACTGAGCTTGCCGCCGAAAGCGGGGAGTACTTCTTTCACACCGTCGACGAGGGTGACCGTGACGTCGTCGGGTCCGATATCGGGGAACGAGCCGGCGAAGTACCGGTGCGCGAGATCCCGGATCTGGCCGGCCAGTTCGACGCCGGTCGCGCCTGCACCGACGACCACGAAGCTGAGCAGTTCCTTGCGTACGTCGAAATCGGTGGTCTGGTGCGCCTTTTCGTAGCAGCTCAGAATCTGCTCACGCAGGGCGATCGCGTCGTCGACGGTCTTGAGCGCGAAGGTACGGTCCTTGAACTCGTCTCGGCCGAAGTACGCCTGAGTGGCTCCGGTGGCGACGATCAGGCGACCGAAACCGATGGTGTGGCGTTCGCCGCCACCGACGTAGGTGACCTGATGGCTCTCGGGATCGACGTCGACCACTCGGCCCAGACGCACATCGGCCGAGTCGTACTGCGCGAGAATGCGCCGGATCGGCGGGGCGATCTCGCCCGTCGAGATCATCCCGGTTGCTGCCTGGTAGAGGAGCGGCTGGAACAGGTGCTCGGTGGTGCTGGAGATCAGAGAGAACGTCACACCGGCCTTGCCCAGAGCCTTGGCCGCGGCCAACGCTCCGAATCCCGAACCCACGATGACGACGTCGTACGTTTTCACAGCACTTCCCTTTCCGAGCACACATTTCTTGTAGATCGAAGAACTACCTCCATGAAACTCCGCCGTTCCTGCGCTATCAACGCGAAAGTTGAAATAGCATCCATGAGCAGAACTCATGAATGGAGGTAGCCGTGGAGCTGCGGCAACTGAAGTACTTCCTCGCGGTCGGGGAAGAACTCAACTTCTCCCGTGCCGCCGAGCGGTGCTACGTCTCGCAGTCGGCGATCAGTCTGCAGATCTCCAAGCTCGAACGCGAGATCGGTGAGCCGCTGTTCGAGCGCACCTCACGCACAGTCCGATTGACAGTCGTCGGAGCACAATTGGTGTCCATCGCCCGCCACATGGTGGAGCTCGAACAGGCAGCGTTGGCGCTGACGACCAGGCGTCGAAACCAACTCCGCCTCACCGGAAACATGACGTTCGCCGCGAACGCCATCTCGGCAATCGTCGCGGTACGCGAACGCCATCCCGACGCCGAGATCGACTTCGTTCTCAAACGATTCGCAGAACAGATCGAAGCGGTGACGTCGGGTGACTGCCAGGTGGCACTGATCCGCGGCAGCGTCGAACGCTCCGGTCTGCACGTCACCGAACTGTGGACCGAGGACCTCGTCGTCGTCCTCGCAGAGGGCCATCCCCTGGCCGGGGAACCCAACCCGAGCCTGAGCCAGCTCGCCGAATACCCACTGCTGCTACCCAAACGAAGCGAGCAGATCCTGTTGCACCGCGTCATCGAACGCGAGATGAAACGCAGTGTGCTTCCACTGACCTTCGGTCCGCCGGTGGCGTCCGATCACACCGCGAGCGCCGAACTGCTCAACCACCCGCAATGTTGGTCGATCCTCTACGCCAGCACGGCCGAGAGCACACCCAAAACCGGCCTCGTCTTTCGCACCGAGGCCGACCGTCGGCTGCGACTACCCGTCTCGGCAGTGGTCGACGCGACCGTGCCGGCCACCGACATTCAACGCGATCTGGTTGCCGCGCTGGCAGATACGGCACCGGCCCAGCCCACAGCTCCGGTTCAGCCCACAGCTCCGGTTCAAGAAACAGCGCCGGTTCAAGAAACAGCTCCGGAGAGCTGAGCGAAAGCGGCGTCCGCCGCGAACAGTTCGGCCCGGTCGAACGTCGACGTGGAGGCCATGATCTCGTCCGCGCCGGTGCGCTCGATCAGCTCGTCGAGCCGGGGCCGGACCTGCTCGGCCGTGCCGAGGATGGTTGCATCCAACGAGGATTCGATCCGATCTCGGGTGCGCGGCGTCCACCGCGTTTCGTCGATCGACAAGGCGGGTTCGAGCGCCGGAAATTCGCCCTCACGCCGCGATCGCGCCATCGCCCATGCCTCCGGGAGTGCGAGACGGCGCGCGTCTGCCGCGTCCGCGGCGATCGTCACATCGAGCGAGACGATCACGTACGGATCCGACAGTTGCGAACTCGGCCGAAAGTGTTTGCGATACAGCGCCAGTGGGTCGTCCCCGCGCAATACCGGACCACCGACGACCACCGGTAGCCCGGCGCGGGCGGCGACCTCGAGACCGGCACCGGTCGCGAGCACGAACATCGGCGGCGGCGCGGTTGCCGGCCGCGCGGTCACAGGACCGGACCCGTCCAGATACGACCGCAGTTCGGCGATGTCGGCCTCGAACGTATCCGGGGCGTCACGGTCTCGACGCAGGGCAGCGCGCACCGGCTCGGTGAACCCGAGCGACCGCCCGACGCCCAGGTCTACCCGACCCGGAAACAGCGACTCCAGCATCAGAAACTGCTCGGCCACGATCAGCGGTTGATGGTTGGGCAGCATCACCCCGCCGGATCCGACGCGAATGTGCGAGGTCTGCGACGCCACCGCCGCTGCGAGAACAGCAGGCGCGCCCGAAGCGATGCCGGGTACCGCATGATGCTCGGCCACCCAGAACCGGTGCAGCCCGAGCTTTTCGGCGTGCATACCGCGTTCGACGGTGTGACGGAGCGCTGCGGCGTCGTCGACGCCTGCCCTCGTGCGGGATCGGTCGAGCAGTGAGAAGAACACATCTGCTGCAACCGGCGATGCGTCGGGCATATTTCTCGGAACGACCTGCTCATCGCGGACCGAATATGTCCGCAATGGGGCTCATCATTGCTTCATGACTCTCACCATGAAGATCGAACTCATCACCGTCCCTGTCACCGACGTCGACCGCGCCAAGGAGTTCTACACCTCGATCGGGTTCGATGCCGACCACGACGCACGCCCGTGGGAAGGCATTCGGTACGTCCAACTCACCCCTCCGGGGTCGGCGTGCTCCATCGCCATCGGCGAGGGCATCACCGACGCCGAACCCGGTGCCGGCGCAGGCATTCTGATGGTCGTCGACAGTGCCCAGGAGGCTTACGACCACCTCACCGCGGTGGGCCTGACCGTCGAGCAGCCGAAGGACGAGGGCTGGGGAACATTCGTGTACTTCGCGGACCCCGACGGCAACAAGTGGTCGCTGCAGCAGTTGCCGGCCCAGCCCTAGTTCGGAAAGCCCTGGTTCGGTAAGAAAGCCAATCGCGCCAGGATGCCGCGGTGGTCGGAGCCGGGGACGGTCACGGCCTCGACCGAACGAACTCCCATGTCTGCCACCAGAACATGGTCGATGGCAATGACCGGCGGGTGCCAGGTGTGCGCCGGATACGTCCTGAGCATGCCGGCTCCCGTGGCCACCGCGGCGTCGACGAATCGGCCGTCCTGCAGATCGCGGTAGCGCCGGTGGTCCTGCGTTGCATTGAAGTCCCCGGCCACCACGACAGGTCCGTCGTCGGCCGGGATCTTGGCCAACAGCTGCCGAAGCAGCCCGAGCTCACGTACCCATTCGGACGGCTCCCGCGGCCACGGCGGAACAGGATGCACCGCGAACACCAGCGGCCGACCCGGCATCTGCACCCGAGCCGACAGCAGTTCGGTCACGAAGCCGTCGTGCCGCTGCTCGTCGGCGAGAGGAAATCGGCTGTAGATGCCGGTTCCGTTGCCTCCGGGTCCGGCGCTGACGTGGGCGTGCGGTAACAGCTCGGACAGCCTGGGTCGAAGACTCGCATCTGCCTCGGGCGTCAGCTCGACGAGAGTGAGCACATCCGGCCGATGGTGTTCGATGAGCGCGATCAACGCATCCGGATCGGCCTGGCCCAGCCAGATGTTGGCGTGCAACACCGTCAGGTCCGACTCGCTCGGCCTCCGGGCGACGCGGCGGTAGCCGAGCCGGAACTGGGTCGCGACCGCCGCGGCAGAGACCGCCGATCCTGCCGTCAGCCCCCACCCACCGAAGGCCACACCAGCCAACACAGTTCCGGGGACGGCCGCGAGCATGAGGACATGTGCCAAAGCCGCAGCGACCGCCATCGGCTGCGCACGTCCGTCGACCAGGTGCGCGACGACCCCGATAACCGCCACGACGAGCAGTAATACAGCCACCGATGCCGACACCATGAGCGGAGTGTGGCAGGCAAACCTGAGGCCGAGCTGGGAGCCGTCCCGAAATACGACCGGACCGTTGGCTTTCTTGTCGCAAACACGACAGAATCGGGAGCGGTGTCCGCTAGGTGTCCGAGGGGGAAGTACTGCCGTGAATAGAAGGCAACTGTTGCGGTTGGCCGCTGCCGGAATGCTCGGTGCCGCTGCAGCCCCGGTCCTGAGTTCGACCGGACTGGCCGGATCCCCCGTCGCCGGCGCTCTGCCGATCGGAGCAGACCGCATCCGGTCGCTGGTACCCGAACTCTTCGCCGACCCTCCCCGGCCACCGGACCACTCGCCCGTCATCGTCATCGGTTCCGGCTTCGGAGCGAGCGCCGCCGCCCTACGCATGGCCCAGGCCGGCACCGCGGTGACCGTCCTCGAGCGCGGACTGCGCTGGCCGCGCGACCCCTGGCGCGAAATCTTCACGGCGGACATGACGGCCGACGGCCGCGGACTGTGGCAGCAGAACTCGTTCACCAACATCACCGGTCTCCCCGTCGGACCGGTCGACCTCTTCGGCGGCGTCCTCGACACCACCCGCTACGAGAACCTCTCGGTCTGGCGCGGCGCAGCCGTCGGCGGCGGCTCCGTGGTGTACACCGGCGTCACCATCGCACCGAACAAGAAATTCTT
Source organism: Rhodococcus sp. PML026 (assembly GCF_000963615.1). Taxonomy (NCBI): domain Bacteria; kingdom Bacillati; phylum Actinomycetota; class Actinomycetes; order Mycobacteriales; family Nocardiaceae; genus Rhodococcus; species Rhodococcus sp. PML026. The sequence continues at coordinate 86,361 of NZ_KQ031367.1, read as the reverse complement.
CGACCTCTCGTTCGGCGGACGCCTGAACTACGACGAGATGGCAGCCACCTGGTATCCCAAGGCCCTTTCCATGCTCCGGCCGTCGGCGATGCCCGAGGACGTCTACAACAGCCCCAACTTCGCTCACTCACGAACCTGGGACGATCACGCCCGCCGTGCAGGCTTCCGCCCCGAAGCAGTCGACGGCAACTGGAACTGGAACGTCGTGCGCGACGAGATCGCCGGCCGCTCCCGGCCGTCCGCGACCGTCGGGGAAAGCACTTTCGGTAACTCCAACGGTGCCAAGCACGACCTGACCCAGAACTACATCCCCCAAGCCGAAGCCACCGGTAACGCGACGGTGTGCCACAGCCACCGCGTCGCAGCGATCGGCAGCGAATCCGGCGGCCGCTACCGCGTCGACATCGAACGCCTCGACCCGTTCGGCAACATCGTCGAGACCCGGACACTCACGTGCGACACCCTCGTCCTCGGGGCCGGATCCATCGGTACCACCGAACTGTTGATGCGCGCACGCACCACCGGCGCATTGTCGAACCTCAACGAATTCGTCGGCACCGGCTGGGGCACCAACGGCGACGCCTCGATGACGAGGTCCCTCGGACCGATGTCTGCCGGCCCTCAGGCTGCGCCCTGCGCATCCCGCATCGTCGACGACTCCGGACTGCCCCTGACCGTCGAGAACTGGTACACCCCAGGCGTTCCCTTGAACATGGGCTTCCTCGGCTCACTCGGTATGACCATCGACCCGTTGCGCGGAAACTTCGGATTCGATTCCGCCGCAAACAGATTGACCCTCAACTGGCCCAAGGGTGGCAGCCGCGACACCGTCGAAGCCCTACGCGCCGTGCAGAATCGAATGGCGCAGGCCGGCGGCACCATCGTCGCCGCCGAACCGTTCACCCGCGATGTCGACGACACCTTCACTGCCCACCCCCTCGGCGGCGCAGTACTCGGCGACGCCACCGACGATTACGGTCGAGTCAAGGGCCACCCCGGGCTCTACGTCGTCGACGGTGCCCTGATCCCGGGCAGCACCGGTGCCGCCAACCCGTCACTGACCATCACCGCACTCGCCGAACGCAACGTCGCACAGATCATCGCCGACGGGCGCTGAGCCGTCTTTCCAGAGGTTTACCCATGTACCATCCCGCCACCCGACTCGCCGAAAACCACGATCTGACAACAGCGGCCGACACACTGCGCGACGCATTTGCCGACTACCCATGGACGCGATGGGTGATCCCGGCCGAGGACTACCTGGCCACGCTGCAGGAACTCCAGCAGCTGTACCTACAACATGCGCATCGACACGGAATCGTATTGCTCACCGCCGACTACGCCGGGGTCGCGGCTCTACTGCCCGCAGATGCCCCTCCGCCCGGTGACGAATCCATCGCGCGGATCATCGAGCTACACGGAGATCGGATCGACCGACTGTCCTCCAGCGACGCAGCACCGGGGTCATGGAAACTGGAAACGCTCGGCGTGCAACCGCATCGGCAAGGGCACGGGATCGGCGGACTACTGCTCGAGAAGGCCGTCGAGGAAGCACAGCAACGTGGTGCCTCCGGGTTGGCCTTGGACACATCGGATCTGCGCAACGTGCGCCTGTACGAGCGGGCCGGGTTCCGTGTTTCGAGCCACGCCACACCGAGTGAGGGGCCCGAGGTGTGGTCCATGATCCGAACATTCGGCACGGGATGAGCCTGCGGCACCAGGCGCTACCCCAGCTGAATCTCCGGCCGCCCCTCGGGAACGATGACCGTCATGGCCGTGCGAACCGGCTTACCCGGCGTCGACACGGCATCGAGAACCCTTACCTCCGAACGCCATTCGGTGGGTGTCAGGGTGCTGCGCAGGTAGCCCCGACGGGCATTTCCGTACTTGACGTGGGGTGAACCGTCGGCGATCGCAGCACCGGTCTTGTCGATGTCGGCACCGTCCTTGCCCGACGCGATGGACGTGGTGGCGATCTCGACTCCCTGTAACGGCGAGACCTGATCCTGGTAGTCGCGTCGCAACTCCGAGACAATCGTCCGGTGGATGTCGCCGACGATCGACGCCACGTTCTTCGTGCCACGATCCCTGGCTCCGTCGAGAATTCGATGCCGGGACGCTTCATAGCCGCTCCACGGATCCATGCCGACCTTGCGGTCGTTGCCCTGCCCCTGCGCGAGATCGGACATGACGGTCTGATGCGCCAGGAAGTTCCACCTCGACGGCGACGCGAATCCGTCGAGGATCCATTGTTCCTGTGCCGCACCGGTGATGGTGCGCGCCGGATCCGCCGTCTCGGCGTCCTGCGCGTGCTCACCGTCTCCATGAGCCTGATCGCTGCGGTACTGCCGGGTGTCGAGCACCGAGAAGTCCACCAGATCACCGAACGAGAACCGGCGATAGACCTTCATGTCCGGGCCGACGGGCCGCAGGTTCGCGCGCACCGGAGTATTCTCCCACCACGCCTTGAACGCATCGGCCCTGCGTAGCAGGAACTCTCGTGGATCGTCGTTCTGGCTTGGGTCGTTCCGCGGGCTCCACTCCTGGGCGTCCTGGCTGATCTGCGAGGCCCAGTTGTTGTCCACCTCGTGGTCGTCGAACGTCGAGACGAACGGTGCCGACGCATGTGCCGCCGCCAGATTCTCGTCTGCCTTGTACAGGGCGTACCTATCGCGATAATCGGCCAGCACCATGGTTTCTCGGGCCGCCGACTCGGTGCGCGGCTCGCCCGCCCGCGCACCCTCGTTCTTGATCGCGTACTCGTAGATGTAGTCGCCCAGAAAGAACACCACATCGAGATTCGAGGCCGCCAGGTCCTGGTACGCGCCGAAGAACCCGTCCTCCCACTTCTGACACGAAGCCCACGCGAAATCGAGCGTGCTCAGCGGCTGCCCAAGTGCGGGTGCAGTTTTGGTGCGACCGACGGGACTCGCATGTGGGCCGACCAGGAAACGGTAGAAATATTCGCGCGCCGGCTCGAGCCCGCGCACATCGACGTGAACGGACCAACCGTCGAATTCGGTTGCCAGCTCGATACCCTGCGCTGCGATACGACCGAACTTTTCATCGGCAGCGATCTGCCACTGGACCGGCACCACGCCGGGCGTCATGCCGCCCAGCGGGGCGAACGGATCGGTGGCGAGTCTGGTCCACAGCACCACCGAATCGGGCAACGGATCGCCGGAAGCAACACCGAGACGGAAGGGATAGTCAGGGGTGATCACGGACTGCGCACCTGCAGTCGCGGATGTCCCCGCAAGCTCGGGCGTGAAGGCCAGCGCCCCCACCAACGCACTCCACGTCAGAAACTGTCGACGTGTGGGTCCGGCCCGCAGAGAAATGTCGCGACCGATCCTGACGTCGTTACCTCGGTTCACCATTGCCCGAGACTCTCGTGCCCGGGCAAACTACATCCGTCATCGATTCGACGCAGAAATGAACACGGTAGATCCATTCGATTCAGGACCGTAACCGTCCGCGATCTCGGGAATCGTCAGGGCATGACGAACATCGACCGCACAGGATCCCAGATCGACCACCTCAATATCGGCGTCGCCGACCTCGCCGCCAGTGCCGAGTTCTACGGTGCCGCTCTGGCACCGCTCGGCATCACCGAGATCATGCGCGTGCCGCACACACCCGAAGCGAACCAACTCGCCATGGTCGCATTCGGCTGGGCGCAGGTGAAGCCCTTCTTCTGGATCGTCAACGCGCCGGGGTCGGCGATCGGCCCCCACACCCATCTCGCGTTCAGCGCACCGGACCGCACCACAGTCGACGCATTCCACGCGGCAGCACTGTCGGCGGGCGCGACCGAACTCCGGCCTCCAGGACTACAGCCGGAATACCACGCGACCTACTACGGATCCTTCGTGCGGGACCTCAACGGCATCGACCTCGAGGCCGTGTGTCACCACGGATGAACGCCCGGTCGTCATCCGAGGTGGAGGTGTCTCACTGCGGCCGCGGCAGTGTCCCGTTGGCTCGCAAGTGGTCTCGCAGACGAGTGAGAAGCGGTTCGAGAGTGGCGATGTCCTCGGGTGCGAGCCCGTCGAAGAACAATCGCCGAACTACGTCGACGTGACCCGCCGCCGATGCGTCCAGAGCGGCCCTGCCTGCCTCGGTGAGGACTGCATCCGTGGCCCGTCCGTCGGTAGTCGAGACAGCGCGATCGGTGAGCCCTCGCGTGGACATCCGCGCGAGGTGATGGGAGGCCCTGCTGCGCTCCCAGCCGATCTCGGCGGCCAGTTCGGTCACCCGGCGACGACCGTCGGGACTGTCCGCCAGTGCGACCAGCACCGAATAGTCGGCCAGGGACAGACCGTGCTCTTCGGTCAGCTGCCGGTTCATCTCGAACGTCATCTGCAGCGACAAACCCATGTAGGCGCGCCACGCCGATTCCTCGATGGGCGTCAACCACGGAGTGCTTTCGGGGTTACTAGGTGACATGTCACGTACTTTCTGCGATGCTGGGTCCGGGGGCACCGGCGCACCGAACCCCGACCACCAACCCTAGGGGCACACCATGGATCGCAGCACTCCCGCAGAGCTGGCACGCCGCAACGTCGTCGAGGTATTCAACACGAACGACGACGCGAAACGACGCGAACTCATCGAGTCCATGTATCACCCGGACGCGGTGTTCTACGACGCCGAGAACACCGCCACCGGGAGAGAGCCGGTCATCGAGGCTATTCGAGCGCTGGTCGGGCCCTCCGAGGGTCTGACATTCGCCGTCACTGCCGAGCCCACCGCCCTGGGTGACGTCGCCCGAATCTCCTGGGCACTGTCGCCGCCCGACGCCCCCGCCGTAGTCTCGGGCCAGGACTTCGTCGTCGTGAAGGACAACCTGATCACCGAGCTGTACACGTTCATCGACCAGCCATAGCCGGCCACCCACAAGACTCGACACCGCCGACGTACGCGTCAGATGAGCCGCGCCCCGGGGCCCGCCTTGCCCAGCTCGTCGCCTGGATTGAGCAGACTGCATTTGTTGAGGGAGAGACATCCGCAGCCGATGCAGCCGGTGAGTTGCTCCTGCATCCGCGCAATCGACTGCTTCCGATCCTCCAACCGCTGGTTCCATGCAACCGAAATCTTGGCCCAGTCGCGCTTGTTCGGGGTGCGCCCCGACGGTAGGGACGCAAAGACCTCGGCCACCTCGGCAAGCGGTATTCCGAACCGCACCGCCACCTGAATCAGCGAGATCCGCCGAATCGCGTGACGGGGAAACTTTCGGACGTTGCCCGCCGTCCGCTCGGCGGGCACGAGCCCGAGAGTCTCGTAGTACCGGACCGCAGACACTGCGGCACCGGTTCTGGCCGCGACCTCCCCGATAGACAACAGTTCGTCACTGATACGGATCATGCTGCCTCCCAGCCGACACGACGAGTTGATCTCAAGCGCACTTGAGATCCTAGCCTTAAACACCATGCACTCCCCCACCCAATCCACGACCGGAACCTGGCGACAGCTGCTCGGCGCTCGCTACCTCGGCACCGCTACCGTTCTCGCCGGCGGCGTCGCGCTGTACGCCACGAACGTCTACCTGACGACCAGCCTGCTCCCCACGGCCATCGACGAGATCGGCGGCCAGCGCTACTACGCCTGGACTGCAACGGTTTTCCTAGTTGCGTCCGTCATCTCGTCGATGCTGGTCAGCAAAGTTCTGGCCGCCCGCGGACCTCGCGGTGCCTACCTGATCGGCCTGACGGTCTTCGCTCTCGGCACCGTCGTGTGTGCCGTCAGCCCCACGATGGAACTCTTACTGGTGGGGCGCACAATTCAGGGCGCAGGAGGTGGCCTACTGGCCGGACTCGGCTACGCCGTCATCAATGCCGCACTGCCGCAACATCTCTGGACGCGAGGTGCGGCTCTGGTCTCGGCCATGTGGGGTGTGGGAACGTTCGCCGGACCGGCCGTCGGCGGCATCTTCGCGCAATTCGGAGCCTGGCGAATGGCCTTCGGTGTGCTCGTTCTCGCAGCTCTGGCCATGGCTGCCCTCGTCCCGCGAGCACTGCCCGCCCACACCGCTGAGGCCACCGAACCCAGCCCGGTACCGACACTGTCGCTGACCCTGCTCACCACGGCTGCCTTGCTGGTGAGCATCGCCGGCGTGGTCTCCAACCTCGCGATCACCGCGGCAATGGTCCTGGGAGGAGTACTGCTGCTGATCGCCTTCGTGGCCGCCGACCGTCGCGCAGCGCACGGCGTACTCCCCCCGTCGACCTTCGGCGCGTCCGCGCTGAAATGGATATACCTGACCATCGTCGTCCTCGCCGTCGCGTCCACGGTGGAGACCTTCATCCCACTGTTCGGCCAACGTCTCGCCGGATTGGCACCGCTGGCCGCCGGATTCCTCGGAGCCGCACTGGCGCTCGGGTGGACCCTCGGCGAGATACCGAGCGCATCGGCCACCGCTCCACGCGTCGTGCGACGCATCGTCATCGCAGGCCCGATCCTCGTCGCCGCCGGATTGTGCATCGTGGCAACGTGTCTCGCCGACCAAGCAGGTCCCGGTTCCATCACCACGTGGGTAGTGGGTCTGCTCGTCGCGGGCGTCGGAATCGGAATCGCGTGGCCACACTTGGCCGTCGGTGCCATGACCTCCGTTGCCGAACCCGGCGAAGGCGCACGAGCCTCAGCCGCCATCAACACTGTTCAGCTGATCGCCAACGCCTTCGGAGCAGCTCTGGCGGGTGTCCTGGTGAACCTCGGGGAACCGTCGACGCTGCGATCGGCGCAGTTGCTGCTGTTCACCTTTGCGGCGCCGGCATTCGTCAGTGTTGCAGCGGCGGCGCGATCGCAGCGCGCGTAGGTCGTCGGCTGCCCGGATCAGGTCTGGACGACCCAGATCGAATTGCCGTCGGGATCTCGCAAGGCGAACATCGGCGGCACGCCGTCCACCTCTTCCATGAAGTCGTCGAGATCGACGCCGCCGAGAGCGCTGAGCCGCTTGTGCTCGGCCGCGACGTCAGCTGTCTCGACACCGATGGACCCGCCACCGGGCGTACCTCCCATCGGCGGGTTGAGGGCGAGCCGCGCCGTCGAACCCGGCGGGGCCACTTCCAACCACCGGTATTCACTCTCGGGACCGAAGCGCAGATCACCGCGAATCTCGAACCCGAGAACGCGGGAGTAGAAATCGAGGGCTGCGTCCTGATCGGCGACGGTGAACATGGCCACGCCGATGTTCACGATGGTGCTGGGTGTTTGCTCGGTCATACCGGTACCGACCCGAGTGCCGCGGAAAACTCACCGCTGCCCGGATACAACCTCACTACCGGATACAACAAAGCCCCGCACCGACCGAAGTCGATGCGGGGCTTTGTCTGCGGGCTCTGTCGTCGTGAGCGGAAATTCGTGCGTAGCGGGCTACGAATTTCTATGCACGTGCGACGAAGTCGCTCTAGCGGTATTCGTTGGAGAAACCGTAGTCGTCGAGCGGCACTGCAGCGCCGGTTCCCTGGCCGAAGCCGTCCGGGCTGTAGTACTGATCGTCGTACGACGGCACCGCGTATGCCGCGGCACGCGCCTCTTCGGTCGGCTGCACCGTGATGTTCCGGTACCGGTTGATGCCGGTACCAGCCGGGATGAGCTTACCGATGATGACGTTCTCCTTGAGACCTATGAGCTTGTCGCTACGGCAGTTGATCGCCGCATCGGTGAGCACACGAGTGGTCTCCTGGAAGGACGCTGCCGACAGCCACGAGTCGGTGGCCAGCGACGCCTTGGTGATACCCATCAGGACCGGACGTCCGGCTGCGGGCTCGCCGCCCTCGGAGACGACGCGACGGTTGCTCGACTCGAATTCGCTGCGCTCGGTGAGTGAACCGGGCAGGAATTCGGTGGAGCCGCTGTCGATGATCGTCACGCGACGGAGCATCTGGCGCACGATCGTCTCGATGTGCTTGTCGTGAATCGACACACCCTGCGACCGGTACACCTCCTGGACCTCGTTGACCAAGTGGATCTGAACCTGGCGAGGACCCATCACACGCAGAACCTCGTGCGGATCGGCAGCACCTTCCATGAGCTGCTGGCCGACCTCGACGTGGTCACCGTCCGCCAAGAGGCGCTCGGTGCCGTCGTCGTGCTTGAAGACGCGCAGACGCTGACGCTTGGAGAGCTTGTCGTAGACAACCTCTTCGCCGCCGTCGTCCGGGACGATGGTGATCTTGTAGAAACGATCGCCGTCCTCGAGCTGGATGCGTCCCGACACGTCCGCGATCGGAGCCTTGCCCTTCGGAACACGTGCCTCGAACAGCTCCTGCACGCGAGGCAGACCACCGGTGATGTCATCTCCGGCGACACCACCCTGGTGGAAGGTACGCATGGTCAGCTGGGTTCCGGGCTCACCGATGGACTGTGCGGCAACGATACCGACGGCCTCACCGATGTCGACCAGCTTGCCGGTGGCCATCGAACGGCCATAGCAGGTGGCGCAGACGCCGGTGCCGGTGGTGCAGGTGAGCACCGAGCGAACCTTGACCGACGTGATGCCCGCAGCGAGCAGCGCGTCGATGGCCGGGTCACCGAGATCGTGTCCACGAGCGACGATGACCGTCCCGTTCTCGTCTACAGCATCGTTCGCCAACGTGCGGGCGTACGTGCTGGTCTCGACGTGAGCGTCGCGGATCATCTTGCCGTCGGCGGTCTTCTCGGCGATCGTCGTGACGATGCCGCGCTCGGTGCCACAGTCGGTTTCCCGAACGATGACGTCCTGCGAGACGTCGACCAGACGACGCGTCAGGTAGCCCGAGTCGGCGGTACGAAGCGCCGTGTCGGCCAGACCCTTACGAGCACCGTGCGTGTTGATGAAGTACTCGAGGACCGTCAGGCCTTCCTTGAAGGAAGACTTGATCGGACGCGGGATGAACTCACCCTTCGGGTTCGTCACCAAGCCCTTCATGCCGGCGAGCGAGCGAACCTGAGTCATGTTTCCGGCTGCGCCGGACTTCACGATCATCGGGATCGGGTTGTCGTCGGGGAAGTGGGCCTCCATGGCCTTACCGACCTGCTCGGTCGCGTCCTGCCAGATCTTGACCAGTGCGGAGTTGCGCTCGACCTTGTCGAGTGCGCCACGCTGGTACTTCTTCTCGATCTGATCGGCCTGAGCCTCGAAGGTCTCCATGATCTGCGGCTTCTCCGGCGGCACGAGGACGTCGGAGATCGAGATGGTCACACCCGAACGCGTGGCCCAGTAGAAGCCTGCGTCCTTGAGCTTGTCGACGGTCTGTGCGACGACGATCATCGGGTAACGCTCGGCGAGATCGTTGATGATGGTCGACTGACGCTTCTTCGGCATCTGCTCGTTGACGAACGGGTAGTCCGCCGGAAGCAGCTCGTTGAAGAGCACGCGTCCCAGAGTCGTCTCCGCGGTCCATGCATCGCCGCGGTTCCAGCCCTCGGGGAACAGCTCGTTCTCGATGTCACGCGGCGGGCGCTGCGTGGTGAGACGAACCCGAATCTGCGACTGCACGGTCAGCGATCCACGATCGACGGCCATCTGAGCCTCGGCCGGGGAGGAGTACGCCCCGAACTCGGCCTGATCGGTCGACGCGTCGACGCGCTCGCCGACAGCACCGGCATCGAGACGTGTCAGGTGGTACAGACCCGTCACCATGTCCAGACGCGGCATGGCGAGAGGACGGCCGGATGCCGGCGAGAGGATGTTGTTCGACGACAGCATCAGCACGCGTGCCTCGGCCTGAGCCTCGGCGGACAGCGGGAGGTGGACAGCCATCTGGTCACCGTCGAAGTCGGCGTTGAACGCCTCACACACGAGCGGGTGCAGCTGGATGGCCTTGCCCTCGACGAGCTGCGGCTCGAACGCCTGGATGCCCAACCGGTGCAGGGTGGGTGCACGGTTCAGCAGCACGGGGTGCTCGGCGATGACCTCTTCGAGAACGTCCCACACCTGCGGACGCTGACGCTCGACCATGCGCTTGGCCGACTTGATGTTCTGCGCGTGGTTCAGATCCACCAGACGCTTCATCACGAACGGCTTGAACAGCTCGAGAGCCATCAGCTTGGGCAGACCGCACTGGTGCAGCTTGAGCTGCGGGCCGACGACGATGACCGAACGGCCCGAGTAGTCGACGCGCTTGCCGAGGAGGTTCTGACGGAATCGTCCCTGCTTGCCCTTGAGCAAGTCGGAGAGCGACTTCAGCGGGCGGTTACCCGGTCCGGTGACCGGACGTCCACGACGGCCGTTGTCGAACAGGGCGTCGACCGACTCCTGCAGCATCCGCTTCTCGTTGTTGACGATGATCTCGGGAGCACCGAGATCGATCAGACGCTTGAGGCGGTTGTTGCGGTTGATGACGCGGCGGTACAGGTCGTTGAGGTCGGACGTCGCGAAACGGCCACCGTCGAGCTGCACCATCGGACGAAGCTCCGGTGGGATGACCGGGACAGCGTCGAGAACCATGCCCATCGGCGAGTTACGGCCGGCCTGGAACGCAGCGACGACCTTCAGACGCTTGAGCGCGCGCAGTTTCTTCTGACCCTTGCCACTACGGATGGTCTCGCGAAGAGATTCCGCCTCGGCGTCGATGTCGAAGGTCTGCATGAGCTTCTGGATGGACTCGGCACCCATGGCACCGGTGAAGTACTCGCCGTACCGGTCGATGAGCTCGCGGTAGATGAGCTCGTCGACGATGAGCTGCTTGGGAGCGAGCTTGGTGAACGTGGTCCAGATCTCTTCGAGACGATCGAGCTCACGCTGCGCGCGGTCACGGAGCTGACGCATCTCGCGCTCGCCGCCGTCCTTGACCTTGCGACGCACGTCGGACTTGGCACCCTCGGCTTCGAGCTCTGCGATGTCGGCTTCGAGCTTCTGCGCACGAGCCTCGAGATCGGCGTCGCGCTGATCTGCGACGGCCTTCTTCTCGACCTCCATCTCGGCCTCGAGCGTCGAGAGCTCGTTGTGACGGAGCTCGTCGTCGACCGTGGTGATGACGTAGGCAGCGAAGTAGATGATCTTCTCGAGATCCTTCGGAGCCAGGTCGAGCAGGTAGCCCAGACGCGACGGCACACCCTTGAAGTACCAGATGTGCGTGACCGGAGCGGCCAGTTCGATGTGGCCCATGCGCTCACGACGAACCTTGGCGCGAGTGACCTCGACGCCACAGCGCTCACAGATGATGCCCTTGAAGCGGACGCGCTTGTACTTGCCGCAGTAGCACTCCCAGTCCCGAGTGGGGCCGAAGATCTTCTCGCAGAAGAGGCCGTCCTTCTCGGGCTTGAGCGTGCGGTAGTTGATGGTCTCCGGCTTCTTGACCTCGCCGTAGGACCACTGACGGATGTCGTCCGCAGTGGCAAGGCCAATGCGAAGTTCATCGAAGAAGTTGACGTCGAGCACGTAACTTCCTTTCCCCGTTATGGGTGTTGTGCTGGAAGAGCAAATGAGAGAAACGCCTCCGGGCCTGCAGTGACGCAGGCCCGGAGACCACGGAACTACTGAGCGAGGTCGTCGACCGTGGCAGCTTCGTTGCGGGAGAGGTTGATTCCCAGGTTGGCTGCGGCACGCTCGAGGTCTTCGTCGTCACCGTCGGCCATCGTGATGGCAGCGCCGTCCGAGGACAGCACCTCCACGTTGAGGCACAGCGACTGGAGCTCTTTGAGGAGCACCTTGAAGGACTCGGGGATACCGGGCTCGGGAATGTTCTCGCCCTTGACGATCGCCTCGTACACCTTCACGCGGCCGACAACGTCGTCCGACTTGATGGTGAGAAGCTCCTGCAGCGTGTACGCGGCACCGTAGGCCTGCATGGCCCAGCACTCCATCTCACCGAAGCGCTGTCCACCGAACTGGGCCTTACCACCGAGGGGCTGCTGCGTGATCATCGAGTACGGCCCGGTCGAACGAGCGTGGATCTTGTCGTCGACCAAGTGGTGCAGCTTGATGATGTACATGTAGCCCACCGACACCGGGTACGGGAACGGCTCGCCGGAGCGGCCGTCGAACAACGTGGCCTTTCCGTCGGATCCGACCATCTGCTCGCCGTCGCGGTTGGGAATTGTGCTCTCCAGCAGGCCGGCGAGCTGATTCTCCTTGGCACCGTCGAACACCGGGGTGGCGATGTTGCTGTCGGCCGGAGCCGCCAGCATCTCCTCGGGCAGACGCTCGGCCCAATCGGGCTTGCTGCCGTCCGCGGCGATCTGCACGTTCCAACCGGTCTTGCCGATCCAACCCAGGTGGGTTTCGAGGACCTGACCGATGTTCATACGACGCGGAACACCGTGGGTGTTGAGGATGATGTCGATCGGGGTGCCGTCGGGCAGGAACGGCATGTCCTCCTGCGGGAGGATCTTGCCGATGACGCCCTTGTTGCCGTGACGGCCGGCGAGCTTGTCGCCGTCCTGGATCTTGCGCTTCTGAGCCACGTAGACGCGGACCAGCTCGTTGACGCCGGGAGGCAGATCGTCGTCGTCGTCGCGCGAGAAGACGCGGATGCCGATGACCTTTCCGTTCTCGCCGTGCGGAACCTTGAGCGAGGTGTCGCGAACTTCGCGAGCCTTCTCACCGAAGATGGCGCGCAGCAGGCGCTCCTCGGGGGTCAGCTCGGTCTCGCCCTTCGGCGTGACCTTTCCGACCAGCACGTCGCCGTCACGAACCTCGGCACCGATACGGATGATGCCGCGCTCGTCGAGGTCTGCGAGGACCTCGTCGGAGACGTTCGGGATGTCGCGAGTGATCTCTTCGGCACCGAGCTTGGTGTCGCGAGCGTCGATCTCGTGCTCCTCGATGTGAATCGAGGTGAGAACGTCCTCTTCCACGAGGCGCTGCGACAGGATGATCGCGTCCTCGTAGTTGTGGCCCTCCCACGGCATGATCGCCAGCAGCAGGTTCTTGCCGAGTGCCATCTCACCGTTCTCGGTGCAGGGGCCGTCGGCGAGGACCTGGCCGGACTCGACGCGCTGTCCCTCGTCCACGATCGGACGCTGGTTGGCGCACGTGCCCTGGTTGGAACGCGCGAACTTACGCATCCGGTAGGTCTTGCGTGATCCGTCGTCGGCCATGACCGTGACGTAGTCGGCGGAGACCTCTTCGACGACACCGGTCTTCTCGGTGATGACGACGTCACCGGCGTCGACAGCGGCACGCAACTCCATACCGGTACCGACGATCGGAGCCTCGCTGCGAACCAGCGGGACAGCCTGACGCTGCATGTTCGCACCCATCAGGGCACGGTTTGCATCGTCGTGCTCGAGGAACGGAATCATCGCGGTGGCGACGGACACCATCTGGCGAGGCGAGACGTCCATGTAGTCGATGTCGTCGGACGAGACGAACTCGACCTCTCCACCCTTACGACGGACGAGAATCTTGTCCTCGATGAAGTGACCCGAATCGTCGACCGGAGAGTTCGCCTGCGCGAGCGTGTGGCGATCTTCCTCGTCGGCGGTTAGGTAATCGACATCGTCGGTCACCTTGCCGTCGACGACCTTGCGGTACGGGGTCTCGATGAAGCCGAACGGGTTGACGCGTGCGTACACCGACAGCGATCCGATCAGGCCGATGTTCGGGCCTTCCGGGGTCTCGATGGGGCACATGCGGCCGTAGTGCGAGGGGTGCACGTCGCGGACCTCGAGGCCGGCGCGCTCACGAGAGAGACCGCCGGGTCCCAGTGCCGACAGGCGACGCTTGTGCGTCAGACCCGACAGCGGGTTGTTCTGGTCCATGAACTGCGAGAGCTGGGAGGTTCCGAAGAACTCCTTGATCGCAGCGACGACGGGACGAATGTTGATCAGGGTCTGCGGCGTGATCGCCTCGACGTCCTGAGTCGTCATACGTTCGCGCACGACGCGCTCCATGCGGGACAGGCCCACGCGGATCTGGTTCTGGATGAGCTCACCGACGGTACGCAGACGACGGTTGCCGAAGTGGTCGATGTCGTCGACCTCGACGGGAACCTCGACGCCCTCGGGTGCGGTCATCGAGGTCTCACCTGCGTGCAGACGCACCAGGTACTCGATGGTCGCAACGATGTCTTCCTCGGTGAGGGTCGACGCCACGATGGGCTGGCCCGAGTTGAGGCCGAGCTTCTTGTTGATCTTGTAGCGACCCACGCGAGCGAGGTCGTAGCGCTTGTCCTTGAAGAACAGGTTCTCCAGCAGGGTCTGCGCCGACTCCTTGGTCGGCGGCTCGCCCGGACGCAGCTTGCGGTAGATGTCGAGGAGAGCCTCGTCGGTACCGGCGGTGTTGTCCTTCTCCAGCGTGGCCATGAGGATCTCGGAGAAGCCGAAGCGCTCCGTGATCTGCTCGGTGGACCAGCCGAGAGCCTTCAGCAGCACCGTGACGGGTTGGCGACGCTTGCGGTCGATACGCACACCGACGGTGTCGCGCTTGTCGACGTCGAACTCGAGCCAAGCACCGCGGCCGGGGATGACCTTGACGCTGTGCAGGTCCTTCTCGGTGGTCTTGTCGATCGAGTGATCGAAGTAGACGCCCGGAGAACGCACCAGCTGCGAGACGACGACACGCTCGGTGCCGTTGATGATGAAGGTGCCCTTGTCGGTCATCATCGGGAAATCACCCATGAAGACCGTCTGGCTCTTGATCTCGCCGGTGTTGTTGTTGATGAACTCGGCGGTGACGAACAGCGGAGCTGCGTACGTCATGTCCTTGTCCTTGCACTCATCGGTCGAGGCCTTGACCTCGTCGAATCGTGGGTCGGAGAAGGAAAGCGACATCGAGCCCGAGAAGTCCTCGATCGGAGAGAGCTCGGTCAGGATGTCCTCGAGTCCGCCGGAGACACCACTGTCTCCGCGGGCGGCGGCACGGTCGCGCCAACACTGCGCACCTACCAGCCATTCGAACGAATCCGTCTGTACATCGAGGAGACCGGGTACCTCCAACGGCTCGCGAATGTTCGCGAACGAAACCCTCCTCGGGGCTCCCGGTGTTCCGACAACTGCCTTGGTCTGGCTAGAGACTGCCAAGATGCGTCCTTCCAGCACCTCACGCGGGTCGCGCCGTTCCGTCGACTGACAGGACCTGTCAGCTGACACGACATGGCGACCGCCGCTGTATCTGTTTGCTATATGTGGGGCGAATTTCGGCTGGTCGCAACCAGACCGAATCCCCATCACAGCGGCCCGAAAACGTGCTTTCGGGTAACAGCGATCGAGAGGTGGACAGGAGGCAGCCAGCGCAACGTCCAAAGGTACCCCAAATGTGCGCACAGCGCAACGGGGGCATCAAAAGTAGCACCCGAGGTCCGTTCGCGCGCCGAGTCGGCAGCAGCGTGTCGGCCTTCCTCGCCGAGGCCCGAACGAACAGCAACGGTGACAGAAGACTGTGGCTGACGACCGGCAACGGTCGGTCACCACGGGGGTGCTCCTTCACGACAAGAGTGACCCCTGCGCCTTCCTTCGTCAAGAGGTCCGCGGGAATCCGCTGCCGCTATGGCAATCGGCCGCTGCTTCTGATTGTATTTCTTCTGTCGCAACCGGGGGCGGCGTCGTTCTGTCATCGGACGTGCTGTGTGACAGATCTTCCTCTGTGCCACAGACAGATTCACGGAGCACTCACATCACGTCTCGCGGGGGGACAACATGGTCACGGTGGTAAAAATCGGCGCTGCATGCAGGTGTCGAGCCCTCGGCAGCCCCGCGTGAGCAGGGGTTCGCCCGTCGTCGAGTTCGTCATCGCCCGTGCGCGCTGGGTCCTCGCTGCCGTGGTGGCAACCGTCCTGCTCGCCGGAACCTGGGGCCTGGGCGTCGTCGACGAACTCAGCATCGGTGGCTACAGCGATCCCGGGAGCGAGTCGGCGAAAATCGACGCACTCGTCGAATCCCGGTTCGGTCGCGACGTTCCGGACATCGCGGTGATCTACACCCCGACGGACGGGCGGACGGTCGACGGGATCAGGGACGCGGTGGCGGCAAGCCTGGCCGGAATCGACGCGGGTGTACTGGCCCGCGACCCCGTCACCTACTGGACGGTGCCCGACGCCTTTGCTCCCGGACTTCGATCGTCGGACGGCAACTCTGCCCTCGCGGTGCTGACTCTGACCGGCGACGAGGATCGGCGCGTCAAGTCCTACCAGGACCTGCGTGAGAAGTTGACGATCGATGGCGCGGACGTGCAGCTCGGTGGATTCTCGGCCGTCTTCGACGCGTACAACGAGCAAGCGCGGGCAGATCTGGTGCGAGCCGAGATCATCACCTTCCCGATTCTGCTGGTCCTGCTCCTGATCGTGTTCGGCGGACTCGTCGCCGCAGGAACTCCGCTGGTGATCGGCGGACTGAGCGTGCTGGCCTCCCTGGCCGTGCTGCGAGCGGTGAACAGCGTCTCCGAGGTGTCGGTGTTCGCGACCAACATTGCATCCCTCGTCGGACTCGGAATGGCCGTCGACTACAGCCTGTTCGTGATCACGCGGTTTCGCGAGGAGCTGCGCAACGGGCACGGAACGGTGGATGCGGTACGCTGCACGATGTCCACCGCCGGCCGAACCGTGGCGTTCTCGGCACTGCTGCTGATCTGTGCATTCATCGGCATGCTCATCTTCCCGCAGGCAATGATTCGCTCACTGGGCATCGGCGGCATGGCAGCGGTGGCCGTCGCCGCCGTGATCTCGCTGACCGCGTTGCCCGCCGCACTCGCCCTCCTCGGCCCCCGCATCGATTCGCTGAGCTGGCGCACTGGTGCGATCGACCGCGGCGAGGCACGGGCGCAGAGGTTCTGGGGCACAGTCGCAGACCGCGTGATGCGCAGGCCCGTCCTCGTGGCCGTTGCCATCATCGGCGTGCTGGCCGTCCTCTGCGCACCCATCTCCGGAGTAGCTCTGGGCGACCTCGACCACACGGGTCTGCCGGCGGACTCACCCGCCCGGATCGCCACGCAGAAGCTGATCACCGAATTCACCCTCGCCAACAGCAGCGTCACCGTCGTCGTCGAATCGGTCACCGACCAACCGCCGAGCCCTGCCGCGGTCTCCGAAGTCACCGCTGCAGTCGGCCGCGTGGACGGAGTCACGGCCGCGTTTCCCAGTGGCAGCACCGACAATCTGACCGTGGTCGATGCCATCATGAACTCGGCCGATCGCACCCCCGCTGCACTCGCGACACTGGATGCGATTCGATCGATCCCCGCTCCTGCCGGGACGACGCTCGGCGTAGGCGGCAGCACCGCGCAGAGCGAGGACGGCATCGACGCGATCTACTCCACCATTCCCTGGATGCTGGCCATCATGGTGCTGGCCACATTCACGATGACGACACTGGCCTTTCGTTCGATCGTGCTCAGCCTCAAGGCAATTGCCATGGCGATGGTCAGCCTGGCGGCCACTTTCGGTGTGCTCACCTGGATCTTTCACGACGGCTACGGTGCCGGGCCGATCGGCGTCACTGCCGGCCCTCTACAGTCCACGATGAGCATCCTCGTCATGGCGGTGGTGTTCGGCCTGTCCACCGACTACGAGATCTTTCTGCTTTCACGCATCGTGGAGGCCCACGACAACGGAGCCGGCACCAGAGAGGCAGTCCGCCTCGGGGCCGCTCACACCGGACGCATCGTGACGGCCGCAGCGCTGCTGCTCATCACCGTCACCGCGTTCTTCTCGTTGTCCGAACTGTCGATGATGCGACTGGTGGGTATCGGCATCATCGTCGGTCTCGTCATCGACGCCACCATCGTGCGGATGATGCTCGTGCCCGCCCTCGTCGCGCTGATGGGAAACGCGAACTGGTGGTTGCATCCCACCCCGACACGACCGACTGGGACTGGGCGGGACGGGGCCGGGGTTCCCGAACTCCCGGGAACCCCGGCCCCCGCCGACTACTGACTACCTTCGCGCCACCGAGTGGCCTCGGCGAGCGCGAACCCATGGACGTCGGCCAGCTCACCCAATCGTTCGACGCTGTCACCGTCGAGAGTGGTGCCGATGCTGCGGAGGTCGAACTCACCCGACAGGGCGATCAACATCGTCTCCGCCATGCAGGCATACGTCAGACCCGGAGCCAACCCGTAGGTCAACCCGAAATCCGAACCCGACGGCACCCTGACGATGCCGCCGTCGAACACCGTCACGTCCGGCCGCTCACCGCGCACGTCTCGGCCGATGTTCGGCGGCTGCGCAACATCGCAGACGATGGCACCCTCCATCAGGTCCGTCGGATCGATCAACGCATGCGGCGCCGATGTGGCTGCGATAACGATCAACGAATCCTGCACCGCAGCAACGGGATCGGTGAAGAACTCGAGGTGCCGCGACTTGATCAGATCATCCATGTCGCCGTTCATCTCGTGTGCAGCAACGGCAAGATTCCCCGTGCCGGACCCGCCCGTCGCACTCGCCACCATCTCCTGCGCGGCCGCCCACAACTTCGGCGCGACGACCGTGCTCTCACCCCGCCGACCGACCAGGGCGATACTGCCGACCTCGCCGGCCAACTGCTTGCCGATGGTCCGACCGATGGCCCCGGCAGCACCGAGAATCGTCACTCGGGCCTGCGCTACGTCGATTCCGCGTTCCCGGCACACGCGTCGAACAGCCCGCAGACTCGCTGCGGCGGTGAACGTGTTGCCGGTGGTGATCGGACGCGACCTCGCGCCGAGGCCCAATCCATTACCGGTGATGACCGACGAATAGCCGCCCAACCCGACGACCGTCGCACCGCGCGAGATCGCGAGTTCGACGGCGCCGCCCACCACGCGCAGCGCCTGCTCGGTCGGCAAGTGCAGCAATTGTTCCGAGGTGTAGGGCAACCCGATCAGGTCGCCGTGTGCCTTGGCGTCCCCTCCCCCGACGACCCGGCCACTGCCGATGACGAACGACGCAGGGTCGAGCTCGGATGTCGACGCAGCGAACCTCTCGAGCAGATCCTGTCGCTCGCCATGATGGAAGACGTCGAGCGCCGGGTCGAAGGCGGCGAAGAACTCCAGATTCAAGGGGTGCGCGATGAACGCGAACCGCCGATCGGTGCGACGAACGGCGATATCGGGGATGCGGCCCGGGCGGAGCGCAGCGAGCGACGGTGGGGTACCGACGGTCGGACGGCCCAGAAGGTGCCCGAACAATCCGTCCATGTCCCCCATCGCCGCGTAACCCAGCGCACGGTCGAGTGCTGCAATCAGCCGCGAGCACTGCACCGCCGACACAGTCAACGGCGGTTCGATCCGAATCACCCTGTTACCGAACAGAGTCGGAGCCACCCGGATTCCCTCGACGTCGAGCAGGTACGAACAGATGACCGCCGTCAGGTTGTGTTGCTGCGCAATCGAACCCAGTAGCGACTGACGTCCCACGAAGTTCACGTCGGCGGTGAGCTCGATGCCGAGCAGGAGCCCGCGACCACGAACACCGGTGACCACGGACGGATACTTCTCGGCCAACGCATTCAGATCCTTCGACAATTGCCGGCCGAGCACGGCAGCGTTCGTCACCACTGCGCCGTCGTCCCGGGTCAACTCGTCGATCACCGCGATGCCCACCCGAGCCGCCAACGCGTTGCCCGCAAACGTCGACGTGTGGCGCAGCGCAAAGCTCTCGTCTACCAACTTCGGTGCACACAACACCGCACCCACCGGCACGATCCCGCCACCGAGCGCTTTCGCGACGGTCAGAATGTCGGGCACCACCCCCTCGTGTTCCGACGCGAACATCCGGCCGGTCCGGCCGAGTCCCGTCTGCACCTCGTCGAGCGCCATCAGCACTCCGTGCCGATCACAGATCTCCCGCACTCGCCGCAGATAACCGTCGGGCGGACACACCACTCCGCCTTCACCCTGAATCGGCTCCACCAGGAACACCGCGTAATGGCCCGGCGCTGCCGACAGGGCCGCGTCGAGCGCGCCCGAATCACCGAACTCGATGTGATCGAAACCCTCGACCGGTGCGCCGAACCCGGCCTGATACTTGACGCTTCCGGTCGCAGACAGTGCTCCGAGCGTCTTGCCATGGAAACTGTTCCCGGTGGTCAACACGCCCAACCGTCCGGTATGCGACCGCGCGATCTTGAGCGCCACCTCCGTAGCCTCGGTACCGCTGTTGACGAACGTCGTTCGCGTCAACCCGTGAGGTGCGATGCGCCCCAACCGATCCGCCAGTTCCCCTGCCGCCGTCAATACCGAGGGCTGCACGAAAATTGGCTCCCCACTGCACCGAACATCATTGATCGCCTGCCAGATCGGCGTAGGTCCGTGCCCGAACGGCAGTGCGCCGTACGCCCCCGCGAAGTCCAGATAGCGCCGGCCGGAGGCGTCGAACAGGACTGTTCCGTCGCCGCGCACGTACTCGCGATCCAAATTCAGGGCCGACAACAATCGGTACAGTTCGGGATTGACGTTCTCGGCGAAGCCCGACCGACCGGACCTCGATTCCAGCACGGACAATTCGATAGTTGTGTCAGTCATGACCAGCATGCTCCGTATTCATCGGATCCATCCCTGGCTGTCGAGCGTCGAAATGGTTGTCCCGAACAACCAGGGCTCGTCACAAGCCAGGACGCAATCGCGATATTAATCCCGTCGTGCACCGGCGACAGATGAGCGACGAACGCACGAAAAAGCCCCATCCGCGCAGCGTTACTGCGTCGAACGGGGCCGATCCGAAAAGCGGGGCCAGCGAATCCCGGTACTACTGGTCGTCGATTGCCGACAGCTTCCAGGTGCCGTCGACCTTTTCCATGTTGACCGTCAACGGGCCCTCGGCACTACCCGAAGCAACGCCGTTCTGTGTGGCGCTGATGTTCACATTGGCGATCAGCTCGGCACTGCCGTCCTCCAACCGCGAGACGCCGATGTCGGTCACCATGGCCTCGGTTCCTGTCATCGTCTGCACCACAGCAGATTTGGTGGTGTCGGCGGTGGAGTTGAACTCGTCGAGCATCGACTGATTGAGGACCGCACGGGCGGCATCGAAATCGGCATCGATCGTCTCGGCCTTGTACGTGTAGAGAGTCTGAAGCGCATCGGTCGCGGCAGAGGTGACTTCCTGAGTGGCTGCAGAATCCACCCAGGCTGCATTGTCAATCGTTGCGAATGGCTTGAACGACGCCACAGCAGCGAAGGCACCGAGCACCACGGCAACGGCCGCGACGACAAACACGTGCTTGTAGCCGATTCCCGACATCGACCTGCTTTGCGTGGTATCCGCAGAATTCGCGTCGGACGCTCCGGACTCGATGAGAGCAGGCTCCGAGTCGGCCTTGCCGGTTGCGGTCTCGCCTGCGGCCGGCGTGTCGGTTGCGGTGTCGTCGACGGCGGGCTTGTCGGTTGCGGCCTCGTCGACAGCGGTCTTACCGCTGCCTGCCTTGCCGGTACCGGACTTCTCGAGCGAGGGTTTCGCAGCGGAGGACTCGTCGGCGACAGGCGTGCTCGATGCCGGTGTGGTGGGCGCGGGTGTGGTGGGCGCAGGAGTGGTGGGCGCAGCGCTGTCGGTTGCATCCGAACCCTTCACGGCGCTCGAATCCGCGTCGGGCGCTGCCGACTTCCCGGCTCCGGCGACCTTGCGACGGACTTTGCTGGTGGTCGTGGGTGGAACGATCTTGCGACGCTGGGGAGGCACTACAGAACTCCTTCGAAACTCACTGCACTACAGACGGAAACGACACTGCCGGGCAACGTCAGTTACCGCCGGAATCCGGCTGTGGAGCCGGCGTTGCTTCCGCGCTGGGGGTGCCCGCATTCGGGTCTGCCGCATTCGGATCTGCAGCATTGGGGTCTGCCGCATTCGGATCTGCAGCATTGGGGTCTGCCGCATTCGGGTCGGTAGCACCAGGCTCCGTCGGGATGACGGGGTTGGTGTTCGGGTTGTCCAGCGAGATCCGTGAACCGATCGGGTCGACCTTGTTGGTCTTCCACACCCCGTCGATCTCTTCCATGGCCAATCGCATCGTCAGCTTGCTCCGCTCGACGCGATCGGGCCAGGTGGTCGTCGTCGCGATGACAACGAGCGCCTCGGCGGTGTTCTCGTCGGTACTGAGCTCGGTGATCGCTGCGTGCAGAACCTCTGCCTCACTCTTGGCACCGGACTGACGAACCTGGTCGGTAATGCCCGACCGCGTCTGCTCGAGGTCGTTGAGCATCAGGTCGCCGGTGATGGACGACTTCATGTTGTCGAACGACTGATCGATGGTGGCCGCGTCGACCGTGTTGAGGTTGACGGCCGCTTGCTGAGCGCCGGTGAGAGCCGCGTCGCGGGTGTCCGCCATGGGCTTCTGGCTGAACAACGCCTTGCCCCAGCCGTAACCGAAGAACACTGCCGCTGCGAGCGCAACCACGGCGATCACGGTCACGACCGCAAGCAGAATCTTCGCTGTCTTGTTCTGCCCCGGAGTCGCTGGGGACTCCGGGGCTTCGGTGCTCGAGTTCACACTTTCCACCCTACTACTCGGTAATATCTGGCCGAACCGCTCTCGGCCCGACGATAGTGCTGAGCAGCAGTTTCTCCGATTTCACTACTTCGGCGTGACGCCGATCAGCGGTGCCAACTGGGTGGCGATCGGGTTGAGGTTCAACTTCTCGGGATCGACCTTGGGCTTGAGGTCCCACGGCTGCGGCACATCCGGATCGGCGAACACGATGCGGTTCGCACTACGAACGCCCGTCACGCTGCCCTGAGGTGTGGCGCAGTTCGCGTCGAGGTTCAGCGGGTAATTCTCCCGAGTCGGATCGAAGTTCGGGTTCTTGCGCTTCTCCTCGTCGAGGATCGCCTGGCTGCCCTCGTAGCCCACCGTGCACGGGGGCGGGTTGTTGGTCTCGAGCAACAGGCCCTGATGGATCGTGCCGTCGTCCGGGACGATGGTGGAGATGCCGGCACCGAGGGCAGGCAGGAACGTCAGGAACGGACGAAGCGCGAAGTACCGGGGTTCGGCCTGCGCAGCAACAAGTGCCAGGTTGTTGATATCGGTCGTCAGAGCCGGACCGGCATCGGTGATGAGACCACCGAGCTGATCGCCCGCCGCTGTGCCGGTGTCGATCAGGCGACGGATGTCCGGATCGCTGGACTTCAACTGAGCCGTCACCTCATCCAAGCTGGTGCTGAACTGCCGAATCAGATCCGACTGCTCGGACTGCGTGTTCAGCACCGGCACCGCGTCGCGCACCAGCGCGAGCGTCTGCGGCAGCGCCTCGTTGCCTGCCTCCGAGATGTTCCCGAGCGAATCGACGAGAGACGCAAGATCCGTGCCCTTTCCGTCGAACGCCACACCGAGCTCGTTGACGACTCGCGTCAACGTATCCAGCGGTACCGACCGAACCAGCGTGTTCGTGTTGGCGAGAACCTGTTCCACCGGCACGGGTGTGGTGGTGTCGGCCTCCGCGATCTGCGAACCGTCGACCAGGAACGGGCCCTGGTCGGTCTCGGGTTGCAGGTCGACGTACTGCTCACCGATGGCCGACCTGTTGGCCACGACGGCCTTGGTGTCGGCAGGGATGTCCGGGCCGCCGTCGTCGAGCATGAGCGCGACTCGGATCCCGTCTTCCGTCAGTTCCAGATCTCCGACGGTTCCCACCGGGACACCTCGGTAGGTGACCTCGGCGTTGGAGAAGATGCCACCGGAATCGGCGAGGTTCAGATCGACCTGGTACTGCCCGAAGCCGAGCATGTTGTCAAGTCGCACGTACTTGGCACCGACATAGACCGACCCCAGTACGGCGACCACGACGAAGAGGACCAATTGAATGCGAACCAGTCTCGATCTCACTGTCCAACTCCGAATCGCTCGAGCAGATCGTTCAACGGTGCGAACGGATCGGCCGGTGCGGGCGCGGCGGCCGCCGCTGCCTGCTCGTTCGCAGGTGCACCCGGACCGGGAACCGGTGACGGGATGATCGGCGGCAACGGCAGCAGCGAGATCGTCGGCCAACCCGGGCGCGGTCCGTTGCCGTTGTAGTACGGATTCGACGGGTCGACGACGGGCAGCGTGTTGCCGTACTTGGGCTGGATGTAGACCGGATCGCCCTCCCCGACGCCGAAGTTGCGCAACGCAGTTCCGATCGACAGGTCGAGCGAAAGGAACAGGTTCGCCGAGTTGCCCTCGATGATTTTCTCGGTGCCGTCCGCGAACGGCAGGGTGGGGATCACCGCGAGCGAGCTCACCACGTCGTCCGCCGAATCGGCCAGGGCCTGGAGCGTGGGGCGTAGTGCCCGCAGGTCCGCGATGAGATCGTCCTTGGAACGGTCGATCACGTCGGTGCCGACGGCTCCGAGACGGTCGAGCGCTCCGAGCATCTCGGTCAGCTGCGGGCGCTGCTGCTCGAGAACCTCGGTGGCGATCGGCAAATCCTTCAGCACTGCGTCGATCTTGTCGGTCTGCGTGTTGACGCGGCCGCTGAGAGTGTCCAGCCCGTCGATGGCGCGGGTGATGTCGTCACGCTGCTGGTTGAGGCCGTCGATGAGGGTGTTCGCTTGCTGCAGAAGCTCTTTGGTTCTGCCTTCGCGACCGTCGAACGCCGTGCTCAGTTCCTTGACGATCGGCGAGAGCTGCCCGACACCGCCGCCGTTGAGCAGCAGCGAGAGCGCACCGAGTACCTGTTCGATATCGGTGGCATGGCGGGTGCGATCGAGCGGGATCGTGGCCCCGTCCTGAAGACGCGCTGCTTCCTCGTCGCCAGGAGGTGCCGAGAGCTGCACGAACTTCTCGCCCAACAGGTTGGTCTGTTGCACCGATGCGATCGCGTTGGCCGGAAGGTCGACGTCGGAATTCAAGATGACGTTGACGTCGGCGGTCCAGCCGTCGTTCGGGACCGTTATCGAGTCGACGCGGCCGACCGAGACGCCGTCGACCTTCACGGTCGACTGCGGGACGAGGTCCAGTACGTCGTCGAACTGCACCGTCAGGTTCAACGGGTTCTCACCGACGTCGGCACCGCCGGGCAGCGGTATCGCGTAGATGCCGGCCGACGAGCATGCTCCGGCCGACAGCGCCACCACGCACGCACCGGCTCCGACCACCAAAGAACGCTTCACTCGAGCTCGATTCCGATTCACAGAGGCTCTCACTGTCCCCCACCTCCGATGTACGACTGCTCCAGTCCGGGCATCGAGCTGTTTCCGAGCCTGGGCGAGACGACGCCAGGCACGGTGCCCGGCACGGACACGTTCTGCTCGATGTCGTTGGTGAGAACGCCGAACGGCAGCACGATCCGGTTCTGGTCTTTGATCGGGGCCTGGATCATCGTGGTGATGTTGGAGCACTGATCGATGATCGGCTGAATCTGCGCACCGAGTGCTTCGAAGCGCGGATCACCGGGAACCAGCTTTCCGAGATCGATGAGCTGACACAGGGTGCCGAGCGGATCCTGGGTCTCGTTCTGGAGATTGGCGCGCGTGGCGAGCGTTCCCGACTCGGCGTCGTAGGCGTTTACCAGGTTGCTGATGGCCAGCGGCAGCAACGTGAGCGTTTGCACCAGCTGCTCGCGGTTGTCGGCGAGTGTCTGCGTCGGAACCGTGAGACCGTTCGCGGCATCGGTCAGTTGGGTCCGGTTGTCCGCGACGAACGTCGCCACGTCGCCGAGCGAGACCGACAGCTGTTGGAGTGCAGCTCCGAGGTCCTCTCGCTGCCCCGACAGGAAACCGGTCAGGTCGGCCAACTGGGTGTTGAAGTTGCGTACCTGCTGATCGTTGACGGCCAAGGCGCTGACGAACGTCTGCAGGTTCTTGATCGTGTCGAACACGTCGGTGCGCGAGTCACTCAACGTTCGACCGGCGGCCGAGAGCTGGGTGATGCTGTTGCCCAACGCTTCACCGTTGCCGTCGAGGTTGGCTGCACCGGTGTTGACCAGATCTGTGAGAGCGCCGTCCTTGTTCGCGCCGTCCGGACCGAGGGCGGTGGACAGGTCGTCGATGGACTTGTACAGCTCGTCGACCTCGACGGGTGTTGCGGTGCGATCGCGACCGATCGTCGCGCCGTCGGCCATGGTGTCGCCGCCGGTGTAGGCGGGTGAAACCTGGACGTAGCGGTCGGCGACGAGCGACGGGGTGACCTGCACGGCCTTTGCGTCCACAGGAATGTCGACCCCACGGTCGACGCGGAGGACGACCTCCACGTCTTCGCCTTGCGGCGTCACGGAGTCGACCGTACCGACCTTGACGCCAAGCACGCGCACCTCCGAGCCGGAATAGATGCCGATCGACTTGTCGAAGTAGGCGGTGATCTTGGTCGTTCCGGCCCTGGTGAACAGCCACCAGCCGGCGACCGCGAGGACGAGCGCCACGGTCACGACGACGGCGATCAGCGCGAGCTTGTTCTTGCTTCTCGGTGCTGTCTGCGTGTCTGTCATCAGTTCCCCGCCAACGTATCGAGCGAGGGCTGGCGGTAACCAGGTATCAACGGAACTCCGGGCGGTGTGAGGTTTGCCAGCGTGATGTCTATCCACCGGCCGTTGCCGGTCAGATTCGTGTACAGCCGAATGAACGGTTCGTACAGCTTCAGCGCACGGTCGAGGTTGTCGTTGTTGCGCTGCAGGATCTCGATGGTGCCGTTGAGCTGCTGCAACATCGGGTTGATGGTGGCCTCGTTGTCGCGAACCAGGCCGGTCAGCTCTTGCGACACTCGCTGAGTGCCGGTGAGCAGCTGCGAGATGGCCTGCTGCCGATTGTTGAGCTCTTCGAGAAGCGGGCCCGCGTCGGTGATCAGTTGGTTGAACTGCTCGTTGCGGTCGGCCAGCACCTTCGAGGTCTCGCCGGTGGCCTCGAACAGCTTCTTCAGTTCCTCGTCACGGCTGGCCACGGTCTGCGATAACCGAGTCACACCGTCGAGCGAGGCACGGATGTTCGCAGGCGTCTCGGAGAACGCCTCGGACAGGGTCCGCATGCTCGTCGCCAGCTGATCGGTGTCGATGTCGCTGATGGTCGAGGCCGCAGCGGAGAACGCGTCGATCACGTCGTACGGGGACGTGGTGCGCTCGAGCGGAATCGGGTCCTTGGGGCTCAACGTCTCCGGACCGCTCGGGTCGAGCGCCAGATATTTCTGCCCCAGCACAGTCTTGATGGCGATGGCCGCTCGCGACTCGTTGCCGACCCAGGCGTCCTTGACCGTGAAGTCCACGAGCACCCGGTCGCCGTCGAGACGCACATCGGTGACCTTGCCGACCTTCACGCCCGCGATACGGACCTCGTTGGGCGGCTTGAGCCCTGCTGCCTCGCTGAACTCGGCGGTGTACACCGAACCCGCACCGATGATCGGGAGCCGGTCGAGAAAGAAGACCGACATCGTGGCGAGCAGGATGATTGCGATACCTAGCGCACCGATGGTGGCCGGACTACGACGAGATTTCATTGCTTGATCCCCCCAGCTTTGCAACGCGCTGCGGAGTTCGTGTACAGCGGCTGGTTGACGGTCGGCAGCCCGGTCGGCAGATTCAGATTCGGCGAACTACCCGGTCCGGCGACGATGTCGATACCGCACAGATAGAAGGTGAACCAGGATCCCTGCTGGGCCGTGCGAATGAGCTTCTCGAGTTTGA
Organism: Rhodococcus sp. PML026; assembly: GCF_000963615.1. Taxonomy (NCBI): domain Bacteria; kingdom Bacillati; phylum Actinomycetota; class Actinomycetes; order Mycobacteriales; family Nocardiaceae; genus Rhodococcus; species Rhodococcus sp. PML026. The sequence continues at coordinate 58,940 of NZ_KQ031367.1, read as the reverse complement.
CGGGCAGAATTCCGAGGACCGTGTCCACGTCGTCGCTTCGTCGGTTGACTGTCTCGGCCAACGTGTTCAACGCAGTCACCGAACCCTGGATCGACGGCCTGGTCGGCTCGAGCAGGTCGGCGGTCGCGTTGGTCAGGCCGGCGAGCGACGTCACGGCGGAGCCGACGACACCACGGTCGGCCGACAGGCCCGAGACGAGCTGCTGCGTGTTGACGATCAGGCTGTCGAGCTGCCCGTCGTTCTGGTTCACCGTCTCCAACACGTTGTTCAGATTGGTGATGACCTGCCCGATGACCTGATCCTTGTCGGCGACGGTGTTGGTCAGGGTCGCCGTATTGGTGACCAGTTCGTTGATGGTGCCCGACTCCCCCTGGAACACCTGAATGATCTGGTACGACAGCTTGTTGACGTCATCGGAGCTGAGCGTGGTGAACAGCGGGCGGAAGCCGTCGAAGAGCGTGGTCAGGTTCACCGCAGGCTTGGTCCGCTCCAACGGAATGGTGGCACCGTCGGTGATCTTCCGACCCTGATCTCCCGAACCCTGCTCGATGGCGATGTAGCGCTGGCCCACCAGGTTCCGGAATCGGATGGTCGCCGTCGAACTGGCCGGGAGCCAATCACGACTGCTCAGAGTGAAGTCCACCTTGGCTTCGCGCTCGTTGGCGATCTCGATCTTGTCGACCTGGCCGACACGAACGCCCGCGATACGAATCTCGTCGCCCTCGTTGAGAGACGTGACGTCCGTGAACACAGCCGAGAACTTGGTGCCGCCGCCGCCGCTGGAATTGGCGATGGTGAAGGCAAGGGTGGCCGTAGCAATGATCGTAATCACGGCGAACACGACCAACTTGATGATCGGCGCGAGAAGGCCTCTCATGGCACGGTCACCTCCACTCCTCTCAGTGCCGGTGCGCCGATAGCGGCCGCCCACGACGGAATACTGTCCGGTGCAACACCACTCGCCTGTCCGTAGATCACGGCCAGAGTGTCGCGCTCGAAGTCGGAGCCCTCGTAGCTCGCCGGCTGCGCGGATGCGGAGACGGCGGGAACGATGGAACTCTGGGCAGACTTCGGTGGTCCCTGTCCTTCGATCACCTGCGGGCCCGGGTTCCGGGTCGGCACCTGGTAGGAACCGTCGTTGATCGAGCCTCCCGGATACTGCGGGAAGAACTCCCCCGGCGCCGCGGGCTCGAAACAGGTGGCTCCGCGATCGTCGAACAAGCGCGGCTCGTCCTGGTTCGGCAAGTAACGACCCTTCGGGTTGACGAACGGTGCGGAGACGTTGATGCCGGGGTACTCGTCGCCCTCACCGAGTACGACTTTTCCGCGCCTGGCACCTTCGGCGAAATAAGTGAACGTGCAGCCGAACGTCGGGGAGAACTCGGCCAGCAGCTCGAGCGCTTCCCGAGAGTTCGCGGCCAATCCGATCAGGTTCTCGGAGTTGGTCTGTAGAAAGTCCGCAGTGGTGTACGACGCCGAGGTCAGGGAGCCGTACAGCGTGTCGAGGCTGGACTGCCGCTCGACCACGGTGTTGCCCGTCGTCCGCAAGTTGTCCAGCGCCGAGACCAAGTCCGGTGCCGCGTCTGCGTAGGTCTGCGAGAAGTCGGCCAGCCCGACCAACGTCTGCTGGATGTTCGGCAACTCCGTGTTCAGACCCGACACGATGTTCGTCAGGTTGTCGATGGTCTGGCCCAGTTGCTCACCGCGCCCGCTGAGGCCCTGCGCCAACGACCCGAGGGTGTTCGCCAGATCCTGTGGCGGAATCGCCTGCAGCAGTGGAAGCAAGCCGTCGAGCAACTGCCCGACCTCGATGGCGTTTCCGCTGGTGTCCTGTTTGAGGACCGTGCCCTCGGAGATCGGCGACGCCGCATCGTTCTCGGGCACGATCAACGAGACGTAGCGCTCACCGAACAGTGTCTTGGGAAGCAACCGTGCCGTCACGTTCGACGGAATCAGCGGTGCCTTGTCCGGATCGATGGCGAGCTGCGAGGTCACGACGCCGTCGACGGTGGACGCCGAGCGCACCTCGCCGACGATCATTCCGCGCACCTTGACATCCGCGTTCATCGGCAGCGCGTTGCCGACCGAGTCGGTTTCGAGGCTGACTTTCACCACATCTTTGAACGTCTTGTTGTAGGACGTGATGCTCCACCCCAGGAACAGGATGAGCACCAGGAAGAACGCCAAACCGAGGAGTACTCGCTTCAGTCGCGACGGCGAGTCGATCATCCCGCAACCCTCACTGTGGTGGTCGTGCCCCAGATGGCGAGGCTCAAGAAGAAGTCCAGTACGGCGATCGTGACGATCGCGGTACGAACGGCACGGCCCACTGCGACGCCGACACCGGCAGGTCCGCCAGAGGCGTGGTAGCCGTAATAGCAGTGGATCATGATCAGGACGAAGGCGAATATCAGCACCTTCAAGAACGAATACAACACGTCTTCCGGAGGTAGGAAGAGGTTGAAGTAGTGGTCGTAGGACCCCGTGGACTGCCCGTTGAAAATGGTGCTGATCCCTCGGGATGCGACGTACGACGCCAACAGCCCGACGATGTACAGCGGGATGACGGCCACGAAGCCTGCGATCATGCGGGTGGTCACGAGGAACGGCACGCTGGGTACGGCCATCACCTCGAGCGCGTCGATCTCCTCGGAGATTCGCATGGCACCGAGCTGGGCGGTGAAACCACAGCCGACGGTGGCCGAGAGTGCCAGTCCTGCGACAATCGGCGCGATCTCACGGGTGTTGACGTACGCGGACAGGAATCCGGTGAGCACGGAGCTACCGAGCTGTTCGAGGGCTGCATAGCCCTGTAGACCGACGACGATGCCGGTGAAGCCGGACATCATCACGATCACGCCGATGGTCCCACCGATGACGGCGAGCGCACCGCTGCCGAAGGTGACCTCCGCCAGCAGGCGGAGCACCTCCTTCTTGTAATGCACTGCGGTCTTGGGAATCCACCCGATGGCCCGCAGGTAGAACGACATTTGCTCGCCTGCGCGGTCGAGCACGTTGAGCGGGGCGTTGCCGACGCGCTTGACGCGCATCAGCGTGCGGTCACCGCGACCTCTTGCGATCGTCATCGCGGTTACGCTCCCTTCGCTGGGACGACCTGGAGATAGACCAGGGTCAGGATGAGGTTGGCGAAGAAGAGCAGCAGGAACGTGATGACAACCGTCTGGTTCACTGCCTCGCCGACGCCCTTGGGTCCGGGGTTGGGATTGAGGCCCTTGTAGGAGGCGATGATGCCCGCGATGAGTCCGAAGATTGCTGCTTTCGCCTCGGCGACATACAGATCCGGCAGCTGGGCCAAAAACGAGAACGACGCCAGATATGCACCGGGGGTGCCGCCCTGAAGGATCACGTTGAAGAAGTAACCGCCGGCGATGCCGACGACCGAGACCAGGCCGTTGAGCAAAAGTGCGACGAGGATCATCGCGAGCACTCGGGGAACGACGAGACGATGTACCGGGTCGATACCCAGCACTCGCATGGCGTCGATCTCCTCGCGGATGGTGCGCGAGCCGAGGTCTGCAGTCACAGCAGAACCGGCAGCGCCGGCCACCAGCAGTGCGGTCACGATCGGACTGCCCTGCTGGATGACCGCGAGCACGCTGGCCGCACCCGTGAACGACTCGGCACCGAGCTGCTTGATGAGCGATCCGGTCTGCAGCGCCACGACCGCGCCGAACGGAATGGCGACGAGCGCCGTCGGCAGAATCGTGACGCTGGCGATGAACCAGGCCTGCTCGATGAACTCGCGGAACTGGAACGGCCTACGGAAGGTGTTGCGAACCACCTCGACGAACAGTTCGACGATATTGCCGGCTTGTGTCAGAGCGGCGCTCGCCGGAGCGAACGTGGACTTCTTCGATCCCCCCATGTCTGCTATTGACCCCGACCTTGTGTTGGAGCTTGGTAGCCCTGCTGATCATGACCTTGCCCGCTGTAACTCTGCTGGTCGTAACCCTGCTGGTCGTAACCCTGGTGGTCGTAACCCTGGTGGTCGTAACCCTGGTGGTCGTATCCCTGCTGGTCGTAACCCTGCTGCTGGTCTGCATACGCGGGGTAACGCTGACCCGGGTCGGTGGTGTCGAGGCTTTCCTGGATCGCAACCTGGGCATTGTGCGGCAGGGTGTGCATGATCTGGCGGACGCGCTCCTGCCTACGCCCGACGGCTTCGCGCACCGGAGTTCCGGGAGTGGCCTTCATCTGCGGCACGATGCCTTCGACGTCGTCGACGCCGCCGGCGTGGTGGCCGGCGTCGACCATGGCCTGCTCCTGCGCCATCTGCGCCTCGTCCTTCTCCTCCGACATGCCGATCGGACCGATCATCGTTCCGTTGAGGAACTGCTTGACTACCGGCTCGTCGCTCGTCAGGAGCACCTCGCGGGGGCCGAACATGACCAGCTGGCGACGGAAGAGCATGCCGATGTTGTCGGGCACCGTCCGAGCGAGGTTGATGTTGTGCGACACGATCAGGATCGTGGCGTCGATCTCGGCGTTGATGTCGATCAGGGTCTGCGAGATGTACGTAGTGCGAACGGGATCGAGGCCGGAGTCCGGCTCGTCGACCAGGATGATCTCGGGATCGAGAACCAGAGCGCGGGCGAGACCGGCGCGCTTACGCATACCGCCGGAGATCTCGCCGGGCAGCTTGTCCTCGGCACCGAGCAGACCCGTCAGTTCCAACTTCTCCATGACGATCTTGCGGATGTCGGACTCGGACTTCTTCGTGTGCTCGCGGAGCGGGAACGCGACATTGTCGTAGAGGTTCATCGAGCCGAACAGTGCGCCGTCCTGGAACAGCACCCCGAAGAGCTTCCTGATCTCGTAGAGCTCACGGGAGGAGCACTGCAGGATGTCGGTTCCGTCGATGAATATCTTGCCCTGTTCGGGACGCAGGAGGCCGATCAAGGACTTCAGGAAGACCGACTTGCCGGTACCGGAAGGACCGAGGAGCGCACTGACCTCACCCTTCGGCAGGGTCAACGTCACGTCCTGCCAGATCTTCTGTACCCCGAAAGACTTGGTCAATCCCTCGACCGAAACCTCGACTCCCACGCTGACCTCCACAATTCGTACACATCGACCCGGATGTGGGTTGTGTCACTGTATCCCATGCACGTGTCCGCACCGACACGGGAGCTTACCGCCCAGTAAGAACTTCCCCGAGTCAGGCTGTAGAGCTTGCATCAGTGTGGCTCATCTCACGCGACACGGTCGGCGACTCGCCAGAACTGTGACAAGTCCCTGCGTCACAAAGCTGTGACACGCCACAAACAATGACCGCCGAAACCCTTCGGAATGCTTTGGACTTCGGCGAAACCGAGTAAACAGGGGCACAAGGCCGGTGTCACGCGATTTGCAGGAGTCCGTGATCGATCACAACAGTGCACCCCGTGCGGTGTCCGAGAACAGAAGAAGGGCCGTCCCCACCGAGGTGGGAACGGCCCTTCTTGCGCTCGTGCGTTCAGAGCACGAAGCACGACTGCAACGAAGCGGTCCTACTTGACGGAGATCTTCGCGCCGGCAGCTTCCAGCTTCTCCTTGGCGGCGTCGGCTGCGTCCTTGGCAACCTTCTCCAGAATTGCCTTCGGAGCGCTCTCGACGAGATCCTTGGCTTCCTTCAGGCCCAGGCCGGAAACGACCTCACGGACGACCTTGATGACCTGGATCTTCTTGTCGCCGGCCGACTCGAGGACGACGTCGAACTCGTCCTGCTCTTCAGCAGCCTCGGCGGGGGCTGCGCCGCCGCCTGCAGCAGCAACGGCGACGGGGGCAGCTGCGGTGACCTCGAAGGTCTCCTCGAATGCCTTCACGAACTCGCTGAGCTCGAGGAGAGTGAGCTCCTTGAACTGGTCGAGCAATTCTTCGGTGCTGAGCTTCGCCATGGTGGCGGGTCCTTCCTGTAAGTACCTAACCGCTGATCCGCGGCATGGTGTTGATGGTGTGGAGCTGAGCTGTACGCCAATACCAGCGGATCAGCTTTCGGCGGGAGCTTCCGCCGGTGCTTCTGTTTCTGCAGGTGCCTCGGCTGCGGCGGGTGCGCCGGCAGCCTTCTTCTCCTGCAACGCGAACGCCAGACGCGCGAACTGCGATGCGGGAGCGTTGAACAGGCCTGCAGCCTTCGACAAGTTGCCCTTCATGGCGCCGGCGAGCTTGGCCAACAGGATTTCGCGCGACTCGAGGTCTGCGATCTTGTTGATCTCTTCCACGGACAGCGTTGCGCCGTCCATGTAGCCGCCCTTGACGATCAAGGCCTTGTTGTCCTTCGCGAAGGCCTTGATGGCCTTCGCTGCGTCGACCGGCTCGCCCTTGATGAATGCAATGGCGGTCGGTCCGACGAACAACTCGTCGAGGCCGGTAATACCTGCCTCGGCCGCTGCGCGCTTGACCAGGGTGTTCTTGGCGACGGAGTACGTGGCACCTTCGCCGAGCGCACGCCGGAGCTGAGTCAGACCGGACACCGACAGGCCACGGTATTCCGTGACGACGGCAGCCGTCGAACCCTTGAACTGTTCGGTGATCTCCGATACTGCTGAGACCTTTTCGGGCTTTGCCATACTTCGCCTCCTCTCGTGGGAAGTTGTGTCGATCGCGAGAGGGCCGGAAAACGACGAACGCCCCGGCGCAAGAAGCACACGGGGCGTGAACGAGCAGGCAGTCGCGAGGACTGCAGACAGGTTCCCTACCTCGTTCTCCTGCGTGGGCCGTCCGACACGATCTCGGACCTTCAACCGCGCAACTCCCGGAAGTGAATCCTTCGAGATGGCGGTGACCAACGGTCTTGGGTAGAACTTGATTGGGCGGTCTGGACCGGAGTGCGAGCACTCGTGATCCGAACCGTTGTTCAGGTTACAACATACTCCGCGTCAACTCCAAAACGCTGGGCTATTGCCGCACTCCGTAGACGACGAGGTTGCGCTCGTAACTGCCCACCGAGGCGTCGAAGTCGCCCGAGCACGTGATCAGCCTGATCTCGTCGGTGGGCACCGCCCCGAAGACCTGCACCGTCGGGAACTCCACTTTGCCGTAGTCGCCGACCCGATCGATGCGGTAGTCGACTCGACCACCCGTCCCGTCCCCCACCGTCACGACATCTCCCGGTCGAAGCTCCGACAACCGATCGAACACTGCGGGACCGGTCGTGGAATCCACGTGCCCGGCCAGCACGGTAGGACTACCGATCACGCCCGGTCTGCCGCCGCCGGTGAACCACCCGACGTCGTCGTAGTCGCTCGGCACCTCCATCTCGCCGTTCTCGGTGAGACCCAGGCCGATCAACGGCTCGTCGAGGTCGATGGCCTCGACGCTGAGCCGGGTCGGTGCCTGCGCCGCGAAATCCGCCGTCGGGCCCGGTCCCGGCAAATCTCCAGCGGTCGAGGACTCGGTCGCTGGTGCGGCAGGTGGTACCGAGGTAGGTGTTGGTGCGGCAGGTGGTGATGGTGCGGCAGATGGCGGCGGTGCGGACGTACAGCCCGTCACCACCACCACTGCCGTAACAGCAACCAGGAGCCGAGATCTCAGCTGCGTGCCGTTCCGCTGCGGCGAGCAACCAACGTCACTCCCGCGATCGCCGTTGCACCCAGGACTACTGCGCCGAGGGCAACCGCGCCGACGACGGGCACCGCATTACTGGAGGCCGAATCGGACGCCGCGGCCAGAGCCGAACCGCCACCTCCGGTGGCGACGGAGCCGACCGGAATCTGCGTCAGCTGTCCGCGTACCGCTCCGGCCACGAAGTCGACGGTGTGGGTGTCGGCCGCGAAGCCCGCCGGATTTGCTTCGATCTGGTCCAGCGTGAATCCGGTTCCACTGTCGGCGTCGGCACCGGCCGGCGTCAGGCCGGTGGTGAACGGTCCCTGCATGCAGCCGGTGCTCGAACGTGGGCCGTCACCGATCGGCGTCGGGTTCGGGAACGCCAGACGCGGAGGTCCCGCAGCACCCGCCGCCGCCTCGTGAATGTGCGTGGCGGTCTTGGCCGGGCTCATGTAATCGCCGGTGACGCCGTCGAGCGCGATGTCGTAGCAGACGATGTCGAGATCGGAATTGATGCGCAGCGTGAACGTGCCCGTCGCGCCCGGCTGGCCCGGAGTGGCGACACCGTCGCCGTTCACCACCTGGTCGGGAGTTGCCATCGCGGTGAACGCGCTGGTGAACGAGTCCGGTTCGGCAACGGGGGTATCGGCACCGGCCGGGGCCGCGGTGAACAGCATCAGTGCAGCGGCCGTGCCGCCGACGACTGCGGTGGCGGTGCCGCGGACGGACATGGTCGGGCGGGTGATCGAGCGTCTGGTCATCTCGTGGGCCTTCCGTGGGAGTATCGGGCAGGCGAGCCCGTGCAGAGGTGTACGACGGTCGATGCCACGATGTTCAAAATTCGGTAAAGAAATACTCCAGTCTCGGATATGAACGTCCGGGGGTCCGTCGACGTAGTCACTGTCATGAGCATCGGGAGCGTGATCGAACTGCACTTCGACGTCGCTGCCGCGTACGACGAGCATGCGTCGGCCATGCTCGGTTTCGCCGTCAACGCACTGCGCGACCGAGCGCTTGCCGAGGACTGCGTCCAGGAGACGTTCCTTCGCGCATGGCGGGCCCGGTCCCGATTCGAGCCCAGCCGAGGAGCGCTGCGTACCTGGCTGTTCGCCATCGAGCGCAATGTGATCGTCGACGTCCAACGGTCTCTGAGCAGAATGCCGAAGCCGGCGTCGGAAAGGATCGAGGACCTCGACCGACGATCGGTCGCGATCTCGCGTGACACCAGTCCCGACGTGGACGAGCGACTGCGCATCATCGCCGCGCTCGCCCTTCTCTCTCCCGATCATCGGCAGGTCGTCGTTGCGGTGCACCTGGCGGGAACCACCTATGCGGAACTGTCCGAGTCGACGGGCGTTGCCGTACGAACATTGCGCACTCGCGCCTTCTACGCACTGAGGGCGCTGCGAGACCATCTCGACGGACAGGAGGAAGCATGAACGCCCGAGACGATCGCCGAGCCGAACTGATCGCCGCTGCCGTCGGCGACGACCTCGACGACACCGAGGCCGCCGAGCTACGCGAGCTCGCAGCATCCGATCCCACCGTCGACAGGGACATCGCCGAACTGCGCGCGCTGACCGGGACTCTCGGTCGTCGCGGTCCGACCGAACCGTGGCTCGAAGCATCGACGTCACCCGACCTCCGCGCCCGAGTTCTGGGTACGTCACCCGGCTCTGCGTGGCCACCCCAGCGGACACGTGGACCGCGCAGATCGGCCGGCCTGGCGGCCGCCGCCGCGATCGCGGGGCTGGTCGTCGGCAGCGGCGTCGTGCTCGGTATCGACGCCTCTCGACCGCAACCCGAGGATCCACCGGCCGCGATCACCGGACCTCCGGGAACCCTGGGTGCCTACGAGCAGGTCGCTTTCACCACGAGCATGCCGAGCGTGGACATCGAGGGCGGCCTCGTTGCGCACACGTGGGGCACCGAGACGTTCCTCGACATGGACGGCGTGTCCGATCGAGGCCCGTACGAGGTCGTCCTCGTCGATCGGTGGGGCACCGAACTCCCGTCCGGCACGTTTCTCGGTAGCGACGTCACCATCGAATGCCGCATGAACGCGGCGGTACTTCGCGGCGACGTCACCGAGATCGAGATCCGCGGCGCGGACGGCTCGCTGCTGGCGTCGGCTCAGTTGCCGACCACCTGACGATTCCGCGTACCGGGCCACCAGTTGCGCTCGCCGAAGAGCTTCATCATCGCCGGCACCAGCATCATGCGCACCAGCACGGCGTCGAACAGCACCGCGATGGCAAGAGCGAAGCCGAACTGTTTGAGCTCGAGCACGTCTGCGGTGAGGAAGCTGGCGAACACGGCGATCATGATTGCGGCGGCGGCGGTGATCGGCCTGGCGGTGTGTTCGATGCCGTCGACGACGGCGACGTCGTTGCTCGCTTCCCGCACGAACACTTCTCGCATACGGCCGATGAGGAACACCTCGTAGTCCATCGACAGACCGAAGACCACGGCGAACACCGTCACCGGTAGATACACCTGGATGTAACCCGGGCTCTCGAAGCCGAGAATGCTCGAACCCCAACCCCATTGGAAGACGGCGACGGTGGCACCCAGCGCTGCCCCGGTGACCAGCAGGTTCATGGCGACGGCCTTGAGCGGGATCACCACGCTGCGAAACACGACGGCCAAGTAACAGAGAGAAAAGGCCAGTACCGCGGCGACGACCCAGACGAACTTGCCGGAGATCTCCTCGGATGCGTCGACCACCAGCGCGGTGGTACCGCCCACGGACACGCTGGTGCCGTCCACGTCACCGGCGAGAACTGCCTGAGAACGCAGGGTTTCGACGAGGTCGGCGGCCTCCGTCGAGTCGATCGGGACCGACGGGACCACGATCAGCAACGACCGGCCGCCCTCGGGTTGCGCCAACGCGTAGGCGACGCGATCGTCTCCGCGCACGGAGTTCGCGAACGCGTCGACCGTGGCGATCTGCTGCGGTCCCAATGGACTGTCGTCCTCGCCGGTGAACACGATGGTGATGGGCGAGATGGTGCCGGGCGCGAACTTCTCGGTCAGGACCGTGTTGGCTCGTCCGGACGGTTCCGCGCTCAGCGCCTCGGCACCGAGATCGACCCCGTACGAGATCGAACCGATGGGAACCAGGCAGACGATGAGGACGGCGGCGGATGCGACCGTGTAACGCCAGGGGCGCTCGATGACGTGCTGCGCCCACCGCGACCACCACGTGGGAACTGCGGCGTCGTGCTCGTCGACCGAGGGAGGTTGGAATCGTCGCGGCAGCGACCAGGCCCCGATGCGCGTTCCCAGCACCGCGAGAAGTGCCGGCAGCAGGGTCCACGCGACCACGACGACGGTGGCGATGGTGAGCGCGACGACCAACGAGATGCTCTGCACCGCAGGGACATCGACGATCGCGAGGGCTCCGAGTGCGATCAACACGACCAGACCGGAGATGACGATGATGTGTCCGGCGGTGCCCATGGCCGCCCCCACCGCGCGCTCGGTCCTGTCCGAATCTTCACCGGGTCCGGCCCGCCCGATCTCCTCCCGGAACCGACTGACGATGAAGAGTACGTAGTCGATTCCCAGACCCAGACCGAACATCGCCGCCACCGTGGTGACGAGAACATCGAAGGTCATCACGTTGGACAGCAACGCGAACATGCCGAACGCCGCCAGCACTCCGATTCCGGTGGTGACCAGCGGCACGATGCCCGCGACCACGGAACCCAGCGCCAGAACCAGCACCACGAAAGCGATGGGCAGACCGATGCTCTCGGCCCGCACGGCGTCCTCGGATTCGACGCGGGTGAGATCGACGGTCATCGGCGAGTAGCCCGTCACCGCCACCTCGACGCCATCACCGGACGCACCGCCGATCATCTCCTGCACGCGTTCGGCCACTGCGATCCGATCGCTGGCCTCTCCGCCGATGCCGACGAATGCGAGCGCCGAGGTCCCGTCGTCGGAGATCGTCGGGACGAATCCTGCGCTCTCGTAGGGGTCGACGACACGCAGTACGTCCGGTGACTGCCTCAGTGACGAGGCGACCTCGGCCACCCGTGCGCGAAAGGCCGGGTTCCGGCTGTCCACCGAATCCGAGGTGAACGTGACGACGAGCTGTTCCGAGCCGAAGGACGCGAAATGCTGCTCGACCAGTTGGTCGGCGCGGCTGGATTCGGTTCCGGGAACGGAGAAGTTGGCCCCCACCAGGGAGTTCTGCAGCGCTGGGTACAGAATCGCGGATCCCACCGCCAGCAGCGTCCAGATCGCCAGCACCACCCAGCGTCGCCGCGCGACCAGTCGACCCCACCGGTCGCCGATGTTTCCGCAGCTCACCTGCGGGTCGATTCGCGAGATCGTGTCGGTCATCTACGTCAACTCCCGGCTGAAGATGCGGTACGTGCGGTGCGGAGCGAGTTTCGTCCGGGACAGGACCGAGCCCTTCATCCACGGACTGTCGTCGAGCACGGGAGCCGCTTCGACGCGCGTGAACCCGAGATCGCGCATACGCACCGACATCTCCATGATCAGCAGAGAGGACACGGCTCGATCGGGGCAATCCGGATCGACGAACAGCATGTCCACCCGCACTCCGTCGATGACCTCCGTGCGACCCGGACGCTTGACGTGCCACAGCGTCACCAGGTCTCGTGCCCAGCGCGACTTCAGGTGCGACGCCTTCGCGGCGGCCTGATTGACGTCCGGGATTCCCATCAGAAAGCCGACGGGCTTGCCGTCGAGTTCGGCCAGCAGGGTGAGCCGACGATCGATGACCGGAAGCATCATCTTCAGCAACTCGAACAGTTCCGTGTAGGACAGCGGCGAGAAGCCCCAGAAGTTCACGAACGTCTTGTTGTAGAGATCCCGCACGATGCGCGCGTCGCAACGTCCGGTATTTCATCGACCGGAACGTCACCTCGGATCGCGCCTTGATCTTCTCGAAGATCTGCATGTGCCGCGCGTATTTGGGGTCGTTGTAGATGATGCACGGGTCGTCGAAAAGGTAACTGTAGAAGTCCTTGACCGCCATCAGACCCCACTTCTCGAAGTGGGCCGCGTAGTAGAGCGGATTGTGCGGCATCCCCACCAGGGGCAGCGCCGGGACCTCGTCGACGACGATGCCTGCGCTGTAGAACATCGACGGACCGAAGGGCCCGGAAATCGTCGCGAGTCCGCGCGCCGAAAGCCAGTGCGCCGCAGCGTCGAGCAGCGCTTCGGCGACGTCGTGATCGTCGACCGCCTCGTAGAAGCCGAAGAAGCCGATCGGCTCCCCCGTGTACTCGGTGAACGACAGATCGTGGATGGCCACGACGCGACCGACGGCAATCCCGTTCTCGCGAGCCAGAAATGCTTTCGTGACGCGGGTGGCGGCAACCGAGGGCGGCGGTGCGATGAGAATTCGGCCCAGGTCCATCGACTCGTCGGGTAGGCGGTACGGATCGCCCTGGTAGACCAGGTCCGAGACGGACTCGAATTCACGCCAACCGGCTTTGCCGTCGACCTCTTCGATCGTGATCATCGTTCCTCTTCGCTCGGTTGTCTGCCGTCGACGAGGATCGGTGAACGCACCACCGTCGTCTCGCCGGCGAACACGTAATTGCCTGGCCGGACAGTGATCTCGTCGACGAGTGCGTCGGGCACGAACACGTCGCACTGAGAACCGAAGCGGATCATTCCGTACTGCTCGCCGCGCTCGACGGTGTCACCGACGGCGACGTGCGCGACGATGCGATCGACCCAGAGATCGGCAATCTGCGTCACCGTCACCACGGCACCGGACTCGTGCTCGATCGAGATGGTGAGCCGCTCGTTGGTGAGCAGGTAGTCGCAGCCCTCGTCGTAGGGAGTGCGCCGGGTCAACAGGTTCGCACCGACTCTGGCCATCGACTTGTTGAACGGTGCCGCGGACCGATGACGACGCATACCGATGGTGCCCGATACCGGAATTCGGTTGCGGTGCACCGAGTATTCGGACATGTAGATCCCGATCAGGTAGCCGCTGTCGGTCGAGGCGACCCCAGCGATCTCGTCGAGGACGATCGTCCGCCCCTTCTTGACGGCGAACGCGGCACTGCCCGCCTCCACACGCTTGACGTACGTGACGAACCCGTCCGCCGGAGCGAGCACCGCCCGCGGATCGGCCGGCGGTTCGCGGTGCGGATCGCGGAAGAAGAACCGGGTCCGCCAGTACACGAACAACGCGAAGAGAGCCGCCGGCACCGCAGCGAGGCCGAGGGCCCACCGACACCACGACATCAGCTGTGCCGCTGTTCGTCGACGCTCTCCGACCAGGTCACGAAGGCATCCGCTGCCCAGTTCCGCACCGGGCCGGGCAGCAGTCCGATCAGCCCACACACCACGTAGAAGCCGAGCGAGAGAACGCCGTTGGTCACCTCGCGGCCGATGGGTACGTCCCGTAGGCGCACCGAGGTGGGCTCGAATCCGTCTGCCACGTCAGTTGACGGCGGCGGGCGTGAGCGTCTTGAGCTGTGCTTTCTCGAAATAGAGCTCGAACAGTCGGCGGTGGTCGCACCACGAGATGTCGTGGTCGAGTGGGAGTATCGCCTCGGGCTTGTGCACCAGGCGCATGAGCTGGTCGATGTTGTCGGCCAGCATCGTCTCGGCGAAACGAGGAGAGATACGCACGCTGACACGCTCCTTGAACTCCTCCCAGCTCACCAGATCGAGCCCGAGCAGCTCGGCGTAGAGGTCGTGCCCGTATCCGGTGGGATTGCTCGGCAACAGCCTCGTCAGAGGATGACTGCGCAACGAGTTGCTCGCCATGACGTCGCACATCACGTCGACCGGGACGTAGTTCATGCCCGGGCCGTCCCAGATGGCACCGGCTGCGATCGCCAGTTCGATGATGCGCCAGAAGCTGTACACGCGACCGGGATCTCGGCCGAGCTCCGTGCTGCCGAGGATGTACGGAGCCTCGCACAGAGTGACGGAGTAGGTGTCCGACATCGACAGCCATCCGAGCAGAGTTGCGTTGACCCACTTCATCTGCGCGTATCCGGAGTACCACCACGAGTCGGGACGACGGAAGTCCTCGGGCTTCTGATAGAGGTGGGCACCGATGCTGCCCACGTACGTCAGGTGCTTACGGGCGGAGGTGATGCTGAATTCCAGGATCCGCAGCACGCTGACGAACCAGTCGTCGCGCAGTTCGGCATAGCTCTCGGTGTAATCGGTGGAGCTGGCGCAGTTGAAGATCTGCCCCACTCCGGCAGCCAGGTCGTAGTAGGCGGCCTTGTCGAGGCCGAACCGGAACGTCGTGGGAGTGCCCTCGACGATGCGAATCTTGTCGGCGTCGACCTCGATCTCGTACTGGTCGAAGGTGCGCTGCAGGCGCTCGAACGCCGTCTCCTCCTCGGTGGGGCGCACCATCGCATAGACGACCTCGACGGCGGAATCACGAGTGAGTCGGCCGATCAGGTGCGCGCCGAGGAATCCGTTGGCTCCGAACACCAGCGCCGTGTCGGTGCGCGGCGGTGCCATGCTCGCCACCCGGCGTCGGGTGTCCTCGTCGACGAACGGCCGCAACGCGGTCGGATCACCGTTGCTCAGAGCGACGACGTCGGCGTACTTGCCGGCGAAGCGAAGCCCCGTGCATTCGCTGGTGATCAGTGCATCCGCGTGCGGCCAGACCGGACGCAACGAACCATCTCCGAACAGTGCTTCTACGTGCATTCTCGCTCCCCTGCAACGATCGGTGTCCCATGTCACTTCGGACCGGCAGAACGTAGCAATTTCGAGGGCTCGAGATCGGGTGACCGGGAAAGTCTGGTACGCCCCATAGCGTTGCTCAACTTTTGTTGAGAGGGTTCCCAACAGAACACAGTCGAACGGGCGGATTATTGGAGCAGATTACGACCGATTCGCGTTCCTCGTGTCAGTTTCAGAAGACGGCTGCACGATGTCAGAAGTGCACTGCAGTGCAACTCCGAGTTCTCGAGCACACGTCCGGCCGTATCCAGTGAGCGCTGCGATCCCTGACTGGATAGCGCATTGATGGTGAAATTTCGCATCAAGTTTTATTGGCCGTCGGTGAGCTGCGGGTCTAGCGTCGCGGCCGGCCGTGGACGGCTGTGGTCGCGCGAAGTGCTCGATCGGACACTTGCGGCATGGGCGGCGAGAAAGTTGTCGACGATTTGGATGCAGTCGTCGGCGTGGATGTGGCGCAGTCCTGTGAGGCGAGCGAACACTATCGGTCCGAGGAGCTGAATGAGGGCGAAGGTGGTGTCGATCTCGCCGAGTACAGCGCGAGCGTCAGGGGCCGTCAGGATCTGATCCAGGGACCTGCGGTATTGCTCTATGACACGGGCCCGAAGCGAGACCACCGCGCCAGGATCGAGATCGCGCCGGCTGGCGTCGCCGCTGTTGACGGGTCCCATTGCCAGCCAGGCCAGCGTGGTCATCTGCACCGGAGCTTGGTCGATGAGGTCGGCTTGGGTGGTGAGCAACGAAATCAGACGTTCACGTAGCGGACCGGTATCGATATCGGTGTCGACTGGGGGTAGTAGTCGCTCGAAGGTTGCAGCAAGCAGGTCAGTGGTACTTCCGAAGTGGCGGTACAGAGTGGCACGTGCAACCTTCGACATGCGGGTGACCGCCTCCACGGTGACCGCCTCGACACCGCCGGTGGACAGCAGCTGGCCCGCCGCTTCGAGCAACCGGTTACGTGAGCGCGCCAGCCGGGGGTCGGCCGGGCCCTCGGCTGCAACGAGAGGGTCGACCATGAACGGGCTCCGCTCCATTTTGACTGACAAAACATGTCCTCGCTTGACCATTCTGTCACACCCGCAAAGTTATGATACTAATAGTCTCGTACCGAGACGATCAGTCTCTAACTGGGAGGCTGGCCGTTGAACGAACGTAGATCCGACTCTGCCAGCGTCGCTCGATGGAGCGGTGCCCAGTGGTGGATGTTGATTGTGTCGTGCATGGCGGTCGCGTTGGTGGTGGCCGCAATGGCGGCATTGTATTCAGCGTTGCCACAGATCGCGGTCGCGACAGGGGCGACGCAAGCTCAACTGACCTGGATAGTCGACGGTTATACGCTGGTATTGGCGTGCTTCGTTCTGCCTGCCGGTGCGATCGGTGACCGGTACGGTCGCCGCGGGGTGCTCGTGGCGGGGTTGGCGTTGTTCGCTTTCGCGTCGGCCTTGCCCTTGTTTCTCGCCGACCCGGCGTGGCTGATCGCTGCTCGCGCGTTGGCTGGGGCGGGTGCGGCGCTGGTCATGCCCTCGACGCTGTCGATACTGACCGCGGGATTTCCACCGGCGCATCGCGGCCGCGCTGTAGGTGTGTGGGCCGGGGTTGCTGGATCCGGGGCGGTCCTGGGCATCCTCGGGGCTGGTGTGCTGCTCGAACAGTGGTCGTGGACCTCGGTGTTCGTCGGGTTGACCGTCGCCGGAGCGGTTCTGGCCGGGTTGGCATGCAGTATCGCGGAGTCCCGCCAGCAGGAGCATCCACCGGTCGATTGGGTGGGCGCGGTGACCGTAGTTGTCGCGGTCGGGGCGATCGTCTTCGCTGTGATCGAGGTTCCGGCCCGTGGCTGGTCGGATTCGCTCGTCGCCATCAGCACTGCGGTGGGCTTGTTCGCAGTTGTGGTGTTCGTCGTCGTAGAACTACGTTCCTCGGCACCCCTACTCGATGTCCGGTTGTTCGCCCGCCGTGGCTTCGGTGCCGGCGCACTGTCGGTCTGTATCCAATTTCTGGTGACCTTCGGGGTGTTCTTGCTGTTGGTGCAGTATCTGCAGTTGATTCTCGGTTATGGACCGCTCACCGCCGCGTTGGCGTTGACCCCTATGGTCGTGCCGCTCATCGTGATCTCGGTGATTGCACCCTGGCTGTCGAACATTGTTGGCCTGCGGGTGATGACCACTGTAGGTCTGCTCACCATCGCGGCGGGACTGGTGATGGTGAGCAGATTGACCGTCGCGGCAACTTACCCTGACCTGCTGTGGCCCTTGCTCATCATGAGTGCGGGTTTGGGGTTGTGTACCGCCCCTGCGACTTTCGCCATCGTCTCGGACACTCCTGAGGCCAAGCACGGGGTGGCTGCCGCGGTCAACGACGCAGCTCGCGAAATCGGTGCCGCGATTGGGATTGCGGTAGCCGGTAGCGTGCTCGCGGCCGGTTACGTTCAGCACATTCAGCCGGCTCTGCCCCAGCTACCCGAGCCTGCCCGTGGTCCGGTGGCCGATTCTCTGGCCGCCGCGTTGCAGGTCGCCGACCGCGCAGGACCAGCTGGTCAGCCGCTGGCCGAGTTCGCCAGAGCCGCATTCGTACACGGAAGTGGTCAGGCGACGCTGTCGTTGGCGGCGCTGACCGCCGCTGGGGCACTCGTCCTCGCCGTCTTTGCGCCAGGTAGACGCAGCCGTACGACAGCCACCGCGGGTGACGGACGTCGGTGAAGGTCGGCCAGGGTGTCTATTCTTCGGTGTGATTCGTGTCTGTGGCCCGGAGTTGGGCTCGGGCTTGGGACTGCATGAAGTGTTCGACCTCGACCACCACGAACAGGGCAGTAGCGGTGGCTACCGAGCGGCCCTGCGCATCGTCCATCGTGGCCGTGAGATCCAGTTTGCGCCCATCACGAGACCGAACGGCAGCACGCAATACGTATGGAGTGCCGAGCAGAACCGGCGCTAGGTAGTCGAGCTCGAGACGCCGCGTCACGGCGAGCTCACCCACTGTGTAGAGCAGGAAGCCGAACAGATCGTCGAGAACGGTCGCCACCGCGCCGCCGTGTGCTATCCCGGGTGCCCCGACATGACGTTGATCGAACACATGGTGAGCCACCACGCCGTTCTCGTCACGCTGGACCGACAGGGCATGGCCGTGCGGGTTCTGCGGCCCACAACCAAGACAGTCGGGGTGGTGGGGCGGTAGATCAGGCGAATCGAAACTCGTGCTCCAGAACGAGCGCGCCCAGTTCTCGATAGCGGGGCCGGCCGACCCGCTGACCTCGTCTGGAATTCTTTTCATGGTCGGACCTCTCTGTCGTGAAAACATTGTGCCGAGTCTGTCGCGTCTTCGTGCGCTCGGCCTGCACCGCTGTTAGTTTCGAAAGATAAACTGCACTATGTCAGAAGTGAACCGCACTAAAGGATCGACCAAGCCGACATAGCTTTAAAGAGAGAAGTGATCTGCCGCGAGGATTTCGGACCTGGAGATGACTATTCTGAGGCCGCGTTTGCGGACTGCCCGTAACTGAGTTCTTGTCTAGGGAACATTCCAGCCACCACGAAGGGCATCTCGCGAATGCAACTATCTCACACCCGACCTGCCTCGGCCGAATGCTGCGACGACCCCAATCTCTGCCGCTCCGCGGCGGCAGGCGAGGCCCGCGCGCCTCGCATCAAGATGACCGCGCTCTGAGGTCGATTTGTTGCGCCCAACGCTTGAAGGAGCGCGTCCAGCGCGATGTCCTCGTTATCGAATATCAAGATTGCATGGAGGTCGTCGCGGAGTGCGCAGCGGGCGCAGAAACGGGATCGGTAGCGTTCGCCTTTCGTGGTTGCAGGCGTTCGCAGCGCAGGTCGAGCGCGATGCCGGGCGCACTCTTGGCGTTGATCGCGGAGTTGAACCGTCAGATCGGCGACCTCGAAGCCGATCTGACCCGCCATTTTGAAACACACCCGGACGCTGACACACAACGCCGCCATCTACCTCTCCCTGCCAGGAATCGGTGTCATCCTCGCCGCCCGGGGCTCGGTGAATTCAGCGACGACGTCGACCGCTACACCAACGCCAAGTCTCGCAAGAATTACGCCGGTACGTCACCCCTGACAGTTGCGTCGGGCAAGAAGCGGGCCGTACTGGCTCGACATATCCGCAACCGGCGGCTCTACGATGCCATCGACCGGTGGGCGTTCTGCGCCCTCAGCCAGAGTCCGGCCGCTCGCGCGTTCTACGAACAACACCGTGCTACCGGAGACCTCCACCACCAAGCGCTCCGCGCACTCGCCAACAGACTTGTCGGGCTCCTGCACGGGTGCGTACGCCACTGCACCGAATACGACGAACACACCGCTTGGGCACACCGCACCGCGCAACAACCCGACGCAGCTTGACAAGTTAGAATTATTGGATATCTAGGGTGATTCAGTCCATTTTGTGGCGGGACGCGAAACCGGGATGGCTGAATGGCAGACTGCGTGAGAAGGCCACGCCTACGGTTGCGGCCGCGCCGTCGATGATTCCCCACGTCGTCTCTGATAGGTGTGCGGCGAAGAACGTATCATCCACCCCTTGCTCACGACCGTTGTCGATCCACCACTGAGTCGCAGATAGACCAGAACCCAGAATGGACGCCACGGCCAAGGGAATGACCGAAGTATCTGCGTGAACACGCTGAAGACTTTCAGTGAACCGATCGGCGACGACCTCCATCACCGACCTCAGTTCGTCAGCAACTCCGCCATTTCCCGATCCGGAGTACTGAAACAAGTGATTCGCCATAAGGAATCTGACGACAGTGGGATACTGCCCGACGAGCGCGACGTAGCTCTGGACGGACGAGCGAACCATGTCGTCAACCGAAAGATAATCTTGGTCGGCGAGAATAGTGACTTTCGCCGAATCCCACATCAACGCACCGAGTTTCGCCGCCACCGCCGCGTTCAAGCCCGCTTTGTCGCCAAAGTAGCGATACAGCTTTGGTTTAGATACACGGGCCTCCGCAGCGATGTCGTCCATGCTGACGCCTGCACCATACTGTTCGATGATCCGTATGGTCGCGTCGACCAGCTGCGCGCGTACCTCGACTCTATGCTCATCCCAGCGGGTGCTACGGGCATCGGCCACTCGACGCTGCACCTGAGATGGAGTAAATGAAACGCGGCGGACGAATGACATTATGGGGTTAACAATACCCTGAAGGGTCCTCTCAAGCGAGTCGGGCTGGAGAGCCGTTCGCTGAAACCTCTCGGTTCGCTCGCAGCGGTTCGGCACCCTCCCTCAAGCAGCCGATCGTCCGCCGGATCGCACCGTGTCGATCACATACACCGGCGGCACGACCGGAAAGCCGAAGGGAGCCATCGGAGGCTTCGGCAATGTTCACGATGACGCAGATTCAACTCTCCGGAGTGAGAATGGCCGGGTTCCCCAAATTCTCGATGTGCACCCCGCTGTCGCATGCTGGGGCCGCGTTCTTCGTGCCGACCCTGACGAAAGGCGGCCCGATGATGGTGCTGCCGAAGTTTTATCCGCCGAGGTGCTGCGCACCATCGACGCAAAAAAGATCACCGTGGCGATGCCATCGATGCTGTACGCCTCGATGGACCCCTCCCAACTCGGACACGCGCGGCCTGTCGACGATCGTGGCCGTCTCACGAGCTCATGTGTGTCCGGTCGACGGTTCAAAAGCCATCGCCTACCGTGGCTGCGTCCAATCGGGCCGCTGCTTCGTTGAAATAGTTTGGTGCCTCCATGTTGATCATGTGACCGATCTGTGGCAACGCCACGAACTCATGCAACCGGCGGCGCTGCTGCAGTCGGTCGGCGAGATCAATGGAATGAACCGCGGGTGTCAACTTGTCGGCCGAGCCCACGATCACGGTCGTCGGAACCGTAAGTGAGTCGATTCCTTTGCTCACATCGATGGTGGCCAGGACCCTGCCCCACATTCCCCGAACCGCAGGGGGGCACCGCAGTACTATGTCGGAACACTCAGCCACAACGTCTGCTGGCGCGTGTGGACCCATCGTCCCGTATTTCACCAACCGTCGGTTGAAGCGAGTGTCAAGCATCTCCGGTCCCGCGGTGGCGAGCCCGGCTGCGAATGCCCGCTCCAGTGAGGCGCGGAATCGACGTGGCGACCCAATTAGCGTCGATTTACTCACCAACTGCGAGGGGCCGGTACTCGCCAAGACGGCACCACGGGATAAGACGGGCACCGACTCCGGGTGCTCGGCAGCCCAACCCATGATGGACATCCCGCCCATACTATGACCGGTCACCAATGCCTTACGATTAGACGTGACGACAGCGCGCAAGACAGCCTCGAGATCGTCGCCGAGCACCGACGAAGAGAAGGGCGCGCGACCCCGGTCGCTCCAGCCATGCCCTCGTTGGTCATACACCACCACACGGTGTGTGGTGGCGAAGTGCTCGATCTGAGGTCTCCAGAACCGACCTTGGCAAGCCCACCCGTGGCTGAACACCAGCAGCGGCGCATCATCACCGAGCCCGTACTCCTCGACAAACAGCCTCGTGCCGTCACTGGAGAGAACCTCCCGCGACCGCCGCGACAATAGGCCAGCTTTCGAGGAGTCAGAGGTCATCGAAACTCACCGTCACAGCGTCGGTGAGCGGAAGTGCCTGGCACGCGAGTCGCTCGCCGTCCTCAATGTCGTCGTCTACGAGGATGTTGTTCTGCACCATCTCGACATCGCCATCGATGAGCTTGCACACACACGCGCTGCATGCGCCCTCTCGGCACGAGTACGGTGCATTGTGCCCTCGCGA
Source organism: Rhodococcus sp. PML026 (assembly GCF_000963615.1). Lineage (NCBI taxonomy): Bacteria > Bacillati > Actinomycetota > Actinomycetes > Mycobacteriales > Nocardiaceae > Rhodococcus > Rhodococcus sp. PML026. The sequence continues at coordinate 36,935 of NZ_KQ031367.1, read as the reverse complement.
GAGCAGCACATCGAGCAGAGGCGTGTTACGTGGCCACTCCGTGGTGATGCACTCTCCGTTCAGGTAAACCGTGGCCGTAGCTACACCCTCGTCGTCACTGAGTCGACGCAGTGTTGCGGTGTCGAACGGGTCACCCGTCAGCGACTGGAATACCTCTCGATGTACATCCGAATGATCCACTCCGCATGCGGCGGCAGAGCTTTCCACAAGATCCATGAAAGGGGAAGGCCCGCAGGTGAAAATTGCCGATCCCTTGTGTTCACGAATAATCTTTTCTACAGCCTCTGATGTGGGAATCCCGTTCTCCGACTCAAGCCAGTCAACCAAAGTGAACCGCTCGGCGAATTCAGATCTAATCTGCTCAAGCCGGCACTTGTACATGATCGAATCGGAGTCACGGTTTGCGTAGAACAGGACAACTTCCCCACTGCCCGACACCAGAGCCGACTGCACCAGCGACAGAACCGGAGTGATGCCGCTTCCGCCAGCGAAGAAGAGCAAGTCGACGTCGAGGCTCTTAGCGGTAAACTTTCCCGATGGCGTGAGGACGGTCACCTCCATGCCGATGGAAACGTTGTCACACAACCAGTTCGACGCATACCCCCCAGCGGTGCGCTTCACCCCGATCTCGAGGCGGAAGTCATCGACATGAGGCGAACTGCTCAGCGAGTAGCATCGTGCGACGTGGCCCGTCTGGTCGGACGGGATCTTCAACGTAATGAACTGCCCGGGTAGATGCTTGAAATCGTCGACGATCTCGTCAGGCACTTCGAAGGCGATGCTCACGGAGTCCTTGGTCTCCTGCACGACCTCCGACACGGTCAGCGTTCGCGATCGCGCGGTGGTGCCCGGCCGATTCTCCTGTTCGAGGGTCATTTGATGATCCCCCGCTTACGAGCCAAGGCGTAGCCCGCGCGTGTGACAGGCGCAGAGATGTCCTGGTAGCGCGGACCGACAACGCGTGCGACAAAGTCGAAGCCACGTGCGTCTGCGCCGATCAGCACTCGGGGCTTCTTCTTGTCCATTCCCTTGAGGATGGCGCACGCAGCTTTCTCCGGAGTGGTCCTGGCGATGTTGTTGAACATCGAGGCAATGGTGGCGGTATCTGCCCCCATATCGGATACACCACGAGCGTTGTTGACGATATTAGTCTTGACGCCGCCGGGGTGAACGCATGTCACCGTGACCGGATGCCGACTGATTTTCATCTCTTGCCGAAGCGCTTCGGTGAAGCCACGCACACCGAACTTCGCGGCGTTGTAAGCGCTTTGACTGGGGATCCCGACCAGACCGAAGACGCTGGAGGTGTTTACCAGATGACCATCACCAGAGGCGATCAGATAAGGCAGGAACGCCTTGGTCCCGTTGACGACACCACCGAAGTTGATGCCCATCAGCCAGTCGAAATCCTCCCAGGACATGTCGACAACGTCGGCGCCGAGGGCGACGCCGGCATTGTTGAACACCATGTTGACGCGCCCGAAAGACGACTGCACGCTCTCTGCGTAAACCTGGAACGCAGCACGATCTGCCACGTCCAACACCGCGGTCTCCACGGTCGCACGATGCGCGGTACGGCACATGTCCGCCGTCTCCTCGAGATGCACTTCGTCGACGTCGGACAAGGCAAGGCTGGCCCCGCGTTCGGCCAGTTGGAGGGCAAGGGACCGACCGATCCCTGAGGCGGCTCCCGTGACGACTGCGACCTGGGTCGCGTAATTGCCTGCTGTCGAACTACTCACTGTCGGATACTCACTTCTCGATGACCTACGGTTGGATTGTCAGGCGATCTCGTACTCGGCGGGCTCGAAGTCTTTCGTCGCTCGCCAGTACTGCCAGGTGAACCCGGGCCACACCGTACGGTTGACACCTTGCGAGTCCAGATACCAACTCGTACATCCGCCGTTGGTCCACACGCCCTTGGCGAGCTTGTGTTGGATGCTCTTGTTGAAGTGTTCTTGAACCTCGGCCCGCACATCAACACGCTCCGCACCTCGACTGTCGACGGCGTCGATGGCCTTCATGATGTACTTGATCTGCTGCTCGATCATGAACACGACAGAGTTGTGCCCAAGACCCGTGTTAGGTCCGAGCAGGAAGAACAGGTTCGGGAAGCCCTCGGTGGTGATGCCGAGGTGGGTATTGATGCCCGTCCGGTGCCAGTGCGACGGCAAGTCCTCGCCCCGAGCGCCCTTGAGCGCGAGTTGATCGAACCCGTCCGTGACATGGAACCCTGTGGCGTAAATGATCACATCCACAGGGTGTGACACGCCGTCAGGGGTGACGATCGAATCGGCAGTGATCTTTTCGATCCGATCGCTGATCACTGTCGTGTTGGGGGCGGCGAGCGCAGGGTAGTAGTCGTTCGATCCCAGGATGCGCTTGCATCCGATGCGGTAGGACGGCATCAGCTTCCGGCGTAGCTCGGGGTCGGTGATAGAACGCTCGATGTTCCATTTCGCCACCTTTTCGATTGGTCGCATAAGGTTGGAGTGGCCGTTGAGCCCGAAGGCCAGGCTCTCTGCGCCCCAGTAGACCGACCACCGAGCGAGGCGGCGAGTAATGGGGATCTTGCTGAGCAGCGTCCGAAGTACCGGCGGCACCGCGAAGTTCTTGCGTGGAAGTACCCAAGCCGGGGTTCGCTGGAAGACCGTGAGTGTGCCGGCGTCCTTCTGCACGAACGGCACGAACTGAATCGCGCTGGCACCGGTGCCAATGACGGCCACCCGCTTGCCCTGGAGATCCACCGTGTGGTCCCACTGTGCCGAATGGAACGCCTGACCGGCGAACTCGTCGATTCCGGGGATATTCGGAAAATTCGGGATGTGCAGAGCGCCGACACCGGACACGATGTACTGCGCGACGTACTCCCGGCCCGACTCGGTACGCAGGTGCCACCGAGATTCGGACTCGCTCCAGTATCCGGAGACCAACTTCTGCCCGAAGTGGATCTTCTGAGTGACACCACGCTTGTTGGAGATATCTTTCAGGTACTGCTCGATTTCGGGCTGCGAGGACCACACCTTCGACCAGCTACCGCGACTCTCGAACGAGTAGGAGTACATCAGTGACGGTACGTCGCACGCGCATCCCGGATAGGTGTTGTCGCGCCACGTCCCACCGACGGAGTCGGCCTTTTCTAGAACGATGAAATCACTGTACCCGCGTCGGCGGAGCTGGACGGCCATACCGAGGCCAGAGAAGCCGCTGCCGATGATGAGAACTTTGGTAGTGATGGGCTCGGTTATTCCCGGGTCTGTCGCCGTGGCGGCGGACTTGGCGTTGGAGGACGGCATTGTGAAAATCTCCTGATCGAATGCAGAAAACGGACCCGCACGGCGCGCCGTGACGCGTGGCAGGTGTGGGAATGTCATCCGCCCAAGCCCACGAACCGAGGAATCCGGTCGTGGGGTCGAGGAATGGGCTGTGGGACGCGCGGACCGGGCCGGGCGTGTTAGCGCAGATCGTCGGGCAGGCTGCGCGTTGCGCGCCACATCGCCATCGTGAACTTCCCCTCCATCATTCCGGCCTCGTGGAAGAATCGGATCATCGGCTCGGACATGAACTGCAAGTTGACGCGATAGTTCGGGCTCGTCTGCTGCGCCCACAGGCCGCGCAGACGGCTGATTCCGACATCGGGATATACCTTCGGATTGATGAGCAACGGGTATGCAAAGTTCGCAATGGCCGCCAACGTGCCTCTATGCCAGGCGCGCGAGATGCGTCCGCGACGCTGCATCCCTTCCACCATTTCCAGCCGCGCGAACGTGATGTGACGGGCCTCTTCGAGAACGTGGATCTTCATGAGCTGGCGCAGCTGCGGCTGCATTTTCGGGTCATTCATCGCCTCGCGCTGAGCGCGGTCGAGGATCTCCTCGATGAGCAGAGTCGCGCCGGACACGGACGGGCCGAGAGGCACAAAGTGCAAGATCTTCGCGATGCTCAAGAACCCCTTCGGCAACTTGTACGGTGCCAGGCCCGTCTTGTTGATCAGTCGGGCGAACATCGTCGAGTGACGTGCCTCGTCGCCGATCTCGTTAAGGGCGTAGAGGGACCTTTGATCTGTCAGGGCGCCTTTGGCGGATGTTCGGAGCAGCGCCGAGCTGAGCAGATTCTCCGCGTAGATACCGAAGCTGAGGATGCTGACGATTTCGTGGCGCCCGAGTTCCGCCTTTTGCTCGTCGCTCATTCTCTCCCACAGCTTGGTGCCGTAGAGCGAGACCCGATGCTCTGGCAGGTAGTACTTTCCTTCCTCCCAGGGTGAGTCCCAATCGATGTCGATCTCCGCGTCATAGAATTTTTCGGCCGCCGCCCGCAGCAGTCGGCCGGCAGATCTCTGCATGTCGACGGGCTTGCGGGCGCTGACACGCGCAGCGCCTTCCGTTGAGACGTCGGGCTTGGTCTCCACATTTTGAACGGTCATGTGACACCTCCGTTGCGTTCCGGGCCGAGCTGAGTCTCGACTTCATACCCGTACTCCGGGTACCAGATACTGATAGTGTCTGCGCCAATGCGTTCTTTTGTCAATGTTTGATGTGAAGAAAGTGAGCCTTGCGTGTCTGACGACCACGATCTCGACTACTCCGGCGAGGGCACCTTGGTGTGCCGTGGCAAGGAGATTGCTGTCGGGGTGAAGATCAAAGGCTATTTCCAGCCCCTCAACGGCTTATACACCTGGTACGGAAGGATCGACAAGAATGATGCGCTCCACGCCGCCCTCTCGGGAAGGCGCACGGTTGCCGTCTTTGCGACACCAGAGGGACGCGCCGAGTGCGTCGTGGGCGACCCTGATTTCTGGGACCGCTATCGCATCTCGGGCACGAGCAGACCGCCGTACCACATCCCCACCACGCTCGAGGAAGTTGAGTCGATAGCAGAGAGTGAACATCAGGGTTGACCGACCCGCTTTGCGCCCTGGGTCGTTCCCCAGCATCCAGTCCGATAGCGCCCAGGCGGGTGAAGCAACGCCACCAGACGGCGCGCCGTGTCAGTGAACCGTCCCGGGTTTCTTGCCGCTCCTACGCTTGCAACATCTCCGGGCGGAGAGCCGATTCTTGACTGTGGTAGGCCTTCTCGAATTCGTCTGGTGTGAGGTAGTCGAGGGTGCTGTGGGAGGCGGCGTTGGTTGAACCAGTCGACCCATCCCATCGTGGCGAACTCGACATCGTCGATGGTCTTTAGCGGGCCGTTCAGGAACGGGCCTCTCTTCGATACTCCCTCGGTCTTGAACAACCCAATTGTGCTCTCGGCCAACGCATTGTCTTACACATCCCCGACGCTGCCGATCGGTGCCGCGATCCCCTCGAGCGCAAGCGTTCCCGCGAACGCGATCGACGTGTACTGACCAGGTTCAACCGGTCGACGCAACACCTCAAGGGATGGAGGGTGTTTCGATGGGACGACCACCAGAATGGGCGGCGACGTTGACTGGGCGGGCGGTGATGAAATCTCCGGGTCGTCCGCCGGTACGCCGAGATCTCGAACGCGAGTTCTGGGCGCAGATCGCGTTGGGGTTGACCAGTGAAGACGCGGCACCGCTTGCGGCGTGTCGGGGCCGGTGGGTTCACGGTGGTTCCGTCACGCTGGAGGTATGCCGCCGATTGACTTGGCCCCGCCCACGGGGAGGTATCTGACCTTCACGAACGTGAGGAGATTGCCCTGCTTCGCGCGAACGGTATGAGCATGCGAGATATCGCAGACCAGATCGGGGCGATCACCGTCGACGATCTCGCGAGAACTCCGCCGCAACGCTGCCACCCGCGGCGGCAAGGTCGAGTACCGCACATCAGTGGCGCAATGGAAGCCGATCTTGCGGCAAGGCGACCCAAGGTAGCCAAACTCGTTGAACACGAACCTCTTCGAGAGTACGTACAGGAAGTGCTCTCGGGCGTGATCCGCGACGAAAACGGTGAGGTTGTCGGCCCGTTCGCATCGTGGAAGGGACGCAACAAGGCACGGAGAGCGGACCGACGATGGGCCAGCGCATGAGCCCGGCACAGGTCGCCAACCGCCTGCCGATCGACTTCCCGGACGACGAGTCGATGCGCATTTCCCACGAAGCGATCTACCAATCCCTCTGCATCGAAGGACGTGGAGCGCAGGATAGAGAGTTGGTGGCGTGCCTGCGCACCGGACGAGCATTGCGCGAGCCGAGGGCGCGAGCGAAGAAGCTCCGCACCGGATTCATCACCGATGACGTCACCATCGGCTCGCGGCCAGACGAAGTCGCTGATCGCAAAACGCCAGGGCATTGGGAAGGAGGTCTGATCATCGGGCTGGGCAGGTCCACAGTGGGTACGCTTGTCGAACGCACCAGCAGATTCACCACGTTGCTGCATCTGCCACGTAAGGATGGGTACTGGGATGCGCCCCCGGTGAAGAACAGGCCGGCGTTGTCCGGTTACGGATCGGAGTCGGTGACGTGTAAAGGTTCAACACATCTTTGACGGAACGTCATCGGCACATATCTGACGCTTCACCAGCTTTGGTGATCGTTGGGTGTGCCTTCCCCTCAGCCCCTCGAATCCGATGCCAACATCGCCGAACGACTCACTGTCCAGGTCCGCTTTCCGAGCAATTACCGAGGTCAACGACGGCTCACCGGTCAGCGACGTCGCCGAGCGATTCGGCGTCTCCAGACAGACCGTCACAGCGTGGCGCAAGCGATACGAAAACTCGGGTATCGACGGACTTGTCGACTCGTCGAGACGACCGCATGCGAGCCCGAACCGTATCCAGCCCGACATCGAAGCCCTCATCTGCGAGATGCGACGACATCACCGGCGGTGGGGCGCACGCCGCATCTGCTTCGAGCTAAGCAAAGAAATCGGAGACCGAACCCCATCTCGCGCGACCGTCCACCGAACGCTCGTCCGCAACGGCTTGGTCAATCATCAAGAGCAACAACATAAACGAGTCTACAAACGTTGGCAGCGCGAAGCGCCGATGCACCTATGGCAGCTCGACCTCGTCGGCGGAATGTTCCTCGTCGGCGGACGCGAGTGCAAAATGCTGACCGGAATCGACGACCACTCACGATTCATCGTGACCGCAACCGTCCTCGAGCACCCCTCCGGGAACGCAGTATGTGAAGCATTCATCGCTGCCATCCACAAGTGGGGTTCGCCGTTCGAGGTACTCACCGACAACGGGAAACAATTCACCGGTAAACACACTCGGCCGCTGCCGGCCGAAGTGCTGTTCGAGCGAACATGCCGAGAATTCGGGATCACCGCACGACTGACCCGACGCCATTCACCCACCACAACTGGCAAGATCGAACGATTCCACAGAACCCTTCGTCGTGAATTCCTCGATGAGGCAGGCGCATTCGCCGACATCGCTGCTGCCCAAGCCGCCCTCGACGAATGGGTGCACGCCTACAACACCCTGCGGCCCCACCAGAGTCTGGACATGGCAACACCCGCGAGTTTGTTCCGTGCGCGAGCCCACCACGAGCATCACGACGGAACAACCGACAACGGCCAGTCCGATTCGTCATCAACTCTCACCGCTGCAAGCTCCAGCCTGACAACGGTGGGCCGTGAAAGAAGCAGCAGTGCAATCGAGCTCGACACCCAGGTACCACCGAGCGGCGTGACCAATGTCGCTGGAGCGCAACAATTGTGGATCGGAAGCAACCACGCCGGACGGACCGTCACCCTGTGGATCGACCTGGTCAGCATTCATGTCATCCTCGACGACACCGTGATCAAGACAGTGCGCTCGCGACTGACCCACACCGACCTCGAACGCCTCGCCATGCGCGGCACACGCCAGGGCCGACCATCTCCGGCAACAGCGGCAGTAGACACCGCAGTCCTGCCCACCAAACCGAGACCGATCGAGGTCGACCGAACCGCAGGACGAGACGGAACCGTCATCCTCGCCGGTCACCGACTTCACCTCGGAGCCGACAGAGCGGGAACACGAGTGACGCTGCGAATCGCCTCAGGGCTGATCCACGCCAGTGTCGACAACGTCCTGCTCGCGACACTGCCGAACCCGCTCGATGCCAGCCAGCTCGCGGGTCTGACCGGCGCACGGGAAGCTACGGGAACGTTGCCCGCGCCGCCGCCGGCCGGACCGCAGACCGTACAGCGACGCGTCCCGAAAGACGGCCGGGTCATGGTGACCGGTCAGCTGCTCAAGGTCGGCCGTACCCATGCCGGAACCATCGTGACTGTCGTGGTCGAAGACAACTACTTTCGGGTCCTCGACGGAACCACCGAGCTCGGCGTCTACGCGCGAACCTCAACCAAACCCATTCGGAACTTCAACGCCCACCGCCCCAGAAGCGGGTAACGATGTGTCGATGACAATCGGTCAAAGATGTCCTGGGCCCATACATGTCAGTCGGTCTGCGATGCACTCCAGGCTGCGATGACACCGCTGCCGGAGCACCTGCGCAGATCGGTGACCTGGGACCGCGGCGGAGCTTGCACGTCATGCGGAGTTGACCGCAGAAACCGGGATCCGTGTGTACTTCTGCGACCCGTACAGCCCCTGGCAGCAGGGAACGAACGAAAACACCAATGGATTGTTGCGACAATACTTTCCGAAGGGAACCGATCTCGCTCGATACCGTCGAAGTGACGTTCAGGCCGTGACGGATGCACTCAACAACCGCCCGCGCAAAACACTTGGGTGGCGAACCCCAGCGGAAGTGCTTGCAGAGCAGATGAACTCGGCTTCACGGCACTGTGTTGCGACGACAGGTTAAATCCGCCCTGACTGCCGGCATCGCTGTGATGGATGAGCCCTGAGCCGACGCGGTGTCCACCGTGATCTCGTCGCCGCAACGCCGTCTTCAGCGCCGTGGTGACCATCGCTGTGTCTTCGACCGTCGGCACGGCGAGGAGGCCTGCAAAATCCCGACATTCCCGATTCTGTCGGTGTTCGACCACTCGCAAACTGTGATCCGTCCCGGCATTTCCGGAGGGCTCACTGCGTGAGTGCCTCCTCCGGATTGAGGGTGCGCGTGCGATCGTAGTGGAGTTGCTCGGCGTGGTCGGGCGTGAGGTCGTGGCAGTAGCTGTGGGGGCGTTCGCGGTTGTAGAACGCGACCCACTGTGCGGTGGCCAACGACAATTCCGCGGCACCGGGGAAGCGAGGGCCGTTGTCGACGAGCTCATTCTTGTAGTCGGCGTTCACCGATTCGGCAAGGGCATTGTCGTAACTGTCGCCGACCGTTCCGATCGACGCCGCGATGCCCTCCTGCGCCAAACGCTGCCCGAATGCGATCGCCGTGTACTGGGATCCAGCGCCACTGTGGTGGATCAGATTACTCAAAGCAGTTACACCAGAACGTTTTCGGGAATCAATCGCGTTAGTGATGGCGGTGTCGACGAGGCTGGTGGTCATCTCCGATGCGACCTTCCACCCGACGATCTTCCGGGCGAACACATCGACGACGAACGCCGTGAACGCCCACCCCGACATCGTGCGGCATTAGGTGAAATCGGCGACCCACAGCCGGTTCGGTGCCACCGCGGTGAACCGGCGCTTCACCAGATCCTCGGCCCGCGGGTGGGTCGGATCGGCGACGGTGGTGCGGACCCGCTTTCTTTTTGAGCGCACCGTGCCACCTCATTTCCCGCATTAGTCGTTCGACGGTACATCGAGCTACCTCGATACCGCTGCTGCGCAACATAATCCAGGTCTTCCGCGAACCGAGAACCCGTGCGAGCGGTTGCCGCGTCCGGAGCATGTGAATGGCATCGATGACATGTGCATCGGACAGTATTCGGGCACACGGCACCCGAGTGACATGGTCGTAGTACGTGGACGGGGCGATGTGCATACCGTGCTCGGAGAGCACCGTGCACATCGAGTCGACACCCCAGACAAGACCATCGGCACCCACCCGGTTTCCCTGGTGAGTGCCGATGAAGTCCACAATTATCGGTGTGGCCGGTCGATTTCGGCCGCGAAAAAAGCTGACGCCGCCTTGAGTATCCCGTTGGCCCGTTTGAGTTCGGCGTTCTCCTGACGCAACTTCCTGATGACCTCGGCGTCGGCACGTAACTCGACAGTGCTGCCCGGGCCGTCGACGGGTACCTTCCGAACCCACTGACGAACGGTCTCAGCGGCGCCCACACCGAGCAAATCCGCGGTCTTGCGCATCGCCGCCCACTCGGTATCGCCCTGCGCCACCAACCGAGCCACCATGTCGACGGCATCCTTCTTCAACTCCGCCGAGTACCGCTTCGATCCTGCTGCCATGAGGTTTCATCTTTCCCTGAGACGAACCCTCCGGAAACACCGGGACGGATCACTGACCCGATCGAGGGGGCACCCGCCACCCGAAGAGATCACCCAACTCCTCACCGGCGTCGACCCCGCCGACATCTGCGACCGCGTCGAAGAATGAGTACCGTCCTGCATCTTGCTCTTCGTGGAACTCCTTCTGCGGAGCAGCCGTCTCATTCAGCTGGGCCATAGTCCTGAATCTGCCAGCCCTGGGCGGTTTTCGTCACGACCACCTTCAACAATGTCGGCAGTTCACTCGGTTGTGGATTCTGCACGTTCTGCGTCTTCTGGCTCGCGAAGACCATCACCGTGTATTCTCCGTCGGCGTCACCGGTTTCACCGGTGACGCTGGTGGCCAGAACGCGTCCCGACGCCTGCACCTGGGCCTGCTGGATAATCTGGGTTAGCGTCGGCCGAACCTCGTCGTACCGCTTGACTAGAGCCTCACCCGCGTCCTCTTTGACTGCCGCGAAAAAGGCGTCGGTGTTCTGGTAGCTGTAGGTCAGGGATCTGGTCGTGTAATCCGAGGCGGCCTTCGCCGCGGCGGCCCGTTGCGCGGCGTCGTTTTCCAATACCGACTTCGCTTCGTCGGCCTCGAGGTAGAGGTAGGCGAACACGCCGGCCAGCACAGCGAGCACCACGATCACGGCCGAAACCACCACGGCACGTGATCGCGGCGATGCTGACCAGCGGTGCCCACCTGGCGAGGGGGGGTCGACGTCGCTGTCTCCAGCCCCAGCCGTGGCTACGGCGGACGCGGCTGGGGCGTTTTCGTCCATCAGTAGATCGCCATCCGGCGTCGCTGCGGCCGCGCTGTCCTCGACTTCAGTGGGCTCGGGGTGCGGTTTCGTTCGGTCGTCATTTGTCATGTGGGACCTTCTGTGTAATAACGGTGACAGTCGCTTGCGGACGGGGCGTCACCGTAGTGGCGGCGACACGGTGACGGGGACCTCGGCGCGACCTGGTCGCGACGCCGGGAAAGTCCGGCCGAGGAGGTCGCCGATCGACCCGAAGTCGACGTATGTGTCGGCAACTTTCTCGGTCGCCGGTTTCACCGCCCGGGTGATCGTCAGCAGATCCGGCTGCAGGATCTGAATATAGCCGTTGAGCTTTTCCACAAGCTTCAACACGGGAGGCCACTTGTCGTACGAGGTGGTTGTGAACCTGATGAACGCCCGTTGAATCCGCGCCAGCCCGTTCACGGCGTCAGGGGTGCGTACAGATGCCGTACTGAGGACGTCCCCGGCATCGGCCAAGAGGCCGAGCAGGAACTCGGCGTTGTCTGCGGTCACCCGGACGGACCCATCTTTGCCGACGAAATCGACTACACGGTGCATCATGTCGCCGATCGTGTCGAGGTCGTCCTGCCGTCCGGCGACGGCCTCGGCGACGGTCTTGTTGATGGACTCGATCGATTCCGGGTCGAGCCCATCTGCCACTGCAGCCAACTTTGGCAACACCTGGGGAACCGATTGCGACACGTGCACCGCGTCCGCGGGCACCACGTCTCCGTTATCGAAGTACCCACCGGTTGCCGTGCCCGCGGGCACGAAGTTGATGTACTGTTCCCCCGCGAGCGACAGATTCTGGATAGACATCTCGCTGTCCTGGGGGATCTTGTGGTCGGAATCAATCGTCATCTCGACCTTAATTGCCGAATCCGCGACGTTGATCGAGGACACCTTTCCGACGGGTACCCCCCGCACCATCACCGGCGATGTGTCCAGCAGACCGCCTGAGCTGTCGATGATGGCGGTTAAGGAGTACTCGGAGCGGGTGGGGTTGATGTGTGCCACGCCGACGACGAGGTAGCCGAGCCCTACGACGAACACGACGGCGAGAGCCAGTATCGATATGAGCGTGCTGCTGCGGTTCACGGCATCATTCCGATTGATCTCAACACGGTTACGAAGGATTCGGCGTCACGCCGCGCTAGGTCCCGACCATCGATGGAGATGTCCGAGAGGTTAATGTCGGGCGACCGCACGAATGGAATGAGTTTGTCGCGGATGACGCTCGTTGCCTGCTCCGTGACGGACTTCGAGTAGATGTCGGAGTTGGCGATCGAATCGATCACCGGGGCGATCCCGGCCACTGACTCCTTTATCCGTAAGTACTCCGGATCCACGATCCTGCCCGCGGACACTGCGAAATCACGCAAGTTGGCGATGAGTAACGCGACCTCGATCAGGGAGTAGCCGAGGCCAGAAAAGTTGCGTCCGCCCTTGGTCAGCATCCGGTCGATTCCCGACGGATCGTCCAAGATCACTTTCAGAGTCTGATCCGCCGACCTCAACACTACGTCGAGTTTGTCGGTATTCGAGGAGACCTCCGAGACGGTCTCCAGCGTTGTCTGGTATAGGGCGTCGAATTGCTGCAAGTCCTTGGGGAACGTGGTGTTCAATGTCGAGATCGCGGTGTGGATCTTGTCGAGCTCACCGCCCCCGAGGACATTCGACATCCCGCGCATGACGTCCTCGACATTTGCTGCCGGCTCGGTCCGTGCCAACGGGATCACCGAACCCGACCGCAGCAAGGCACCCGTCGACGGCTCGGCTGGGGGAAGGATGGCAACGTAGATCTCACCAAGGAGAGTGTCCTGACGCAGCTCAGCCCGCGATTCCCCCGGCAGCTGAGTCGTGTTGTCGATGCGAGCTTTCACGACCGCATGCCCGTTCTCGTACGTGACATCTTCGACGAACCCGACGCTGATTCCCCCCGAGAGAACTTTTGCGAGGGCAGGCAAGTTGAGTGCGCTGGTGAACTCCATCTGGATGTCGTAACCGTCCGCGTCGGAGGTCGCTATCGTCGGCGGATTGTCGGCGTTGATCCCACACGATGTCACGAAAACTATCGTTGCCATCAGTGCGACCACCATGGGTCCGAGGCATGCGCGATTGACCGAGATCATCAGGCCCCTCCCCCCATCATCCCTGCGATCGTCCTCGATACATCGCTGGACCCGCAGACTCCGTTTGCCACCGGCGCGGCGCAGCCACCGACCAGGCTTCGCAAAGGCAGCGACACTGCGAACGCCTGCACAATTGACTTGGCATCGGGGTGTTTCACGATGAGGTCTGCCGTGCGGGCTGCGATCGCTACCACCATGTCCGGCTGCTCTCCCATGTCGGCGATGAGCGGAACGGCAGCATCACCGATCGCGAATATCGGGGGACCGAAATCTGTTGCGAACCTCGAGAGGATCGGAACGAACGTCCCCGCGTACTCGACTGCCGAGCCGAAGGTCTGGCCGAACGCGATGATGACCTCGATGGCACCTACGAAGTTGTCGAAGAGGGCGGTCACCTCTTTGTCGTTCTCGGTTGCCACCCCCGTCAGTGCGGCGAGGTTCCCGACGATGCTGCGAATCTGCATATCCCGCTTTGCCGGGTCGTCGATGAGCGTGGCTGAGTCCTTGATGATCCCGGCCACGTCACCCTGCGTTCCTTCTAGATTGCGGGAGACGAGCTCGAGGGACTGCAAGATCGCGTCGGTGTTCCTGCCGTTGTCCTTGACCAGGTCCTCGGACAAGTTGCTGATCGAGTCGAGCGTCTGACTGATTCCCAGCGGGGTTCTCGTCTTACTCAACGGAATGCACTGATCCGTCTCGTATCGGGCTCCATCAGAGTACGGCTTGGTGAACTCGATTTGACGTTCGGTCACGATGGATGTCGACACCAGAGTCGCGCCGACGTCGGCGGGCAGCGGAACGCTCTTGTCGATCCGCATGTCGATCCTTACACCGGACTGATCACTATTCTGGTGCACCCCGACGACGCTGCCTATCTTCTTGCCGAGCATGGCTACTGTGTTGCCTTCGAAGAGGCCCGATGCGTCGGTGAACTCGGCACACAGGGAGCGCGTGTCGTCGGACACCCTCCCCCCTATTTCCACACTAGCGACCACCACAACCACCACGGCGATCAGGAGCAACAGTCTTCGGATCCATGTAGTCAACATTTGTCGTCACCACTCGGAATGCACACACGAACCTCTGGTTCTGTGGTAGTCGACGCACCGACCGGCGCCTGGAGGAGGACGCCGAGGCGCTGAGTGATCTGATCAACCTGGGCCAGGGCATCGGAGTAGCCTGGCAGCTCTGACGACACCTTGTCGAGGAGCGTCTTGTATTGTTGGACAGACGGTTCGATTCCATCGCTGTAAGCCACGAGCGGCCTCGTGAGAAGTTTGAACAGACGACTGAGAAGGTCGAACCCGCCGCGGACGTTATCGATATCAGGTCCCAGCGTACTGGCAAGGAAGCTGAGTTGACGGAGAAAGTCGACCAGCACCTGTTTTTGATCGGCGAAAGCGTTGACGTATTCATCGGATAGAGCGACCGCTTTGTCGAGCTGACCGTACTGTCGCTCTAAGAGTTCCATCAAACTGCTGGTGTTCCTCAGTGCGTCGGGAATGTTTGTGTTGCCGTCGGAGAACGCATTCTGCAGCAGCGACGCAGTCTGACGGAGATCGACGCCCTTTACATCGCGGAACACCGGCGTCGTCGTCTCGAGCGTGTCCGAAATGTCGTAAGTACTCGATGTCTGAACAAGGGGGATCGCCCCCGACAGCGAGGTCGGTCCTGACCCTGGGTCCAGATCGAGAACTCGCCCGCCGATCGGCGTGATCAGGCGAACCGCTGCGGTGGCATCCGAACGGACTGGCACTGAGTCGTCGAGTCGAAATTCGACTGTGATAAACGTTCCCGCGAGGTCCACCGACGACACCGTTCCCTGTCTTATCCCCGCTATACGCACCTGATCACCCGACTCCAGCCCTCCGGTGTTGACCAGTTGAGCCGAGTACACCTTTTGGCCGGGCGGTGCGATATACACGGTCCCGGCGATTACCAGACCGACCACCACGGTCACCACCACCACAGCGGCGACGATGAGGTCGCGTCTGCGTTCGGACTGGTGATGCGGTCGATTTCGACTGAACAACCTCACTTACACACCACCAATCGTTGCCCCATAAGCGCAATCGTGGCTGTATCCGGCAGGGGCAGAAGGCCTTTCGAACATCGTGCCTCACTCGGCGTGGAATTCGTCGAAGCGTTCAGCGAGTCCATAAGGGGCTTGAGCAGTACCGCGCCATTCAGCAGCCCCTCCAACTCCCCGGGTTCTCGCGCCAGACGCTGATAGATCGTCGCGAAACTCTGGTCGTACGTTGAGTCAAGTTGCTCCCCGGCGATGACAGTTTTCTCCATGGACCGGTTGACCTCGCCCAGCGACTCCCGCAACCGGTCACTCACGCGGCTGAAGGCGTCGACGATCGATCCCAGCTGGTCGACGAGTTCGACCAGCTGCGCCGAGCGGCCTTCGAGTTGGTCGGAGACCTGGCCGAGACTCGTCACGATATTCGTGATGATCTCAGACCGCTGGTCCCCGTAGGCGGTGATGTTGGCGACCTGCTCCAGAACAGGCGATATACCCCTCCCATCACCTTGAGCAACGCGCAACAAGTTGGACTGCAGTTCATTGATCTCGTCGGCGTTAAGCGTGTCGAACACCGGCTTGAACCCGTTGAACAAGGTGGACACATCAAATGAGGGAACGGTCTTGTCGAGTGCCACCTGTGTGAGCGCCGCCCCCTGTGTCTTTCCCTGTGCCGCACCGATCAATTCGACATATCGCTGTCCGAGAAGATTCTGATAACGCACGGCGGCGGTGGTGCTCGACGTGATCGCGACGTCGTTGTTCAGTTGGAAATGAACGACCGCGGTGGGCCCTTTCAGGCCGATCGCCGTCACATAACCGACCTTTACTCCCGCCAAACGCACACCGTCGCGAGGCTTGAGCCCAGATGCATCGGAGAAGACCGCAGACCGTTCAGAACTCGCTCCGTCCGAGCTGGGTTCGAGGATGGCGATGATCACGTAGGTGAGAACGCCGATGACTGCGGCGAACGCGACGATCTTGACGATGGTGGGAATTAACGACTTGAGCTTCATCTTCTTGGTCCTCCTGCTGCAAGCGCGCTCTGCAGCGCAGGTGACGTCTGCACTACCAGGGCGACCTGAAGTTGTACTCGCTCGCCGACTTGCGGCGTGGCGTTGTCGATGCTGTCCAGGATCTGCGGGATGGTGTAAATGGTCTGCGCGAGTCCCGATGCCGATCTGGCGACCGGCCTCGCCAGATCGAGGCCGACGTCCAGTACCGAACTCAACGCCGGGTAGTTTTCGCTCAACAGTCCTCCCAGTCCCCCGAACAGAACCTCGCCGGTGCTGTTGAGGTTGCCTGTGGCCTGATTGATGGCCTCGTCGGTGGCGAAGAAGTCAGCGACGTCGACGTTTATGAGGATGCCCGGAACGAACGGCGTCATGAAGTCGGCAACGCCCTGGGACAGGTCTGCCGCGATCGCCAAATCCTGGCCCACTGGCCGCTGTTGAACGTCCCGAGTGAGCTGCGCGATCTGGAACATGAGCTGGCCGGCATCGGCAAACGTTTGGGAATCATCGACGACAAACTTCACCACAGAATTGAACGCCGGCTGATCGAGAGCATCGACCAGCTTCGAGAGTTTTCGAATCAGGGTCGATACCGAAGTGTGTTCGGACTGCAGCTTGCTCACATAGACGCTGCCGCCATCACGGATGAGGACTCCCCGCCCGGGGTCGACAATCTCCAGTGCCGTCGGCCCCAGCGCGCTGGCGGACGTGTAATTCACGGCCATGCCCTGACGCAACCGGATGTCGTCGTTCACTCCGGTGAGCTCGATTTTCACATTTACACTTTGGTCGCGCCCCGACACCGAGGACACCTTGCCCACCGTGAAGCCCCGATACTTCACCTCCGATCCGCCCTTCAACCCGTCACCAACCGCGTCGGTGGTGATCGTCACTGTCGTGATGTCTTCATATTTTCCGGTCGCGTTGCCCGCCAGAAGATAGCCGGCAACCGTCACTACGACGAGAACCCCGATCCCGCGCAGGGTCAAGTTCGCCAGTGAGGGCGCGCGTCCTGATGGATCTTGAAATACAGCCACTTGAACTCCTAGCCCGAAATCTTGACGCCCGAATCGAAACCCCACATCAACAGGGTTAAGATCATGTCCTCCACGACGATGATGATGAGACTGCTGCGGATCGCTCGACCAGACGCGCGGCCGACGCCTTCTGCTCCGCCGCTGGCGTAGTAACCCTGGTAGCTGTGGATGATGACGACCGACACCACGAAAACGAGGACCTTGATTACTGAGAACGCCAAATCCTGCGGTTTGAGGAACGCATCGAAATAGAAGTCATAGGTGCCACCCGACTGGCCGTGTAAAAGGATGACGACCAGCTTGGCCGCGCCGAAACTGAGTATCAGCGTTACGATGTAGAGGGGGATGATGGTAGTGATCGCCGCGACCACACGCGTGCTGACGATGTACGGAATCGGCCGCACCGCCATCGACTCGAGCGCATCGATCTCTTCGGCGATACGCATCGAACCTATTTCCGCAGTGAGGCGACAGCCGGCCTGGGCTGCGAAACCGATCGCGGCGATCATCGGTGCCAACTCTCGAGTGTTGGCGTATGACGAAATGAATCCCGTAAGAGACCCCATCCCGACCAGGTCTAGCGAGGCGTAGCCCTGGATGCCGATGGACGCCCCGACAGCCATTCCGAGAATCACAAGCACGATCGCGGTACCCCCGCCGACCAGTACAGCGCCTCGTCCCCAGGCAAACTCCTGTATGAATAAAAACGTCTGTCGTCGATAGGTGGTTGCGACGTGCCGAATTCCGGCGACGGTGTCGATGGTGAATGTTGTAATGTGCCCGAGCTGCGCGGGGACCTCAGCGAGGGGTGTCACAGCACGCACGATCGGACGAGTAACAAAACTATAACGGGTGGATGGTACTGCGGTCACGTGTTCTCCGTCATCCGATGGTCTGCGGGACGAACATGATGGTCAGTTGGGTGATGAACACGTTGATGACGAAGCACGCCACTACCCCTAGGACCACGGTGGCGTTGACAGATGTGGCCACACCTTTGGGGCCACCTTTCGTGGACAGGCCCCGATGACACGCGATTGTCACGACCACGAGACCGAACACCACTGACTTGATCAGCGCTACAAGGATGTCCGCCGATGATGCGAACGATGCGAACGATGCGACGTAGCTCCCCGGCGTGATGCCCTGGACGTTGACGCTAAGGATGTAGCCGGCCACGAGACCGGTAAACACGATGAGCATGCATAACATCGGAGCGACGATGAGAACCGCGACGAATCGAGGTGCGACGAGTCGACGTGTCGAATTTAGTCCGAGCGTCTCCATGGCATCGATTTCTTCACGGACGGTGCGTGCGCCAAGGTCAGAGGCGATGGCCGACCCTGCCGCACCACCGAGCAGGAGCGCGGTGACGATCGGTGCCCCCTGCTGAATGATCCCGAGTCCACCGGCGGCTCCGGCGATAGATGTGGCCCCGACCTGCTGGGTTAGACTTCCGACCTGCACCGAGACGATAACGCCGAACGGGATCGCGACCAGGATCGCTGGCAACGTCGTTACGGTGATGACGAACCACGTCTGTGTGACAAACTCCCGAAACGGAAACCGTCCGGTGACAATATCGCGCACGGCCCACCGCAATGCCTGGCCGGCGAGGGCAATCGAATTTCCAAAGGTCACAAGACTGGCTGTCGCTCGACCAGCAATTTCTGTATAGATACCGGTCTCTCCTCTTCTGTCTGCGCAGCTCGTCGCGATAAGGTGTTCGCACAGTATCAGGTACGTGCAGTACCTGGTACATGGTTTCGGGTAATCCCCGTCGGATTAATCACCTGAGAGGTTGGCGTGTCCCCAAGTGAACGGAGCCATCTCGATTTAGAGCCTTGACCCGGATCGAGCCGGGAGCGATCTTCCACTCCGAACTTGCCGTATGTACCTCGCGGGCTTACCGGGCTTACCGGGCTCTCGTGAGCTCTCCGCGGATGCGGTCTTCGCGGGGTGTTGTGGGGCAACAGTATGGCCGAAAGTTTCTTCGCTGATTTCAAGAACGAATGCGTCTACCGAACGATCTACTCCACCAAAAGCAAAGCACGACAAGACATCGTCAGATACATCGACGGCTTCTACAGTTCACAACACCGCCATTCGGCGCTCGGGTACCGAACCCCGAACGCTGTCCACTACAGTTACGGGCAGTCCGCAAACGCGGCTTCAGAATAGTCATCTCCAGTGTCGGAAATCCTCGCGGCAGATCAACCCCACGCACGGCATCCGACCGTGATCGTCGGCGAACGCGGGTACAACCGCTGCCGTTGGTACCGTTGGGGTGAACCTCACGCCTCAATAACGTGTCCCTATGGTTTCTGTCAAGCTGCGTGAGCTGCGGGCGGTTGGTACAGGGTCTTGTTCTTGAGCATGGCGTACAGGACGTCGCATCGGCGTCGAGCGAGGCAGATGAGCGCGGCGTTGTGTTTCCTGCCTTCGGCTCGCTTGCGGTCGTAGTAGGCGCGACTGGTGGGGTCGTGCAGCGCGGCGAAGGCCGAAAGGAACAACGCGCGTTTGAGTTTGCGGTTTCCTGATCACGCTAAATGCTCACCTCGGATCGAGGTGCCGGATCGGTGGGTCACGGGTGCGATGCCGGCGTAGGCGGCCAGGTGTCCTGCTGATTTGAATGCCGATCCGTCACCGACTTCGAGAAGGATGCGTGCGGCAGTCCTGACTCCGACGCCTGGCATCGAGATCAGGAGCGAGGAAAGAGGGTGGGCACCGAGCATCCTCTCGACGTCCGAGCCAACTGTGTTGCGTTGCTGCAGTGTCTCTTTGAGCGAGTCCGCCAGTTTGGGTAGAACAGTCTCGGCAGCCGCAGACCCGGGCACTACTACCGTCTGAGCCTCGAGTGCGGCGTAGATCTCCGCAACCAGTCTTGCCCCATCCTGAGCGCGTTTTTGGCGGCGAAGCGGTCAGTTTCCGCTTACCAGCAGCGCGGATGCCGCCGGGGCTACCGCAGCGGGACAGGATCTCGAGCACTGCCGGGTGTGTCACACGCGGTCCGAGGACTCGTTCGAGCGCGGGGTGAATGCCGGTCAGCAGTCCGCGGATTCGGTTGCTGACGCGGGTTGCTTCACCGGCGAGATCGTCATCAAAACCGATCAGCACACCGAGCTCGGCGAGTGTGTCATCACCGGTATCGACTCGTCGCAGCGTGTGGGGCATGGTCCGGGCCGTGTCGGCGATGATGAACGCAGGCCCGCGCATCAGTTTTGGCTTGCCTTGGATACAGATCTGCGATGCGGCGCATCGACAGACCCGGTAGGGACGCGAACTGGTGCTCGCAGGATCGGGAGACGGTGACCGGCAGGGCGTCGCCGATCGTATTAGGCTGATCGACGACGATCAACAGCGGCCCGCGCGTGGCGAGGCGGTCGAACACTGTGCGCAGGCGGGCCTCGTCATTGGGTAGGGCTTTGCCGTACAGACGGGTTCCGTCGAAGGCGAGACCGACGGCGTGATGTTCGGATTTTCCCACGTCGATGCCGCAAAACACGGCGTAGCTCGTGGCCATGAAGCAGTCCTTCGTCCGGTCACCGATCCGACGTCAACACCCGGCGACAGCCCCCCCACCCCCCGGATCATCGATGACAGGGGCGAGAAGTCATACCGGGTCTGGCTACCGTAGCCCTCGGTTTCAAGTATCAGCTAGAAGATAACGGGCCTGGCCCGATAGCGCACACGACGCGGCCGTCGAGCCGAAAACGGTGACCGCGAACATCGAAGGCTTCCGTTGGCGGCTGAATTGTTGTCGGCGCGGGGCAGGGATCAGGGTCTGTTGCCGAGCAACGACACGGCATCGATGCAGCGTCCACCGAGAGGCGTTCGACCGTTCCGTCCGGCAACTCTTCGGTCGTTCGGTGCCTCCGCACGCCTGCGGCGATCCGGCACGAGCGGCTGCAGCACAGTGCGATGCACCGTCTACCGCGCGCCGTCGAACGACGATGGGCATCATCTCGTGATGGCGGACAGCGAGCGTGAAGCAGACTCCAGGGACTCCACCAGGATCAGCTCGAGTGCAGGCAGTTCGGCAGCCGACACGGCCACCGCAGCTGCGCGTGTTCGCACATCGAGACCGCGTTGTGTTCCGGCGCGGGCAGTTTCGGTCCAGGCCTGGGCGCAGTGATCGGCGGCCACCGCGAGGTCTGCGGTAGCGGGATCACCGGTCAGACGTGCAATCTCGGTACAGCCGTCGGCGAGAAGCCGACGAAAGAGCCCGCCTCCGGTTCCGGCCTTTTCGATGAAGATACCGAGACTGAACAGCAGCGTCTCGAGGTCATCGGGCGGAAGGTCGACCCAGCTCTTGACGTCGGTTGCCAGCTGGTCGACCGCGGCCAATCCTTCGGCACCGGCCGCTGGTACGTGGTCGGCTATTCCCGGTGTCGATGGGGCGCGCATGCTGGCGGCGGATCGGGCGAAGGCCGCGGCCGCGGCAGTCGACACGGGCGGCAGTGTCTGCGGCCATGTGATTCGGTACGTGCAGTGACGTGTCGGTTGCGGGAACGAGGTGGAAGATCGCGCCCGAGCGAGCGCGTCGAGCGGGATCTCCTGCACATCGGCCCGATCGTTGTCGACGACCGAGGCAGTCCCCCCGATCTCGTCGTAGCCGATCACCACGATGTCGTGACGACTCATCTGCAGTTTCACCCGTAGGTAGGGCAGCTCAGCGATATCGGCCCAGACCAGACTGGGTCGTCCCGCATCGATGTCGTCGCGAACCCATGACCATCCCTCAGCGGGATCGTCGGTCGTGAGAACCTCGACTTGTCCGCCGAGCCTGCGCGGTAAGTCGATCTCGAAGTCGGCACCGCGGCCGACCAGGTACATCGGTGGGACCAGGTCGTCCGATCGCAGGTAGGACAAACCCAGATCACCACCCAGTGCGAACACCAACCCCTCGTCGGGTGGTCCGTCCCATCCCAGACCGTGCCACTGGAGAAGGTCTCGCATTGCACCTGACCCGCAGTGCCCTCCCATCCGGTGGGGATAGTTCTCGATCAGAGTCGTGTGGGTCACTGTGGCTGCCTTTCGGGTGGTTGGTCGAGCGCGCTTGTCGGCACGCTCAGCTGTTCCGGATTCTGTCGAGATACGTTCGGCGAGCAGCCATGTCGACGTCCGCGAGGAACACCGAATCTGTGTTCAGGGCCGCACCCAGTCCGGTCGCCAGACGCCGGGGGACGAATTTCACCGCCGCGACCATTGCGCCGGCGAGACGGGTGACGCGGACGAAGGGGCGTGGATTCTCGATCAGATCTGCTGTCGCGCGGGCGATCTCCTCCGGCTCGGCGTTGCGTAATCCCTTTGCGCCGGCGGTTCCGGCGACGAGTTCGGTGTTGGTGAACGTCGGGCGGACTGTGGACAGTCGAACCCCTGACTTGCGGTACTCCAGTCGTGCGGCCTCTGTGAATCCGATGACTGCGAACTTGGTAGCGCAGTAGGTCGCCAAACCAGGTACCGCGAGCTCGCCGGCCAATGACGCAGTGTTGATGATGTGTCCGGTGCGGCGCGGCAGCATGCGCTGAAGAGCCAGTTTGGTCCCGAAGATGACCCCCAGGACGTTGATCTCGACTTGCCGCCGGGTTACTGCATCGTCCTCTTCGTGGGCGTGGCCGGTAGGCATGATGCCCGCGTTGTTGATCAGGATGTCGAGGGGTCCGAGTTCACGTTCGACCAGGTCCAGAAACGTTGTGAACGAGTCAGGTTCGGTGACGTCGAGTCGGGTGACGACCTTCACCCCGAGTTCGGCGGCGGCCTCCTTCGCACGTGCCTCGTCGATGTCGCCGATGGCGACCCGGTGGCCTCGTCGAATCAACTCCTTCGCTGTCTGATAGCCGATGCCGCGAGCTCCACCTGTGATCGCCACGGTCCTGGCGGGGGTGTGAGGTGCGTTGTTCGTCATGCTGCGCTCCTTGCATAGATGAGAGACGTCGGTAGACGCCTGTCGGCCCGCTCTCGCGGTAGCGGCTGCGCACACGGGAGAGGGATATGGGTATCGCGCGTCGTCTCGTGCCCGGGGAGGCGTTCGGATCGGTCGTTCATCGCCCGCAGCCGCAACCCCAGCGGCAGAACGGGTCTCGTCTGTTCGGTGCAACTTCCGGTGTCGGCCTTACCACGGCCGCGGCGACGAGACAGTCATGTGGCACAGCTCTGCCAGCAGGTATCGGCTCACCCGATTCGAAGGTGTCCGAGGCGGTCCGAGTGTTCACGATCGCGATTGTTCGCGGAGAGAGCTCCGACCGATCGGCAGTCGGCCGCGATACGGGGTTCGGCGCGTATGTTCTCACCGCTTGTGTTCATCGAGACTCCCGCGGCGAGTTTCGATCCCCGGGAGTTTCGTCCGGCCGGGTGCGGCCGGTGAAAACATCATCGAGTGGGTGAGCGCCCGTGAAGATCGTGGGGCCGTAGGCGTGCCGAAGCACCGTCAAGATCGCGTTCAAGGGTAGGTCGTCGAAGACTCCTCGCTCGCGGACATACTCCATGTGCTGAGCTCCGTCTGCGGTGAAGGCATGCATGAGAGCATCGCGATCGCCGTCGAATTCCACTGGCGGCACGCCGAAACGAGCGCACAACTCGACATTGAATGCCGGCGTGGCCTTCAACCACCGGCCCTCGATGTAGAGGCGACTGTAGCCGTGGTAGACGAACAGATCGGTGCCGCCCATCAGCGCGCGCAACGTCTCGGTCTGCAGGTGATTTCGGACGTCGGCGAAGCCGAGCAGTGCCGGGATACCCGCCGCCCGGCACACTGCGGTCAACAGCACCGCCTTCGGGACGCAGTAAGCGCGCCCAGTCTCGAGGACGAAGCTCGCCCGATAGTGGGCCGGATCGTCCGACACGGTGTACGGGTCGTACCAGATCCGGTCGCGGACGGCGGCAAAGAGGCGTCTGGCCTTGTCACGGTCGCTGCTCGCATCCCCGATTGCCGCGGCGGTGAACGCCCGCACGGATTCGTGCTCGATGTCGAGGAAGTCCGTTGCTCCCAGGTACGCGTGTGGTGTCTGCGTAGTATGTGCCCCGGGCGGGCGGTCTGTCATGGTCATCGCTGATGTTCCCTATTCTGAGCAAACCGGTTGCTGTTGTGTGCACAACGACCGAAGGATCGGTCAGTTGCGCGCGAGTCCGCCGAGCATCAGGTCTTCGCGTTGGACGGGGAGTCGCTGGGCGATCACCCGTTTGCTGTACATGAACTCGCGCGGGCGACCTATGCAGTCGGCGGCAATGAGCTCACCGGCCTGGAGATAGAAGCAACTGAAATCACTGTCGCGGCTGGGGTCACCACTGAGAACCACTTCGTCGTATCCAGTGTTGAGGCCGGCGATCTGCAGCTTGAAATGATACTGATCTGACCAGAACCACGGCAACGCTTCGATTTTTCTGGACTTCCCGCAGGCGGTCGAGGCCGCGACTTTGGCCTGCTCTCCTGCGCTCGAGACGGACTCCAACCGTAGTCGACGGCCGTAACGGGCCATGTCGTGGCTCGCGCAGTCCCCCGCCGCCATGATGTCGGGGTCGTTGGTCCGAGTGTGATCGTCGATCACGATGCCGTTGTCGATGACAAGACCCGCATCGGCGGCGAGGTCGGTGTTCGGCTCGACGCCGACACCGACGATGACCAGATCTGCGGGGATCGATTCCCCGCTGGCCAAACTGACTTCACGAACCTCACGGTCACCGGACAGGCCTTCGACCATCGCGTTCGTTCTGATGTCGACTCCCTGCTCGCGATGTATCCGCTCGAAGAACGTCGATACCTCGGGAGCAGTGACCCGCTCGAGCACACGCCCAGTTGCCTCGAGGACTGTGACCTGTACGCCCAGTGCGCGCAGCGATGCCGCTGTCTCGAGTCCGATGTAGCCGCCTCCGACGATCACCACCCGCCGGCCAGGGCCGGTGGCCATACGGATCCTCTCGACGTCCGCTGCGGTGCGCAGGTAGTAGACCCCGTGGAGATCGGCCCCGGGAACGGTGAGCCGACGAGGGCGGGCTCCCGTGCACAGCGCGAGCTTGTCGTAGGCCAGCTTCTCCCCGGTGTCGAGAACGACGTTGCCTTCCGACCGAACGATGGCCTCCACCTGCGCGTTCAGGAGCTGAATACCTTGCTTGGAGTAGAAGTCCGTGCTGCGAATGGCGATATCGTCGAGTACGCATTTGCCCGCCAGGTATGCCTTCGACAGCGGGGGGCGTTGATAGGGAGCGGCAGACTCGTTACCGATGAGGACGATCTCGCCTGCCCAACCTTCTTGGCGCAAACTAGCTGCCAGTTGTGCCCCAGCATGGCTTGCGCCGACGATGATCGCCCGTTGCGATGTCATGCGCTGGAAGTAGGCGTCAGGCGCACCATCATCTTGCTGATGCCCCGCACGAAATTCGACTGAACATACTCGGGGTCGCCGACGACCTCGATGTTCTCGAAGCGGGGAAGCAACTCCTCCCACAGAATCCGCAGCTGCATTTCGGCCAGCCGATTGCCCATACACCGGTGTACACCGAATCCGAACGCGATGTGATTGCGCGCATTGGCACGATCGATGATGAAATCATCAGGATTCTCGAAAACGCGTTCGTCGCGGTTACCCGAGGCATACCACATCACCAATTTGTCACCCTTGCGGATGAATTGTCCGTTCAGAACGGTGTCGGCTTTGGCAATTCGGCGCATGTACGCCAAGGGTGTTTGCCATCGGATGATTTCCGAGTTCATGTTGGGGATCAAATCGGGATTGGCCTTCAATTTCTCGAACTGGTCGGGGAATTGGTTCAACGCAAGAACGCCACCGCTCATCGAGTTACGCGTCGTGTCGTTCCCACCGACGATCAGCAGGACGAGGTTGCCCAGAAATTCCATCGGACGATCGATCAGATCCTTGGTGTCCTCGTTGCTCTGCAACATGGTGATCAGATCGAAACCGGACTCTTCCCCTGCAGACCTCCTGGCTGCTTTGTCATGCCAGAGAGCGCTGAGGCCACGGGCCATGTCACGCATGCCCTCGAACACCTCGTCGTTGTCCGAGGGCCCACCGTTGGCTTGCTCCATCGAGGTTGCCAAATCGGACCAGTACACGAGTTTGCGGCGTTGTTCGTAGGGGAAATCCAGAAGAGTTGCGAGCATCCGAGCTGTCAACTCGATCGAGACATTCTGCACCCAGTCGAACGGCTCGTTCAGGGGGAGGTCGTCCAATACCTCCCGTACCCGCGATCGGATCAGTCCCTCCATCTCCCGGAGGTTCTTCGGTGCGACAACCCCCTGGACGGCAGCGCGCTGCTTGTCGTGGCGTGGCGGGTCCATCGCGATGAACATCTCGATATCGAGAAACCGGGGCGGGACGCCGATGACGATGAACGGTTCGGCCGAGAACACAGCGTGGTTCTTGTCGACGGCCACGATATCGGCATGGCGCGTGACCGACCAGAACGGGCCGAACGGACTGTTGGGTTGGTAATGAACCGGTGCCTCGTTCCGCACGCGCTCGAAGTACGACTGCCACCGCCCTTGTCTGTAAAGAAAGGGGTTACTGAGGTCGATGTCGGCGAGCTCGACATCCTCGACCGGTGGAATGGGACTTTCGACGAAGATCTTCTTGCCATTCGTGCCAGTCACCCACCGTCGGGTCTTGTCGTACAGATGAGCGCCCTGGATCTGCAGCCCTATAGGGATGGTCGACTGGACCTTGTCGGTGATCGACTCAGAAACTTTCATGCTGTCGTGCCTGCCTTTCACACATCACAATTGGAATTCAGGTGTTCGAACGATCAGGCCATCCCACGCTTCCGAGGCCACCATCTGGCACGACAACCGAGACGTGGGTTCACGCTCGGGGTTCATAGCCAGCATCTCCTCCTCGTTGGCACCGGACAGACCCACCTCTCCTGACCACTGCGGGTCGACGATCACATGGCAGGTGCCACAGGCCGTTTCGCCCCCACAGTCTCCATCGATCCCCGGCACAGCATTGTCGGTTGCAATCTGCATCAACGATCGACCTTCGACCAAGCCCGCCTCGTGCTTCCCACCATCGTGGGCGACGAAAGTTACAACTGCCATGTCAACTCCTCAATTTTCTTCGCGATTGATAACAGTGTCGCCGCAAACGTGAATGGCGGCCATGTTACGTAGAGTCAAAAACTTGTGAATTCGGGTCAGACGGTTCGCCCCAGAGATCCGACCTGAGTCCACTCCAGATGTGGAGTGCGACAACTCTGCGCTCCGCACGAAGGCATCGAGCGGATGGGCTCCTGTTTCGAAATGCGCGCTCACCAAGTACTTCTTTCACCGCGAAGCCGTCTCACCGGCGACCAGATGGCCATTTCGGATCTCGACGATAGGCAATCTCAGTCCACCCGGAGCGTCCACCGGAACAACGGGCGAGTTGGGGGCGATGGGATCGAGCCGCTGATACGGAAGCCCCTGTGCCGGACGAAGATCCAGCTCGCCCTTGTTCGGCCACAGTGCGGCGGACCGCTCGGCCTGCGCACTGATGGTCAGCGACGGATTGACCCCGAGGTTTGCCGACACGGCCGCCCCGTCCACCACGCTCAGCGTCGGGTAGCCGTGGACGCGGTGGTACGGATCGATGACGCCGTGCGCCGAATCCGAGGCGATGGCGCAGCCGCCGAGGAAGTGGGCGGTGAGCGGAATGTTGAACAGCTCTCCCCAGGTACCGGCCGCGAGGCCGCCGATCTTCTTGGCGATCCGCCGGGTGGCGTCGTTGCCTTCGGGGATCCACGTCGGATTCGGCTCCCCGTGGCCCTGCCTGCTGGAGATCGTGCGGCCGAACGGCCCACGCTTGGTGAACGTGGTGATCGAGTTGTCCAGGTTCTGCATCACCAGCGCGATGATGGTGCGCTCGCTCCAGTGCCGGACATTGACGACGCGGACGAACTGAATCGGATGCGCGATCATCGCGAACACGAATTTGAGCCAACGCGGAATCTTTCCTCCGCCGTCGGTCATCAGGGCCTGCAGCATGCCCATCGCGTTCGAACCCTTGCCGTAGCGGCACGGCTCGATGTGGGTGTTGGGACTGGGGTGGAACGAGGACGTGATGGCAACGCCACGCGTGAGATTCATCGACGGGTCCACCTCGTATTTGGTCGCTCCGACGATCGACTCGGAGTTGGTACGCGTCAGTTCGCCGAGTGTGTCCGACAGCTTGGGCAGAGCGCCCGTGTCTTTCATCTTGTGCAGCAGATTCTGGGTGCCCCAGGTACCGGCTGCCAGAACGACATTTGCCGCGCTGTACGTCTTCTTGCCCTTGCGGAGCCGAGCGCCGGTGCGCTCGGTGTCGACATCCCAGGTGCCGTCGGATCGGGGGCGCAGGCCGGACACCGTCGTCATCGGCACGATCTCGGCTCCTGCGCGCTCGGCGAGACCGAGGTAGTTCTTGAGCAGGGTGTTCTTGGCTCCGTGGCGGCAACCGGTCATGCACTCACCACATTCGATGCAACCGGTGCGCTCGGGGCCTGCGCCGCCGAAGTACGGGTCCGGGACGGTCTTGCCGGGCTCGTCACCGAAAAACACGCCCACCGGTGTCTGAATGAAAGTGTCGGCGACGCCCATGTCCTCGGCGACCGACTTCATCACCTCGTCGGCAGGGGTCATGTGCGGATTGCGCACCACGCCCAGCATGCGGGTGGCCTGGTCGTAGAACGGCGAGAGCTCACTGCTCCAGTCGGTGATGTGCGCCCACTGCTTGTCCTCGAAGAACGGTGTCTGCGGCTTGTAGAGGGTGTTCGCGTAGTTCAGCGATCCACCGCCCACTCCGGCACCGGCGAGGATGAGGCAATCGCGCAGCAGGTGTACGCGCTGGATGCCGTACAGACCGAGTTTCGGTGCCCACAGGAAACGCTTGAGATCCCAACTGTTCTTCGCGAAGTCCTTGTCCTCGAAGCGTTGCCCGGCTTCCAGGATCCCAACGCGGTACCCCTTCTCCACCAGCCTCAGCGCGGTGACACTTCCGCCGAAGCCCGAACCGACGATCAGAACGTCGTAATCGATTGAACTGCTCGGTGGCGTCGCCATGGCGTCTCCTTCTGGTTCTTCAAACCGGATAACTGCTCCTCGCCCCAGGGGCCTGGACCCCAGCGCAAGAGTGCGCCCCCTCGACGGTGAGACCAAAGCCGACCGCCTGCCTACACAGGCACACTACTATACAGACGATGGCTTTTTGTCCAATTAATTGACAGATGCAGCCTGCGTGTACAGATACTAGTGATGCAGCTCATCAACCACAAGCCGCTGACGCTTCCGTCACCGGCGAGCCGAACCGAAAGGAGCCGGTGCGTCAGAAGCCAGCAAGGAGGGCTCTGACGAGAAGCCGAGGTGCACAGGCGGCGGGGCAAGCCCCGAGATCGACAAGCTAGATCCGCAGCGATCGTCACCGAAATGGCGTGCCGCTCCAGAATTGAACTACCAGGGTAGGTATGACACTAAAATGGTATCGACTCATTTGATGGAAACACTTGTGGACGAGATGGAGGACAGGAAGGCAGAGTTGACCGAGAATATCTCTTCATTCATAAGTGCATCAATCCATGAAATGAACGGCAATGCAGACGCAACCGGACTTCTACACACCAGCGTGAAAGCCAACATCAATGCGGCTATCGACTTCCTGGCCGACAGGACTGAGCACGACAACTTGCGAGCTCCGCATGCCGCCCTGTGCCATGCTCGCGTTCTCGCACACACGCATGTCCCGCTGACGGCGCTCGCCCGCGCTTATCACCTGGGCCAATCGAGATTTCTTGAGCATGTCCTGTTCTCGCTCTCGCGAGCTACGCACACGTTGGCCGCGAATCAACTTGCGCATCTGGTCAGCAGGTCTGCCGTCTTCATAGACCGCGTGTGTCAGGACGCATGTTCAGAATACGAAGCGGAGAAATCGAAGATACGTGAAGAAAATAGTTCTGTAAACACGGAACTCGAACGCGCAATGTCGCCATCATGCACAGATCCTTTGGACGCATACAAAATCGATTCATATTACAATCTCACAGGAAACCATATTGCCATTGAGTTTTGGACGAATGACCGGGAACCATTCCCGAGCAAGTCCTGGCACCAGCTCGTAGATACCGTTAACGTCAGACTCGGTACGATCGGTCGACCGCAAGTCAACAGTAAAGGCGATGCCCGATCCCTGGTTTGGTTTCCGATAATTCACGCCGGAAGGATTTGCCTTGAAAGCGTTACAGACGTTCTTCAGAAGTACGGCCGAATTCGAGCAGCAATTGGAACCGTGCAGAGTGGTGAAAATGGTTTTCGGAAGACAGCCAGGCAGGCAGAGCGCGCGGCCCGCGTGGTTTCGGACGGCAAGGTCGATATCAGTCCGGTGGTAACTTTCGAGGAAGTTGCAGCCATCACTCTTCTGCTCGAAGATCCGGAAAGCCTAAGGGATCTAGCGGAAGACTCACTCGGAGGCTTGCTTCTGGACAGTGCGCGGAACCGCTGGCTCCGCGAGACCTTGCGAGTCTACCTGGCAAACAACTGTAGCGTTACCGCGACCGCTCACGACATGACGATCCATCGCAACACGGTCAAATACCGCATCCGACAAGCAGCGAAAGAGTGCGGTTGCAAGCTGGACGATGCCAGCATCCTCATGAACCTCAGGATTGCGCTGGATGCCGCGTGGTGGACACCCAGCACAGTACTCAAATTACCCATACCGCTCGGCTCAGTAGACGCACGGTTGACGGTTTGAGCAGGGTGGCTGCGACCCGGCTCAAACCTTCCAGGTTTCCAGCGCCACGTTCGTCAGACTCCATTGCCATGCTGATTCACGATTGTTGCTATCAGAATATCGAATGCCGCATTCGGTGAAAGCGACTTGATTCGGTCATTGATATCCATTTCTTTGCCCTCGATTCCTTCACTTGTCGCAATGTTCGCCGCATTTGATTCGACAGATCCTTCGGACGTCTCCAAGATTCGACCGGCCCACACTCCGACTGGCGAAGGATCAGTAGCAAGATACTGCTCGCAGTCGGTCAGTATATGACATTTCATGCAAGAGTCCGCTGCAGTTTTATGACGCGCAGCTCGCTGAGCAACCGTCTCGTAGGGTGGATCGGATTCGTAGTCCCACAGTTCGGGCTCCCCCTGGCAGGGTGTGACCAGCACCCGACCACGAACTGCGAGACGGTCCAATGCTCGATTCAAGGTTGATTCCTTTAAGTACGGGAGCGAACTCGATACGACCTAGTTGTACGATAGCCATTCCTCATGTGTCAAAGAGGGAAGGATGAGTTGTGCATAAAGAACAAGGACTCCTTGCGACTTTGGCCAACTTGGACATATCACAGAACGGTGCCGATCCAGTACGATCGACACCACGACGACGGCTTCTTCAGGCCTCCATGAATGCAGTGGGAATCGAGGTATCGTGCTGGATTTTGTATTCTTCACATTGACACCGCTCCTACTGTTCATGTTGGCACCCGCGTGGATTTCGTTGACTTACCATGGGTGCGCGAGTCTGATCGAACGCCGAAATATTCGCGACGTGAAAACCAGCCAGATGTAGGTCGAGCTACGCAGACGAGGGGTGTGCGTAGCCGACCTCTGCAATGGAGAGCTTTTCTGACGCCACACGCCGGCAGTTGTGCCGAGTTGCATGCTCTGCGTTCGCTGTACGCCGCTCGGGAAACCTACCGAAAGAACAGATGAGTTCTTCGTAGGTGTTCGGCTCACCGCTGCGCCTGGTTCGTTCGCCCGCCGATAACGCCACTGGTCGCATCTCTGGCAGCATCGACGCGCTGGCGACAGCGACATCATCCCCCACCACCAATGTCCGAACGCGCCTAGACTTCTATTCATGAGTTCCGTCCACACTGCGCGCCCTGATGGTGGCTACCGGACAGCGGCAAGCACTCTCCTTCGTGCGACCGCGTTAGACGCATTGAGCGCTCTCCTGCTGCGGCAGAGCTGGAAGTCCGTGACCATGTCCGAGGTCGCGAAGGAAGCCGGTTTGTCTCGACAGACCATCTATAACGAGTTCGGGTCCCGGCGCGGTGTGGCGGAGAGCTACGCGATACGACTGACCGATCAGCTGGTCAGTGTGGTGGACGATGGACTCTACACTTGCGTTGGTGATATCAGATTGGCGCTCGGCCGAGGTTTGGCTGCGTTTTTCGCCGTCTCCGAACGTGACCCATTGGTCAGATCGCTACGAGAAGAAGACGCATCCGCAGACCTCCTGCGGCTCATTACTGTTCACAGCACCCAGCTTGTCGAGCGAGCCGCAGATCACCTCTCTGCCACATTTCAGCGATGCTGGGTGCAAGCCCCGAAACGCCAAGCCGATATCCTGAGCACGTCCATCGTTCAGATGGCCTTGGCGTATGTCTCACGGCCCCCGACTGACGCAGCCCAGACCGCCACCGATATCGCAGACCTACTCGCTCCGTACATCGAGGGGTTCCAAGATTTTCAAGCCAATCCAGAGTTGAGCAAGACGACTCGATTCGGTCGACCGTAGCGACAGCGGTGTAGCGCCGCTAGCGTCGGTGTAGCGCCGCTAGCGTCGGTGTCACGCAATATTCCCATTCTCAAGACAAACGAACTTCCGGACAAGAATCCGTCCAGCTTGCCACCACCTCGTTTTCCGGCGTGATTGACGAAAGTGTCGTCGCAAACGCGGGTGACGGCTATGTTCGGTGGAGTCATAAACTTGTGAATTCGGGTCAAAGGAATCACCGTGAAGCTGAGCGATGAGGGCGTGCCACCGCTTGCGTTCGTGCAGCTGCTCGAACGCCGCGCACTCGACCCTGACGCCGCCGCGCGCCTTCGCGCGATCATGCACCGCGAAGGAACCAGTGAAGCGACGCTCATTCAGCATGACGTCCAGGCGCCGATACGGTGGTTTCGGGAGGTCTATCCCGAACTCGATATCGCCCAGGCCACTCGACTCGGATTTGCGTTTGCCGAGCAGGCCCAGTTGACATCGTTCGGGCCCCTGAGTTCACCTTTGATCAGCGCTGGTTCGGTCGCCGAGATCGTCGATCTCCTGACATACCTGCCATTGATCTCCACGGCGTTGAAATCGCAGTTCCACACTGGCGACTACGGTCTGATCGTCGGGCTCACTGCGCACACAGGCGATTCCGCACTGGACTGCTTGGTCATCACCTACGGCGGGTCGGCGTTGTTACGACTGCTGGACATGCTCGCCGGTGACATATCGCCGGTGACACTCCATCTGAGCTGGCCGGAGCCGACCGAGGTGAGCCACGACAAAGGTCCGGCGAATCGCCGGTTCTTCGACGCTCCGATTTCCTTCGTCCACGTACCCGAGGACACACTAAACAAGGCTTGTCGGTTCTCGGACCCTCTCGCATATCGTCTCGCTATCGCTGATCTGCAGCGGACACTCGCCCATCGGAGTGGGTCCATGTCATCCGCCGAGAAGGTGAGGCAACTGTTGGAAAAGGACCTCGGACAGCGAACCAACCATGATGTTGCACAAGCATTGTCGATGTCCAGCAGCACGTTGAAACGGCGGCTTGCCGAAGAAGGAACCACCTACAGAAAGGTGCGCCAATCGCTGCTGTACGAACGCGCGATGCTACGGCTCCTCGATCGCTCGGTTTCGGTCAGCGAGATCGCTTCTGAACTCGGATACAGCGACCTCGCCAACTTCTCTCATGCCTTCAAACGCTGGACCGGGCGCTCTCCGAGAGATTTCCGAAACCCACGACTCTCGGACGACCCGGATTCGACGTAGACCACACAGACGGGGTCAGATCGATGCATCGTTCGTTCGCGGCCTGGTCGATCTTCGTCTCGGAGATTTCGGAGACGTCACCGCCTCCCTGCCGTGAGAAGAAGAGTGTGTGCAGACCCGAGTACGAACCACTTGTCACTCGACGGTGTCGGCCGGTACGCGTGCGGTCTCCGATTCGAGAAAGTCGACGAGTGCTTCCAACAGGCTGTCCGCGCGGGTTTCGACATCGGCGAGGACGGAGTCCACGCCGTCGAGAAGACCGTGGGCGTGTCTACGCGCAAGCGTTCCGCGTTCGTAGTAGCCGGGGTCGAGCAGGACCCGCGGTACTGGATCCGGTGCCGCGATCTGCTCCGGATGTTGTGACCGCGCAGTGGGCTGCAGGTGGGTGGGTGCCCGTCCGTCCAGGTGCATTCGCACGATGCCCGCGACCGCACGGGCGGTCAGCGGGGTCGCAGCCAACGGGGTGTGGCCCCACCGGTCGATAGGAATCGACAGCGGCTGTTTCCCGGCCGGGTCGAAATACCGGTCGTATCCGCCGAGCCCGGTGCCGTCCACGGCATCGAGAGCGTCGGCGAGCATTCGGGTGCTCGGATACCGGGTCCGATGGCCGAGTACCTCACACCAGCGCTGGTACACCGTGCGCGGAGAAATGCCCGTCCCCGCCAGCGCGAGGGAAGTGACAGTGCGGACGCCGCGGCCTGCCTCGACGCGAAGGGCGTCGAGACAGGCATCGGCGGTGACATCGCATGCCCGCAGGGCCGCGATCTGCGTGTACGGCAGACCTGTCGTAGCGAGCGTGAGGATCAGTACGTCTCTGCGTGCGAACAACGCTGACGGCCAACCGTATTCGGGAAGCCGCGCGATGATTCCGCCGATCACGGCTGCCACCTCTTGCAGGCGCGACGTACGCGCCACGTCCAGCGCAGCCCGAACGATCTCAGCACACCCCGGAGGAGGTAATA
This sequence comes from Rhodococcus sp. PML026, assembly GCF_000963615.1. Lineage (NCBI taxonomy): Bacteria > Bacillati > Actinomycetota > Actinomycetes > Mycobacteriales > Nocardiaceae > Rhodococcus > Rhodococcus sp. PML026. The sequence continues at coordinate 2,002 of NZ_KQ031367.1, read as the reverse complement.
GATGCCGATGATGAGCGATGTCGATCACCGCGATCCGACGGCGTTGGGTCGTCGGCGCGGCGGGGTGCGCGTGAAGAAACCGAGCAAGCGACTCCGGAGAGGCCGCCAGTGAGGGTTCGCCATGGGCGGTGCACCAGTCCTCGAACAGTGACCACGTGTGCCGATCCCGCCTCGGTATCGACGTGTTCGTGATGTCCGCTGGTCGTATCGGACAAGGGCGGTCGTCGTGGTCAGCATCTGCCCCGGTCGTCCCGTCGCCGGTCACTGGCTCGGTCGGGTGCCTGGTCATAAGCCGAGCTCGGTGACGGCGTTGCCGATCAGTGGCGCATTCTCGTGAGCGTATGTTTCGACCATTGCGGGTGTGGTGTGCCCGGTTTGGCGCATGATGGCGTGCGCGTCAGCTCCGTTGCGGAAGGCTTGCATGACGAAGCCGGAACGGAGGGAATGCCCGCCGAGCTGAGCGACGGTGACGGGGTCGTATCCAGCTCGAGTAGCGCGGCGGCGGATCGCCGCGTGCACCGCGGCTCCGGACAGGGCTGTGTCGGAGAGGTTGCCGTTCTTGCGGACGGACCGAAACAGAGGGGACCGTTTCTCGACCACAGGAAGGGTGCCGCGACAAATATGGGAGTCGAATTCCACTGCGCGGGAGAGTATTCGGATGACGGCAACTCTGCCGCCGGTGTCGAACGCTGCGACGATCTGCAGCCATCGCACCCACGCGCAGACCGGGCATGACTCGTGGCGGGCGGTGAACGGGAGTGCTTTCACGGTTCCGGTGCCGTCCTGGTCGGTCTTCGACTTCCGGATACGTACATGCGCACCATCGAGGCGGTCGCGGTGGACATCGCGGCATTCGAGCGCTACGAGTTCGCTGCGGCGGAATGCGCCGGTGTAGCCCATCAGCAGTAGCGCGGTGTCGCGGCGTTCGAGGACCTCCGACGCCCAGCCCGCTGCAGTGCGTCGGGCGTGGTCGACGATCGTAGTGATGTCAGCGGTGAGGAGCGGGGCACGGGGTCTGCGGGGCCGCTCCCCCGCAGACGCGTAATCCCGCCGGATACCCGAGAGGGTGGCGCGGACCATCTCGTGCCCGCACGGGTTGTCGTGTCCAGTAGCGCGGTGGCGGTCCGCGACCGCCGCGATCCATTTGTCGAACGTCGACGGCGCATACGCCCGCGTCCCGTCGACGGTGAGCGTGTCGGCGGCGCCGACGAGGTACGCCGCCACCGTTGCGGGATGCGCCGGCAAAGCCTGGTGCCCGAGGACGATGCACCAGGTTTCGAAGCGTCGCCACGCCGAGCTGTAAGCCCGGCGGGTACCGGCGGACCGCGATGCAGCCATCGACCGCTCGATCCGAGCGGCAACCTCGGGTGTCAGGTCCGGAAACACCGCAGCGCCACCCGACACGACAGCTGGGACAGCGTTCGAGCCGGCTGCTGGCTGGCGTTCTGTCATGGGGTGGACTGTATCGGGCAGCTCCGACACATTTCTGGATTCGAAACCACGCTCAGCTGGCGGTTTGCGGGTCTACGGTGCGGGAAGGAAAATTCTCGTCGGTCACCGCACAAATAACGTTGGTGACTATGACCCCGCCGCGAAAACGGCGCTTCTCGGCTGTCGCCGCGCGTGCATCGCGGACGACCCCCCTCCATCGGGCGAGAACTACGTCGGCGGATGGCGCAGCGGGATCCCGTGGTCGAGGAACAGTTGCACCGTCTCATCCAGCTCCGCCGCGGTGCGGCACCACCCCCAGCGCAGGAAGTTGTACAACGAACTGGCGGATGCAGGATCGACGCGCGCCGCCGCGATGGCGGCCTCGGCCGCAGCGTGCGCGTCAGCCCACAGATCGCCCTCGGGTGCGGGATAAGACGAGCGCGTCGGAGCTGTCCCGGGATCGACCGGCTCGTAGGGTCGTGGGCGCAGCAGAGATGCGTGCGCACCGCCGGCATCGATCTCACCGCTCTCGACCATCGCAATGCCGATCGCTGCAGCCTCGAGAACTTTC
>NZ_KQ031366.1:0-2536 GCF_000963615.1 Rhodococcus sp. PML026 | reverse complement strand
CGGGATAGATGTCCGGAATGAACGGTCGACGACGATGTGGGATGTGGCCGAGCGTCTGGGAGTGACCCGCTAGCCGCCTATGAGCAATCCTCAACTGCGCGTTGGGATCACGCTCGACTCATAGACTTGCGATCCACTCCAGCCGAAACAGTCCGTCCTGCGGTAACCAACCCGCGTATATGAGAGTTGACGACGCGTCGAACACTACGACACGCTCACCTCCCACTCGCATCGATCACCATCCCGGCAACAGGAAGCGGTGGCACACACGACGGTGCGTGCCACCGCTTCACCATGCCGTCGTTGACAGGCCGACCTCCATATGAGGCGGCCACCGTCGCGGGATGCGCCGGTAACGAGATATACCCGGTGGCGGCGCACCAGGTTTCGAAGCGTCTCCACGCCGAGGCGTAGGCGCGGCGGGTGCCGGTCGAGCGCGATGACGCCATCGACTGCTCGATCCGAGCGGCGACGTCGGGTGGGAGATCCGGAAACACCGCTGCGGTACCGCCCGGCAAGACAGCCGGAACAATGTTCGAGTCGTCTGCGAGCTGGCGTTCGGTCATGGGCAGGACTGTAGCGGGCACCTCCTACACATTTATCGAACAGAAACTACGCTCACCTGGCGTTTCCTCAAGGACGGTGCGGGAAGGAAAATTCTCGTCGGTCACCGCACAAATAACGTTGGTGACTATGACCCCGCCGCGAAAACGGCGCTTCTCGGCTGTCGCCGCGCGTGCATCGCGGACGACCCCGCTCCATCGGGCGAGAGCTATGTCGGCGGATGGTGCAGCGGGATCCCGTGGTCGAGGAACAGTTGCACCGTCTCATCCAGCTCCGCCGCGGTGCGGCACCACCCCCAGCGCAGGAAGTTGTACAACGAACTGGCGGATGCAGGATCGACGCGCGCCGCCGCGATGGCGGCCTCGGCCGCAGCGTGCGCGTCAGCCCACAGATCGCCCTCGGGTGCGGGATAAGACGAGCGCGTCGGAGCTGTCCCGGGATCGACCGGCTCGTAGGGTCGTGGGCGCAGCAGAGATGCGTGCGCACCGCCGGCATCGATCTCACCGCTCTCGACCATCGCAATGGCGATCGCCGCGGCCTCGAGAACTTTCGCCTGCTCGTCCCAGTGCAGGTCCTCGAACGGAACCCACGCGGTCCGCAACGGGCGAGAACGACCGGCGGCCTTCCAGATCGCAACGAGCCTCGTCGCCCACCGTCCGGTGCGAACCAGTGGCGAGGACACTTCGTCGACGACGGTGCGCAGAAGCCGGAACCAAACTGCGGCATGTACCCGGCCTGGGCCGAGTTCCACCCATCCCGTCGTCAGAGCCTCGGTGCTGCGCCGATCGAGGTCCGTGACCGCTGAGGGAACCGGAACGGGCGAGACCCGTTCGTCCGAACCGAACCGGACCTGATCCCAGAAGATTGCATGACCAGGGAAAGCAGAGCAGGGTTCGAGTCGACAACGGTGGTCGAGGCAGCTGCTCAGCACCGGATATTGGTGCAGCAGAGTCATGTTGATATCAGCAGTGGATTCGAGGCTGTCGATACATGCCGGGCATGCCCGACTGCGCGGAGTGCTCGCCCACGGCAACCATGCTTCGCTCGTGGGTGTGCGGCGTCGTCGATCCTCCCTCGCGAGGTCGGCCGGTAGCAGGATCGAGAATTGGTGGACGTAGGTGTCGAAGTCGCAGTCGGCGGGGTCGGTGCTGTCGAGCAGCCACGGTGTCCACCCCGCCAACGTCATCATCCGCACCCTCTCTACCGGGACTGCGCCGCGACCGGCCAGCTCGGCAAGGATCGGCTCCGGTGTGTAGCGGTCGAGATCCTCGACAGCACAATCGATATCGAGGTCTGCTAGCAGGGTCAGAGGGCCTGATGTGCGGATACAGCTCGCATATCCGGGCCAACCAGGACGAGAGGACCTCCCCTGGCAGTGGCGGCGGGTGCAGCGGCCACGGGCGAACGTACGCATCATCGGGCATCGGTGCGAGCCGCGCGTTCATGCGAGGTGGCGTTCGAACTGGCGGCGTCGCTCCGTGGGGCCGAGGTACGGAGTGCGTGTGAGCACCGATGAGGTGATCGCTTCCTCTCCGCTGTCGACGGCGGTCACTGCGGCGGCAGTGAGCAGCGTTGTCAGTTCACCGATGGTGCCCTCGGAGCGAGTGAGGAGGTAGTCGGTCATCTCCGGTGATGTCAGGTGCGAGGGTTTGCGGAGGGGGAAGCTCGTGGTGAAGCTGGCCAGCAGTGATCTGGTGTCGGCAGTGTTGGTCCAGACAGGCAAAGTCATGGGGTGGAATCGGTTCTCCAGCTGGGGATCGGTTCGGATGGCGAGGTAGGCGTCGCGGGTTCCGACAGCGACAAGAGGAATGCGTAGTTCGTTGCCCAAAAACCGCAGCACGTTCAAGAATTCGCGGCGGACGTTGTCGCGGCCGGCGAGAACATTGTGGAGCTCGTCGATGATCAACATCCGTACGCCGGTGGCGCGGAGCAGCATCAATGCTTGCTGTTCGAGTTCGTGGACCCGATTGCG
>NZ_KQ031365.1:0-283160 GCF_000963615.1 Rhodococcus sp. PML026 | reverse complement strand
TCGAACTGGCGGCGTCGCTCCGTGGGGCCGAGGTACGGAGTGCGTGTGAGCACCGATGAGGTGATCGCTTCCTCTCCGCTGTCGACGGCGGTCACTGCGGCGGCAGTGAGCAGCGTTGTCAGTTCACCGATGGTGCCCTCGGAGCGAGTGAGGAGGTAGTCGGTCATCTCCGGTGATGTCAGGTGCGAGGGTTTGCGGAGGGGGAAGCTCGTGGTGAAGCTGGCCAGCAGTGATCTGGTGTCGGCAGTGTTGGTCCAGACAGGCAAAGTCATGGGGTGGAATCGGTTCTCCAGCTGGGGATCGGTTCGGATGGCGAGGTAGGCGTCGCGGGTTCCGACAGCGACAAGAGGAATGCGTAGTTCGTTGCCCAAAAACCGCAGCACGTTCAAGAATTCGCGGCGGACGTTGTCGCGGCCGGCGAGAACATTGTGGAGCTCGTCGATGATCAACATCCGTACGCCGGTGGCGCGGAGCAGCATCAATGCTTGCTGTTCGAGTTCGTGGACCCGATTGCGGGGCCTGGTCGGTGTTCCCAACGCTGTGAGCAGTGCGAGGTAGAACCGGCCGGGTGACGGGTCCGGGGGCATCTGCATGCACAACACCGGTATCTGCTCGCGGTCGGACAAGCTGATCGGCGGATGAGTGCGCCGGAACTTTTCGATGATCATCGACTTGCCGTTGTTCGTCGGACCGAGCAACAGTAAGTTCGGCATACGCTGCCGGTCCGGCCACGACAGCAACGACTCCAGATGGTCGATGACCGTACGGGCCTGCGGATACCCGATCCACCTCTCCGACCGGATCGACCGGATCCGCTCCGCGTCGTCGAGTGCGGTGAGCGGTCGAACCGACTCCCGAAGGTGCCCCAAATCCTCGCTGGACGACTCGGTGGGTTCGTCGCTGCTTCCTGTCGATGAGGTCATCGCCTCACCATTCCTCGATGTCGCTGAAGACAGGCGTTGCGGTGCCGCCGTCCGCTCGAGGCTCCACCGGCGGGTGGATCGCCGGGATCGGTGCACACGCGGCGTCGCCGGTGAGATGCGTGCGGCGGGCACGGTTGCGCCGGGCTTTGCGGGTGGCTTTCTGCGAGCGGTCGGTGACCTCGCGCATCTGCTCGATCATCGAAAACAGTGCGCTCTCATCGACGTTCGACCGACCTTGTTCGCGGAGACGGGAGATAGCAGCTCTGTGCTCCCACAGTGTCACCGCGGGATGTGACATCGTCCGGTACGGCACCTCGACATAGCCGGCACCGTCTGGTTCGAGGACCCAGATTCTGCTCAAATCGCGTGGGTCACGTCGTATCACGAACCGCCCCAAATCCTCTCGCCGCGCAACCCACGGCTTGAGCGCGTTCGAGAAGTAGTGCACGTGATCGAGAACGAAGCCCGTGCGCGTCAGACGTCGCCGGATGACGGGAAGAAAGTCCACCAAGAACGCGGTTTCGCCGAGCACCACACGAGGGGCATGACCAACTGCGGCGACCCCACCGGCCCACACGGCAGCCGGAGTGTTCCCAATCCCTGCGTGAACGCTCGCGTGATACGAGGCTATAGCCAGGACCAGCCAACGCTCCAACTCACGCAATGTCAACGCCGCGTGCTTGTCCGAGTCGTAACTTCCTCGGTCCGCTGGGTTCGAGAAGGTGGTCCCAGGCAGCTCGTGCACAGCCGTCATCGCCGTTCCGATGATGCGTTCGACGATCCCGCCGTAGTGCGGTCGGCCCGGAGGACGGTACTCGAGGGTGATGGCGTGCTGGGCGCATCCGCGGCGCAGCGCTTCGCTTTTGAACTCGGAGGCGTTGTCGAGATACAACTGCTTCGGCTTCCCCGCCATCGGCCACTGCACCTGCTCCGCCAGCTCGCATGCCTCCAGCCACGTCTGCTTCCCGCAGCACACGCGGCCCAGGCACAACCCGACCGATATCGACGACGGCGGCTCCAGAGTGACGACGAACCCGAGTACGGAACGGCTGAAGACATCAACGGCGATCGTCAGGTAGGGGCGGCCGATCGGTTACCGCTCTTACTCATCAACGACCATCAGATCGACGACGGTGTGGTCGATCTGGACCTGATCGAGAATCCCCGAAACCGTCGGTGGAACGTCGCCGGCGGACTGACGTGGGCGGGCGGCATCGGGTCCCCCGCCTGACCTGGCCACCGATGCCGGAGGGAGCGCGGCGATACGCGCAGTGACGGTATTTCTGGCCGGCACCGGCAAACCCGCGCGATGACACGCCAGTGCTATACGTCGGTGCAGCGCAGCGACACTCAGCTTCTGGCGGTGAAGAAAATAGCGGGTGAGATGATCGCCGATCACTTCCTCGACCTCAGCCGCTACTCGGCTGCGGCCACGCCCTCCCGACGAGACCTTCGTCAGAAGATCGGTGACTGTCCCCGTCCCGTTCCTGAGCCTGCCGACCAACGTGTAGACCTGCCGCCTGGACAATCCCAACCGTTGCGCGGCATCGTCGACCGCTTCCGAACGCACCGAATGCATCTCCAGCAAGGGAGCCAGGACAGCGAAACGGGCCTCGGCCTGGGACCACCGCTCCCCCGACGCTGTCAGCACACCGGTCTCCACGACGTCGAGCTTGTCGGGGTCCACCACAAGCCTCCCTGTCACCGAGAGCCGAACGTGCGACCGTGCACCGCACTTCTGACATCAGAATGTCAGAAGACACGTGCACTCACCCTCGAAACGCCTGCAAAGAGTGCAGCCGTCTTCTGAAGTTGACACCTCGGGACAAACAGGGTCGTTCGACGGTCTAGTCGACGTTCATGACTGCCGTGCAGCCCCACCCCCTCCTGCAACCCGTACGCGATCCCAGCGGCGGCGACGCAGCAGCGGCGTGGGCGGAAATCGTGCGCGAACAACCGCGCTTTCCGAGGGTCTCCGTCTCGGCGAACGTTCGTATCCCGATGAGCGACGGCACGGCGCTGCGCGCGTACGTCATCCGCCCCGCGGACGCAGCGGGTCACGCGGTGGAGGGCAGTTTTCCCACCGTCCTCAATCTCACGCCCTACAACAAACTGCTCATCAAGGGGATCGACACGATCCTCGAAACGCCGGTTCTCGGCCGTGCTGTCAGAGCCTTCTCGGCCGCCTTCGATCTCACCGGAACGGCATTCGACGGCATCACCGAAATCACCCGTGTGGTGGCAGGCGGGGCGGCGGACCTTTTCTCGGTGAACCGTCACCTCGTGCGCAGTGGGTACGTACAGATGATCGTCGACGTCCGCGGCACCGGTAGTTCCTCGGGCACCTGGGATGTGCTGGGACCCAGGGAACAACTCGATTCGCTCGAGGTGATCGAGTGGGCCCGACGCCAGTACTGGTGCAACGGCAGGGTGGGAATGGCCGGAATTTCGTATTCCGCGATCAATTCGCTGCAGGCCGCGGCCAAGCAACCCGCCGGGCTCGACGCCATCTTCGCCGTCGAGGGCTCGGTGGACATCGTCCGCGAAATCTTCGCGACCGGAGGCGCGACATCGGCGTTCATCCCGCTGTGGCTCGCCGCCGTCAACGGGTTGAAGTGGGCACCGGCCGTCGGCGGAGTCGATACGTTCACCTGGCTCCGCGATCGCGTGCGATCCCCCGCCACCAATTTGCTCGATCTGGCCAAAGGCTTTGTCACAGGCCGAGATCCGCGAATCTACGACAACGAGTACTACGACACCATCGACGCCGTCATCGAGGACATCGCGGTACCGACCTTTCTGTACGGGTGCTGGCACGACATCTTCGGCGGATCCGCTCCCGACATCTACAACCGGCTCCCCCTCGAACGTGGATCGAAGCAGTTGCTCGTCGGCGACGGCTACCACGGCAACCCCGGTATCGGATTCGGCGAACCAGGATTTCCACCGCGCCTCGACGTACTCGAGCGGGCCTGGTTCGACAAGTGGCTGCGCGACGTCGACAACGGAATAGAGAACTACGGTCCCGTCACACTGCGGCAACAGGGCGGGAATTGGACTGCGCACGGCCGCTTTCCGGCACCTCGGGCCCAGCCACGAAGGCTGTACCTGTCGGCAGCGTCCTCGGGCACCGCGGCCCATGCCGTCGCCGACGGCAGCCTCACCACCGAACCTGCCACAGCCCGCGACGTCCTGACGGTGCGGCCCTCGTTGCGGGCCGTCGTCTCGCGTGACACCACGCAGGTGCTGGCCGGGGTGACGGCCGTGTTCGGTGGTGGATTCACCTACGACAACCGATTCGCCGAGGGCGCCGCAGTCACCTTCACCACCGATGCTGCCGAGTCGGACGCCGTCCTGTCCGGTCCGATGAATCTGCATCTTCGGGTGATCTGCCACGCACGGGAAGCGTTGTGGGCCATCATGATCTGCGACGTCGCTCCCGACGGAACCTCGACGGTGCTCAGCAACGGCGCTCTTCTGGCCTCGCGTCGAGCCGTGGACGACGAACGTTCCTTGTTCGCGCCGAACGGCGACTACACCCGGCCCTACCACCCGCTCACCGAAGCGGCGCTGCTTCCGGTACCCATCGGCGAACCCATCGTTCTCGATATCGACATTCTCACCACCGAGGCCGTCATCGCCACTGGCCACCGACTCCGGGTCGACGTATTCGCCACCGACACACCACGGTTCATCCCGATCTTGCCGGACCTACTGCGCACTCGACTACGCAAACAGGACATCAGCATCGACCCGGAAAGCCCGAGCTACCTGGTGGTGCCCATACTCGGTGAGCCGGGCTGGTAGGAACGACACCATGAGAATCGAACAAGGCATCGCGCCGGCGAACTCCGTCGAGATCGCGTACGAGGACATGGGTTCGGTCGATGACCCTGCGGTCCTGCTGATCATGGGCCTGTCCGCGCAATTGACGTTGTGGCCCATGGATTTCTGTACCCGCCTCGTCGATGCGGGATACCGAGTGATCCGCATCGACAACCGCGACATCGGATTGTCCACGAAGATGACCGGGCAGAAGGTGCGGGGATCCCAGATCCTCCGGATGATCCGACACGAGCTCGGGATGTCTTCCGACGTGCCCTACACGATCGTCGACATGGCCGCCGACGCCGTAGGAGTACTCGATCACCTCGGGGTCGACACCGTGCACGTCGTCGGTGCATCGATGGGCGGCATGATCACTCAAGTCTTCGCCGGTAGTTACCCCGAACGAACCGAATCGGTGGGCATTCTCTTCTCGAGCACCAACGAGCCGTTCCTACCTCCGCCGGACCCACGCGCCCTGCTGCCCCTGCTCGGTGGCGTCGGGAAGGACGCCACGAAAGAGGAAATCATCGCGCATTCGGCAAAGACGTTGTCCACCATCGACTCTCCCGGCTTCCGCACTCCGCTCGAGGAACAACTGGAGATTGCGCAGGTGATGTACGAGCGGAACTACAACCCCTCGGGCGTCGTGCGGCAGATGGCTGCGATCACCGGCACCGGCAGCCTGCGGCCGTACGCGAAGAAGATCACCGCGCCGACCACCGTCATTCACGGGACCGCCGACAGACTGGTCCGACCCTCGTGCGGCAAGGCCATCGCCCGCGCCGTTCCCGGTGCCGAGCTGACGCTGATCGACGGCATGGCCCACGACCTACCCGCCGCGTTGCTCGACCGCATCAGCGGCATCGTCCTGGCCAACTTCGCTCGCGCGAACGCGGCCTAGATCCTCGGCAAGACCCTACGACGAAGGCCGGCCTCCCTGGGGAGACCGGCCTTCGTTCGCAGTTACGAAATTACGCGTTCGCGTCGTCCTCGAGGAGGTTGCGCGTGCGGTTCGGATCGACCTGGACGCCGGGTCCGGTGGTGGTCGAGACGGTGACCTTCTTGACGTAACGACCCTTGGCCGACGACGGCTTCGCACGCAGGATCTCGTCCAGCGCAGCGCCGTAGTTCTCCACCAGCTTGGTCTCGTCGAACGAGGCCTTACCGATGACGAAGTGCAGGTTGGCCTGCTTGTCGACGCGGAAGTTGATCTTGCCGCCCTTGATGTCGTTGACGGCCTTGGTCACATCGTTGGTGACCGTGCCCGTCTTCGGGTTCGGCATCAGGCCACGCGGTCCGAGGACACGGGCGATGCGGCCGACCTTGGCCATCTGATCGGGGGTGGCGATCGCGGCGTCGAAGTCCAGGAATCCGCCCTGGATGCGCTCGATCAGATCTTCTGCTCCGACGACGTCGGCTCCTGCTGCCTCGGCCTCTGCAGCCTTCTCACCAGCGGCGAAAACAATAACCCGAGCGGTCTTGCCGGTGCCGTGGGGAAGGTTGACGGTGCCGCGCACCATCTGATCCGCCTTGCGGGGATCGACGCCGAGTCGCACTGCAACCTCGACGGTGGGGTCGAACTTGCTCGACGCGGTCTCCTTGGCCAACTTGGCGGCTTCGAGAGGCGAGTAGAGGTTGTCCTGGTCGATCTTTGCGGCCTGCTCGAGGTAGGCCTTGCTGCGCTTTGCCATGTCTTGCTGTCCTTCGTTCGAGTTCAGTGTGGTTGACGAGCCTGGCCGGCTCTCCCACGTGTACTTCGGTTACTGCAGAGAGCTGGTAATCAGCCTTCGACCGTGATGCCCATCGAGCGAGCAGTGCCGGCGATGATCTTCGCGGCCTGATCGATGTCGTTGGCGTTGAGGTCTTCCTGCTTGGTCTTGGCGATCTCGCGCACCTGATCCATGGTCACCTTGGCGACCTTGGTCTTGTGCGGCTCGCCGGAGCCCTTTGCCACGCCTGCAGCCTTGAGCAGCAGCTTGGCAGCGGGAGGAGTCTTGAGCTTGAAGTCGAACGTGCGGTCTTCGTAGACCGAGATCTCGACCGGCACGACGTTGCCGCGCTGCGACTCGGTCGCGGCGTTGTACGCCTTGCAGAACTCCATGATGTTGACGCCGTGCTGGCCCAATGCGGGGCCGACGGGCGGTGCCGGGTTGGCGGCACCGGCCTGGATCTGAAGCTTGATGATCCCGGCTAGCTTCTTCTTCTTCGGGGGCATTTCTTTTTCCTTGTATTCGCTCGGGTTTCTTGCGGTTGCTACTGCAAGTCTGTGCGCGCGGCTTCTAGATCTTGGAGACCTGGGTGAAGCCGAGCTCGACCGGGGTTTCACGGCCGAAGATCGATACCAACACCTTGAGCTTCTGCTGCTCTGCGTTGACCTCGCTGATGCTGGCGGGGAGAGTCGCGAACGGGCCGTCCATGACGGTGACCGACTCGCCGACCTCGAAGTCGACCTCGATGGTCGGCTTCGACGTGGTGTCGCCGCTCTGGTCGCTTGCGCCTGCGGTCGCTTTCGCGTCCTTCTTGGCGCCTTCCTGCGGCATGAGGAACTTGACGACCTCGTTGATGGTCAACGGTGACGGACGCGACGTCGCACCGACGAATCCGGTGACGCCGGGGGTGTTGCGCACTGCGCCCCAGGACTCGTCGTTGAGTTCCATGCGGACCAGGATGTAGCCGGGCAGAACCTTGCGGTTGACCTGCTTGCGCTGGCCGTTCTTGATCTCGGTGACCTCTTCGGTGGGAACTTCCACCTGGAAGATGTAGTCGCCGACGTCGAGGTTCTGCACACGGGTCTCGAGGTTGGCCTTGACCTTGTTCTCGTATCCGGCGTACGAGTGGATGACGTACCAGTCGCCGGGAGCGCGACGCAGAGCCGCCTTCATCTCGGCGACGGGATCCTCGGGCTCTGCCGTGACGTCGGCGTCAGCGGCCTCGTCGCCTTCGGCGGCAACGTCGTCCCCGGCGGCAGCGGCCACGTCGGCCTTGATTGCTTCGTCGGTCTCGCGGTCCTGAGCGGCCTGCTCCGCTTCGAGGCCCTGCTTGGTCGCCTCGACATCGGCGTCGAATGCGGCCACTTCGGTGGCGTCGTTGTGCGGCGTGCTCACGTCAGCACCCTTTCTCTAGTTTCCTGCTCGGTTCGATCGTCGAAAAGTCGGCCGTCTCGGTCAGCCGAACAGCCAGCCGACGCCTTTGATGAACAACACGTCGAGACCGCTGATGTACGCGACCATGAACGTCAGGAAGACGAGCACGACGGTGGTGTAGGTGACCATCTGCTTCTTGTTCGGCCAGATGACCTTGCGCAGTTCGGCAACAACCTCGCGGAAGAACTGCAGCAGCCGCAGAAAAACGTTGGGCCGCTTGTCTGCTTTGGCCTTGCCCGAACGTCCCTTGCCGGACGTGGCTTTCGTGGACGCGGTCGCAGTCTTCGTCATCGACACCGAGGCAGCACCGGTGCTGCGTGCCCTGCTCGACGATCGCTTACCGGTGGGTACGACAGCCTCCGCAGAAGATCCACCGGCAGACGTATCAGCATCGGAGAGACGGCCCTCGGAGCCAGGTACGACGTCGTCTGGGGCCGAAGAGTCCTCGAACTCCCCCGATCGACCGTCGCGCTTACCGCGCTCCTCGCTCACGTCGTTCCTCTCAGTTGCTGACACCTTGGGCAGGGGCGACAGGACTTGAACCTGCAACCTACGGTTTTGGAGACCGTTGCTCTACCAATTGAGCTACGCCCCTTCGGCCGAAACTTCTCGGCCGCTCTGGTGTCGATCCGACTCACACGCTCGAGCCCACGTCACCTCGGAAAGAGGACGCGGGCAGCGCAGAGCGCCGGATTACCCCAGAAATCTCAGTGTACTGCACACTCTTCGGAACAGATAAATCCCGTCGTCCCGGCCACGAACTACTTCTGCCGGATCGACATGCTCAGGCCAAACGTACCGTTGCGGTAGCTCGCCCGAAAATCTTCTTGCCCTCGAACTTCGCCACGATGGCAATCACGGCAGTTCGCTCCTCGACGTCCATCGTCTTGATCTTGCCGGTGAACTCGACCTGCGCCGCCGAATCCGCCGGGACGAACACCGAGCTGGTGAAGCGCACGTTGTACTCGGTGACCGCACCCGGATCGCCGAGCCATGACGTGACGAAGCCGGCACCGAGGCCCATCGTCAGCATTCCGTGCGCGATCACGTTGTCCAATCCGGCCAGCGCGACAACTTCGTCACTCCAGTGGATCGGGTTGGGATCGCCGGACACACCGGCGTAGTTCACCAGGTCGCCGCGGGTCAAGGACACGACTCGCTCGGGCAGCTCCTCGCCGACGGACACGTCGTCGAAACTACGAAGCGCCATGCCTGATCACTTCCTTGACCGCATGGGCGATGTTCTCGTCGATCTCCCCGCCGGTCCGCGCCACGATGGTCGTCCACGTGGTCTGTACGAGATCACCGTTCTGGTCGGTGATGATGTTCTTCGTGGTCATGATGTCGCTGCCGCTCATCTGCCGGAAGGACTCGAGGTACACGTCGCAGAAGATTCGATCGCCGACCTGAATCGGGCGATGGAATTCCAGTCGTTGGTCGGTCTGCAGAATCTGGCTCGGGTCGTAACCGGTGATGACCTCTTGCAGCATCCGGGTCTGCGACATGATCCCGAGCAGGGAAACGAAGGTCAAGGGCGCGAGGAGACCGTCGTAACCGAGGCCCTTCGCTGCGTCCTCGTCGTGATGCGCGGGATGAAAATCCTGGACGGCACGCGCGTATTCACGAACCTTCTCGCGGCCGACCTCGTAGAAGTCGTCGACGCGGAAATGAGAACCGACCATGGACGCCGCGTGTGCGGATGCATCCATGGTCGGGACATCGTGTGGAGCTTGTGACACGGAAAACCTTTTCTACCCTGGACGCAAGAGCCGTTAGGGGGAGAAAAAGTGACCTAACGCCGGGCGCCGACTAGAGATCGGAACTGCGAACCAGCGAGCCGTGCAATCTAGCGAGATTCGCGGTGAGCCCGGTGCGTTCCGCAGTTGGAGCAGAACTTCTTCAGCTCGATGCGGTCGGGATCGTTCCGACGGTTCTTCTTGGTGATGTAGTTGCGGTGCTTGCAAACCTCGCAGGCCAAGGTGATCTTGGGCCGCACATCGGTGGAGGAGGCCACTGGACGCCTACTTTCGGGTAAATCTGATCTGGGTCAATCAGGACTGTTCATGCGTGCTACTTGCCGTGCTTGCCTACTGTGTAGCGGTGACCGGACTTGAACCGGCGACGCAACGATTATGAGTCGTTTGCTCTACCAACTGAGCTACACCGCCTCAGGTGCTCATCGTCCACCATCCCACGAACGGGAGCGCGACGTCGAGCCATCCAATCCAGCGAGCCCCCTAACGGAATCGAACCGTTGACCTTTTCCTTACCATGGAAACGCTCTACCGACTGAGCTAAGGGGGCGGGTGACTACGGGAACTCTCGTTCCGCAGGCTCCACCTCAGAACACGAACAAGCCGTGCGCTGAAGCCTTCAAGAGGTTACACATTCCGAGCACCGACTGCCAAATTGCGAGGTCAGCGGCCCTGATATGTCCTCTTCACATGGAAACCCCAGCGAGAAAATTTCTCGCCGGGGTTCCAGGTGTGGCAGATGTAGGATTCGAACCTACGTAGGCATAAGCCGACGGATTTACAGTCCGCTCCCATTGGCCGCTCGGGCAATCTGCCGTGCTGCGATCGAAGTCCGTGCTGGTCTTCGGCGCGGTGAGAAGAATACAACGAACGTCCCCCCGGAACGCAAACCGGGTGGATACGGTCGGTAGCGGGCCGATAAAGTCCCAGCGGGATGTGGACCGACACCACCGCAGAAACAAATTTTCGATTCGACTGGAGAGTGTGAGAAGTGGCTGATTCGTCCTTCGACGTAGTGAGCAAAGTCGACCGGCAGGAAGTGGACAACGCTCTCGGACAGGCCGCGAAGGAGCTGGCGACCCGCTTCGACTTCCGAGGATCGGACACCAGCATCGAGTGGTCCGGCAGTGGCGAGTCCGAGACCATCGTCATCACGTCCGAATCCGAGGAGAAGGTCAAGGCAGCTCTGGACGTCTTCAAGGAGAAACTGATCCGACGCGACGTATCGCTCAAGGCTTTCGAGACCAACGACCCGGCCGCGTCCGGCAAGGTCTACAAGGTCACCGGCAAACTCGTGCAAGGCATCAGCACCGAGAACGCCAAGAAGATCTCCAAGAAGATCCGCGACGACGGCCCCAAGGGCGTCAAAGCGCAGATCCAGGGCGACGAGCTGCGCGTGAGCAGCAAGAAGCGCGACGACCTGCAGGCAATCCAACAGTTGCTCAAGAACGAGGACTTCGGCATCGCCCTGCAGTTCGTCAACTACCGGTAGAGCGCCGCATGTGAGTGGAACCTCGTAGCAGACTACGAAGTTCCACTCACATGCCGCAGGCTCCGCTCAGTAGGGCCGGTGGCCGGCCATCCGCTCGAGCCGTTCGATTCGGTCGGCCATCGGCGGGTGGGTGGCGAAGAGCGCGCCCGCCTTGTCGCCGATGCGGAACGGATTGGCGATCATCAGATGCGACTCCGCGGCCAGCCGCGGCTCGGGCGGCAGCGGTGCCAGCTGCACCCCCTGCTCGAGTTTGCGCAGTGCCGACGCCAGCGCCAGCGGATCACCGGTCAGCTCGGCACCGGACTGATCGGCCTGATACTCCCGAGAACGAGAGACCGCGAGCCGCACCAACGTGGCCGCGATGGGCCCCAGCATCGACACCAACAGCAGAGCGAGCGGATTGGCTCCCCCGTTGCCGCGGCCACCGAAGACGTTGGCGAAGAAGGCCAGGTTCGCCAGGCCCGAGATGACCGCCGCCATGGCACCGGCCACCGACGAGATCAGGATGTCGCGGTTGTAGACGTGCGAGAGTTCGTGTCCGAGCACCGCTCGAAGTTCCCGCTCGTCGAGGATCCGAAGAATGCCCTCGGTGCAGCACACGGCTGCGTTGCGCGGGTTCCGCCCGGTGGCGAACGCGTTGGGATTGTTGGTCGGGCTCACGTACAGCGCCGGCATCGGCTGATGCGCCGTTGTCGCCAGTTCCCGCACGATCCGGTACATCGCCGGCTGTTCGAGCTCACTCACCGGCACCGCGTGCATCGACTTCAGAGCCATCTTCGCGCTGTTGAAGTACGCGTAGCCGTTGACGCCGACGGCCAGCACGATCGACCCGATCAGAATCATCGAGTTACCGAACAACGAACCGATGAAGACGATCAGCGCAGACATCCCGACCAGCAGGCCGAATGTCTTCGCACCGTTGGCGTAACTGTTCATCGTGACGGGTGCCTCCTCGTACCGGGTGTTCCTACCCGATTCAACGACGGCACCCCGACGTGCAGTTCCCGACCACCGAGTGGGCGACTACCCCACGCGTTCGACGGTGTAGTTCACCAGTCGGCCCAGGGCGTCGTTGGCCGGTCCCTGCGGCAGCAGTGCGAGCTCGGCGTGGGCGCGGTCGGCGTACTCGCCGAGGGTCTTCTTGGCCGCGACCATGCCGGGTGATCGCTGCAACAGCTCCAGGGCCTCGGTGACCAGCGCATCCTCGGTGACCGGGCCGGCCAGGATCTCGCGCAGGCGGTCGCCGTCGGCACCTTCCTCGCGGAGCGCGAACAGCACCGGCAGGGTGTGCACGCCTTCCCGCAGGTCGGTGCCGGGAGTCTTACCCGACTGCTCGGTGGCCGAGGAGATGTCGATGATGTCGTCGGAGATCTGGAACGCGGTGCCGACAGCGTCACCGAGGCGCTCGAGGCGTCCCACGTGCTCGGCATCGCCGCCACTGAACGTGCCGCCGAAGCGCCCACAGGAGGCGATGAGCGACCCGGTCTTCTCCCACACGACCTTCAAGTAGTGCGCGATGGGATCGTCGGTGCTCTTGGCCCCGATCGTTTCGCGCATCTGCCCGGTGACCAACTCGGCGAAGGTCTCGGCGATGATGCGGACGGCGTCGGGTCCGAGGGTGGACACCAGACGCGACGCATGTGCGAAGAGGTAGTCGCCCGCGAGAATCGCCACACTGTTGCCCCAGCGAGAGTTCGCGCTCTCGGCTCCGCGGCGCATCGACGCCTCGTCCATGACGTCGTCGTGATAGAGCGTCGCCAAGTGCACCAGCTCGACCACGGTGGCGGCGGTGACGATCGCCGGATCTGTCGGCGACGGCCCCAGCTGGCCGGTCAGCACGGTGAACAGGGGTCGGAATCGCTTGCCGCCGGCCTTCGCCAGATGCAGAGCAGCCTCGGTGAGGAACTCTTCGCCGTCGGACAGTTCACTGATCATCAGCTCTTCGACGCGCGCGAGACCGTCGGCGACGGATCGAGCGAGCTCCGGGTCACCCAGGTCGACTCCGGCAACGACCGTTACTGCGGTCGCGTCGTCTGTACTCACGATGTTGATCCCTGTCCTGTCGTCGGCGTCGAGCGGCGATGGATGACGGAAACTGCTGCTCGGGTACTACCGTAGTGAACCTAGTGTGCACACTCGCACGACGGTGCCGCCCACCACAGGTGACTATTCCCTCACCGAACCGAGCCCGAGTCGCTTCCCGACGCGGCCTGCAGGGCCAATGAGTGAACGACGTCACCGCTCCGACGGTGAACACCCCCGATGAGCAGGGCCTCGACAACGGTCGACCGAAGGCCCTGACGGCGCAGCACCGCGGCAATCGGGATACTGGGATCTGTGACCTCATCCAACCCGGCCCTGCCCTCCTCGACCGATGTGTTGGTCGTGGGCGCGGGCCCCGCAGGATCGTCCGCGGCAGCGTGGGCAGCGCGTTCCGGCCGCGACGTCGTACTCGCCGACGCGGCCGTCTTTCCCCGGGACAAGACGTGCGGCGACGGGCTGACTCCGCGCGCGGTCGCCGAACTCGATCGGTTGGGCCTGGGTGAATGGGTTCGCGGTACCGCGCGCAATCGCGGGTTGCGCCTGAGTGGGTTCGGCCAGGAACTCGAGCTCGAATGGCCGAGCAGATCTTTCCCGGCGGTGGGCAGCGCCGTCCCGCGAACCGAATTGGACGACCGTATTCGCCGCGTCGCCGTCGAGGCCGGGGCTGTGATGGCCGAGGGTGCCAAAGCGGTGTCCGTCACCCGCGACGGAAATGCGGTCCGAACGGTGACGCTGCAGACCGGCGAAGGCAGCCACGAGGTCGCGTGCCGCACTCTGATCGTCGCCGACGGAGTCCGGTCCACGCTGGGCAAGCAACTCGGACGCCAGTGGCACCGCGACACCGCGTTCGGCGTCGCCGCCCGCGCGTACATCACGTCTGCGCGCAGCGACGACGAATGGATCAGCTCACACCTCGAACTGCGCGACGGCGCAGGCACGCTGCAGCCCGGCTACGGATGGGTCTTCCCCCTGAACGACGGCAACATCAACATCGGCGTCGGCACGCTGGCCACCGCCACCCGGCCCGCACCGGGAGCCCTGCGTCCCCTGCTGGACCTCTACACCCAGCAGCGGCGGTCGGAATGGGAATTGACCGGCGAGCTGCGGTCGGTCGCTTCGGCGCTGCTGCCGATGGGCGGGGCGGTCTCCGGCGTCGCGGGGGTGAACTGGGCGATCATCGGCGACGCCGCAGCGTGCGTGAACCCACTCAACGGTGAGGGCATCGACTACGGACTCGAAGGCGGCCGCATGGTCGTCGACCTTCTCGATCACGCCGACCTGACCGACGCCTGGCCGACTGTGCTGCGTGAGCACTACGGTCAAGCCTTCTCCATTGCTCGACGCCTCGCCGGACTGCTGACCGTGCCGAGGTTCCTGCCCGCAGCGGGCCCGGTGGGCATGCGCTCGCGGGCACTGATGAAAGTTGCCGTCCGGTGCATGGGCAATCTGGTCACCGAGGCCGACAGCGACCTCGTCGCTCGTACGTGGCGAACCGCGGGAACCACGTCATTGAAAATCGATTCGCGGCCGCCGTTTTCGTAGCCGCGCGCGGACTCAGGGCCGAATTGCCTTGTGCAGAGCCACGATTCCGCCGGTGAGGTTGCGCCACTGCACGTCGGTCCAGCCGGCGTCGGCGATGCGCTGAGCCAACTGCTCCTGGGTTGGCCACGCGCGAATGGACTCGGCGAGATAGACGTAGGCGTCGGGGTTGCTGCTCACTGCGCGAGCGACTTTGGGGAGCGCCTTCATCAGGTACTCCATGTATGCCGTGCGGAACGGGCCGAAGACCGGGGTGGAGAATTCCGACACCACAAGACGCCCACCGGGTTTGGTGACTCGGGCAATTTCGCGCAGACCGGCATCGAAGTCGGAGACATTGCGAAGACCGAACGAGATGGTGGCGGCGTCGAAACTGGCGTCGGCGTACGGAAGCGCCATCGCGTCACCGGCGACCATCGGCACTCCGCGGGAGAGTCCGGCTCGGAGCATGCCCTTGGAGAAGTCGGTGGCGACGCACCAGGCCCCGCTGCGTCCGAGTTCGACCGTGGAGACGCCGGTGCCGGCGGCGAGATCGAGGACCCGCTCGCCCGGCTTCAGGTCGAGTGCTCGGCGGGTCAGCTTGCGCCAGCTGCGGTCCTGGCCGAACGACAGAACGGTGTTGGTGATGTCGTAGCGGCGGGCGACGCCGTCGAACATCGACGCCACCTCGTGGGGCTCTTTTTCCAGGGTTGCGCGCGATGTCGTGGCCACGAACTCCAGCTTACTCAGGCTGCTTCGGTCACCCGTGGCGCTGTGATGCCTTGCACGTCGTAGTAGTGGGAGATCAGCTCGTCGCAGATGGCAGGCCAGGTGCGGTGCAGAACCGATCGGCGGGCGGCGTTGCCGAAGCGGGCGCGGGTGGTGGGTTCGGCGAGGGCGCCGACTGCACTGGGCAGCAGCTCGGTGAACTTGTCGACCGGCAGTAGGTAGCCGTTGCGGCAGTGCGAGACCAGATCGCGGGGTCCGCCGGCGTCGGGCCCGATGACGGGTACTCCGCTGGCGAGGGCTTCTTGGACTGCCTGACAGAAGGTTTCGTGTTCGCCGGGGTGGACGAAGATGTCGAAGCTGGCGTAGGCCTGCGCGAGTTCGTCTCCGCCGAGTTGCCCGGTGAAGATCGCATTCGGCATCAACGCCTGCAGTGTTGCCGTATCGGGTCCGCCGCCGACGATCACCAGCTGAACCGACGGATCTGCGGCCAGCACGGCGAGCCGCTCGACGTGCTTCTCCGGCGCGAGCCTGCCGACGAACCCGACGATCAGCTTTTCACCTGCTCCCCATCGGCCGCGAAGGGTGGCCGACGCGGCCGAGGGCGCGAACCGAACCGCGTCCACTCCCCTGGCCCACCGGTGTACGCGCGGGATGCCGTGCTGCTCGAGAGCGTCGACGGCCGAGGTGGACGGTGCCAGAGTGCGGGCCGCTCCGCGGTGCAGTCTCCTGGTCCAACGCCACGCGGCCTTCGAGGTCAAGCCGAGGCCGTAGCTCGCGGCGAATCCTGCGACATCGGTCTGGTAGACGGCGACGGCAGGCACGTCGAGGCGGTTCGCGGCGGCCAGACCACCCGCTCCGAGCAGGAACGGGGACGCCAGATGCACGACGTCGGGCGCGAAGGTCCTTAGCGCAGAGACCATCCCGAGGCCAGGAACACCGACGGGTAGGGAGCTGACCTTCGGCACCATCACGGACGGCACTCGGTGGACCGGGACGCCGTTGTGCCAGGTCGCCGCTCGCGGTCCCGACGGGTTGTCGGGGGCGACGACGATGGCGTCGTGCCCGGTCTTCTCGAGATGTTCGAGGACACGGATCACCGAGTGGGTGACGCCGTTCATGTTGGGTAAGAACGATTCCGCAACGATGGCTACTCGCACGGTCCTCAGTGTGGGTGGCCACGCAGTCGCCCAGGCATGGACGACGTTACGTGTGGGCCAACGTCACACGAATTGCTGGGCGACCCACGACGGACTCGGGTTGGTGCGGTGTCCGGTACCCACGAACACCGTCGGAACCGTCTCGTTCCCG
The DNA here is from genome assembly GCF_000963615.1 of Rhodococcus sp. PML026. Classification (NCBI taxonomy): domain Bacteria; kingdom Bacillati; phylum Actinomycetota; class Actinomycetes; order Mycobacteriales; family Nocardiaceae; genus Rhodococcus; species Rhodococcus sp. PML026. The sequence goes on along the minus strand of NZ_KQ031365.1, from coordinate 266,422 downwards.
TCGTTCACCGACCGAACCCGCGCTGCGGCAGCTGCATCTGCGCGGATGTTCGTCCACACGGCCTTCTTTCCGCGGAGCAACAGCGCAACCCGTAGCCGAAGGCAGAAGATGCAACCGGGACGCCAGTAGATCAGCGGCACCGATTTTTCGGTCGCAGCCACTCGAGACGCGTCGTCGGACAGAGAACGGGGATACAGCACCGGAGTCGTCAGGACGAGCAGGAACACCACCACGAGCACCATGATCACGATCGAGGACGCGACGTTGCCGAAGTTCACCAACGCGAACCCGGCCACCGCGGCGACAGCAGCGATGACCCACTGCCTGGCATTACGCATCCTGTACCTCCATGCGCTTGGCCCCCATACGCTGGGTCTCCTTGCGACGTAACCAGAACAGGGCCGGCAGGGCGATCAGCCAGGTGACGACGATGACCGATCCAGCGGGGACGATGGCCACGGTGGCGTCACGGCCGGCTACCCGCACCAGCAGGTCGCTGTCGCTGTCGTTGTCGTCGGAGTCCGCCTTGTAGTACTCGACCTCGATGCGCTGACCCACGACGAGATTGGTGGGGTACAGCACGCCGAGTCTGGGATTGTGGGTCACGCCGTCGGGGGTGATGAAACTGACCGCCGAACGCAATTTGCCCGCCGACAGCACCTCGGCCGTCGCGACGCCCTTGTCGGAGTCGATGGTGACGTCGTTTCGCCAGGCACCGACCACCAAAAGGACCGACAGAACCGAGATGGCAACCGCGACCACGAGCACGACCAGCCGGATTCTGTGCAGAGTTCGGCTGCCCCTCTCGGTGTCGGTCACAGCATTCAGGTTACTTCGCGGCCGGTTCGCCTCCGCTCCGGTAGCCTCTGTGCTCATGTCGCGCAGCTTCGAGTTCACCGTCGAATCGTCCAATCCGCCCGCTGACGTGCATGCCGCACTCACCAGTGAAGACCAGTGGGCCGCTCGCTTCGCCAAGGCGAAGAAGACGGACGGGTACGAGATGACCAAGCACGACGACGGCGGCTTGACCGTGGACATCACGGAGGAGGTCGGCACGTCCGAACTGCCCGGGTTCGTCACGAAAGTCATCAAGGGCAAGCTGATCGTCTCGCGTACCGACCACTGGGGTCCGCTCGAAGGCGACCACGCCGAGGGCACGCTGGTCGGCGGCACCACGGGTCTCCCCGCGAAAGTGAACGGCACCCTCTCGCTTCGCCCCGACGGCACCGGAGCGAAACTGGTCGTCAAGGGTGAGTCGACCGTCAAGATTCCGCTCGTCGGCGGCAAGATCGAAGACCTGATCAACAAGATGATCAAGGACATGATCGATCAGGAAACCGGCGAAACACTCGAATGGGTTGCTGCGCAACAGAATTAGAGACGGGCCCGGATCGCTGCGTGTAGGTCGCGCAGCCCGGAGCGCTCCGTGGTCACTTCCAGCACCCTGATTCCCGTGGCATGGCCGGTGAGTTCGGTTGCCAGATCGGCCAAGTCGACCAGGTGGTGCTCCACGCGGTAGGCCCCGCACAACGCTCCCAGGTCCATTCCGTGCGGTGTTCCGAACACCCGCTCGAACACACCCGCGTACTGCGGGTCGCCCTGTTCGAGAAGCTCGAAGATGCCGCCGCCGTCGTCGTTGGCGACGACGATCGTCAGGTCGTCCGGACTCGGCTCGCCGGTGCCGATGAGCAGACCGGCCGCGTCGTGCAGGAACGTCAGATCACCGAGAAGCGCCACCGTGCGGCGCTTTCCGGCCATCGCCGCACCGATGGCCGTCGAGACGGTGCCGTCGATGCCGGCCACGCCACGATTGGACAGAACCTTCACGCCCGGGATCGGAGTCGAGACCAGGGCCGCGTCGCGCACGGGGTTGGAGGCTCCGAGCACCAGCTGATCTCCGGGCTGCAATGCCGACATCACCGCGTCGGCAACGTGCAGACCCGTCGGCTTGGGGTGCTCTCGAAGTTGTTGGTGCACAGCCTTTTCGGCTCTCTCGGACAGCGCGGCGCAACGGGCGATCCACGCGGGATCGGGTGCGCCGGTGGTCACGGCACGCGTGCCGGTGGCCAGCACGTTGCCCGAGACGTCGGGCCAACGCGGGCCGGTGGTGAGCGCGATGACGTCCACCGCCGGATCCGCGAGCAGCGCCGACACCTGACGGTGCAGGGTCGGACGACCGGTGATGACGGCTTGACGCGGCTTCAACTGCGCAAGAGCCAAGGGATGCAACGCAATTCCGTGCAGTGGCGCTGTCGGCTCGGCAACGGTCGGCAGCCCGGCGAGCTCAGGACGAACGGCTCCGCCGTGCCCGGACACGACGACGGTGTCGACCGACAGATCGAGTTCGACCGGCACGTCGAGGGTCGCCTGGGTGGTCGAGGTCCACGGCATCCCGTCGGGACGTCCTTCGGGCCGGGCCCCCGGATCGCCGAGGGCGGGGACCAACGGTTCACGCAGTGGAATGTCGAAGTGCACCGGTCCGGCGTTGCCCGAGCGCGCACCGCGCGCAGCGGCGATGACTCGCGAGACCGCGCTTCGCCACTGACTGTTCTGCTTGGGTCCTTCCTCGGCGAGCCCGAGGCTGATCGTTGCGCGGACCTGCGAACCGAACAGGCCCAACTGCTCGATGGTCTGGTTGGCACCGGTGCCGAGCATCTCGTACGGCCGGTTGGCACTGATGACGATCAGCGGGATCCGGGCGTAGTTCGCTTCGAGCACTGCGGGCCCGAGGTTCGCCACCGCTGTTCCCGACGTCATCACCACCGGGACAGGTTGGCCGCTGCCCAGGCTCAGTCCGATGGCCAGGAATCCGGCGGTCCGCTCGTCGATCCGCATGTGCAGTCGTAGCCGGCCGGCCGCGTCGGCTTCCTGCAGAGCGAAGGCCAACGGGGCGTTGCGCGAGCCGGGACAGAGCACGACGTCTTCGATCCCGCTGCGCGCCAGTTCGTCGACGACTGCAGTGGCCTGAGCGGTGGACGGATTCACAGTTTCCAGAGTGTCAGATGCTCCGGTCGGCCGCCGCAACCGGGCTTTGACAGTATTGAGGCGTGCGTACAGTCTTCCGGCCCGACGAGGTCTCCTCCCGCCGCTTCTACCAGCTACTGACCGCGTCGGTGGTCCCCAGGCCCATCGCCTGGATCTCCACGGTCTCGGCCGACGGTGTGGCGAACCTCGCGCCCTACAGCTTCTTCACCGTCTCGTCCGTGGAACCGCCGGTCGTCCAGTTCACGTCCGTGACCCGCAAGGACAGTCTGCGCAACATCGAGGCCACCGGCGAGTTCGTCGTCAACCTGGCCACGGCACCGTTGGTCGATCAGGTCAACGGCAGCTCGGCGAGCTTCGAGCACGGCGTCAGCGAGTTCGAGGCCGTCGGCATCGAGAGCGAACCCAGTGCGATCGTCACGCCGCCGCGGGTAGCCGCGGCCCCGATCGCCATCGAAGCCACCCTGCACCGCGTCGTCGAGGTGGGAAACTGCTTCGTCGTCATGGGCAGCGTCGTCGCGGTGTCGGTTCGACCCGAATTTCTCGCCGAGGACGGCCTGCCCGAGTTCGAGACCATCGCTCCGCTCAGTCGACTCGGCCGTACCGAGTGGGGACTGCCGCCCGAGGTTCGCGAGATCGAGCGACCTTCTTGATTCGCTGGCTGCTGCTGGTTCTCGTCACGGTCGCACTGACCGTCGGGGCCGATGCGCTCGGCGTGCCGTCGGCTGCGTTGTTCGTTGCACTGTTGGTGGCGATCGTGTTCGCGCTCGCCGGATGGGCTCCGACGACCGGAACCGAGCGAGCGCCGCTCCCCCGCAGACTCGGCATGGCGGCGCAGGCAATCCTCGGCGTCGAAATCGGCACGCTCGTGCAGAGCGACACTCTGAGCTCGCTGGGCGATACCTGGCTGCCGGTACTGCTGGCATGCATCGGCACCCTGTTGCTGTCGATCGCGGCCGGCGCGCTGTTGGGGCTTCGTAAAGACATCGATTCACTGACCGGCTCCTTGGCGCTGGTCGCAGGCGGAGCCTCGGGACTGGTGGCGATCACCCAGGAGTTGGGCGGCGACGAACGCGTGGTCGCGGTGGTGCAATACCTGCGCGTGGTACTGGTGACCACAACGCTGCCGCTGGTCGCAACCCTGGTGTTCGACGCCCAACCCGGACAATCTTCGGTCACCGCCGACGTGCACGAGGCGCTGTGGATCGATCTTGCGTTCGTCCTGATCTGCGGCGTCATCGGGGTAATGCTGGCCAAGGTGATCCGGCTGCCCGCCCCCGCCCTGCTCGGCCCGCTGATGATCGCCACGCTCGCCGACGTGCTCGGCGTCTCGTTCGACGCGTCCGTCCCGACGCTGTTGCTGTGGGCGGCGTACATCGTCATCGGCTGGCAGGCCGGACTGCGGTTCACCGTCGCCAGCTTGAAGTCGATCTCGCGGGTCCTGCCCGCATCGCTGATGTTGATCATCGCCGTCACCGTCTGCTGCGCGATGCTCGGCCTGTGGCTGGCGTCCGCGACGGGGACGAGCGGCTACGAGGGCTACCTCGCAACCACTCCCGGCGGAGTGTACGCGGTGCTGGCCATCGCCGCGTCGACCGGGGCGAACGTCACCTTCGTCGTGGCCGCCCAGGTGATCCGCGTGTTCATGATGCTGTTCGCAGTACCCGTCGGAGCCAAGGTGGTCCAGCGCTACCGGCGCGGTCGGCCCGAGTGAGAGATCGACGGAAACCCATCACAGCTTAGGGTCGGCTAACCTGTGCGGCATGGGTAAGTACCTCAAACCGGAGAACCCCGCGTTCTACCGCCTGACCGTGCTCGGGAGCGAGCGAATCAGCCCCAGCTTCATCCGGGTGACCCTCGGCGGCGATTCGTTGTCGAACTTCCGCTACATGGGCTACGACCACTGGTTTCGCCTGTTCCTGCCGCAGGCGGGCCAGGACGAGCCGCGCATCCCCAGCGCCACCTCGATGCTCTGGTACGCCCAGTATCTGACGTTCTCCAAAGACACCAAGCCGGCGGTCCGCAACTACACGGTCAGCCGATACCGCGCTGCGGGAGAGGGCACGTACGGCGACGGCCCGGCGCTGGATGTGGACTTCGTGGTACACGGCGAAGTAGATGGTGGCGGCGGAACCGGTGGTCACAGTGGTCCGGCGTCATCGTGGGCTACCAGGGCGGTCCCAGGCGATCGCGTCGCGATCTTCGACGAAGGCCGCATCTACACGTTCGAGGGACAATCGAGCTGGCAGTTGCTCGTCGGCGACGAGAGTGCTGCCCCGGCGATTCTCGGCATTCTGCGGTCGTTGCCGGCCGACGTTCGGGTCAAGGCCTTCGTCGAAGTGCCCACCGAGGCCGACATCCAGAAGCAGGACGTGCACGCAGGCGTCGACATCGAATGGATCGTGCGCCCCAACCCGCTGGCCAAGCCGGGCGAGGCCGCGTTGGCCGCGGTGCAGAAAGCCGAGCTTCCGGACGGCGATCCTTTCGTCTACGTGGCCGGGGAACAGGGGTTGGCGACGGGCCTGCGTAGATACCTGGTGAACGAGCGTTCCGTACCCAAGTCTCGGATCTGCTTCACCGGATACTGGAAGTTCGGTAAAGCCGCCCCGTAGCCCTCGATTAGTGTGACTTCACATGCCCGGCTCCGGAAAAGGTCATACCGTCGTCACCGACTCGGCAGCAGTCGACAGCGCGCCGTACGCGTCGTTGCGTGCGCGGCCACTCCCCCGAGCGGAACGATACGAGCTGGGTCGACGCCTGCGCGACAAGGTCCCGATCGCATCGCTGGGCGACTGGACACCGCCGCCGGATCGCCCGGACCCGGTGCAGCAGATCGAGTACTCGCACCAGGGCCGGATCGAATGGCTCATACCCACGCGCCTCGAGCGCATGGTCGAATCCCCGTACGGCTTCCTGCGCGGCACGGCCATCGTCATGGCTCGGGATGTAGCGATGCTGCCGTCGACCGGTATCAATCCGGTGATCAGCGGCGACGCCCACCTCGGAAACTTCGGGTTCTACGCCTCCCCCGAACGCGACCTCGTCATCGACCTCAACGACTTCGACGAAGCGCACCCGGGTGCCTGGGAATGGGATCTACGACGCCTCGCCGCGAGCATCTGGGTGGCCGGCCGACAGAACGGACGCAGCGAGGATCGGTGCCGCGATGCCGTCGCCGCCTGCGTGTCCGCGTATCGAATCGAGGTCGCGCGCCTCGCCGACGAACCGCTGATGTCGCGGTCGTTCCAACGGTTGACGGCCGAGAAACTGCAACGGGATGCCACTGCGGGATCGTTGCGCAAGGAGATCAAACGCGCCACCAAGAAAGCGCGTCGACGCACCAGTGACCGCGTCCTGCCGCGATTCACCGAGGAACACGAGGGCACTCGCAGGATCGTCGAGGAGCCGCCGATCACCACCCGAATCTCGGCCGAGGACGAGGAATTGCTGGCCGTCGGACTGGACGAATACCTGCTCACCCTCACCCCGCATTGGCGTCGGGTGCTGGGGGGATACACGTTGATCGACGTCGCGCATCGCGTCGTCGGAGTCGGCAGTGTCGGGCTCCGGGCGTACGTGGCACTGCTCGAAGGCACCAGCGCGGACGACGTCGTGTTCCTGCAGCTCAAGCAGGCCAGACGGTCGGTGCTTGCCCCGTACGTGCACGGCGAATCGGCCTGGCACGACCATCAGGGACAACGCGTGGTGGAGTACCAGCAGGATCTGCAGACGGTCAGCGATCCACTGCTGGGGTGGTGCACGATCGCCGGACGGCAGTACTACGTGCGGCAGTTCCGCAACATGAAGGGGACGATCGATCTCTCGTCGATCGATGCACCCGCGCTGGTGGACTACGCGCGGGTGGTGGGTCGACTACTCGCGAAGGGACACGCTCGCACCAGCGGCGCGTCGATGATCTCGGGATACACGGGCGATTCCGATGAACTCGACGTCGCACTGTGCCGATTCGCGCGGCTCTACGCCGACCAAACCGAGGCCGATTGGGAGCGATTGAGCGCTACGCGCATGTGAGTGGAAACTCGTACCCTGCTACGAATTTCCACTCACATGCGGCGAAGCCGCTCAGGCGTGCTTGGCGACCAGATCGCCGACGCGCGGCAGTGCCTCGGTGACGTTCTTCTTCGCCGAGCCACGCAGGCTGCCGTAGAACTTCTTGACGACGGACTTGTCCGTCTCCTCGATGCGCGCATCGGTGACCGAGAGCAGAGCGTCGGACGCGGCATCTCCGTTGGCGGCGAGATACTCACCGAACGTGCCCTGCGGGGCGGCGTTGTACGACTGCCAGAACGGATCGAGCTTGTCGACGAAATCGGGCCACAGAGCCGAGACCGCATTGTCGATGTAGGACGGACCGACCTTCTTCACTGCGCCGTAGCCCCCCTTGACCGCGAGGCCACTGGCGCCCTTCTTGTCGGCTACCTCGGCGTCGATCAATGCCAGCACGTCGACGCGCAGAGCGTCGGCCTTCGACTCGTCGAGCAGCGAATCCTTCAGTGCAGCAACCACTTCGAACTTCCTCCCAGATGTGTCGGCGGCCCCACGCGGACCGGGCGCAACACTACCGCAGCAGTGCGTGGCAGCGCCGCACTCGCTCGATCCACCACTGGGTGCGCTCGGCGTCGGCACCGAGTTCGATCAACGCGTGCGGATCCGGTTCGACGCTCTGGACCGGATACGTTCCGTCAACCACCTCGGGTGCCGGTGCAACGTCGCGAACGAACAGGCTGCCCGTCCCCAGTCCGCAGGCGAATTCGAGATGCGGCAGCGCGGCGGCAGCGGCGAGCCCCGAGGCGATGCCCACAGCCGAATCGAGTGCACTCGACACGACCACCGGCACGCCGTACTCCCCCAGTTCGCCGGCCAGTTCGAGCAGTGCGCGCATGCCACCGAGCGGAGCGACCTTGAGTACCGCGATGTCCGCGCCGCCGGCCCGCACGACCTTCATCGGGTCCTCGGCCCGACGGATGCTCTCGTCCGCGGCCACCCGAACTCCCGGAGCCCGGCGGCGCAGCTCGACGAGCTCGGCAACCGTGGCGCACGGCTGCTCCGCGTATTCGAGTGGCCCGTCCGCAGTGAGAGCAGCCAACGCAGTGACTGCCTCGTCGACGGTCCAGCCCCCGTTGGCGTCGATCCGCACCCGCGGCACCAGCTCGCGCACCGCACGAACGCGAGCCACGTCGTCGGCCAGGCTCTGCCCCTTCTCGGCCACTTTCACCTTCGCCGTTTCGGCCCCGGGTGAGCGGCTCAGCACGCCCGCCACATCGGAGGCGTCGACCGCGGGCACGGTCGCGTTGACCGCGATGCGTCGACGCACTGCATTCGGCGGGCCCTCCCACGCGGCCTCGATCGCCGACGCCAACCACGGGGCGGACTCGACGTCGTCGTACTCGGGGAACGGCGAGAATTCACCCCACCCACCGGGACCACGAATCAACATCACCTCACGGGTGGTGATCCCACGGAACTTCGTCCGCATCGGCATCGAGAGCACGTGCGCACCGTCGAGCAGATCGTCGATCGGGGGAATCATTGCTGCCCCGGGAGCAACTGCACCATCAGTGCCTCGCAGTCGGCGAGCAGGTTGCCGTCCAGATCCGTCAGCCTCGCGCTGATGAACGTCTTACGACCCTCCACCTTGTCCACGGCACCCTCGACGACCAACTCGGTGTTCAGGGGGGTCACCTTGCGGTAGTTGATGTGCAGATATGCGGTCCGGCTGATCGGCCGACCGTAGGCATGCTGGATCAGGCCGAAGAGGTCGTCGAACAGCAGCGGAAGAGTGCCGCCGTGCGCGGCGGCGTTGCCACCGAGGTGGAAGCGACGGAACATGCCACGGCTGCGGACGCCGTCGGCTGCGAATTTCTCGATGATCCACGGCGGCAGCAGCAGCGAACCACGGCCCGGCAGAGCAGGTACCCGCCCCGCGGTCTGCTTGCCTTCGGCGACCACGTGCGGCTCCAACAACTCGATCAGTTCCCGAGTCTTGCTCGCGGCTGCTTCGGTGACGTCTGCGGGCAACGACGTGGACACCGCGAGATCCTGGACCGTGCGCAGTGCCTCGAGCAACTGTCCGTATTCCGGCCCCACCTTCGCCGGAACGAAACGAGGGAAGCCGCCGTGGTGGTCGTAATCGGGGTCGGAACTGCGGTCGAGCTGCATCGGATCGGTCATGACCTGCACGCTAGCTGCATCGCCCGGCCGCAGCGGATTCAGCCCTCGCCACCGTTAAGCTGGCCCACGTGACCTTCACTCCAGCACTGTGGCGTCCCGTTCCCGGCTTCGAAGATCTGACCGACATCACCTATCACCGCCACGTGTCCGACGCGACCGTGCGGGTGGCGTTCGATCGTCCCGAGATTCGCAACGCTTTTCGGCCGCACACCGTCGACGAGCTCTACCGCGCGCTCGAACACGCACGCGTGAGTTCGGACGTGGGAACGGTGCTGCTCACCGGAAACGGGCCGAGCAGCAAGGACGGCGGCTGGGCGTTCTGTTCCGGCGGCGATCAGCGCATTCGCGGACGAAGTGGCTACCAGTATGCGGACGGTGAAACGGCCGAGACGGTCGACAAGGCTCGCGCGGGCCGCCTGCACATTCTCGAGGTGCAGCGGCTGATCCGCTTCATGCCCAAGGTCGTCATCTGCCTCGTCAACGGGTGGGCAGCGGGTGGCGGGCACAGCTTACACGTGGTGTGCGATCTGACGCTCGCGAGCCGCGAACACGCTCGCTTCAAGCAGACCGACGCCGACGTGGGCAGCTTCGACGGTGGTTACGGCAGTGCGTACCTGGCCAAGATGGTCGGGCAGAAATTCGCCCGTGAGATCTTCTTCCTCGGCGAGACGTACTCGGCCGAGGAAATGCACCGCATGGGCGCGGTGAACAAGGTGGTCGATCACGCCGAACTCGAGAACACCGCCATCGAGTGGGCCGCAAAGATCAACGCCAAGTCGCCGCAGGCGCAGCGGATGCTCAAGTACGCGTTCAACCTGCAGGACGACGGTCTCGTCGGCCAGCAGTTGTTCGCCGGTGAAGCCACCCGGCTGGCGTACATGACCGACGAGGCCGTCGAGGGACGCGATGCGTTCCTGGAGAAGCGCGAGCCCGACTGGTCGCCGTTCCCCCGATATTTCTGACGCTTCGTGACCCCGAACTCGCATCACCGCGATCGCGGTACTGCCGTGGGTGCTCTGTGGGCCTGGTTCACGCAGCCGTACGACTACCGCTGGATGGCGGACTTCCAGAACTCGCGGCCCACCGGAAAGCTCATCCGATGGGTGATGGCGATCCTGACGCTGAACTACGGCGCTCTGGCGGTGGTGGCCCTCTTCTCCGACGGTGCCACGCGGAACGCCGCGGCGATCGGCTGGAAGGCATTCCTGGTCGTCATGGCGGTGGCGGTCGCGGCCGCGTGGATCGTCAAGCCGTTCCCGGGTCGTCTCGGGGTGGTGGCATTCGCGGTGTTCGCCGATCTGGGCACCGCGTCGTCGATCCTCGTCAACCCGATCGCCGACGCGATCCTGACGTGCGCGCTGTTCGCCGTCATCGGCACCTTCTGCACGTTCTTCGTCAGCCCACGGTGGCTGGTGGCTCACCTGATCTTCTCGGTGGCGTGCACCGTCGCTGCCGCGGCGGCGACATACCGCACCGGCGACGTGGACGTCGCGTCACTGATCTTCCGGACCGACGTGGTGTTGCTCGCGATCGCCGGGGTGCCGCTCACCTCGCATCTGTTGGTCACCGTGTTGACCGACGACGCCCGTAGTTCGTTGCTCGACCCGCTCACCGGGTTGCTGAATCGGCGCGGACTCGAATCGGTGATCCACGATGTCTGGTTGCTCGGCCGCGAGGAGGATCGCTGCTCGGCCGTCGTGGTGGTGGACATCGATCGCTTCAAAGCCGTCAACGACGACTACGGGCACGAGGAGGGAGACGCCGTCATCGTTCGCGTCGCCGAGCGTCTGGGCGTACACATGGGTAGATACGGCGTGATCGCGCGCACCGGCGGCGAGGAATACCTCGCCGTGGTCTCGACGTCGCGCCTGCACATCGATGCGTTGATCCACGGTGTTCGACGAGCCATGCGCGATCCCGACGACGGCGTCGCCGTGACGGTCAGTGTGGGGGCAGCCATCCTGCACGCGAGTTCACCCCTGTGGGAGCAGAACCTCGACCTCGTGACGCGGGCGATGCGGGTGGCGGACTCGATGATGTACGAGGCCAAGGCAGCCGGCGGAAACCGGATCGTCACGACGGTGCTGTGACGCCACTGATCCGGGTCGTTCCGCAGGCTCCACTCTCGCTGTGACCATCCTGCGGCAGTGATGGTCGGTTGCGTGATATCCATGCGTGGTGGACATCCTCGCTGCACGTACCATCCTGCGCCCGGTCGACTACCGGAAGACCCTCGAGTTCTATCGAGACGGCCTGTCTCTTGCGGTGTGCCGTGAATATCCCGGCGGCACGGTGTTGTTCGCAGGCCAAGGGTTGATCGAGATCGCAGCGCACGGCGGCACCGAGGAGCCGGGATCGTTCTCCGGGGCACTGTGGCTGCAGGTTCGCGACATCGATTCTGCCACAGCAGAATTGGAACAGGCCGGCATTGCGATCGTGCGGGCTGCGACCACCGAACCCTGGGGACTCATCGAGATGTGGATCGAGGATCCCGATGGAATTCCCATCGTGCTGGTGCAGATTCCGCAGGACCACCCACTCCGCCGGGATACTCGCTAGCCACCCGAGACGGTTCGCAGTACCGCCGACGCCGATTGCGGCCTCGACCACAGATATCCCTGCGCCAGAGTGCATCCGAGATCGAGAGCGGCGTCGGCCTGAGCTCGACTCTCGATCCCCTCGACGATCATCGTCAACTCCAGATCCTTGGCGACCGAGGCCAACGACTTGATCATCGCCCGACCGGCCACGGTGTCGATGAACCGCGTCAGATGTCCGTCGATCTTGATGCCGTCCGGTTGCAACGTCACCAAGCGTTCGAGAGACGACCAGCCGGAGCCGAAGTCGTCGAGCAGGACGCGGAAACCCAACCGGTGCACGTCGTCGATGTGCTTGCGCAACAACGGCCCTGGCGTCACCGACGAGGTCTCGGTGAGTTCGAGCGAAATGGATTTCGGCGACACCTCGGTCGACGCGATCGCGCGTTCGAGTTGGCCGACGCCGTCCGGATGCGCCAGATGACGTCCGGAAATGTTGACGGTCAGCCGCAGGTCCGGTCGGTGTACGTGCCACTTCTTCATCTCCGCGGCTGCCTGCGCGAGCACGCTCAGATCCACGTCGATGATCAGTTCACTCGCCTCGGCGAACGGCACGAAGTCCGCGGGCACCACCAGACCCCGAGTGGGATGGTGCCAGCGCGCCAATGCCTCGAAGCCGACTATCTCCTCTGTCCGTAGGTCCACGATCGACTGGAACCACGGGACGATGTGACCGTCGGCGAGGGAGTCGGCGATGTCGTTGTCGCTGCCGAGTCGGGTGGATCCCGAGCCGACCCGCCGATGCAGATCGAGCTGCTCTTCGAGGACGGACGCGAACTGTTCGAGCTCCTGCATCTGGTCGTTGGAGAGGGGCCTCGAAGTGCGGTCGAGCAGACACAGAGTGCCGATCACCAGACCTTCTCGTCCGCGAAGCGGAACCGAGGCATAGGACTCGATGCCGTTCTCGTCGAGCAGCGCGCGTTGCCGGGTGGTCGCATCGACCCGGCCGTGGGCGACGACCGCAGGCACTCCCGTGCGCACCACGTCGTCGCACAGGGTGTCGGCCCGCACCACGGTGGACATCGGTGGACCACCGATGTTGACCAATGTGTACTGGGTGTCCTCGTCCAACACGTTCAGCTGGGCGATGGCGAATCCGACACTGCGTGCCGCGAATTCGACGGTGGAGCGCAACGCGGGTGTGGTTGCTTCCAGATCGAGGTAGCGGCGAGCCGAGTCGCTCTGCCGCCGGGACTGGGAGCGTGCGGTGTCGTGCACCTCACCGTCCACCAGCATCTCCTCGCAGCCGACATCCGGGCACGCTCTCGACCCGGGTGGAACCGAGTTTAACCGTGCACGAACAGCAGACCGCAGGCAAACCCCATCTCGAGCTCGTCACAATGCCGGGAAGCGCGTGTGCAGGAGCCGATGACGCAACACAGCCGCAGCCACCCGTGCGCCTTCGTCGGTTGCGACGCGGTTGTCGGCCGAGCGGAACGCTCCGAGAGCGTCGAGTTCTGCGATCAACGTGTCAGCCAGAGTCTCGGCGTGCTCCGACTCCGGCTCCTCCCCCGCGTGGGTCCATCCCTCCGCACGCAACAGTCGCGCCGAATCGTCGGCCGTCGCCTGCGCGTCGGCGATGTCGTTGCCCAGGATCATCCGGGCCAGGAGAACCTCAGCAGCGATCGAGTCGGGGTGGTAGTCACTGCCGACGATTCCCCCGGTGAGCACGCGCCACAATCCGTCCGAGCTCAGCTGCCGGGTGCGCGTCGTCGGAACCAGCCTGCCTGCGGATCGACGCATCAACCGAAGTCGCATCACCAGACGCCGGAGGGCGAGGACCTTGTCGGTATCGAGTTCGCGTCCGACGAACTGCGGACGCTCGGCTACCGGAAAGACAGTGCGAGCGATACGCGCCACCAGATCGTCCGGCAGATACCCGGCATCGGTCAGCGCCACGCCGTCGCCGATGCAGCCGATGAAGCTCTCGAGTCTGCGCACGCACCCGTACACCGGCTCGACCGCCTCGTGCAGCGCCTCGCGCAACCCCAGGTAGAGCTCGGCTCGTGGAGCGCTGTAACTGCTCCACAGTTCGATGCGGTGGTCGAGAAGTTGTTCGAGCAGAACGTCGTCGGTGCCGTTCTTGCCCTGATCCGAGGTCAGCACCGCGTCGGTCACGCCGCGACGACGCGTCGCCCGTGCGGTGACTCCCAGTGGTCGGCCACCGGGCTTCGACGGCTCGAACTCACCGGCGATGGTCGCCACTTCGAGTGTCTCACCGATCTTTTCGACGATGGCCCGCTCGACCCCGGTCGGAGCGTCCTGCCACGTCACCAACTCGGTGTCGACTGCTCCGATACCGGATTGCTCGGTGGCGGCGCGATACTGCTGCAGCCAGATCGCATCGTCGGTGGCACGTACGAGCTCGTCCGTCACGCCGCTGCGCGCGATCTCCGCATACGCGACGCGTCCCAGCCGCTCGAGCAGATCCCCGAGCGCTCGGGCGATGTCGACGGCCCGATCGGGGCCCTCGGCCGCGTGGCGCAGATAGATCCACAGAAATGTCTGTACGGAATGCTGTGTCGGCCCCGCAGGCGGCGACACCGCGGCCAGTCCGTCCCACCCGAGCCGGGCGTCGGCAGCAAGAGCCGGATCGACGGAATCGAAGTACGACAGGGCGGCCGACACCGCATCATCCATACCGGATCCCTTCACGTCGTCCACTGTTCCACAATGCTTCGACCGGAGGAGACCACCGCCGTGCGCTACGCCACAGACGAAGTGGACATATAAGGCAAAAAGGTGAACTGAAGGTGAACTGGAGACGACTTCGCGGCACCCGAGAAGAACACTTCGCAAGAAATTTCCGCGAATGGCCGTTCGTGTCCCACACTTTCCACCGTGAGCGCTGAATTTCTCGTACTTCTCGTGGTGGTCGTGACGGCCCTGGCCTTCGACTTCACCAACGGTTTCCACGACACCGCCAACGCCATGGCGACGTCGATCGCAACGGGGGCATTGAAGCCCAAGGTCGCGGTCACCCTGTCTGCCGTCCTCAACCTGGTCGGCGCCTTCCTGTCCGTAGAGGTCGCAGCCACCGTCGCGAAGGGGATCGTCAATCTCGGCGACACCGGCGGCCAGGCCCTGCTGACCATCATCTTCGCCGGCCTCGTCGGCGGCATCCTGTGGAACCTCGCCACCTGGCTGCTCGGCATCCCGTCGAGCAGCTCGCACGCACTGTTCGGCGGCCTCATCGGTGCCACCATGGCGGGCCTGGGAACCAGCGGCGTCGTGTGGGACGGGGTGTGGAGCAAGATCGTGTTGCCCGCCGTGCTGGCCCCCATCGTCGCCGGCCTCGTCGCCACCGTCGGCACCTGGATCATCTACCGCATCACCAACGCAGTTCCCGAGAAGTCCAAGGAGCGCGGATTCCGTTGGGGCCAGATCGGTTCGGCCTCACTCGTCTCGCTCGCCCACGGCACCAACGACGCCCAGAAGACGATGGGCGTGATCTTCCTGGCTCTCGTCGCCTACGGGACCGTCTCGCCGGACGCCGAGATGCCCCTGTGGGTCAAGGTCACGTGCGCCCTCGCCATCGCGTTGGGCACCTACCTCGGCGGCTGGCGCGTCATCCGCACCCTCGGTAAGGGCCTCGTCGAGATCGCATCCCCGCAGGGCATGGCAGCCGAGTCCTCGTCTGCCGCAATCATTCTGACGTCGAGCCACCTCGGCCTCCCGCTCTCGACCACGCAGGTCGCGACCGGCTCGATCCTCGGATCGGGACTCGGAAAGCCCGGTGCCGCCGTGCGCTGGAACGTCGCAGGACGCATGGCCGTCGCCTGGGTCATCACCTTGCCGCTCGCCGGCGTGGTCGGCGCCGCATGCTGGCTGCTCGCCCACACGATCGGCGGTCTGCCCGGCATCCTCGTGGTCTTCGCCATCCTCGTCGGCCTGGCCACCGTCATGTACATCCGCTCGCGCCGCGAACCCGTCGATCCGGACAACGTGAACGCCGTATGGGACGGCGGACTCGTTCCTGCCGCCGCCGAAACCGACTCCCCCGCGAAGGTCTGAACATCATGGAAACCCTCAAGCACACACTCGATTCGCTCTGGCAGGTCGTTCTCGTCGGCCTGCTGCTCGGTGCCGGACTGCCCGCGATCTTCGCTTTCGGACTCAAGGCACTCTCGGTCGGTGAGCCCTCGGACGAGGCCACGGCCTCGGGCACCACACGCGTGGCCCGACCCGCAGTCGCCACCGCCGCGGCCGTCCTCTGTTTCGCAGTGGTCGTCGTCGCCATCGTGGCCGGAATTCTCTTCATCATGAAGAACTTCCTCGACAGCACATTCGGCATCTCCGTCTTCTGACACACCCGAGAAGGGGTACAGCTCTCATGACCGACTCCACCAAGACCGCATTCCCGGCCTCGGTGCTCGAATGGCTCCGAGCCGGATACCCCGAGGGCGTTCCGCCCAAGGACCGATTCCCGCTCGTCGCCCTTCTGCGCCGCGCCGCACTCACCGACGCTCAGGTGCAGGAGATCGTTCTCGAACTCGTCTCTCCCGCCACCGGCGCACTCGACGACGGTGCCATTTCGACCGAGGAGATCGCAACGTACATCCGCGACCAGATCGACGCCGAGCCGACGGCCGAGGACATCTCCCGTGTCTCGGCACGACTGGCCGCCGGTGGCTGGCCGCTCGCGGATCCGGCTGCCCTGTAAGACCATGGCGGTCCCGTCGTTCCTCCACTCGATCGTCGAGTGGCTCCGCGGCGGGTATCCCGACGGGGTACCCGAAGCGGATTACGTTCCCCTCCTTGCCCTTCTGAATCGGCGACTGTCCGACGACGAAGTGCAGTCGGTGATGGATGCCCTCATCGCCGACGGCCAGCTACCTGCCGACAAGGCAGGAATTTCCGTCACCATCACCAAGGTCACCAACGAGCTGCCCCGAGAAGAGGACGTCAATCGGGTGCGCGCGAACCTCGCCGCCGGGGGTTGGCCTCTGGCCGACCCGTTCACGATCCGGCGCAAGGACTAATCTCGCCAGTGTGCTCGAGAGCGTTCCCATTCCAGCAGGCTCGGCCGCGGCAGACATCCTGCCGCGGCTGAGCCGTCTGCTGGCCGGCGACGGCCCGGCCGTCCTCCCCGTCCCCGCCGACGATCCACGCGAGATCCGACGCCTGCACGACGCGTTGGCCCCCGGAACCCCCATCGACGACGACGTCGCATTGGTCGTCGCGACATCGGGGACGACGGGAATTCCCAAGGGTGCCATGCTGTCTGCGTCCGCACTGGTCGCGTCGGCGACGGCAACAGAGGAGCGCCTCGGCGGCCCCGGCTCGTGGCTGCTGGCTCTGCCCGCACACCACATCGCCGGGATGCAGGTGTTGCTGCGCAGCGTGCTCGCCGGCACGTCGCCGGTGATCATGGACGTATCTGCCGGCTTCGACCCGGCCGCGTTGATCGAGGCCGTGGGACGGATGCCGGGTCCGCTACGCTACACCTCCCTGGTGCCCGGCCAGTTGGTCAAAGCACTCGAGAACCCCGAGGCCACTGCTGCACTGGCATCGCTGGACGCCGTGTTGCTCGGCGGCGCTGCCACGCCGATTCCGTTGCGCGAGAAAGCGATTGCCGCGGGCGTTCGATTGGTACGCACCTACGGCATGAGCGAAACCGCGGGCGGCTGTGTGTACGACGGAGTTCCGTTGCACAGCACCGTCGTTCGGATCGACGACGGACGAGTGGTTCTGGGCGGGCGGACTCTGGCCTCGGGCTATCGCGGATTACCCGATCACCCGGCGTTCGCCGAGCCGGGATGGTTCCGCACGGACGACGCAGGCACGATGATCGACGGGGTGCTGAGCATCACTGGTCGACTCGACGAGGCCATCTCGACGGGCGGCTTGACCGTCGTACCGCAGGTGGTCGAAGCCGCGCTGGCAACGCATCCCGCTGTCCGCGAGTGCGCTGTCGTCGGATTGCCGGATGAGCGCCTCGGCCAGAAGGTGGTGGTAGCAGTGGTTGCCTCTGCGCCGGTGACGTTGGCGGAGTTGCGCTCTCACGTCGAGCAGTCGCTCGATGCCACCGCTGCACCGCGGGAGCTGTTCCTCGTCGACGCACTGCCGACCCGAGGCCCGGGCAAACTGGACCGCGCGGGATTGCGAGCCGCGTTGGCAGCGCGGTGAGAGCACCCGACGCGCGTATCCGTCAGGACACGATTCGACCGTCCTCGAGTCGCACGACTCGGTCGGCCGCAGCCAACACCTCGGGATCGTGAGACACACACGCAACGGCAACTCCGCGCATCGTCTCCTCACGCATGACGGCTCGAATCCGTTGTCCACTAGCGGCGTCGAGACCTGTCGTGGGTTCGTCGAGCAACAGGAGATCGGCCCGGCGGGCCACACCCTGAGCCAGTAGGGTGCGCTGACGCTGCCCTCCGGACAGGTCGGCGAACGGCATGCCGGTCAGTTCCGCGATGTCGAGGCGCCCGAGGGCGTCGCGCACCGATGCCCGAGCCTCGGTGTTCATCGGACGCCACCGGCCGAGGCGTCCCCACGCACCCACTGCCACGACGTCCCATACGGTCAACGGCAACCGATCCGGCACAGCAGCGCGCTGCGGAACGAATGCAATTGCGCGAGTTGCGCTTCGGGTCCCGCCCGTCAGTGGCCGGGTGCCGGCGACCACCTCGAGCAACGTGGACTTGCCGGCACCGTTCGGCCCTGCGATGGCCGTGAGCCGACCGGGTAGCAGGTCCAGATCGACGCCTGCGAGTGCCGTGTGGCCGGAGAACTCGACGCGGACGCCCCGGAGGCGAGCGAACTCGGACGACGCGCTGACAGCTGAGGTGTTCACATTGCCACTATACGATTTTGAATATCGTTATCACTCTCATTAAGCTCCGGAATGTGCCATTTCAGACAATCGACGCGCTGTTCGAGCCGTTCGACCTCGGTTTCGTCCAACGCGCCCTGTTCGGCGGAGCCCTGGTCGCCGTGCTGTGCGGGGTGGTCGGAACGTGGGTGGTGATCCGCGGCATGGCATTTCTGGGTGAGGCGCTCGCACACGGAATGCTGCCCGGTGTCGCTCTCGCGACCGTTCTCGGAGTCCCGGTGATGATCGGCGGCGCACTGAGCGCGGTCGCCATGAGCCTCGGGATCACCGCGCTGCAACGCCGCGGAACACTGTCCTACGACACGAGCATCGGGATGTTGTTCGTGTCCATGTTGGCGCTCGGCGTCATCGTCATCTCCCACTCGGGGAGCTTCGCCACCGACGCCACGTCCATACTGTTCGGCGACATTCTTGCCATCACGCACACGGACCTCTATCTCCTGGCAGGAGCGGCCGCACTCGGAGTCGCCGTCGCGGCGCTGTTTCATCGACCGCTGGTCGCCGTTGCGCTGGACCCCCGAATTGCTTCGGTGCTCGGACTCGGGCCGCGCTCGGCCCAAGCAGTTCTCGTCGCACTCGTGACGCTGGCAGTCGTCGCGTCGTACCAAGCCGTCGGCTCGCTGCTGGTCGTCGGACTGCTGCTCGCCCCTGCCGTCGCCGCCGGGCAGTGGACCACCCGCATTCCCACTCGAATGCTGGTGGCGGCCGTCCTCGGCATGCTGTCCGTGTTCGGCGGCCTACTGATCTCCTGGCACGCGGCCACCGCCGCCGGTGCCTCCGTGGCGGCGACCGCGATCGCGGTGTCCGGCCTGTCGTACGCGATACGCAGTGCCGTCACCGCCACCCGTCATCGCCCCACTTCACCCGAAAGGAACACGTGCGCCCCCGCATCCTGACCACCACAATCGCCGTCGGTGCCCTCGTTCTCGCATCGACGGCCTGTTCCTCGGAGACGAACGTGCCGCGCACAGACGAACCCACAGGCGGAGGCCACGGGGCAGTAGCCGGTGCCGCCGAACTCGCCGAACCGCGGCTCGGGCTCACGTCCGTGGACCCGACCGGGCGGGTGTCCCATCTCGATCTGCTCGACGACGCCGTCACCGATCTCGGGACCATCGGAGCCCCGCAGGCTCTGCACACCGACGGCCGCTACCTGTTCGTGCAGACCGACGCGGGCGTCGAGATCGTCGACAGCGGGGTCTGGACCTGGGACCACGTCGACCATTTTCACTACTACCGCAGCGAGCCTCGACTACTCGGCACGGTTGGCGGCTCAGGCACGGCAACCGTTGCCACGTCCAACCTTTCGACCTCGGGAAGTACTGGACTGTTCTTTCCCGACTCCGGCGACGCTGTGCTGCTCGACACCGAGGCCCTGTCGAAAGGCACAGTCGTGGAACGATTCCGAAAGGTCACCACGCCCGGTGCCGGAACGGTCGTTCCCGTCGGCACTTTCGCGCTCGTGACCGAGGGCTCCGGTCCGTCGACCTCGGTCGTCGGATACACCGCCGACGGCGAACGCACCGGGCCGGTCGAACCGTGCCCGCAGGCCCGCGGCACGATCACCACCAGGGTCGGTGCGGTGATCGGGTGCGCAGACGGCGCACTGCTCGCCTCGGCCACCGGTGACGAGTTGGCGGTCGAGAGAATCCCCTACCCGGCCGGCGCTACCGCCGCGGCAGCGCCGTCGTTCGACAACCGCGAGGGCCGCCCCACGGTCGCAGGTTCTGCCGGAGCAGAGGGCATTTGGATGCTGGATACCCGCGAACGGTCGTGGTCCCTACTCCCGGCACCGGCACCCCTGGTGCACGTCACCGCCGTGGACGATGCGGACGAGCACGTGCTGGCCCTCACCGAGGATGGCCGAGTCCTGGTATTGGACGGCAACAACGGAGCAATCCTGGCCGAAACCGAACCGCTGGTGGCCGAATCACTCGAGGCCGGCGCGTCCCCGACCCTCGTCGCCGACGATCAGCGCGCCTATCTCAGCGCCCCGACCGAACGACGGCTGTACGAGATCGACTACGCCGACGGTGCCCGCATAGCGCGGACCTTCGACACCGCGACCGAACCGGCCTTCACCGCGGAGACCGGACGATGACGAGCGGACGCGTCGGCCGTTTCTCATCGGCAGTGGCGATAGCCGCAGCAATCGGACTGTGCCTGAGCGGCTGCTCCGCCGACGGTGACGACCGCCCGGTGGTGATCGTGTCCACGAACATCCTCGGCGACGTCGTGCAGCAGCTCGTCGGCGACGAGGCAGACGTGGTGACGCTGATGAAGCCGAACGCCGACCCGCATTCCTTCGAGATCTCGGCGCAGGAAGGTGCCCGCCTACGCACGGCAGACCTGATCGTCTCCAATGGTCTCGGCCTCGAAGAAGGTCTACAGCAACATCTCGACGAGGCAGCGGCGGAGAACGTGCCCACCTTCGTCGCGGGCGACGCCATCGACGTCCTCGAGTACACGGAAGGGGACGCCGCAGGCAGTCCCGATTCGCACTTCTGGACCGATCCCGCGCGCATGACAGCCGTCGTCGATGCCCTCGAGCCGGCGCTCGCCGGGCTGGACGGTGTCGATTCTGCCGAAATCACCGACCGCACAGCAGGTTACCGGCTGCAGTTGAAGGGGCTCGACGACGACATGAGCGCCACCTTCGCTGCGATCCCGGATCAGCGCCGCGCACTCGTCACCAATCACCATGTATTCGGTTATTTCGCAGACCGTTTCGATTTCACGGTGATCGGGGCAGCCATTCCCGGCGGCACCACCCTGGCGGCACCGTCTGCTTCCGATCTGGCCGAACTCGTCGGAGCCATCGAGAAGACCGGTGTTCCCGCCATATTCGCGGAATCGTCTTCTCCGGATCGTCTCGTCCAGGCCTTGGCGAGTGAGGCCGACATTCGCGTCACTGTGATCGAACTGTTCACCGAATCCCTCACCGCACCCGACGGCGGTGCCCCCGACTACCTCACCATGATGCGCGTCAACACCGAGCGCATCTCCGATGGACTCACCAGCTGACCGATTCGTCACACAGAAAAGGAACAATCATGCGTGTCAACCATTTACGAAGGGTGAGCGTCACCGCGCTCGCACTCGGTGCGGTAGCGACCCTGGCGGCGTGCTCATCCGGCACCACCCCCGCCGCCGAATCCACAGCGATTGCGGCCGGGCCACGGGTCGCGGTGTCCTACGAAGGCGGCCTTCGGGTGCTCGACGCCGACACGTTCGAGACCGTCGCTGATTTCGACTCCGAGGAGTACACGCGCCTCAACCTCGCCGGCGACGACCGCAACGTCATGGTCACCACGAGCGAGGGCTTCCGTGTGCTCGACACCGCGGCCGGGACGACCGAGCAACCGCAACTGACCGACACCGTCTTCGAAGCCGAGAAGCCCGGTCACGTCGTACGACACGGCGGCAAGACCATTCTGTACGCCGACGGCACCAGCGACACCACGATCTTCGACACCGCAGCGCTCGAATCCGCAGACGGGCTCCCGGAGACCGAGAGCATCCCTGGTGTCGACGCGCACCACGGCGTCTCGATCGTCCTCGAAGACGGCACGTTTCTCACCACGGTCGGGAACTCGAACGGCCGCACCGGCATCGAGGTTCGTGACGCATCGGGCGCGGTCGTCGCCAAAAACGATCAGTGCCCCGGCGTCCACGGAGAGGGAACAGCGGAAGGCGAGATCGTCGTCTTCGGTTGCGAGAACGGCGCTCTGATCTACGACAAGGGCCAGATAACCAAGCTCGACGCTCCGGACCAGCCCTACGGGCGGACGGGCAACGCGTACGTGAGCGAGACCAGCCCCCTCATCGTCGGAGACTACAAGGACGACCCGGACGCAGAGGGCTCACTCCTGCACGCGGTCACCGTCATCGACCCCGCGGCCAAGACCCTCGACGTCGTGAAGCTCCCCGACGGTGCCGAATACACCTGGCGCGGAGTCGCCCGAGGCCCCGGCGACCTGGCCTACATCATCGGATCGGACGGCGCAGTCCACGTATTCGATCCGACGACAAAGACATTCACCGCCTCGTACCCCGTCATCGACGCCTGGGAAGGTCCCGCGAAATACCAGGACGCCCACCCCGGCATCTCCATCGCGGGTGACACCGCCTACGTCACCGAACCGGCCGGCAACAGCATCCACGCCGTCGACCTCACCACCGGAAACGTCACCGAGAGCAAGCAACTCGATGTCACGCCCAACGAATTCGTCGTCGTGACTGCCTGACCCTGCAACCCGGGGACGCAGAAATCCACTCTGCGTCCCCGGGTTCGGCTACCCCGTCCGATCCGGCGGACCGTCGACCACAGGTGTGCCTTGGTGATGCACCAGTTCCCATCCATCGGAGGTGCGTCGCCAAATCGACGATCGGCGGGCTCTACGTCCCGACCGTCGTGACGTCCACTGCACCAGAACGACACCCACGCCCAGTATCCGTCCGGAGAGATCGTGGACCTCGATGATGCCGTCGTCCGCACTTTCTCCGCCCAACAGCTCGAGTATCGACGGCTTGGTCCACACCACCCCCGACGCTCCGATCTCGACGAAATCGTCCGCGAGCAGCGCCACGAGTCTGCTTCTGTCACGCCGGGTCTCGGCCCGCTGCAACTGCCGCTCCAGCTCCAACACCTGGCCGACCTCGTCGTTCTCCGGCACCGATGTCAACCCGCCATTTCGAGGTACAGCCGCTCGACGTCGGCGTCGGACCATCCCGCCGGTTCGAGGATGTCGGCCCACATGCGCACTGCGTCGGCTCCGTAGCTGTGGCCGTGCCCGTCGTCGACGTCGGTGGAGAACACCTGGTCGAAGGTCAATTGCCAGAACGTCACGAACGGGAACCACTGCACTCCCGGATCGACGTCGGTGCCGCGGGGTTCCCGCAGCCAGTCGGGCCTGCCGAGGATCAGATCGGGTGACCACCACACGATCGGGTCGGATGCGTGCTGCCAGTACACGATTCGCGGCTCTTCCCACGGACCACCGATGTCGAGATCCCCGGACGAACTCGCGAATCGCACGTGCTCTCCGCCGTCGATGACAGGCAGGATCTCGCGGGAACCGGCGTCGCGTCCGCTCGTGATACGCGCCCACTGAGGCGTGAAATTGGGGTTGCCGACCCACAGAGCACCGTCGATGCGCGCGATCATGTCCTGCGCACCGCTGAATGCATCCTGCCCGCCGTAGGCACCGAGGCTCTCGCCGAACAACACCAATTTGGGTCGTGAATCTTCCGGGAGTTCGCTCCACACCGCGTAGATCGCCTCGAACAGGGCTCGTCCGGCATCCTGCGGGGTCTGCCGATCGGCGAGAAATGCCATCGGGCTCGGCAGGAACGAGTACTGCATCGACGCAATCGCCGAATTTCCGTCGTACAGATACTCGAGAGGGCCGGCGACGGATTCGTTGACCCAGCCACGTCCGGTGGTGGTCGCGACACCGAGCACGGCCCGTGAGAATGCGCCGGTACGTTCGAGTTCGGCCACCACCCGCTCTGCCACACCCTCGACCGTTTCGGCCGATTCGACACCGGCGTACACGCGGATCGGTTGCACTGCAGGCCTTCCGGTGAAGTCACTGATCTCGTCGGGCGATGCCCCGGAGACCACGAAGCGTCGCCCCTCCTGACCCAGCGAATCCCAGTCCTCGTTCGACGCATCGGACCCCGACAGTTCTGCTGCATCAGGCTTTTCCACACCCTCGTGGTTGCCGCGGTCGGCGGTCGACGCCGACTTCTCCGCGACGGCCACGATCCCCCGGATCAGGGCACCGTTGACGGCGAACACCACCAGCAGGGCAACGACGATCACGCTGGCGATCCTCGCCACCGGCCTCGGCACGTACTGCTTGCCCCATCGCGTCAGTGCCCGAGTCGCTCTGCGCAGCAGGCGGCCGAGAGCAATCACCGCCACCGCTACCACCAGCGAGAGCACCAGCACCGCGACGTAGAGCGGCCGGCCAGGATCCTCCACGCCGACCAGCTTGCGCACGATCTGCTGCCACCACGAACCGAGGATCAGGAAGAGCGGAATCACCACCACCGCAGCCGCGGCCAACGCCCACCACCCACGTCGACGCCACTGCTCCGACCAGTCCGGTGACACTCCGCAGCGCCGGACCACCCAGGCAACGAGGCACCCCACGCCGTACCCGATCGCGACGCTGATCCCCGTGGCCACCGCCTGCAGGTACCACACACGAGGTAGCAGAGACGGAGTCATCGACAGCGCGAAGAACACCAGAGCGAAGACGATCCCCACCGGATGTAGTGCGCGACAGTACCGATCCGCTCGCGAATCCCGCCAATACGAACGTATCGAGGCCGACCGCCGTGTGGTCACCCATAGATCGTATTGGCCCGCCGACTGGGCCGCACCCACTTCGACGTGCAAGCATTCACGCCATGAGTGTTCTGGTCTGCTTCCACGCGCATCCCGACGACGAAGTGTTCGGCACGGGCGGCGTCATGCGGCTCGCGGCCGACGCCGGCCACCGCGTCGTACTCGTGACGGCCACCGACGGTGCCGTCGGCGAATATCCCGACGGCATCCTCGCCGACGGGGAGACGTTGGCCGCGCGCCGACACATCGAATTGGACCGTTCGGCTGCCGTCCTGGGCGTCGCGCGCGTCGTTCGCCTGCACTATGCCGATTCCGGAATGGCCGGCACGCCGGAGAACGGCAACCCGGAGGCGTTCTGCAATGTCGACGTCGACACCGCGGCTGGGCGATTGGCCGACGTGTTGCGCGAGGAGCAGGCCGACGTCGTCACCATCTACGACCCGAACGGTGGATACGGCCACCCCGACCACATTCAGGTGCACGTTGTCGGTAAGCGCGCCGCCGAGATCGCCGAGACGCCGTACGTGTACGAGACGACCACCAACCGTGACCACATGCGCAGGTTGATGGAAGCCAATCCCCACTGGAGCGAAGAGGCGTCACCACCGGACATGGAGTCGTTCGGACTGCCGGAAACCGAAATCACCACTGTCGTGGACGTGTCGAGCGTCATCGCGGCCAAGCGGGCCGCGATGGAAGCGCACGAAACGCAGGTCGGCGATTTCGGGCCGTTTCTCGCAATGCCGATCGAACAACTGACCACTGCGTTCGGTCTCGAATGGTTCCGCAAACTGCGGGGCACCGGCGGGGTCGGACTGACAGAGACATCGCTGCCCCTCTGACACCACCGAGTCGCCGGTCGTGAGGTCCGTCGCATTTGGGGTCGGAGGCCGCCCGTCGAACACCCTCGACCTGACGTTCGGATTGTTTTGGACCTCTAATCAAACCTCGAGACGGTACAGTGTCCACGTCGCCGTACAGGAGAGGCCGGTTGGAGATGCGTTCGTCGGTAGGTGTGTCCCTGGGAACGTGCGGAATCCGCACGTCTCGGACGACCGAAGACGGCACGTGGACAGACGCCGCTCCCTTCGACGACTGGCAGCTCTCCCCCTCCCCCGAGGACGTCGCGCGGGTCGTTCGCGGAATCGTCGACCGCCCGGACGCGCCGCAATCACTGGGCATTGCATACCGGACCACCGACGAGCGTGATCGCATCACGAAGGCTCTGGCCGAGGAATACGTCTCGGACGTACATCTGATCGACGAGACCGACGCTGCCCTCGAGTACCTCCGTCCCGGCCTGGCCAGCCAGCACCGCACCATCGCCCTGTTCGACGCAGGCGAGACCGGTGTCGACATAGACATCGTCGACGTCGAATCCGGCCGCTCCTACGGCTCGACTCGTACGACAGCAATCAGCGGAGCCTCGTTCGACGCGGTGGTTCGGGAACACATACTGGGCCTCGGCATCGTGCGGGAGCCGCACACACACGACGAGGACACTGCTCTGACGGCATTCTGCCGTGGCATCAAAGAGGCACTGTCCACGCACGAGACCACCAGCACGCCCGACGGCGAACACATTCTTCTCGAGCGCCACATCTTCGAGCTGTCGATCGCCCGGGCCACCGAACAGGCGGCCACCACGGTCCGCCAACTGGGGCTCGAAGCCGAGTTCTATCCCGACGCCGTCATCGCCATCGGCGGTACGAGCAATGTCCCTCTGGTCCGCACGACACTCGAACGGTTTCTGCAGCTGCCGATCATCGTCCCCGAGCAACCAGAACTCGTCGTTGCAGGTGGGGCGGCCGTGCACGCTGCGCGCGTCGACGTCGATCGCATTGCACCGGTCGTCTCGCACCGACCGGCGCTGGCGCGGCTCGGATTGATCGCGCTACCGATCGTGGGCGTCATCGCCGCCGTCGGACTGTTCTCGGGCCTGAGTTCCGAGAGCGAAGACCAACCGCTGAGCACCCCTGCCAGCGTGGACGAGGGCATCCGGCAGACCACGACACCCTCGGCTGCACGGACCACCACCGCCACACCGTCACCGACCCCGGACATCCCGGCCCCGCCGCCGACGTCCGCTGCACCACCTCCAGCCGCCGACAGCGCGCCGTACGTGCAGTATCAACCGCACTACAACCCGCCGCCACCGCCGCCCGCTCCGACGGTGCCGCTACCACAGATTCCCGGTGTCCAGATGCCTGTCATCCCGCTGCCGGTACTGCCGCGCCTGCCGTTCTGACCGGCCGCGTCCGCACCCTTCCGGCAGATACGGAAAGATCGTCGCTCATGGCCACCACAGCACAATGGATCGAAGGGGCGCGACCCCGAACGCTCCCCAACGCTATCGCCCCCGTCCTCGTCGGCACCGGTGCAGCCGTGTCCCTGGACGCAGGCGTGTGGTGGAAGGCTCTACTGGCACTGATCGTCTCGTTGGCGCTCATCGTGGGCGTCAACTTCGCCAACGACTACTCCGACGGAATCCGTGGCACGGACGACGACCGAGTCGGCCCACTTCGACTCGTCGGTTCCAAGGCCGCCTCGGCAGGAGCCGTCAAACGGGCCGCCATCGGCTGCTTCGCGGTCGGTGCCGTCGCAGGTCTTGTCCTGGCCGCCACGAGCGCTTGGTGGTTGGTGATCGTCGGCCTGATCTGCATAGCCGGTGCCTGGTACTACACAGGCGGCTCGAAGCCTTACGGCTACAGCGGATTCGGCGAGATTGCCGTGTTCGTGTTCTTCGGACTCGTCGCCGTGCTCGGCACCCAATACGTGCAGGCCGAGCAGATCGACTGGGCGGGCGTGCTGGCCGCGGTAGCCGTCGGGTCCTTCTCCAGTGCCGTACTCGTCGCGAACAATCTTCGGGACATCCCCACCGATACCGAATCCGGAAAACGGACGCTCGCAGTGCGATTGGGCGATACCCGCACACGCTATCTACACCTGGCACTGCTGGTCGTCCCGTTCGCCATGACGGTCGCGCTGATCGCCCGAACCCCATGGGCCCTGGTCGCTCTGCTCGCGCTACCCCTCGCTGCGCGCGCCAACTCGCCGGTTCGCGGCGGTGCTCACGGCTTCGAGTTGATTCCTGCGCTGCGTGATTCGGGATTGGCAATGCTCGTCTGGGGTGCCGCTACCGGTGTGGCGCTGGCGTTCGCCTAACGCTTCTCGGGGACGAATGCGCCCAGCAGAAAGTTCACGATCGAGATGATGATCGCGCCCCAGAACGCGGCCGCGAAACCGACGATCTCGAGGCCGTAACCGGTCTGCGACGACAGCCACCCCGTCAACATCAGCATCAACGCGTTGATCACGAGAGTGAACAGCCCGAGGGTGAGAATCAGCAGCGGCAGTGACAACAGCTTCACCATCGGCCTGATGAACGCGTTGACGATCGTCAACACGGCCGCAATACCGAGCAGGACCACGATGTCCCACCCGTCACCGCGGCCCGAGCTGGTCACGGTGATGCCGTCCACGAATTCCTTCGCAACCCAGATGGCGACGGCATTGATCACGAGCCGAATCAGAAAGTTCATGGCGCCCATCGTAGAGTTCGGGCCCGCTCGGAGCTATGACGTGCGCACCAGCAGGACGGCGTCGCGCAGATCGTCCAGGCTGCCGCGAACACTCACGAGCTCGGTGAACGATGGATCGGCACCTGCGATCACACCGAGAAGCATGTGCTCGACGCCGATCTCCCTGTCCCGCAATCGGACGGCCTCCTTCAAGGCCAGCTTCAGCGCTTCCTTGGCCGACGGCGCGAACGGCAGGTGAGAATCGTTCGAATGGTCGACGTCGCCGAACCCCACCGCACACTCGACGGTGTCGATCACGTCGTGAAGGTCGATGCCGATGGACCGTAGGGCCCGGGCGTCCCTCGACAGCACGTCCTCGAGCGCGTTGTCGAGGGTGAACCCCGCCTCGGCCAGCGCAGACCCAAGCGGTTCGTCGGCCTTGTCGAGCGCACCGAGGAAGACATGAATGGGTTCGATCCGCTCCGAGTGCAACGCCCGGGCGTGCAGCCGGGCACTGATGACGACCGCCCTGGCCTGAGTGGTGAATCGCTCGAACATGATTGTCTACCTTCCCTTTCCGCCGTGCTTCTTGTGGACCGCCTGTCTGCTGACACCCAGCGAATCCGCTATCGCCTGCCACGCCCATCCCTGATTCCGCGCATTGCGAACCTGGACGGCTTCCAGACGTTCGAGCAGACGGCGAAGTGCGGCTACGGCACGCAACCCCTCCCCCGGATCGGAACTGGCGGCCGCGGCGGCCAATGCAGTGGCTTCTGTCATGTATGTCAATTTAGGTTGACAGAAAGGGGGTTGTCAACCTTTATTGACACACAAGTCAGTGGTCCACAGCGATATCGACAGAGACCCGCCCACGGTCGTCACGGGTCGCCGTCGCGAGCCCGGAGTACCGGACACCGCCGAGGTCGACATCGACACGACCGCCGCCGTCCACGAAATTTCGCCACCAGTTCTTCTTGTCCGGCATCGCCACCCTGACCTTCAGGTGCTCACCCTTCCGGCTGATCGCAACCGGCAATGCGATCCTCTTGCCGGACTTCCGGCCGGTGTAGGTCAAAATGCCCATCGAGCGTCCGAGCACCCTGTCGAGCACCGGTGCCTTCATCACGACCATGAAGACCTTGTTGAACCCTGCCGCCGACTTCTGAAATGTGTTCATCGTGTCCGCCTTACGAATCGCCCCGCACGTGTTGGCGAGCGTAGCCGTGACACAGGCCGACAGGAACGTCACTGAGACGGCAGACCGGACTCCATCGACTCGGCGAGCGTAGTCAGGGCCTCGAGAACACGGTTTCGACGTGCACCCAACGCATCGAACAATCGTCCGTGCGCTTCGAGCTCTCGGGGAAATACATCATCCACGATGCGCCTCCCCTGATCGGTCAGGGTGATCGACGCAGACCGTCGGTCTTCGGCGCTGGGCACGCGCTGCAGAAAGCCGCGACGTTCGAGCTTTCCGAGCGTCTTGCTCACACCTGCGCGGGTCATGCCGAGCAGCTCCGCCAACCGCGCTGCCGTCACCGGTTCGATCGCGTAACGCAGGGGCACCATCAATTCCACCTCGGCGACGGATACATCGGCCGCGGCGTATATCGGTTCGACGGCCACGTCGAGCAGCGCGACGATGCGCTTGATCTCGGCCACCACCTGCATCGGCGAGGTGTCCAGCTCCGGGTTGAACTCGGCCCACCGTGCACAGGTCAGCTCACGAAGCGAGGCATCGGTCATCGGCACCACCAATATTGTTAACTAGTTGACAGTTCTGCTACGTTCACAACATATCGCACCACCGAGGAGGCATCTTGACGTACGACACCGTGGTAATCGGTGGCGGCCCAGCCGGACTCAGTGCCGCGACACTTCTGGCTCGCGCCCGCCGAAAGGTGATCGTTGTCGATGCCGAAGAACCACGCAACGCGCCTGCCGACCATGTTCACAACTTCCTCTCGCGCGATGGTTCCACACCCGAGGAGTTGCATCGGGCTGGATGCGAGGAAGTCCTCCGATACGGTGGAGAAATTCTGCGCGGCAAAGTAATTGGACTCGACGAGGGATTCGAGGTCCGCCTCGAGGGCGGCGAGTCCCGGCACTCGCGGTCGGTCTTGGTGGCCACCGGGCTTCGAGACGAACTGCCCGATATCCCCGGCGTTCACGACCAGTGGGGCTCGGGAGTACTGCATTGTCCGTACTGCCACGGCTACGAAGTTCGGGATCAGCCGATAGCCGTGGTCGGCGGATCCAACCGACCGTTCACGATCCACCAGACGTCGCTGATTCGCCAATGGTCGGACGACGTCGTCTTCTTCACCAACGGCATCGAACTGAGTGAAAACGAACGCCTTCGACTCGACGCGCGGTCCGTCGGAATCGTCGACGTACCGGTTGCTCGAATCGTTGTGCAGGACGGTCGCGTCATAGCCATCGAGCTGACGAACGGGACCGTCGTTCCTCGAACAGTCGTGTTCGTCGGGCCGACGTTCGTTCCGAACGACGCGCTCCTGCGATCGATCGGATGCACTCGCCTCGACAACGGCTGGGTGGCCACCGACCCGACCGGGCTCACCAGCGTCGACGGCCTGTGGGCTGCGGGGAACGTCTCGGATTCCCCCGCCCAGCTCATCAATTCGGCAGCAGCAGGATCGAAGGCTGCAATCGCCATCAATCACTACCTACTCGAACTCGATGTGACCCGAGCCGTCAGCGCGGTCTGACGCCTCCTGCCAGCGCCGAAGAATGTGTCGGTGCCCTGTTCTACACTTGCCGCAGTGGATCGAATACGTGTTCGATCTTCAGTCGCTGGGGGGTGACATGGGGCTACGGAAAGCGGTGTGGGTGACGGGGGACCATTCTCCGCTCGCCGACGTTCTGGGCGCGCGACGGACGATCAACGCTGCCGTCGCTTCGGAACTTGCTCTGCTGGACGATTATGTCCGCAGCCGAACGGCCAGCGCGGCACCGTGGGACACCGGGGTCAACGAGAAGGATCTGTTCAACTCGGCAGTCTGTGAACTGGCGGCGGCTCTGTCGTCCACGTTTGCCGCCATCAATAACAAGGTGCAGATGTGGCGTCAACTGCGCCCTCTCGTGCGTCAGGGCTTCATCGACGGTGCCCTCGATCTGGAGCGAGTCAGAACGATCCACGATCATCTACTTCATGCCCGTCCGGAGACGGCCGTTGCCCTGGAGACCGAGATTCTCAAGGCCGCCCGGGAGATGGCACCGGGAGCTCTGGGCCGCGAAATCGATCGACTGCTCATCGAGGCCGACGCCGACTGGGACCGTGCGGTACGCAAGCGTGCCGCACGCACCGAGAAGCGAATCCGCCTTCGTCGCCGGGCACGAGGACTGTCGAGCCTGACCACACTGATGACCGACGGCGAAGCCGACGAACAACTTTCGCGGATCGACGCCGAGGTCATACGCCTGCACCCGGAGGATCCGCGGTCGGACGACCAACGACGGGCCGACGCTCAGACCGCCTTGATGCGCGGGGAGACACTGCTGTGCGAGTGCGCGACATGCCTGACGCCACGCGACAGCGACAGGGCCCCCGAGCACGATGATCCGGACACAGCGGACAACGAACCATCGGACACCGACTGCGCCGCAACCGACGGAACAAGCAGCGGCAGTTCCACGTCCGCTGCACCGGGGGACGAGCCGCCGACGAGCCAATCATCGAACACGATCCCACCGGATGCACCGCCACCCAGGCTTCCCACGCCCGGCTCTGTGAATACCAGAGCTACCCGATCGCGACCGGGTGGAGGAACGCTGATCGAACGGTGGCGTGCCATCGTCGGGGACGACCCCATCGGGATCCACGCCTTGTACCCCGACGGCCATGGGGGCATGAAACTCCCGCCGCCAGGCGCGCTGAGCTATACGCCCAGTCGAGCTCTCGCGGCGAAGGTTCGAGCCGAGAACCCGTACTGCCTGCATCCTGGCTGCAACGTGCCCTCGGAACGATGCGACCTCGACCACATCGTCGAATTCGACCGACACCGCCCCGAGAAGGGCGGCTGGACCATCCTCACGAACATCGGTCCGCGCTGTCGGCTCCACCACAACCTCAAAACGCGCAAACTTTGGCGCACCGAACTGCTTCCGGATGGAGTGCTGCATATCGTCGATCCACTCGGACGTCACTACTTCACCCCACCCGCCCTGTGAAAAACAATCACCTAGGGTTGGTTCGGTGAGCACCGCGAATCTGACCCGAACCGAAACTCGCAGGCGATCGCGCCACATAGACGGGGTGAAGTATCTCGTCGATCTGAACCTCCTGCGCGCCGAGGACACGGACGTCGACACCTTCGAGTCGGTGACGACCATCGAATTCGATGCGACGACGGCGGCGACATGGGTCGATTTCATCGGTGCGTCCGTGGACGAGGTCACCGTCAACGGCACCGCTGCGCAGGTCGATTACGACGGAGCTCGCATTCAACTGGTCGGACTCGCCGACCACAACGTTGTTCGGATACGTGCACGCGGGCGGTACAGCAGGTCGGGTGAAGGACTCCACCGCTTCGTCGACCCCGTCGACGACAACGTCTACCTGTACACCCAGTACGAACCTGCCGATGCTCGACGGGTGTTCGCGAATTTCGAGCAACCCGATCTGAAGGCCTCGTTCACGCTGAGGGTCACAGCACCCCCGGCATGGACGGTCCTGTCCAACCGCGCGGGAGTCACCGACGGCACAGTCACCACGTTCGCCCCGACGCTGCCCATATCGACGTACATCACCGCGGTTGCGGCCGGGCCGTACCACGGCGTCGAATCGTCCTGGACCCGAGGCGATCTGACTGTCCCGCTCGGCGCGTACTGCCGCGCATCCCTCGCCGAGTATTTCGACGCCGAGGACATCTTCGACATCACCGAGCGTGGCCTCGACTTCTTCCACGACAAGTTCGACTATGCGTACCCGTTCGGTAAGTACGACCAGATTTTCGTCCCCGAATACAACCTCGGTGCGATGGAGAACCCCGGGCTCGTCACGTTCACCGAATCGTACGTATTCCGTTCGGCAGCAACCGAAGCCCAGTACGAGGCTCGGGCGAACACGATTCTGCACGAGATGGCGCACATGTGGTTCGGCGACCTCGTCACGATGCAATGGTGGGACGATCTGTGGCTCAAGGAGTCGTTCGCCGACTACATGGGTGCGTACGCGTCGGCCGAAGCCACCCGGTTCACCGATGCCTGGGTCAGTTTCGCGAACCGCCGAAAGGCGTGGGCCTATTTGCAGGATCAGCTTCCCACCACTCACCCGATCGTCGCCGACATCACCGACCTCGAGGCAGCCAAGCTCAACTTCGATGGCATCACCTACGCCAAGGGCGCAAGCGTGCTCAAACAGTTGGGGGCGTTCGTCGGTGCCGACGCCTTTTTCGCAGCGTCCCGCAACTACTTTCGTAAGCATGCCTTCGGTAATACGACCCTGACGGATCTCTTGAGCGAGATGTCCACCGCCAGCGGGCGAGACCTCGAGACCTGGGCGGGCGCGTGGCTGCAGACCACCGGCGTGTCCACACTGACTTATACCGGCGACGCCGTCGAGCAGTCGGATCCGCGTCCGCACCGCATCGCGGTCGGGCTCTACGATCCGGACGAGGCCGGAAATCTCACGAGGACCCACCGCTACGAACTCGACATCACCGACTCGCGAACGCCCGTCGACTTCCCCGATTCTGCACTGGTTCTGCTCAACGACGACGATCTGACCTACGCCAAGATCCGATTCGACGAGCGCTCCACCGCCACAGTGCGGACCTCCCTCGATCGCATCGTCGATCCCCTTGCACGAGGGCTGGTGTGGTCGGCACTGTGGAACTCCACCCGGGACGCCGAGCTCTCTGCGATCGAATACCTGGACATCGCAACCAGATTCGCGCCGACCGAACCCAAGATCGGGTTGCTCTCCGCAGTCACGGCCAACGTCACGTACACACTCGCGCACTACCTCCCCGAAGACCGACGGGACGAGCCCACCCGGCATTGGCTCGAAGCGTCGTGGCGGCAGCTGCAATCGAGCGAACCCGGAAGCGACGCGCAGTTGGTGTGGGCGCGGGCGGTCGCATCGGCTGCGCAACTCGACGACTTCCTGGCCGACGATCTACGCTCCCTGCTCGATGGCACCGCGACCATTGCCGGGCTGAGGCTGGACCCCGATCAGCGCTGGGCATTCTGGCTGGCACTCGCCGCCACCGGACACGCAACTATCGCAGAGCTGGATGCCGAACTCGGTTCGGACGACACACTTTCGGGGCGCACTGCCCACACAGCGGCGGCGACGGCGATCCCTGACGCCACAGTCAAAGCGAGCGCGTGGACTTCCATCACCGAGCGCGACGACGTGTCCAACGATGTTCTCGACGCCTACATCACCGGGTTCGGGGCGGGTCACCGACCGGACCTCACTCAACCGTACGAGGACCGGTATTTCGAGTCCATCTCCTCGTTGTGGACCTCACGCAGCATCGAGATCGCACGGAGGATAGTTGTTCGCCTCTTTCCTCAGCAATCGTCGACCGACAGTGCAGACGTGTGGCTCGCCGAGCACGAGTGGGCACCGGCTGCGTTGCGGCGCTTGGTGATCGAGCAGAGAGATCACCTGGCCCGGAGTTTGCGCGTGCAGGCTCGGCTAGGGTGACGATCATGTCCGACCATGATGCTCGACGTTCGTTCGCCACGTCCGCTCTCGCCGCAGGCGGCTTGCTCGGCGGCTTCGCTGTTGCTCGCCGGTCGCACAATCGCCAACTCGGCGGAGCAGTGCTCGCTGCAGTCGGCGTCGCCTGCACCACGCAATGGCAGAAATCCTCGGGCTCGGCTCGTGCCGGCGCACTGCTCGGGACGTACCTCGTGGCGTTCGGTGCGTCGCATCCGCTCGCGAAGAAGATCGGTGCGTGGCCGGCCGTCGGGACGGTCGCCGCTGTCACTGCGGTGACGTCGATGGTCGTGACCTGGTAGATCTGCTCAGAACACCCCGGTACGGATGAACTGCTCGAGCGCGGCGGTCGGTTCGTCGAGATCCATCCCCTGGCCCGCGACCCAGGTGTCGTCGAAATAGGTTTGCGAGTAACGGTCTCCGCCGTCGCACAACAACGTCACCACACTGCCGGTGCGCCCCGCGGCAATCATCTCGGAGATCAATCCGAAGGCACCCCAGATGTTGGTGCCGGTGGATCCTCCCACTCGTTTACCGATCGCAGCCGAAGTGAATCTCGCGGCCGCCACCGACGCAGCGTCGGGCACCGCGATCATTCGATCGATCACTTGGCCGACGAAGGACGGTTCCACCCGCGGTCGCCCGATGCCTTCGATACGTGAGGACTTACCGGTCTCGAAACTCGCGTCACCGGTTTCGTAGCCTCCGATGAAGGCCGAATTCTCTGGGTCCACCACGGCCAAACGCGTTGCGTGTCTGCGGTATCGGATGTAGCGACCGATGGTGGCGCTCGTTCCGCCTGTTCCCGCGCCTACGACCACCCAATCGGGGATGGGACATTTCTCGAGCCGGAGCTGATCGTAGATGGACTCGGCGATGTTGTTGTTCCCCCGCCAATCGGTGGCCCGTTCGGCGTGGGTGAACTGGTCCATGTAATGGCAGTCGGGTTCGGCTGCGAGCCGGTGCGCCTCGGTGTACATCTCACCCGGGTGGTCGACGAAGTGGCAGCGCCCACCGTGCGATTCGATGAGGGCGATCTTGGCGGGACTTGTACTTCTGGGCATGACTGCGACGAACTTCAATCCCAGCAGGCCGGCGAAATATGCCTCACTGACCGCCGTGGAGCCGGACGACGCCTCGACGACCGTGGTTCGCGCGGTGACCCAGCCGTTGCAGATCGCGTACAGAAACAGCGATCGCGCCAGCCGGTGTTTGAGGCTGCCGGTGATGTGAGTGGATTCGTCCTTGAGGTACAGCGAGATTCCCCATGCGGCAGGCAGTGGATAGCTCAGCAGGTGTGTGTCGGCACTGCGCTGAGAATCGGCTTCGATCAACCGGACTGCGTTGTCGACCCACTCACGCGATCCGGAGCGGTCCACCGATGCGGTCACTTGCGGCCGTCTTCACCGCGCAGCTTGGACTGCAGGTCCGCGCGAGCGGTGCGTCGGTGTTCGTCGACCGCAGCGATGGACTCGTTGACGCGGATGCGCATCTGCTTGAACAGAAGCAGGGACAACGGCAGCGAGATGAGGACGCCGAAGATCGCCGCGACGAGGATCGGAACCTCGATGCCGAAGAGTAAACCGACACCGATGATGATCGCGGCGATGACGATGACGAGCGCCAGACGCGCAAACGTGTACACGGCGAGATTGACGGCAAGGGACTTCTTCGCAGAACGGCCGGGCGTGGGGTTTCCGCTGGTCGGGTCGCTTCGGTCGGCATTCGTCGCATCGCTCACGAGCTCAAGGTTACCGGTCACGCCAGGGCTTCCCACCCACCCCTGGCGTGACCGATTTGTCCATTACCTCCCCTTTACCAACCTTGTATCAGTCGAGTACCTAGGGGTCCGAGTGCAACCATGGGGCTCACAACACCGCAGACCGATATCTCCGGTTCGACGCAAATGCACAGAACCGCACCGTAGGAGGACACGACAGATGAGCGCACCCACGTTCCACAAAGCTCAGGACTCACTTCTCACACCGGGTCAGGTAGCAGCGCTTTTTCACGTCGACCCCAAGACCGTGACTCGCTGGGCGCACGCCGGACGTCTTGGATCGCTCCGCACTCCCGGCGGACACCGTCGCTTCCGCGAAACCGAGGTCATGCAGCTGCTGACTTCTCTGACGACCGAAGCCGGCGTACAGCACTGAGACAGGCCATTCGGCGCAGTTTCGGCAACGACCTCCGCACCCGTACGAACTCATCGAACATTCTCAGGAATCTTCGACGCTCGACGGGTGCGGAGGTCGTTGCATGACGGCTACCCTCGTAGTAGGAGGTGCGTCGTGATCTATCTATTGGCGTTGATCGGTTTGGTGGCAGTGATTGTGCTGCTGTGGAAGGCATTCGGACCCAGCACGCAACCTGAACCCCCGCGGACTGTCGGGCCCGATGACGATCCGGAATTTCTCTGGAAAATCAACCGGGACGCTCGTCGCGGAGGCAAGGACGGGACCGACGCCGGCACTGAAGTCGGCGAATAAAGTTTCCGGTCAGCTGCGGCGAGAAGTAGTGGGCGAGGCCGGAAAGCCTGCTGCCACCGCCGCAGCTACTTCGAGGAGTGCCTTTCGCGTGCGTCCACGAAGCCTGCCCAGTTCGATCTCAGCCCCCTCCTCCAGATGCGGGTCGAACGGAATCGTCCGAACCTGAGCGCATCGCTGCTCGAAATGTTCGACCACCTTCTGCAAGTCGACTTTTCCCGCCCTCGGTCTTACCGCGTTGACCACCGCCACCGACGTGGCCACCAATTCTCGATAGCCATGAGCATCCAGCCAATCCAATGTCGCCGACGCGCTCCGCGCCCCGTCCACAGACCCTGAGCTGACGACGACCAGAGTGTCCGCGCCCTCGAGAATGCTTTCCATCGCCGAATGCATCAATCCGGTGCCGCAGTCGGTGATGACGATGCTGTAGAACTTCTCGAGCAGTGTCACCGTTCGGTCGTAGTCGTCACCGCTGAATGCCTCGGACGCCGCCGGGTCCGAATCGGAGGCCAGCACCTCCAGCCGATGGACGTTCTGTGAGGTGTAGGCCCGAACGTCGCTGTAGCGCTCCAAGGAATCCATGTCTCGCAACAGATTTCGGACCGTCGCCGTCGTTTCCGACGGTACTTTCTGCCCCAGCGTTCCGCGGTCGGGGTTCGCGTCGATCGCAATCACGCGGTCACCGCGGATGTCTGCGAACGTCGAGCCCAACGTGGCCGTTGTCGTCGTCTTTCCGACCCCACCCTTCAACGAGAGCACCGCGACGCGGTAGCACCCCACCAATGGTCGATCGACCT
Organism: Rhodococcus sp. PML026; assembly: GCF_000963615.1. Taxonomy (NCBI): domain Bacteria; kingdom Bacillati; phylum Actinomycetota; class Actinomycetes; order Mycobacteriales; family Nocardiaceae; genus Rhodococcus; species Rhodococcus sp. PML026. Next base: position 227,954 of record NZ_KQ031365.1, on the reverse strand, counting down.
GCGCGGTCAATTCGAGGCGTCGCTGTTGCGCCGGACTGTTCCCCACATCGATCCGACCACCGGACACCAGATACAGCGCACGACGCCACCCGGCCACCGGAGCGACAGTTGCAGACCTGATGAGCAACAAATCGCCGAGGTCTGCCGCCGACATCGGCTGCGACGGCGGTCGATGATTCGGCTGAACGACAGCAGCCGCGACGGGAACCACAGCAGGAACATGGCCGGGCACCATCGGTTGCGGCCACGAACCGGGTTGCGGAGCCCACTGCCCATACCCTTGACCCTGCCCATACCCCTGCCCATGCCCATGCGTCGGCCAGCCGTTCTGGGCCTGCCACTGATTCTGGGCTGCCCACTCGTTGTTCGGCTGCCAATATTGCTGGGGCACCACAGCATTCTGGGGCAACACCACCCCGTTCTGCGGCTGGACAGGGTGCTGACCCTGTTGCCCAGGCGGCTGCGGCTCGCCCATGGGCCGAGTCGGCGGACCAGGGGGCATGGCCGTGTCGGACGAAACAGGTGGCACAACCGGTGGACCCGATGCTTCGAGCATCGTCGGCATCTCATCGGTCGGTGGCGTCACCTCGACGGGTGGAGTCGACATTGCCGCGACAACAGGAGTCGGGCTCGGGGCATCCGCGGGCGGCATGGCGATGGGGGTGGATCGGAACGGTTCACGCTCCCCCACAACCCGAGACTCCCCCACAACCCGATAAGGCCCCGCAGTCTCAGCAGACCCCGCAGGCTCGGCAGACCCCGCAACCCCCGAAACTTCCCCAACCCCGGCAGGCCCGGGAACCGGGGTCTCGGTCACCACCGGCTCCGGCGTGTTCGGGGGTTCGTCGTCGTCCATCGGTCGGACGGGTTGCCAATTGTTTCCGTGCCGATCGGCCATGACCGATTTCCCCCCACTGTGCGTCCCGCGTCGAGTGCCGGCTCGGATGTCTCCCCCATCGAGCCGGATCGGACGCTACCAGCTGCGCGTCGGCAGCGGAGCGTGTGGAACGCGCAGAGGTCAGTTCAGTCCTGCGTAGCTGTGCAGACCGGAGACGACCATGTTGATGATGAAGAGGTTGAACAGCATGGCAGTGAATCCACCGACGTTGATCCACGCGGCGCGGGTGTTTCGCCAGCCGGAGGTGGCGCGGGCGTGCAAGTAAGCGGCGTAGATGATCCACGTGATGAAGGACATCGTTTCTTTGGGGTCCCAGCCCCAGAAACGTCCCCATGCGGCCTCGGCCCAGATCGCGCCGAGGATGACGCCGGCTCCGAACAGCGGGAAGGCGACGATGGTCGTCTTGTAGGCGAGTCGGTCGAGGGCTTGGGCGTCAGGGAGCTTGGAGGCGAAGCGGCCCCAGAATCCCACGCTTTCCTCGCCGAGGGGCTGTTTGATGCGCAGCAGGAACAGCAGGCTCGCGACACCGGAGACCAGCAGGATGCCGCTGCCGACGCTGACGATGGTGACGTGGATGGGCAGCCAGTAGGAGCGCAGTGCCGGGACGACGGGTGCGGCATCGGCGTAGAGCTTGGTGGCGGCGAAGAACATCAGCACGATGATGGGTGCGAGGACGAACACCAGCATCGGGCGCATCGTCTTCTTGCGCAGCACCACCACGGAGGTCAGTGCTGCGGCAGCGGTTGCCATGGTGACGAACTCGTACATGTTGCCCAGCGGGAATCGGTGGGTGGCGAATCCGCGGAGCACGACCGAGGCGATGTGTAGGACGAGGGCCGGTGCGAGCAGCGCGAAGCCCATACCTGCGAGGCGTTCGGACAGCGGGCGCTTGGGTGCCTCGATGACGCGTCCCGGGCCGGAGGACGCAGCCACCGACGACGCGGTCACGGGGGCTCCGGCACCGACGAGTTCCTTGGCCTGAGCGGCCGTCGCCTTGGCGGAGGCGTACTGGGCGATGAGCAGGACGAATGCGAGCACGTAAATGGTGAAGGCTGATTCGAACGACCAGTCGCTGTACTGCGAGAGTGTCTCGTTGATCGGCATCGGTCAGTTCTCCTGTTTCGAGGTGTCGCCGAGCAGGCGGGTGCACAGGCGGTCGAACTCTTCGCCCCACCCCGCCTGATCGGTGCGTGCAAGTCCGCCGAGTTCTACTACAGTACGTCGTGAGTCGCCGTCGGCGGTGAGTCGGACCCAGATTCTGCGACGTTTGATCACCAGTGAGACGAGCAGTCCGCCCATCATCGTCAGCGCGAACACCAGGACCCAGGTCTGAGCCGGGTCGTGCGAGACCTGCAGGTTGACGAATTCCTTCGCCCCGTCGAATCTGACGACGGTGCCGTCGCTGAGTGTGGCCGACTCCCCGGGCATGAGGTTGACGCGGTCCTGCTTGACGAGCCTGCCCTGGGCGATCATTTCCTGATCGAGCGAGAAGATGGACTGCGGGAGTCCCGTGTCGAGTCCGGTGTCGCCTTTGTAGATGTCGATGGCGACGGCGGGGTCGTTCATCGCCGGGAAGCTCGACGACAGCAGACTGCCGTGGAACGACGCCGTCGGGGCGAACAGTCCTTCGATGGCGATCTGGTTCTTACGCCGGTCCAGCGCGTCGGGGTAGAGGCCACCGGGTGGGTCGACTCGCAGTACCCCGCTGGAGAGGAATGTGGTCGCGTCCGTCGGCTGCCATTGGATGGTGTCGGTGCGGGTCTCGCCGTTCGGGAACGTCACCGTGAACGTGGGCGCGTAGCCGTGGCCCTGCAGGTAGACGCGGTCGCCCGCGACCCGCAGCGGATGGTTGACCTGCAGTCGGTCGTCCTGCCAGTCGTCGTTCGCCAGATCTTCGCCGGCCTGGTACTGGATGTTCGAGGTGAACATTTCCGCCTGGCCGTTGTCGAGGTAGTCCGCCTGAAAATCCTTGACTCGCAAGCACAACGGCTCGAGGTCGGTGCCGTCGACGAGGTTGCCCGCCCGGAACGAGTCGTAGTTGGCGGGCGTGGAAGTGCAGAATCCGGGGCCGTCGTCGGCGATGACGATGCGGTTTCCCTCGTAGCCGAGCAGCTTGCCCATGGCGATCGCGGCCAACAGTCCGACGAGCGAGAGGTGGAACACGAGGTTGCCGAGTTCGCGAACGTAGCCCTTCTCCGCCGAGAGCGTCACTGCCCCGCTGCCCTCGGACCGTTGCGCGACGCGCCACCCACGCAGCTGAGTACGGACCTGGGCTGCGATCTCCTCGGGTCCTCCGGCGACGTCGTACCGGGTGTGGTGCGGCAGGCGCGAGAGGTTCCGCGGCGCACGAACGGGCTTGGTGCGCAACTGTTTTGCGTGCTCGATGCACCGCGGCAGGATGCAGCCGATCAGGGAGACGAACAGTAGTGCGTAGATCGCGGTGAACCAGAAGCTGCCGAACACGTCGAACAGTTCGAGCTTGTCCATGATGGGGCCGAGGGTCGGACGGTCGGCGATGTATTGGTCGACCTTGCCCGCGTTGAGGCTGCGTTGCGGTACCAGGGCACCGGGCACGGCGGCGAAGGCCAGCAGGAACAGCAGCACCAGTGCGGTCCGCATACTGGTGAGCCCGCGCCAGGTGTTGCGCACCACGGCCACGGCCTTACCGAGTACGGATTGCTTGTGCGGCGGCGACGCTTCTGTCCGCTCCTCGGTCTCGGTGGTCATATCGGCAACACCACATCGGAGACGAAGGCGTCGCGCACCCAGCCGACGAATTGATCCCAGGCACCGGTGACCAGTGCAATTCCTACCGCTATCAACATGATTCCGCCGAACACCTGTATCTGTCGTGCGTGTGTACGTAGCCAGCCGACGCCTCGCAGTGCGCTGACCGATCCGAACGCGAGGATGACGAACGGCAATCCCAGACCGAGGCAGTACGCCACGATGAGGGTGACTCCGCGCGCAGCCGTGGCACCGTCGGTGCCCGCGGCGAGCGAGATGACGCCGGCGAGGGTGGGCCCGAGGCACGGGGTCCAGCCGAGTGCGAACACTCCCCCGAGCAAGGGCGCTCCGGCGAGGGAGCCGATCTGCTTCGGCTCGAACCGCACATCGCGCTGCAGCGCGGGAATCAGTCCGACGAACACCAGGCCCATGGCGATGGTGACGACGCCGCCGATTCGCATGAGCAGTTCGCGGTTGATCGCCAGTACCGAAATTGCGCCGAACACCGACGCGGTGGCGAGAACGAACACCACGGTGAATCCGAGGACGAACAGCCCCGCGGCTCCCGCGACGCGCAGCCGACCGCTGCGCACCTTCGTCTTGACGGCCGCTTCGTCGGCGCTGACCGCCGGTGCGTCGGCTCCGACGACCCCGGCGAGGTACGACAGATATCCCGGAACCAGCGGTACGACGCACGGTGATGCGAAGGAGACGAGCCCGGCCAGGACGCAGGCTCCGAGGGCCAGAATCAGCGGCCCGGAGGCCGCAGCTTCCTGGAAACTCGCGCCGACGCCGGCTAGGTACATCTCGCTCACGGCTGCACAGGCTCCTCGGCTGCCACGCGCTCGACGACGGGCTGCAGGTCCTCGACGAGCAGTTCACGCAGGAACACGGCGGCGACGCGGTGCTGTCGATCGAGCACGATGGTCGTCGGAATGACGGAGGTCGGAACGCCACCGAGCGCGGTCAGGGTGCGCATCGGCGGGTCGTAGATCGAGGAGTACGTGACGTTGTTGCTGACGACGAAATCCTGTGCTGCGGTCTGTGATTCGTCGCGCACGTTGATGCCGAGGAATTCGACGCCGGAGGCCTTGGTGGCCTCGTAGACCTTCTCGAGGTCGTCCGCTTCTCCGCGGCACGGTCCGCACCACTGACCCCAGACGTTGAGGACGACGACGTCACCCTCGTAGTCCGACAGCGAGGTCGTCTTGCCCTCGGTCATGAGGTCGGGCCCGGAGAGTTCGCCGAGTGCGCCGCGGTCGGACGGCGGATCGTAGAAGATCTCGGTCTTTCCGCCGGGCGAGACGAACTGGAAGGTTCCGCCCTGAGCAACCGCGTCGGTGCCGGTCGAACAGCCGGCGACGAGGGCCACAGCGGAAACCGCGAGCAGTAACCTACGCACCGGTGATCCTCGGGTCGGATGCTCCTGCTGGCTCGGAGTAGACGAGATCGACGAGCTGATCGCCCTCGTAGACCAGTGACGTCAGCGATGCGAGTCCACACTGGCGATTGCGCGGGTCGTGCCAGAGCCGGTCGCCCTGGAGGAACCGGCGCAGCGTCCAGACCGGGAGTTGGTGGCTCACGCAGACGGCCTCGTGCCCGACGGCTGCGACTCTGGCCGCGTTGACGGCCGCGAGCATGCGGTGCGCGATCTGCAGATACGGCTCGCCCCAGGACGGGGTGAACGGGTCGCGCAGCTTCCACCAGTGCCGAGGCCTACGCAGGGCTCCGTCGCCGACGGCAACGCGCAGCCCCTCGAACTCGTTACCCGCCTCGATGAGGTTCTCGTCCTCGGACACCGTCAGGCCGTGGGCTGCCGCGATCGGGGCGGCAGTCTCCTGGGCGCGTTGCAACGGCGACGCGACGACGTGGGTGATGTCGTGACCGGCGAGCGCATCTGCGACGGCCTTGGCCTGGGACTGGCCGGTGACCGACAGCTTGAAGCCGGGCAGCCGCCCGTAGAGGATGCCCTTGGGGTTGTGCACCTCGCCGTGCCGGAGGACGTGCACGATGGTGCGCGTCGTCGAGTGCGGATGTGTTGCGGGGGCCTCGGTCACGTCGGGGTCCTGTTTCTCGCTAGTCGGGTGGTGATCACTTCTGAGTGGACGTCACAGTGGTGCTACAGCGGCTGCCGCAGCCTTCGCGGCAGCCGGGGCCGCGTCGGCGATGATCTCGAAAGCTCGGTCGTCGAGAGCAGCCGAGACGAACCATGCCTCGAATGCGCTCGGCGGCGGGTACACCCCGCGAGAGAGGAACGCGTGGAAGAACGCCGGGTAGCGCCACGTCTGGGCAGCCTTGGCCTGCGCGTAGTCGGTGACGGGTCCATCGGCGAAGAACACACTCACCATAGTGCCCGCGAACTGCACGTGGTGGTGGACGCCTTCGGCGGTGAGAGCATCGCCGAGCAGTGTTCCGAGTCGCTGTGAGTTGGTCTGCAGCTTCTCGTAGACGGCGGCGTCGGCCAGTTGCAGGCTCGTCAGGCCGGCTGCGACGGCGACGGGGTTTCCGCTGAGGGTGCCCGCCTGGTACACCGGCCCGGCCGGTGCGAGGTAGGCCATGACGTCCGCGCGGCCACCGAATGCTGCGGCCGGTAGCCCGCCGGACATGACCTTGCCGAAGGTGTAGAGGTCGCCGGCGACACCGTCGATGCCGTACCAGCCTGCGGCGCTGACACGGAATCCGGTCATCACCTCGTCCATGATCAGCAATGCGCCGCGCTCGGTCGCGAGTCGGCGTAGTCCCTCGTTGAAGCCGGTGACCGGCGGGATCGCGCCCATGTTGCCCGCGGCGGCCTCGGTGATGATGCACGCGATCTCGCCGGGATTGGCGTCGAACGCGGCGGTGACGGCGTCGAGGTCGTTGTAGGGAACGACGATGGTGTCCGACGCCTGAGCGCCGGTCACTCCGGGTGACGTCGGCAGTCCGAAGGTGGCCAGTCCCGAGCCCGCGTCGGCCAGTAGGGCGTCGACGTGGCCGTGGTAGCAGCCGGAGAATTTGAGGATCTTGGTGCGGCCGGTGAAGCCGCGCGCCAGACGCACCGCGCTCATCGTGGCCTCTGTGCCCGAATTCACAAGGCGAACCTGGTCGACGGGGCCGACGCGGCGCACGATTTCCTCGGCGAGTTCGATTTCGCGCTCGGTGGGTGCGCCGAACGACAGTCCGGTTGCGGCCGCCTTCTGGACTGCCTCGACGATGGCCGGATGCGCGTGTCCGTGGATCATCGGACCCCAGGACGAGATGAGGTCGACGTAGGACTTCCCGTCCGCGTCGGTCATCGTGTATCCGCTGGCCTGCGTGATGAAGCGTGGAGTGCCGCCGACCGATGCGAACGCACGCACCGGAGAGTTGACGCCACCTGGAATCACTGTGCTCGCGCGGGCGAAGAGTTGGGCCGATACGGGGGCGTCGTTGCCGTCAGGAACAGTCACGACTTCCAGTGTCCCAGGTTCTGCGAAATCACCAACTACAGGGCGTAATAATCACCGAAACAGGGAGTCGGCCTGGTTTCGGCGATTGAAGACCCCCGCCCCGGGTATTTACTTTCGATGACAAACACCGATGGCGTCACCAAGGTCGCCGAATTGATGTCCGAAGCCGGACTGTGCATGTTCACCACCGTGGGCCTGGACGGCCACCTCATCTCGCGTCCGATGGCACTGCAGGAAGCGGAGTTCGACGGGGACCTGTGGTTTTTCGCAGCGCAGGACTCCAGAAAGGTACGCGACATCGCCGCCGACCCGACGGTCAACGTCTCGTTCCAATCCGGTCAGGGTTGGGTGTCACTGTCCGGTACTGCTGCGGTCGTCGAGAACAAGGCCAAGGCGGAGGAGCTGTGGAATTCTCGGGCGGCCGCGTGGTTCGAGAAGAACCCCGATTCACGTGAGGTCGCTCTGATCCACGTGGCCGCCGAAGGTGCCGAGTACTGGTCCACCCCGGGCTCGAAGGTGTCGACCCTGCTGGCCTACGCCAAGGCGAAGGTCACCCACGAGCGTCCGAACCTGGGCGAGCACGACGTGGTCGAACTCGAACTGCCCAATACCTCGACGAGCTAGTTCCGCTCGTGCCGGGCTGCCGTCGGGGGCAGGTCCGGATTACCGGTCACGCCATGCGGTCCTGCCTCGGACCGGTCGGTACTCGCGTTCCGATCGGCACTCGCGTTCCGATCGACATTCGCGTTGTGCTGCGCACCGAAGTCCCGATCCACGCCCGCGTCGCGGCCGACGTTGTGGTCACCGGTCACCTTGCGGTCGCCCTTCACATCCGGATCGATGTGGTTCGCGCGCTCGAACTGTGAGTTCACTTCGTCGCGCGATGCCGCCGCGACTCCCTGGTGAGACTGGGCCTGCTGAGCAAGTTTCTCTGCCTCGGCAGCTTTGACGTCCGCCTCCGCCTGGGCGCGACGTGCCTTGGCCTCGCTCTCGCGGGCCTGCAGTTCACGCTCCTCGACGACGGTCGCCTGATCGGCCGCCTTCTCGCGAAGGTGGTTCGCTTCCAGCCTCTTTCGCTCTTTGCCCTTGCGTGCCACAACCAGGGCGACGGCAACGACCAACACTACGACTACTACTGCAACGATGATCCACACTGCGGTGCTCATGATGGAACTCCCGATCTGTTCCGACTGCCGAAGTGGCAGACGTTCCGAGCCGGTTACCCGAGTAATGAGCCGGCAAACTCGCCGAACATCGTCCAGGCGAGCGCACCGAAGTTCTTTGCGTCCAGCGCGGCGGCCCCGTTCGGCACACACGCCAGCAGCTCGACGCCCGTCACGAGCGGCAACTCCTCCACGTTGACCCGCGCCGCCAGATCGGGTTCGGCCGGCCACGATCCGATCACCAGGCCCGCACATGCCACACCCGCTGCGCGCACCGCGGCGACGGTCAGCGCGCTGTGGTTGAGCGTCCCCAGCTCCGCCCCTGCCACGATCAGGACCGGTGCGCCGACGGCACCGGCGACATCGAGTGCAGTGAACCCGCCGGCACCCAGGCGCACCGCTACCCCGCCCGCACCCTCGACCACGACGAGATCGTGGGCCTCGTCGAGCACTCGCACCGCGTCGACGACGTGGTCGAGTTCGAGCATCGACCGACCCGAACGGCGTGCTGCGACGTCGGGCGCGAGTGGCTCGGGGTACCGCGCCAGCTCGATTCCGCGGACTCCCGAAAGACGTTCCACCACATCCATATCCGACTCGTCCAGGCCGTCGTCACCGACTCCGGTCTGCGCCGGTTTGCACACCGCCACCGTCCGTCCATGTGCCCGGGTTGCGGCCGCGAGCGCCGCGGTCACCACGGTCTTGCCGACGCCGGTCGACGTTCCGGTGACGAGAAGAACCGTCATCCCGACACCGCCGCACGCAACACCGTCGAGAGAACGGACGTGGCACGGTCGATATCGGTGTCGCTGAGGTCGGCGCGCGCGGTCAAGCGCAGCCGAGATGCGTTCGCGGGAACCGACGGCGGCCGAAAGCACCCGACGTGCACGCCCAGGTCAAGACACTCCCCGGCCGCGCGGACGGCACGCACGGCGTCGCCGAGTACTACCGGAACCACCGCCGACGCCGTCGGCGAAACACCGGCGGCCGCGGCCAATTGCCCTGCCCGCCGACCGATCGCAGCGACCCGATCGGGTTCGCTGCGCAGCACCGCCAGCGCTGCCGATGCCGCGCCGACCGCGGCCGGGGCGAGTGCGGTATCGAAGACGAAGCTGCGCGCACTGTGCAGTACCTGGTGCCGTACCGACGCCGGCCCGAGCACCACCCCGCCCTGCGATCCGAGCGCCTTGGACAGCGTCGCGGTGATCACCAGGTCCGGCAGTCCCGCCACACCGGCGTCGTGCACGGCACCGCGCCCACCGTCACCTCGGACGCCCAGCCCGTGGGCTTCGTCGACGACCAGCACCGCGTTCCATCTCCGGCAGGCCGCGTACAGCTCGTGCAGCGGCGCGAGATCGCCGTCGGCGCTGAAGATCGAGTCGGTCACCACGAGCGCGCGGGGTTCCGTTCGTTTGCGGAGAAACTGCTCGACGTGCTCGACATCGCGATGCCGCGCCACGGCCACCCGCGCCCGAGACAGACGGCAGGCATCGATCAACGACGCGTGCGACGCGGCGTCCGAGATCACGACGGAGTCGCGGTCGGCGAGCGCGGTGACGACTCCGATATTGGCGGTGTAGCCGGACGAGAAGACCAGTCCGGTCTCGGCACCGACGAAGTCGGCAAGGTCCTGCTCGAGCTGTTCGTGGGCGGTGGTCGTGCCGGTGACCAGTCGAGATCCGGTGGACCCGGCGCCCCACCGACGCGTGGCCGCGCAGGCCGCGTCGACGACGTGCGGATGTCGAGACAGGCCGAGGTAGTCGTTCGACGCCAGGTCGAGTGTCGAATCCTCGGGACTGCGAGCGTGGACGACGCGCTCGAGCCCGGCCGCGCGACGGTCGTATGCGGCGGCGTCGAGCCAATCGAGTGCACTCATGTCCACGACCATACTTGAACAGTGTTCAAGTATGGGTGTTCAAGTATGGTCGCGCGCCACCGCCACCATGGCGTCGGCGATGGCTGCCACATCGGCCTCGGTACAGACATACGGCGGCATCGCATAGACCAACCTGCCGAACGGCCGCAGCCACACACCTGCGTCCACGGCGACGGCCGTCGCACGTGCCATGTCGACCGCGCCGGTCAGTTCGATCACCCCGATTCCGCCGAGCACGCGCACGTCGGCCACGCCCGGGAGCGACCGGGCCGGCTCGAGCCGTTCGGTCAGCACGTCTGCGACGGCGGCGACCTCGGCGCGCCAGTCACGCGAGAGCAGCAGCTCCACCGACGCCACCGCGATCGCGCAGGCCAGTGGATTGCCCATGAACGTGGGCCCGTGCATCAGACCGCCCGCCTCACCGCTCGACACCGTCTCCGCCACCTCGGTGGTGCACAGCGTCGCCGCCAGCGTCATGTAGCCGCCGGTCAACGCTTTGCCGACACACATGATGTCGGGTGCGATGCCCGCGTGATCGGCGGCGAACAGCTCACCGGTGCGGCCGAACCCGGTGGCGATCTCATCGAAGATCAACAGCACGCCGTACTCGTCCGCGAGTCGGCGCAGTGCGAGCAGCAGACGTGCGTCGTGGAAGCGCATTCCGCCGGCACCCTGCACGATCGGCTCGACGATGATCGCGGCTACGTCGTTCGAATGCGCCGCGAGCACCTGCTCGAACTCGGCGACGTAGGCGGCGATACCCGCCCCAACGGACGCGGCGGGTGGCGCGGGCGCGAACACCTGCTGCGCCAGCACACCGGTCCACAACCTGTGCATCCCGCCGTCCGGATCGCAGACACTCATCGGCGCGAACGTGTCCCCGTGATAGCCGCCCCGCCACGTCAGCAACTTCGTACGCCCGCTCTCACCCCGTCCACGCCAGTACTGCAATGCAATCTTCACCGCGACTTCGACGGACACGGACCCGGAATCTGCGAGGAACACCTTGTCCAGCCCGGCCGGCGTGATCGAGACCAGCAGCTCCGCCAATCGCGCCGCCGGCGCATGAGTGAGGCCTCCGAACATCACGTGACTCATGCGGTCGAGCTGGTCTCGCGCTGCCGCGTCCAGCACCGGATGCCGGTAGCCGTGCACCGCCGCCCACCACGAACTCATCCCGTCGACGAGTTGGCGGCCGTCGGCCAACGTCAGTCGAACCCCGGACGCGCTGTCGACGACCAACGGTGTCGTCGTCGACGGAAACCCGCTGTAGGGATGCCAGAGATGCTCGGAATCTATTCGACGGACGTCGTCTGAAGTCAGCACGCCAGAGCACACTGCCACAGCACCCGACCGTCCGTACCGAGACTGGGCGGGTGGCGAAATGTCCGAATCCTTTAGCATTGCGACATGACGACGCGCACCGTGACGAGACTGGCAGGGGTGGTCGTGGCCGTAACTCTGACGCTGTCCGCCTGCGGGGGACCGTCCGAAACGCCGACGCCCACAACCACCACGGCACCGGCGTTCGCGATCGACACCTCGACGCCGCTGGGCGCGATCAACGACCGAATTCTGCAGTGGATCAACGCCGACGCCGCCCCGGATCCGGCGGCGGTGGACGCCGTCACCGGCGCGGAGCTGGCGGCAGCACTCGCCCCGATGGGCGGGCTCGTCACCCCTCTCGAGCAGTTGCGCGCCGGGGCGCCGAACGTGGCGACGGGTTTCGAGGCCGGCCCGGACAGCGCCGTTCTTCGCTTCACCACCGCCGGCATTCCGGCCACGATCACCACTTCTCTCGGTGCCGACGGCACGCTCGACGGCATTCTGGCCAGTCCGGAAACTCCGAAGATCTCGTCCTTCGACGAGCTCGATGCCGCCCTGTCGAAGGTGGCTCCGAATTACTCCTACAGTGCGTCTCGTCTGAACGGCGGTGAGTGCGAGTCGGTGTACTCGGTCAATGCCGACGCGATGCTTCCGCTGGGATCGGTGTTCAAGCTGTACGTTCTCGGCGCTCTGACCGACGAGATCGAGGCGGGCAGCGTGCGATGGGACGACCAGCTCACCATCCGCGACGAGAACAAGAGTGCGCCATCGGGTGAGCTGCAGAATCGCCGCGACGGCACGACGGTGTCGGTACGCGAGGCCGCGGAGAAGATGATCTCGCTGTCCGACAACACCGCCACGGACCTGCTGATGGAACGCCTCGGTCGGGACCGCGTCGAGGCTCAGCTCGCCACGATGGGTCATCACGATCCCGCGGCGATGACGCCGATGATGGACACCCGACAGTTCTTCGTCATCGGGTTCGGGAATCCGAATCTACGTTCCGAATGGGCGGACGCGGATGCCGACGCTCGCGAGCAACTCCTCGAGCAAGCCGATTCCCGGCCGCTGGACATCGACTTCGAGAATTTTCTCGACAACCCGGCATCGGCCGACGGCGTGGAGTGGTTCGCCAACGCGCAGGACGTGTGTGCGGCCGTGGGGTACCTGGCGACCGGCCCGTCGGCGGAGGAGAATCGTCGGATCCTGGCCATCACCCCGGGTGTGCAGCTCGATCCCGCTCGGTGGCCGTACTCCGGCTTCAAAGGCGGAAACGCTCCTGGCGACCTCGCCGCGGCGTTCCTGACAACCGACGCCTCGGGGCAGGACTGGATCGTCACCGAGCAGTTCCGGGCGGACGGTGCCATCGACCTGATCCCGTCCAGCTACGCGTTCCTGGTTGCGCAGGAAGCTTTCGCTCTGTTGAAGTGAGTGGAATTTGTAACACTGGTGTTACCGCTGGATTACACTCGTGCCCGTGGAGGCACAACACGAACCGGCTCAGCAGGCGTGGCCGACGGGCTTCAAAGAGTTCCTGGTCTGCGAGTTCACCGACTTCAGTCCCCTGGTGACCAGGGCCATGGAGGACAACTGCGCGTCGCTGTTCCACGACGGTCCCTACGGCAGATCCGGCTTCTGGCGGACCTTCCGGGCCGTGTTCCGAGAATTCGTCTGGCCGGTCTGAAGTTCCGGGCCTCACGGGCCGCGGCAAAAGGTTACCGTCGAGTATGGCAACCACAACGGATCACCTTCGGAACACTCTGGACGGCCGCTGGCGTGATGTGAAGAACGAGGCGCGCAAGCAACTCGCGCGCGACGAGTTCCGCCCGCATTACACACCGAATACCGTCATCGCCCGCACCAAGGCGCTCGAGCAGCTCAAGCTTCTCGCCGCGGCCGGGGCTGCCGACAACGGATTCAAGAAAGAACACGGCGGTACCGGAGACGTCGGTGCCGCGGTGACGATGATCGAAATGCTCGCGATGAGCGACCTGTCGTTGATGGTCAAGGCCGGGGTCCAGTGGGGACTGTTCGGCGGTGCCATCGAGAACCTGGGTACCGAGCGGCACCACGAGGCGTACGTACCGAAGATCATCAACCTCGAGTTGCTGGGTTGCTTCGCCATGACGGAGACCGGACACGGCAGTGACGTGCAGTCTCTCGAGACGACGGCGACGTACGACCCGAAGACCGACGAGTTCGTGATCAACTCACCCACTCCGTCCTCCCGCAAGGACTACATCGGTGGTGCCGCCGAGACCGCGACCGTCGCTGCCGTCTTCGCGCAGCTGATCACCGCAGGGCCGGGCGAGGAGCCCGAGGGCCACGGCGTGCACTGCTTCTTCGTACCGCTGCGGGACGAGAACGGCGACGATCTCCCCGGCGTGACGACCTCGGATTGTCAGTACAAGGGCGGACTCCCCGGCGTGGACAACGGCCGACTGATGTTCGACCATGTCCGCATTCCGCGGGACAACCTGCTCAACAAGTACGCCGACGTCTCTGCCGACGGCACGTACACCTCCCCCATCGAGAATCCGTCCAGGCGGTTCTTCACGATGCTCGGCACGTTGATCCGCGGGCGCGTCACAGTCGGTGGCAGCGCTGCGGCCGCAGCTCGTGTCGCCCTCGACATCGCGACGCGATATGCGTTGCAGCGCAGGCAGTTCGCTGCCCCCGGTTCCGATCAGGAAGTGCTGATCATGGACTACCTGGTGCATCAGCGTCGACTCTTCCCGCTCATCGCCAAGTCGTACGCACTGCAGTTCGCGCAGAACGAGCTGGTGTCGAAGATGCACGAGCTGCAGACTGCGGACAACCCGGATGCCGAGGAGCAGCGCGAGCTCGAGTCGCGTGCCGCCGGCCTCAAAGCCGCCAACACCTGGCACGCCACTGCCGCGATCCAGGAAGCACGCGAGGCATGTGGCGGCGCTGGCTACCTGGCCGAGAACCGGCTGATCTCACTCAAGGCCGACACCGATGTGTTCACCACCTTCGAGGGCGACAACCACGTGCTCACGCAGTTGGTGGCCAAGGAACTGCTCACCGCGTACGCCGACGACGTGAAGTCGATGAGCCCGGTCGAGTGGGTCAAGTTCGCAGCCGACATGGTCGGCGATCGCGTCGTCAAACGCACTGCGGCGCAGGCGATCATGCAGACCATTCTCGATCGGCGTCAGGACAACGAAGAGGAGGGGTCGCTGTTCAACCGCGGCACCCAGGTCAAGATGTTCGAGGATCGTGAGGAGTATCTGCTGTCCACGGTCGCGCGCCGTCTGCAGTCGAAGTCGAAGGAGAGCAGTTCGTTCGACGCGTTCAACGCGGTACAGGACCACGTTCTGCACGCTGCGAGCGCCCACATCGACCGCATCATCTTCGAGGCCTTCATCGCCGGTATCGAGTCGTGTGAAAATGCGACCACCAAGGACCTGCTCGAGGAGGTCTGCGATCTCTACGCCCTGTCGGTGATCGAGGACGACAAGGCCTGGTTCATCGAGCATCGCTACCTGTCCACCGAGCGCTCCAAGGCAGTGACTCGCGCGATCAACGAGCGGTGCCGCACCCTGCGTCCGCATGCGGAGTTGCTGGTCGACGGCTTCGGAGTGCCCGAGGCTCTCGTCGGTGCAGCAATGCTCGGCGAGCCCGGAGCGGGTACCGAGGAAGAACCGGCCGGAAACCCCAGCCACGCGCACTGACGCGTAATCGGGGTTCAGCCGGGAGAGATCGCGAAGACCCGGCAGGGACCACCGGTCGCGCCCGCGTGCTTCGGTGCGCCGACGACGACCGTGGCCCCTGTCGGGGGCACGGCATCCAGATTCGCCAGTGCCTCCACTCCGTATCGGCCTGCGCCGAGTACCGCTGTGTGCGCTGGATAGTCGCGGTCGTTCATCCGATCGAGACTGAGCGTGTCGACCCCGATTCCGACGACGTTGCGCTCGCGCACCAGCATCTGTGCCGCGTCACCGCCGAACCCGGGTGCGGCACGTTCGGCGAGCCGGCCCTGCCATCGACTGTGCATGACCACCAGCGTGCGATCGGGTATGCGTCCGTGCTCGAGCTCCCATCGAGCGATGTCCTCGGTCGTCACGACCGATTCCGGATCCGACGCGGCCCGCGCGGAGATGTCCAGCACGACCAGCGGGGCGTCAGGTCTTCCAGCGGCAGGATGTCGGCCGTCGCACCGCCGCGCACTCGGTGTGCGGGGGCATCGATGTGCGTGCCCGTGTGCTCGTAGTACGAGAGCTTGTTGACGAGGAAGCCACCCAACTCGTAGGCGGCGACCGGGTGCATCGAGAACGGTTCGTTACCCGGCCACACCGGAAACGTCGGACTCAACGTGTGCGTCAGATCGATCAGTCGACCCGCGGGGATCGCCGGTACGACCGCCGGTGCGGCGTGTGCAGCACCGCCGGCCGCAACCGTCAGGGCAGCTGCCCCCAACGACCCGAACAGCGCCCTACGTCCGATTCTGCGGTGAACAGTTTCGACGACCTCGGGGCCGCACATCAGTCGGCAGCGGGGGTGACGAGCAGAACCTTGTCGTCGGATCCGTTGTCGGTGGTCAGCAGGAAGGCCCCGTCGCTTCCGAAGCTGGTGAGCGAGCGCAGCCGACCGTAGGTACCCACCAGGGCGTCGGCTTCGTCGACGTAGTCCGTGCCGTCCTCGGACAGCTTCAGGAACACGAGCTTCTCGCCCTGCTGACTCGACACCACTGCGGCACCGTTCCAGGAACCCCATCCCGCGCCGTTCGCGAACGTCAGGCCGGGGGTTGCGATCGTGGGACTACCCGAACTCCACACCGCCGCGCGGGCCCCGGGCACCCGGGTGGGATCGGTCATCGGCACCGACTCGTCGTAGACGAACGGCAGCCGATCCGGCCGGTAGCCGTAGTTGCCGCCGGGGACCAACAGGTTGAGTTCGTCGTCCCTGGTGGTGCCCTGCTCCACCTCGTAGATGTCCTGAGTGCCGGGTCGTATTGCGAGCCCCTGCACATTGCGATGACCGAGCGTGAAGACGCGGCCGGGTGCATCGGCCGCCGCCGAGCCATCGGCGTTGATGTGCAAAACCTTCCCGCCCAACGAGTTTCGATCCTGCGGCACCGACGGCGACGCGGTGTCGCCGGTTCCGATGTACAGGGTGCCGTCGGGGTGGGCCAAGATGCGGCAGCCGCCGTGGCGACCACCGTCGGCGACGGGGATGTCGTCGACGAGTGTGCCGGTGCGCGTCAACTCGGTCCATGCAGAGTCGACGGTCCACGACACCACGGCGATGTGGTTGTCGGTGCCCCCGCCCGCACTACCGGTGCCCGCACTGCCGGCACCTGTTCCCTGACCCTGCACGCCCTGGCAGGTGTAGATGGTTCTGGATGTGGCGAAGTCCGTCGCCAGTGCGATGCCCATCAGGCCTGTCTCGCCCGACGCGTAGAGGTCGCCGAGATCCGCTTCGAGCTCGCGAGTGGCACCGCCGACATCACGAATGACGAATCGCCCCGCTCGCTCGCCGGTCAGCACCGTCCCGTCGGGGGCAACCACGGCATCCCACGGTTTCGCGAGCCCGTCGAGCACGGTGGTGACCGTCAGGTCGGGCAGTGGATCGGCCTGTGCCGTCGCGCCCGTCGAGCATGCCAGCGTCAGGAAGACGCTGGCGGCGAGTACTCCGGAACTGGACACCAGCTTGTTCATCCACACTCCTGACGACGATCGGCCACCAGCCCGATATGACCGGTATCACACGATCATAAACACACCGAGGAGATGGCCGACGCAGTCAGGACGCGATTCGGTAGCCGGCTTCTTCGATCGCGGCGTCGACGGCAGCAGCGTCGAGTTCCGCGTCGCTGCTGATCACGACGGCTCCGGTGTCGACGTCCACATCGACGCCCGTGACGCCCGGAACCTCGGACACTTCTTCTTTCACCGACGCTGCGCAATGCGCGCACGTCATACCTTCGACGGAGTAGGTCGTCTGCATTTTGTTGCCTCCTGTGCCTGGTCAGGAACGTACGAGACGCGCAATGGCCTCGGACGCCTCTTTGACTTTCGCGTCTGCTTCGGGTCCGCCCTGCCGCGCGGCGTCGACGACGCACCCGGCGAGGTGGGCGTCGAGCAGCTTCAGCGAGACGGACTGCAACGCCTTCGTCACCGCGGATACCTGGGTGAGAACATCGATGCAGTACCGGTCGTCGGCGACCATGCGTGAAATGCCGGCCACCTGCCCCTCGATGCGACGCAGTCTTTTCAGCAGGTCGTCCTGTTCGGCGCTGTAGCTGCTCATGCCGTCGATCATACCCCTACCCGGTATGGGGAGGTTCGTCCGTCAGCAGTCGACGGACGCCATCGATGGCAACCAGTCCCCCGACGATCACCGCCAGGGCGGCGACCGCAATCCACGACCCCGAATAGTACGTGCCCGTGTACGCCGGAGACACGTCGGGAACGGCGGCGAATTCGGTGGTGCGTACGCCTGCCTTCCAGCACACCATCGCGCAGATCACCGCGACCGCTGCGAGGACCAGTTCCACCCAGCCGACGGACTTCCTCACACGTACTCCTGCTTCGCCGTCTCGAGTGCGGCGCGTAGACCGTCGTCGTCCTTCGCCCACGCTTGCACCAGACCGCCACCGACCAGTCGCAGCCCGATGCCGTGCCGTTTGCGCGGCACCCCCGAGAGCTCACCGAGAACGCGTGCGGTTTCCCACTTCTTCGGCTCGTATTCGCCGTCCTCGTACTCGGCAGGCGGGAAGATCTCCGTGATCTCGGCGACGTCGACGGTTTCGGTCCCCTGCCGCAGCTGCCGAGTGGTCAGCTCGACGCTGACATGCATGCGGGCCGCGCGGAGCTGTACGTAGGTCAGTCCGACGAGAATCAGCGAGAACAGCGCCAGGGCGAACCAGTGGATCACCGGTCCCGACGCCAGCTCGACCGCGAGCACCACCAGACAGAACGCGGGGCCCCACAGCAGGGCGCGCCAACGACCACCGGGCTCGTGGAACAGAACGGGATCGGTGCCGCCGGGATCATTGCTCACGGACGAACCACTCTCGCGCCGACGGTCGATACACCAGCACCGATGCAACGACCAGTGCGATCGTGATGATCAGCAACACGAACGGGAAGACCAGCGCGGCGAAGGTCAAGAGCAGCGCGGTGGCCCCGGACAGCGCCACCAACGCCCGTCGGAACCGTCGGTCGCCACCTCGGACGGGGCCCGACATCAGCCCCACTGCCAGGCCGACCACGCCGAAGATGACACCGAGACCTCGGAACACGGTCAGAAAGGAGTCGATCTGTTCGTCGCTCGCACCGCCGTCGGTGAACGACGCGCGGATCTGATCGACGGGCAGCGTGAGCGCGATCATGCAGACGACGATCAGCATCACTGCCGACGCCAACCACAACCAGTACGCGGTGGAGACCACCCGGGGACGAACCATCGATTCGTCAATGTCAGCACTCACGCTCGACATACTGCCACCGCGCGGTGGCACGGAGTTCAGCCGGCAGAGATTCCCAGCGCCATGATGGCGATGGCCGCCGACACGGCGAGCAGCAGACCGAGCAATGCCCACCCGGGCCTGCCGTTCTCGGCGGGACACGCGTTGCTCTCGGCCGCCGCGATCGACTCCGGGAGGGCACGACTGGGCGGCACCGGAATGTTCTCTGCCATGTTCGATCCGATCACTCGATACGTTTATCGAAAGTGATGGTAGTCACACCGGCGGGCTCAGCGCGCGGAACACGCTCGAAATCAGCGCTTCCGCGAGGACAGGAAGTACTCGTTGGATTCCTTGCGGTGCATCAGGTAGATCGCACCCGCAGCAAGCACACCTTGGCCGATGCTCAGCACGCTCATGACGATGTTCATCGCACCGGTACTCGATGCGATCGCGAACAGGTCGAGAATCGTGGTGAACACAGTGATCGAGCCGATGACGGTCAGCAGCATGCGCGCCCACATCTTGCCGGCACGCATCCGCTTCACCCAGAACAGGAACAGGGCACCGAATCCCACGACGACGAACAGCGTCACGACGAGCATCACCGTCACCATCGACTGCGTGGACTCGACGGTCATGTCCGCCGCCGCACCCTGTGCTGCGAGGTCGTCGAGCAAAGACTGCGCGAATTCCGCGCGTGCGCCGAACAGCGTCCACACCGAGTACAGCGCCGAGATCGCACCGATCAGCGCAACTCCCCACCACAGGTGCCGGGCAGTCTCCACATCCACCGGTGCCGGGCGAGCGGACGGCTCGAGCTCGGGACCGGACTGAGGGAAGCCGTGTTCGAGCTCCCAGCGCTGCCAGTCCGGTTGCAACGGAGGATTGTTCGGCACGTTGCTGTCAGGATTGCTACCGTCCGCGTTGTTGCTCGGAGGAAAATCGTTCACAGCCAGCCCGCCACTTCGGTTGCCCAGTAGGTCAGTACGACATCTGCACCGGCGCGCCTGATGCCGACGAGCGATTCGAGGACGGCGGCATCCCGGTCGATCCACCCGTTCTGGGCAGCGGCGGTGATCATGGCATACTCCCCCGAAATCTGGTACGCCGCAACCGGAACCGGTGACATCTCGGCCACGTCGCGGAGAATGTCCAGATACGACATCGCCGGCTTGACCATCACCATGTCGGCACCCTCGGCAAGATCGAGCTCGACCTCGTGGGTCGCCTCACGGCGGTTGGCCGCGTCCTGCTGATACGTCCGACGGTCACCCTGCAGCGACGAGCCGACCGCTTCACGAAACGGTCCGTAGAACGCAGACGCGTACTTGGCCGAATACGCCAGCTGCCCCACCTCGACGTGACCGGCCGCATCGAGTCCAGCACGAATGGCACCGACCTGGCCGTCCATCATGCCGCTCGGCCCGAGCAGGTGCGCTCCGGATTCCGCCTGCGCGACGGCCATGTCGACGTACCGCAGCAACGTCGCGTCGTTGTCGATCGAGCCGTTCTCGCTCAGCACACCGCAGTGGCCGTGCGAGGTGAACTCGTCGAGGCAGGTGTCGGCCATGATGACCGTCGAGTCACCGAGATCGGCTTTCAGACGGGCCAGGCCCCGGTTGAGAATTCCGTCGGAATCAGTTGCCCCCGAACCGTTCTCGTCCTTGTCCTCGACCTTGGGGACACCGAACAACATCACGCCGCCGACACCGGCTGCGACTGCTTCCTCGGCGGCCCTGCTCAGCGAGTCCAGCGTGTGCTGGAACACTCCGGGCATCGAGCTGATCGCGCGGGGCTCGGAGATGCCGTCGGCGACGAACATCGGCAACACCAGATGCCGTGGCTGCAGCGACGTTTCGGCCACGAGGCGGCGCAGTGCCGGAGTGCGGCGAAGGCGTCGGGGACGGTCGGTGGGGAACAAGCGAACCTGCCTCACTTGGTTCGTCGTGCGCGTTGTGTGTGGCCGGAGCTACGCACAACGCGCACGAGGCGCATTCAGCGCCTGCGTGACTTCTTACCGCCTGCGTGACTTCTTACCGCCTGCGTGACTTCTTGCGCGGTGGCGGCAGTGCACCCTCGGCCCGCAGCCGAGCCGCGTGTTCTGCCAGTGCCTCGACCAGCGGTCCGACCTGAGCCGACTCCGGCTGCACGTCCACGCGCAGACCGAACTCGACGGCCGTCTCGGCGGTCTTCGGGCCGATGCACGCGACGAGCGTGCGAGCATGCGGCTTACCTGCGATGCCGACCAGGTTCCGCACGGTGGAGCTCGAGGTGAAGCACACCGCGTCGAATCCACCGGTCTTGATCATCTCGCGGGTCTCGGCGGGGGGCGGCGCTGCCCGGACGGTGCGGTAGGCCGTGACGTCGTCGATCTCCCAGCCGCGTTCGCGCAGCCCTTCGGCGAGCGTCTCGGTAGCAATGTCGGCGCGCGGCAACAGAACTCGATTGACCGGGTCGAAGACCTCGTCGTACGGCGGGAAGTCCTCGAGCAGTCCGAGCGAGCTCTGCTCCCCCGACGGAACGAGTTCGGGATTGATGCCGAACGAGCGCACCTTGGCCGCGGTTGCCTCACCGACACAGGCGATCTTGACGCCGGAGAACGCACGCGCGTCCAGGCCGAATTCCTCGAACTTCTCCCACACCGCGCGAACGGCGTTGGTCGAGGTGAACACGACCCACTGGTAGCGGCCGTCGACCAGGCCCTTGACGGACCGTTCCATCTGAGCCGGGCTGCGCGGGGGCTCGACGGCGATGGTCGGAACTTCGATGGGGATGGCCCCGTGGGTGACGAGGCGATCGCTCATCTCGCCGGCCTGGTCCTTGGTGCGCGGCACCAGCACGGTCCAGCCGTACAGTGCGCGAGACTCCCACCAGGACATCTTGTTTCGTCCGGAGACGACCTTGCCGACGGTGACCACCAGAGATCCGACGAGCTCGGATCCCGCGTCGTTGAGGGTGGCCAGTGTGGCCTCGACGGTGCGCTGCTGACGGGTGGTGCCGCGCACGGTGATGGCTGCAGGTGTCTGCGGTGCCAGGCCGTGTTCGACGAGGGCACTGGCGGTTTCGGCCAGGTGCCCCGCCGTGGCGTGCAACACCAGCGGGCCGGGAGCAGCCGCGAGTGCAGCCCAGTCGACCTCGCCGCGAACGTCCGCTTCGGTGTGGCCGGAGCCGAGTGCCATGCCTGCGTAACTGGGTACCGCGGAGCCCGAAGGCAGACCGGGCAGCACCTCGAACGGCACGTGAGTGCGGGCCACGGCACTGACCTCGGCGATCACCGAGTCGGTGGTCAGCGGATCTCCCGAGACCAGACGCACCACATCGTGGCCGTTCTTGGCTTCGGCGAGAAGGGTTTTGGCGACCTCGGCGGGCTCACCCAGTGCCGGGCGCACCTCGACCCCGTTCTCACCCGTCTCGGCGTCGCGAGGGACGTCGGCACCGACGAGAGCGGTGACACCCTTGTCGACGTCGGGATCGGTGAAAGCGAGCTCGGCCGCTCCGAGCACTTCCCGTGCCCGGACCGTGAGCAGAGCCGGGTCACCGGGCCCGGATCCCACGAACAGGATCCGTCCGTTGGTGTTCTTGCGGACTGGGCTCATCGGTTGTTCTCCAGTGCTGTCTTGTATGGGTACTGCAGTTCTATCGGGGTTGCGGTGCCCCGTTTGGGAATCAGCCGGGCAGTGGCGATCGACTCTCTTCGCACTACGGGACGGGTCGCCGCGCGTTTGGCGCGTCCGCGAACGGGTGCCGTTATTGCCCTAGACATGAGATCCGCCCTGTGCTGGTTCGGTGACCGAAACGAGTTCGCGTGCACCGAGATCGAGTAGTTCGCGGGCCAGTTCGCGGCCCAGTTCCTCGGCCCGGTCGGGTGACCCGACGATCGACGCGCGAATGGTGTCGCTGCCGTCGATGGCCGCGACGCAGCCGCGCAGCGACAACTCGTCGAAGATGCGGCCGTCCTCGTCGATGGACTCGACGACCTCGGCGATGGCACCCACCGGCGCGGTGCAGCCGGCTTCGAGTTCGGCGAGCAGTCCGCGTTCGGCGGCCACTGCGGCCCGCGAATGTGCATCGTCCAGTGTGGCGATGGAGGCGGCGAGATCGGTGTCGCCACTGCGACATTCGACGGCCAGTGCACCCTGTGCGGGAGCCGGCAGCAACTGCACCGGATCCAGCGCTTCGGTGACGACGTCCAACCTGCCGATACGGGCCAGTCCTGCCCGCGCGACGATGACGGCGTCGAGCTCACCCGAGGCCACCTTGCCGATGCGGGTGTCGAGGTTGCCGCGCAGGGGTCGAACGTCCAATCCCTGTCCGAGAGCACGCAATTGAGCAATTCGGCGGGGTGCGGAGGTACCCACCTTCGCGTCGGCGGGCAGCTCACCGAGCACGAGCCCGTCGCGGGCCACCAGTGCATCGCGGGGATCTTCACGCGCCGGAATGGCAGCGATGGTGAAGCGCTCGTCGGCGGCGGTCGGCAGATCCTTGTACGAGTGCACGGCGATGTCGACGGTGCCGTCGGCCAGGGCCTCACGCAACGCCGCGGTGAACACTCCGACGCCGATGGTCTGCACCGGTGCTGCCGACAGGTCGCCTGCGGTCTTGACGATCACCAGTTCGGCTTCGACTCCCGCCGCTGCGAGAGTCACCCGAACCGTATCGGCCTGAGTGGTCGCGAGAAGGCTTCCGCGAGTACCGATCTTGACGACGCCGGTCATTCCTGATCCCCCTCGGCGGTGGTTCCGGGGCGAAGATCGGTACGGCTCGCCGTGAAGTCGTCGACCAACTCCAGGGAGCCGATTTCCATGGGAGTCGCCACGGCCTCGACCGAACCGGGGCTGAGCTCGAACAATTCGCGCAGCGCCGCAGCATAGGAATCTCCGCCGGGAGTGCTGGCGAGCTGCTTGACGCGCACCGTCGGTGAATGCAGCAACTTGTCGACGACGCGGCGCACGGTGCGGGCCACTTCGTCACGCTGCGGGGAGTCGAGCCCGGGCAGCCGCGACTCGAGCCGCAGCAGTTCCCCCTCGACCACCTCGGCGGCGCGCTGGCGCAGCGCTGTGACGGTGGGGGTGACCTCGGCAAGTCGTTGTCCCGCAAGGTAACCCGAGAGTTCGTTGGAAACGATCTCGCGTGCGGCCGACGCGTCGTTCGCGGCAGCTCCGGCAGCGGGGTCGCGCTGCAGGGATTCCATGTCGAAGACGGTGATGCCCGGCAGACCGGAGACGGCCGGGTCGACGTCGCGCGGCAGTCCCAGGTCGCAGATCACGAGCGGCCGGTCTGCGTCGCGGCGGGCGAGTGCGAGGTGGGCGTCGGCGATGGAGACGACGGCCCCCACCGCACCGGTACAGGTGACGAGGATGTCGGCGGCGGCCACTGCGTCGGCCAGGTTCTCGAGCGCAACCGAGGAGGCGGTGATTCCGTTCGAGACGGCGTTCTCGGCCAGGTGGTCGGCTCGTTCGCGGGTGCGGTTGACGACGGTCAGCGAGTCGATTCCGGCGCGGCCCAGGTGTGCGACGGCGAGTCCGCCCATCGCTCCTGCGCCGAGGACCACCGCGGTGCGGCCGCGGAGCGAGCCGCCGAACACGTCTGCGGCGCGGTCGAGAGCGACGGACACCACCGAGGCTCCGGCGGCGTCGATGCCGGTTTCGCTGTGCACGCGCTTGCCGACTCGCAGAGCCTGCTGCGCGAGTTCGTGCATGACGCGGCCCGATGCCTGCTGACCGTCCGAGGCGGCGTAGGCCGATCGAATCTGGCCGAGGATCTGCTGCTCTCCGATGACCATCGAGTCCAGGCCACTGGCCACGGCGAACAGGTGCTCGACGGCGGCCTCGCTGTACCGAACGTAGGCGTGCTTGGTCAGGTCGGCGATTTCGAGGCCGGAGTGCTCACCGAGAACTTCGCCGACGGCGGTCAGTGCGCCGTGGAACGCGTCGACGACCGCGTAGATCTCGACGCGGTTGCACGTGGAGACCACCATGACCTCGGAGATGTTTCCGCTGGCCATCAGTTTGTCGGTCAGTTTCGGGCGATCGGTGTCCGTGATGGCGACACGCTCGAGGACTGCGACGGGAGCGCTACGGTGCGATATCCCGACGAGAAGGACACTCACGGTGCAATCACCGATCCGTTTCTTGTCGAACTGTTGACTGGGCTTGGATTACCGGCGATGCGCGGGCCGTGACTGCGACCCAGACGCGAGGTGGAGGGCAGTGGTGACGCCGACACGGGCGTCGGCACCGGGGCCGTCACGATCGTCGGCCCGGACACGTTGCGGGAGCTGTTGAAGGACAGAACCTGCATCTCGACGGCCAGGTCCACTCGGCGTACTTCGACGTGGTCGGGGACGTCGAGCACCATCGGCGAGAAACTCAGGATGCACTCGACTCCGCCCGAAACGAACCGGCCCGCCACCTGGTGGACGGCCTCGTCGGGAGTGGCGATGACACCGATGGTCGCCTCGAGTTCGCGGCAGGCGTGTTCGAGCTCGTCGATATGCCGAACGGTGAGTCCCTCGACCTCGGTGCCGACTCGCGCGGGGTCGTTGTCGAACAGGCCGACCATGGTGAATCCGCGACGTGCGAAGCCGCCGTATCCGGCGAGGGCCTGACCGAGGTTGCCCACACCGGCCAGTACGACGCGGTGGCCACGGTCGAGCCCGAGAGCACTGTCGATCTTGGCGCGCAGGCGCGCGACGTCGTAACCGACTCCGCGCACACCGTTGGGTCCGAGGAACGAGAGATCTTTGCGCAATTTCGCAGATCCGACGCCTGCTGCGGTGGCAAGCTCTTCACTCGAGACGATGAGAACGCCTTCGTCTGCAAGGATCGAGAGGACCCGCAGGTATGTCGCCAGACGAGTGACCGTAGCCTGAGGGATGACCCGCTCTACGCCGCTGGGCGACGGGCGCTCTTCGGTCACGTCTGGGGCTCCTCGTCCGAACGGCGTCGATGCCGGTCTTCACGCTGATCCTGCGTTCGTGTCTATTTCACGAATGCTGTTCACACCACGGTAACTGCTTGTGAACGAATGAACAAAGTTGCGCATACCGGCCCTCACCTGCACACGGAGAGCAATCACACGTTCTTAGGGTGCCCTGCCCGGCCCAGATCGGCCCGCAATCGGGGCACGTCGACCTCCCAGTAACTGTGCTCGACACCGTCGAGTAGCACCACGGGCACTCGGTCGCCGTACTCCGCGCGCAGGTCAGGCGATTCGGCTGCGGCCTCGTCCACGTCGATGACCGTCACGGCGACGCCGAATTCGGCGCACACCTCGTGGAGCACCGCGGACGCGTGGGTGCAGGAATGGCAGCCTGCGCGGGTGAGAAGTGCCACGCCGGACGGAGTCGTTTCCATCCGTCCACTCTGACATGCCGGTAACAGAGACGAAGGTCACAGCTGCGCGGTGCGTCGGGAACTGTTCATCGTCGGTAGGTGCCGTCGTGCGACGCTCGTGTCGGACGCACGCATTAGGCTGCGAGTGACGTACTGGCGAGGGAGGTGGACGTGGTGACTGACGGGGGCACAGACCTGCCGATCGAGGACACGCCCGATGTCGACATGGTCGACACGAACGATCCGGACGGGGACAAGCAGCGCAAGCGGCGTATTCGCCGGATTCGCAATCCGTTCGGCCCGTCCGATGCGGAGGTCCGCGCCAACGTCGCGGGTGAAGCGAGCGCCGATGCCGCTCTCGCCCTGCAGGTCGAGTCCGAGGGAGCGGTTCCCCGCGATCTGACCGCAGCCGCCTTCTTCGACGTGGACAACACCATGGTCCAGGGCGCGTCGATCATCCACTTCGCGCGCGGACTCGCCGCCCGAAAGTACTTCACCACGGGCGACGTCGCCCAATTCGCTTGGCAGCAAGTCAAATTCAGGGTCAGCGGCAAGGAGAACAGCGAGGACGTGGCCAGTGGCCGCGAGAAGGCGCTCTCGTTCATCACCGGTCGCCCCACTGCCGAGCTGAGCCGGCTCGGCGAGGAAATCTACGACGAGATGATCGCCGACAAGATCTGGGCGGGCACCCGTGCCCTCGCCCAGATGCACCTCGACGCAGGTCAGCAGGTGTGGCTGGTCACCGCCACTCCCCTCGAACTGGCGCAGATCATCGCCAAGCGGCTGGGCCTGACGGGCGCGCTGGGAACTGTCGCCGAGAGTAAGGACGGCGTCTTCACCGGCCGTCTCGTCGGCGACATCCTGCACGGCATCGGCAAAGCTCATGCGGTGCGGTCGTTGGCCGTACGTGAAGGCCTCAACCTCAAGCGGTGCACCGCGTATTCGGACAGCCACAACGACGTGCCGATGCTCTCTCTCGTCGGTACCGCGGTCGCGATCAACCCCGATCCGGACCTGCGTGAGCTGGCGAAGAACCGCGGCTGGGAAATTCGCGACTATCGCACCGGACGCAAGGCCGCCAAGATCGGTGTTCCCACTGCGCTGGCCCTCGGCGCGGTGGGCGGCGGTCTCGCCGCGGTGATCGGTCGCCGCAAGGCCTGACCTCGCCCGTCCGTCGGGTCAGAGCGTCAGTTGCATCAGGGTCAGGTCCAGCCAGCGCCCGAACTTGACCCCCACCTCCGGCATCTGTCCGACGCGAACGAATCCGAACTTCTCGTGCAGTGCGATGGACGTGGTGTTCTCGGATTCGATGAACCCCACCAACACGTGGATGTCGCCGCCTCGGGCGCGGTCGATCAATTCGCTCAGCAAGGCACTGGCCAGGCCGCGGCGATAGAAGTCGCGGTGGATGTACACCGAATGTTCCACCGAGTGCCGGTAGCCGCTCTTGACTCGCCACTGTCCGTACGACGCGTAGCCGGCGACCCGCCCGTCGACCTCCGCGGTGAGTACCGGGTACCCGGCAGCGATCCGTCCCTCGAACCACGCTGTGCGATCGGCGAGGTCCACCTGTTCCTCGTCCCAGATGGCGGTGGTGTTGGCGACCGCATCGTTGTGGATGTCGAGAATGTCGGGGAGGTCTTCTACCATGGTGTCGCGAATATGCACTGGCAGAGGATAACCCGAGCTATCCGAGAAAGACGTTGCGTCTCTTGGCAAGCAGTCGGTACAGCGTGTGCTGAATGGTTTCGCGCACGTGGTCGGTCAGCTCGAAGAGCACCATCGGATCCTCGAACGCGGTGGCGTCGTAGGAGTCGGTGTGAATGGGCTTGCCGAACTCGATGTACCACTTCGACGGCAACGGAATCAGGCCCAGCGGCCCGAGATGCGGGAAGAACGGTGTCACCGGGAAGTACGGCATCCCCATCAGTCGTGCCAGCGGGGCGATGTCGCCGATCTTCGGGTAGATCTCCTCTGACCCGACGATGGAGCACGGAATGATCGGCGCACCCGTTCGCAGTGCAGCCGAGACGAACCCGCCGCGGCCGAACCGCTGCAACTTGTACCGCTCACTGAACGGTTTGCCGATGCCCTTGAAGCCCTCCGGGAACACGGCGGCAACTTCCCCGGTGCGCAGCAGCCGCTCCGCGTCGGGATTGCACGCCAGCGTATGCCCGGCCTTGCGGGCGATCGTGCCGACGCCGGGCATCTCGAATGCCATGTCGGCAGCCAACATTCGCAACGGCCGGTGGGCAGGGTGATGATCGCGCACGGCAACCGACGTCATCAGCGCATCGACCGGTACGACTCCGGCGTGGTTGGCCACGACGAGCGCACCTCCCTCGGCGGGGATGTTCTCGATGCCCTTGACCTCGACGCGGAACCATTTGTCGAACAGCGGACGCAGCAGCGGCAGCCACACGGCATCGGCGAAGTGCGAGTCGTAGCCGAACTCGTCGACGCTGTAGTCGCCGGCCAGGCGTCGACGCACGAACTCGGCGACCGAGGAGATCTGGTCGACGATCGCGGTCTTGGTGTCGTCGATCATCGACAGCACGGGTGCCGCTTCTGCGGAGATCGTGGCCGCAGAAGCGGCGGGGGTCGGGTCCACCAGCGGCGTCGGCTCACGTGGATCGGCGTAGGCCGATGGGTGCCGCTCGCGTGAACCCTGCGCTGCGCGGGCGGACCGGGCGGACGCGCCGCCGTGCAAGGGAATGACTTTGGCCACGTCGCTCACCTGTCCGCTCCGGATTCTCGCGCCGTGTCGGCACTGCCGAGCGAGGCCAGTACGCGCGCCGCGGACGCCCCCGTGTCGACGGCCCCGAGCAGCCGATTCTCGATCGCGTCGACCCATTCGGTTCGGACGACCGGCCGAAGAGCCGCGCCGCGCACGAAGTCGTCGAACGCCTGGACTGTGGTCCACCGAGGCTCGAACCCGAGCACGGACCGCATCCGTGTGGTGTCCAGCCCGCAGCCGAAATGGAAGTAATCGAGTTGCTCGGTCGTGAATTCGCGCATCATTCCGCCCATGAGCGCCCGCCCCACGCTCTTGAACAGTGGAAACGGCACCGGAACCTGCACGCGACCGGCACGTCGAATCGCCTGCGACAGCATGATGGTGCCGTCGGCACCGATGTTGAACGTGCCCGCCGGCCCGCCGATGGTCGCGCGTTCGAGGGCCGCAAGGGCGTCCTCCTCGTGCAACAACTGCATGCGCGCGTCGCGTCCGACGATGCTCGGGATCAGCGGTGACGTCATGTACCGGGAGATGGTGCCGTTGAGCCGCGGGCCGATCAGTGGGGCCATACGCAGGATCGATACCGCGATGTCCGGGCGACGACGACCGAGTCCGCGAATGTAGCCCTCGATGTCGATGGTGTCCTTGGCGTACGCGCCGCTCGGTGGGCGTCGGGCACTCATCTCCTCGGTGAATTTCACCGGATCCTTGGCGCTGCATCCGTACACCGAGGACGACGACCGCAGGACCACCTTCTCCACGGTCGGCGACTTCTGGCACACCGCGAACAGCTGCATGGCTCCGATGACGTTGAGGTCTTTCATCGTCGCGCGGCCGCCGGATTTCGGGGGCTTGGCGACCGTGGCCGCATGCACCACGGTATCGACGCCGGCGTTACGAATCACCTTGCCGATCAACGGGTTTCGAATGTCGGCACGAACGAATTCCGCGCGACCCATACGTCGCAGCAGATCTTTGCTCGGAGATTTCTCGTCGACGGCGATGACACGTTCGATGCGAGGATTCTGAGCGAGCCGGGTCACGAGGTATCCGCCGAGGAATCGACTGGCACCGGTCACGAGCACCACCCGGGGCGCGGCAACACCACGATCGCTCGGACTCACTGCGCCTCCCCAACTTCGGCTCCCGTGCCGAGCCTACTGGATCGACAGGTTTCCGCGAGGTCTGAAAGGAAAGGAGGCCTGGAAGGAGAGATGCAACTCGCCTTCGAACGAGCAGAGCCCGCCACCGATGGTGACGGGCTCGGCCGTGAAGCAGATGACGGCAGGCTTATTTGCCGAGTTTCCTGCGCTGCACGCGGGTACGACGAAGCAGCTTGCGGTGCTTCTTCTTCGACATGCGCTTGCGACGCTTCTTGATCACTGAACCCATGCGGGTGTCCTCACGTTCTTCTCTAGCGTTTTCGCGCACGCCGTTTGCGTACGCCTACCTGACAACCAAGCCCGAAGGCTTCGAGCCAACAACCTTGGTCACCGAGCTGGCGCTGGGGCCACGTACTCGCCCACGGCTGCACACCGGCTGGCTGGCACGACGAACGCCAATCCTACCGGTGTGAGCCGTGACTTACGAAACCGGCCCGGTCTTACGACCTAGCTACGTGCACTAGCCTGCGTCGAAATACGAGGTCTCGAGATAGTCGTGTACCGCCTTGGCGTGCACACGAAAAGATCGACCCACCCGTACTGCGGGCAGCTCTCCGCCGTGCACCAGTCGGTACACGGTCATTTTCGAAACTCTCATCAGAGTCGCCACCTCGGCGACAGTGAGGAACTGTGTTCCGGCCAGAGCCGGTTGACCGTCCGGGGACGAACCCTTGGACGGCTTGTTTATAGACGCCATCAATCCACTTACCTCCGGCACGTCTCATGCGGCAGGCTTCCCCTCCTGCCGAACAGACACGCACGTGCTGCCCCCGAGCCTATAGGGACAGATGGGGTTACTGCGACGGGTGTGGGGAAAAGATTTTTTATTCTGCTGTGATGCCCATCTCAATCGATCGGGCGTTGGCTGCACCGAGAGCATCGAAAAACGCAGCTCGGAGGCCGTTTCGCTCCAATTCGCGTACCGCCGCGGCGGTCGTTCCGCCCGGGGAGGTCACGGCATACCGAAGCTCGCTGGCGGACTCGTCCGAGCGATCCAGCATCGCTCCCGACCCCACCATCGTCTGTGCGACGAGTGCAGACGCGACATCCCGGCTCAATCCCAGGCCCACTCCCGCGTCGATCATGGCCTCGGCGACCAGGAAGAAATAGGCCGGACCGGACCCGGACACGGCCGTCACCGCATCGAGCTGATGTTCCTTGACGACGACGACCTTGCCGACGGCCGAGAGGATGGAACGCACGAGCTCGAGGTGCTCGGCGCGGGCGTACTTCCCCGGCGCCAGCACACTGACGCCCTCCCCCACCAGCATGGGGGTGTTGGGCATGACCCGTACGACCGGGAATCCGGCGGGGAGCTTGGGCTCGAACTTGGCGGTGGGCACGCCTGCGGCGAGCGAGACGATGAGTTGTTCGCGGTCACCGTCGAGCTCGATCTTGGTGATCTGATTCAGTGCGCCCTCGACGTCGGCCGGCTTGACCGCCAGCACGATGACGTCGGCTCCCTCGGCCGCGTCGGCGACACTGGCGGTCAGCACTCCGAAGTCCTTCGCGATCTCTTTGGCGCGCGGCTCGGACTTCTCGGCGACCACGAGGTCGCGCACGGCATGACCGGCCTCGAGGAGTCCCGCAATCAATGCCTCGCCGATCCGTCCGCCACCGATCACTGCAATTCTCGTCATACGGCCAAGCCTGCCATGTCAGTTCGAGCGCGGCACCATCGCCAACTGTCGGCTCTGCACCACCACGGCACCGGTCGAGTCGAGTATCAGGTGGTCCTCCTCGAACCAGGTGCTGCCGATGACGGAGCTGGTCGCTGCCACTCGCAGCCACCCCGGAGCCGGGCGGCGACGCAGATATGTCGTCAGCTGGACCGTCGGCGCCCAGCCGAACATTCCGCGGTTCATCGTCACCGGGGCCGAGATGTCGCCTGCCATCAACGCGAAGAGCACCGACGTGTCGGCGTCGGCTTCGTCGCCCGCGAAGGGGCGCACCCACAGTCGAATTTCGGCCTCACCCTGCTGACCGGTGAGAAACGATGCCGACGACGGTTCGATCCGCATCTCGCAGCCCTTGGCGACGTGCACGATCGACGCCATGGGGTGATCGCCTGCCACCGCGAGGGTGTCCGCAGGAGGCTCCGCGGCCATCGACGTCAGCGACAACGGGGTTTCGTGGTTCGGTTCCTCCGAGTCGGGCCGACCGAGGGTGACCACCGCCCGCACTGCGACGCGTCCGGCCTGAGTCAGCTCGACGTCGACGTGCGAGACCTGCCTGCCGCGCTTGCGCACGATCGTCGTGAGCGCCACTTCGCCGGGATCGGGCGCGGCCAGATAACTGACGCTGACGGCCAACGGCTGGATCTCGACCTGGGCCGGGTCGATCAGCACGATCTGCTGACGCGCCGCGGCCGCGCAGATGGCGAGCATCGCCCCGCCGTGCACTTTGGGGCCGATGGTCCAGGTGGAATCGATCGCACCGGCGAAGGACGCCGTGTCTGCGGAGACGTCGAGTGGGACCAGTGTGGTTGCGGCCCGGAACGGGCTGGTGGAACTCATTCCGGACAACTTACCGGCAGTCAGGACAGGTGTGCGCGGGCGAACTGCAGCGCCTGGTCCAGCATCGACGAACGCTCGGGCACCGTGCGCGCATTCTGAGTGTTGATCTCGATGACTGCTTGGCCGTCGAATCCACGCCGCACCAGTTCGGTGCAGACCTGGGCGCAGGGCTGGCTGCCGTGCCCCGGGATCAGATGCTCGTCCACGGACGCGCCGCGGCCGTCGGCCAGATGCAGATGCGCTATCCCGTCGCCCATACGGTCGAGCATCTCGAGTGCGTCGGAGCCCGCCGTCGCGGTGTGCGAGAGGTCGAGTGTGTAGTGGCCGTGACCGACATCGGTCGGGTCGTACGACGGCGAGAACGCCGACAGCGCCGCTCCCGGGCCTCCGCGTCGTTCCAGCCGCTGGGCGGATTTCTCCTTGCGCCCGAAGAATCTGTCGGCACGCATCGGGAACATGTTCTCCACTGCGACCACGACGTGGGAGTTCGATTCCAGTTCCGCCACCTGATCGGCGAATCCGTCGCTGTACTTGCGCTGCCAGCGGAACGGCGGATGCACGACGACGGTCGCCGAACCCAGCTTCTCTGCCACTTCGACCGACCGGGCCAGTTTGACGATCGGATCCGATCCCCACACCCGCTGTGAGATCAGCAGACACGGCGCATGGATGGCCTGCACCGGTATCGAGTACTCACGTGACAGCGCAGCCACCGCATCGACGTTCTGACTGATCGATTCGGCCCACACCATCAGTTCGACGCCGTCGTAACCCAGATCGGCGGCATAGCGAAACGCTGCCTCGGTGTTCTGCGGGTACACCGAGGCCGTGGACAATCCGACCTTGATTCGCTTCGCCGCCATCGTTGTCGAAACTCAGCCGGTACTGAGCTGGAAGGCCAACGGACCGAGCGTGACGAACACACCGACGGCTATGGCAATGACGATCGAGACCAGATCGTCGGTACGCCGGAGAATCCTCACCACCGCGACGAGACCGACGATGACCAGCACAGACAGCACCAGTGCCACCCATGGCAGCACGTCCCACAGCTGCTCGAAGCCCTTGAACAGCAGCGCACCGACGACGATCGACACCACTGCCTGCCCGATGAGCACCAGCCACTGCCGAACCGCGCCGCCCTTGCCCTTGACCGGGGACTTGTCCTTGCTTCCCGTGTCCTTGCTCGCCGTGTCCTTACTCGCCGACTTGCGACGATCGGCACGCGAGCCGGTACTCGCGGTGTCGGCGGTCTTCGGGTCGGCGGTCGTCGAGTCGGCAGGGTCGTCGTCGGTGGTCGGCTTCGTGAGGTCGACCACCTCGGGTATGACCTGAGTGCCGGCCTCGTCGGCCGATTCGTCAGTGGCCTTCTCGTCCGCGATCTTCTTAACAGCGGTCTTTTTGTCGGCGGTCTTCTTGTCGTCGACCTCGTTGCCGCGCGTGATGCGCGGGGTGACCGCAGTCTTCGCCAGGTCGTCCACCTCGACGAGAGCGGCATGTGGGCTCTCCACCAGCGGCGCACGCGAGGTGACGTCGGTCTTGGGTTCGGCGGATTCGGTCGAACGCGGCGGCTGGAATCCCGCCGATCGACGGGCCCGTCCTTGCTCGGCCTGGGTCGACCCGTACGGACGACGCTCCGATCCTTGCGCGGCAGGAGCAGCGGGCCGCAACCCGCGCGCGGTGTCGTCGTGCGATCGATTGAGCAGGTCTCCGGCGACGGTCGTGGAGCCCGACAGCAGTTCCGGTTCGGGCTGCTGCTTGTCGCGCTTGCCTGCCGGTTGGTACGGGGTCGGGCGGGTGCTCTGGGGCCGGGCCGGTTGCGGCTTGGACGACGTGGTCGTGTTGCCGTCGGATGCACTGCTCGTGGGCTCGTTCGCAGCGGTATCGGGAGCTTCGTCCTGCGGCTCGTCGACGACGGGTGCGCTGCGGTCGCCGGGTTCGTCACGAACGACGGGAATCTCCCCGGTCAGTTCGGCCACGGAGATGCCGCCCTTGACGCCTCGCCGGCGTCGCCCTCCTGCCGTCAGGTTGGTCTTCTGGCCGTTTCTGGCCAACAGCTCGGCGACCGAGATCTGCCCGGTGTCTTCCGGGTTGGCGTCGCTCATCTCGAACTCCCCACCAGATCGCCGTCGGCTTCGGTGTCCAGCTTCCTCAAAATCAAACCTTCCCTCAGCGCCCACGGACAGATCTCGAGTGATTCCACCGACAGTGCCCGCATGCTCGCCTCCGCTACCAGCGCCCCGGCCACCAGTTGTGGTGACCTGTCGGCACTGATGCCTTCCAATTCTGCACGGTCGGCGGCCGTCATCCGCGATATGAACGCGATGAGTTGCCTCAGACCGCTCGCCGTCAGCGTTCTCGTCACTCGCGGACCGGCTGCGGAAGGCGCAGCACCGGTCAAGCGAGCCAACGAACGAAATGTCTTCGACGTTCCCACCGCGCGGTCTGCATCGCCCGCAGCCAACAGTTCCTTGGCCGGTGTCGCGAGTTCGGCATCCAACCAGTCACGAAGCACGGCGATACGACGCTTTCCCGGAGGATCCTCGTCGAGCCAGTCCCGAGTGAGGCGGCCGGCACCGAGCTGCAGGGAGAACGCCACGTCGGGATTCTCGTCGCTGCCGCTGGTCAGTTCCAGCGATCCGCCGCCGATGTCGAGTCCGAGGATGCGCCCGGCGCTCCAGCCGTACCAGCGGCGCACGGCCAGGAACGTCAATCTGGCCTCGTCCACGCCGGACAGGGTTTCCAGGGCCACTCCGGTCTCGGCGAGAACCCGCGCGAGAACGTCGTCGGAGTTGTAGGCGTCGCGCACCGCGGAGGTGGCGAACGCCATCAGTTCACTGCAACCCGACCGGGCGGCGATGGCGGCGAACTCACGCACCTCGTCGACGAGCCGATCGGCACCCGCAGGAGTGATGTTGCCGAACGCGTCGGTGTTCTCCGACAGGCGCAACGTCGCCTTGCTCGAGCTCATCGGCGTCGGGTGTGCGCCACGGTGTGCGTCCACTACGAGCAGATGCACCGTGTTGCTACCGACGTCGAGCACCCCTAATCGCACAACCCCACGGTACTGGGTCTACCGTCGTCGTTTGTGACAGCAGGTCGTGAGCAGCAGTCGTTCGCTGCAGAGGTCGAGTTGGATTTCCCGCGAGAATGGGTCGAGTTTCCCGACCCCGACAATGCCGAACATGTCATTGCCGCCGATCTGACGTGGCTGTTGTCCAACTGGACCTGCGTGTTCGGCACCCCCGCCTGCCAGGGCACCGTCGAGGGTCGCCCCGACGACGGATGCTGTTCGCACGGCGCGTTCCTGTCCGACGAGGACGACAAACGCAAGCTCGACGAGTCGGTGAAGTTGCTCACGCCGCAGGACTGGCAGCTGATGGACAAGGGTCTGGGCAAGAAGGGATACGTCGAATACGACGATCTCGACGACGAGCAATCTCTGCGCACGCGGCGGTACAAGGGTGCGTGCATCTTCCAGAACCGACCCGGGTTCGAGGGTGGCATCGGGTGCGCATTGCATTCGATGGCGCTGCGCAAAGGCATCGAGCCGCTCGAAGTCAAGCCCGACGTGTGTTGGCAGTTGCCCATCAGGCGCACCCAGGATTGGGTGACGCGTCCCGACGGCTCCGAGATTCTCAAGACCACCATCGGCGAGTACGACCGACGCGGTTGGGGCGAAGGCGGACTCGATCTGCACTGGTACTGCTCCGGCTCACCCGACGCGCACGTCGGAGCCAAGCAGGTGTTCGAGTCGTACAAGCCGGAATTGACCGAGCTGCTCGGCAAGGCCGCGTACGAGGAGTTGGCGTCCCTGTGCAAGCGTCGTCGTGGCCTCGGTCTGATCGCCGTACATCCGGCCACTCGTGAGGCCCAGCGCCGGTAGAGCGGCTGGCGCCGCACGTGAGTGGAAACTCGTAGCCCACTACGCTTTTCCACTCACATGCCGCAGGCTCTACCCCTCGAGCTTGTAGCCCAGACCTCGCACGGTGACGAGGTGTTCCGGCTTGGCCGGGTCGGTCTCGATTTTCGACCGCAGTCGTTTGACGTGCACGTCGAGGGTCTTCGTGTCGCCCACGTAGTCGGCACCCCACACTCGGTCGATCAACTGGCCCCGAGTCAGTACCCGGCCGGAGTTGCGCAGCAGGTATTCGAGCAGGTCGAACTCCTTGAGCGGCAACGTGATCTGATCGGATCCGACCATCACCACGTGGCGTTCGACGTCCATCCGCACCGGACCGGCTTCGAGCACTCCGGTGTCGGCGCCGCCGTCGACCTCGGCGTCACTGCCGCGGCGCAGTACGGCGCGGATACGAGCGATCAGCTCACGAGCCGAATACGGCTTGGTGACGTAGTCGTCGGCACCGAGTTCGAGCCCGACGACCTTGTCGATCTCACTGTCGCGCGCGGTCACCATGATCACGGGAACGCCTGAGCGCGAACGCAATTGCTTGCACACGTCGGTGCCGCTCATTCCGGGAAGCATCAGGTCGAGCAGCACGATGTCCGCGCCGGCACGATCGAATTCGGCCAGAGCCGACGGTCCGTCGCCGACGACGGTGGCCTCGAACCCCTCTTTGCGGAGCAGGAAGGCCAGTGGATCGGCCAACGACTCTTCGTCTTCCACGATCAGAACGTTGGTCACTGATTCTCTCTTTCTGTAACCGCGGCGTCGTCTTCTTCTTCGAAGTACGCGGGGATCTGGAGGGTGAAGGTGGATCCGGTGCCCAGCTTGCTCCACAGCGAGATGCTGCCGTTGTGGTTGGCTGCGACGTGTTTGGCGATGGCAAGGCCCAGGCCTGTGCCGCCGGTGGCCCGCGACCGAGCTTTGTCGACGCGGAAGAATCTCTCGAAGACGCGTTCCTGGTCCGCCTTGGCGATACCGATTCCGCGGTCGGTGACGGCGAACGCGACGTTGGAGCCGCGCAGTGCCCTACTGACCGAGACGGGTGAACCGTCGGAGGAGTACGCGATCGCGTTCTGGATGAGGTTGGCCAGGGCCGTCACCAGGAGCGCCTGGTCGCCGAGTACTTCGAGCCCGCTCGGGTGGTCGGTGGTGACGGAGATGCCCGCGTTCTCGGCAGCGAGTTTGGACCGGTCCATCGCCTCGTTGACGACGGTGTCGACGTCGACCACTTCCAGGTCGGGCAGTTTCTCGGCCCCCTGCAGACGCGACAGTGCGATCAGCTCGGTCACCATGTTGCCCAGGCGTTTGGATTCGGCGACGACCTTGCTGCCGAAGTGCCGGACGGAGTCCGGGTCGTCCGCGGATTCGAGCAGCGCCTCGGCCAGCAGGCTCATCGCACCGACCGGTGTCTTCAGTTCGTGACTGACGTTGGCCACGAAGTCGCGACGCGTGGCCTCCATCCGTACCTGCTCGGAATCGTCGTCGGCGAAGAGAACGACGAACCGTCGGTCCTCTTTGCTGAGCAGTCTCGCGACGCACCGGACGGCGATCTTGTCGCGGCCGGGCCGGGGGGCCTTGGCACTGAGATCGACTTCGACGGGATTGCCGTCGGACAGCACTTTCGTCGCCGCGGCCCACGCCCGCTCGTCGATGGAACGGTTACGCACCAGGCCGAGCTCCTCGGCCCGGGGATTCGACAGCACCACGTCGTGAAATTGATCGACGACGGCAATACCGCTCTCCGACGCCAGCACGATCAGGTCCAGTACCTGCGACATCGTCAATCCGGAGGTGGCGCGGCGGCGCTCCGAGTGTCGAGTGTTGAGGTACGGGATCAGAACACCGCCGACGAGGTATCCCACGAAGGCCGCGGCAATTGCCAGTAGTACGGCCGATGCAACACTCACACCGGAATCGTACGTTCGATGGACGGCTCACATACGCAGGGTGCAGGCATTTCCCTGGTCGTCATAGCCCTCGTCGGCAGTGTTCTTCGTTCGTTCACCTGCAGTTTCGACAAACTGCCGGTTTGTGCGTGGCGGAGTTACTTACCGCCCTGGTTTGCCACGGCAGCCGCACCCGCAGCCGCTGCTTCCGGATCCAGGTAGGTGCCACCCGGATTGGTCGGCTTCAGCTTGCCGTCGACCTCGGTGAGGTCGTACTGCAGTGGGATGCCGGTGGGGATGTTCAGTTCGGCGATGTCCGCGTCGGAGATCTCGTCGAGGTACTTCACGAGTGCACGCAGCGAGTTGCCGTGTGCGGCGACGAGCACGTTCTTGCCGGCCTTCAGATCGGCGACGATCGTCTCCTCGAAGTACGGGATGAGCCGTTCGACGACGTCGGCGAGGCATTCGGTCAGCGGAACGCTGTCCAGGTCGGCGTAACGGGGATCGGCATCCTGGCTGAATTCGCTGCCGACCTCGATGGCGGGTGGCGGGGTGTCGTAGCTACGACGCCACAGCATGAACTGCTCGTTGCCGTACTTGTCCTTGGTCTCGGCCTTGTTCAAGCCCTGCAGTGCGCCGTAGTGCCGCTCGTTCAGACGCCAATCGCGCACGACGGGGATCCAATGCCGCTCGGCCGCGTCGAGCGCGAGGTTCGCGGTGCTGATCGCGCGGCGCAGCAGCGAGGTGTACAGCAGGTCGGGCAGTACGCCCGCCTCGGCGAGGAGCTGGCCGGCGCGCTTGCCCTCGGCCTCGCCCTTCTCGGTCAGTCGCACGTCGACCCAGCCGGTGAACTGGTTGGACGCGTTCCATTCGCTCTCGCCGTGACGAAGCAGAATCAGGGTTCCGATACTCATGTGGTCAGTTTCTCATGCGGGACGCTGGGGAGTGGAGCCTGCGGAACGACCTAACGCTGGGGGTCGTGGCCCGCGTGCGACGAGCACGCCGACGACGACGATCATGACGACCGCGGTGAGGGTGATCGGGATGGGAATGATCGGGTCGAACAAGACGAGCACGGCACCGACCGGAACCGCGATGTTGACGACGCGATCCGCGTGGGCGCGGATGGCGATCAGCCAGACGCCGAGGACGAATATCGCAATCGGCACCGTGACGGTGAACGACGCGGCGACGTCCCCGAGCTTGCTGTGGTCGGTGAGCACATCGATCTCGACCTCGATGCCGGCCGAGAACGCGCCCGCCGCGGCGAAGATGAAGTAGTGCGTGTAGCCGTAGATCAGCGAGTTGCCGAACTTTCCGATGGCCCGGTGATGCGGCGGCCAGAAGTAGATCCACCACAGACTCGCGGTGACGACGAGGGTGAGGACGGAAATCGAGATCAAGGGTGCCAGCGCCGTCTCGTCGTGCAGCGCTTCGATGATGGCGTTGGCCGATGCGAGCAGACTCTCGCCGAGCAGTATCAGCGTGAACAGCCCGTAGCGTTCGGTGATGTGATGCGGGTGCCATGGCGTCGACCCGCTGCGTTCGGCGATCAACGGAACCGCCATTTCCGCGGCTGCCAACACGAAGAACAAGACGACGGCGGCTGTGCCGTCGAACAGCACCAGCCAGAGAATCCACAGAACTTGAACGCCCGCAATGCCTGTCGCGTATGTCAGTGCGGTCTTCTTGTAGTCACCGGTCCGAGACGCTCGAACCCATTGCGTCACCATCGCCACGCGCATCACGACGTAGCCGAGCACTACGACCGCAAAATCCTTGTCCACGAACGCCGATTCGACTCCGGCGGCGAGCACCAGCACGCCGGCCATCTGTACGACGGTCAGCGTTCGATAGAGCCAGTCGTCGGTATCGAAGGAGGTGGCGAACCACGTGAAGTTCATCCACGCCCACCAGATCGCGAAGAACACGAGGGCGTAACTGAGCAGGCCGTCGGCGACGTGGTTCTCGGTGAGCGCGTGATGGAGTTGCACCGCCGCGATACTGACGGCCACGACGAAGACGAGGTCGAAGAACAATTCGAGTGGACTCGCCGCGCGATGCGGTTCGTTCGGATCGCGCGGACGCATCTGTACCAGCCGGGCCGTGGAAAGATTCACGAAGGCAGAGTAAGGCATCCGATTCGCGAATGTTGTCGTGATTGCGTTGCCGTAGTTGCCTTTACGGACATTTCGGGCAGGGTCGACGGTATGGCGTTGGCAATGTACGGAACCTCCCACCCTTTTTGACGACCGCGCGCCGGGGTTCCGCGCATAGCGGGGGTGCGAGGTCCGGAGAAAGGCTGTGAGGTTGCGGGACTACTCCCCCAGCGCCGCCCCGATCTCGCCGACCCGAGCTCCCACGCTCTGATCAACCTCTTCGGTGTCGACGAAATAGCGCCGAAACACCGAGCGCATCAATTCGATGACCTCGATGTGTTGCCTGATCGCAACAGCCGCCGACCGTTCCTCACCATCGGCCAGTCGCTTGAACTTGCGACCCAGCTGTCGAGCTGAAGGAAGCGTGCCGAATGCGTCGAGATCGACGAGAAACTCCGTCTGCTGCACCATGCCCTCCAGGTGGGCGATGTACGTGACGCATGCAGCGTCGCACTGCGCCGCAACACCTTCCGGTATATCCAAAATTCCGGCTGCGGCCTGATCCGACAAGCGCCTCCAGTTCTGCATCGAGTCGAACAGATCCCCGGGGTCTTGTCCCACAGTCATACCCTCCAGTTCAGTTCGATATAGGTGGGAGCGATGCGCGCGTGGTGCGCGCAATATTCTCGATTTCCACGCACGGATCTCTTGCTGGCTCGCTCGCCGCGCGAGTGTCGAGGACGAAATACACCAGACCCTTCTCCATCTCGAATGCCATGCCACAACTTCGTCCGACCGGACGGTCAGCGCGCAAGAACTGGTATCCGCCGAGACCGTCGACCTTCGAGAATTGGCCGAATCGATCGTTTCTTCGCAAATCGTCCAGTGAGTGGAAGCCCGAGAACACACCCAGGAAGTACCACGACCCAGGGTCAGGGTCTGTCCAGATACACGTCTTCCAGTCGTTCGACAGCGGGGCGTCTCCGAACAAATTTGTGGTCTTGCTCCCCACATCCAATCCCGCGGCCTCGATGGCATTGTCCGGGATGGTGCAGGGATCCCAGGGCTCGGTGGCGATCGGCGCAACGCTGGTCGACGTCGGCAACGCAGCATTCGGTGCACTCGGCGTCGACTCACCACATCCGGCGACCAGCATCATCAGTCCGACCACACCCGTCACCCAGCGCCCCGTTGCTCTCACAACTGGTTGGACGCGGCGAGCCCCGACTCGGTTCCCCGGCAACCTCACACACTTACTACCAACTGCGCGCCCCCACTCTCTGAGGAGCAAGGGCGCGCAGTCGACAAATGCGGTGTGAGGTCACCACCGAGCGGACATCAGCCGCAGTTCGACGGTGCCGGCTCCCCTCGGAATCGTGCGTCGACGTAGGCGTAGGCCTCGGGCAGTCCGACGATCGATCCGCTGAAGTGCTCGGCGAGTGGATACGCCCGGAACTGCACGGTCGCCCCGGCTGCGCAGTAGCGGTCGACCGTCTCCTTCACCGGTGCGTAGGGGGTGATGAAGTCGTTGATTCCATGCCAGATGTACACCGGGGCCGTGGGGACGCCGTCGTAGTCGACGAGACTGTTCTTCTTCAGTACCGCCTGCGCAGAGGGCAGGGACGCGATGTCGACGTTCGACAGATCTCTTGCGCTCTTGAACGCTCCGCCGATGATGATGGGGCGCCTGCATTCGTTGCTCACGCGATCTCGCAGGGCCAGGCCCGCTGCATTCAGGTTCTCCGAGACGGGGAATTCGGTCGGATATTCACGTTCGAGTCCGAGTGATGCCGCGAGTGCCATTCCGAAGGCGGGGTGGGGAATCGCGCTGTAACCCAGGTTCTGTGCGATCAATCCCAGGTCGGCCGGGGTTCCACCGTGCACGCTGGCCACGATGTTCAGCTCCGGCGCGTAGGTGGGTGCCATGGCACCGGCCCACGAGGTCGCCAGTGCGCCTCCCGAGTAACCCAACAAAGCAACGGGACTGTCTTTCAGCGGCAACTGCTCGAAGTTCTGCACGGCCCGCACCCCGTCGAGCGTCAAGCGACCTTCGTACTCCGCGGCTCCGTAGGCTCCGGTCGGGCCGAGGTAATCCGGCACCGCAACCGCCCAACCGCGGGCGACCATACCGACGTACAGGCTCGGCGCTTCACCGATCTCGTACGTGAAAAGACCATGCGACGGAGCACATTTGACGCCCAGGGCATTGATGACGGCTTGATAGGACACCAGTGGGGTTCCCGCGCCCTTGCCTCGCGGCATCAGCACGGTCGTCACCGCGGCGACGGGTGCACCTGCGGAGTTGGTGGACCGATACTTGAGTTGCCAGATGTCGGTGTTGGGGTACATCCAGGCGTCGGCCCGTCGGCTGGCCAGGATGTCACCCGGCGCGTGATCGGCGATGTCGGC
Organism: Rhodococcus sp. PML026; assembly: GCF_000963615.1. Classification (NCBI taxonomy): domain Bacteria; kingdom Bacillati; phylum Actinomycetota; class Actinomycetes; order Mycobacteriales; family Nocardiaceae; genus Rhodococcus; species Rhodococcus sp. PML026. Next base: position 185,050 of record NZ_KQ031365.1, on the reverse strand, counting down.
CGGTGCCGCGTAGAAGACGTCCGGATCCGGGGCCGTCGGCGCGGGAGCCGCCGAAGCTGTTGTGCCCACTGCGAACAGGGACGCGCAGAGTGCCACCAGGATGGACCCCAGGGTAAAGAACTTTCGGATCACAGCGAGCCTTTCGGGTGAGCAAAATCGAAGATCACGGAACTACGGGAAGAGAGAACTGGTTGATCGGATCCGTCGAGGACACGGTGACGTCCGCTGGGCCCGGCCCACCTGCGAAGGACGGATCCGACGCGGTGATCTCGACGGCGACGCGATGACCGCGGTCGAATCGATGGACGATGCTGGGCAGCGAGATGGTCACCGGTTCACCGGATCCGGTGAGTACGGCGGGTGCGAGAAGTCCGTGAATCGGGCTTCGCGCACCGTCGGGTGCTACGTCGAGCACGGTGACGAAGACGGTCGCGGGACCGGACACCGTGGGACCGATGGACAGTTCCGGGGCGCCGACGACGTCGATGGGCTCGGCCAGTGGCGGCGTCGTCCAGTTCTCGGCAGATCCGGGTAGCGAGACCCGCGGCACGGGCAACTCGGCCGCGAGATTCGGCAGTCCGAACGTGGTGGGCATCGACGCACCTGCACCCCGAATCGTCTGCGTCCACACTTCGTTCGACGAATCCCCCTCCGCCAGTGATCCATTCGACAAACGGAACGTGCGGCGAGCACCGACGGGAAATGTCTCGGATTCGACGTAGGCCGGCGACGCGACGCCGGTGTAGGGCACCCAGTCCCGGAAGTAGGTGAAAGCCGGTCCTGGGTCGACGTCACGATCCTTGAGGTGTCGGTCGAGCCAATTGCCCACCAGTGCCGCTTCGTGCTGAGTGAACGGGTCGGGGGCCTTGATGTCGAACTCACCCGGATAACCCTTGCGATCGTTGTGTCCCCACGAGTGCCAGACCATGGACGTTTCCACTCCCCGCGCCCGCAGGGCCTCGAATGTAGCTGCGGCCTCGTCGAGACTGAACAGCGAATCTTTCTGCCCCTGCGTGAGCAACACCGGCACATCGACTCGATCGAGATAGTCCACCGGTGAGACATGACGCATCGCCGCCAGAGTTCCCGGGTCGGGTTCGCGATTGGCCGTGAAGGCGGACGCGGCGTCGCACACCCACTGGGCGTAGTTCGGGCACCCCTGTGCCCGTGCCGGATCCACGGCGTATCCGCCCGGTCCGGTCAGAACGGCACCGGCGGCCAGAAATGCCGAACCGAACACGCTCTTGACCGGCCCGACGGATCTGCGGCCGGCCCCGTCCGGTGCCAACGACCGCGCCAGATCGTTCCAGGTGATCATCGACGCGACGGTGTCCAATCGTGGATCGACCGACGCCGTCGCCAATCCCGTTGCGCCGGCATAGGAACCGCCGAGGTAGCCGACGCGCGGGTCACCCGGAGCGTCGAGGCGAACCACATCCAGTGCCGGGGCGGCCACCGTCCGTGCGGGATCGGTGAACACCCTGCCGCTCTCACCGGCGAGATAGCCGATCAGAGCCGATGCGGCCATGCCGTCGTAATCGGGATCGGCGAAGTAGATCTTGCATGTCGAGCCGCCGAAACCCAGAGCCGAGTACGTCAGAACCACGTAGCCGTGAGTGGCGAATCTGGCAGCGGCACCGGCCTGGTCGTCCTTGGATCCGCCGAAACCGTTGCTGGTCAGAATGGCTGGAGCTCGGTGGTCCGGTCCCAGCCCGACAGGAACGTAGACATCTCCGACGACAGTGCAGTGCTGATCGTGTTCGAGCCCCACTGCGACGTCGAAGTATCGAGTCTGCACCGAGAAGTCGCCGAGCGTCTGCGGTGCCAGGACCGGGAGATCCGCTGCATATCCGGGCGTGGAAGCTGCGACCAGAGCCGTCGTCACAGCAGCGACGACGGTTGCCAGTCGTCTCATCGGAGGCAGTTCGTCGGCGGCGCGACACCCCGGAACCTGTTGTCCAGGAATGTCAGTGCCGCGGGAAGGCCCTCGAACGCAGCCTGGATGTGCTGCGGTGCGTGCACGACGTCGAACTGCAGTGTGGCACCACTCGCGCAGTACCGAGCAGCAGTGTCCCGCAACGCACCGATCGGAATGAGCGGATCGTTGTCGCTTCCCCACAGAAGTGTGGGTGCCGTCGGCACACCGGCGTACTTGACCAGACTGTTCTCGTCGATGATCTGCTGCGCCTCGGGGCTGTCCACCAACGACGTAGTGGTCGAGACCGCCAGCGCACTCTTGAAGGCTCCGGTCGCAAGAATCACCGGCGTGCACGCATTCGACACCTGATCCTTCAACGCCAGACCGGTGGGATTGAGCTGCGCGGTGATCGGCAGGCGATCCGGGTATTCGCGTTCGAGTCCGAGGGCGGCCGCGAACGCGAGACCGAATGCCTGATGGGGCTGAAAACCCAACGCGCGAGCGATGTTGTCCAGATCCGCAGGCACACCTCCGGCTGCGGCGCCCACGATGTTCAGCTCGGGTGCATAGCTGGGAGCGAGCGCCGCGGCCCAGGCCGTCGCCATACCGCCGCCGGAGTAACCGGCCATACCTACCGGGCTCGCTGCCAAACCGAGTTCCGGCACGCGCTGTGCGGCGCGGACGCCGTCGAGCGTGATCTGACCGCCCAACTTGGCTGCGCCGTACGCACTTTTCGGCCCGAGGTGGTCCGGTACCGCCACGGTCCATCCACGCATCAGCGCGAGGTTGAGAAATTCGCGTTCCTGCACACCGGTCGTCGGGTCGGCACCGAACAGGGACTCCGACGGTGCGCACTGCAATCCGAGCGCATTGACGAACGGCTGATACGACAGCAGAGGCCCACCGGGTGCGCGGTTCATCGGTGCCAGAACGGTTGTCACTGCGGCGATGGCGTCGCCTCGGGAATCGGACGACCGGTACTGGAGCTGCCAGATGTCGGCAGCGGGATACAGGGGGCTCGAAAACCGCCGACTGGCAACGACATCGCCGTTGTTCTTCCCGTTCAGGTCCGCAGCCGCCGCATACAACGTGCCGGGTACCGGGGCCGGATCACCGGGCGCAGCCGACGCATGGGGAGCAGATACGAACAACAGCGACATCAACCCGACGACGAGTGTCGAGGTCACGAGGGTGCGAAACATGGTGTAACTCTTCTCGATTTCGATCGGCCCGAACTCCTGGTCCGGGTGAGATATTGTTGGATACTGTTGCGGGACAATCACTTACGAATATTCACGGCACACCCTGGGAGACCACCGACGAGCTGCGTTCGACGACGCCGCGGGGCAGCGCGGCCGCGACTGCGGTGGCCACCACCATGGTCGCGGCCAGCCCGAACAACACCGTCCGCTGAGACGCCAGATAGTCCGCGGCAACCGGCTCCGCAGGAAGCAGACCGAAGTACAGGGCCCCGGTCACCGCGGTTCCCACAGCCGATCCCACTTGTTGGACGGTCGGCAGAATTCCCGATGCCGAGCCGATGGCGTGCGGGGCCACCCCCGCGACGATGGTGCTCTGCAACGGCGCGATCACCGACCCGAGACCCGCGCCGAGTATCCCGAGCGGCACGACCGCCCACCAGGGAAAGCCGGCACGGTCCAGATATTCGGTGGTGACGCCGAGAACGAGCAGAGCCAGTCCCATGGCGGCCGCGCCGGCCGCAACGACGCGAGAATCCCAGTGGTGGAACGAGATCGGCGCGGCCACCGAAGCGAGCACCGCCCCGAGAGCGAAGGGAACAGTGATCACTCCCACCGTCGACGCGCTCTCACCCAGTCCGGATTGCAGTGTCACCGACATCGTCAGAACGAACCCGGTGAAGGTCCCGTACACGAGCGCCGATACGGCGCATCCCACGGAGAATCCTCGCTCACCGAAGACGCCGATGTTCACCATGACGTGTGCTCCTGCAGCACGTCGACGACGCTCCCACATCGCGAACCCGGCCAGTGTTGTCAGACCGAGCGCAACCGCGGGCAACGCTGCGGCGACACTCGAGCTGATCATGACGGGACAGACGATCAGCAGGGCCCCGATCGACCACAGGACGGCACCGACCGGGTCGAACCGTCCGCCGTGTCCGGCCGGGACCTGCTCGGTACCCGATGCCACGAACCTGCGGCCGAGAACGATCGCCGCCGCCGCGATCGGGACGTTGATCAGAAACAGTGCTCGCCAACCGGTTCCGAGGATGTCGAGGTGCAGCAGCGCTGCGCCGATGGACGGCCCGGCGAGTCCGGCCAGCCCCGCGGTGCCACCGTACAGCGCGAACGCGGTGGTGCGCCGCGTGCCGGAGTAGGCCGCTGTCACGATCGCCACCGTCTGCGCCGACATCGCCGCTCCCGCGAGCCCCTGCAGCACGCGGGCGAGGACGAGCAGTTCGACGGTGGGCGCATAGGCGCAGAGCACCGACGTCACGGCGAACAGTGCAGTGCCCGTGACGAATACCGTTCTGCGCCCGAACACCTCACCTGCGCGCGCCATCGTGAGCAGCGCGCAGGCAAAGGCGAGCAGATACGCCGTCGGGATCCAGACCTGCTGGGTGCCCGACGCGTCGAGGTCACGCGCGATCGTCGGCAACGCCACGGTGACGGCGGTGACGTCGATCATCTGCATCGTGACGGCCAGCAGGCAGGCACCCAGCGTCAGCCACGACCCGCGGCGAGGGAGCGTCATACCCTGCTGACGTCCGGAAGCTCGTGGGCCAACACGTGAGCCTCGGGTGGCTGTGGGATGTAGTCACCCTTGTCGACCACGGCGGCGTAGATTTCGGAGATCTTGGAGAAGTACAGGTCGATCGAACGATCGGCCTCGTCCGTGCCCGGGTACAGGAACTCGACGCCGGTGTGGTCCTCGAAGCGGTTGATCCACATGAAGACTTCCTCGGAACTGCCGCGGTTGCCGTACAGACCCGCTCCCGCCGCATCCAATTCGGCTTCGCCCGGCAACTTGCGAACGTCGACGTACGAGATCATCGGCGCGGTCCATCCCGGCTGCGTCGTGATTCCGTGTTCCGGCAAGGCCAGCTCGAGCACCCGGTGGTACGAGGTGTTCGCCAGCAACTTTCCGGAGTCGAATGCTGCCTGTGCGAGCACTGCGAGGGTACGGAACGTCGGCTGCTCACCGAGGTCGAATTGCACCGGAATCAGGCTCGAATACCACCCGATCGACGCGAATTCGCCCGGGGTCGCCCGAGTGCTCTTGGGCGTCAGACCGAGGTAGCTGCCCCGGCCGGCGAGCTCGTACTCTGCCAGAGCTGCGGCGGCGAAGATTCCGCCGATGAACTTGACTCCCACGGCTGCACACGCCTCGTCGACTGCCTGCGCGGTGGCACCGTCGAACAACGGGAACGAACTGTGTGAGGTCCGCGTGTAGTCGGCGCTGTTGCGTCCCAACGGAAGTGGGAACGTCGGCAGATCTCCCCCGTTGTCGGTGACCAAGTCGATCCAGGTCCGAACCGCAGGGCTCTCGAGAGTCGTAGCGTCGCTCTCGAGACGTTCGCGCTGGCAGTACTCGAGGTAGCTACCCGGGGTGAACAGGCCGTCGGATTCCCCCGTCACCGCGTTGCGATAGAGCTGGCGCAGTTCGTAGTAGGTCAGGGCCTGCGAGATGCCATCGGTGTCGAGGTGATCGACTGCCGCGTACACCACGAAGTGATCGTCGTGTTCGATCGTTCCGAACGAGAAGCAGTCCCAGCTCTCGGGGCCGGGCGTGCTGTCCTGCACGTGACGTCGAATGGCCTCGGAGTCCGCAGGCGTTCCGAAATCGGTCGCTTCGAGCGCGATGTCGGCGACGTCGACGAGGTGGCGCGTCGAACCCTCGGCCGTCGTCGAGAACCAGCTACGGAACGAATCGTGTCGGGTGACGAACGTGTTGAATGCTCGTCCCATCGCGGTGCGGTCCAGTGCGCCTTCGATCTTGAACGTCACCAAGCACAGCCGGGAGAATCGGAACGACGATCCCCGGTTGCGGTAGGCGGCTTCGAGATACGCCTGCTGGATGTGCGAGGGCGGTGCCGGGTGAACGGGCGCAGCCGCGGCAGCAGCTCGTGAGGCGACGGTGGGTGACCACGTGGTGAGCGGTCCTGGAGCGGGCTTCCACTCGTCGATGAGTCCGAATGCGACCACGACACAACCTTTCGAAGGAGACAGAGCGATTCGACGCGGCGAGGTGCGTCGGAGGGGCCAGTGCATCACCCGGGCAGAGGCCGAGAAACCCCGTCGACGAGCATTTTGGAAAATTGACAACGATTCGCGGGATATCTGTGTCAGAACTGAAGGATCGTCAACATTGTTGTCGGCACCAGTGATTCGCATTACCGTCCAAAGGCACATCGCGCTCGCCGGAGGTTAGTCGTGCGTGGCTCCCACAATGTCAGGAACCGTTGATGCCCAGTCGATTTCGCCTCGGTCAGGCGACCTTGTCGGCGCTGAGTGTGCTCGCTACCGTCGTCGTTCTCCTATCGACTACGGCGGGGTCGTCTTCCGCCGACACCGTCTCGTCGGTGGTCGGCGTCGAGGGAGTTGCCGACCGACGAGACATCGTATGGGTGCATTCGGCAGCCATGGACCGCGATATCCAGCTCGACGTATTTCGGTCGGCGCAGCCCGGTTCACCCACGCTCTATCTACTCAACGGAGCGGCGGGCGGTGACGGGGGAAGCAGCTGGTTCGATCAGACCGACATCGCCGGCTTCTTCGGAGACAAGAACGTCAACGTGGTGGTTCCGCGGGGCGGCGCTGCGAGCTATTACACCGACTGGTTGCACGACGATCCGGTACTGGGCCGAAACATGTGGTCCACCTTTCTCGGTCGCGAACTTCCTCCGGTGATGGATGCTCTGCTCGACGGCAACGGGGCCAATGCGGTCGCCGGTATATCGATGGCAGGCACGTCCGTTCTGCAGTTGGCCATCGCCCATCCCTCGGTGTATCGATCCGTCGCCGCGTTCAGTGGATGCGCACGCACCAGCGACCCGGTGGGTGCCATGTACGTCAGGTCCGTCGTCGAGGCCCGCGGCGGTGGGTCGACCGCCAACATGTGGGGACCACAGGGCAGCGCCGACTGGATTGCCAACGACCCCTACGTCAATGCCGAGGGGCTGCGCGGCATGGCCGTCTACATCTCGTCCGGAACGGGAGCGCCCGGTGAGTTCGACGTGCCGGGCGGCCCCGGTATCGGCAGCGATTACGGCAAGCTAGCCCAGCAACTCGCCGTCGGCGCAGTGATCGAGGCGACGACCGATGTGTGCTCGCAACAGATGCGGAAACGGTTGCAGGAGTTGAACATCGAGGCCACCTACAACTTCCGACCCAACGGGACCCATTCCTGGGCCTACTGGCAACAGGATCTGCACGATTCGTGGTCGGTGATCGCACCGTCGTTGGGGCTGCCGACCGGCCCGTCCTGAGCCGTGCACTCCTCGAGCGATGACGAAGGAAAAGCGATGAACCGAACCGACGTTGCGGGCACTCCGGCTCTGGCTGCCACCTGGACCCGCTCTCCGTGGCCACTGGCAGACATCATCCGGGCCAAACGTGGCCGGACCGTCTCGGTCGTGCTGCCCGCTCTCGACGAGGAAGACACCGTCGCCGGCGTCATCGCCTCGATGACTCCCCATCTGGGCAGCCTGATCGACGAGCTGGTGGTGCTGGATTCGGGGTCGACCGACCGCACCGCGGCGCGGGCCCGCTGCGCCGGTGCCACCGTCGTCTCCAGGGAGGACGCCCTACCCGGCACACCCGTGGTTCGCGGCAAGGGTGAAGCGCTGTGGCGCGGCGTGGCCGCCACCTCGGGCGACCTCGTGGTGTTCGTCGACTCCGATCTGGTCGATCCCGGTTCGCACTTCGTTCCCTCCCTCGTCGGGCCGCTGGTCATGTCCGACGACGTCGAGTTGGTCAAAGGCTTCTACCGTCGGCCGCTGACGATCGGTGACACCACCGACGAGGACGGCGGCGGCCGCGTCACGCAGCTGACGGTACGACCGCTGCTGACGGCGCTTCGGCCCGAACTCGCCGGCGTCTTCCAACCGTTGGGCGGGGAATACGCCGCGACTCGTCGCCTCCTGGAAGCACTTCCGTTCGCCCCCGGCTACGGAGTCGAGATCGGTGTACTGCTCGATACGTGCGACCGGTTGGGTATCGGCGCGATCGGCCAGGTCGGACTGGGAACCCGACGGCATCGAAATCGGCCGACGTCGGAGTTGGCTGTCATGAGTCGGCAGATCATCGCCACGATGTTCTCGCGCCTGGGCCTGAGCGATTCCGGAGCCGGGTTCACCACGTTCTCCACCACCGGAACTCAGCTCTCGATGAGCGTGGCACCGTTGTCTCTCGTCGACCGTCCCCCACTGACCACCCTGGACGAATACAACCGCCTCACCCGATGCCCGGCGATGAGTGCACCCGGCTGATTCGAGCGCGGTTCCACGACAACCTCACACCCCTGCTACCGACTGAGCGCCCATGTTTGCGCCCGAGGAGGGTCGCGCGGTCGGAAAAAGGGGTGTGCACTATCGAAACGTCTGCGCCACAACACAACACCCCGCCCCACTGAGTGTGAGACGGGGTGTTGTCGTGGAACGGAGTTTTACTTTCCAGCCTCCGCTGCCCGCAGATCCTTACGAAGAATCTTGCCGGCCGCAGACTTCGGCACGATGTCGATGAACTCGACGCGTCGAACCTTCTTGTGCGGGGAGACGCGCTCGGCGACGAACGCGATGATGCCCTCTTCGTCGATCGTGGCACCCTGCTGGCGGACGACGAACGCCTTGGGGATTTCCTCGCCCTCGTCGTCGAGAACACCGATGACGGCCGCGTCGGCGATTTCCTCGTGCGTGAGCAGCAGCGCCTCGAGCTCCGCCGGGGGCACCTGATAGCCCTTGTACTTGATCAGTTCCTTGAGGCGGTCGACGATGTAGACGACGCCCTCGTTGTCGGCGACGGCGATGTCGCCGGTGTGCAGGTAACCGTCGGAGTCGAGGGTCTCCGCGGTGGCGGAGGGATTGTTCAGGTATCCCGCCATCACGTTCGGTCCCTTGACCCACAGCTCGCCCGGCTTGCTCAATCCCTCTGTGGGCAGCTCGATTTCCTCGAGCGTGCCCGGGTCGACGAGCTTGTTCTCGGTGTTGGCCAGTGGCTGGCCCACCGAGCTGAGCGGCATGTCGTCGCGATCGAACGGGATCGCGTGGCTGACCGGGCTGAGCTCGCTCATGCCGTAGCCCTGACGCACCCGCGTGTTCAAGCGCTTGGCGACGGCCTTGCCGAGCTCCTCGTCCAACGGGGCCGCGCCGGAGAAGATGGTGTGCACGCTCGAGAGGTCGTACTGATCGATCATCGGGTGCTTGGCGAGCGCGACGGCCACCGGCGGGGCGATGAACAGGTAGGTCAGCTTCTGGTCCTGGATGATGCGAAGGAACTCGACGAGGTCGAACTTCGGCATCGTCACCAGGTGCGCGCGCAGCTTGAGGGCGATGTTGAGCAGCACCGTCAGGCCGTAGATATGGAAGAACGGCAGCAGCGCCAGGATCGCGTCGTTGCTGTCGATGCCCACGCGCGGTTCCATCTGGGCCACGTTGGCGACGAGGTTGCGGTGCGTGAGGATGACGCCCTTGGGCACACCCGTCGTGCCGGACGAGTACGGCAGCACGGCAACGTGCGTGGCCGGATCGAACGAGACCTCGGGAGCAGGTGCGCCCTGGGTGAGCAGGTCGCGCAGGCTCGGGTGGCCCTCGGCGCCGTCGAGCACGATGACGTGATCGGCGTCGATGCCCACCTTGTCCGCGGCGGCCTTGGCCTGCGGGTACAGCGGGGAGACGGTGAACAGGAACTTCGCGCCCGAGCCGGTGAGCTGCTTGGCGATGTCCTCGGCGGTGTACAGCGCATTGATCGTCGTCGCAGTTCCGCCGGCACGCAGAATGCCGTGCAGCACCGACGCGAATGCGGGGACGTTCGGCGAATGCAGTCCGACGACGTCGCCGACCTCGAGCCCACGGGCAGCGAGCGCCCCGGCGATCGCGTCGACCTGGCCGATCAGGCTCTTGTAGGTGGTGACGTCACCCGACGTGCCGTCGATGAGCGCAGGCTTGTCCAGATCGGACTCGGCGATGGACCCGAACAGGAAGTCGTAGACGCTCAGATTCGGGATCTCGACGTCGGGAAAGGGACTGCGGAAGCTCATGGCTCTCCTTCGAAAAACTGCGGCAACAATGATCGAACCTTACAGTGAAAGCGGTCACATCGGACAGCGACCCTACCGCTGAGTCAGATGGCGAAACCGTCAACTCCTGGACGCGTACGGTTTGCCCGCTGCGGCCGGTCCTCGCACGTGGCCCACCAGGCCGGCGACGGCGAAAATGGTGACCACGTACGGCAGCATCAGCATGAACTCGCTCGGCACCGGGGACCCGATGATGCCCAGTACGTTCTGCAGATTCGACGCGAAGCCGAACAGCAATGCGGCCAGGGTGGCACGCACCGGATCCCATCGGCCGAAGATGACCGCGGCGAGTGCGATGTAGCCGGCACCTGCGGTCATCTCCTTGCCGAAGGCTCCGACGGACCCGAGCGTGAAATACGCACCGCCGAGCCCGGCGATGGCACCGGCGAGGCAGACGTTCCAGAACCGCGTTCGGGCCACGTTGATTCCGACGGTGTCGGCGGCTTGCGGATGCTCACCGACGGCACGTAGTCGCAGACCCCACTTGGTGTGGAACAGACCGAAGAACACCAGGGCCACGGCGATGTACATCAAATAGACGATCAGTGTCTGTCGAAACAGCACCGGACCGAGGATCGGAATCTGCGAGAGCACCGGAATGTCGATGCGCGCGAAGCGCGGTGGCGAATTCAGCGTCTCGGCGTTCTTGGTGAGCACCACCGAGTACAGGAAGCTCGTCAGTCCGACGACAAGCACGTTGAGCACCACACCGACGATGACTTGATTGACGAAATAGCGAATCGAGAACACCGCCAGCAGCGACGCGGTCAGTGCGCCGGCGACCAGAGCTGCGAGCAGCGCCACGTAGGTCGAACCGGTGATCGACGCGACGACGGCGCTGACGAAAGCCCCTGCCAGCAGCTGCCCCTCGATGGCGATGTTGATGACGCCGACACGCTCGGAGATCACTCCGCCCATCGCACCGAAGATCAGCGGTGTGCTCAAAGCGACTGCGCCGATGAGCAATCCGGGTACGGGGATCGTCTCCCCGTCCGCGGCCCACGCGAGAAATCCGAACACGAACAGCACTGCGAACACGGCGAGCAGCCACAGCGGCGTCGACCGGTAACGCGACGCCAACAGGGCCGCGTAGCCGGTGATGACGGCCAGCAATACGACCACGACCAGGCCGGCACCGTACGACGGTACGCCGACGGCGGGCAGTGCGAAGAAGTCGTCTTCGGAGGCCAGCGCGAATGTACTGGTGCCCGAGCCTTTTCGGACCACGAACAGCACCAACGCCAGCAGTGTCACGACCCCGAGGATCGTGGGCACCTTCCAACTACGACCGAGGACCGTCTCTGCGGGTGAGTCGACGGAGGTGGTCACAGTGCACCCACCTTCGCGGTCTCGGCTTTGGCGAGTTTCTCTTCACCGGGTTTGGGCAATCGGAACACCGCTCGCACCAACGGCGGTGCGGCGATGAACAGCACGATCACCGACTGCACGACGAGCACGATGTCGATGGGTACGCCCTCGGCCGCCTGCATGGCGAACCCGCCGGCCTTGAACGCGCCGAACAGGATTCCCGCGAAGAAGACGCCCCACGGTTTGGATCGCCCGAGCAGGGCCACGGTGATGGCGTCGAATCCGATACCGGCGTCGATGTCGGCACTGAAACCGGTGGTGACCGTACCGAGCACCTGAGCTACACCGGCCAGTCCGACGAGAGCTCCGGACAGGATCATCGCGTAGAGGTAGATACGGTTGACGTTCATGCCGGCGACGCGTGACGCGTGCGGGTTCTCACCGACGGCACGGAACCGGAATCCGAGGCTCGATCGTTCGAGCAGCCACCACACCGCGACCGTCACGAGGATCACTAGCACGAACCCGAGATGCAGGTTGTACTTGTCGCCGAACAGCTTCGGGAACACGGCCGTCGATTCGATGGGGGCCGTCTTGGGATTGTTCGATCCCGGAGCCTGCAGCGCACCGGGAGTACGCAGCAGGTACGAGATGAGATAGAACGCAACGTAATTGAGCATGATCGTGACGATCACCTCGTGAGCACCCGTGCGGGCCTTGAGGAATCCGGCGATGCCGCCCCAGACCGCGCCGCCGACAACGCCTGCGACAACGGCCACCAGCAGATGGATGCCGGCGGGCAGGCTCACCCCGAAACCGACCCAGCCCGCGCATGCGGCGGCGATCAGCATCTGGCCACGACCACCGATGTTGAACATACCGACTCGAAAGGCAAGGGCCACACCGAGTCCGGCGACGATGAGCGGTGTCGCGAATGTCAACGTCTCGGTCAACGGCCGGATGCCGTTCTCGAACCCGGGACGACGGAAGTTGTACACCGACCCCTGGAACAGCGACGAATACGCGCCGGACACCGAATCCCAGATCGCCGTCAGCATGTCCGACGGACGGGAGAAGAAGTAGCCTGCCGATTCCTGGACGCCGGAGTTGGTCGCGGCAATGAGGACGGCACCGACGATCAGCGCAAGCAGGACCGCGAGAACCGAGATGATCGCACTGCCGGTGAAGATCTGCCGAAGTACGACATGAGCTTTCGACGGCTGCTCGGTCTCACTCACCGCGCTCGCCGCCCATCATCAATCCGAGTGTTTCGCGGGACGTATCCCCGGGGACGATTCCCACGATTGCTCCTCGATACATGACGGCTATGCGGTCGGCCAGTGCGGCGACCTCGTCCAGTTCGCTCGACACCACGATGACCGGGATCCCCGAATCCCGGGTGGCGACGATGCGCTTGTGTACGAATTCGATGGATCCCACGTCGATTCCGCGAGTGGGCTGCGCGGCGACGAACAGTCGCAGATCGCGGCTCAGTTCGCGTGCGAGTACCACCTTCTGCTGGTTACCACCGGACAGGCGTCCGACAGCGGTTCCGATTCCCGGTGCCCGCACGTCGAATTCGGTCAGTTTCTCCGACGCGAACGTGTCGAGATACTCCCGCTGTACCGCTCCGCGCCGCACGAACGGCTCGCTGATGGAGCGGTCGAGCATCAGGTTCTCGGCAATCGAGAACTCCCCCACCAGGCCGTCGACGGTCCGGTCCTCGGGCACGAACCCCACGCCGGCGTCGAGCACCTGCTGAACTGTCGCCCCGACGAGCGAGCGGCCGTCGAGGGCGATCTTTCCGGATACGTTCTCCTGCAAACCGAGTAGCGCCTCGACGAATTCGGTCTGCCCGTTGCCCTGCACGCCGGCGATGGCGAGGATTTCTCCCGCGGCGACCTCGAGACTGATGTCGTCGACGGTCTTGTTGCCCTGGGCGTCGAACACCGACAGGTTCTCGACGACCAATGCGGCAGCACCCGGCTCGGCCGGTTCCTTCGAAACTGTCAGCTGCACATCACGTCCCACCATCAACGCGGCGAGTTCGGTGTTGCCTGCCGTCGGCTTCGCTTCGCCGACGACCTTGCCGAGCCGGATGACGGTGATCTTGTCTGCTACTTCGCGTACTTCACGGAGCTTGTGGGTGATGAACACGATGGTGGTGCCCGACGCCGCAAGTTCCCGCATGATCCGCATCAGATCGTCGGTTTCCTGCGGCGTCAGCACGGCCGTCGGCTCGTCGAACACGAGCACCTTGGCTTCTCGAGAGAGCGCCTTGACGATCTCGACCCGCTGCTGAACGCCGACGGGGAGATCGTCGACGAGAGCATCGGGGTCGAGGTCGAAGCCGAACCTCGCGGATATCTCTCGTACCAGCTTTCGTGCTGCCACGAGGTCGAGTCGTCCACCGAGCGAGGTGGTTTCGTTGCCGAGCACGATGTTCTCGGCCACGGTGAACACCGGAATCAGCATGAAGTGCTGATGCACCATGCCGATTCCTGCAGTCATCGCCTCGCCCGGTCCGGCGAAGTTCTGCTCGACGTCGTCGAGCAGGATCTGGCCCTCCTCGGCGCGGTACAGGCCGCTCAGCACGTTCATCAACGTGGACTTGCCAGCACCGTTCTCACCGAGGAGGCAGTGGATCTCGCCGGATTCGACCGTCAGATCGATGTGATCGTTGGCGATCAACGAGCCGAATCGTTTGGTTATACCGCGAAGTTCGAGCTTCATATCCCTTTACGACCGAGGCTACTTGGGTGCCGACGGCGATTCGACGGTGATGGACCCGTCGACGATGCCGGCCTTGATCGTGTCCAGTTCGCCCTGCAGCGCGGGGTCGACCTGGGACTCGAAGTCGTGGAACGGCGCGATGCCGACGCCGTCGTTCTCGAGGGTGCCCACGTACGGGCTGTTGTCGAACTTGTCTGCACCGGAGTTGGCCACTACCTCGTCGACACTGGTCTTGAGGCCCTTGGTCACCGAGGTGAGCAGCAGGTCGCCGACCGACGGGTCCGACTCGAAGACGTCGGCATCCGCACCGATCAGCGCGACCGGACGAGAGGAGTCCCGAATGGCCTGCGCCGCACTCTGATAGATGGGTCCACCGACCGGGAAGATGACGTCGGCGTTCTGGTCGATCAGGCCCTGGGCGGTGTTCTTGGCGACCTCGTTGGCGGTGAATCCACCGGTGAACGAGCCGTTCTGGGAAGGCACGTCCCAGCCGATGACGCGGACTGCCTTGCCCTTCTGCTCGTTGAAGTAGTTCACACCGTCGGCGAAACCGTCCATGAAGATGGTGACGGTCGGCAGCTGCGAGCCGCCGAAGGTGCCGACGACTCCGGTCTTGCTGTAGCTGGCGGCGGCGTAACCGGCCAGGAATGCCGACTGCGACGCGTCGTAGGTCAGCGGCTTGACGTTCGGCAGATCGATCGAGGAGTCGTCGATAATCGCGAAATCGATGTCGGTGTTCGCCTCGGCCGCGACCTTGGTGGCGTCGGCCAGGTCGAATCCGACGGTGACGATCAGGTTGCAGCCCTGATCGACGAGGTTGTTGATGTTGGGGGCGTAGTCGGTGGGCGACGTGGACTCGACGGTGCGCGGCTCGACGCCGAGCTCGCCTGCAGCCTCGGTGAGTCCCTCGAATCCGAGCTGGTTGAACGACTTGTCGTCGAATCCGCCGCTGTCGGAGACCATGCAGGGCAGGAAGTCACCCGAGCCGCCCCCGCCCGATCCTTCGTTCTCGGGTGCGGATCCACAGCCTGCGATCAGGGCGATGGCACCGAGCGACGCGACGCCGCCGAGTGCTGCCTTCCGCGTACTCGTGCGGGTAACGAATGACAAGATGTCCTCCAATATCGATGTGTGTTTCGTCTGTTTCGGGACGGTACTCGCGCGAACCTGGGTGCGCAGGATTTCACTCAGGTATCGGACTCGGGCGTGACCTTGCCGGGCAAGGTTCCGCCTTCGCCGAGTACCCGTGCTTCGTCCTCGCGCACCATCACTGCCGGGCCCGCGGCGACCACCGATGGATTCGACGGCGTACCGGGCTTGAATACGTTGAAGAATACGTTGAGCACCACTGCGACAATGCTTGCGGCACTGATTCCGGAATGGAACACCGTGACGAACCAGTCCGGGAACTCGTCCCAGAAGTCGCTCGCAACAACAGGAATGAGACCGAAAGCCAAGGTCACCGCCACGATGACGACGTTGGCGTTGTTGTCGTAGTTCACCTTGCCGAGGGTGCGGATTCCACTGGCGGCGACGGTTCCGAACAAGGCGATTCCGGCGCCGCCGAGCACGGGCAACGGAACGACGCCGACGACCGCCGCGAGAACCGGCGAAAGACCCAGCAGCGCAAGCACGCCGCCGCCCAGGGCGACGACGAAGCGGCTCTTGATGCCGGTCATCGCGACCAGTCCCACGTTCTGTGCGAACGCCGTGGCCGGAAACGTGTTGAAGATGGGGGCGACGGCCGAGGAGACCATGTCTGCGCGCAAACCGTCGCCGACACGTCGGGAGTCGACGTCGGTTCCGACGACCTCTCCCACGGCCAGGATGTCGGCCGTGGTCTCCACCATCACCACCAGGATCACGATCGTCATCGACACGATCGCGCCGACGGCGAAGATCGGCGAGCCGAAGGCGAACGGGGTGGGTACCTCGACCACCGCGGCGTCCCCGACGCCGCCGAAGTCCGTCTTGCCCACGATCAGTGCTGCGATCGTCCCGACGACGAGCCCGAGCAGGATGGACAGGCGCGAGAGCACCTTGATCTTGGTCATCACCAGCACCGCGAGCAGGGTGAACATCGCCAGTCCGATGTTGCCGGGGTCCAGGTACTCGGGGTTCGGCGCACCGCCCACCATCTCCTGGCCGGTGATCCAGCGTGCGGCGACCGGCATCAGCGACAGCCCGATGACGGTGATGATGCTTCCGGTCACCAGGGGTGGGAAGAAGCGGACGATCTTCGAGAAGAACGGGGCGATGGCCAAGCCGATCAGCGCGGCCACCAGGACGGCCCCGAGGACCGTGCGGAGCCCGGTTCTACCGTCCTCCGCGCTGCCGATGATGGTCAGCACCGTCGACACCGATGCGAACGAGATGCCTTGCACCAGCGGCAGTTGCGAGCCGAAGAACGGAACTCCGACGGTCTGCAGCACGGTCGCGACGCCACTGACGAACAGCGCGCACGAGATGAGCAGCGCTTGATCGGCCCCGGACAGTCCCGCTGCTCCGCCCACGATGATCGGGACGGCGATGACACCGCCGAACATGGACAGGATGTGCTGCATGCCGTAACCGAACATCTGCAGCAGCGGCGGGCGAGTGTCCTCGGGCCTGGTCATGACCTCAGGCTAGGAACCGGACGTTACCGAGGGCAATACCCAGCCGTTTCCGGCGAGTTACGGATGTTCCGGCTCGTCGCTGCTGCCAC
Organism: Rhodococcus sp. PML026; assembly: GCF_000963615.1. Taxonomy (NCBI): domain Bacteria; kingdom Bacillati; phylum Actinomycetota; class Actinomycetes; order Mycobacteriales; family Nocardiaceae; genus Rhodococcus; species Rhodococcus sp. PML026. The sequence goes on along the minus strand of NZ_KQ031365.1, from coordinate 168,107 downwards.
TGGCCACCAGGTGCTCGAACGCCTTCAGATTCGCGAGCGATTCACCGCGTGACACACGCCAGGCCCATTCGCGCTTGATCGACTCCGCGAAACCCAGCTCGAGCAACACATTGAAGTCGCCGTCGGCGGCCTCGAGGGTCTGACCGAAGATCCGATCGAGTTCGTCACCGTCGACGGCGCGCAACGACATTCGGCCCACCAGGTAGATGTCACCGACCTTGTCGATCGTGTAATGCACTCCGTACAGCCGACGGTTGCGACGCAGCAGGTATTTGTAGACGCCCTCGAAGTTCTCGTCGGGCTTGCGGCAGACGAACGCCTCGATGCGCACCCCGTGGTGTCCGACGGTCAACATCGTCGTTGTCTTCAGTTTGCGTTCCCCGGGCAGTTCGACGGTGAACACCTCGCCGCGCCGCGTGTAGTCCAGTTCGCGGTCCTTCAGGACCCGGTCGATCAGTTCGGCGGTTTCGCTCATGCAGTCACTGCTCCCGATCTGCGCAATTTCGACAATCCTCGGACTCGACGCGGCGAGAATTCACTCGGTGCCTCGCCTCGATCGAAGTGGAATCGGGCCTGCCGGTAGCTCTCGATCAGGCCGTCCGCGGTGTGTTCCCACGAGAAGTTTCGCGCATGGAGGGGTGCGGCAATTGCCATCTCGGACAACGCCGCTCGATCGACGAGCATCGACGCCAATCCGTCGGCCCAGTCCGTGATGCGGTGTCCCTGCACCAGTCGCCCGGTTTCACCGGATCGCACCGCGACACCGAGCCCGCCGACATCTGCTGCGAGAACCGGTGTTCCACAGGCCTGGGCTTCGATCGCCACCAGACCGAACGATTCGTTGTAGCTCGGCACCGCCACGAGATCGGCGGCTCGGTACACCTGCGCCAGGCGAGCGGACGGCTGCGGCGGCATGAAGGTGACGTGCGGGGTGATCCCGAGCGTATCGGCCAGATCGATCAGACTGTCGGGTCGGTCCAACCCGCTGCCGGACGGCCCGCCGACGATCAGGATCCGCAGCGGCATGCTCGGATGTCGTTGCAGCACTTCGGCAGCCGCTGCGACCAGAACATCGGGGGCCTTGAGCGGTTGGATCCGCCCGACGAACGCGACGACGGCCTCGTCCTGCGAGAGTCCGAGTGCGGCGCGTGCGGCCCGCTTGTCTCCCGGATTGTATTGCGCCAGATCGGCTCCCGGGGCAACCACGTCGATCGACTCCTGCCGAGCCCCGTAGATCTCGACGAGCGATTTCGCTTCCTCGGTGGTGTTGGCGATCAATCGATCGGCCTCGGCGACCACCTGCTGCTCACCGATCTGACGGGCCGCGGGCTCGGGTGCATCGCCCTGAGCCAGGGACGCGTTCTTGACGGCGGCGAGGGTGTGCGCCGTGTGCACCAACGGCACTCCCCAGCGGTCACGCGCCAACCACCCCACCTGACCCGACAGCCAGTAGTGCGAATGAACCAGGTCGTAGTAGCCGGGCTCGTGCCGAGCTTCCTCACGGAGGACCCCGGCCGCGAACGCACACAGTTGAGTGGGCAGGTCGTGTTTGTCCAGACCCTCGAACGGCCCCGCGACGATGTTGCGTACCAGCACCCCGGGAGCGGCCTCGACGACCGGCGCGTCGCTCGACGACGTCGCGCGGGTGAATATCTCGACCTCGACGCCGCGTTCGGCCAACTGCTTGGCGCTCTGCAGTACGTAGACGTTCATTCCCCCGGCATCGCCCGTTCCGGGCTGCGCCAGCGGGGAGGTATGCAAGGACAACGCAGCGACCCTGTTCAGCCGGCGTCCAGTCACTTCTTCAGCGTGCACGCCTCCACATTACGTCGCCACGTCTGCCGCTTCGCACGGCCTGCGCTTTTGCTCACCCGTCCAGACCGTCGACGAATTCGCTCACCTCGCCGAGAAAGCGCTCGGGATCGGCGACGAACGGGCCGTGGTCGACGCCGTCCCAGTACGACGCGCCGGCTTCGGGAATGAGGTCCGCGGCGTGCCGACCGGCCGAGACATCGACGACGGTGTCGTCGGTTCCGTGCAGCACGAAGGCGGGGACATCGAGGTTGCGCAGCAGCTCGTCGTGGCCGACGGTGCGATCGAACAACGCGGCGCGAACCCTCGGCCGGGTGGACAGGGTCAGCCCGAACAGGGCCTGCGCCTCGGTGCCCTTTCCCTCGACAGGGCCCGTCAACGCGTTACCGAAACTACCCAGCGCCTTGATCGCGATACGCGGTTCTTCCGCCATCGCCCCGGGGATCGCCGCCCGCATGGCCGTGCCCACCCGTCCGCCTGCCTCGCCTCTGCCGATACTCGTGATCGCGCCCACGAGCACGATGCCCGCGATCGCGTCCGAGCCGTGAGTCGCGAGATAATCGCAGATCACCAGCCCGCCGTACGACCACCCCAGCAGCACTGCGCCCGCCGTGATGTTCTCGGCGTCCAGCACCGCGGCCACGTCCCCGGCCCAGATCTTCGAGTCGTCGTATCCGGCCTCGGGGGCATCGGAGTAACCGTGGCCACGCAGGTCGACGGCGACGACGCGGTAGCGCGACGAAAGATCGGCCAGCAGCCCGTCGCCCCAACACGACGAACTCTGCGCCCACCCGTGCAGCAGAACCAGCGGTCTCGCCGCCGGGTCACCGGTGACGCGATAGACGATGTTCGTTCCGTCGATGCCGGTGGCCTGCCGAACCGGTCCTGCTGCAGGGGTGCTCATGTGGGGTCAACTTACGCGGCTGCTCGGCGCATCGAGGCCAGTGGATCCGAGTACAGGGAACTGAGCGAAACCACCGTTGCGGCGAACTCCTGCACCCTGTCGCCGAATCCGGTGACCCGAATGTCCCTGCGCGGCAACGTCGAATTGGCGGCGAAGGCCTCCCCCACGTGCGGAATCCCGGCGGGATACGCCGTGAACGCCTGGCCACCGAGTACCACTCGATCCGGATTGAACATGTCGCGTAACAGGGCGACCGTCCGACCCAACGTGACGGCGCGTTCGACGAGCAATTCCCGGGCCGCCTCCGAGCCGTCGGTCGCGGCTCGGTACACGGCGGAGATAGTCGGCCGGGCTCCGCGGGCTACGCTCGCGAAAATTTTGCGGTCGATCGCCGCGGTCACGATCGCGCGATCGCTGACGGCCGCTTCGAGGCATCCCCGGTTGCCGCAGCTGCACAGCACCGACGAGCCGGTGGGTAGGTGAGCGATCGACCCGGGTCCGCTGGACGGAGTGTGCACGCGGCCGTCGATCGTCAGCGCCATACCTGCGCTTTCGCGTGCATAGAAGTAGAGCGAGGTGCCGGTGCTGCTCGGCGGAGCAGCGACGTCCGATACGCGGGGCGCGAGCAGAAGTTCCGACGCCGCCATCGCTTCGACGTGGCCGGAAACAGAGATCGGTAGCCCCAACCCACCGCCGATGACGCCCGCCACCTGGGCGTTCTCCCAGCCCAGACGCGGATGATCGACGGTGCCGGTCGTCGTGTCGACACGGCCGCCGAGGGCAACCCCCACCCACAGTGGGGTGCGCCGATGCCATCTGCCGGCGAAGGCCCCGGCGCTGCGGGTGATCGAGGCGAGCGCCGCATCGGCGGACCCGCTGGGCGTGGGAATCTCCACAGCCCCCAGGATCTTTCCGCGCGGGTCGCTGACGATGATCCCGGTGACGACGGCACCGATATGGATCCCGATGGTCGAGAACGGCTCGTGATTGACCTCGAACGGCACGCGGGGGCGTCCGATCGCACCGGCGGCCGTGAGGTCTGCGCGCTCGCGCAGCAATCCGACGCCGAGCAGAGCAGACACCTGACGATTGACCGTGGCAATGCTCAAACCCGTTGTGCGAGCCGCACTGTCACGCGAGATCGGGCCTTCGACGCACGCGACCCGCAGTACCGACGCCGCGGGACTGTCGGCAATCCGAAGATCGGGCGCGACGAGCTGGACCCGCGATCGCAGCGGGGTGTGGGAGGCGGACCGCGCCGGCGAGCGCAACGCGGTGGGGCGAGAGTGGTGGTGCAGCGTGGATACGGACATCCGTCGTGTTCCTCAGCAGTGAAAACCTTCGTCTCGTGTGCAACGTCGACGAAAGAGCGAAGTGATGCAGGTCAAGGGTGAGGCAGACCGGGGAGGTCCACGTCACGCGAATCGACTGCCCATAGCGCGAGAATGCTAGAGACAGGTTCCTTGGCCGAGACAACACAATTCCCGAGGAAGCGGGAGGCGAGACCCGAGGGACGCGGTCACATAGGTGACCCGCATCGCGGTGGTCTCGCTGGCGGACATGAACCCAAAATTAGCACTCGAAGCCCGATTGTCCAATCGGGCCCGTCCGGATGCACTGTTTCTACCGAACTAGAATTTCTGCATGACCTCGCCCGAACACATCGCACCCGATACCCGCATCGCCGTCGTCACCGGAGCGAGTTCCGGCATCGGCGCGGCCACTGCGCGCCAACTCGCCGCCGACGGATTCCACGTCGTCATCGGCGCACGCAGGCTCGACCGACTCGAAGAACTGGCCTCGGAGATCGGCGGCACCGCCCTGGAACTCGATGTGACGGACGAGGATTCCGTGGCCGCCTTCACCGCTGTCATCCCCCGCGTCGACGTCCTGATCAACAATGCCGGTGGCGCAAAGGGATTGGCCCCGGTGATCGACGCCGACCTCGACGACTGGCGCTGGATGTGGGAGACCAACGTTCTCGGCACACTCCGCGTCACGAAAGCGTTGCTGCCCAAGCTGATCGATTCCGGTGACGGCCTGATCGTCACCATCACCTCCGTCGCGGCATTCGAGGCCTACGACAACGGCTCGGGATACACCTCCGCCAAACATGCTCAGGCCGTACTGCATCGGACGCTGCGCGGCGAGCTGCTCGGCAAGCCGGTGCGGTTGACCGAGGTCGCACCGGGCGCGGTGGAAACCGAATTCTCACTGGTCCGCTTCGACGGCGACGCGGCCAAGGCCGACGCGGTCTACCAGGGCATCACGCCGTTGGTCGCGAGCGACATCGCCGAGGTGATCGGCTTCGTCGCCTCCCGCCCGTCGCACGTCAACCTGGACCAGATCATCATCAAGCCACGCGATCAGGCCGGTCCGGGGCGCTTCTCCCGTAAGTAACCCATGTGAGTGGAACTTCGTAGTGGGCTACGAGGTTCCACTCACATGCGCGCAGCGCTCTACCCCGCGGGCGCAGGTGCCGTTGTCGTCGCGGGTGCCGTTGTCGCAGGCGTCGTCGTTGCTGCTGCTCCGCCGGCAGGAAGCGCCGACATCGACTCCCACGTCGGCCAGTCGATGGCCCAGTCGTACAGGTCACCGTCCGCTGCGGAGAGGTCGATGCGGGTGCCGGTGACCTCCACCGGATCGCCGTACATCGCCGTGCCGAAGTACTGCTGCGCGTCCTCCGTCGAGAGGTTGATACATCCGTTCGTGACGTTCGATGCGCCCTGCACGCCGGTGGTCAGCGGGTTGGCGTGAATGAACTCGCCATTGTTGGAGATGCGCACCGCCCAGCGTTCGCGCACGTTCTCGTAGAACGGCGGGTTCGACATCAGGAAGTCCTCGTGCTTCTCGGTGACGACGTGGATGCCGCTGCGGGTGACGTTGCGATCCTCGTTGCCCTCGCCGTAGCTGACGGGAATGTCCATGATCGTCGCGCCGTCACGCACCACCTGCATGCGGTGGCTGGTGGCGTCGGCGACGACGACCTGGCTGCGTCCGATACTGAAGTTGAGGGTGACGTCGTCGGCCCCGTAGGCACCGTCGCCGTAGTTCACGCCGTAGAGCTTGGCGTTCACCGAGACCGTCGTGCCGGGCGTCCAGTAGTTGGTGGGACGCCAGTGGATGCGCGAGCCGTTGTCGTCGGGGAACCACGCCCAGGCACCGGGCGTCGGCGGGTTGGTGGTGACGGTCAGCGCCTTCTCGACGGCTGCCTTGTCCTCGATCGCCGAGTCGAACTGCAGGATGATCGGCGCTGCAATGCCGACTTCCTGGCCGTCGCCGATGTTGGTGCTCACCGAGGTGCGGCTGTCCGGTTCGACGGTGGTGAAGCTGCCCTCGATCGGCACGGTCTTGTTGTCCGCGCCGACGGCGGAACCGGACCACGTGTATTTCACCCCGTACCCGAGTGGCTCGGTGACGGCGTAGGACGCCTTGTCGGGTGCCAGCGCACCTTGAACGATCTTGCCGCCCGGGTTCGTCAACTCGACCTGGGTGAGCGTTCCGTTCGTCACCGACACCGAGATCGGTGCCACCGGGCTGACGTCGGTGGCACCTTCGGCCGGGTTCTGCGTGATCTGTGCGACGGGCGCTGCCTCGGTCGTCGGTGCCGAAGCACCGGGGCTCTTGTCGCCCGATCCGACGGTGCAGCCGGCTACTAACGCAACCAGTGCGACGAGCACGGTGACCAACCACACCATGCGCGTCCGTTTTGTCTGTTCTACCTGCTCATGCACGTTGTCCAACGTACCTGCGTCTGCGAACTACCCCACATTTCCCACTGTTTTTGGGGGCAGTCTCACAGCGAACCGTCGACGACGAGTCAGAGCTTCTGCGAGCGCAGCTCGTGTCCCTTCGACGTCAGGCACCGGCCCGAGTCCAGGTTCCAGTCCCAGCCGTGCAGGTTGCAGGTGAGCTTGTTGCCCTCGACGATGCCGAACTTCGTCAGGTCCGCCTTCAGGTGCGGGCAGCGACGTTGAATTTCGTAGCCGCCCATCGTGATGGTGGCCGTGTCGTCGTGCGCCTCTGAGAACCAGCCGTCGGCGTAGGCGATGCGTTCGTCGGTGAGGCACTTGAAGAACGTGTACAGGAACTCGTTGTACCCGCCGACGCGTCGGGCCCGGAACCGCGTGGACAGGAAGATCGAGTTGACCCAGTCCGGCTCTTGATCACGCACTGCGGTGCGTACGAGTTCCGGCGGGATGGTGAAGCTGTATCGGAACTTCTCGTTCGAGATCGGTTCTCGGACAATCCTTTTCGGGAAGTCCAGCACAACCGTCTCGTCACCCATCGTGATCCCGACGGGGTAGCCGATGCCATCACAGATCAGATCCGTCTGCGCCATGATCGGCTCGAAGAGTCCGCGCAGCGGCTCGAGCAGCGGCTCTCCCTCGGCCGGTGCCCAGCCTGCCTTCTCGGCTGCGATGACCGACGCCTGACGCTGGGCGTAGGCCTCGATGTAGTCGGCTTTGCCGGTGGTGAAGATGGCTTCGGCGTCGGCCGTGGGGATGGGATGCTCGTGGGACTTCAGATCCGCGCCCTCGAACGTGGCCGTCGTGCCCGGAATCATCAGCAGACCCTTGTCGTGACCGTGCAGGCGCATCTGCTCGAGAAACACCATCTGGTCCGGGAACACGTTGGCCGGGTCGCCGTAGACGTCGTTGAGCGAGCGCAGTTCGTCATCGAGAAAACACGGCGGGCCCGCCGACGGAATGACCCACGTGGACCCGACCTGCTCGATGTACTGACGCGCACGATCCATCTGTCGCTGACGCTTCTGGATACCGAAGTTTCGCTTCGCCCGCGAGACCATGTCGTAGACCATCGGGTACCAGATCGCGCCCGAATACTGCAGCATGTGGACGTCGACGGGACCGAACTGCTCGGTCATCATGTCCAGGTCCACCGGCCGCGCGTCGTTCATGTTGAACGCGACGGTCTTCCCGTCGGACACCACCAGGCCGGAGTCGCCGATCGGGCCGTCGGCAGGCGCGCGGAGCGCGATGATCATGATGTCGAGATCGCCCTTGGGCCCGGTCAGCGTGTGCTTGACCGAGTCGGTGGTCTCGTAGAACTTGTGGAAGCCGAGCTTCTCCAGCTCGTGCTTGAGATCGAGCACCGGGTAGTCCGGCAGCAACACCGTCGCGTCCTTGTTGACGTGTTCGGCCAGGTTCTTCGGATCGAAGTGGTCCTTGTGCAGGTGCGAGACGTAGAGGTAATCGCAATCACCCAACTCGTCCCAGTCCAGGCCCGAGTTGTCGGGGAAAGGGAACCACGACGCGTAGAAGGACGGGTTCACCCACGGATCGCACAGGATGCTCCCCGCCTCGGTCCGAATATGGAATCCCGCGTGCCCCACGCTGGTGACCTGCACTGACTTACCTCCTACGAGCCGAACTCTCGAATCTCCATCGTATGCGCCGTTTCGAGCGTCCCTAACCCAGAGCGCAGTTGACGAGGTCACACTCGGGGGTCAGCGTGACCCCGAACTTCTCTCGCACACCGTCTCGAACGTGCGCGGCAAGAGCCATGATGTCCGACGCGGTGGCCCCACCCCGGTTGGTGATCGCGAGTACATGTTTGGTCGACAGGGCCGCGGTACCGCGGCCGAACTCGGTGCCGTAGCCCCGCGGGAATCCCGAGTTCTGAATGAGCCAGGCGGCCGGAATCTTCGTGCCGGCCGGGTCGGGAAAGCTCGGCGCGTGGGTTGCCTGCTCCGGCACCTCCGGCAACACCGGGTTGAGGAAGAAGGACCCCACGCTCCACGTGTCGTGATCGGCCGCGTCGAGCACCATCCCACGCTCACCGCGCAGCGCGAGCACTGCTGCGCGGACGTCCGGCACCGGAACGACGTCGCCGATCTGCACATCGAGCCGCTCGGACAACGCCGCGTAGCGCACCGGCAGCGATTCGGTGGTCTTCTTCAGCGCGAACGTCACGTCCAGAATCACGTAGCGCGACGATCGCTTGAACACCGACGACCGATGTGTTCCGAATCCGCACTGCTCCGGCGTCCACACTGCCGTCTCTTGCGTCTGCCGGTCGTAGACGGTGAGGCTGTGCAGCAATTCCGACGTCGACGCACCGTAGGCCCCGACGTTCTGAATCGGCGTCGCGCCGGTGGTGCCCGGGATCCCCGACAGCGCTTCCATACCGGACAGCCCGGCATCGATAGTCGCCCGTACGACGGCATCCCACTCGACACCGGCGTCGACGGTCACCCGCTCGCCGTCGATCTCCAACCGCGAGCCGGTCACCCGAACCACCCGGCCGTCGAACCCGTCGTCGCCGACGACCAGGTTGGATCCGCCGCCGATGACCAGCACATCCGTCCCTGCACGGTCCGCGTCACGCACCAGGGAGACCAACTCGTCAGCGTTCGTCGCGACGGTGAATTCACGGGCTGGGCCGCCCACCCGGATGGTGGTGAGTTCGGAAATTGCAGTAGGCACGGACTCTCACGCTACCGGTCGCGCACGAACGTCCTCAGTCACCCGGTAACCTGCGGGGATGCCTCGCCCTATTGAGCACAGCTCGACTGTGCCCGCCTCCGCCGACAAGGTCCACGCAGCGCTGACGTCCGAGCAGTACTGGAAGGACCGCATCGAGCAGATCGGCGGCCCCGGTGCCAGCTTGAAGAGCGTCACCGTCGGCGACGGCACCATCGACGTCGTCATGACCCAGTCGGTCCCCGAAGAAGAGCTGCCGTCCGCGGTCACCGCCTTCAAGAAGGGCGACCTCATCATCGAACGCACCGAGAGCTGGGGACAGTTCGACGGCACCCACGCCGCGGGCACCTTCGGAGCCACCGTCGAAGGAGCACCCGCGCGCATCACCGGCACCACCACCCTCGACGGCAAGGGCGAGACGACCACCGTCGCTCTGGCCGGCACCACCGAGGTCAAGGTCCCCATCTTCGGCGGGAAGATCGAAGCGATGATCAGCGAGCAGGTCCTCTCGCTCATCGACAACGAGCAGGACTTCACCGGTAACTGGATTGCCGCGAACACGAACTGAGCAACCGGGTCGTTCCGCAGGCTCCACTCCTGGGTAACCTGGCGCACTATGGCTCGCCGAATGAACTACTCTGCCCGGTTCACCCACTCGACGCAGCAGGTCTATGCAGCGCTGTCCAGTCGCGATCACTGGGACGCGCGCATCGAGGAGATGCGTAAGTATTCGGAGAACGAGCTGAAGAGCTTCGAGGTGTCCGACGCCGGAATCGACATCGTGATGCACCACGTCATTCCCCGTACCGAATTACCCGACATCGCACAGACGGTGATGAAGAAAGACATGGTCATCACCCGCAACGTGCATTTCGACGCGTACGGGGAAACCACGGCGGGGCACTACGACGCGTCGATTCCGGCCGGACCCGGCTCACTCAAGGGCACCACCTCGCTGTTCCCCACCAACGGTGGCTCGACGCTGCGCACGTCCTCCGAGGCCAAGGTGTTCCTGCCGTTCATCGGCGGCAAACTCGAACAGCTGATGCTCGTCAACCTCATCGACCTGTGGCGCGGCGAGGGCGAAGTGACCGCGACCTGGCTCGAGAAGAACGCCTAGCCCACTGAAGCCTCCTCACCGGGGTCGTTCCGCAGGCTCCACTCCCCATCCGGGTCGTTCCGCAGGCTCCACTCCTGCTGAAGGCGTCATCACTCGCGGCACCACCGGCATCAACCGGTTGCGTCGCAGCGACCGGTGGTTGATGCACGATCCCGATGTGCGACGCGTCCTGCTCGAGTCACCGGATCCCCTCGTCGTCGACCTCGGGTACGGGGCGATGCCGAACACCACCCTCGAACTCGCCGGACGCCTCCGCACGATTCGGCCCGATGTTCGCGTCACCGGTCTCGAAATCGATCCCGCGCGGGTCGTCGAAGGAAGCGACGGCGTCGAATTCGCCCGTGGCGGTTTCGAGTTGGCCGGACTGCGACCGAATCTGGTGCGGGCCTTCAACGTGCTGCGGCAATATCCCGAGGACGCGGTTCCTGGTGCCTGGCACCGCATTCTGTCGGGCCTGGCACCCGGCGGCCTGCTGGTCGACGGCACGTGCGACGAACTCGGTCGACGCTGCGCATGGGTGCTGCTCGACGCCGACGGGCCGCGATCTCTGACCCTGGCCTGGGACCCGTTCGATGTCGAGATGCCGTCGGACATCGCGGAGCGGCTTCCGAAAGTGTTGATACACCGCAACATCGAGGGCGAGCTGATCCACGATGTGCTCCGCCGCGCCGACCGCGCGTGGTCGGTCTCGGCACCACTGGCACCGTTCGGACCCCGACTGCGGTGGCGGGCGGCCTTGAAAGTGCTTGCCGAGCAAGGACTCCCGGTTGCACTCCCCCGCCGCCGCATGCGAGACAACGTGCTCACGGTGCCCTGGTCCACGGTCGCCCCGACGTGACCGATCCTGCTGCGAAGGAGATCCGCATGGACGTCCCTGATCTTCTCACTGTGAGGCCGTGCGAGCCCGGCGACCTCGAGGTCCTCGAGCAGTGGCGCACTGCGGAACCAGTCGAGTGGGTCGATTCAGCTCGCCTCCGCGCGGACATGGCATCGGGCAATTACCGGTTCGAGTGGATATGGCTGGCCGAACGCGCCGGCCGTCCGGTCGGGCGCGCGGTGTGGTGGGGCCGTTCCGACGCAACCAGCCCGGTCACCCTCGACTGCCTGTCGGTCGCCCCGAACGAGGAGAGACCGGACGACGTCGGCGCTGCCCTGGTCGGTGCCGCCCGTGCAGCGTTCGATCACAGCACCGCACTGGAGTTCAATGTCGATGTGCCGGTGGGGAACTCGATGGACCACTCTCTGTCCCGGGCGTTGGAGTGGCGCGCATCGGCTGCACACAGGGGCGGTTTCACCCGCACGACCGAACGCGTTTCGTTCGCCCGGACGGCCGACAACCCGCGGCCCGAGACGTCGACCCGCCTGCGCTTCTCGGCGGGCACCGATGCAGAGTTCCTCGAAGTGTTCGAGGCCGTCGCAGCCGGAAGCCTGGACTCCCACACTCGAGAGATGGTCGCCGAGCACGGCGTCGCCGCACTCGCCGCGGACGATCTCGCCTTCTACGGTTCGCTACCGGGGCGGCGGGAGTCCTGGCAGATCGCGGGCCGACTGGACGGCACGACGGTGGGCTTCGTCGTGCCGACGAGAAATGCCTACGACGCGGCCATCAGCTATCTCGGGGTGCTCCCCGAGCATCGTGGTCAGGGCTATGTCGACGATCTACTGTCCGAGATGGTCCGGATACACCACGACGACGGGCAGCACCGCATAGTCGGAACCACCGATGCAGCAAACGCACCCATGCGAGCAGCCTTCGAGCGCGCAGGCTTCGTCGTCACCCGCACCCGCATCGTGCACGCGGGCTAGCGATCACGTACAGGCGGACAGCGCCAGTTCGACGCGTTCGGCCACTCGATCGGTGCTGCTGCCGGCCTCGGAGTACAGCGCCTGCGGGTCGACGCGACCGATGGCCACGGCGTCGCCCACCACCTCGTCGAGGGTGATCTGCGAGATGCCACCTGCGGCGAGGTCGAGGACCGTGCGTACGGGAGTGGTGATGTTGAACGTGCCGGCCGATTCGACGTCACGCGGCTCGAGCCGCAGTCGATGCACTGCCAGGCGAGTGTCGGTGAGTCGTAGGTCTCCGAACGCGCAGAGATGTACGAACTGCGGGTGCAGGTGTCCGAAACCGTGCAATTCGGCGGCGCTCTGGTGTGAGATCACTGCCTCGCCGCCGAACCACGCGCACCACATGGCGAACACTTCGAGTTCGCTGTGCGGCCACTGCCCGAGCCGAAACAGGTTGCGCTCGACGCGAGTCCACGTGGACGTGGCCAGGTTGACGCGCACCATCGCAGAGTCGAAGCCGAGTTCACCGGCCTGTTCGGCGGTGAAGTAGCCGTCCTGCCGGGTAGCGAGCGAGTGCAGCTCCTGCACACTCGGTCCTATCGTGCTCATTCAGCAAGAGTACGTCAGAATGTGTTACACATCACAAACTTTCGAATCGAATCCCCGGACTCGGCGAGTTTCACAGAGCTTGCTCAGAAACTTCGGGAAGACTGCCGGGAATGACATCCTCAGCCAGGCGCAGCACAGTACCGCTGATCGCAGTCTCCGTTGTTGTCGTCCTCCTCGTCGCCGTCATCGGCGGAGAACTGTTCGTTCGGCAGCAGATCAAATCCTGCCTCGCCGGCCAGCTCGAGTCCGAGCTGGGCAGCCAGGTGGAGGTGGGTCTCGGCTTCAAGCCGGTCTTGCTGTCCTTGGTCGACAAGAAGGTTTCGTCGGTGACCGTCGACAGCGACGATGCTCGATTCGGCCCTGCCGAGGGCATGGTCGTGCACGCCGAGGCGAACGATCTGAATCTGACCCAGAGCGCCGACTCCGGCGGCACCATCGGTAGCTCGAGTGCCGACATCTCGTGGTCGACCGACGGCATCACCCGCACCCTGCAGAGCCAGGGCATCGGTGCCATCGTCTCCGGGGTCACGTCCGACGCGTCGGCGGGCACCCTGGAGTTCGCCGTCGGCGCGCTTGCGAAGCTGACCGTCAAGCCCCAGGTCACGGGCGGCAAGGTCGACGTCCAAACCGTCGACGCATCGATTCTGGGCCTGGGAATCCCCACCGATCTGGTCGATTCCGTCGTCGGCGTGCTCACCGACAGCCTGCAGGCGTACCCGCTGGACATGGCTCCGACGTCGCTGACCGTCACCGACTCCGGCATCGAACTCGCCCTCGAAGGCGGCCAGTACACCATCCCGGCCACCCAGCAGAACCAGAATCAGCAGACGCCCGAGGGTTGCTCCCTGGTTGCGTAAACCATGTGAGCGGAAACTCGTAGCCCACTACGAGTTTCCGTGCACGTGCGACGCAGTCGCTCTAGTCCAACCCGTCCAACACCGCACGGGTCCCCGATAGCCCCAACCGCGTGGCACCGGCGTCGATCATGGCCAGGGCAGCGTCCGTGGTGCGGATGCCGCCGCTGGCTTTGACGCCCAATCGTCCGCCGACGGTCTCGGCCATCAGCCGCACCGCCTCGACGCTCGCGCCGCCAGCGGGATGGAATCCGGTCGATGTCTTGACGAAGTGAGCTCCGGCCTTCTCGGCGGCGCGGCACACTTCGACGATCGCCTCGTCGGACAGCGCTGCCGATTCGATGATCACCTTGAGTACGGCGTCGCCGATGCCTTCGCGGACGGTCACGATGTCGGCCAGCACGGCGTTGTAGTCCCCGGCAATGGCCGCGCCGACGTCGATCACCATGTCGACCTCGTCGGCCCCCTGCTGCACCGCCAGTCGCGCCTCGGATCCCTTGATCAACGAATGATGCTTACCCGACGGGAATCCGGCCACCACAGCGGTGAGCATTCCCTCGGCGCGAATCGGCAGCATCGACGGGGAGACGCACACGGCGAGCACTCCCAGCTCGCGGCCTTCCTCGATGAGGGCCTCCACATCGGCGGCCGTGGCCTCCGGCTTGAGCAGGGTGTGATCGACCATTCCGGCGAGGGCGGCGCGGGTGAGTGTCATGAACCCAGCTTTTCACAGCACCGCATGTCGCGGCCCTGTCGGTCTACCATTCTCGGCTATGGACGCAGCCTCGCTCGCCGACACGTTCAACGCCACCAGCAGGGAGTTCGACGCGGTGACGCCGCTGGTCTGGGGCCCGGCCGGGCAGTCGCTGACGTTCGCTCTCGGGCTGCGATCCGGCGACGCCGTACTGGACGTGTGTTCCGGCACGGGGGCGTCCGCGCTCCCCGCCGCGGCAGCCGTCGGCCCGGACGGCCTGGTCCATGCCGTCGACCTCGCCGACGACCTGCTGGAGGTGGGCCGGGTGAACGCCACCGAGCGCGCCCTGCGCAACATCGACTTCGTCGTCGCCGACGCCACGGCCTGGGAACCGCCGTCGACCGTTCCCGACGCCGGATACGACGCCCTGACGTGTTCGTACGGCATCTTCTTCCTGCCGAATCCCGAGCGGGACTTCTCGCGTCTGGTGTCGCTGGTCCGGCCTGGTGGCGGCGTCGGGGTGACGGTGTGGCGTCAGGGCGCAATCGAGGCGTTCTCCCGTGCGTACTTCGAGGTGATCGCAGCACATTCACCGTCCACCGAGCAGGTGGGCCGCCTCGCGCAGGAGGGGTACGACAAGCACCCGATCCGGCGGATGGAGACGGCCGATCTGCTCGGTGAGTGGCTTGCGGCGGCGGGTACGACGGACGTCCGGGTGGCCGAGCTGAGCAATCATGTACCCGCCACGGAGTCGTTCGTGTGGAGCTTCGTGTTGGGCAGTGCTCTGCGCGGTGCCCTCACCCCGTTCGACGAGGCAGCCGTCGGGCGGATTCGAGCGGACTTGTTCGCGTCGCTGACCGAGCGCGGCATCGATTCGATCGATCTCGGGACACTGGTGGCAACCGGGTTGCGAGCGCCCTGAGAGAATTGCCCTCATGAGTTCTTCCGTGTCCGAGGATCGCCGCTACGTTCTGTCCCTCGGTTGCCCAGACAAGACGGGCATCGTCGCCCGTATCTCCACGTTTCTCGCCGAGGTCGGCGGCTGGATCGTCGAGGCCGCCTATCACGCCGATCCCGATACCGGTTGGTTCTTCACGCGTCAGGCCGTGCGGGCCTCGTCGGTGAGCATGAGTGTCGAGGATCTGCGTGCCCGCTTCGCCGAGGTGGCTGCCGAGCTCGGCCCGGAAACCGAATGGGCACTGCATGATTCGGGCGCACCCAAGCGAGTCGTACTGCTGGTGAGCAAGGAAGCGCATTGCTTGCACGATCTCCTGGGCCGCGCGGCCGGCGGGGAGCTACCCGCTCAGATCTCGGCGGTGATCGGCAACCACAGGTCGCTCGAGCCCGTCGCTGCGGCGCACGGAACACCCTTCCATCACGTCGAGTTCGCGAAGGACCCGTCCGAGCGCGGACCGGCCTTCGAGGAAGTTCGGTCGCTCGTCGACTCCTACGACCCGCACGCGGTCGTGTTGGCGCGTTTCATGCAGGTGTTGCCCGAGTCGCTGTGCGAGCACTGGGCCGGTCGCGCCATCAACATCCACCACAGCTTCCTGCCGTCGTTCGTCGGTGCTCGGCCGTACCACCAGGCGTTCGCCCGTGGCGTCAAGCTCATCGGCGCGACGTGCCATTACGTGACGGCCGAGCTCGACGCAGGTCCGATCATCGAGCAGGACGTCATCCGCGTCGACCACTCCGACGAGGTGACCGACATGGTGCGTCAGGGGCGCGACATCGAGAAGCTGGTGCTCTCCCGCGGCCTGCGCTGGCACCTCGAGGATCGCGTCCTGGTGCACGGACGCAAGACCGTGGTGTTCAGCTAGACCGTTCGGGTCACAGGTTCCGCAGACGAACCACTTCGGCGTTGAAGTCGTCGATCGCTTCCACCGAGCTCATGTGGCCGATTCCGGGGATCACGATCAGTCGGCTCAGGTGGTCGTGGTCGTCGAGTGCTCGGGCGAGCTTGCGCGCATGCACGGGCGGGGTCAGTCGATCCGCAGATCCGACGAGCACGCTGGTGGGCACGGACATGTTCTCGAGCGCCTCGCGGATGTCGAGGTCGCTCAGCGCAGCGCCCCAGATACCCCGGGTACGCGGCGCGCACTCGAGCACGATCTTCTCGCAGAACGCTACCTCGGCGGGCGTGGCACCGGGGGCCATCGAAATGTACTTGATGGCTTGGCGGGTCACCGGGGACGGCCGTAGCGGTAGCGCGGAACTCAGCACAGCGCGTCCCACGGGGGCGGGCACCCGGGGGAAGCGCTGCGGCAACGGGATGACGGTGGTCTCTCGGACGAGGGAATCCGTAGCCGTGCTGGCGAGCAGCACGGCGCTGACCAGGCGGTCGACCTGATCGGGGTAATTTCCGGCCCACGCCATGATCGACATGCCGCCCATGCTGTGCCCCACCAGGACGGTCTTGTTGTCCTCGGTGACGGTGGCCGAGAGAACGGCCGACAGGTCGTCGGCCAGTACGTCAGGGCTCAGCGGACGCGTTCCGACGTCGCTGCGCCCGTGTCCGCGCTGGTCGTAGACGATGACGCGGTAGCGACCTGCGAGCGCATTGATCTGCGGAAACCAATAATCGGCCGAGCAGGTCCAACCGTGACTGAACAGGACGGGTTCGGCATCGGGGTCACCGTAGCTGCGCACGTGCAGGTGTGCGCCGTCGTCGGTGACGACTTCGGTGACGGTCGGCTCGGCCGTGGGATGCTGCAGCAACTCGTCCGGCTGCACGTCCGTGGTCTTGGTGAACGAATGCAGTCGACGTCGCCGAACGACGAAGGCCCCGATGCTCGCGGCAGCGGCGATGCCTCCGACTCCGAGCAGCGAACGTTCGATTACCTTGCGTGAAACCACTGATATTCCCCTCTACCTGTGACCCCCGAGCGGGTGCGGTAGAGGTTACGCCCAGCGCCGAACGGGTGCTTCAAGCCCCTCTACCAGCGCGGTCCGCGCTGAATTCCGTCGATCTTGGGACGCACGTCCACCAGGTACACCGCGATCGCGACGACTCCGATGATCCAGAACATGATGACGATCGGGCCGATCAGCGTCAGCAGCAGCCCGACGGCCAGAATGCCCAGCCAGGCGTTCTTGGTCAGCTTGCCGGTGGCCGGAAAAGCGTCGGCACGTTGGCGTAGCGCGTGGAAGATTGCGTACGCAGCCCCTGCAATCGAGATGATTTGCAGGATCAGGAAGATCGTCTGGGAGAAGCTGCTCGCAATCACGTCGCCCAGTGTACGAGAAACGACCCCTGCACCGTGCGGTGCAGGGGTCGTTTTCTTTACGAGTGCTTTAGCTGGTGGTCTTCTTGGCCGGAGCCTTCTTGGCAGCCGGTGCCGGTGCGGTCTTCTTGGCGGCCGGTGCCGGTGCCGTCTTCTTGGCCGGTGCCGGAGCAGCCTTCTTGATGGGTGCGTCGGCGGTGCCGCGGGTCTTGGATTCGACCTTGCCTGCCACGCCGCTCACCTTGTCGGACGCCTCTACGGCCTTGTCCTTGGCTTCGTCGCCGGCTTCGTCGATGTTCTCGGCGAGCTCGTCGGCGGCCTCGGAGATCTCGTCGGCACCTTCGCGAACCTTGTCCGACGCGATGCCGGCCAGAGCTGCGGCGCGCTCGCCGACCGCGCGGGTCTGCGATGCGACAGTTCCGAGAGCGTGCTCGGTGAGGTCGACGACGTCGTTGGCGGCGGAGTTGGCGCGTTCGAAGCCTTCTTCGACTGCCGGGGTGCGGCGGATGCGCTCGACGGTCTCTTCGCCGCGCTCGGCGAGCGAGGTGTAGAGGTCGGACGCGACCTTGAGGTACGCCTCGGCTACCTTGCGAAGCTCGTCCGGGGTGAAGCGCTCGCGGAGCTCGGCGATCTCGTCGGGCAGCTCTGCGGGCAGGTTCGTCAGGCGCTCGCGGAGCGACTCGACGCCCTCGGTGACCTCGTCGGAGAGGTCTGCGATGCGGGCGTTGACCTCGCTGGTCCGGCTCTCGGCGCGCGAGCGCACCTGTGCCACGACATCTGCGACGGCCTGGACGACTGCGTCGCCGGCACCGACAGCTGCGTAAATCGGAGTCTTGACGTTCTCGAAGTTCTTGGAATCAGACATCTGGTGTCTCCTGTTCGTCGGTTTCGGGCTCTTGCGTCGACTCGTTCTCACGACAGAACGAGTCGTAGATCTCGATCAGCACTTGCTTCTGCCGTTCGGTGATGTGCTCATCGCCGAGCAGAGCTTCGCGCACCGGACCGTGGGGACGCGCTTCCAAGATCCCGGCCCGGACGTACAGCACCTCGGAGGAGACGCGCAGACCCTTGGCTATCTGCGCAAGCACTTCTGCGGACGGATTGCGTAGTCCGCGTTCGATCTGGCTCAGATACGGGTTGCTCACTCCGGCCCTGCTCGCGAGCTGCCGCATGGATACTTGTGCGGCTTCTCGCTGAGACCGGATGTAGCTTCCGATGTCCTGGGCTGCAGTCGTGACGACTGCGGCGACAAGGTCTCCGGCCTCGGCGACCACCTGCGTCGCCTCGGTCGCTTTGGCGACCAGATCCCCCTCGTTCTCGGCCATCTC
Organism: Rhodococcus sp. PML026; assembly: GCF_000963615.1. Lineage (NCBI taxonomy): Bacteria > Bacillati > Actinomycetota > Actinomycetes > Mycobacteriales > Nocardiaceae > Rhodococcus > Rhodococcus sp. PML026. Next base: position 149,328 of record NZ_KQ031365.1, on the reverse strand, counting down.
GGCCTCCTGGTTTCGGTGTCCTACTGGACGGTACCGAAGGGTGCTAACTATTGCAAGCACTCTGCTAGCACTAGTGCCCGAAGATCAGATCGGAGACGGTGTAGATCGCCAGGCCTGCGATGGAACCGACGACGGTGCCGTTGATCCGGATGAACTGGAGATCCCGTCCGACCTGCAGTTCGATCTTCCTGCTCGCTTCCTCGGCGTCCCAGCGCGCGACGGTGTCGCCGATGATCGTCGTGATCTCGTCCGCGTAGTTGGCAGCGATGTAACGGGCCCCACCCAGCAGCCATCCGTCGGCTTTTCCGCGCAGTTCGTCGTCGTCGCGCAGTCGAATGCCGAAGTTGGCCGTGTTCTCCTTGATCTTGTTGCGCAAAGTACTCGTCGGATCGTCCACCGACTCGGTGATCAGACGCTTGGCCACCTTCCACGTCGACGCGGCGAGCCCGGTGATCTCCTCGCGGCCCATGATCTGTGCCTTGAGCTTCTCGGCCTTCTCGATGGTGGCCGGATCGTTCTGCAGATCGTTGGCGTAGTCGACGAGGAACTTGTTCGCCGCCAGGCGCACCTCGTGTTCGGGATTGGAGCGGATCTTCCACGTGAACTCGACGAGTTCCTTGTAGACCTTCTCCCCCAGCAGTGTGTCGACGAACTTCGGCGACCAGTTGGGCGAGTCCCGGGCGACCACACGATCGATCATTTCCTGGCTGCCCAATGCCCACTGATGAGCCCGCTCGGCCAGCATGTCGATCAGCGGAAGCTGACGGTTCTCGCGAAGCAGCTCGTCGAGGATGCGGCCGATCGGCGGCCCCCATTGCGGATCGGCCAGTCGGCGCACGATGGTGCTGTCGATGACGGCGGTGATGTCCTCGTCGTTGAGCACGTCGACCACGCCGTGCAGCACCGTTGCCGCCTCGGCCGCCACCCGTTCCGCATTGTCGGGTTGGGCGAGCCAGGTGCCGAGCCGCAACGGCACCTGAGCCGACGCGACCTTCTCCGAGACGACCTCGGGCGCGAGGAAGTTGCTACCGACGAACGAGCTCAGGCTGGCACCGAGCTGGTCCTTCTTCTTCTTGATCAGGGCCGTGTGCGGAATCGGAATGCCCAGCGGATGCTTGAACAGGGCCGTCACTGCGAACCAGTCCGCCAGCGCGCCCACCATGCCCGCCTCCGACGCCGCTCGGACGTACCCCACCCATGCCCCGGCCCCGGTGGATTCCTGCCAGCGGCAGAAGAGATAGACGATCGAGGCGAAGACGAGGAATCCCGTCGCGACGGTTTTCATCTTGCGGAGGTCGCGACGCTTGGTCTCGTCGTCGAAGTTCATGAGCTGCACACCCGACATTGTGCCCAGAATCGCAACCGATCAACCGGGCACGGCCCCCTCCTGTGTCGTACCCGACGCATAAGGTGGGTGACGTGGTGAAAAATAGTGCGGCGGCAGCCTCGGAGGACGCCCCCGAGGCGGACGCGGACAAGCCCAAGATCGAGAAGCCGGACGGCCGCAAGCGTCGATGGCGAGAGCACAAGATTGCCCGACGCGAGGAGCTCGTCGACGGTACGTTGGCCGCGATCCGGCTGCGTGGTCGCGAGATCGGGATGGACGAGATCGCGTCGGAGATCGGTATCTCGAAGACGGTGCTCTATCGGTATTTCACCGACAAGAACGATCTGACCAGCGCGACGATGTCCCGGTACGTCGAAACCACCCTCGCGCCGCGCATCTACTCCGCGATCTCCCACGAGCTCGACGAGTACGAGCTGACCCGGGTGGTGGTGACCGCCTACGTCGAGACGGTGGCCACCGATCCCGAGGTGTACCTCTACGTGATGGCCAACAACGCCGGCAACAACCGGGACGTGGTGGCCGAGTCCGAGCGCATGATCGCCGAACTCCTCTCCACCGTGTTGGGTGAGCGGCTGCGCCAACGCGAGATGGATTCGGGCGGCTCGGTGCCGTGGGCGTTCGCCATCGTCGGCGCAGTCCAGTTGGCCACGCACTGGTGGATCTCGAACAAGTCCATGTCCGCCGATGACCTGATCGACTACCTCTGCATGATGATGTGGGGCGGCATCCACGGCGTGGCCATGGCCGACGGCTCACCGGCCAAGTTCAAGTCGCAGCCGCATCCTCTGGTGGACGACGAGCCGGGTAAGTCCTAGCGCTCGTCGTATTCGTCGTCGAGCGCAACTTCGGTGCGTTGTTCGATGACGTCCGTGGCGTCGGCCTCGACGGGGAGATCGCCCGCATCCGGCTCGTCCGGTTCGTCCGCGATCGGCAGATTCTGCTCGACGCGATCCTCGGTCGGAGATTCGATCGGTGATTCGCTCATGTGTCCATTCGTACCACTGCCGCGCACACGGTTCTCGTTTGAAACTCGATCGCGCCGGTAATCCGAACGAGCATGAGCAACGAAACATTGTCCGGACGCCGCATTGCCGTTCTCGCCACCGACGGTGTCGAGCAGGTCGAATTGGTGCAGCCTCGTGAAGCCGTCGAAAATGCTGGTGCCACAGTCACATTGGTGTCGCTCGATCACGGCGACATCCAAGCCATGAACAGCGACGTGAACGCAGGCGACACGTTCAGTGTCGACAAGATCGCGGGCGAGGTATCGGTCGACGACTTCGACGCGTTGATCCTGCCCGGCGGCACCACGAATCCCGATCAACTGCGCGTGGATGCGGACGCAGTGGAGTTCGTGCGCGCATTCGTTCAGGCGCGCAAACCGGTCGGAGTCATCTGCCACGGCGCGTGGACGTTGGCCGAAGCAGACGTACTGAAAGGCCGCACGCTGACGTCCTACCCGAGCATTCGGACCGACCTGCGCAACGCCGGTGCGACTGTCGTCGACGAGGAAGTGGTCGTGGACGGCAACCTGGTGTCAAGTCGTAACCCCGACGACCTGCCTGCCTTCTGCGCGAAGATCGTGGAGCACTTCCGCGCTTGATAGGTTAGCGTGCCCTATGCGCATTTCTCGATCTCTGGCCCTGCCTGCGGCAGCCGTGGCCCTCGCTCTGACCCTGACCGCGTGCGGATCCGGTAATTCCGACGGCGGCGACTCGGCCGACTCGGCTGCTGAAGGCACCGTCGTCACCGACATGTTCGGGGAGGTCGAGGTGCCGGCCGACCCCCAGCGAGTAGTTGCACTCGGCTGGTCCGACGCCGAAACCGCACTGGCTCTCGGCGTGCAGCCCGTCGGAGCCAGTGACTGGCTCGGCGTCGGAGGCAACGGCCTCGGCCCCTGGGTCACCGAAAAGTACGACACCGACCCGACAATCCTGGCCACCTACGACATCGACGTCGAATCGGTCGCCGCCCTGGCACCGGACCTGATCCTGTGGACCCGGAGCACCAACGACAAGGCCGTGTACGACCAGCTGTCCGACATCGCCCCCACTGTCGCGGCACCTCCGGGAACCGACGTCGCCTACGGCACCACATGGGACGGGCAGACCGAGATCGTCGCCGAGGCGCTCGGAAAAGTCGACGAAGGCAAAAAGCTGATCGACGACACCAAGACCCAATTCGCCGAGACCGTGGCTGCCAACCCGGAATTCGCCGGCAAGTCCGTCGCCGTCGGCACGCTGTACAGCGGCCAGAGCGGGGCCTACGTACGCGGCGACACCCGAGTCGACTTCCTCGAAGCACTCGGACTGTCGAACGCCCCGGCCATCCAGGGCCTCGCCCAATCCGGGAAGTTCAGCGTCGACCTCTCCGAGGAGAACATCGCGAACCTCGACGCCGACCTGACGGTCATGTTCCCCATCGGCAGCGGACCCGAGGTCATCACCGAGAACCCGCTCATCCAGGGACTCCCGTCGGCCCGCGACGGACGCCTCGTCGTGCTCGGTGACACCGACCTGTCCAACGCATTCTCGGCCGCCTCGGTCGCGGGAACCCGATATGCACTCGACAACGCAGTGCCACTGTTCGCAGCACCACTGAAGGCCTAGCTCACACCCGCCCGGGAGGGCTTGCGACACTCTTCCCGGGCGGGCTTGTCACACTCTTCCCGGGGGCTTGTCACACTCTCCCGGGCGGGAAGCCACCCGCGGCGATCGGGCCCCAGGTGTCGATCGTGATGCGGATCAACGACTTTCCCTGCTTCACCATCGCCGCGCGGTACTCGTCCCAGTCCGAGTGCTCGCCGGCGATGCTGCGGAAGTACTCCACCAGAGGCTCGACGGCGTCGGGGAGATCGATGATCTCGGCCGTCCCGTCGACCTGGACGTAGTCGCCGTTCCAGTCGTCGCTGTGCACCAACACGGTGACGGCCGGCGTGCGGCGGATGTTGTGCACCTTGGCGCGCTCGGGGTAGGTGGCGATGACGATGCGGCCTTCCGAGTCCACGCCTGCGGACACCGGGGAGACCTGCAGACCGTCGTCGCGCTTACGCGTGATCAGGGTGTGGTGGTGCCGCGGAGATACGAATTCGAGCAGTTGCTCACGCGACACAGTCTCGGCTTTTGCGATGGTAGGGGCCATGAATCCCATGGTAGAGAAGTAGTCTTCCGCCTATGGCCGACAAGTCGAAACTGTGGACGCTCTCTCCCGTCGATGTGCTGCGCGCCAGTGCCTCTCCTCGTGTGGAGGACATCGATTTCACCGCCACTCCGGGGTTCGACGGCGCGAAAGCACACGGCAACGACGTCCTCGAGCAGCGCGGTGCGGTCCTTGCGGCGCTCCAGGAAAAGCTCTATGCCCACGGGCGCGCAGGCGGCACCAAGTCGGTTCTGCTCGTGCTGCAGGGCATGGACACTGCGGGCAAGGGCGGCATGGTCAAGCACGTCATCGGGATGGTCGATCCGCAGGGCGTCGACCTCGCGTCGTTCGGGGTACCGACCCAGGAGGAGAAGCAACACCACTACCTGTGGCGCATCCGCAAAGCTCTTCCGCGCGCAGGCCGAATCGGGGTGTTCGATCGGTCCCATTATGAGGACGTTCTCGTCGTCGCGGTCCACGACCTCGTGCCACGGCAGGTGTGGGAGAAGCGATTCGACGAGATCAACGCCTTCGAGAAGGAGTTGGTCGACGAGGACACGGTCGTCGTCAAGGTGGCCTTGTTCGTCTCGGCCGACGAACAGAAGAAGCGACTGCAGGAACGGCTTGATCGACCCGAGAAGCACTGGAAGTACAACCCGGGCGACGTCACCGAGCGTGGTTTCCTGCCGCAGTACCGGACGGCGTACCAGCGGGTTCTCGATCGCACGGATACCGACCACGCACCGTGGTACGTCGTCCCGTCCGACCGCAAGTGGTATAGCAGACTGGCCGTCACGGAAATTCTCATCGACGCGCTCGAAAAGCTCGATCTCGATTGGCCCGCAGCCGATTTCGATGTCGAATACGAGAAGCAGCGACTCGCCGAGAGCTGAACCCCCGTCGAAGGCGAGAATGGTCCATCGACCCCCGTCTGGGCAGGTCAATGGACCATTCACGCGTCCAAGGAGACAGTTACAGCGTGGCTGCGTCGATCACGAAGCGGTAGCGCACGTCGGACTTGACGACGCGGTCGTATGCCTCGTTGATCTTCTCGGCCGGAATGACCTCGATCTCGGCACCGATGTGGTGCTCGGCGCAGAAGTCCAGCATTTCCTGGGTCTCGGCAATGCCGCCGACCATGGAACCGGCGAACGAGCGACGGTTGGCCAGCAGGTTGAATGCAGGCACCTCGAGGGGCTTCTCGGGAACACCGAGCTCGACGAGGGTTCCGTTGCGGGCCAGCAGTCCCAGGTACTTGCCCATGGGCAGGTTGGCCGAGACGGTGTTGAGAATCAGGTCGAACTTGCCCTGCAGATCCTTGAGCGCGGTGGTGTCCTTGGTGGCGTAGTACTCGTCGGCACCGTAGGCCTTGCCGTCTGCTTCTTTCGCATCCGTCTGGCTCAGCACGGTGACGTGCGCGCCCATGGCGTGAGCGATCTTGACGCCGATGTGTCCGAGGCCGCCCATTCCGATGATGGCGACCTTCTTGTCGGGGCCGGCTCCCCAGTGCTTGAGGGGCGAGTACAGCGTGATGCCTGCGCACAGCAGCGGCGCTGCGACGTCGAGTTCGACGCCTTCCGGGATTCCGAGGACGAACTTCTCGGTGACGACGATCTGGGTGGAGTAGCCGCCGTTGGTGAATTCACCCTCGTAGGTGGTGGAGTTGTACGTCTGGACGACGCCCTTGGTGCAGTACTGCTCGTCGCCGTCGAGACATGCCTCGCACTTGCCGCAGGAGTCGACGAAGCAGCCGACGCCCACGCGGTCGCCGACCTTGCGGGTGGTCACCTCGGAGCCGACCTCGGCCACGATGCCGGCGATCTCGTGTCCGGGAACGACGGGGTACGTGGTGCCGCCCCACTCGTTTCGGGCGGTGTGGATGTCGGAGTGGCAGATCCCCGCGAACTTGACGTCGATGAGGATGTCGTGCGGTCCGACTGCGCGTCGCTCGATCGTCGCCTTCTCGAGCGGAGCGTCCGGAGCGGTGGCCTGGTAAGCGGTAGCTGAAGTCATGTCTACATTGCTACCTACGCATCTGTGTAAGCGCAACACAGCTACCGCTGCGACCAGGCTATTCCTGCTCCGAACGAGTCGTTCGCAACAGTAACGTCAGCTGTTCTTGGCGATATTGACGCCGAGCCATCCAACATACGCTGCCAGACCGACCAGTCCGATCTTGCGGGTCTTGGGGTACGCGATCGCCACGCCGACGGCCAGTTCTGTGGCCCCGTTACGACTGATCCAGGTTCGAGTGTCCTTGGGGAACGGAAGCTTGGTGATTCCCTCGAAGGCCTCCGGCACGACGAAATGGGCCGCGCCTGTAGCGGCCAACCCGATTCCGAATGCCTTGGGCACCAGACCGTTCGACTTCTTGGACTTGCTCACTGACATGCTCCCTGGGATCGATGGATTTGCACCGGCAGACCGACAATAGCGCTCGGCAGGCCGCTGCGCGGCGACCCGCCCGAGACGCCCACTACTTTGCTACGCGGCCGTTCTCGTAGCGGTAGAACCCGGCCCCGGTCTTCTTGCCCGTCTGCCCCGCCTCGACCATGCGCAGCAACAACGGCGGTGCCGCGAACAGCGGCTCGTCGAATTCCGAATACATGGAGTCGGCAATGGACTTGACGGTGTCGAGACCTACGAGATCCGCGAGCGCGAGCGGTCCCATCGGGTGCGCCAAACCCAGAACCGTCGCTTTGTCGACGTCTTCCTTGGTGGCGAATCCCGACTCGACCATGCGGATCGCCGAGAGCAGATACGGAACGAGAAGTGCGTTGACGACGAAGCCCGAGCGATCCGCGGATCTCACCACCTGCTTGCCGAGAACATCTCCGGCGAAGGCTTCGGCGCGGTCGGCCACCGCATCGGACGTTGTACTCGTGGTGACCAGCTCGACGAGCGGCAATACCGGAACCGGATTGAAGAAATGAAGTCCGACGACGCGTTGCGGTGCCGTGGTGGCCGACGCGAGCGTCGTGATCGGAATGGACGAGGTGTTGGACGCGAGCACGGCATTCGCGTCGGACACCACCGCGTCGAGTTCTGCGAATATTGCCGCCTTGATCTCTTCGTCCTCGAGGACTGCTTCGACGACGAGTTGGCGGTCTGCGAAGTCCCCGAGGTCGCAGGTGAACCGCAACCGGGAGGCGGCGTGTTCTCGTTCGCGCTCGGTGATCTTGCCGCTGCTCACTCCGCGGTCCAGTGATTGCAGGATGCGGCTGCGGCCGGCCGTCGCCAGTTCGCGAGTCTGTTCGTAGACCGCCACGTCGACGTGCGCGCGGGCGCAGACCTCTGCGATTCCCGCACCCATCTGTCCGGCTCCGACGATCCCCACCCTCTCCACCGTCACAGCAAACTCCTAGCGAATAATGTTGCAGCACAACAGCTTAAAGCGAGATGAGGGTAACCCTTCCGGGGTACGCCCAGAACCCAGGCGATACAAATCAGGCGGCCCGCAGCGAAACGCTGGGGCCGCCTGACTAGTGCGCTGAAGATCCGGGGAGGCGGGCTAGCTCAGTGGAACTGGCCTTCTTCGGTGGAGCCCTTCAGTGCTGCCGTCGAGGTGTTGGGGTCGACGGTGGTGGCGATGCGGTCGAAGTAGCCCGCGCCGACCTCACGCTGGTGCTTGATGGCGGTGAAGCCACGCTCTTCGGCAGCCTTGAACTCGCGCTCCTGCAGGTCGACGAACGCGGTCATGCCTTCGCGGGCGTAGCCGTGTGCCAGGTCGAACATGCCGTAGTTGAGCGAGTGGAAGCCCGCGAGGGTGATGAACTGGAACTTGAAGCCCATGGCGCCGAGTTCCTTCTGGAACTTCGCGATGGTGGCGTCGTCCAGGTGTGCCTTCCAGTTGAACGAAGGCGAGCAGTTGTAGGCGAGCAGCTGGTCCGGGAATTCGCTGCGAACCGACTCGGAGAACTTCTTGGCGACCTCGAGGTCCGGGACGCCGGTCTCCATCCAGATGAGGTCTGCGTACGGTGCGTAGGCCTTGGCGCGAGCGATGCAGGGCTCGATGCCGTTCTTGACGCCGAAGAAGCCTTCTGCGGTGCGGGTTCCGTCGAGGAACTCGCGGTCACGCTCGTCGACGTCGGAGGTGATCAGCGTGGCTGCCTCGGCGTCGGTGCGGGCGATGATGACCGAGGGGACGTCGGCGACGTCCGAGGCCAGACGGGCGGAGGTCAGGGTGCGGATGTGCTGCTGGGTGGGGATGAGCACCTTGCCACCGAGGTGGCCGCACTTCTTCTCCGATGCGAGCTGGTCTTCCCAGTGCACGCCGGCAGCACCGGCCACGATCATGGCCTTCTGCAGCTCGTATGCGTTCAGTGCGCCACCGAAGCCTGCTTCGGCGTCGGCCACGATGGGTGCAACCCAGTTCTTGACGGACGTGTCGCCCTCGATCTTGGCGATCTCGTCGGCGCGCAGGAGTGCGTTGTTGATGCGACGGACGACCGACGGAACCGAGTTGGCCGGGTAGAGGCTCTGGTCCGGGTAGGTGTGGCCCGAGAGGTTGGCGTCGCCGGCGACCTGCCAGCCGGAGAGGTAGATCGCCTGGAGGCCGGCGCGAATCTGCTGCACGGCCTGGTTGCCGGTGAGGGCACCGAGCGAGTTGATGTAGTCCTCGTTGTTGACGAGATCCCACAGGATCTCGCTGCCGCGGCGAGCGAGTGTGGCTTCTTCGACCACAGTGCCCTGGAGGTCGGAGACCTGCTGCGCGGTGAAGTTACGGGTGACGCCCTTCCAGCGCGGGTTGGTGTCCCAATCCTGCTGAATCTCGGCGGTGGTCTTCGGGGTGCCGGTGGTCGACATCGGAGCTCCAGTCTCTTCTCTGCTTCTCGGCCTGCCGCGAGACGAATCTTCACATCGTTGCCAGGCCCTTCTGGTGTACTCCAAAACAATGGCACACCCGAAAACAGGCGTCTACCAGTTGTTAGTGCCAATCTTGGCTAGCTTTCCAGAGCCCTTTGCTAAGTCTGCAAATTTTCGGGGCTCACATACCTCGCCGATCGGGCAGCGTGGTTACTCGTCGGTAGCGACGAATCCCCAGTTGGTGAACGGAATGAACAAAATTCTTTACGGGACGCTTGTACGGTTTGAATCGGGCGTCTGAATCGAGTCAGAAAACGACTCTGTAGTGATGGACATCACACTCGCTTCGTCTCACGATGTGGACGCTGCACAAGGTGCTCCTCTCGCGATCTCTCGTTGGAGAATCCCCCGTGCGAGTGCGTCGAGTGGAGCAGGAATTGCACCATCCACAAGCATTCGGCCATGCACAGGCCATTCCATTTCCCCAGGTCGACCGATCAACACCTCACAACGACGCACCGATGCTGCAGCCATGACACACCACAGTTCCGCGGGCTCCACTCCCACCACTTGGGGGGATCTCGTCGCCGCAGGGATTCACCCCAGCACCATCTCGCGTCGCTTCACGCGCGTCCTGCCGACGGTCCATATGCGCGGGGAGCCGTCGACGACGGACCGTTGTCGGGCGATCACGCTGTGGCGACCCGACGCCGTCCTCAGTCATCGATCGGCCGCGTACCTGCGCGGCTGGACCACCGAACCGACAATGCTCGACGCCACCGTCCCCCGAACTGCGCGGCTGAGACCTCCGTCGTGGCTTCGGCTGCACCGTCGCGACATGGACTCCACGCTCATCGACGAGGTCGCGGCGCTGCCCTGCACCATCTCTGCGCAGACGATGCTCGATTGCCTGGCGCTACTCCCCCGCCCCGATTCCGAGTTGCTGATCGACGAGCGCCTGAAGTTCGGAATGGACCCGGCTTCGCTGCTCTGCCTACTCGACCGATTCCCGGGTCGGCACGGGAACGTCGAGCTGGCTCGTCAGGTGCGGCTCGCGGTATCGAGATTTGCGTCGGAGCCCGAGCGCGCCCTGGGCCGCGCAGTGCATCGACTCGGCCTGCGCCTGGAGATGAACGCTGCAGTCGGACCGTTCGTGTGTGATTTCGTCGACCGCCGCAGCCGAACGATCGTCGAAGTCGACGGTCGCGAATTTCACAGTGCAGCAGCCGTATTCAGCAAGGATCGCCGACGACAGAACGCGCTGATCCTCGATGGCTGGTTGGTGCTGCGCTACTCGGCGTTCGATGTGCTCACCGCGCCTGACGACGTGGCTGCCGAAATCGCGTCGGTTGTCAGGCGGCGCCGGGCATCGCGGCGATGACTGCACACAATGCTCCACTTCCCGGGGCGAGCACGAGTCTCATCGCGCACGCCCCAGGGAGTGGAGCACCAGTCGCATCCGGCCGGTCGCAGTGACCGACCCGGCGCTGAATGCACGAAATGCTCCACTTCCCGAGGCGAGCACGAGATTCATCGCGCACGCCCCAGGGAGTGGAGCATCAGTTGCAGAGAAGGGATCAGATGCGAACGCCGGTGCGCTCGTTGCTGGAGGCCACTACTCGCGAGGTGACCGGTGCCCGGCGCGACGCGATGACCCCCAGCGCACCCATGGCGGCGATCACGAGTCCGCCGACGATGGCGAACAGGTCCGCAGCCAGCAATCCGGAGGGGAAGACCATCAGCGCGGGTGAGACGGCGAGCAACACACCGAGGCCGACGTGGGTCCAGTGGCTCTGCCTGGACGCGGACCCGATGGCCCAGAGCGCCGACGATGCCGCGAGGATGCCGAGCACCAGGATGGCTCCGGTGACTTCTTGGTCGCCCTGGACGGAAAGCCAGACGGTGGAGGCGACGAGAACGGCTCCGGTGACGAAGACGACGACGTCCCTGACGATTTCCGATGTGCGCTGACGATTGGACATGACCGCTCCTCGAGGTGCGTGGTGAATAGCTCGTATATCGGTATACGCCTTTACTTCGGCTAATGTTCCCGACGGTCACCGAATCGTGACCCAGCAGCTAGTTGCGAACGGTGTTAAGGCAAATCTTCGCAGGCGTAGCCTGGCAACCGTGTCCAAGACTTTCGTCGGCGTTCGCCTTCGGCAGCTCCGCAGCGAACGCAGCATGAGCCAGGTATCTCTGGCGCAGAAGCTCGGCATCTCGGCCAGCTATCTCAACCAGATCGAGCACGACGTGCGTCCGTTGACGGTTCCGGTACTGCTGCGCATCTCGGAGGTCTTCGGCGTCGACACATCGTTCTTCTCCTCCGAGGACGACACCAGGTTGGTTGCCGAGTTGCGCGAAGTCGCACTCGATCAGGACATGGGCATCGATGCCGATCCGCACGAGATCGCGCAGATGGTCAGCTCGCACCCACAGCTGGCCCGGGCAATGGTCAATATGCATCGCCGCTACCGCAATACGACGGCTCAGCTGTTGGCAGCGACCGAGGAACGATTCTCCGATGGCAGTGGCAGCGGCTCCATCAGCAAGCCGCACGAAGAGGTGCGCGACTACTTCTATCAACGACAGAACTATCTGCACGAATTGGATACCGCCGCAGAGGCATTGACGTCGAGAATTCGGTTCCATCGCGCCGATGTGGGCGGTGAGATCGCGAAGCGGTTGCGCACGGTGCACGACGTGCAGATCGTCAATCGCATCGACCTCGGTGAGAATGTGCTGCATCGGTTCGACCCGCAGACGCGGGTGTTGGAGATTTCTCCTCACCTCTCCGGCGGGCAGAAGGTGTTCAAGTTCGCTGCCGAGCTCGCGTATCTCGAATGCGGTGATCTGTTGAACAAGATGGCCGACGAGGGAAACTTCACGAGCGAGGCGTCGAAGAAATTGGCGGTGCTCGGGTTCGCCAACTATTTCGCGGCCGCGACGGTGTTGCCGTATCACCAGTTCCACGATGTCGCCGAGGATTTCCGATACGACATCGAGCGGCTGTCGGCCTTCTTCTCGGTGAGTTACGAGACCATCTGCCACCGACTCTCCACGCTGCAGCGCCCCGAGATGCGCGGTGTTCCGTTCTCGTTCGTCCGAGTCGATCGCGCCGGCAACATGTCGAAACGACAGTCCGCCACCGGCTTTCATTTCTCGTCCAGCGGTGGCACGTGCCCGCTGTGGAACGTGTACGAGACGTTCGCGTATCCCGGCAAGATCATGACGCAGATCGCCGAGATGCCCGACGGCCGCAACTACCTGTGGATCGCGCGGACGGTGGAACGCCGCGCCGCTCGATACGGGCAGCCCGGCAAGACTTTTGCCATCGGCCTCGGTTGCGAACTGCGCCATGCCGGACGGCTCGTCTATGCCGATGGATTGGATGTGCAGGGCTCGGCGGTCGCAACTCCGATCGGAGCGGGTTGCCGGGTCTGCGAACGCTCGAATTGCCCGCAGCGTGCGTTTCCGCCGCTCGGCAAGGATCTCGACATAGACGAGCACCGAAGCTCGGTGTCCCCGTACCTCGTTCGCTGAGTAGAAAGAGAATTCCCATGACCCGAATCGGCGTTGTACTCCGGCCCGAGATCGCCCCGGAGGCGCTGGTCGACGCGGCTCGCGCAGCCGATGCCGCGGGCGTCGACGAGGTCTGGCTGTGGGAAGACTGCTTCTTCTCCGGCGGGCTGTCCACTGCTGCACTGATTCTCGCGAGCACCGATCGCGTGAACGTCGGCATCGGGGTGTTGCCCACTCCGATGCGGAACGTGGCGTCGACGGCCATGGAGATCGCGACCGTCGCTCGGGTCCATCCGGGCCGGCTCCGCGTGGGACTCGGCCACGGCGTCCAGTCGTGGATGGGCCAGATCGGCGCACGAGTGCAGTCTCCGCTGACGTTGCTCGACGAGCAGATGACAGCCCTCACCGCTCTCCTCGCGGGCGAGAGCGTCACCACGCAGGGTCGGTACGTCTCGCTCGACAATGTGCAGCTCGATTGGCCTCCGCTGCAGGCACCTCCACTGCTCGTCGGGGCCACGGGCCCGAAAACCCTTGCTCTGAGCGGCCGCAGGAGTGTCGGCACAATTCTCACGAGCGAGACGGACCCGGATCAGCTGCGGGCTGCCGTCGGGCATATCGCCGCGGGGTCGGGTCACGACATCGTCGTCTATGTCGCCGTCGGATCCGATTCCGATGCCGCCATGAGCAATCTGCAGCGCTGGATCGATGCGGGCGCGACCACTGTCGTACTCGAACCGTCTGCAGAACAACCGGATCCGACCCCACTGTTCGCGCACGCCGCGTCCTTGACGAAGGAGCTCGGAGCCCGGTAACCAGCAGTCTCACCGAAAGGCTGACACTAGCGCTCCCGCAGATACCGTCCCGCGTCGGCGAACGCGCGTGCTCGACGCGTCAGCGTGGGTGGCGCAGCGGGTTCGCCTCGCCACAGGCGGTAGAGCGTGCTCATGCTGAGGATGAGTCGCTCGGGCGAATCCCAGTGCGCGTAATGGCCGAATTCGGGTGATTTGAGCAGGTTCAGGGCGGCCTCGGTGGAGCCGAGGCCCGCGTCGAAGCACGCTCGTCCGGCCTCGCCGACCCAGGTCCAGTAGCTGCGCACGGCGCGTATTTCGTCGGTGCCGCACAGGGGTCCGTGGCCGGGGACGTACACGTCGGCGTCGAGTTCGAGGAGGTGGTCGAGGGCGTCGATCCAGTTTTGCAGAGGACCGTGCCAGAGCACCGGGGTGGCGTCGATGAAGAGCAGGTCGCCCGCGAACACGACCCCCACGTCCGGGAGGTGCGCGATGAGATCGCCTTCGGTGTGCGCCGGACCGAGGTAGCGCAGGTGTACCGATCGTCCTGCGACATCGATGGTTTCGGTGGTTTCGAAGGTGTGATCAGGCAGGCGGGGCAGCGCCGACGGAAACAGCGCATCGCCGCGAACACGGTCCATGTAGGAGCCCATCGCACCGATCGGTCCCGGCACCCAGCCGACTGCCTTGCCGAAGGACGCGAATGCGGATACACCCTTCGGCGGGGTCTCCTCCTTCATCGCGTGCAGCGACGCCGCACTGGTGGTGATGCGTGCGGAGGCGGGCACGCTGTCGTTACCCCACCAGTGATCACCGTCCGAATGCGTGTTGAGGACCTCGGTGATCGGTGCGGCGGCAACCAACTCGGCCGTGTCGGCGGCAACCCTCTCGGCCCAGTTCACGTCCCAGACGGTGTCGATCAGCATCGACGCCGAGCCGGGTGCCACGACGAGCCCGGTGTTGGTCTGACCCCAACTGCCCGGTGGACGCATGAAGGCCCAGGTGTCGTCGGCGATCTGCTGGTATCCCACCTCGGTGTTTCGCACTGCCACAGGCTATCCGCTGAGCATCTCTTGCAGTCGACCATTCCACTGGCGCTCCGGAAAACATCGACCCAATACTTCCAGCATGATGGGAACAGCGGTGGAGGCGCCGGGCGATGCGCCGAGAACGGCGGCGATGGAGCCGTCCTGCGACGCGATCACCTCCGTGCCGAAACGCAATTGCCCGTTCACGACGATCTGGGCGCGCTGTCCGGCGGGGACCACGGACCAGTCCGACGGATCGGCATTCGGTACGAATTGGCGCAACGCAGCGATCTTCTTGGCTCGGGTGGCCGTCAATTCCGACAGCAGCAGACCTATCAACGGCGTGTTGTTGCCTGCCATCGACAGCAGTGAACCGATGTTGTGCCGGTCGATCGACGTCGGGAAGTCGAGCCACGATCCGTGTTTCAGAAACCGAGGATTCGCGCCGGCGTACGGTCCGAAGAGTATGGACCGCCGCCCGTCGACGATGCGGGTGTCGAGATGGGGCACCGACATCGGAGGCGCTCCGATGGGCGGAGTTCCGTAGACCTTCGCGTCGTGTCTGTCGACCACCTCGGGCCGATCACAACGCAAGAACTGCCCGCTGATCGGTAGTAGTCCATAACCGCGGGCCTCGGGAATCCCTGCTGTGCGCAACAGCTTCAGAGCCCAGCCACCGGCACCGACGAACACGAAGCGCGCGCGCTCGATCGATCGGCCACCGCGCACTCGCAGGGACCAGGATCCGTCCCGTTCCTGACTCATCCCGGTCACCTCCCGCCCGGTCTCCACGCGCGCACCACGTCCACTCATGTCCCCCAGCAACTGCCGCGTCAGTGCACCGAAGTCGACGTCGGTTCCGGTCGCATCTCGGGTGGCGGCCCAGTCGCCTGTTCGTCCCGCCGACACCAGCGGTGCCCACTCGTCCAGTACCGCAGCATCTTCGGTGTACTCCATGGCTCGAAACAGCGGATGCGCGGTCAACGCTCGATGCCTGGCCTGCAGCGATCGGACGTTCTCCGCCCCCTGCACCAGGGTCATGTGCGGCACCGAACGTACGAAGCTGGTGTCGGCCAGCGTCGACCAGAAGCGTCGCGTCACGGCGAACTGCTCGGCGATCGCGACGGCCCGGTCGATATCGACGGAGCCGTCGACTCTCTCCGTCGTGTAGTTGGTTTCGCACAGGCCGGCGTGGCCGGTCCCGGCATTGTTCCACCCGTCGGAGGCTTCCATCGCTACCTCGGGCAATCGTTCGAGGACCCGAATCGACCAGGTCGGCTCCACACGTTGCAGCAGCGTGCCGAGCGTCGCGCTCATCACCCCACCGCCGACGAGGATGACGTCATCCATCGCGCACCCCTTTCTCGTACTAAGTACAAGTCACGCTAACACCGACTCGTACGCATGTATAGTTCTGCCGGTGCCTCGCTTGACCAGGACTGCCGTCGTCGACGCCGCGCTCGAAGTCGCGTACCGACGCGGACTCGACTCGCTCACCATCCGCAAGATCGCCACCGAACTCGGTGTCTCTCCCATGGCGATCTACTGGCATGTGAAGAACAAGGACGAACTGCTCGACGCCATGGGCGACCGCGTCTGCCAGGATCTCGAGATCACCGTCGACCCCACGGCGACGTGGTGGGAGCAACTGCGCACCGTGCTCGAGGACTTCATGCGCGCCTTGCGCGCACATCCCGGAGCAGCGACCATCGTCGTTCCACGAATGCTGTTCTCCCCCAACAGCAGAGCGGCGATGGAGCTCAGCCTGAAACTTCTCGGCGAGGCCGGTTTCTCCCTGTACGACGCCACCCAGCTGGCCCGTCACGGCGTTCGAGTCGCCATTTCGTTGATCACGGAGCCGCTGTTCACGGGTGTCGAAGTCGAGCCGGAGCGTCGGGCACACGTCGAACACGAGGTGGCGGAAACGATGAACTCCCTCAATCCCGACGAGTTTCCCAATATCCTCGCCGCAGCCTCGTATCTGAGCGACGTCAGCGCGCGGACGGCGTTCGAGAAGCTCGGGCTGGACACCTACATCGCCGGTGTCAGGGCGCTGGCCGAGGAGACTGACGTTTCGTCCTGATTACTCGCATCGTCGTGTACATCTTGTCGGGTGGCAAAGTCTCGTCCGCGGGTGCAGGCTTTGCAGAACCGAAATAGTCGACGCTAGGGGTTGTGATGACGGTGCCTGTCCTGCAGAACTACATCGACGGGGCATTCGTGACGCCCTCGGGTACCGAGATGCTCGATGTCGTCAGTCCGGTGGACGAGTCGGTGGTCGCTCGAGCCCCGATTTCCGATGCTGCCGATGTCGATGCCGCAATGTCGGCTGCCGCCAAAGCTTTCGAGACCTGGGGCAAGACGACTCCGAGTGAGCGGCAGAAGGTACTGCTGAAGCTCGCCGATGCCATCGAGGCCCACAGCGACGAGATCGTCGAGGCGCAGAGTCGTAACACCGGTCAGCCGAAGGCCACCATCGCCGCCGAGGAAGTCACCGTCGGAGCAGATCAGATTCGGTTCTTCGCCGGGGCTGCACGGATGCTCGAAGGCAAGTCGGCCGGCGAGTACATGGACGGGTTCACCTCGTACGTACGCCGCGAGCCGATCGGCGTCGTGGGGCAGGTGACGCCGTGGAACTACCCGTTCATGATGGCGATCTGGAAGATCGGGCCTGCCCTCGCGGCCGGCAACACCGTCGTTCTCAAGCCGAGCGACACCACCCCCGAGAGCACCCTGGTGCTGGCGAAATTGTCGAAGGGCATCGTCCCCGACGGTGTGCTGAACATCGTGCTCGGCAACGGCGGCACCGGCGCAGCCATCGTCGAACACAAGAGGCCCGGCCTGGTCTCGATCACCGGTTCCGTGCGGGCAGGCATCGCCGTCGCCGTCGCCGCCGCCAAGCAGCTCAAGCGCGCGCACCTCGAACTGGGCGGCAAGGCACCGGCCATCGTGTTCGACGACGTCGACATCACCAAGGCCGCCGACGGCATCGCCGAGGCCGCGTTCTTCAACGCCGGCCAGGACTGCACGGCGGTCACTCGCGTGTTGGTTCACGAGTCGGTACACGACTCGCTCGTCGACGCACTCGTCGCCAAGGCGAAGACACTGAAGGTCGGATTGCCCGACGACCCCGACACCTTCCTCGGCCCGTTGAACAACGTCAACCACTTCGGCCAGGTCAGCTCCAAGGTCGACGGTATCGGCGCGCACGCCACCATCGTCACCGGCGGAAAGCGTATCGGCGACAAGGGATTCTTCTACGAGCCCACGATCATCACGGGCGTGCAGCAAGCCGATCCCATCGTGCAGGAGGAGACGTTCGGCCCGGTGCTGACGGTGCAGAAGTTCTCCGACGAGGCAGAGGCGATCGAGCTGGCCAACGACGTCGACTTCGGTCTCGCTTCGAGCGTCTGGACGTCCGATCACGCCCGCACGCTTCGCATTTCGGCGGCTCTGGACTTCGGTGCCGTCTGGGTCAACTGCCACATCCCGTTGGTGGCCGAGATGCCGCACGGCGGCTTCAAGTACTCCGGTTACGGCAAGGACCTCTCGGCCTACGGCGTGGACGATTACACCCGCATCAAGCACGTGATGAGCTCGACGGAGACTCTTCGATGACATTCCATCCCCTGGACCCACTCTCGAGCGACGAGTTCTCTACCGTCGCCGAGGTTCTGGGCCGGGAACACGGTGTCGGCGACGGGTGGCGATTCGCCTCGATCGAGATGATCGAACCGTCCAAGTCCGAGGTCGCCGCATTCGATGCGGACGGTACAGTCCCCGCCCGTCGCGCAGTCTCGGTGGTGTTGAACCGCGCCGAGAACAGCACGTTCAAAGCCGTGGTGTCACTGGACAACAGGAGCACCGAATCCTGGACCCACATCCCGGACGTGCAGCCCAACTTCACCGTCGACGAGTGGGAAGAGGCCGACGCGGCGCTGCGTGCACACCCCGATGTGATTGCCGCGCTTGCCGATCGAGGCATCACCGATCTTGATCTGGTGTTCATGGACACCTGGACGTACGGCGAGGCGGTGACGCCCGAGAAATACAAGGGTCGACGCCTGGGCTGGTCCGACACGTGGGTCAAAGCCGCAGAGGGTGCCAATCCGTACGCGGGGCCGGTGGGCGGCTTCCACTGCGTCATCGACGCCAACACGATGGAACTGCTCGAAATCGAGGACACCTACCGTGTCGAGCGGCCGGAGATCATGGGCGAGTACGTGCCCCGCCATATTCCGGAGCGCATCCGGAACGCCAGCAGCCGTCCGCCGCTGAAGCCGCTCGAGATCACCCAGCCGGACGGCCCGTCGTTCGAGCTGGACGGAAACAAGCTGACGTGGCAGAACTGGTCGCTGCGCGTGGGGTTCAACTACCGCGAGGGCATGACGCTGCACGCCGTCACCTACGGCGACAACGGGAACGTGCGATCCGTCGCGAACCGAATGTCGTTCGCGGAGATGATCGTTCCGTATCGTGACCACACCGAGGATCACTATCGGCGCACCGCATTCGACATCGGCGAGTGGGGCCTGGGCTTCATGACCACCTCGCTCGAGCTCGGCTGCGACTGCCTCGGTGAGATCCGGTACCTCGATGCCGTGCTGCACAACAGCAAAGGCGAGCCGTACACGATCACCAACGCGATCTGCATCCACGAGGAAGACAACGCGGTGCTGTGGAAGCACGTCGATCACGACGCCGGGGCAGAGGTGCGTCGGATGCGCCGTCTCACCGTCAGCTTCCACGCCACCGTCGCCAACTACGAGTATCTCGTCTACTGGCGCTTCTACCAGGACGGCAACATCGAGTGCGAGGTGCGCGCCACCGGCATCATGGTCGTCACCCACTTCGACGAGGGCGGCACCCATCCGTCGGGCACGCTGATCGACAATCGCACGTATGCGCCGTACCACCAGCACTTCCTGGTCGCCCGGCTCGATCTGGACATCGACGGCACCGAGAACACCGTCTATTCCAGCCAGACCCAGATGGTTCCGATGGGTCCCGACAATCCGTACGGCCTGGCCCTGACGCAAGTGAACACCCCGCTCACCACCGAGTCCGAGGGCAAGCAGGATTACGACTGGAACACGCAGAAGGCGTGGAAGGTGGTCAACGACAACGTCACCAACGGTCTCGGCACCCGGCCCGCGTACAAGTTGGTGCCCGGCTCGGCGATTCCGGCGATGTTCGATCCGGCGTCGCCGATCTTCCAGCGTTCCCAGGTGATCGGTCACACCGTATGGGTCACGCCCAATTCACCCGACGAGCGTTGGCCCAGTGGCGAGTTCGTCAATCAGAGTGGCGTCGACCATGGCCTCCCCGAGTGGACCGAGAAGAACCGTTCGATCGAGAACACCGATGTGGTGGTCTGGTACACCTTCGGCATCCATCACATCACCAGGCCCGAGGACTGGCCGGTGATGCCGTCCGACACCGTCTCGTTCTGGCTCAAGCCTTTCGGCTTCTTCGACCGCAACCCCTCGCTCGACGTCGCACCATCGGAGCCGAAGCACTGCCACACCGATCCCGGCAGCACCTGTCACTGACTGGCGCGACCCGACGGCAGCGAGGACCGACAACGAAGCGAAGCGGCGCGTAGCTCACCTGAGCTACGCGCCGCTTCGCTGTCCTATGAGCCGAGGTTTAGGAGCTGCGCCGAACCTCGAACTGCTCGCCGACGACAGCAGTCTGCGATTCGGTGACGCAATCCAGGCGTCCGTCCAGACGCAGCGAGACGTTGTACTCACCCGGCTTGAGCGCGAACGTGGTGATCGTGATGCTTGTCGCGTTGTCTTCCACGACGACGCGTGGGCTCAGCGACAGCATGCCGTTGTGCAGGACCTCGCATACCTGACCCGGAAAAACGTTGTCCACATCGACGGTGATGGTTCTGGGGCCGCCCAGAACCTCGATCGTGGGAGTGCTCGACCCTACGAGTCTGAGGTAGCTCTTTTCTCTGCGCACGGTCTCGACTTCCCTGTTTGCATGCTCCACCGGAAGGTGGACGCCCGACACGGTCTCGTTGGTACTTCGTGGCGCGACGGAGGACGGATTGGTATTACACGTCGTCATCGCCGTCCACCCGAGCCTCCCTTTACATCGAACGTGCATCCGTCCGCGTTACCGAAACCGCCGCCGAACAGCACCCCTACAGCCGCAACACCGGGAAATCGCGATGTCATCGGTCAGAACATACCCTCCGGCCTGCAAATCTGCGAAACGGAGACGGTCCAACCTAAGCCTTTACGCATCCTTGCACCCTGTAACAGATCGTGCGACACATTCGAGACCAAATTCATTCGTCCGTATCGAAAGCCCGCTGCTCGGCCAGCTCCGCAGCATGCTCGGCCTTTCGCTGTTTCCGCTGCTTGCGCTTGACGCCCACTACAGCGCCGGCGATCCCCAGCGGTACACCGATAGCCGCCCCGATCCAGACGGACCCGAGATCGCCGCTCACGTAGCGACCGAGCAGCCGTACGAACGCTCCACCCACACCCAGCAAGTACAGAACGATGAAGACCGCAAATCTCGCGCGGAGCCATTGCTGAGCGCTCTGCACTTCGACCCCCCGAGCTCGGGCGTACCCAATTACCACGTAGGAGACAGCAAGGAGAGTGACGATGATCCCGATTGCGATCCATGCCCCGGTGACACCCGCCGCGTACGGCAGGATCGCCGCCGAGATGAACCCAATCCACAGCAAACACTGCAAGCCGACGGCCGAGGCCTCGTTGTAGATGTCGCGTTGCAGTTCGTCGGCGTAGAAGTCGTCGTCCAGGTCTCCCACGAAGCGGGCAGCTTTGGTGAATGCGCTCATGTTCGTTTCCCTTCGTCGTCGCCGAACAGTGTTTCGACTGTCGTGTCGAGTGCTCGGGCCAGTCGCAGTGCCAGGTACACGCTCGGTGCGTAGTCGCCGCCCTCGACGGAGACGATGCTCTGCCGGCTGACTCCGCAGATGGTGCCGAGTTCGGCCTGCGTGATGCGTGCCTGTTTGCGATGCGCGCGAACGTTGTTGGATCCGGGCATGACAAAAAGTCAACTCTGCTTGTCATGAAATGTCAAGCAGTCTTGTCATTCGCTCGCCTTTACCTACTCGTAACGCGAGAAACAGACTCGTCACCGCAGAAAATACCAACGCAATAAGTTGCCTTTACTGTTCGCAATCGCGAATACATCTCCGTATACACACTTTCCGAAAGGGCCGTAGATGCCTGCTGTCTCGAAGCGCATGTCCGTCAAGCGCGTCATGGTCGTTCCCGCAGCACTGGCTGCATTGAGCCTGGTTGCCACTGCATGCGGTAGCAAGGCGAGCGACACCACCACCGCCGAGGGCGGCGGAGGCTCGTCCACCTCGTGTGTGGACACCTCCGGTGACACCATCAAGGTCGGCTCGCTCAACTCCCTGTCCGGCACGATGGCGATCAGCGAAGTGACAGTGCGTGATTCGATCGCACTGGCCGTCGAGCAGATCAACGCGGCCGGTGGCGTCAACGGAAAGCAGATCGAGGTCGTCGCAGAGGACGGCGCATCCGAGCCGACCGTGTTCGCCGAGAAGGCCGAGAAACTCATCAGCAGCGACTGTGTCGCAGCAGTTTTCGGTGGCTGGACGTCATCGTCGCGCAAGGCGATGCTGCCGGTGTTCGAGGACAACGACGCACTCCTCTACTACCCCGTGCAGTACGAGGGCCTCGAGGCGTCGAAGAACATCTTCTACACCGGAGCCACCACCAACCAGCAGATCATCCCGGCCCTGGACTACCTGAAGGAGAAGGGCGTCAAGTCCCTCTACCTGGTGGGCAGCGACTACGTGTTCCCGCAGACCGCCAACCGCGAGATCAAGGCATATGCGGCCGCCAACGGTATCGAGATCAAGGGCGAGGATTACACCCCGCTCGGTTCTACGGACTTCTCCACCATCGTCAACAAGGTCCGCTCCGCCGACGCCGACGCCGTGTTCAACACGCTCAACGGTGATTCCAACGTCGCATTCTTCCGTGAGTACACCAACGCCGGCCTCAAAGCTGCTGACATGCCGGTCATCTCGGTGTCCATCGCCGAGGAAGAGGTGGCGGGAATCGGAGCCGCGAACATCGCGGGCCAGCTGACTGCCTGGAACTACTACCAGACCGTCGACAGCCCGGAGAACACCAAGTTCGTCGCCGACTACAAGGCGAAGTACGGTGCCGACAAGCCCACCTCGGACCCCATGGAAGCCGCGTACACCTCGGTATACCTGTGGAAGAACACCGTCGAGAAGGCAAATTCGTTCGCGGTGGCCGACATTCAGGCTGCAGCCGACGGTGTCAGCTTCGCCGCTCCCGAGGGCGAGGTCGTCATCGACGGCGACAACCACCACATCTCCAAGACCGCCCGCATCGGTGAGATCCGGCCCGACGGCTTGATCTACACGGTGTGGGAGTCCCCCGAGGCCATCGCTCCCGACCCGTTCCTCGAGACCTACGACTGGGCCTCCGACCTCAACTGACCACCACCCATGTGAGTGGAACTTCGTAGCCTGCTACGAAGTTCCACTCACATGCTCCGAAGGAGCTCCCCCATGGACGTCGTGATCGGACAGTTGTTCACCGGCCTGTCGATCGGATCCATTCTCTTGCTCGCCGCCCTCGGGCTCTCACTGACGTTCGGTCAGATGGGCGTCATCAACATGGCACACGGCGAGTTCATCATGGCCGGCTCGTACACGGCCTACGTTGTGCAGCAGATCGTCTCGACCGGCGGTGCATCACTGTTCATCTCGCTGATCGTCGGCTTCCTCGTCGGCGGCGCAATGGGTGTGCTGCTCGAGGTGACGCTGATCCAGCGCATGTACCACCGTCCACTGGACACCCTGCTCGTCACGTTCGGCGTCGGGCTCATCCTGCAGCAGCTCGCCCGCGACATCTTCGGTGCCCCGGCGGTCAACGTCGTCTCCCCGGAATGGCTCAGCGGCGGCGTCGACATTCTCGGTGCCGTGGTGCCCAAGACCCGAATCTTCATTCTGGTGCTGGCGGTCGTCGCCGTTGTCGCACTGTCGATCGCGCTGAAGAAGACCGCCATGGGTCGACGCATCCGCGCGGTGGTGCAGAACCGCGATCTCGCGGAAACGTCGGGCATCTCGAGCCGCAGGACCGACATCTCGACGTTCTTCCTCGGCTCCGGTTTGGCGGGCGTCGCGGGCGTGGCACTGACTCTGATCGGATCCACGAGTTCCACTGTGGGACAGAGTTATCTGATCGACGCTTTCCTGGTGGTCGTCGTCGGTGGACTCGGCCAGATCAAGGGCGCGGTGATCGCCGCCTTCGCACTCGGAATCCTCAACTCGTTCATCGAATACAGCACCACGGCCTCGATCGCGAAGGTCATCGTCTTCGTCCTCATCGTGATCTTCCTCCAGGCCCGCCCGCAGGGCTTGTTCGCCGTCAAGACAAGGAGCCTGGTATGAGCGAGTTCATCGCCAAGCGCGGCGCTCTGCTGGGTTTCGCGCTCGCCGCAATCCTGTTGTTCGCTGTGGCGCCCGCTGTCCTCAGCGACTTCCGGTTGAATCTGCTGGGCAAGTTCATCTGCTACGCAATCGTGGCTGTCGGTATCGGATTGGCCTGGGGCCGAGGCGGAATGCTCACCCTCGGCCAGGGTGTCTTCTTCGGCATCGGTGCCTACATCATGGCCATGCATCTGAAGATCTCCGACGCCGATCTGCGCGGCGACGCGGTACCGGACTTCATGTCCATCGCCGGCATCCGTGAATTGCCCTCGTACTGGCTGCCGTTCACCTCGCCCATCACGACGATCCTGGGCATCCTGTTCGTGCCGGCACTGGTGGCGCTGGTGCTCGGCCTCGGCGTGTTCAAGCGTCGCGTCAAGGGCGCGTACTTCGCGATCCTCAGTCAGGCACTGGCCGCCGCCTTCGCGATCCTGCTCATCGGACAGCAGACCACCGGTGGATCCAACGGGCTCAACAGGTTCCGCACGTTTTTCGGGTTCAACCTCAACGACCCCGCCAACAAGCAGATGCTGTTCTTCATCGCTGCCGGCGTACTGCTCGTGGTCGTCGCCATCACCCGCCAGCTGATGTACTCGCGCTACGGCGAACTACTGGTGGCCGTCCGCGATCAGGAAGAGCGAGTGCGCTTCCTCGGCTACGACCCGGCGAACGTGAAGATCGTCGCGTACGTCGCCGCAGCGTTCTTCGCCGGTCTCGCCGGGGCGCTGTTCGTCCCGATTGTCGGCATCATCTCCCCCAACGACGTCGGCATCGTTCCGTCCATCGCGTTTCTCATCGGCGTCGCCATCGGCGGCCGCACCACTCTGCTCGGCCCGGTTCTCGGCGCGCTCGGAGTCGCGTGGGCGCAGACCACGCTGTCCGAGCAGTTCCCGTCCGGTTGGACGTACGCGCAGGGTCTGCTGTTCGTCGTGGTCGTCGGATTCTTCCCCGCCGGCATCGCCGGACTCTTCGCACTGCGCAAGCGAAAGAAAGAGCCCGAATCGGTCCCCGAGGCCAGCGCGGAACCAGAGAAAGAGCTCGCACGATGATCCATGTCGAAGGCCCGCAGCCCACGTTCGGCGGCAACGCCGGCATGTCCAGTCAGTACCTCGAAGTCCGCGATCTGACAGTCAGTTTCGACGGCTTCAAGGCCAACACCAACGTCGATCTGACGCTGATGCAGGGCGATCTTCGCTTCCTCATCGGACCGAACGGAGCCGGCAAGACCACGCTGATCGACGCCATCACCGGTCTCGTTCCGGCCACCGGCTCTGTCACCAAGTCCGGAGTGGAACTGCTGGGCAAGAAGGTGCATCAGATCGCCCGGCTCGGTATCGGTCGAACCTTCCAGACGGCCAGCATCTTCGAAAATTTGACGGTGCTGCAGAACCTGGACATCGCCGCTGGGTCCGGACGATCCGTGCTGACGATGTTGCGCCGTCGGGCATCGGTTCTGCCGCAGATCGAGGAGGCCCTCGAGACGATCGGCCTGACGGCCCAGAGAGACAAGGCCGCAGGAATTCTGGCGCACGGCCAGAAGCAGTGGCTAGAGATCGGAATGTTGTTGGTGCAGAACGCCGATGTGCTCCTTCTCGACGAGCCGGTCGCCGGCATGAGCCACGAGGAACGTGAGGAGACGGGCCAGCTGCTGCAACGCATCGGCGGTGAACGGACCGTGGTGGTGGTGGAGCACGACATGGACTTCATGCGGATGTTCGCGACCTCGGTGACAGTACTGGCGGCCGGACGCGTTCTGGCCGAGGGCACCGTGGCCGAGGTGCAGGCCGATCCGAAGGTTCAGCAGGTCTACCTCGGCACCGCCGCGGCGGGCGAGGAACTCGAGCACATCGCAGAAGAGGGAGCCGATCATGCTTGAACTGGTCGACGTCAGAACAGGTTACGGCCGCAGCGAGGTCGTTCACGGTGCGTCGCTGACGGTTCCGGCCGACGGTGTCGCGGCGGTGATGGGCCACAACGGTGCGGGCAAGACGACGCTGCTGCGCGCGGCGGTCGGGCTGTTGAAAGTGAACTCGGGCAAGGTCATGTTCGACGGTGAGGACGTCAGTGCGTTGCGGCCCAGCGCCCGCGTCGCCCGCGGACTGGCGTACGTGCCACAGGGCCAGCAGTCGTTCGGTCAGTTGACGACAGCGGAGAATCTGCAGGTGGTGGCCGACGGGCGCAAGCGCGGCAAGGCACTGATCGACGAGGCACTCGACCTCTTTCCGGCGCTGAAGGAATTGCTGAATCGCAGAGCCGGCCTGCTGTCCGGCGGCCAGCGCCAACAGCTCGCCATCGCACGAGCATTGATCACCGAACCGCGGATGCTGATTCTCGACGAGCCGACCGAGGGTATTCAGCCGTCGGTCGTCGCCGAGATCGAGCGCACCGTCATCGAGCTCACCCGCCGCGGCGGTCTCGGAGTTCTGTTGGTGGAGCAGCACATCGGCTTCGCATTGGAATCTGCCCAGAAGTACTACATTCTCGAGGCCGGCCGGATCACGTCCACCGGTGTGGGCGGATCCGATTCCGAGGCCGACGTGCGCGCAGCCATGGCGATCTGACCGGGCGTATCGTGCCGCGCAAGGACCTTCGCGAGAAGGTCTATTCGTCACTGCGCCGGGATCTGATCTCCGGTGCGATCGGCTCCACGGAACGGCTCGGCGAGGAGCGTCTCGCCGAGCTGTACGGCGTCTCGCGCACGCCTGTGCGGGAGGCGCTGGCACGTCTGCAAGCCGACGGTCTGGTCGTGCGCGACGAGGCCGGTCTGCATCCCTATCGTCCCCGGCTCGGCGACCTACCGGATCTGTACGAACTGCGGTCGACTCTCGAGTCCCGCGGAATCACTCGCTCGACGCCGCAGTCCTTCGATCGGGCGGCCTTGTCGGCGTTGGCGGCGACGTGGGCCGGGTTGCGTGCGCACCCACCGGAGACCACCGACGACATGGTCGCCATGGACGAGCAGTTCCATGTCGCGTTGTCGGCCGCGTCGGGCAATGCGGCTTTGACCGAGGCCCTGTGCGCCGTCAACGCCAAGGTGCGGCCCGTGCGCATTCTCGGTGGTCTCGACGCCTCGGCCGTGGTCTCGGCGATCGATGAACATCTCGCGATCGTCGAGCACCTACTGGCCGGGCAGCTGGACACGGCGCTGGATATGCTTGTTGCACATATCGATTCGTCCCGCGACCGAGTGGTCGAGCGCGCCCGTCAGGCCGCGGCACTGGCCGGCGCGGTCCGAATCTGACGCGTCAGTTGGCATCCGACAAGATTCGGTCGATGTCGTCGAGCACGGTTTGTCCGCCCATGGGCCCGACGCCGGTGATCCAGTACGACAGGTCCACCGCATGCGGATTGGGCAGTGTCGCAGCGTTAGCGGTGATCGACGCCGGGATGGCGGCGGGGTCCGACGGGTTGTCGGCGGTGACGACGATCAGGTCCGCGGCCGCCTGAGCCGCGAGCTCGGGCGAGAGGTCGACCGAGATCTCGTCGGCCCATTCCGGCCGCGGCGGGGTGGTGAATCCGGCGCATTCGAGTGTGCTTCCGGCGAACGACGACGGCCCGTACAGGGTCAGCTCACCACTGCGCGGCCTGATCAATTGCGCTGTCTTCCCAGCGGTGTCGCGCTTTTCGGCGATCTGGGCGCACCGGTCGTCGTATGCGGTGAGCAGTTCCTCGGCCTTCGCCTCCTTGCCGAGAACACGCCCGACGAATCGGACACTGTCGCGCCACGGATCGGACTGGGAGGCGATGAACACCGTCGGCGCGATGGCGGAGAGTTGGTCGTAGTACTGCGCGTGCCGAGTCTCCGTCCCCAGAATGAGGTCGGGTTGCGCGGCAGCAATGTCCTCGATGGTCGGTTCGGCCACCGTGCCGACCGTGGCGATGCCGGCCGCTTCCGTACCGAGATAGGCCGGCACACCGGCGGTTTCGCTGAGCACCGCCGTGCCGACGGGCACGATGCCGAGCGCGACCGTGGTGTCGAGTTCCACCGGTTCCAGGGTGACGACCCGCAGAGGATTGTCGGGAACGTCGATCGAGCCTCGAACGGTCTCGACCGTTCGAGTCGCTTCGCCGGCGGACCCGTCGGCGGTATCGGCCGACGAGCATGCCGTCGCTCCTGCCGCCACCGCGAGCGCGGTGATGGCCAACGCTGTCAGACCGAGCTTGAACTGCACCACTTCGAGGGACCTCCGGGTTGAACAATGCGAGACACAAAAAAGGTTAGCCTACCCTCTAGCGCGTTGCGAACCTCGTCCCCGGACGGCGGAGCTACCAGTCGGTAAGATGTGATCGTGACCACTCCACGCATTCCGTCCGGTACCGCACGCACCCTCGGCCCCGTCAACTGGGTCATCTGCAAGGTCATCGCCAAGGGCGCGGGAGTCCCCAACCCCCACCTGTTCACCACTCTCGGTCGAACCGGTGGCCTGTACCGGGCGTGGCTGTTCTACAGCGGCCATCTGATGCCGGGCGGAAAGATCTCCCGCAAGGAATCGGAAATGGTGATTCTCCGGGTGGCGCACCTGCGCGAATCGGCATACGAGATGGACCACCACATCCGCCTGGGCCGTCGAGCCGGCATCGACCGAGACCTGCTCGAGCTGATCATGACCGGCCCGCACGCCCCTGGGCTGTCGACTCGCTACCGCACCATCCTCACTACCGTCGACGAGCTGATCGAGACCAAGACGCTCACCGACGCCACGTGGTCCGAACTGGCGACCCACTTCGACGAACGTCGCCTCATCGAATTCGTCTTGCTGGTCACCCAATACGACGGGCTGGCAACCACATTGGGCACCCTCCGCGTCGAACGCGACTACGGCGACCGGCCGCCACGACGATGAACGAGACACCCGAGACTGCACTGCGCCGCGCTCTGGCGATGATCGAACCGGAGTCGGTGCGCACGAGCGCCCGGATCGACGGCGGCTACGTCGAACTCATGGGCGACGCCAAAGCCCCCAATCCGACGATGGCCAGCCGAGCGATGAACAACCGCGGTGTCGCGGCGATCTACGAGAACATGTGGCGCCCGTTCGGAGTATCGATGATGGGCATCGGCGGGCTGCCCATGTCCGCCGAACGCGCCAAGGCCGTCGCCGAATTGCGGTTACACGGGCCACAGCGAGTCCTGGACGTCGCGTGCGGCCCCGGCAACTTCACCAGGTTCCTGTCGGAGCAGCTGACCGAGGACGGTATCGCCGTCGGCTTCGATATCTCCGAGGCCATGATCGCTCGCGCAGTGCGCGACAATCGGGGGCCGCGTGCGGCATACGTTCGCGGCGATGCGGCCGAACTCCCGTACGCCGACGCGACATTCGACGCCGTATGCTGTTATGCCGCACTGTATCTCGTGCCACATCCACTGCAGGTGGTCGACGAGCTCATCCACGTCCTGCGACCGGGTGGACGCATCGCCATCATGACCAGCTGTGAACTGGGCCTGGCACCGCTGCGTACCGTCGTCGGCCTGGGATCTGCCGCCGTCGGGGTACGCATGTTCCCGAAGGGGCAGTTCACCGAGATGTTCGCTGCTGCGGGCATGACCGACATCGAGCAGGACATCCGCGGTCTCGCCCAATTCGTCAGTGCCACCAAGAATTAGCGCTACCGACCCTGCTGTACCCCCGGCGATGCGAGACCTGACCGTGGTCAAGAACGAACCGGAAGGGCTTTTTACTGATACTTTGGCAAACAGACCGATCAGACTGGGAGCCACGCAGTGACACACGCACCGGACCGTACTCGTATCGAGTTTCCCGATATCTCCTCTCGCACTTGGGAACATCCTTCGGACCGAGCAGCCTTGGTCACTCTTCGTACCCTCAAGGGCTTCGACACGGTGCTGCGAACGCTGTCCGGACTGCTGCGCGAGAGACAGCATCGCCTGATGTACTTGGCCACCGCGGTGCGCGTCGACGAACGCCAGTTCAAGGATCTGAACGATCTTCGA
Source organism: Rhodococcus sp. PML026 (assembly GCF_000963615.1). Lineage (NCBI taxonomy): Bacteria > Bacillati > Actinomycetota > Actinomycetes > Mycobacteriales > Nocardiaceae > Rhodococcus > Rhodococcus sp. PML026. The sequence continues at coordinate 119,258 of NZ_KQ031365.1, read as the reverse complement.
GCCGATTGTGTGCAGATTCTCGGCGCGGAGGAAACTCCGGAGCTGTTCGTGGTTTAGTCGCCGATGGTCAACGCGTTCACCATCGGGATGGATCGACCGTTCATCGTCCTGACCACCGGCATGCTCGACATCATGACCTACGAGGAACAGCGATTCGTCGTCGGCCACGAACTGGGCCACGCCCTGTCCGGCCACGCGGTGTACCGCACCGTTCTCATGCACCTGATGCGCCTCGCCGGCACGGTCGGCTGGGTTCCGGTGGGCGGCTGGGCCTTGCGCGCAGTCATCGCAGGCCTGATGGAATGGCAGCGCAAATCCGAATTGTCTGGCGACAGAGCAGGTTTGCTGTGCGGACAGGACGTGCACACCGCGATCAGCGTGCAGCTCAAGTTGGCGGGCGGCGCACGTATCAGTGAAATCGACGTCGACGCCTTCCTCGCTCAGGCCGCCGAGTACGAGGCCAGTGGAGACCTGCGCGACGGCGTGCTCAAGCTGCTCAATCTCGAACTCCTCTCGCACCCGTTCTCGGTGCTGCGAGCTGCGGAACTGAAGAAGTGGGTCGACAGCGGCGAGTACGCGGCGGTCCTTCGTGGCGACTACCCACGCCGGTCCACCGACCATGAGGCGAAGGTGTCGGAGGAGTTCCGTAACGCGGCCCGCACGTACAAGAACAACTTCGACACGTCGGAGGACCCGCTGATCAAGACGGTCCGCGACATCGGCAGCGGCTTCACCGGCGCGGTCGACGCCGTCGGCAACGGAATCGGCGACGTGGCGTCGGACATCAAGGGCCGATTCGACCACTGGCGAAAGTCCTAGCGCCCCAGAACTAAGCGAACGGCGGCGACCACCGAGGTGGTCGCCGCCGTTCGTCGTTCTACAGCAGAGATCAGAAGTTGATCATGTGGCCTGCGAGGCCGTGGATCGCTTCCTGCAGTGCCTCCGACAGCGTCGGGTGCGTGTGGACGTTGCGGGCCAGCTCGTTGACCGTCAGGTCCCACTTCTGGGCCAGGGTCAGCTCCGGCAGCAGCTCCGAGACGTCCGGTCCGATGAGGTGGCCACCGAGCAGCTCACCGTGCTCGGTGTCGGCGATGAGCTTGACGAAGCCCGTCGCGTCGCCCAGGCCGTGTGCCTTGCCGTTGGCGGCGAACGGGAAGTTCGCGACCTTGATGTCGGATCCACGAGCCTGCGCTTCTTCGCGGGCCTGGTCCTCGGTGAGACCGAAGCTGGCAACCTGCGGCTGGCAGAACGTGGCGCGCGGCATCATGCGGTAGTCGTCGATCGGCAATGTCTCTGCGCCGCCGATGGTTTCGGCAGCCACCACGGCCTGCGCCTCCGCCACGTGGGCGAGCTGGAGCTTGGCGGTGACGTCGCCGATGGCGTAGATGTGCGGGACGTTGGTCTGCATCGTGTTCGTGATGCCGATGGCACCGCGATCGGTGAGCTCGACACCGGTCTTCTCGAGACCGAAGCCCTCGACGCGAGGGGCGAATCCGACGGACTGCATCACCTTGTCGACGGTGAAGGTCTCGCTCTCACCGGACTTGTTGTGCTTGATCTCGACGGTGACCTTGGAGCCGTCGTCGTCGATGCTCTGCACACCCGCGCCGGTGATGACCTTGACGCCGAGCTTCTTGTACTGCTTCTCGATCTCCTTCGAGACGTCCTTGTCCTCGTTGGGGAGCGCGCGATCGAGGAACTCGACGATGGTGACGTCGACTCCGTAGTTCTTCAGGACGTACCCGAACTCCATACCGATGGCACCTGCGCCGACGATGAGAATCGATCCCGGCAGATCCTTGGTCATGATCTGCTCTTCGTACGTGACGACGTTCTTGCTGAGCTCGGTTCCCGGGAGCAGCTTGGTGGTGCTGCCGGTCGCGATGATCGCGTTGTCGAACGTGATCGTCTCGGTGCCGCCCTTGGACAGTTCGACCTCGATGGTGTTGGCATCGGTGAACGTGCCCTGGCCGTCGTACTCGGGGATCTTGTTCTTCTTCATCAAGAAGTGGATGCCCTTGACGCGTCCGTCCGCGACCTTGCGGCTGCGGTCGAATGCTGCGCCGAAGTCGAAGGATGCTTCACCCGAGATACCGAACAGCTTGGCCTCCTTGGTGAAGAGGTGCGCCAGCTCGGCGTTACGGAGAAGCGCCTTCGAGGGGATGCAGCCCACGTTGAGGCACACACCGCCCCAGTACTTCTTCTCGATGATGGCAGTGCTGAGTCCGAGTTGTGCCGCGCGGATAGCAGCGACGTACCCACCGGGACCGGCTCCGAGGACAACGACGTCATAGTGTGAGGTCACGAGTCCCCAGCGTAGTCGTGCCCTCCGACACTGTCTCGACCTGGTCTTCGTTACCAGCCGGTAGCCTCGCACGCGTCCTGCACCCGACCGCACGTGTGCTGCTAGAACTGTGCCATGGCTTTCTCGGACGACCCGTACCTCTGGCTCGAAGACGTCACCGGCGACGACGCACTCGCGTGGGTACGCGAGAAGAACGAGGTGACGATCCAGGCGCTGGCAGGCGAGCGTTTCGACGCCACCGTGGCGGGTGTACGCGAGATTCTCGACACCGATGCGCGGATCCCGTACGCACGCAGGCGCGGGCAGTTCCTCTACAACTTCTGGCGCGACGCCGAGCACATCCGCGGGGTGTGGCGGCGCACCACGATGGACGAGTACCGCACGGACGAACCCGCATGGGACGTCCTGCTCGATCTCGATGCCCTGGCCGCCGACGAGGGCGAGAACTGGGTGTGGGGCGGCGCTCAGGTACTGCGCCCCGACCAGCTGCGCGCTCTGGTGACGCTGTCCCGAGGCGGTGCCGACGCGACGGTGGTACGCGAGTTCGATCTCGACTCCCGCACGTTCCGCGCTGCGGAGGACGGCGGTTTCACGCTGCCCGAGGCCAAGACCGACATCGGCTGGATCGACGCCGACACCGTGTTCGTCGGCACCGATTTCGGACCGGGGTCCCTGACCGAATCCGGCTATCCGCGGATCACCAAGAGATGGCACCGAGGCACCCCGCTCGCCGACGCGGAGACCGTCTACGAGGGCGAATCCCAGGACATCTCGATCTCCGCGTGGCACGACCGCACGCCGGGATTCGAGCGCGACTTTGTGCAGCGGTCCACCGACTTCTACAACTCCGAGACCTACGTGCTCGACGGTATGGCGGTGACCCGCATTCCGACGCCGACGGACGCATCGACGTCGGTCCACGAGAACTGGCTGCTGGTTCGGACGATGACCGAGTGGACCTACGACGGTGTCACCCATCCGGCGGGCGCTCTGCTCGCGGCCGACTTCGACGAATTCATGAGCGGCACAGCATCTCTGACGGTTCTGTTCACTCCCGACGAGCACACATCCCTGCATCAGTACGCCTGGACCGAGAATCATCTGCTGCTGGTGACGCTGCAGGATGTCCGCACTCGTCTGCATGTGCTCACCCCTCGTGCGCGTTTTGCGTACCTGGAGGGGCGCAAAACGCGCACGACGGAGTGGGACACGGCCACCGTCGACGGGCTGTCGGAGTTGGCGTCGACCGAGATCATCGGTACGGACGCCGAGGAGAACGGGGACGAGTTCTTCCTCGGCTCCTCGGGTTACCTCACCCCGGCCACGCTGTTGGTCGGCACGGTCGGCGGCGCGCTCGAGGTACTGAAGCAGGCTCCCGCCTTCTTCGACGCGGACGGCATGACGGTGCAGCAGTTCTTCGCGGAGTCGGACGACGGCACCGCGATCCCCTACTTCGTCGTCCGACGCGGCGACGCAGGCCCCGGCCCGACACTGCTGTACGGCTACGGCGGCTTCGAGATCTCGATGACGCCCGGCTACAGCGGAGCGATGGGTCGAACGTGGCTCGAGCGCGGCGGCACCTACGTCGTTGCCAACATCCGCGGCGGCGGCGAGTACGGACCGTCCTGGCACACCCAGGTGTTGCGAGCGGGCCGGCATCTGGTCCACGAGGACTTCGCCGCGGTCGCGCGCGATTTGGTGGCCCGAGGGATCACCACCGCCGACCGCTTGGCCGCCCAGGGCGGCAGCAACGGCGGCCTGCTGATGGGCATCATGGAAACGAAGTACCCGGAACTGTTCGGGGCGTTGGTATGTCAGGTCCCGCTACTGGACATGAAGCGGTACCACCTGTTGCTCGCGGGAGCGTCCTGGGTGGCCGAGTACGGCAACCCCGACGACCCCGCCGAATGGGAGTTCATCTCGCAGTACTCCCCGTACCAGAACGTCGTGGCCGCGTCCGAGCGGAAGTACCCACCGATACTCATCGCCACGTCCACCCGAGACGATCGAGTCCATCCCGGACACGCGCGCAAGATGGCTGCGCGGCTGGCCGAGCTCGGTCAGGACGTGAGCTACTACGAGAACATCGAGGGCGGCCACGGTGGGGCGTCGGACAATGCGCAGCTGGCGTTCAAGACCGCACTGACGTACGAGTTCCTGTGGCGGCACCTCGAGAGCCGGTGATGTCAGTCGGCCAGAGCCTGCTCGAACATCGGCCAGGAATTGTGGAGATCGTCCTGCCAGTATCCCCAGGAGTGCGTGCCGCGTTCCCGTAGCTCGAAATGGGCTGGGATGTCCAGCTTTTCGAGCGCGCTCTTCAGTCGACGGGTGCAGTCGCCGGTGGCGACCTCGATGGCACCGCCCACCACCATCTGGTTCAGCAGCACGAAACCGGGGCCGTTGGGGTTGGTTCCGTCGAAGGTGTCCGATGCCCCCGCCAGGCCACTGCCGTTGGAGATGTACAGCGCGGTGCCGCGCAGCTTGTCGGCGTTGACGACGGCGTCGTTACGCACCCAGTCGGGGTCGTCGTCCGCGCCCCACATGTTCTTCACGTCGGCTCCGAGCGCCATCGATACAACGGTCTTGACGTACGCGCGGCCCAGCGGATCGGTGGTCGAGGCGCAGCCGCTGTAGGAGCCGACCGCCCGGAAGAGACCGGGGTTGTGCGCCGCCAGATTGAGCACCGACGTAGCAGCCATCGAGATTCCGGCAATGACGTTGCGGCCGTTGGTCTTCAGCAGCTGGTCGACGAGTGGAGGCAGTTCGCGGGTCAGGAAGGTCTCCCACTTGTTGCGGCCGAGCACGCGATCGTCGTGCTGCCAGTCCGTGTAGTAGGAATAGGCCCCACCGACGGGAGTGACCACATTGACGTTCTTGTCCGCGAAGAACGACACGACATCGGTCTGGGTGTACCAGTCCATACCGTCCACCCCACCGCCCGCGCCGTTGAGCAGGTACACGGTAGGGCTCGGTTCCGCACGGTCCGGCGATCGAAGAATCTTCAGGGGGATGATCCGCTCCATCGCGGCCGAGTACACGAACGCCGTCATGGCGACGGCATCGGTCTCCTCCGTACGCACCACGTACGACGTCGACGCGTCGGGCGCGGCGAGGGCCGTGCCCTGCGCGGCCGACGCAGCGATACACGCGGCCACGAGCACAGCCCTACCGATCCGACGAGCTGTAGCCCCCAGGCCGTTCATACACGTGCTCGCTATCTTCGGCAGAACAGAAGTTGAGTCACTAGCGTTGTACACCAGAACGGGCGCGGAGTTGGAACTTATCGCATGAATTAGTCCAAACGACCGTATCGTTCGGCACGGGGTTGTGTCAGCGGTGCATCCACCGCTCGACCAGGTCGGCCACCGCGGTGGGATTGCGGATCCACCCGTTGTGGCCCAGCGGCTCGTCGATGTGTTCGGTGGTGATGTCGGCGTTGGCAAGCTTGGCCGTCAGATTCTCCATCGAACCCTTGGGGGCCAGATCGTCGCCCTCGATGGTCACTGCCAGCACCGGTAGGGTCAGCCGGCCCATCCGTTCCTCGTAGTCGATGTCGGCACCGGCCGGCTCGATCGAGCCCGTTCGGGCGAACCTCGACCAGTCGTCGATCAACACTCGTGATTGACGACCGAATCCGCCGACCCCGATGCGGTCCCCCGGCCAGAACCCGGCGATGTTGCTGGTGATCGCCATCGCCGCCGCGCCGAAGTAGAGCGGGACCCCGCGAGTGGTGCCGAAACCGCGGTGGTACGGCGACCCGGATGCCACCAGGATCAAGCCACCGAGCCTGCCTCGAATTCGGGCGGCGTACATCGCGCCCAGTTGTCCGCCCATACTGTGGCCGAGCAGATACGGGGTTGCGGCGGGGAACTGCTCGCGCACCACCTCGAAGATCGCCGGAAAGTCGACCGAGACCAATTCCTGATATCCGTACCTGCTCGACGAACTCGGCTTCGGCTTACTGTCCCCCTGGCCCCGAAGATCGCCGATCGCAGCATGGAATCCGCGGGCGACGAGCGCTTCGGCGAACAGCCGGTAGTAGCCGCCGGGGATGCCGAGACCCGGGAGAACGACGATGACGGGCGCATCGTCTCGGCCCTCACTCGGAAACAGCGTCACCGGCACCGTCGAACCGTCGGGCATCTGAATCGGAACCGTCTGCATCGGCCAACCCTATGACGGTGCGACCGCACCTTCCCCAGGGCACTACCTCACAGGATGATCGGGTGGTAGCTACCGGTCGACCAGCTGAACCAGAACAATTGACTGTTGATGAATCCGACTACGGCTTCGAGCATGGTGCCCCCTCTACTACCGTCGATACCGAGCGCATCGACGATGAGGCTCAGGTCTACCCGGTCGGCGGCGAATCATCAACCGCTGGAGGATATTTCGGTCGAACGAATGACACTTCGAAACCACGAAAGCCGGGCCCGACGGTATGTCGGGCCCGGCTCCGGGGTCGCGCTTCAGCTGGGAAGCGTGCCGGGGATGTTGACGACCGAACCTGTTCCTTCGGAGCTGCCGACAGCGAGCAACTGCAGCAACAGCGAGAGAAATTCCATCAAAACTCCTTCGAGAGAGGGGGATTCGCCGCCGACGCGGCGTCGCGAGCCTTACTGTTCATCGATTCGGCTCCGGTCGGCCGTCCAGGCCGAGGCCTACGGCGCGGAGCCGGGGATGTCAGTCGGAGGAAGAACTGATACCCGAGAAGAGCTGGATGAAGATTGCCAAGAGGTCACCGAGTTCAGCGGACATGCGACAGGCTCCTTGTTGTTCGAGGGATGTGCAGATCGAACGTGACGGTCGTCACTCGATTACCTCTGCATGAAGATTTCTACCCGAACGGATAACGTTTCGTACACGCATTGGCATCGAAAAGTCAGAAATCTTGGTGAGCTGTCACAAAACGGTCACAGAGACGAAAAGTCGCGGCCGCCCCCGACAGCGACCGCGACTCGTAGACCGACGAATTACGCGGCGCTACCCGACGTCAGCACGCCGACGATCTGCTCGACGATCGCGTCGACGATGCCGTCGTAGACTCCGGTTGCAATGTCGGTGATGAACTGCGCAGCTGAACCCATGAGAACTCCTGATGCTCGTCTCTTCGTACAGCCGTAGGTAATACGGCCTACCACTTTCCTACCGCAACCATCGGCGCGGTGCACAACGCGGCACGAACTCGCCGCTCGGATACCGAAGCGACGCAGGACGTTCACCGAGCAGACCCCGGTAAGTAGCCCAGAATTATTCTCCGAGCACGTCTTTCGCGCGACCGACGAGCAACGGGTCTGTTTCGCCCACGATCTCGGAGTCCTTGTTGGCGTAGTCGAACTTGTTGAGCACGAACCGCATCGCGTTGATCCGCGCGCGCTTCTTGTCGTTGCTCTTCACCACGGTCCACGGTGCTACGTCGGTATCGGTGGCGCGGAAGTTCTCTTCCTTCGCAGCGGTGTACGCATCCCACTTGTCCAGTGACGCAAGATCCATCGGCGACAGTTTCCACTGCCGTACCGGATCCACCTGCCGGATCGCGAAGCGAGTGCGCTGCTCGTGCTGCGACACCGAAAACCAGAACTTGGTCAAGCTGATGCCCTCGTCCACCAACATCTGCTCGAACAGCGGTGCCTGCCGAACGAACTGTGCATGCTGCTCCTCGGTGCAGAACCCCATGACCCGTTCGACACCGGCACGGTTGTACCAAGACCTGTCGAACATCACAATTTCGCCGGCCGCAGGCAGATGCCCGATGTACCGCTGGAAATACCACTCCGTCGACTCCCGCACCGACGGCTTCTCCAACGCGACGACGCGTGCGCCGCGGGGGTTGAGGTGCTCCATGAACCGCTTGATCGTGCCGCCCTTACCGGCGGCGTCGCGACCCTCGAAGATGATGACGTGGCGTCGTCCGGTGTCCTTGGACCACATCTGCAGCTTGAGGAGTTCGATTTGCAGCAGCCGCTTTTCGAGTTCGTACTCGGCGCGGGTCATACGCTCGTCGTAGGGGTAGTTCTCCCGCCACGTGTCGACGACGTGACCGCCCGGGACCGTCAGCAACACCGGGTCGTCGTCATCGGAGTCGTCGACGACGAACCCCGAAGTATCGGCAAGATCCACGGCGGTCGTGATGTCCCGCACGTCGCTGAGATTCTTGCGTGCAGCCACGCCGTTGCGGAGATCGAAGTCGGTCATGCGCCGAAAGTTAGTGCTCATCGGTGACCGGTCCATGGCGATTCGGTGAACACCGAGCGCAACCGGACGCATCGGACACGCTTCCGGTCTGCAAGGGGGACGGACCGGAAGCGACCGACACATCCGACCGTAATCCTCGCGCCGACAACAGGTCGAGTGTCCGCGTCGTAAAAGTCACCGAACTTGTTCGGCGACCCGTTTCTCGATCGTTCGATTCTCCGGGTCGATATGGGTGAAAGCCCCGATGTGCCCACAGGCGTCGGCGACGCAGACTTCTCACCATGACATTCGAGAGCAATTCCCCCAGAGAATTCACCCTGTCCAACTCGCAGAAGATGATCGGAGGCGTCTGCGGCGGTATAGCCGACTACTTCGGTTGGGACGTCAACCTCGTTCGCGTCGCCACCGTCGCCGGTGCAGTGCTCAGCGGTGGCACAGTCGTGCTGATCTACCTGGCGGCCCTGATGCTGATGCCGCGCCGCCCGTGAGCTCCCGCGACCGCGGAAAGGCCCCGCATCCTCGCCGGTGGAGGAACGGGGCCTTGCCGTCGGACTTCGCGGAATGGGGCCTAGCTGGAGCCGAAGCTACCGGTGCTTCCGCCGAGCAGTCCGTCGAGGAGTTCACCGAGACCATCGGTGAGGCCACCGGTGATGGGTCCGGTGATGCCACCGTCTTCGCCGCCGCCGAGGATGGGCAGGAGGCCGGTGAGGAGATCGAGGAGCATGGGTAAGCCTTTCGAAAGACACGTCGTGGCCCGAGTCGGAAGGTGACCAGGCCACAGGAACATAACGTTCCAGACGCGGTCCATTCCATCGTTTCGGACAAAAAGGACCCACCGGCTGTTTCGGGGCTCGAAAGCCGACCCGGTTCTTCGCCGTTCCGGTGATCAGTCCTCGGTTTTCCCGGTGATCAACCAACCGCAGGACGCTGCCAGATCGTCGGCTTCCGTCGGTCCCATCGAGCCCGGCGCATAGTTCTTCACCGCGGGCGGATCGTTCAACAGCGGTGCCGCCACCTCCCACACGTGGGCCAGGCCGTCGGGTCTGGTGAACAGCGATCGGTCCCCGTTCAGTACATCGAGGATCAGACGGGAGTACGGGCTCAACGGCTCCGCGTCGGGCACCGATTTCAGCGGCAACGACAGATGCCCGACGGACAGGTCGAAATCCGGTCCCGGTTCCTTGACCGTCATCGCGATATCGATGCTGCCGTCACCGGACAGGTCGAACGAGAGCACCGCGCCGTCTTCGGGCAGCGTCGACAGTGGACTGTCGGCGGGCTTGCGGAACACCAGCGATACCCGCTGCGCTCCGGCACCGAGCATCTTGCCGGTACGAAGCAGGAACGGCACCCCACGCCAGCGATCGGTATCCACCCACAGCTTCGCGGCCACGAACGTGTCGACCGTCGAATCCTCGGCAACGCCGTCGACGTCGCGGTAGCCGTCGTACTGCCCCAGAACCACCTCGTCGGTGTCGAGTGGACGGAACTGCCCGATCACCGTTTCGCGAGCCGACTGAAGATCCTCGGCCTTCAACGACGCAGGGGGTTCCATGGCCACCTCGGCGGCCACCTGGAACAGATGGGTCACCAGCATGTCCAGTACGGCACCGGTCTCGTCGTAGAACTCGGCGCGGTCGTCGATGTCGAGTGTCTCGGGCACGTCGATCTGCACATGCTCCACGTGCTCGGAGTTCCAGATGCCGCTGATCATGCCGTTGGCGAACCGCAGCACGTGCAGGTTCTGCGTTGCTTCCTTACCGAGGAAATGGTCGATGCGATAGACCTGTTCCTCCTTCACGACCTCGTGCACGGCCTTGTCGAGTTCCTCGAAGTTGTGCTGCGAGGTGCCGAAGGGCTTCTCGTACACCACTCGGGAACCCTCGGCGAGATCGTGTGCACCCAGGGCCTTCGTGTAGTCGACGAACGTGCTCGGCGGCAGCGCGATGTAGTGCACCAGCTGTGCGTCGTCACCGATCTCTTTCCTGGCGTCGGCGACGACGTCGGGGAGCTTGCCGGGATCGTCGACGGTGAAGCCGTTGCCCGCGAATCGGATTCGCTTCGAGAACGCCGACCAATCGTCGTCGGCCACGTTCTCGGCGAACTCGTCGAGCACATCTTTCACGTGGTCGCGGAACTCGTCGTCGGACGAGTCCTTGCGACCGTTGCCGATCAGGATCCATTTCTCCGGCAGCAGGCCTTCGACGTGGAGTTGGTAGAACGACGGCAGAACCATTCGCTTCGCGAGGTCTCCGGTCGCGCCGAACAGGACGAATACAGTGGGTTGCGAGGACGCCATGACCTCCACTATGCACCGCATAGTGCTACCTAGGTGAGAGTGCACGAAGATGACCAGATCACGGTTTCACGGAGAGATCTACGGGGTAGGTACGACGTCGGGAGTGCGCATCGTCGTCGGACACTGGACGCGCTCGCCCCTCGGCGAATTCACCGATGTGATGGTCCAATTCGCGGACGGTCGACGCCTACTCGTGGCCCCGAACGAGGCGGTACGTGAATTCGTCACGGCGACATACTCGTTCGATTCCACCGAGCTGGTACCGGTCACCTTCTCCGACCAGCCCGACGGGTGGCGGTCCGTCGTCGCCGGGGATCTGTCGGTACGCATCCGAGTGGCCGGGCCGACGGTTCTCGGCCGCGCCCTGAGCCTCGTCCCCGACGCCGTGTCCACCGCACCGTGGTTCTGCACGATCAGCGACCCCATCGCCCGAGTGATACTGCGCGGAGTGCGAACTCGCGGCAGCGCCGGCGGAGGCAGGCGCGAATACTACGGAGCCAGGCACCAGCACCGCGTCGTCGACGTCGTCGCATCCTGGCAAGGAGAGGACCTCGGCTCGCTGACGCCCGTCACTCCCCCGGTGACGTTCGGTTTCGGCAGCACCCCCGCGGCACCGTCGGTCACGTCCATCACCACCACGATCGACTCGTAGACCACTGCTGTTTCACACCACTGCTGTCTCACACCACTGCTGCTCCGACTTCGCGGAGTTCGTCGAGAGCTGCTGCGGAGGTCTCGGGAGCGACCCCGGCCACCAGATCGGTGAGAACCCGAACGTCCAGGTGCTGTGCCACTGCATCTTTCGCCGACGCCAGCACGCAGTAATCGGTGGCGAGACCGACGATGTCGACGGCCGTCACCTCGTTGGCGGTCAGGATCTCGGACAGGGATGTTCCGTCCTCGGTGACGCCTTCGAACGCCGAGTACGACGGTCTGCCCTGCCCCTTGTAGACATGCACGTCGACGCTGCCGGTTCGGTAATCCGGGTGATATTCCGCGCCGACCGTTCCCGCGACGCAGTGCACGGGCCACGTGGTGACGAAATCCGGGGCAGCGTCGGTGGCGAAATGTCCACCGTTGTCGCTGTCGCCGTCGTGCCAATCACGTGAGGACACCACGAGATCGTAGTCGTCGCCGCTCCGGGCGAGGTACGCGCTGATCCTGCGCGCCACCTCCCCACCGCCGACCACGGCCAACGCACCACCCTCGGTGAAATCGTTCTGAACATCGACTACCAACAGAGCACGAGTCATGTGTCCCAGTATCCTCGACGGGTGCGCGTGTCGTCTTTGGTGACCTATCCCGTCAAAGGATGTGCCGGTACGGCACTGGACTCGGCCCGGGTGAGCACATCCGGTCTCGAACACGACCGAGCGTTCATGATCGTCGACGCGGACGGCTCGTTCCGCAGCCAACGCACCGATCCCGTACTGGCCGTCGTTCGCTGCTCGGTGGAAAACGGCTCACTGACACTGCGCCACGAGAGCGCAGGGAGCGTCACCGCCGTCGTCGATCGTGATTCCGCGGACCGCGAGGTCACGATGTTCGGCACGCCGCTGCGGGGCATCGACCAGGGCGACGACATCGCCGCCTGGCTCACCGACGTCATCGGCGAGCCCTCACGCCTCGTCGCCGCGCCCCGCGATCACGGCCGCGTCACCGACGGAATCCGTCCCGGCTCGGCCCATTTCGCCGACAGCGCCGCCGTCCACATCCTCTCGACCGCCACGCTGGCCGGTCTGAACTCCCGTCTCGACGCCCCGCTGCCGATCGACCGATTTCGGCCCAACATCGTCGTCGACGGCTCGCAGGACGCTCATGTCGAGGACGAAGTGCGCGACATCTCGATCGGCGACGCACGATTGGCGTACACGAAGCTGGCGATCCGCTGCGCCGTCACCACGGTGGAGCAGAGCACCGGTGTTCGCACCGGACCCGAACCCCTGCGCACTCTCGGAACCTACCGCCGGGCTCGGCAGAAGGGCGTCGCCTTCGGTTCGAAGTTCTCGGTGATCGAGGAAGGAACCATCTCGGTCGGGGACGAACTACGCGTCGAGACCTGGGGCGAGTCGGAGCTGTAACTCGAACGGCATGTGGTTCGCCCACCCGTTTCGAGCTCGCAGCCGAAGGTGCTGTTCTGCACCGAGTTCGACGCGTCGCCGCCCGATGCCGAGTGCGGATGTCGTGCCGCGATAGCGGATGAATGCGGTGAGCTCGTGGCCGCCCGGTGCCAGCTCGTAGGTCGACGGTTCCGACCACGACTGGCGATGCTCCACGCCGTCGATCGTCACGAACGGCCGCGCCAGCGTGCGCACCAAGGACGCGTTCACCCAATGTGGAGCGAACTCGATCTCGATCGTGCTCACGTCACGCCTCCCTGGTGCGCTGAGTGTCCACTATTCGGCTCCGTGGGCGGGATCCCGCCTATGCGAACGAATTGTGGACAACTACGTCAGTGGCTCCAGTGGCAACCAGCGCCGCCAACTGGATGCGCGCCTGCCCGGCCCGGAGTTCGCGGGAGAACACCGCACCGGCGTCGAGCAGATCGTGGCCGCCGCCTCCGCCGCCGTACGTCGGCGAGGTCTCACCGAACGGCACCCGCGTCGTGACGACCACGTGCAGCCCGGCAGCAACGGCCTCTTTCACCGCGTGCACCACCAGAGCGTTGGTGTTACCCGAGCCCAACGCCTCGAGCACGATGCCCGACGCCCCGGCTTCGCGACAGGCATCGATCTGCACCCCGTCCGCGCCCGGGTACAGGGCCACGACGTCCACGCGCACTCCCGCGACGGGCTGCCACCGCAGCGGGTCCGGCCTCGGCACTGCTGCCGACCGAAAGGCGTCGAGTTCGGAAGTGTGCTTCTTGATCGCCCCGCGGGCCGGCAGTACTCGTCCGCCGAACGCGATCAGCACTCCCTGCTCGGACCGCGCCGCCGTCACCGCGGCGGTGATGTTGGCGGGGCCGTCCGGGTCCGGATGATCGGCGGTGCGTTGGGCCCCGGTGAACACCACCGCACGCGCGTCGTCGTGGAACAGGTCGACGTACAACGCCGACTCCTCCATGGTGTCGGTGCCGTGCAACACCACCACTCCGGCGCAGCCGTCCTCGGCCAACGCGTCGACCACGGCAGTGCGAATGGCGTCGAGATCGGCGAGGTCCAGGGCGGAGCTGTCCTTCGACATCACCTCGCGCACCACCACGCCGTCCATGTCGACGCCCACGCCTGCGACCGGCCGAGAAACCCCGTGCTCGTCGCGACTACTGGCGATCGTCCCACCGGTAGTCAACAACGCGACGAACTCAGCACTGTCGGGTCGTTCCGGCAGGCTCCACTCCTCAGTCATTACGGGCGGCTACCTCTCGAATTCTGTTGCGGCACATGTACCATCCGGCGATCAGCATCGGCGCGATGAGCAGGATGGACGCGACGGTCCACGTACCGACGGGTTTGTCGAAGGCCATCAGTACCAGTACACACGCCAGAAAGCCTAGCGTTGCGTAGCCGGTGTACGGGGCACCGAACAACCGGAACGCAGGCCGGGTGACCGCGCCGGTCTTGGACAGAGACCAGAACTTGAGCTGGCACGCCACGATGACGGCCCACGCGCTGATGATGCCGAGCGCAGCGAGGTTCAGCACGATCTCGAACGCCTGCGCCGGGACGACTGCGTTGAGGACGACCCCGAGCAGCGTCACCACCGACGTCAATGCGATGCCGCCGTACGGAACTCCCTGCTTGTTCATGCGGGCCGCGAATTTCGGTGCTGAACCGGCGACCGCCATCGAATGCAGGATGCGACCGGTGGAGTACAGCCCGGCGTTGAGAGACGACAGCGCCGCGGTGAGCACGACGAGGTTCATGATCGCGTCGGCACCCTCGACGTCGATCGCTCCGAAGAACGTGACGAACGGGCTCTCCCCGGCCTGATACGCGGTGTACTGCAGCAACAGCGAGAGCAGCAGCACCGAGCCGACGTAGAAGACGACGATGCGGACGATGACGGTGTTGATCGCCTTGGGGATGACCTTCTCGGGGTTCTGCGTCTCTCCGGCGGCGGTACCGACCAATTCGATGGAGGCATAGGCGAATACGACGCCCTGGATCACGACGATCGCCGGAAGCAGTCCGTTGGGGATGAGACCGCCGTTGTCGGTGAGGACGCTCAGACCCGGAGCCTGACCGTCGATGGGGGTGCCGAAGATGACGTAGTAGGTGCCGATCGCGAGGAACGTCACCAACGCCACGACCTTGATGAGCGCGAACCAGAATTCGAGCTCACCGAACACCTTGACCGACACCAGGTTCAGACCGAGAACCAACACCAGGCCGGCCAGCGCGAACACCCATTGATCCACGTTGCCCAGCGGTGCCCAGTACTTCTTGAAGAAGTTCATGTACAGCGCCACTGCCGTCACGTCCACGACGGCCGTCATCGCCCAGTTCATCCAGTACAACCACCCGGCCGCGAACGCGACCTTCTCACCGAAGAACTCGCGGGAGTACGAGACGAACGATCCGGACGACGGGCGGTGCATCACCAGCTCACCCAGCGCGCGCAGGATCAGGAATGCGAAGAAGCCGCACAGTGCGTAGACCAGAACCAACGCGGGCCCGGCGTCACGCAGTCTTCCGCCGGCACCCATGAACAGGCCGGTGCCGATCGCGCCGCCGATGGCGATCATCTGAATCTGGCGCGGAGCCAGCTCTTTTCGATACCCCAGCTCCTCTTCGCTGAAGGCCTGCTTCTGGGTCGGGTTCTCGGTGCTCATCGCATTACCTCGTCGACGTCTCGGGAGCAACGGAATGCTCGGTGGGAGCCACCCGCAGGTTCGCGAGATGCTCGGGGCTCAGCAATCGATCCAGCTCTTCTCGCGCCAGCAGGCCCTTCTCGAGCACCAGGTCGACGACGTTGCGGCCGGTGACCAGCGCTTCCTGCGCAATGGCCGTCGACTCCACGTACCCGAGGTACGGGCTGAGCGCGGTGACCAGACCGATCGAGTTCTCCACCCGCTCACGCAGCAGATCGACGTTCGCGGTGATGCCGTCGACGCACCGATGCGCGACGGTCCGGCAGGCCGCACTCAGATGCGCCATACCGTCGGACAGGGATTTGACGATGATCGGCTCGAAAGCGTTGAGCTGCAACTGCCCTGCCTCGGCGGCCATCGTGATGGTGACGTCGTGACCGATCACCTCGTAGGCAACCTGATTGAGAACCTCGGGAATGACGGGGTTGACCTTGCCGGGCATGATCGACGAACCCGCCTGCATCGGAGGCAGATTGATCTCGTTGAAGCCCGCGCGCGGCCCGGAGGACAGCAACCGGAGATCGTTGCAGATCTTCGACAGTTTCACTGCGACGCGCTTGAGCACACCCGACAGGTGCACGAACTGACCGACGTCCTGCGTTGCCTCGATGAGGTCCGTTGCGGTGACCAACGGCAGGCCGGTGATGGTGCGCAGGTGCGCGACGGCCGACTCGGTGTATCCGGCAGGAGCATTGAGCCCGGTGCCGATGGCCGTGGCCCCGAGGTTGATCTCGTGCACCAGCAGCGCGGCTTCCTCGAGCCGGGAGCAGTCCTCGTCGATCATGATCGCGTAGGTGCCGAACTCCTGACCGAGTGTCATCGGCACCGCGTCCTGCAGCTGGGTGCGGCCCATCTTGACGACGGTGGCGAACTCGCTTGCTTTGCGGGAGAACGAATCTCGCAGGACCTTCATCGATGCGATCAGCTCGTGCACCGCGAAGATGGTCGCGATGTTCACCGACGTCGGATACACGTCGTTGGTGGACTGCGAGGCGTTCACATGCTCGTTGGGGTGCAGCATCGAGTAGTCACCGTGCGCGTGGCCGAGGATTTCCAGGGCACGATTGGCGATGACCTCGTTGGCGTTCATGTTGGTCGACGTCCCCGCGCCGCCCTGAATGACGTCGACGACGAACTGCTCGTGCCACTGGCCGTCGAGAATCTCCTGGCACGCGGCCCGGATCGCTTCCCCGCGGGTGGCGTCGAGGATTCCGAGGTCCTGATTGGCCGCCGCGGCCGCCCACTTCACGGCTGCGAGCCCGCGGACGAGGTGGGCGTTGGTGGAGATCGGCCGCCCCGTGATGGGAAAGTTCTCCAGCGCGCGCAGGGTATGGATTCCCCAGTAGACGGTCATCGGAATCTCGCGTTCGCCGAGAAGGTCTTTCTCGATGCGGGTATCGGCCACGGTGGGTGCGCTCCTTCAAGGGGTGTCCAGCTGTCCGGCTGTCTGACAGGTAGAGTGTGGCGTAGAACACCTCGTCGGTCAACCCCGGGATAGGATCACTACATGAACCTGTCGGACAGCTGGGCAGTCAGTGCGCCCACCAATGCCCGCATGAGCGCCGCCGAGGCAGTCTTCGCCGACCTGCGTGCCGCGATCTCGTCGGGAAAGCTCCCCGTCGGGCAGAAGCTCCCGTCCGAGGCGGCGCTGGCCGCGAGGCACAGCGTCAGTCGTTCCGTCATCCGCGAGGCTCTGCGCTCGTGCCACGCGCTCGGTCTGACCGAAACCAAGACGGGCCTCGGCACCTTCGTCGTCCGCGATCGAGTGGGTGGCGACCTCGACATCGGCAATTACGAGGCCCGTGAACTCATGGAGGCCCGACCCCACGTCGAGGTACCCGCAGCCGGGTGGGCGGCCGAACGACGTACCGCCGACGAGTTGGCGGTGCTCTCCGGCCTCGCCGACGAGATGCGTTCCGAGGACGACCACGAGGCCTGGGTCCTGTTGGACGCGCAGTTCCACACCGCCATCGCGCGGGCCAGCAGAAACCGCGTGTTCGAGTCGATCGTCGTCGACATCCGGGACGCCTTGACGCGGCAGTCCGAAACGTTGAACCTCGTCGCCCACCGGCAGCAGCAGTCCAACGTCGAGCACGACGCCATCGTCGCCGGTATCCGATCCGGCGAGTACGACGCAGCAGCCCGCGCCATGACCGCCCACCTCGATGCCGTCCGTGGTGCAGTGGAGTCGCTCGCCGATCGGCCCAGCTGACCGTACGACTAAGCTGCGGGCCGTGACGAAGGTATTGAACTCTCTCCCGGTCGGTGAACGAATCGGCATTGCATTCTCCGGTGGTCTCGACACCTCGGTGGCGGTGGCGTGGATGCGCGAGCACGGCGCGATCCCGTTTGCCTACACCGCCGACATCGGCCAGTACGACGAGCCGGATCTGTCCGACGTACCCGCCCGCGGCCTTGCGTACGGCGCCGAGCAGGCCCGGCTGATCGACTGCCGCGAACCGCTGGTCGAGGAAGGCCTCGCGGCACTGACCTGCGGCGCGTTCCACATCCGATCGTCGCTGCAGACGTACTTCAACACCACTCCCCTCGGCCGCGCGGTGACCGGCACGCTGCTGGTGCGCGCGATGCAGGAGGACGGCGTCTCGATCTGGGGCGACGGCTCGACGTACAAGGGCAACGACATCGAGCGGTTCTACCGCTACGGCCTGCTCGCCAACCCCGAGTTGCGCATCTACAAGCCGTGGCTCGACGAGGCATTCGTCGCCGAGCTCGGCGGCAGGCACGAGATGTCGCAGTGGCTCACCCAGCGCACCCTCCCCTACCGTGACTCGGCCGAGAAGGCGTACTCCACCGACGCCAACATCTGGGGTGCCACCCACGAGGCGAAGCGTCTCGAATACCTCGACACGTCCCTCGAGATCGTCTCGCCCATCATGGGTGTCCGCTTCTGGGATCCCGAGGTCGAGATCGCAGCCGAGGACGTCACCGTCGACTTCGAGCGTGGCCGGCCCGTTCGGATCAACGGCAAGTCCTTCGACAGTGCCGTCGACCTGGTGATGGAAGCCAACGCCATCGGCGGACGCCACGGGCTCGGCATGTCCGACCAGATCGAGAACCGGATCATCGAGGCCAAGAGTCGCGGCATCTACGAGGCCCCGGGCATGGCACTGCTGCACATCACGTACGAGCGGCTCGTCAACGCCGTCCACAACGAGGACACCATCGCCTCGTACCACAACGAGGGCCGCCGACTCGGACGCCTGCTCTACGAGGGCCGCTGGTTCGATCCGCAGGCACTCATGCTGCGCGAGGGCCTGCAGCGCTGGGTCGGCAACGTCGTGACCGGCAGCGTGACGGTTCGCCTGCGCCGCGGTCAGGACTTCACCATCGTCGATACCCAGGGCAGCAACTTCAGCTACCACCCCGAGAAACTGTCGATGGAACGCAGCCAGGGCCAGGCCTTCTTCCCCGGCGACCGCATCGGCCAGTTGACCATGCGCAACCTCGACATCGCGGATTCGCGCAGCAAACTCGAGCAGTACGCCGCCCAGGATCAGCTGACCGCCTGGGGCGACCTGATCGGCGAACTCGCCCCCGGTGGAGCCGACGCCATCGCCGCCAGCAGCGCCGAGAACTCCGTGGACTCCGCCGCCCTCGACCACGCCGCAATCGAGTCCGGCACCGACTGACTTCTGGCTGCCGAACTCGAAGTTATGGACGGATTTCTGCCGATTTCCGTCCATAACTTCGAGTTCGGCTACTCCTCGGGCTCCGTCAGGCCCTGGTGCTCGTCGCGCTCCGCCCATTCGAGTAGCTCGTCGATAGCGAACACCGCGTCGTCGATACCCGCATGTAGGTCGCCCAGTTCGGCGTATCTGGCCGGTACGGTGAAAATCGTGAACTCGCGTGGATCGACGTCAGGCACCTCGGCCCACGAAATGGGTGTCGACACAGTCGCCCTCGGGTTTCCCCGCACCGAATACGCGCTGGCGATCGTGTGGTCGCGGGCATTCTGGTTGTAATCGACGAACAACTTCGACGGGTCGCGATCCTTGCGCCACCACGTCGTCGTCACGTCCTCGGGTGCGCGGCGCTCCACCTCCCGAGCGAATGCCAGTGCGCCCCTTCGCAAGTCCTTGAAGCCGTGGGCGGGGTCGATGCGAACGTAGATGTGCAGGCCGTGACCGCCCGAGGTCTTGGGCCAGCCGACTGCGCCGAGGTCATCGAGCACGTCCTGCACGACACCGGCGACGCGTTGCACCCGATCGAAGGGGCAGTCGGGCATCGGATCGAGGTCGATGCGCCATTCGTCGGGCATCTCGACGTCGGCGCGGCGCGAGTTCCACGGATGGAACTCCACCGTCGACATCTGCACCGCCCACGCGACGTGCGCCAATTCGGTCACGCACAGCTCGTCCGCGGTGCGGTTGTAGCGGGGAAACGTCACCTCGACGGTCTCCAACCACGGCGGGGCTCCGTGCGGCACCCGCTTCTGGTGCACCTTCTCGCCGGCGAGGCCCTTGGGGAACCGGTGCATCATGCACGGCCGCTCCCGCAACGCGCGGACGATGCCGTCGCCGACGCTCAGGTAGTAGTTCACCAGGTCCAGCTTCGTGGCACCGCTCTCGGGGAAATACACCCGATCGGGGTTGGAGATGCGCACCGTGCGCGTACCCACCTCGAGTTCTATTGCCGGAGATGCCATACCAGCGACACTAGATGTACCCGCGGCCGCGCGCGCTCGGAAGTCGGAGTTTTTCTCGCAGGTCCACCGAAGCTACGTGTGGGAACGCAGCGTGATGCCGTAGCGGTCTCGCTTGCGGTAGATCGTGGCCCGACTCATTCCCAGTTCCTCGCCCGCCTGGTTCATCGTGATGCCGGGCCGGCTGAGTACTCGAATCATCTCGTCGCGCTCGAACGTCTCGATTCGTGTCAGACGTTGCGTGGTGCGCGAAAGCACTTCGGGCGGGAGATGATTGACGCCGACGACGTCGGCGCGGACCGCCGCCTCGTGCATCACCGTCGCCAACTCGGTGACGTTTCCCGGCCACGAATACCCGACGAGGGCTCGTTCGGCGTCTCCGGTCAGGCTGACCTCGCGTCCACGCGCCCGCAATGCCAGATGCCGAGCGAGCGGAGCGATGTCCTCGGGCCGATCGCGCAGCGGCGGGACCTCGACGACCGAACGCACCAGCTGCGCCAGGGCAGCGGGAACAGCGTCGTAATCGGAGGCCGTCAGGGTGACGGGCACGCCGTCACCGACGCGAGAGATCAGTTCCGCCAACGCGTCCGCCCCTCGCGCCGGCAGCCGGTCCACGTCGCGGACGATGACTGCGGTGTCCGGCTTGGGTAGCTCGGGCGTCCACAGGTCCAGCCAGGCGTCGACGTCGCGTGCCGCCGGGACTCCGGCACTCAGAATTCGACCCCGTGGGCGGATGGTACGCAGCGCTCGGGCCAGAATCGTGGCACGTCCGGTTCCCGGTTCTCCCACCAGCAGGACCGAATCATGTTGGCTGAGAGCTGTTTCGGAGGACGCGAGAGCCTGATTCCACCGCGTCGACAGCGTCGAGACGCTGCCCGCACCCGGCCGACCCGACGACGCTTCGACGCGGAAGACCGTCCCACGTGGTGCCGGACGCGCGTGCTGTCCCTGCGCTCGCGCGAGCATCATCGCCGCGGTGTTCCCTGCCGCCGACTGAGCAAGGGCCAGCAGCAGATCCGTCGACGACTCCGACCACGTGGTGAGGTTGACGCAGCCCTCCACGGTGCCCGTCATCGGGTTCAGCACCGGTGCCGCGGCGCAGGTGTATCCGGTGAGCGAGAGCGAGTAATGCTCGGAGGCGCGCACCACTGCCGGAATTCGATCGGCGAGCGCGAGGGCGAGGCCGTTGGTGCCCGCCTGGTTCTCGCCGTACGAGAAGCCGGGGGCCAGATGCACACGGTCGAGCGCTGCCAACAGCTCACGGTCCGCGCTCACTCGATCGAGCACCAGACCGTCGGCGTCGGTCAACATCATCGACACCGGCTCGTTCGCCAACGTGTCGCGCAGTCCGTCGAGCACCTCACGCCCACATCGGTAGAACAGTGATTCGCCGTCGTAGGTGCCCGAAAATGCTGGTACGACGTCTTCGAGTGGCACTCCGAATTCCTGGCTTCGGTGCCACGATGCGAGCAACCGATGCGACACGGCAGCGAGGGGCTCCGAGTGCAAGCGGGCTCGTACGAGACCCTCGGGATCTGCCATGTGATTCAGGTTACATTCGCTGGTCACCATGGATCCGAAACCAGCGTCTCGAATTGAGACATCGCGCTACTTCGTCGAGCCTTCGCCGCGCCTACCGTCATCCACAGATCGCTTGTGACAGACGTCACGCACAGTCTCTGGAGGTCAGCCATGTACAGCAAGAACGGCGAGAACTACTTCATCGTGGACGCCCACGTCGCGCTCTGGGATGCGCGGCAGGAGAACCAACGCAACATCCACGGCAAGCAGTTCATCGACTGCTTCTACGACTACCACCGCAATCTCTCCCCCGAGAGCGAGCTGTGGAGTTACGAGGAGTACCTCTACCAGGGCGGCGATCGGTTGATGCGCGACCTGTTCGAGATCGGATACGTCGACCACGCCATCTTCCAGCCCGCTCACCTGGGCGAGTTCTACCACCGCGGGTTCGGCCAGACCGACGAGGCATCGGCGCTCGCTGCAGCTCACCCGGACAAGCTGACCTACAACCATCACTTCGACCCACGCAACGGCGAACGTGGCCTGGACCAGCTGCGTGCGGACGCAGAACGCTTCGGGCTCAAGGGCGTCAAGCTCTACACCGCCGACTGGCACGGCGATTCTCGCGGCTACAAGCTCGACGACGACTGGACCCGGCGTTACCTCGAGGTGTGCCGCGAGGTCGGCATCAAGAACATCCACGTGCACAAGGGACCCACCATCCGTCCGCTCGATCGCGATGCGTTCGACGTCGCAGACGTCGACCACGTGGCCACCGACTTCACCGATCTGAACTTCGTCGTCGAACACTGCGGACTGCCGCGCCTGGAGGACTTCTGCTGGATCGCCACCCAGGAGCCCAACGTGTACGCCGGCCTCGCGGTGGCCATCCCGTTCATGCACACGCGGCCGAAGTACTTCGGTCAGATCATGGGCGAACTGCTCTACTGGCTCGGCGAGGACCGCATCTTCTTCTCCTCGGACTACGCGCTGTGGACGCCCAAGTGGTTGGTCGAAGGGTTCGTCGACTTCCAGATCCACGAGTCCCTCGACGAATACGCACCGATCACGCTCGAACAGAAGAAGAAGGTGCTCGGACTGAACGCCGCCAAGCTCTACGACATCCCGGTGCCGGCCGAACTGCAGTTGCCCGACGCGAACGAGACCGAGACCGGACCGCGTCAGCCCGAGCGCGCCGACCTTGCGGCGGTGTGACGTGACGACTGCTGTGACCACCAGGAAGGACGAGGCGTACACCGCGCTCGGCGTCGTCCTGGATCCCGAATTGGACGAGCCCATCACCGATCTCGGGTTCGTCCGGTCGCTCGAGGTCGACGAGGGCACTGTGCACGTTCATCTTCGACTGCCGACGTCGTTCTGTTCGCCGAATTTCGCGTATCTGATGGCGGGAGACTCCAAGGACGTGTTGACGGCGTTGCCGTGGACCGAGCACGTTCTCGTCGAACTGGACGATCACCACGACTCGGACAAGATCAATGCCGGCCTCGCCGCCGACGCGGGATATCGGGGCACCTTCGGGCACGAGGCCGAAGAGGACCTCGACGAACTACGAGCGACGTTCCGCCGCAAGGCGTACGTGGCGGCGATGGAACGGTCGCTCATGGCGTGGTTGCGCGCCAATCCCGACTCGACCGAGAACGACCTGGCCGCAGTGGTTCTCGCAGACCTACCGGATGATCGCACCTCGACCGCGCTGCTTCGCCGACGCGAGGCTCTCGGCCTGCGGACCGATCCGGCGGCACCGGCATTGGTCGATCATGCGGGTCGTCCACACACCGGCGACCTGACGATGGTGATGCGACGCGCCCGCGCCACCCGCGTTTCGATCGACGGTAATGCGCACTTCTGCCGCGGATTGCTGCAGACCCGCTACCCCGGCGCAGAGGAACAGCAAGTCCCTCGCGAAGAGGGCGCGTTCGTTCCTCTCACCACTCTCACTGTCCCCCTCCGCACTACACAGGAGCATGTTTCATGAGTTCGATGCGCGCCGTCCAGGTCGTCGGATATCACAAGAATCTGGAGATGACCGAGGTTCCGATTCCGGAAGTACAGGGTCCACTCGACGTCATCGTCAGGATCGGCGGTGCCGGCGTGTGCCGTACCGATCTGCACATCCTCGAGGGCCAGTGGGCCGAGAAGTCGGGCGTCACACTGCCTTACACGATCGGCCACGAGAACGCCGGGTGGGTCCACGCCGTCGGCTCGGCCGTCACCAACGTCCGCGAGGGCGACAAGGTGATTCTGCATCCACTCGTCACGTGCGGGTTGTGCCGGGCGTGCCGCTCGGGCGACGACGTCCACTGCGAGACGAGCGATTTCCCGGGTATCGACACCAACGGTGGATACGCCGACTATCTGCGGACCAATGCGCGAACCGTCGTCAAGATCGATGATTCACTCGAACCGTCCGCAGTCGCCGCACTTGCCGATGCCGGCCTGACGGCGTATCACGCGGCCGCGAAGGCGGCCCGGCGTCTGACTCCCCGCGACAAGTGCGTCGTCATCGGAGCAGGCGGCCTCGGCCACATCGGCATTCAGGTACTCGAGGCACTGTCGCCCGCCGAGCTGATCGTCATCGACCGCAATGCCGACGCCGTCAAACTGGCGCTCACCTTGGGGGCCGATCATGCGGTGGTCGCCGACGGCAGTCAGGTCGATCAGGTCATGGAACTCACCGGCGGCTTCGGAGCCGAGGTGGTACTCGACTTCGTCGGCGAGAACGGTTCCACCGCAGAGGGATTGGCCATGACGAGGCGGGCCGGTGACTATCACGTCATCGGGTACGGAGAGAACGTCGACGTGCCGACCATCGACCTGGTGTCGGCGGAGAAGAACATCGTCGGCAATCTCGTCGGGTCCTACAACGACCTGTGCGACTTGATGTCCCTCGCCGCCCGCGGTGCCGTCAACCTGCACACGCAGACATACGCACTGGACGACTTCCAGAGCGCCATCGACGACCTCGACAACGGACGAGTTCGCGGCCGCGCGATTCTCGTACCCTGAAATCGGGTAGTACCCACCAGCACCATTCCAACTACGAGGAGCAACGTTGATCTTCATCACCGCCAAGTTCAAGGTCAAGCCCGAGCACGCCGACAACTGGCCCGAGATCTCGCGCGATTTCACCGAAGCCTGCCAGGCCGAGGAAGGTTGCCTCTGGTACTTCTGGTCGCGCACCCTCGACGACCCCACCGAGTACGTCCTCGTGGAGGCATTCAAGGACCCGGATGCCGGTGCCGCCCATGTGAATTCGGATCACTTCAAGCAGGCCCAGAAGGATCTTCCGCCGTACCTGGTGGAGACGCCGAAGATCATCAGCCAGGAAGTCGACGGCACCGACTGGAACGAACTGGGCGAACTCGCGGTCGACTAGGTCCTTTCGCGATCCCGGATCACCTGGCCGAGTGTCATGACGGCGTCGGCGAACTGCCCCGGCAACTCCTGGGGCGGGTTGTGGCCGCACTCGACCTGACGAACATCGATCAGATCGGTGAAGTGCGCCGTGTGGTCTGTGCGGCCATACAACGAGGCGACGGTGTCCTCGGTCGGATCGATCACGACCGTGGGCACCGTGATCGCCGGTTGCCGTGTCAGCAACTCCTGCGTCGCGGCGTAAGCGACGTCCCCCGCCTCGATGCCGTATCGGTGCCGATAGGAATGCACGGACACGTCCACGAAATCGGGGTTGTCGAACGAGGGCGCGGTGGCCGTGAATTCGGAGTCCCCGAACCTCCATGTCGGCGACCAATCCGTCCACAGAGTCTGCGCGATCTCGGCGCGGTAGGCCGCGAGCCCGGCCCGGCCGCGCTCGGAGTGCAGGTAGTACTGATACCAATACCGCTTCTCGAGGTGCGGCAGCACGGGCGTGGTCACAGCCGCCTCGATGTCCTGCACGAGGTACCCGGACACGCTCACCAGACCGGACACCAATTCCGGCCACAGCGCGGCGACGACGCACGCCGCTCGGCCACCCCAGTCGTAGCCGGCGACGATGGGGTCGTTCAGCTCCAGGGCGATAGTCAGCTCGCGGAGGTCGTGGCCGATCGCAGCCTGTTCACCCGAGCGCATCGTGCCGGCGTCGACGAAGCGAGTCGGTCCGAAGCCGCGCAGGTAGGGCACCACCACGTCGTAGCCGGACTGAGCGAGCAGCCGGGCGACGTCGTCGTAACTGCGCGGGTCGTACGGAAACCCGTGCATCAGCACCACCGATCGACCCGACGGATCACCGACGCGGTCGTACGCAACCTCCAGCACCCCTGCGCGAATCATCATGGGTCCATGCTCGCATTGCCGGGCTGAGGGTCATCTGCTCAACACGTCCTGCATGCCGGGAGCGAGAACATCCGAGAGGTCGGTCCAGGGGATCGTGATCGTGACGAGGCCGATGCCGTAGGACCCCACCTGGTAGTCACCGAAGTGAATGTTCATACCTTCCGGCGATGCCGTCCAGTTCCCGAAGTTGGCCACCGTCGGTTCGATGCCCGAGCGCTCGAAGCTGCCGCCCGCGCGGGTGGACGGGAGAATTGCCGCTGCTCGATCGGACAGTCGAGACAGGCCCACATCGAGGTCGGTGAAGGCATCACCGAGAGTGATCGGCTGTGCGGTATCGGCGTCGATCGTCACGGTCGCAAGCAGTGAATTACCGTGCGCTCCGGGCGGTACGGCGATCCAACTCGTGATCTGTTCGGCACTGATCACGCGCCGCCCGACATAGGTCGTACCCGTCGAGTAGCCGTCGCTGAGAGCGAAGTCGTTCCCGTAATCGCGGTCGATCTGATCCTGCAACGCCGCGCGCATCGACTCGTTGAATTCGGCTGTCACGGCCGGATTGCCGCCGCTCAGCTGTGGAATCGCGACGTCGTAGGTCGCACGCGCTGTCGATCCGGTGATGCGCGTACTGCCGACGACGTACGGCTCGGCGGCACTCGAGGTAGTGGTCGGCGTTGTAGACGTCGGCTCGGCGCGCTCGGTGGTGGCGGTGACATCGGTTGTGGTCGGTGCCGATACGGGCGTGGCAGTTCCGGAGGTGGAGCAGCCCGCGAGGGCCGCTGCCAGAGCGAGTGCGACCGTCATCGAGCGGATTCGCGTCATGCCCCACACTAACCACCGAACAGCCGACAACTCCGCTGCTGGCGTCGAACCTCCCGGGTCTCCGACCGGCCCACGTTCGGAAAGGGAGTTCGATGAAAACAATGAGCATCATCACCAACCTGCGGGTTCCGGACGTCGACGAGGCCAAATCGTTCTACACCGAGTTCCTCGGTCTGAAATCCGAGGAGTTCGATATGGGGTGGGTCGCGCGGCTGTCGTCACCCGACCGCCCGGTCAGCGTTCAGCTGGTGACGAGCGATCGGAGCGCACCCGAGGATTCGGTGATGTCGGTGCACACCGACGATGTCGATGGCGCGTACGCCGAAGCGCAGAAACTGGGCTACGAGATCGTGCACCCATTGACGACCGAGCCGTGGGGTGTGCGCCGCTTCTTCGTTCGCGCTCCCGACGGCAACGTCGTCAACATCGCGTATCACCGGGACTGACTACAGCACACGAAAAAGCCCGACCCCCTCGAAAGGGAGTCGGGCTTTTTCAGCGAGGGGCTGGACTCAGAAGTCCATGCCGCCCATGCCACCGGTCGGATCGCCAGCGGGCGCTCCGGCCTTCTCGGGCTTGTCGGCGACGACGGCCTCGGTGGTGAGGAACAGAGCCGCGATGGACGCTGCGTTCTGCAGTGCCGAGCGGGTGACCTTGACCGGGTCGTTGATGCCTGCAGCGAGCAGGTCCTCGTACTCGTTGGTCGCGGCGTTGAGGCCGTGACCTGCGGGCAGGTTGGAGACCTTGTCCGCAACAACGCCGGGCTCGAGGCCTGCGTTGAATGCGATCTGCTTGAGCGGGGCGGACAGTGCGACGCGAACGATGTTCACGCCGGTTGCCTCGTCACCGTCGAGCTTGAGGTTGTCGAGTGCGGGCGCTGCCTGGAGCAGTGCCACGCCGCCACCGGCGACGATGCCTTCTTCGACGGCTGCCTTGGCGTTACGCACGGCATCTTCGATGCGGTGCTTGCGCTCCTTGAGCTCGACCTCGGTTGCCGCTCCGGCCTTGATGACTGCAACGCCACCGGCCAGCTTGGCCAGGCGCTCCTGCAGCTTCTCGCGGTCGTAGTCGGAATCGGAGTTCTCGATCTCGGCGCGGATCTGGTTGACGCGACCGGCGATGGCGTCGGAATCTCCCGAGCCCTCGACGATGGTGGTCTCGTCCTTGGTGATGACGACCTTGCGTGCCTGACCGAGCAGCTCGAGTCCGGCGGTCTCCAGGGAGAGGCCGACCTCTTCGCTGATGACCTCGCCACCGGTGAGGATGGCGATGTCGGCGAGCTGCGCCTTGCGACGGTCACCGAATCCGGGAGCCTTGACGGCGACGGACTTGAAGGTGCCACGGATCTTGTTCACCACGAGGGTGGAGAGAGCTTCGCCCTCGACGTCCTCGGCGATGATGACGAGCGGCTTGCCGGACTGGATGACCTTCTCCAGCAGCGGCAGCAGGTCCTTGACGGTGCTGATCTTGGAGCTGACGAGCAGGATGTACGCGTCTTCGAGGACGGCTTCCTGACGCTCTGCATCGGTGGCGAAGTACGCCGAGATGTAGCCCTTGTCGAAGCGCATGCCCTCGGTGAGCTCGAGCTGCAGGCCGAAGGTGTTGGACTCCTCGACCGTGATGACGCCTTCCTTGCCGACCTTGTCCATTGCCTCGGCGATGAGCTCGCCGATGGACGGGTCGCCTGCGGAGATGCCAGCGGTAGCAGCGATCTGCTCCTTGGTGTCGATCTCCTTGGCGGACGCGAGCAGCGACTCGGTGACGGCTGCAACAGCCTTCTCGATGCCGCGCTTGAGGCCGAGCGGGTTCGCGCCGGCTGCGACGTTGCGCAGGCCTTCACGGACGAGTGCCTGAGCGAGAACGGTAGCGGTGGTGGTGCCGTCGCCTGCGACGTCGTCGGTCTTCTTGGCGACCTCCTTGACGAGCTCGGCACCGATCTTCTCGTAGGGATCTTCGAGCTCGATCTCCTTGGCGATGGAAACACCATCGTTGGTGATCGTGGGAGCTCCCCACTTCTTCTCGAGTACGACGTTGCGACCCTTGGGGCCCAACGTCACCTTTACTGCGTCGGCGAGGGCATTGAGGCCTCGCTCGAGGCCACGGCGTGCCTCTTCGTCGAACGCGATGATCTTGGCCATTGCGAAGTGATCCTCCGGATTGGGGGTGACACATTGCTGGCCGAGCTCGGTGCCCGCGACGGACGACCAGGGGTGTCGTTGATTCCCCGGCCTCACCGTGTCCCGACCTGGCACTCACGTGTCGAGAGTGCCAACTGCATTTCTAGCACTCGCCCATGGTGAGTGCAAGGTCGTCCGCCGCCGGCGAACCGCCGCACCCCCCATGCTCGACGCCACCGCGGGACGCAGGTGACGAGCAGATGCTCGGCCGAGCCGATATCTGTCACACACTGTTCACACCGGTACGCATTGTTAACATCCGAATACTGTGCATCGGACCCGCGACGCTAATACCGTTGAACGACAACGGTTTCGACACCCGAAAAATTCGGACAAACCCCCGCAAAAGCGACAGTGAGGATCGAATATGTCCGATACGGTCGACACGTCGTACGACAACTCGGCGATGGACCACGAGGAAGAGGGCTACCACAAGGGCCTCAAACCTCGACAGTTGCAGATGATCGCGATCGGTGGCGCAATCGGCACCGGCCTGTTCCTCGGCGCGGGCGGACGCCTCGCCAGTGCCGGCCCCGGCCTCTTCCTCGCCTACGCCCTCTGTGGAATTTTCGTCTTCTTCATTCTCCGCGCCCTCGGCGAATTGGTGTTGCACCGCCCGTCGTCGGGCAGCTTCGTCTCGTACGCTCGCGAGTTCTTCGGCGAGAAGGCCGCATTCGTCGCCGGGTGGATGTACTTCCTCAACTGGGCGATGACAGCCATCGTCGACGTCACGGCCATCGCAACCTACATGCATTACTGGGGAAGTTTCGAGGTGATTCCGCAGTGGGCCATCGCGCTGGTCGCACTGGTTCTGGTGATGAGCCTGAACCTGGTGTCGGTCAAGTGGTTCGGTGAAATGGAGTTCTGGGCGGCCATGATCAAGGTCATCGCGCTGGTGACCTTCTTGATCGTCGGCATCGTCTTCCTGGCCGGCCGCATCCCCGTCGGTTCCGAGATGCCCGGAATCAGCTTGATCACCGACAACGGCGGCCTGTTCCCGTCCGGCGCGTGGCCCCTGGTCATCGTCATCTCGGGTGTCGTGTTCGCTTATGCCGCAGTGGAACTGGTGGGGACCGCGGCCGGCGAGACCGAGAACCCGGAGAAGATCATGCCGCGGGCGATCAACTCGGTCATCGCCCGTATCGCACTGTTCTACGTCGGCTCGCTGGTACTGCTCGCACTACTGTTGCCGTACACCGCATATCAGGCCGGTACCTCGCCGTTCGTGACGTTCTTCTCGAGCATCGGCCTCGGCGGCGCGGGCACCATCATGAACATCGTGGTGCTCACCGCGGCGCTGTCCAGCCTCAACGCCGGTCTCTACTCGACCGGCCGAATTCTGCGGTCGATGGCGATGAACGGCAGCGCACCGGAATTCACCAAGAAGATGACCAAGGGCGGAGTACCGTTCGGCGGCATTCTGCTGACCTGCTTCATCACGTTGTTCGGTGTCGCCCTCAACGCCATCGCGCCCGGCGAGGCCTTCGAGATCGTGCTGAACATGTCCGCACTGGGCATCATCGCCAGCTGGGCGACCATCGTGCTGTGCCAGATTCAGCTGTACCGCTGGTCCAAGAAGGGCATCCTGAAGCGGCCCAAGTTCCGACTGTTCGGTGCGCCGTACACGAGCTACGCGACGCTGGTGTTCCTGTTCGGCGTGCTGGTCCTGATGGCCTTCGATGCCCCGATCGGCTCGTGGACCATCGCGACCCTCGTCGTCATCATCCCCGCACTGATCGGCGGCTGGTTCCTGGTGCGCACCAAGGTGCTCTCGGTGGCCGAGGAACGAATGGGCTACACCGGCCAGTACCCGGTGGTGGCCAACCGTCCGACCGAACCGGAGGAGTGACCCTTCCCAACCCCCTCTCGAGCCAGGGCCCCGCATCGGCCCGATGCGGGGCCCTGCTCATGGAGTCAAGAAAACCTGAGCCATCGCGAGCGGGTGAACGGTGAGCGTCGCGCCGGCGGCTCCGGCACTCCGGCAGAAACAGCAGCAGCAACGGCATCGGCAAGCTCTACGCAGGTCTGGAATCGATCCGCCGGGTCCTTGGCCAACGCGCGTGCGACCACCGCGTCGAGACCCCGCGGCAATGATCGCCGACGCCTCGTCACCGCAGGCGGTTCGGCCGACAGATGTGCGGCGGTGATCGCGAGCGGCGTGGCCAACGGGTACGGCGTTCGCCCAGTCAGCAATTCGACCAGCGTCGCCCCCAATGCGTAGACGTCGGTCTGCGCGCTCAGCACTCCCCCGCGAAGCAGTTCCGGTGCCGCGTAGTGGATGGACGCCAGTACAGTTCCGCCGACGACCAGCGGCGTCGAGTCGTCGACCAGACGCGCAATTCCCCAGTCGGACAACAACACTTGCTCGTACCCGTCCACCCGCTCGGTGGAGATGAGGATGTTCGACGGCTTGACGTCGCGGTGCAGGACGCCGTTCGAGTGGGCGTAGTCGAGGCCCTTGGCCACCTCGGCGACGATGCGTGCCACGCGGGAGACGTCGAGAGCGATCTGACCGCGAGCGACCAACCGCGCCGCGCTGTACCCGTCGACGTAGTGCATCGACATCCACAACTGGCCCTCGAACTCACCGTGTTCGTGCACCGACACGATGTTCGGATGCACCAGCAGCTCGGCCACCGTGGCCTCGGTCCGAAATTTGGTGCGCAGTCGCGGCGAGCGCGAGGCGTCGCGGTCGAGGATCTTCAGAGCTTCGAGCCGATCGTGTCCGCGGCCGAGTACGAGGTACACCTCACTCATGCCGCCGACCCCGAGGCGACGCTGCACCCGGAAGCCGGCGAACTCCGAACCCGGCTGCAGCTGGCCGGGCGTCATGGAATCTCCTGTGCAGCAGTGCTACTCGCGGCACATCGACTCCACAAGGGGACGACCGGGCGAGACCGCAACATCGACAGAACTGTAGTCCGTTCGGGTGCTCGCGGCGACTCGGCAGACTTTCGACGCGGGCCTGTCTCCCCAGCTCACCGGCTCGGTCACGTTTCGCCGCCCGCGCCGACGTCGTTTATGGTGATTACCGGTACTTGACCAAAACAAGGGAAAAAGAACGGCATACCGATAGTGGTCAGCCGATCACCTCGACTCGAGTTGTAAGGAAGTCAAGTAAGTGAAAGCAGTAAAGGAAGCGTGGGGCGGCCTGCTCAAGCCGGTTTTCGTCCCCGCATCTATCGTCATTTTTGTGATGATCACCTTCTCGGTGATCTATGCCGGCACTGCCGCCGACGCGTTCGACAAGCTCAACAACGCCATCACCAGTGGCGTCGGCTGGTGGTACATCCTGGCCACCACCGGTTTTGTGGTGTTCGCGCTGTACTGCGGCCTCAGTAGGGTCGGCAACATTCGCCTGGGCCGCGACGACGAGAAGCCGGAGTTCGGCGTCCTGTCCTGGTTCGCGATGCTCTTCAGCGCCGGCATGGGTATCGGCCTGGTGTTCTACGGCGTCGCCGAACCTCTCTCGCACTACGTCACGCCACCCGAAGCCGGGGGCATTCCCGGCAGCACCGACCCGGCCGCCCGTCAGGCGATGGAGCTGACCCTGTTCCACTGGGGTCTGCACGCCTGGGCGATCTACGTCGTGGTCGGACTCGGGCTGGCCTACATGACGTACCGCAAAGGACGCCCACTGTCCGTGCGCTGGTTGCTCGAGCCGCTGCTGGGACGCAAGCGAATCGAGGGCGGCATCGGCCATGCGATCGACTCCGTCGCCATCATCGGCACGTTGTTCGGTGTGGCCACCTCGCTCGGATTCGGTGTGCAGCAGATTTCGGCCGGTCTCGAGTACCTGGGTTGGGTCGACACCAACAACTGGGTGACGGTCCTCATCATCGCCGGCGTCACCGGCCTCGCCACGTTCTCTGTCGTATCCGGCGTCTCACGAGGGCTCAAATGGCTCTCGAACATCAACATGGGAATGGCCGCGGCGCTGGCCGTCTTCGTTCTGATCGCTGGACCGAGCCTGTTCCTCATGCAGTCCTGGGTGCAGAACCTCGGCGGCTACGTCCAGGCGTTGCCCGAGTTGATGCTGCGCACGTCGCCCTTCTCCGACGATGGCTGGGCCGGTGCCTGGACCATCTTCTACTGGGGCTGGTGGATGAGCTGGGCACCGTTCGTCGGCATGTTCATCGCCCGCATCTCACGCGGCCGTACCATCCGCGAATTCGTGTTCGGAGTGCTGCTGGCACCGACCATCATCGGTTCGCTGTGGTTCACGATCTTCGGTGATGCCGGCATTCTGCGTCAGCGGGACAACGGTGACCTGCTGGTCGACGGTGCCGTCGACACCAACACGAGTCTGTTTCAGCTGCTCGACACGTTGCCGTTGGCTACGATCAGTAGCGTGCTGGCGATCTTCGTCATCGTGTTCTTCTTCGTGACCTCCTCCGATTCCGGCTCGTTGGTCATCGACATCCTCTCCACCGGCGGTGACCTCGAGCCCCCGAAGATCACCCGCGTGTACTGGTCGATTCTCGAAGGCGTGGCAGCAACGGTGCTGCTCCTGATCGGCGGGACAGGATCGTTGACGGCCCTGCAGACGATGTCGATAGCCACGGCAGTACCGTTCTCGATCATCCTTGTGCTCGCATGCATATCGATGCTCAAGGCCTTCCGCTACGACGTCGCCACCACCCCGCGGTACTTGCGCGTCACCGCGACACCCGATGTGGGGCAGGACGAGCCTCAGGCGGCACCGGTGTCACCGGCGGCACGCAAGCGAGTGAGTGCCGGGATTTCGTCGACGTTCTCCGGCCTGGCGCCGTCTCGGGAAGGGGTGACGCCGCCGCGCACGGACGGCAGCGTCGTACTGGCGGTGCACGAGGTGCCCACCGAACAACTCGAGATTCACCCCGAGACGGGTGCGGTCGAGTACTCCGGTGACAACGCACCGGTCGATCCCCTGGGCGGCGAAGTGTTCGACACCCAGGAGTTCGCAGATTCGGCCGAAGGCCAGAACGTCAAGAACGGCGACTGAACACCTTCTCACCCACCGATCTCTGGCCCTCGCGACACGTTCGCGGGGGTCAGAGGTTTTTCGAAGCCCAGTCGGTCAGTGCTTGCAGGGACGGCAGCAGCGCCGCTCCGGACTGCGTCAGGCTGTACTGCACCGAGAGCGGCGGTCCATGGTCCACTGTTCGCTGGACCAGGCCGGCTTTGCCGAGCTCCCCGAGCCGTTCGGACAGGACCGAATCGCTGATGCCACCGACGGCCCGGCGTAGGTCCGCGAATCCCATCGACCCGTTCATCAGGGTGGCCAGCAGAATTCCGTTCCATCGCTTGCCGAGGAAGCCGAACGCTCTGGTCAGAGCTCCGTCGCAGGCACGAGGTTCGTGAGTGGGTTCGTTCGCGGGCATGACCCCACCGTACCGAAGTGCTACTGTCTGCCTTGCCACTTCTGTTTCACTAGTGGCCTCAGAAATGAAAGCAGGGTTCATGTTCATCGCAACAGTCGTCGTGTCGGTGCTGCTGGCCGTGGCACTCACGTTCTCCGCCGTCGGGAAGCTGACGCGCAACCCCTCCGTCGTCCCGATGCTCGAGCAGGTGGGCGTGCCCGCCGACAAGATTCCGTGGTTGGCCTACGCGGAGATCCTCGGTGCCATCGGCCTGCTCGTCGGCCTGTTCGCATGGCCGATCGGGGTCGCGGCAGCCATCGGCGTCATCGCGTACTTCGTCGGAGCAGTCGTCGCGCACCTGCGCGTCAAGGACAAGGAATTCGGGCCGGCGGCAGGCCTGGCCGTGTTCGCCGTCGTTGCCCTGGTCCTACGGGTGCTCAGCGCCTGACCAGTCGTAGTCCATCTGGCCCGCGGTGGCGAGAGCCTGATCGGCGCTCGTCCACCGCGCGACCAGATGCAGCGCAAGGTCCAGGCCTGCACTGATACCGGCCGACGTCGCCAGATCACCGTGGTCGATGTATCGAACTCCCTCGTGCACGGCCAGCGCGGGCCAGCGCGTGCGCAACAGGTCGAGGTCCTCCCAGTGCGTGGTGACCGGACGCGAATCGAGCAGGCCCGCCGCGGCGAGAACGAAAGCACCGGTGCACACCGATGCAACAACTTCTGCGGTGGGTCGAAGTCGCTGCAGCCACTGAAGCACCCGGCCGTCCGCTTCGACCGCGTCGACGACACCGCCGGGAACCAGGACGAGGTCGTAGGTCCGTGGATCGTCGATCGTAGTGTCGACGCCGATCCTCATCCCACCTCGCGCGCGTACCGCTGCGTCGTCGAGCCCGACGAGCGTCACGTCGAAAGGCACCGCGCTACCGGCACGTTGGGCCACCCGATTGGCCACCGAGAACACCTCGAACGGCCCGCAGGCATCGAGCACCTCGACGTCGTCGAACAACAGAATCGCAATACTTCTCATTTCCGCCCTCAGCTGCTCGTGGTCGAAACGATGACGGGCACCATGATCGCTGCCGTCACCGCGGCATTGACGTCCGAGACCGCTTTGCGGACAGCTGCACCCGCCCACTCACCCTCGGCGATCTGTTTGGCCCTCGTCTTCAGCACCTTCTTGTCGGCATCGACGATGACCTTGTGCGTCAGATCGACTGCCGAGATCAGTGAGATCAGAGCAGCCGAATGCGGCGTCGGCGTTGTGCCGTCGACGAGAGCACTCCGCAGTGCATCCCGCAGCACCTTCTCCCGCGAGGTGTCGCGAGCCGGCCACGTCGTCGTCGGGAAAAGCCCCCAGACCTTGTCCTGCTTCTCGGTGACGAAGCCCTGCGCGACCAGACGCGCAGCCAGTTCCTTCGCCAGATTCTTCTGCGACTTCTCGATCACCTTCTGCGGCTTCATCGGCCGCGACGCCGTTGCCACCAGATCGAACACCCGGCGCAGCAACGGGTCTGCGGGCGGATCTCCCGCGACGACGACGTGGTCCTTCTTGGTCTGCTCACCGGGACCGGTGATGCGGAGCGACCCGCCCAGGGCGAGCTCGACGACCAGCGCACCCGCGAGAACACGGGGCAACTTGGTGGAATCGGCCGATGGCTTGCCCGATTCGTCGTCGAGCAACAACAGCAGCAGGTCCTCCGCAATCAAGGTCATGCTGCGAGATTACCCACAGTGCGCACTCGATTTGCGGTGTTCATCAGCGCGAAATCGACTGTTCAGTCGGCCCAGCCCACTCAGTTGATCAGACTCTGCCAATTCGAGGGCACCCGTTCGCGAGGGCCCGGAACCGTCTGGTCGAGCGGATGATGTTGCGGCGGAGCAAGTTCGGGCCCGTCGTACATCTGCTCGTCCTCGTAGTTGTAGAACCAGTCCTCGCCGGGCTCGAAGCTGCGCACGAACTGGTGCCGAGTGGATTCGGCGTGCTTGCTGGCGTGCTGCGACGGAGACGAATCACAGCACCCGATGTGCCCGCACTGCGCACACCGCCGCAGATGCACCCACCACCCCTGCGTCTGCGTGCACTCCGCGCAGCCCGGGCCGGACGGCGAGACTGTCGGATCGATACCGTCGATTGTCATGATGCCTCCTCGATTGCTGGATGAACGGGCAGCCGCACGATGAATCGGGTGTCCCCCGGCTGGGACACCACTCGCAGATCGCCCTGATGTTTCTTCACCACGATCCGCCACGAGATGTCCAGACCGAGCCCCGTGCCCTCACCGACGGCCTTGGTGGTGAAGAACGGCTCGAATATTCGCGACCGAATGTTTTCCGGCACACCGGGTCCGGTATCGCACACCTCGATCTGCACCTGATCGTCGTCGAGAAGTGTGCGGACGGTGAGCGTGCCGCGGCCCTCCATGGCCTGCACCGCATTGTCGATCAGATTGGTCCATACCTGATTGAGCTCGGCGGCATACGCGGGAATGGGAGGTACCGACGGGTCGTATTCCTTCACCACGCGGATATCGTCACCGATCTTGCGCCCCAACATGATCAGCGTGCTGTCGAGCAGTTCCCGAACATCCACCGTCTGGTATGGCGCTCGATCCATCTGCGAATACTGCTTGGCCGCGCCGACCAGAGTGGAGATCCGAGTGGTCGAATCCGAGATCTCGTTCATCAACAACTCGGTTTCCACCGTGTAGTTGAGCCACCTGATCGCCCCTTCGAGCATGGCCGGATCCCCCACCGTCGCCGACACCCGATCCAGCCACGGCACGTCGAGACCCGCCGAGACGAAAGTGGGGGCCAGATCCCATCCCCCGTCGATTCCGTTGTCGTCGAACCACTCTCCGAGCTCGTCCTCCCGGTCCGACGCTTCCATTGCGGTGAGCTTCGGAGCCTTGGCCACCAACTCCACGGCCTCGTTCTGCAGTCCGACCAGATGCGACAAGCTCGAGCGATCGAGAGTCCCGCCGGCGATCATCGCCAGCTTCTGTCGCATGTGCGCCACTCGATTCCGCAACGCGGACGTCGCCCGCACCGCGGCCGCGGCCGGGTTGTTCAGCTCGTGCGTCAACCCGGCCGACAGAGAACCCAACGCCAACAGGCGTTCTCGTTGCTCGACGACCTGCTTGGTGTTCTGGTTTCCGAAGAACAATCCCTCGAGCAGATGCAGGGCCATCGGGAACCACTCGCGCACGATCGAGGCGAAGCAGTCGGCATCGAGGACGAAGAACCGGGACTGCGCGGTCACCCGCATCGAACCCTGATAGGTCTGCGGCACTCGATCACCCAGATATGCCTGCCACGCACCGGCATACACCCCGCGCTGCGAGGTGCGATTGACCACCAGGTCTTCCCCGCCCGAGAGCTTCGAAAGCACCACCGAGCCCTCGATCAACACGTAGAAGCACGTCGCTGGGTCGCCCTCCGCGTACACCGGCCCCGGCTCGATCGTTTCGATACGGCCGTCTCGACACAGCTCGGCGAGCTGTGCGTCGGTGAGCTGCTCGAACAAGAACAGCGTCCGCAACTCCTCCGGATCGCACAGGGGCGCGTTCACGGATTTGCCAGGTATCTGTGCACCAACATCACGGCCATCGCTCCTTCTCCCACTGCCGAGGCAACCCGCTTGGCCGAGTCGGATCGAACGTCACCGGCCGCGAACACTCCCGGCACGCTCGTCTCGAGGTGATGCGGCAACCGCGCGGGGGTCCACCCGGCAGGACCGCGGCCGTCGACCACCAGATCGGGGCCCGTCACCACGAATCCATGATCGTCACGCACGAGCACGCCGTCGAGCCAATCGGTCCGCGGTGCAGCGCCGATGAACAGGAACAGGTACTGCGCGTCCACCGTCGTCGTCTCGTCGGTTGCCCTGTTGTGCAGCACGATCTGCTCGAGGTGCCCGTCACCGGAGACGCCGACGACCTCGGTGCACGGCCGAACGCTGATCTTCGGGTTCTCCTCGATCTGCTTGATGAGGTAGTACGACATCGATGCCTCGAGGGACGCCGCACGGATCAGGATCGTCACCGACCTCGCGCCCCGCGAGAGATAGACCGCCGCCTGGCCGGCCGAGTTCGCGCCGCCGACGATGAAGACGTCCTGCTCGGCGCAGCGAGCTGCCTCGGTCATCGCCGACCCGTAGAACACTCCGCGACCGGTGAAGTCGTCGATTCCGGGGGCCTCCAACCGGCGGTAGGCGACGCCGGTGGACAGAATGATCGTCTGGGCACTGATGCTTCGGCCGTCGGCGAACCGCACGGTCCGCGCAGCGCCGTTGGTCTCCAAGGCCACGACGTCCTGCGTGGTGACCACCTCGGCACCGAACTTCAGCGCCTGCCGCCGAGCCCGCTCCGCGAGTTGTGCACCCGAGACGCCGTCGGGAAAACCGAGGTAGTTCTCGATGCGTGAACTCTGCCCGGCCTGCCCGCCCGTCGCGGTGCGCTCGATCAACGTGGTGCGCAGGCCCTCGGACGCGCCGTAGAGCGCAGCGCCGAGACCGGCCGGGCCGCCGCCGATGACGACGAGGTCGTAGAACTCTTCCGACGGCGAGACCGTCAGCCCCAGGCGGTTGCCGAGCTCGGCATCGGACGGCTCGATCAGCGCGTCACCTTCGGTGGTGATGACCACCGGCAGCCGGTCGTCTGCCACTCCGGCCGCGGCCAACAGCCGCGCACCCTCGGGTTCGTCGGACATGTACCAGCGGTACGGCAGTTGATTGCGGGCGAGGAACTCCCTGATCTCCGAGGACCGCGCAGACCAGCGGTGACCGACGATCTTGGTGTCCTCCACGGCCCGGTGGTCGTACGCACACCAGGCTTCGAGCTGAGCGTCGAGGACGGGGTAGAGCTTTTCCTCGGGTGGATCCCACGGCTTGAGCAGGTAGTAGTCGAGATCGATGACGTTGATGGCGTCGATCGCAGCGTCGGTGTCGGCATAGGCGGTGAGCAGGATTCGCCGCGCCGTCGGGAACAGATCCATGGCCTGTTCGAGAAATTCCATGCCGCTCATGTTCGGCATGCGGTAGTCGGCCAACAGAATCGCGACCGGAGTGCCGCGCAACGTCAATTCCTTCAGTGCATCGAGCGCCCCGGCACCGGATTCCGCGCGCACGATGCGGTACTGCTCGCCGTACCGGCGGCGCAGGTCGCGGGCGACCGAACGCGATACTCCGGGATCGTCGTCGACGCTGAGAATGACCGGTTTCATGACCCTCCAGGACTGGTGCTCGTCAACCTCATGAGCATGCCACCACCGGACCCCCTATGGGAGGTGAGTGACGGCGTCGAGCCTGGGAACAGCAGGGTCAGATTCGGCCGCGCCTGATCAGATCGATCTCCTGCGGGGTGAGCAGCCGCTCGAGCTTCTCGGCAGGCCAGGTACGCGGACTGCCGCTCATCCTGGCGGTCTTCAACAGGGGCAGATCACTGCTTGTACGACGCATTATCGACTGTAATTTCACGGTGGATCACTCCGAACAATTTCTTCGTTGGTCCCGACACTCCGCTTGCTACATCGATCAGTGTCCGCCCGGCGTTAACGCCGGGCTGGGATCTCGTACGGCGTTTCGCGCCGAAAGACCGTTTCTCCCCGCTCTACGTGGGGTAAACATCGGCCCACATCAACTGATCGGGGAACGTTCGTGAACACGTCGGGAAGATCCACGTCGGGACATTCGGGAACAGGTAAATCGGCTACAGGAAAATCACTGGCCAATTCGGTTCAGGACAACGGTGCATTCGAGAAGGCGGCCCGGGCCGGCCACTTCGTCAGCGGAGTGCTGCACATCCTGATCGGATACATCGCCATCCGATTGGCGTTCGGTCAGGGCGGTAACGCCGACCAGTCCGGAGCACTCGCCGAACTGGCCGAGAAGCCCGGCGGCAAGATCGCACTGTGGGTTGCCGTCGTCGCGTTCGTGGCACTGGCCCTGTGGCGCATCGTCGAGGCCATCGTCGGCAAGAAGTCCGATTCCGACGAGGGCAGCGCGATGGATCGACTCAAGGCGGCAGCGCTGGCCGTCGTCTACATCGCCTTCGCATTCTCTACCTACGGTTTCGCGACCGGATCCGGTAAGTCCAGTGGGCAACAGAACGCCGGCTACTCGGCGCGATTGATGGAATCCGGTGGCGGCAAGCTCGTACTGATCGTCATCGCCCTGGTCGTCATCGGCGTCGGCGGATACCACGTCTACAAGGGCGTCTCGAAGAATTTCCTCGACGACCTCGAAGGCAGCCAGAGCGGAGCGGTCGTCAAACTCGGCATCGCCGGATACGCGGCCAAGGGCACGGCGCTCGTGGGGGCCGGAATCCTCGTCGTCGTAGCGGTACTGCAGTCGGACCCGTCGAAGGCCACCGGAATCGACGGTGCCGTCAAGACCCTGGGAGCCCAGCCGTACGGGCAGGTTCTGTTGATCCTCGCCGGCGTGGGAATCGCGTTGTACGGCCTGTATGCATTCGTACTGGCTCGCCGCGCTCGCATGTGAGCAGGAGTGGAGCTCGCTTCGCTCGCATGTGAGTGAAAGTTCGTAGTGGGCTACGAGGTTCCACTCACATGGTGGCCGAGTGTGGTCACGGCCACATAGGATGCACACGATTGGTGTGACGATCAGTTGCAGCTATTCCTACAACCCGGAGGCCCACGTTGAGCAAGACCCTCGAAGCCACGATCGACATCGATGCCAGTCCGCAGGCCGTGTGGTCGGTCGTCTCGGACCTGCAGCGCATGGGCGAGTGGAGCCCACAGTGCAAGAAGATGAAGGTCTTCGGCGGACCCGTCGGCAAGGGAACCAGAACGCTCAACATCAACCGCAAGGGCCTGCTCGTGTGGCCGACCAGCGCCAAGGTCGTCACCTTCGAGCCGAACAAGGCACTGGCGTTCCGCATCGTCGAGAACAAGACGATCTGGTCGTACACGCTCACTCCGACCGCAACCGGAACCACCGTCGTCGAGAAGCGGGAAGCCCCCAGCGGCACCTCGGCCGTGTCGTCGTTGCTGGTCAAGCGGATCCTCGGCGGGATCGACGAGTTCGATGTCGAGCTGGTCGAAGGCATGAACAGCACGCTCCGACGCATCAAGACCGAAAGCGAAAAGTCGAGCCGAAAATAACTTTTCTCAGGAAGGTTTCAGGTTTGTTACCCCTGGGCATCCATGGTTTCGACAAGCAATCGATACACACGGAAAGTGGGGGCAACACATGTTGGGTCTCGGAATCATCGGCTGGATCATCATCGGCGGTCTCGCCGGCTGGATCGGCAGCAAGATCATGAAGACCGATGCTCAGATGGGCATCATCCTGAACATCGTCGTCGGCATCATCGGCGGCCTCATCGGTGGATACCTGCTCAAGGTCTTCGGCGTCGACGTCGAAGGTGGCGGCCTGATCTTCAGCTTCATCACCTGCATCCTCGGTGCATGCATCCTGCTGTTCCTGGTCAAGCTCGTGACCGGTCGCAGCCGCGTCTGATTTCACTCGCACTTCCCGACTGCCGGGGCCGCTCACGTACTCTGTGAGGGCCCCGGCAGTCGTTTTGTTCGCCGTCCGATCAGTCCCCGGCGTCCAATCCCTGCCCGCATCCGAGCTCGCCCGACAGTAAGAGGAGACCGTGGCACGCCGTCCCGCCCCGATTGATCAACCACCCCGCACGGGAGTGGCTCACATCGTCGACCTGGTTCGCGAAACGGTTCCACCGCTACACCCCGCCGGACTGCCCTTCGTCGGTGGTCCCCTGGCCGTCGCAGTGCTCGGCCGTCGGTCGAA
Organism: Rhodococcus sp. PML026; assembly: GCF_000963615.1. NCBI lineage: Bacteria > Bacillati > Actinomycetota > Actinomycetes > Mycobacteriales > Nocardiaceae > Rhodococcus > Rhodococcus sp. PML026. The sequence goes on along the minus strand of NZ_KQ031365.1, from coordinate 77,057 downwards.
GTGGGTCCGCAATGCCGGGCTCGTCGCCGCAGGAGCCTGCGCCACCTTCTTCCGCCACCCGTCGCGGGTGCCGCCGAACCGTCCCGGCGTCGTCGTCGCTCCCGCCGACGGCCTGGTCACCCTCGTCGACACTGCCGTCCCGCCCGCCGAGCTCGATCTCGGTGCACAGCCCGTGCCACGAGTGAGCATCTTCCTGTCCGTTCTGGACGTGCACGTGCAGCGCGTTCCCGTCGGCGGACGCGTGGTCGAGGTCGTACATCGCCGCGGTCAGTTCAAGTCCGCAGACCTGGCCGAGGCCAGTGAGGTCAACGAGCGCAACAGCATGCACATCGAGACCGATTCCGGTCACCACGTCGGCGTGGTGCAGATCGCCGGTCTCATCGCTCGACGCATCGTCAACAACGCGAAGGTCGGAGACGTGCTCTCCATCGGCGACACGTACGGCCTGATCCGATTCGGCTCCCGCGTCGACACCTACTTCCCGGCCGGGACGACGCTCCTCGTCGAACGCGGCCAACGAGCGGTCGGTGCCGAGACGGTACTCGCCGAGCTCCCCCAGTAGAAACGACATGATCACCAGACGCGCCAAGCCGCCTGCTGCTATCCGTCTGCTTCCGTCGGTCGTCACCATTCTCGCGTTGTGCTCCGGGCTGTCGGCGGTCAAGTTCGCTCTCGACGGTCAACTCGGAACCGCACTCGCGATGATCGGTGCCGCGGCGATCCTCGATGCACTGGACGGCCGCATCGCTCGACTGCTCGACGCCACCAGCAAGATCGGTGCCGAGCTGGATTCTCTGTCCGATGCAATCTCGTTCGGCGTCGCGCCCGCCCTGGTGCTCTACGTGACTCTGCTCGAGGGCAGTAGTGGCGGTTGGATCGTCGCACTGGTGTACGCCGTGAGCATCGTGCTCCGACTCGCCCGGTTCAACACCCTGCTCGACGAGGACGACACCCCGGCGTACGCCCGCGAGTTCTTCACCGGGGTGCCCGCACCCGCAGGTGCACTCATCGCGCTCGCCCCGATCGCTGCATTCGAGGAATTCGGCGACGGCTGGTGGGCCTCGTTCTACGTCGTCGCCGGCTGGTCGATCCTCACCGCTGGTCTGATCGTCAGCACCATCCCCACTCTCGCGCTCAAGACGGTCTCGGTGCCACCGCGCTTGGCCGCCGGTTTGCTGGTGTTGGTCGCGCTGCTCGCTGCCGCGCTCATCACGTTCCCGCTGGTCCTGCTGATGGGATTGGTGTTCGCCTACCTCGTGCACATTCCGTTCGCGGTGCGCTCGCAGCGCTGGACGGCTGCACGCCCGTACACGTGGGATGCGAAGCCGGCCGAGCGTCGCGCGGAACGCCGCGCCATTCGACGGTCGCCCGGCAACGCGCGCCGGTCGCAGGCGCGTCTGGGACTTCGCCGACCGCGCAGCTGACGACCCCATTAGGTTGGACGTGTGACCGAATCCCGAACCCCCGAGCTCGTTCTCACCACCCGATTGAACACCTCGGCTGCCGACGCCAGGCGAGGCGTCGTCCGACTCCATCCCGAGGTCTTGGCGGCGCTCGGTCTGCGGGAATGGGATGCCGTCTCGCTCATCGGTTCTCGGCGTACGGCTGCGGTGGTTGCCGAGGCTCCCAGCGGAATCCCGCAGGGTACCGCGCTGCTCGACGACGTCACGCTCTCCAACGCCGGACTACGCGAAAATGCCTCTGTGTCAGTCGCTCCCGTGACGGTCTACGGGGCGAGAACCGTCACGGTCACCGGGTCCGCCCTGGCCACCGGTTCCATTTCCGACGCCACCCTGCGCCAAGCGCTCCTCGGCAAGGTCCTCACCGTGGGCGACACCGTGTCGCTCCTCCCCCGCGATCTGGGGCCCGGCACATCGACGTCGACGGCCACGCAGGCACTGTCGCGAACGTTCGGGGTGGCGTGGACGACCGAACTGTTGACGGTCTCGGCCGTCGAACCCTCCGGCGGTCCCGTGAGCGTGCAACCCAATTCTGCGGTGAGCTGGGGACGCGGCACGGTCGCCTCGGGATCACCCGAATCGGCCTCGGCCACATCGGTTCCGACGCCCGGAGCTGCGGCCCCGCCACGCGTCAGCGCAGCCGACCTGGTGGGTATGAGCACTGCACAGGCCAAACTCACCGAGTGGCTACGACTGGCGCTCGACGAGTCGGAACTGCTCGCCACCCTCGGCGCATCTCCGCATCTGGGTGTGCTGATCACCGGCCCCGGCGGAGTGGGCAAGACGACGTTGGCACGCGCCGTCATCGGCGAACGGCGATGCGTCGTGCTGGACGGGCCGTCGATCGGCGCATTGGAGGCGTCGGCTCGCGTCGAACGCGTCACTGCTGCGGTGGACGAACTGACCGGCGCGGGGGTGCTGCTGATCACCGATGTCGACGCGTTGCTGCCGTCCGATCCGGAGCCTGCGTCGACGTTCGTCCTCGATGTGCTGCGCCGTGCCGTCGACACTCCCGGCTTCGCACTGATCGTCACGACTGCACATCCCGAGGCCACCGACGCCAGAGTGCGTGGGCAGGATCTGTGCGATCGCGAACTGACCCTCACTCTCCCCGATGCCGCCGGTCGCAGAGCGTTACTGGAGCATCTACTGAAGAAGGTCCCTCAGGGTGATGTCGACCTTGTCGAAATAGCCTCACGGACACCAGGTTTCGTTGTCGCCGATCTCGCTGCCCTGGTGCGCGAAGCGGCGCTACGAGCGGCTGCGCGAGCGTCGAACGATGCCACGGCCGCCTCACTGATGCACGACGACCTGATCGGCGCGTTGCAGGTGATTCGGCCGTTGTCGCGCTCGGGTGCCGAGGAATTGGCGATCGGCAGCCTCTCCCTCGAGGACGTGGGAGACATGGTCGAGACGAAGCAGGCCCTGACCGAGGCCGTACTGTGGCCGCTGCGTCATCCGGATTCGTTCGCGCGCTTGGGCATCGAGCCACCGCGAGGGGTTCTGCTGTACGGCCCACCCGGATGCGGCAAGACGTTTCTGGTGCGCGCCCTGGCCAGTTCGGGCCAGCTCAGCGTGCACTCGGTCAAGGGCGCGGAACTGATGGACAAATGGGTCGGGTCCTCGGAAAAGGCTGTGCGCGAACTGTTTCAGCGCGCCCGAGACTCCGCCCCCTCGCTCATCTTTCTCGACGAGGTCGACGCCCTCGTACCGCGTCGCGGGCAGAGTTCGGATTCCGGTGTCGGCGACCGAGTGGTCGCGGCACTGCTGACCGAGCTCGACGGCGTCGAACCACTGCGCGACGTCGTCGTTCTCGGCGCAACGAACCGGCCCGATCTGATCGACCCGGCTCTACTGCGGCCCGGCAGGCTCGAGCGCCTGGTCTTCGTCCCGCCGCCGGATGCCGATGCGCGAGTGGACATCCTGAAGGCGTCGGGCAAGTCGATCCCGCTCGCCGAGGATGTCGATCTCGAATCCCTCGCACGCGATCTGGACGGCTACTCCGCCGCGGACTGCGCGGCCCTGCTGCGCGAGGCCGCACTGACGGCGATGCGTCGGTCGATGGACGCAGCGGACGTCACCGCCGAGGATGTCGCCACCGCTCGGGCGACGGTCAAGCCGTCACTCGATCCCGAGCAGGTGGCGCATCTGCGGGCTTACGGGTCGTGAGCGGAAACTCGTAGCAGGCTACGAAGTTTCACTCACATGCGGCGCAGCCGCTCTCACTTCCAGCGGGCCAGAACTTCTTCGGCGCGCTTGGCGAGCACCATCTGGAAGATCGGGCCGAAGCTGATGCGACCGACGCCGAGGGAAGCGAAGTGCGAGAGGTCGCCCTCGGCGGGGTTGGCGATGGCGTTGATGGGCAGCGGGAGTTCTTCGGCGAGACGCTTGTAGTCGTCGTCGTTGTGGAAGCCGACGGGGTAGAGCGAGTCGGCACCGGCAGCGGCGGCCAGTTTCAGACGTGCGATGGCGCGGTCGACGCGATCGTTCTCGTCACCGATCTGCTTGACGAACAGGTCGGTGCGGGCGTTGATGACGACGTGGACGTCGGTGGCGTCGGATGCCGCGCGGAGGGCTCCGACGAAGTCGGCGTGTTCCTGTGCTTCACGAAGTCGGCCGCCTTCGCTGTGGACGGTGTCCTCGATGTTGAGGCCGACGGCTCCGGCGGAGATCAGTCCGTCGATCAGGCGCTTGGGGTCTTCTCCGTAGCCGGACTCGATGTCGACCGAGAGCGGTGCGTCCACGGCGGCGGAGATCTGGGAGATGCGGGTGAGCAGTTCGTCGAAGGTGATGCCCTCGTTGTCCGGCTTGCCGATCGAGTCGGAGACGGGGTGGCTGCCGACGGTCAGTGCAGTGAAGCCGGCGGACACGGCGAGGTTGGCGGACCAGGCGTCCCATACGGTCGGCAGGACGACCGGGTTGCCCGGCTGGTGCAGCTCGAGCAGGGTGGTGGCCTTCTGGGACAGGTCGGTCATGGAGACTCCTTCGCAGCGGTTGTGGAGAACGTACGTTCTCCCACATCCAACATACGCGATTCAGTCGATCAAATCGAGGGCCTTCATTCGGTCGAACACCATCAACGACCCCGGGGCGACATCGGGCATGGCGGCGTACTCGTCGCGAGTGAAGTACCGAATCTCGGCGATCTCGCTGGTCGGCGTCGGCTCGTCGGCAAGATCGGCGAGAAAACACGTGATCTCGAGCGGGGTGCCCATCGGATGGCCCCAGGCCTGGCACTCGAACACTCCGAGCAGCCGAACGTCGATGACCGCGGCGTCGAGTTCTTCCCTGATCTCGCGGTGCAGCGCCTGCTCGGGCGACTCGCCGGGATCGATCTTGCCGCCGGCCATGTAGAAGGCAGATTTGCCCGTCGACCGCGTCTGAAGCATGCGGCGGTGGCGAACGTAGGCAAGACCGGCGGTGCGAATGGGTCTCGGTTCACTCATCGACGATCGACTCTCTCTATCGGAAACGTCCGGTTTGTACCGCATGGCACGCCGTCGACCACGCAAAGTAGGATGGAAACCGACAAACGTGCCCGCCACCGTTCGGTGGTCGGTTCGTTATTTCTCAAAGACCGAGTCTTCGGAGACCCAGGTCGATTTCACACACAATTTCACGACCCTACTCATCGCCGCCCTACGACCACCGCCCCGGCCCGAAAGCCGAGGCGACCGAGACGACGGAGTGATTTTTGCTCGCTATTCTTCTTGCGCACGCTGCCGCCGCGCTGCTCGCTCCGCTTCTCGTCCGGTGGTGGGGACGTACTGCATTCTTCCCTTTGGCCCTGGTGCCACTGCTCAGCCTGATCTGGGTGTTCGGCAACTGGAACACCGACCAGAAGCTGCACATCGAATGGGTTCCCGGCCTGTCGATGGACATCGACATGCGCTTCGATTCGCTCGCCGCCATCATGTCGTTGCTCGTTCTGGGCATCGGTTCGCTGATCCTGCTGTACTGCGCGCGCTACTTCGAGGACGACGAGCCCAGGCTGGGCCTGTTCGCCGCCGAGATGGTCGCGTTCTCCGGAGCCATGTTCGGTCTGATCACCAGCGACAACATGCTCGTGCTCTACATCTTCTGGGAAATCACGACGGTGTTGTCGTTCCTGCTGGTCGGCCACTATGCAGAACGCGCGTCGAGTCGGCGCGCCGCGACGCAGGCTCTGCTCGTCACCACCGCAGGTGGTCTGGCGATGCTGGTGGGCATCATCGTCCTCGGCCAGGCCGCTGGGTCGTACAACCTGTCCGACGTCGTCGCGAACGCCCCGGGCGGCTGGCTGCCCGGAGTGGCGATCGTGTTGATCCTCATCGGCGCGCTGAGCAAATCGGCCATCGTGCCGATGCACTTCTGGCTGCCCGGTGCCATGGCCGCGCCGACGCCGGTCAGTGGTTACCTGCACGCCGCCGCGATGGTCAAGGCCGGTATTTACCTGGTCGCGCGCCTCGCTCCGGGTTTCGCGGACTCCGGTCCGTGGCGCGCCACGGTCATCAGCCTCGGATTGCTGTCGATGATTCTGGCCGGCTGGAGAGCACTCCGTGCCTTCGACCTCAAGCTCATTCTGGCGTTCGGCACGGTCAGCCAGCTGGGCTTCCTGATGGTCCTGGTCGGCATCGGATCCGAGAAGGCCATGCTGGCCGGTCTGACGATGGTGATCGCGCACGCGATGTTCAAGGCCACCCTGTTCATGGTGGTCGGCATCATCGACCACACCACCGGCACTCGAGACATTCGTAAGCTCGCCCACCTGGGCAAGAAGGCCCCGTGGCTCGCCGCCATTGCAGCGCTCGCGGCGGCGAGCATGGCCGGACTACCACCGATGATCGGGTTCGTCGGCAAGGAAACAGCCCTGTCGGCCGTGATCAGCACTCCGACGCTCGACCCCACGGTCGCGGCTGTCGTCGTCGCAGGCCTGGTGATCGGCTCGATTCTGACGGTCACCTACAGCATTCGGTTCGTCTGGGGCGCGTTCGCCCGCAAACAGCTCAGGCGTCCGAGCCCGTCCGTCAGGGCCATGCATGCACCCTCCGCATTGTTCCTCGCCGCGCCCGCGTTCCTCGCCGTTCTGGGTCTGATCGCCGGATTCACGTCCTCGGTCGTCGACCACATCGTCAGTCCCTACGCCCGAACCCTGCCGTCGTACGGGCAGGAGCCTTACCACCTGGCGTTGTGGCACGGGTTCAACCTGCCGCTGGCGCTGACCGTCGTCGTCGTCACCGGCGGCGTCGGGCTGTTCATCGCACACCGGGTGGTCAACCGACTCAAATTCGAGCATCCGCCGCTCGGTAACGCAGACCGCATCTACGACAACGTGCTCAAGTCCATGGACACCCTGTCCATTCGCTTGACCGGCACCACGCAGCGTGGTTCGCTCCCCCTCACTCAGGGCACGATCCTGCTGACGCTGGTGCTGCTGCCGATCATCGTGTTGATCGTCGGCCAAGAACCCGGCCTGGATTACACGCTGTGGAACACCCCGCTGCAGCTGGTCATCGGAGCGATCATGATCGCGGGTGGCCTCGGCGCGACAGTGATGCGCAACCGTCTGGCCAGTGTCATTTTGGTCGGACTCACCGGGTACGGCTGCGGCGTCATCTTCGCCATCCATGGCGCTCCCGACCTCGCCCTGACTCAGTTCCTCGTCGAGACGCTGACCCTCGTGGTGTTCGTCCTGGTACTGCGCAAACTGCCCGCCGAGGTCGACGACCGGGGCTCGGCAGGTTCGCGTGGCCCCCGCGCCGCACTCGCCGTCGCCGTCGGAGCGACCGTCAGCGTGCTCGGCGCGTTCGCGATGAACGCCCGCAGTGCCGCGCCGGTCTCACTGCAGTTCCCCGAGGCCGCGTACGAGCTCGGCGACGGCAAGAACATCGTCAACGTGATCCTCGTCGACATCCGCGCCTGGGACACGCTCGGCGAAATCTGCGTACTCCTCGTCGCCGCGACGGGCGTGGCCAGCCTGGTGTTCCGCAACCGGCGGTTCGGCAGCGCTCCGCGGGTGTCCGACGCCCCCGCATCGTCGTCGGACACGAACGACGCGGCGGAGACGACGTGGCTGCTCGGCGGCGATCTGATCGATCCGCGGCATCGTTCGTTGATTCTCGAAGTCACGACGCGGTTGATCTTCCCGACGATCATGGTGCTGTCGATCTACTTCTTCTTCTCCGGACACAATGCCCCCGGCGGCGGTTTCGCCGGTGGTCTGACGGCGGGCCTCGCGCTGGTGCTGCGGTATCTCGCCGGCGGCCGGTACGAGCTCGGTGAAGCGGTCCCGATCGACGCAGGCAAGATCCTCGGTCTCGGGTTGATCTTCGCGGCCGGCACGGCGGTGGCGTCGATGTTCCTCGGCGCTCCGGCACTGTCGTCGGCGACGTTGGAAGTGACACTGCCGATTCTCGGTGACATCAAGCTGGTCACCGCATTGTTCTTCGACCTCGGTGTCTATCTCATCGTGGTCGGGTTGGTACTCGACGTGCTCCGCAGTCTCGGCGCGCGTCTCGACGCACAGGTGGAAATGCAGAGCCAAGGCCGAGTGAGTGCCCGATGACCGCAGATGTCGGAATGCTCGTCATCGTCGGCGTTCTCGTCGCATCGGGTGTGTACCTGCTGCTCGAACGCAGCATCACCAAGATGCTGCTCGGTCTGCTGCTGTTCGGCAACGGAGTCAATCTGTTGCTGCTCACCGTCGGTGGCCCGGCAGGTACCCCGCCTATCGTCGGTCGAGACAACTCGCTGCACCAGAACATGGCCGATCCGCTGGCTCAGGCCATGATCCTGACGGCGATCGTCATCACCATGGGTATCGCCGCCTTCGTGCTCGCGCTGGCGTATCGATCGTTCACGCTCAACACCAAGGACGACCTCGAGAACGACCCCGAGGACACCAAGGTCTCCCAGCGCCGTTCGATGGCCGAAGCACCCGACCGCGACCGTTCCGACGACCCGGTCACCGGTGAGCCGAGCTTCGGCGGCGACGCTTTCGACTCGAAGGGCAATCCGATTCCGCTCGAGCAGATCAGGAACCTCGAAGACCTGGAGTGCTACGAGGATCTGCACGACGGCGACTTCGACAACGACGACGACAACCCCCAGCTCCGCGGTCTCGACGGACTCGACACGGCCGAGAAAGACGACAGCCGACCGGAGCACCCCAGCACTGACGACTCCAGCGCTCACGACACCAGCTCCGACGACTCCAGCTCCGACGACACGAAGGGAGACGACAAGTGACGATCTCCCCGGGCGTGATCGATGCCCTGACGCCGCTGCCCGTGCTCATCCCGATGCTCGCCGCGGCCTTGACGCTGGTGCTGGGACGTCGCCCCCGAGCGCAGCGTTTCATCACTCTCGCCGCGCTGACCGCGGTGGTCGCGATTTCGTCGATGATGCTCTACCTCGCCGATCGCGATGGGACCAGCGCGCTGCAGGTCGGTGGCTGGGATTCACCACTGGGCATTTCGCTGGTGGTGGACCGGCTGTCGGCGATGATGCTCGTCGTCTTGTCGATCGTGTTGCTGGCCGTCATGGTGTACTCGATCGGCCAGGGTATTCGCGACGGCAGCGAGAATCAGCCGGTCTCGATCTTCCTACCCACCTATCTGGCCTTGACCGCAGGCGTCTGCAACGCGTTTCTCGCCGGCGACCTGTTCAATCTGTTCGTCGGCTTCGAGGTACTGCTCGCCGCCTCGTTCGTGTTGCTGACGCTCGGTGCGAGTGCCGACCGGGTTCGCGCCGGCGTGTCCTACGTGATGGTCTCGATGGTCTCCTCGCTGATCTTCCTGATCGGCATCGCACTGGTCTACGGTGCCACCGGAACACTGAACTTGGCCCATATCGCAGTGCGGATGGACGACATCCCGTCCGGCACTCGTACGGCCATCTTCGCGGTGTTGCTGGTTGCGTTCGGCATCAAGGCCGCGGTGTTCCCGCTGTCCACGTGGCTGCCCGACTCGTACCCCACGGCCCCGGCTCCGGTCACCGCGGTGTTCGCCGGCTTGCTGACGAAAGTCGGTGTCTACGCGATCATTCGCGCGCATACGCTGTTGTTCCCGGACGGCTCGCTCGACAACGTGCTGATGGTCTGTGGCCTGCTGACGATGCTCGTCGGCATCCTCGGCTCCATCGCACAGAGCGACATCAAACGACTGCTCTCGTTCACTCTGGTCAGCCACATCGGTTACATGATCTTCGGCGTCGCGCTGTCGACTCAATCGGGACTGTCCGGCTCGATCTACTATGTGGCCCACCACATTCTGGTGCAGACGACCCTGTTCCTCGTCGTCGGCCTGATCGAACGTCAGGCCGGTTCGTCGTCACTGCGACGGCTCGGTGGATTGGCCGCGGCCAGCCCGGTGCTGGCCATCGTATTCCTGGTGCCGGCCCTCAATCTCGGTGGTATTCCACCGTTCTCGGGGTTCATCGGCAAGGTCGCCCTGCTGCAGGCCGGCAGCGACCAGGGCAGCGTACTGGCCTGGTTGCTCGTGGCCGGCGGCACTGTCACCAGCCTGCTGACGCTCTACGTGGTTGCTCGTGTCTGGACCAAGGCGTTCTGGCGAGCCCGCGCCGACGCACCGGAAGGCGACCTCGCGGACAACAGCCCCTCTGCTCTGCTCGACGATTCCTCGGACATCCAGTTCGGTGACCGCGAGGATGTGGGCCGGATGCCCGCCTTCATGTTGATCCCGACGATCGGCCTGGTCGTCGTCGGTTTGGCGATGACGGTGTTCGCCGGGCGCATCATCGACATCAGCGATCGGGCGGCGGCGGATCTGCGGGATCGCTCGGTGTACATCGACGCGGTGCGGGGAGCCGAGTTCGTCGGCGATCAGGCCTACGAACAGGCACGCGCAGACGAGGAGGGCACCCGATGAAGATGAACCGTTCCTTCCTGCTGCGGATCTGGACACTCGGATGGTTGACGGCTATCTGGGTTCTGTTGTGGGGCAACGTCTCTGCGGCCAACATCCTCGGCGGACTCGCGGTCGGCCTGCTCATCATGGTGCTGTTGCCGTTGCCGCGGGTGCCGGTCGAGGGCCGCATCCACGTGTTCTCGCTCGTCAAGCTCGCAGTCGTATTCCTTTATTACGCAGCCGAATCCAGTGTCAGTGTGGCATGGTTGGCGATCCGCCCGAAGGCACCGCCGGTCACCGGTGTGCTGCGCTGCCGCATCGCCATCAAGTCCGATCTGGTGCTCACCCTCTTCGTCGACGCGATGAATCTCGTTCCGGGAACGATGGTCCTCGAGATCGATCGCACCCGACGCCTGCTGTACGTGCATGTGCTGGACATGGGCACACAGAAGGCAGTCGACGGGTTCTACACGTACGTTCGGAACCTCGAGAAGCTGTTCATCGCGGGATTCGAGCGCGACTCCGATTGGAAGCCGAGCCCCCTGCACTACCAGGAGTACGAGCAGTACCACGGGGTTCTGGGCGACGATCCCGAATCGGGCGATCTCGATACCCCGCGCGACGACAAGATGACCGACGACAAGAGGAAGGGGGACTGGTCGTGACCGTCGTACTGGCGATCGCAGGCGCGCTGCTGATCGCCGCCGCAATCCTCACCGCATTCCGGTTGCTCGACGGCCCGAGCACGTTGGACCGGTTGGTCGCGATGGACACCATTCTTGCCGTGTCGATGTGTGGGCTCGGCGTGTGGGCGGTCTACAGCCGCGACACCACGCTGGTGCCTGCCATCGTTGCGCTGTCCCTGGTCAGCTTCGTCGGGTCGGTCAGCATCGCACGGTTCAGAGTGAGGGACGAATGAGCACGATTGCCCAGGTCATTGCCTCGACCTTCATCCTGTTGGGGGCTCTGCTGGCCTTCACGGCCGCCGTGGGCATCGTGCGTTTCCCCGACACGCTCTCGCGCATGCACGCGGCCACCAAGCCGCAGGTGGTCGGGTTGATCATGGTGTTGGTCGGCGCGATCATCAGTCTGCGCGGCAATGTCGACATCTGGATGCTGGTGCTGGTCGGCATCTTCACTCTCGTCACTGCTCCGGTGATTGCGCACACCGTGGGACGCGTCGCCTACCGGGAACAGCGCGGGCGCGACGGCCTGCTCATCGTCAACGAGATGGAACCGAACGAACCCGATCAGTGAAGCGCGAGCGATCGGTGAAGAACGCGGTATGGAATCCGAACGCCATGCCGATCAGGATTCCGAGCACGAGCGGACCGAACACCAGTGGGTTCGCGGCGAATTCCTCGGCGAGGTAGCGGTAGCTCAGCAGTAGGGCGGCCATCGCGACGCAACCGTAGGTCACCAGCGTGATCCGGTCGCGGTCCCATCCCCGTTCCGGGTCGCGCAGCAAAGATTCGATGGTGAGGCACAGGACCGCGCCCGCCACCAGGTCGACGCCGTAGTGGTAACCGAATCCGAGCGTCGCAGCCAGTGTTCCCAACAGCCACAGTGTGCCGCCGGTGCGCAGCCACCAGGGGCCGCGTCGGGAATGGATGAAGATGCTCAGAGCCCACGCGGTGTGCAAGCTCGGCATGCAGTTGCGCGGCGTCTGCGAGTCGAACGGGATCTCGCCGAGGCTGCCCGAGAGCGAAACCGACTGCGTCGGCCACGACTCGAACGCGAACATCGGGCCCACCACCGGGAACAGCAGGTAGAACACCGGTCCGACGAGTCCGATGAGCAGGAACGTGCGGAACAGGAAGTGTCTCGGCCACGCTGAGCCCGCGGCGACCCCACGCAGTTGGTACAGCGCAACAATGATCGCCGCGACGGGGAGCTGAATGTAGATCCAGTGCAGCGTTCCCTCGGCGACCGGGCCGAGTCGGTCCAGAATGCTGCCGAGCACCCAGGACGGATTTCCCAGCGCATGATCGGCGGCGTATGCGTATTCGTCGAGAACGTAGGGCCGGACCAAGGTCGTGATGTGCAACCAGGCATCGCCGGCCTTGGTCGCGAGCAGCAACAGTGCGCCGAGGGCGACGCCGCGCATCGCCCGAGCGTCATGGCGCCGGACGACATGGAACGCGAGCGCGACCAGCACCAGCGACGGCCCGTTCCCGACGGTCGGTGGCACATCGAACAGATACCGGCCGCCCAGTACGACGGCATCGAGCGCGGCAGCGACGGCCAGTACGCGCAGGCGGGACGAGCTGTTCAGACCTACCGTGGCCAGGACGAGCGCCGCCCACGGCAGCGACATCGACTTCGGTGTTCCGAACATGTCGTTCCACATGCTCGGCAACGGGCCGGGGAAGTTCCATTTCCACGCGACGACCTGCAGCGTCAGCAGAAACGCTGCGACAAGGACCGCACCGACGATCAGAGGACGAACAGAGTCCTCACGTGTCGCATCGACCTCGACGCTCTCGACGTCCCCCTGCAGCACGCCGTTGATCGTAAACGCTGAGTGAACACAAAATTAAATACAGAGGGTCACGATTGGAGATCGGTGACCAACGACTCCACGACGGCACGTAGATCGCCGCCGGATTTCGCGGCCACTGCACGCTGGCGTTGATACGAGGCACCGAGGCGGGGAATGTCGGCCACCGCGGCAAGCTCGTCGACGCAATTCAACCGGACCGCCGTCGGAGTCAACTTCTCCAGTAAGTCGTGCAGATCATCGGTGACCAGCCGCTCGTTGCTGTCGGCGTCGAGAATGATCTCGGCGTCGAGGCCGTACCGGGCAGCTCGCCACTTGTTCTCCTGGACGTGCCACGGCGGGATCGTCGGCAGGGTCTCGCCTGCTTCGAGTCGTTCGTCGAGATGCACGATCAGGCAGTGCGTCAACGCGACGAGGGCCGCGAGTTCACGCTTGGTCGATGCGCCGTCGCACACCCGAACCTCGATGGTTCCCCACTTCGGAGCCGGGCGGATGTCCCAGTGCATGCCCCCGAGCTGCTCGATGACGCCGGTCTTGAGCTGATCACGAACGAATCCCTCGAACTGCGACCAGTCGTCGAACTGAAACGGCAGACCGGCCGTCGGCAACTGTTGAAACATCAGTGCTCGGTTGCTGGCGTATCCGGTGTCGTTGCCCGCCCAGATCGGCGACGACGCCGACAGTGCCAACAGATGCGGGTATTGCAGCAGCAACGAGTTGAGGATGGGAAAGACCTTGTCGGGAGAGGACACCCCGACGTGGACGTGCACGCCCCAGATGAGCATCTGTCGGCCCCACCACTGGGTACGCGCGATGAGCTCGTCGTAGCTCGGGGAGCTGGTCAGCTGCTGCGTCGACCATTCCGCGAACGGGTGCGTCCCGGCCGAGAACAGATCGATCCCCAGAGGATCCGCGGCTCGGCGCACCAGGTCCAACGAGCCGCCGAGGTCCTCCATGGCCTCCCCGACGTTCTCGCACACTCCGGTGACGAGTTCGACGGTGTTGCGCAGCAGTTCCTTCGTCACCCGAGGCGTGTCTCCGGCGAGGTCACGAACGCCGTCCATGACTGCCTCGGCGGAGTTGACGAGATCCCGCGTGCTCTTGTCGACCAGCGCAATTTCCCACTCCACGCCGAGCGTGGGTCGCGGAGAACTCGCGAAGTCGATCCGGGGAGCGTTCAAACTACTTCAGTACCGCGCACGCCGCCCGAGCACCGGCATCACCGGTCATCAGGGTCGCCATGTCGGGTACCGCAGCACCGTCGGGCAACGTGTACCGCGGCGGGATGTTGGCGAAGTTGTCTGCGCCCTCGTGCACGATGACCGACGTTCCGGCACCACCGGCGCGCAGGTCGTCCAGCGTGATCGCATCGGTGGTGGTGACCAGGCGGCCCGTGCCGTCCTCGCCCACCTGGATCGACGACAGGTCGCCGCTGGAGGGGTGTTCGGTGCGTCCGTCGACCTGCAGGTGACCACCCGCAGAGAGGAAGTTGCCCGGCTCACCGCCGGTAGGTGCCACCGAGTTGGGCTCGCAGGCCCCGACGGTGTGGACGTGGAAGCCGTGGAAGCCCGGCGTCATGTTCTCGACCTCGGCCGTGACGGTGAGCTTCTCGCCCTCCGACGCGAACGACACGGTGCCCACCTCGGCACCGGACGCGTTGCGGAGCACGCCCTCGATCATGTTCTCGGAGCTGCCTTCCGAGCCACTCTCTGCCCGACCGTCACCGGCGACTGCGGCCGCGGACGGGTCTGCTTCACCGGTCCACACCGGCGGCACCGTGCCGGGTGTGTCGGACGCGACCTCGCCGTTGCTGCAGGCGGAGAGCCCGAGAGCGGCGATCGCGAGGACCGGGGCCACGTAACGCAAAGAGCGGGTCGCAGCAGTGCGTCGCTTGAACAGGTCCATCGAAGAGTGCTCCTCTTTCGGGCAGGGTGAAGGGCTTGCAAAATCATAACGTGCCGACCGATTCGGCCGAACCGGACAGGTTGTCATGCCGGCGAGTTACTGCGTCACGATGACGACGACACCCGCGGTGGATTCGAGTGAACTTGGTTTGGGCTCGGCCGGAATGCCGAGTTGGGTGGCGATCGTCTGCGCTGCCTGCTGCTCACCGGTGTCGGTGCCGTAGTACACCGCGGTCTGGGCGAACTGGGCTTCGCTGAAGTTGCCGGTCTCGGCGACCGTCCAGCCCTCGGCGGTGAGTGTGCTCGCAGTGCCGGCGGCGAGCCCGGAGACGTTGGAGTTGTTGAGCACGCGCACCTCGACATCGGCGGCGGCGCGAGAGGTGGTTGCTGCGGAGGACGTGGTCGACGACGCGGCAGGAGCCTGCGCGGCGGGAGCTTGGGTACCGGGAGCTTGCGCCACCGGAGCGGCAGCCGTCGTCGTCGCGGCAGCGGGCGCCTCTGCGGCGGCATCCTCGGAATCGGAGCCGGTCAGAGACAGTGCACCGACCGCTGCGAACAGGATCGCGAGCGAGATCAGCACCATGGCCAGGGCACGGAGGGGTGGCCCGGTCTGTTCCGGGTTGGGGCTGCTCACGTACTCGACCCTAGCCGACCGTCGATCGAGACCTTTTCAACGGAGCTTGCACCTTCCCCAGGGAGCAACATCTCTCGGCAGAGTCGAAACCCGGCGCGGGGGATCAGACGTCGAAACCGAGCCGACGTGCGGCGCGGGCCTTCTGCCTGCTCGCACGCAAACGGCGCAGTCGCTTGACCAGCATCGGGTCTGCGGCAAGGGCTTCGGGACGATCCACCAACGCGTTGAGGATCTGGTAGTAGCGGGTTGCCGACATGGAGAAGAGTTCCTTGATCGCCTCTTCCTTGGCCCCGGCGTACTTCCACCACTGGCGCTCGAAGGACAGGATGTCGTGCTCTCGTCGGCTCAAGCCGTCCGCACCGACTTCGTTCGGATCGTGAGAGCCGTCCGATCCCGGTTGCTGAGACTGGTTCGAGTCACGCGCTGCTGCGCCGTCCATCCCACTCCTCGACTTCTCGACTCCCCTGGGCCCGTGCGACAACCGACCCCGAGGAAATCTGCTTCCCCCAGTGCTGCCGGCACCCGTACGAGTACCGACCGAACTTCGAGCGAATTACACAGTTGTACTTCGGGGATCATTCAACCACGTTCGACCGCCCGGACCCGGCTCCCGCGAGGTACTCGCGCGTGGCGTGTTCGTCGACGACCGAACCGTCGGTGCGACACTCGTCCACCGGCTCCGCTCCCGACGGGCCGGTGGGTGGGCCGGGCGTCACCCACTATCCTTGTCGACCATGGCAATTCTTCCCATCCGGATCGTCGGCGATCCGGTGCTCCACACTGCGACCGATCCCGTCACCGAGTCGCCGGCCGAGCTCGCCGAGCTGATCGCCGACATGTACGAGACGTTGGCGGCTGCCAACGGCGTCGGACTGGCGGCGAACCAGGTGGGCGTCGGTAAGCGTCTGTTCATCTACGACTGCCCCGACCTGGGCGCGGACGGCAAGGTTTTCCGCCGCCGCGGAGAGGTCGTCAACCCGGTGCTCGAGACGTCCGAAATTCCCGAGACGATGCCCGACCCCGACGATGACGACGAGGGGTGCCTCTCGGTCCCCGGTGAGCAGTACCCCACCGGTCGGGCCGACTGGGCGCGAGTGACCGGTACCGACGCCAACGGCGATCCGGTGGACATCGAGGGCCGCGGGTTCTTCGCCCGGATGTTGCAGCACGAGGTGGGTCACCTCGACGGCTTCCTCTACACCGATGTGCTCATCGGTCGCCACGCGCGAGCGGCGAAGAAGGCGATCAAGCGCTCCGGGTGGGGCGTCCCCGGCCTCAGCTGGGTGCCGGGCACCGTCGACGACCCCTTCGGCCACGACGACGAGGACGAGGACTGATCGCTGCCGTGACCGTTCCGCCGGGGACGCGGGTGATGCTGCGGTACCGACTGCCACCCGGCCACACCCATCCGATGACGGACGTCATCGGGGAATTGGTGTCGGCCGACGCGGTCGCGGTGTCGGTCCGCGCCAAGGACGGCGCTCTGG
Source organism: Rhodococcus sp. PML026 (assembly GCF_000963615.1). Classification (NCBI taxonomy): domain Bacteria; kingdom Bacillati; phylum Actinomycetota; class Actinomycetes; order Mycobacteriales; family Nocardiaceae; genus Rhodococcus; species Rhodococcus sp. PML026. Next base: position 60,226 of record NZ_KQ031365.1, on the reverse strand, counting down.
TGCAGGTGGCCGCCGATCGCATAGTGGCCTTGAAGCCGTTGGGCCCCAAACCTGTTCGCACCTCGGAGATTCGGGCTCTCGAGGCGGCCGCGGCCGACGGGTGGCCGGGTGTCGAACAGGAGTGGATCACCGGCTGGCAGTTGCGTTTCGGGCACGGCTTCACCGGGCGCGCCAATTCGGCGGTGCCTCTCGAGCCCGGCGCAGCAGCAGATTCCGAGACGGTGGCCGCGATCTCCGCCCGATACGACGCACGAGGACTGACGCCGATCCTCGCCCTCCCCGACCGTCTCGCGACCGCACCGGCCGGTTGGTCGACGTTCAACGAGACCGTCGTCATGGCGGCGGATATCTCGAATCTGGTTCTACGCGAGGGCGACTCGCCTGTCACCGTCACTCCCGAACCGACCGCCGACTGGTTGAGTTCTCTGCGCTACCAAGGCCGAGAGGCGACGACGGGTGCTGCCGAAGTGGTCTCGGCGGTGCGCAACGGAACCCTCGGTTTCGGCGCGATCGGGAACGCAGGAGTCGGATCGATCGCAGTGGGCCGAGCGGCCGTCACCGCGGCCCCGGACGGTCGGTCGTGGGTGGGCTTGACCGCGCTCTGGGTGTCCCCCGAGCATCGCCGCAACGGTCTCGGCACGCTGATGTGCGGCGAGCTGGTGCGGTGGGGATGCGAGAACGGCGCCACGCACGCATACCTTCAGGTGGCCGTCGACAACACCGATGCCCAGGCGCTCTACCGCGATCTGGGATTCGGCGAGCATCACCGCTATCGCTACGCGCGCCCGGACGACACGATCGGCCGCGAGCCTGTCGGACGCGTTCTATAGGGTTCCTTCCCGTGCGCTTTGCTACCTGGAATGTGAACTCCGTCCGCTCTCGGCAGGATCGAATCGTCGATTGGTTGCAGCGATCCGACGTCGACGTGCTGGCGATGCAGGAAACCAAGTGCAAGGACGCACAGTTTCCGTACGAGCGGTTCACCGAGATCGGCTACGAGGTTGCCCACGTCGGGCTCAGTCAGTGGAACGGCGTGGCGATCGCGTCGCGCGTCGGCTTGGACGACGTGCAGGCCGGCTTCGAGGACCAGCCCGGGTTCAGCAAGGATCCCGAGGTCGAGGCCGCAGACGAGGCCCGAGCCATCGGAGCGACCTGCAACGGGGTGCGCATCTGGAGCCTGTACGTGCCGAACGGCCGCGAGCTCGCCGATCCGCACTACACCTACAAGCTCGAGTGGCTCGCGGCACTGAAGGCCGACGCGCAGGCGTGGGTGGCGGCGGACCCACAGGCGCAGATCGCGCTCGTCGGCGACTGGAACATCGCTCCCACCGACGACGACGTGTGGGATCCCGCCCTGTTCGAGGGCAAGACTCACACCTCGCAGCCGGAGCGTGATGCCTTCGCGGCATTCTCCGAGGCCGGTTTCACCGAAGTGACGCGGCAGTTCACTCCCGAGCCCAGGACGTTCACGTACTGGGACTACACCCAGCTCAGATTTCCGAAGAAACAAGGTCTGCGTATCGACATGGCGTTGACCTCACCTGCCCTGACGGCTCGCGTGACCGGCGCATCGATCGATCGCGAGGAGCGTAAGGGCAAGGGTGCCAGCGATCATGCTCCGGTGATCGTGGAGATCGGCTGAGCCGCGGCCGTCTCTGCTATTCGACGACCAGGTCCAAGAACTCCGGGTGCTGCGCCAGGTAGCGACGGACGTAGGTGCAGATCGGCACGATGCGCCAGTCGCGGTCGCGCGCGGTGTTCAGCGATGCGCGCACGAGCACTCCTGCCCAGCCGCGGTCGCCGTATTCCTCTTTGACGACCGTGTGCATCAGCGCGACGACCGATTCGTCGCCGGCTGCGTCGTCGCCATCGCCGAACCGATAGCCGAGGATGCCGACGAGATCGTCGTCGACGAACAGATCGAATCTGTTGTGATCGGCGTTGTCCTCGATGCGGACCGAGGGGCGCTCGACCGGAATCGCCGCGTCGGAGCGGCGGTGAATGATGTGACTCATGTCACTTATGAGACCAGAGTTGCTCGAGTGTCGCGGGGAAAGTGCACCGATCGACGCCGAGTCGAGTCCTTTACGTAACCAGCCGTGGCGTGACCGGCCGGGCAGTGCAAGTACTCAGAGAGCGACGAGCATGTCGTTGTACTCGGGGTTGGCCGCCGCGAAGCGCTGGACGTAGGTGCAGACCGGCTTGACCTTCCAGCCGTAGGACCGCGCGCTGTCGAGGGCGCGGCGAACCAGAATGCCGGCCAAGCCTTGATGACCGAAGTCCTCGGTGACGACGGTGTGCATGAAGGAGACGACATGCGTGCGTGTCGCACGGGCTCCGTTTCCTTCGACTTCGAAGAATCCGACGATGCCGACGAGGTCGCCGTTCAGTCGAAGCTCGAAGCGATTCTGGTCTTTGTTGATCGAGACATCAGCACTGGGAGAACTCGCAAGCATGGACGCCTCCTTTGCTGGGTGTGGAGTGGTGGAGGAACTTCGGAACCGAGACGGTATGTGACGTGCACCACTATTAAACATGCGCGAGGTGGGTCTGTCACCTTTTCTACCAACAAACCTTCGGATGCGTAGGTTTGTCCATCGATCCCGAACCGGATGCTGGTACAGCTCATAAGTGTCCCCGTGCGGCGTTGTGATACAACAACATTCAAAGTGTCACCATGTTTTCACCAACATTCACCTCCGGCGTCTCGCCTGCCGAGACCCTGCCGATCGCGGCCCGCCGGTACTGTCGTCTCTCGTGAAGTTCCTACCGCTCACGCCCAACGGCGAGACTCCCGTCCGCGCGCTGACGATCGCCGGAACCGACTCCGGCGGCGGTGCCGGAATCCAGGCGGACAGTCGCACGATGGCCATGTTGGGCGTGCACGCATGTGTTGCCGTCGCGGCGGTGACGGTCCAGAACACCGTCGGCGTGACGGGCTTCCACGAGATCCCGCCGGAGATCGTCGCGGCTCAGGTTCGCTCGGTGGTATCGGACATCGGCGTCGGCGCAGCGAAGACCGGGATGCTGGCGTCCACCGCGATCATCGAGGCGGTCACGGCCGTGTGCACCGAGGTGGGTATCGGCCGCGACCACCCGGTGCCGCTCGTCGTCGACCCGGTGTGCGCGTCCATGCACGGTGACCCCCTACTGCACGCCGAGGCGCTCGACGCCATCCGGCACACGCTGTTTCCCATCGCCTCGCTGGTGACTCCCAACCTCGACGAGGTTCGGTTGATCACCGGCATCGATGTCGTCGACGACGCCGGCGCGCGTCGCGCCGCCGAGGCGCTGCACGGATTGGGCGCGCAATGGGCCCTGGTCAAGGGCGGTCACCTCCGCACCTCGACCCACAGCACCGATCTACTGTTCGACGGCGACACCTTCCTCGAATTCACCAGCGAACGCATCGACACCGGCAACGATCACGGCGGCGGCGACACCCTCGCGGCATCGATCGCGTCGGCGCTGGCCCACGGATACTCGATGCCCGACGCGGTGGCGTTCGGCAAGGAATGGGTCACCCGTTGCCTGGCCGCGTCCTACGACCTCGGTGCGGGCCACGGCCCGGTGTCACCGCTGTGGCGACTGCACGAGTCGGAGAATGCGTAGGTCGTCGGGAGCGCCCTTGATCTTCGGCGCGAAGAAACTGCGCCGATAGGGCTTGGCGACCACGTGCAACGCGTCGAGCATCTCTGGTGACACGGCGTCGAGTGCGGCGGCCGAGATCATGATGTTGCCGTTTCCGCCGGTCTGCATGACCCGCGCTGCGACGGTGACGTCGACACCGAGCCAGTCGGAACCGACCTGACGCGGGCTTCCGGTGTGGATTCCGACGCGCATCGTCGGGGTGTAGCCGTCGACGTTCACGCTGGTGAGGGCCTCGCGCGCCGCGAACACGGCGTCGACGGCTTTGCCCGCATCGGCGAACACGGCCATGATGCCGTCGCCCAGCCTTTTCACGACGTGCCCGCCGCGGAACACGACCTCGGGTTCGACGGCTTTGGAGACTTTACGGAGCAACGTCAATGTGGCGGTATCGCCGGCGCGCAGTGACCACGACGAGAATCCGACGAGATCGGTGAAGACGATCGTGACGTGCTCGTCGCCGCGGCCCCGGCCGGCTCGCTCGAGGATGGCCTGCCACACCTGCAGGGCACCGAGGCCGAGTTCGCGGGAGGCACCCGGTTCGTCGTCGAGTCCGTTCGCTGCCAGGAACCGATCCGCCACGCGCGCGACGGCCAGTGCGCGTCCCGGACCGTCGATCGACAGCGGATCACCGAACGTGGGGTCACCGGGTAATGCGCGACGCACACGCCGAACCGCCCCGACGACGGTGGGCGCTCGGTTGGTGGTGCGGACCCACTCCACCACCGAGGAGACGACTGCGTTCACAGGATCGAGCGTAACTCACGGTTACACATACTTCCCTTACCCTTCGGCGCGTGCGGCCTCGCGCGCAGCCCCGACCGGTACTCCGTTGGGGCCTTCCACCGACTGCGCGTAGACACCGATGCCGTACGCCACGGCGGCACCGTTCTTCGCCAGCGCCGGGCGGTCGACGTTCGCCAGGGTGTCCTGATCGGTGTGGTAATTCTCGTCGAACGTCTGATCGGCCGTGCCACCCCACTTCGCGGCCTGCTCGGCGGTCTTGTTCTCGTCCGCGCCGCTGAAGACGCCGCCTGCGGGGATGCCGACCTCGATGAACGGCCCGTAGTCGGATCGACCGTCGAAATCCGTACCGTCGACGGCGATACCGTCGGCCGCCAAATGCTCGACGAACGTGCGCTCGATGGCGTCGGATCCGGCCGGTCCCGCGGGCTCACCGACCTGGTCGGAATCGTCGCCGTCGTAGGCGAGGTAGCCGGGGTTGTGCGAGCCGATCATGTCGAAGTTCAAGTACAGCGCGATGTTTCGCTTGTCCTCGTCGGACAGGCCCTCGACGTACTTGGTCGAACCGACGAGCCCGTTTTCCTCGGCACCCCAGAATGCGAACCGGACCGCGTTGGTCACCTCGGGCGCACTACCCATCTGCAGAGCAGTCTCGAGCACGGCGGAGGTGCCGGTGCCGTTGTCGTTGATGCCCGGACCCTCGGGGACGCTGTCGAGGTGGGCACCCGCGACCACCACGTTCTCGGTCGAGCCAGTGGTGGTCTGCGCGATGATGTTGCGGCTCGTGGTCGACTCGGTCGTCGTGACGAGAGTCAACGTGACCTCGGGGGCCGCGAGGACCGCTGCCCCGTCCTCCTGGCTGACACCGCCGGTCGGAATCTTCGCGGTCTCGGAATCGCCGAGCGTTCCCGAATCCAGTGGTCCGGGTTCGTTGTTGACGATGATCGCTGCCGCCGCACCCAATTCGGCGGCGACGGTCTGCTTCGCACCGAACGGGCACACCCCGCGGGGCACGACTGCCACCGCCCCCGTCAGGTCGAGACCGGCGTAATCGGCTGCCTCGCACCCGTCTGCCCCGGCGGGAGCGCCGACGACGCGTGCGGTGATCCCCTCGGCGGACGTGGTGGGCGAGTAGCTGAGCGCGAACACCGGAATCTCGGTGCCCGCGAGCGAGAGGGTTTGCGTCTGCGCCTCGAAGGTGTCGAAATCGAATTCGGGAGTGGTGACGTCGAATCCGGCCGATTCCAGTTGGGAGACAACGTAATCGACACTCGCGTCGTATCCGGCAGTCCCGGCCGCGCGGTTACCGTCGTGCGCGGCGGCGATGTCCTCTAATTCCTGCAGGTGCCCGACGAGGGCATCCTCGGTGACCGCTTCCGACAGTCCGGCCCCGTCGGGTGTCGCGAAAACTCTGGCCGGTTCCTCGTCCCCCGTACCGGAGGAGGACGAGCAACCGGCCAGAATCAGGACAGTGACGGCGCTACCTGCAAGCAAGGAAATCCGCATAGCGGACACCCTACCCAGGCAGGTGTCAGGCGTCCCGGCGATTGACGACGAACACTGCCACTCCGAAGATCACCGCGGTGAAGACGACGAAGTAGATCAGGCTGCCGACGGGTCCCCAGTGGAAGTCCGTTCCCGCGGATCCGCCGAGGAAATGGTCGGCGTTCTTGAACGGCAGGAACGGCTGAATCTTCTCGCCGACCTTCGGGATGATCCCGACGAGGTTCTCGATGAGCAACGGCCACAACAACAACACGGCGATGGCACCGGCGGACTGGCGAATCAGCGCACCCACGGCAACGGCCAGAACGATCTGCACGAACGCCAGAATTGCGGTGCCGTAGACGACGCGCCAGGTGCCGTCGACGTCGAAGCTCAGCAATGCGCCGGCTTCCTCACCGGCGATGGATTTGGCCAGGAACAACGCGCCGAAGGCGAGAACCAACGACAGCACTGCCCCGTACACGCCGACGATCAGTGCCTTCGCACCGAGCACCGAGGCCCGGTTGGTGATCGCCTGGAACGTGGTTCGGATCAGGCCGAAGCGGTATTCGCTGGTGACGGTGAGTGCACCGAGGATCATCAGCACCATGATGCCGAGTCCGCCGACGCCGCTGCCGACGACGTCGTATGCGGTGGTCGGTGGCAGACCTTCCGGCGCATCCGGGCCGACGGCGGTCTTTGCGGCCCAACCCAGGATGGCTCCGAACCCGAGGCCGAAGACCACCACGATCGCGCTGCACCACCACGGCGACTTGGTCGAGGTGAACTTGATTCTTTCTGCTGCCAAGACGCCCATCAGAGTGCACCGCCCATTGCTTGCTGAGTGTTCTGGTCTTCGGCTCCCGAGCCGTGATATTGCACTGTGTCTCCGGTGAGTTTCATGAATGCTTCCTCGAGCGAGCCGCGCTGAGAGGCCAACTCGTGCAATGTGATTCCGGCCCGGCCGGCGAGGTCGCCGATCGCGTCGGTGGTGGAGTTCAGCACGACGAGCGAGGGCTGCAGTTCGTCGGACTTGTCCGGCTCACGCACCGTGAGGCCGGCGGTGGTCAGCACCTGACGCAGGCCGTCGAGCTGTGGGCTGCGCACGCGTACCGAGGCCTCGGAGGCATGGTCGATGAATTCCTGCACCGAGGAATCCGAGATCAGCTTGCCGCGTCCGATGACGATGAGGTGTTCGGCCGTCTGCGCCATCTCCGAGAGCAGGTGGCTCGACACCAGGACCGTGCGGCCCTCGGCTGCCAAGCGCTGCATGAACTTTCGGATCCAGACGATGCCCTCGGGATCGAGTCCGTTGACCGGCTCGTCGAACAGCAACACCTTGGGGTCACCGAGAAGAGCGCCGGCGAGACCGAGCCGCTGCGACATGCCGAGCGAGAATCCGCCCGCATTCTTCTTCGCGACCTCGGACAGGCCCACCAGCCGCAGCACCTCGTCGACGCGGGACTTGGGGATGCCGTTGGACGCGGCCATCCATTCCAGGTGCGCACGCGCAGACCGGTTGGGGTGCACCCATTTGGCGTCGAGCAGAGCGCCGACGGTACGCAGTGGCTGCTTCAGGTGGCTGTAGCTCTTGCCCTCGATGGTCGCCGTCCCCGAGGTGGGGCGGTCGAGCCCGAGAATCATCCGCATCGTGGTGGACTTGCCCGCACCGTTCGGTCCGAGAAAGCCGGTCACGATGCCGGGTTTGATGGTGAAGGTGAGGTTGTCGACCGCCGTCACCGCTCCGTACTGCTTGGTCAGTCCTGTCACTTCGATCATGGGACAACTGTCCCCGATCGACGGCGTGTCCACATCGCCCCACAGTCGCGACTTGCATCATCCTTTTGGATGACACAGACCCTGAGACAGCCGAGGCCTGGCTGGGGCACGCGGTCGCCTGAGCGCAGCCGCAAATGCGCGCGCGTTTGCCAGATGCGCGGGGATTCGCCCTCATTTTCGCCACTATTCTGCGCGCGTTTCGCAAACGCGCTCGCGTTTGCGAAATACGCAGCACCACACAAAGGGCCGCGCCGCCGACGCAGCCGCTACATCGGCGAGCTGGCCTGCGCCCAGAATCGTTTCGGGATGCGGCCTGCATGTCGGGCCTGGTAACCCGCGGCCACCGCATGACGCATCGCCGACGCCATCAGCGCCGGGTCCTTCGCGCGGGTCACCGCGGTGGCGAGCAGCACTGCGTCGCAGCCGAGTTCCATCGCGAGGGTGGCGTCGCTGGCGGTGCCGATGCCCGCGTCGAGGATCACGGGCACCCCTGCGGCCTCGACGATCATCTCGATGTTGTGTGGGTTGGCGATGCCGAGGCCGGTGCCGATGGGTGAGCCGAGCGGCATGACGGCAACGCAGCCGATGTCTTCGAGACGCTTGGCCAGTACCGGGTCGTCGGTGGTGTACGGCAGCACCTGGAAACCGTCGTCGACGAGTTGCTCTGCGGCCTTGACCAATTCGATGGCGTCGGGCAGCAGGGTTCGCTCGTCGGCGATCACTTCGAGTTTCACCCAGTCGGTCTCGAGCGCTTCGCGGCCGAGCTGCGCGGTGAGCACGGCCTCGGCCGATCCTCGACACCCCGCAGTGTTCGGCAGCGGGGCGATGTTCAACCGCCGCAGCAGATCGAGCACTCCCGTCCCACCCGCGGCGTCGACGCGGCGCATCGCGACGGTGGTCAGTTCGGTTCCCGACGCGACGAGGGCTTCCTCGAGGACGGCGAGGTTGGCCGCTCCCCCGGTGCCGGTGATGAGCCGGGATGTGAAGGTGCGATCGGCGATGGTGAGTGCGCTAGCCACCCTGCACCGCCGTGAGAACGTCGATGGTCCAACCCTTTTGGACGTCGGTGGTGTCCCATCGACTCTTGGGCAGCACGGCACCGTCGACGGCGACGGCAATGCCTTTCTCGGGCAAGCCAAGGAATTCGAGCAGCCGACGCATGGTCATGTCCTCGGTGAGCAGGTGATCCTCGCCGTTGACGGTGATCCCGATGGCAACCTGGGTCATGGTGTCCTTTCGATCTGTGAGAAGCGTTCGGGTGTGGCGGCTTTCGCCTCGGGCAGCGTGTCGCCCGATACCAGCGCGGCGACGGCGTCGGCGGTGATCGGCGCGAGCAGAATGCCGTTGCGGCCGTGCCCGGTAGCGACGATCACGTTGTCGGCGAGTCTGCCGATCAACGGCAGTCCGTCGGGGCTCATCGGCCGTAATCCTGCAGCAGTTTCGTACAGCTCGTACTCGCCGATACTCGGCATGAGTCGTTCGGCGTCGGCGATCAGGTCTCGCACCCCCGCCACGGTGACCTGGGTGTCCTCACCGGATTCGTATTGTGTTGCGCCGACGACCAATCCGTCGCCGCGTGGCACCAGGTAGACGGGTCGGCCGTGCACGGTTCCGCGGATCGTGCGGTGCGGTGGCGGTGCGGCACTTGGCCTACGACGCAGCCGCAGGATCTCGCCTTTCACCGGTCTGACCGGCAGTGTCGGCCACAGTGCGGCGCAGCGAGAACCGGCGGCCAGGACCACCTGATCGGCGTCGGGAATTGCGTCGACCGAGGTTGCCACGAACTCCACTCCGGCGTCGAGACATCCCTGCTCGAGCGCGGTAACCAGGGCCCGATTGTCGACGGACAGCTCGGTCGGTGCCAACAACCCGAGCCGAATGTTCTGCGCCAATGCAGGTTCGAGTTCACGCACCTGCGCGCGGCCGAGAATCTCGAGCTCGTGTCCCTGCTCGCCCACCCATTCGGCGATCGTGCGCAGGTCGGTGGCGTCGGCGGAGTCGAGGGCGACGGTCATGGATCCGGTGGCCGAGAACACCGACGGGCCGGGGAGGCGTCCGGCGAAGTCCGGCCACCGCTCGAGCGACGCGGCACCGAGCCGTAGGAGTTCGTGTTCACCGGGCCACCCCTCGGACAGCGGGGCCAGCATGCCCCCGGCGACCCACGACGCGCCTCGACCCAGCGCAGGATCGTGCACCACCACCCGATGGCCGTCCTCCGCCAGTCGTAGTGCCGTCGACAGCCCGATGACGCCTCCGCCGATAACGACGATATGCACGCGATTCACGTCCTCACTCCCTGCGCCCGCATGATCGGGTTCAGGTATTGACGGTAAGGGCGGCGAACCCACTCTCAGCCCCACGATCCCCGGGACTCCCGCGATATGTCGGCCACTCCGTCGTCGGTCGCGGCTGCCATGAGAATACAGTTCGTTTCGTGCACCCAACTCAGACCGTCCGCAACCAGACTCCTCGCGAGCGTCTTGCGTCCGCTCGCCTCTACCTGTGTACCGATGCCCGACGCGACAAGGGCGATCTCGCGCAGTTCGCCGAGGCCGCGTTGTCCGGTGGCGTCGACATCATCCAGCTGCGCGACAAGAACTCCGCCGGTGAGCGCCAGTTCGGGCCGCTCGAGGCCAAGGACGAGCTCGCTGCGCTGGCGATTCTGCTCGCGGCCACCAAACGTCACGGTGCCTTGCTGGCCGTCAACGACCGCGCGGATCTGGCGCTGGCGTCCGGTGCCGACGTCCTGCATCTGGGCCAGGGCGACCTGCCGGTGCACTACGCGCGCCAGATTCTGGGCCCGGACGTGGTGATCGGACGCTCGACTCAGAACCGCGCGCAGTCCTCGCTCGCCGCCATCGAGGACGGCGTCGACTACTTCGCCGTCGGTCCGGTGTGGCCGACGCCCACCAAGCCCAACCGCTCGGCCGCCGGCCTGGAAACTCTGCGGGCCACCGCGGATGCGTTGCCGGAGCGCCCGTGGTTCGCCATCGGCGGCGTCGACGCGACCAATGTGGATCAGGTTCGAGCGGCGGGAGCCGAGCGCATCGTGGTCGTTCGGGCGATCACCGAGGCACGTGATCCGCAGGCCGCTGCGCGCGCGCTGGTACAGGCGCTACAGAACTGACGTCACAGCCAGGCGAGCACGGCAGACGGCGAGAGCACGTGCACCGCGCCGGGCAGTCGATTCTGGAGTCCGCGGTCGGCGGTGACCAGCGCGGTCAGGTCTGTCGATCGGTGGGCCTGATCTGTGAGGGTGTCGTCGCCACTGCCGTCCGCGAGGATCACCGGGATGCGCGGATCGTCGACAACGGCGTCGCGCGCTTGCCCCTCGAGCACGGCCTCGATGCGGGTGAGCCAGCCGTACTGGCCGCTGGGTAGTTCCACCGTGCGCGGCAGTGTCGCGGCCAGCGACGTCAACAGTGCGCCGGTCGAGCCGGCGCGGTCCTTCCACCAGCCGTCGGGCCGGGAGCCGAGGACGTTGGCGGTGTCGAGCAGCACGCGCAGCGGCTCGGTACGCAGCGACGGCCAGCTCGACGCGAAACCCGGGTGCAGTGGCAGCTCGCCGACGATGGACTCCGGCACCCACCGCAGTTCCGTGCTCTCGCCGTTCGGGACGGTGGCCAGCGGGTGATCGGTGTCGGCGATGACCGTGGTGTACGACCAACCGCTCGGGACTGCGGCGGTGACACGCTCGCTGCGCACGCTCAACTGTTCGGCCGAGATACCGGCTTCCTCGTGCGCCTCGCGGACCGCCGCGTGCTCGGTGCTCTCGTGCGAATCGCGAGCCCCGCCCGGCAGGGCCCACGTTCCGCCCTGGTGACTCCACAACGCGCGGTGCTGCAGCAACACCATCGGTTCGCCCGCATCGGAGGGCGCACGGAGCAGCAGACCGGCGGCACCGTGCTTGCCCCAGTGCCGAGAACCGTTCTCACCGATCACCCAACCGTCCCCGTCACCGCGCATGCTCCCCACCCTAGGTGAACCGCCTCGCCGTAGTGACTGTGCTGTAGTGGCTGCAGTGCGGTCCGCCTGCTTATATGCTCGATGCGTGATCGCGGCCGGCATTACTCCCTCTGCTGCCGTCCCCCCGACAACGGCACCCCACGTCGGTGCCGCTGCAGGCAAGCCACCGGTTCGATACACGATGCGTTCGACGCCTGCGCGGTTGGTCGCGATGGGTACCGCGCTGGTCGTCTTGGCGCTGACGGTCGGAAATCTCGCGTCCACGGCGGTGACCGATCGAGTCGACACTCTCGGGACACTGCTGGTGCGCACCGAGCCGTTCGCCAACTCGGCTCAGAATCTCTACGGTGCCCTGTCGGTGGCCGACGCGGCGGCCGCGTCGGCATTCATTGCCGGTGGGCTCGAGCAACCCGAAGTACGTGACCGGTACTCGCAGGCATTGGGTGAGGCGTCGTCGGAATTGATCGCCGCGTCCGCCGGGGTCACCGACAAGGACGAGGCCACCAGCGCAGTGCTGACTCAGATCGCTACCGGGTTGCCGGTGTACAGCGGGCTGGTCGAGACGGCGCGAGCGAACAATCGCAGCGGGAACCCGGTGGGTGCGGCATATCTCGGCGAGGCGTCGACGATGATGCAGTCCAGCCTGTTGCCGCTGGCCGAGAAGTTGTACACCGAGCAGGCCTCCCGCGTCTCGGCCGATCAGGAGAGGTTCACCAGTCCCCCGTACTTCGCGATCGGGTCGGTGGTGTTTCTGTTGCTGATGACCGGTCTCGCCCAGTGGTATCTGTCCCGGACGACGCGTCGCACACTCAATGTCGGTTTTCTCGGTGCCACGGCCGCTCTGGCGGGCTTGCTCGGGTGGATGTTGGTGGTGGGGTTGATCTCGTCGATCGCCACCGACCGCGCGATCGACCGCGGGGTGGCACCGCTGAAGTCCTACACGACGGGGTTCATTCTGGCCCAGCAGGCCAGGGCGGACGAGACACTCGACCTGGCCCGCCGCGGTGGCAGCCAGGATTACGGACAGTCGTTCGCCGGCAACGTCTCTCGGCTCGCGGACATGTTCGAGGGCGACCCCGAGGTGACCGAGGCCCTGAACAACTGGTCGGCCTCGCATGCGCGCATCGATTCGGCGCTCGAGGTGGGCGACTTCAACGGTGCGGTGTCGATAGCGACCGGATCGGGTGATTCGGATTCGGCGGCTGCGTTCAACGCTCTCGACAGTGTGCTGGTCGACGGGATCGACAGTGCCCGAAGCGAACTACGCTCCAATATCGATCGATCGGTCTGGGTCCTGTCGGGCTTGTCCAACGGCGCGTACGTGCTCACGGTGGTGGCCTCGGTGGCGTTCGGAGTCGGCCTGTTCCCGAGGCTGCGTGAATACCTGTGAGACGCCTACTCGCCGCCGGCCTCGTCGCGACCGCCCTGCTCGTCGGATGCTCGCCGCCGGAAAGAATTGCGGCACAGAGCGATACGATGTTCACCGAACCGCCTCTGCCCGACGGAGCAACCGTCGCGGCTCGGCCCACCGAAACACCGGCGGACGACGAGTGCGCCCGCCCCACGGCCAGTCTGCGGCCGCTACCGACCGGCACCGACGCGCCACTGCCTCCGCAGCCGACCATCGATGCACTCCGAGCCAAGGGTCGCCTCGTCGTCGGCCTCGACACGGGCAGTAACCTTTTCAGCTTTCGCGACCCCATGACCGGGCAGCTGGTCGGGTTCGACGTCGACATCGCTCGGGAGATCTCACGCGACCTGTTCGGAGACCCGAACCGGTTGGACTTCCGAATTCTGACGTCCGCACAGCGCCTCGAAGCTCTGCAGGACTCGACGGTGGACATCGTGGTGAAAACCATGACGATCACGTGCGCCCGGCGTAAGGACGTCCAGTTCTCCACCGTGTACTTCCAAGCGCAGCACCGAGTTCTGGTGGTGCAGGGCTCGGGTATCCGTGGGGTCGGGGATCTGGCGGGCAAGCGGGTGTGCGCGGTGGAGGGCACCACGTCGCTGCGTCGCCTGCAGCGGGTGCAGCCGGCCGCGACCGTGGTGACGGTGCCGATGTGGTCGGATTGCCTGGTGGTACTGCAACAACGACAGGTCGACGCCATCAGCACCGACGACGCCATCCTGGCCGGACTTGCCGCACAGGACCCGTACCTCGAGATCGTCGGCGACAGTCTGAGCCCGGAACCGTACGGCGTGGGCATCAACAAGAAGAACGAGGATCTCGTGCGCTTCGTCAACGGAACGTTGGCACGCATCAGGTCCGACGGCACCTGGAACCGCATCTACAACAAGTGGCTGACGGTGCTCGGCCCCTCCCCCGGTCCACCCACCGCGTCGTACAGCGATTAGAGGCGCACGTCATGGACGAGGACGAACAGCAACCCACCGCTCCCGCGCAACGCACGCAGGCGGTGTCACGGGATCAGCTCACATCGACGGACGGCGTCGAACGCACGCAGGCGGTAGCGCGACCGGAAGCAACGTCGACCGACGGCGTCGAACGCACGCAGGCGGTCTCGCGATCGCCGATCGACGACCGGACCGCACCGACTCCGGGGCCGAATTCGCCGGTAGGTGAAGACAACTCGAAAGCTGCGGTTGCCAAATCCTCAGCGGCCAAATCCGGCATGTCGCAAAGCGCGTCCACTCGGGCCAGAACCGGTCGATCTCGGTCCGGTCGCTCCCGCAGCACCGGTATTCGGCGCCGTCTCGGCGGCGGCCTGGTGGAGGTTCCGCGGGTGGAGCCGATCGATCCGGCGACCGCGGTGATGTCGGATCCTACGGTGCCGCAGCACAAACGGTTCTGTTGGAAGTGCAACGCCAAGGTCGGGCGCAGCGAACCGGGAGAGCCCGACATCTCGGTGGGCGTGTGCCCGCACTGCGGCACCACCTTCGATTTCACCCCGCTGCTCGAGCCGGGTGATCGAGTGGTGGGCCAGTACGACGTGCAGGGGTGCATCGCGCACGGCGGTCTGGGGTGGATCTACCTCGCCATCGACCGTAACGTCAGCGACCGCTGGGTAGTACTCAAAGGCCTACTGCATTTCGGCGACGAGGAAGCACATGCGGTCGCGGTCGCGGAGCGTCAATTCCTCGCCGAGGTAGCGCATCCCGGCGTCGTCAAGATTTACAACTTCGTCGAACAACCCCGCGGCGACGGCACTTCCGTCGGCTTCATCGTCATGGAGTACGTGGGTGGTCGTTCGCTGCGCGACATCCTGACCGCGTGCGGTGACGACGCCCGCATGCCGGTCGAGCAGGCGCTGGCCTACGTACTCGAAGTGCTTCCGGCACTGGGTTATCTGCATTCGATCGGGCTGGTCTACAACGATCTCAAGCCCGAGAACATCATGGTCTCCGAGGACCAGATCAAGTTGATCGACCTCGGCGCGGTCGCGGGCATCGAGGATTACGGCTACCTGTACGGCACGGTGGGGTACCAGGCACCGGAGATCGTGAAGACCGGGCCGACGGTGGCGTCGGACATCTACACCGTCGGCCGCACCCTCGCGGTGCTGACGCTGGACATGCCGTCGAAGAACGGCAAGTACCTCGACGGCCTGCCCTCCGTCGCAGAATCGGAAGTGCTGCAGCAGTTCCCGTCGCTGCATCGCCTGCTGCTTCGAGCCACCAACGCAGACCCGACGCGGCGGTTCCGGTCCGCGGACGAGTTCGCGGGGCAGGCGACCGGCGTACTGCGCGAGATCCTGGCGATCCGGACGGGCGTCGAGCGGCCCGGCCTGTCCGCGGTGTTCAGCCCGCCGCGTACGACGTTCGGTACGGAGCAGTCGGTGGGTCGTACCGATACCTACGTCGACGGCAAAGTACGCCACGAGCGCATGACGGCAGCCGAAGTGGTTGCCGCACTGCCGGTTCCCCTGGTAGATCCCAACGATCCGAGCGCTCCCCTGCTGGCTGCCGCCGTGCACGTCGAAGCTCAGCAGACTCTGGACTCGCTCCAGCATGCCAAGCGGAACGGCATCGAGCGGGTGTCGGCCGGTACGTCAGGTGCCACCGGTTCCGCGCCCGCGGGAGCGAGCCTGGAGATCACCCTCGCCGAGGTCAAGGCGCACCTCGATCTGGGGCACGTCGTGGAGGCCACCGACATCCTGTCGAAGGTGCAATCCGAGGATCATGCCGCCGATCCGTGGCGGGTGCAGTGGTACGCCGGATTGATCGCCTTGCTGCACCACGAATACGATTCTGCGTTCACGAGTTTCGACAACGTGCTCGGAGCGATGCCCGGCGAGCTCGCGCCCAAACTCGCGCTCGGTGCCACGTCGGAATTGTTGGGGCATGTCGCGCTCGGCAACGACGAGGACGCCGAGAAATGGCGGGCCAGAGCCGAGGGCCTGTACCGCGCTGTGTGGCGCACCAACAGGGGCATCGTCAGCTCGGCGTTCGGTCTGGCCCGGCAGCTGCAGCGCCGCGGTGATCAGACCGGTGCCATCGCGGCACTGGACCAGGTGCCGATCAGCTCGCGGCACTACTCGATGGCACGGATGACCAGTGTGCTGACCTTGCTGATGGATCGCTCGCGCGCCGAGCTGTCCGAGGCCGATTTCCGCTCTGCCGCACGGCGAGTGGCGCTGCTCCCCAAGGCGGAGAGCCGAGCACTGCAGATGCGGACGCTGGTGCTCGCGATGGCCTTGGACTGGATCGTCTCCGGCCACGCCGCCACGGCCGAACGGGAGCCGATTCTCAGCGTCCCGTTCACCGAGGACGGATTGCGGCGTGGCACCGAGAAGGGGCTGCGGGCGTTGGCCCGCAACGCCACCGATCGCGCGCATCGCTTCTCACTGGTGGACCTGGCGAACGCTATCCGGCCCCGTTCACTGTTCTAGTCGCCGTCACGAACCAGATCGTCCGTCGCCCGAGCGATCGCCAGCTCCTCGTTGGTCGGCACCACCAACACGGTCACGGTCGACGAGTCGGTCGAGATGACCCGAGCCTGCTTGCTGCGCACTGCATTACGCTCCGGGTCGATCTCGATGCCGAATCCCTCGAGGTTCGCCAGGGCGTCGGCACGCACGGCGGACGCGTTCTCGCCGACACCCGCGGTGAACGTGATGACGTCGAGCCGGCCGAGTCCGAGCATGTACGCGCCGATGTACTTGCGCAGTCGGTGAATGTAGACGTCGTACGCCAGCCGCGCGGAGGCATCGTCGTCGTCGATCCGTTGTTGTAGTTGCCGGAAGTCGTTGACCCCGGACAGTCCGATCAGTCCGGACCGCCGGTTCAGCAAGGCATCGATGTCGTCGACGCTCATACCTGCGCTGCGGCGCAGATGCATGATGACGCCGGGGTCGATGTCGCCGCTGCGAGTACCCATGACGAGTCCTTCGAGCGGGGTCAGGCCCATCGAGGTGTCGACTGCCTTGCCCCCGGAGACCGCCGATGCCGAGGCTCCGTTGCCCAGGTGCAGGACGATCTGGTTCAGGTCTGCGAGATCGCGTCCCAAGAACTGCGACACCTGGTCCGAGACGTAGTGGTGCGAGGTGCCGTGAAAGCCGTAGCGCCTGATGTCGTGCTCGGCGGCGACGGTCGCGTCGATGGCATAGGTCGCGGCTGCGTCGGGCAGCGAGTGGAAGAAGGCCGTGTCGAACACCGCCACGTGCGGGACGTCCGGCAGCTGCTTCCTGGCAACCTCGATGCCGAGTACGTTCGGCGGATTATGAAGCGGTGCAAGACTGCTCAGGTCCGAGATCTGCTGCACAACGGCGTCGTCGATGATCGTCGGACGGTAGAACACCGTTCCTCCGTGGACGACTCGGTGCCCGACGGCGGTGACGTCTGAGCCCAGTTCGATTCCCGCGTCCGCGAGCATCTCGAACGCCAGCGCCAGACCGGCACCGTGATCCTCGATGTGCTGGGTACGCTCGACGCTCTCGCCGCGATGGTCGAGTTCGACGCGGCCGTCGGATTCACCGATGCGCTCGACGAGCCCACTGGCCAGCGATTCGCCCGAATCGGGATCGACCAGTTGAAATTTGACCGAGGAGGAACCCGAGTTGACGACGAGGATGCTCACGCCTGTGCCTCCTGCTGGGAGATACCCTGCGCCTGAATGGCGGTGATGGCGACGGTGTTGACGATGTCCTCGACCAGTGCCCCACGCGAGAGGTCGTTCACGGGCTTGCGCAGGCCCTGCAGTACCGGCCCGACAGCGACGGCACCGGCGCTGCGCTGAACGGCCTTGTAGGTGTTGTTGCCGGTGTTGAGGTCGGGGAAGATGAACACCGTCGCGCGGCCTGCCACGTCGGAATCCGGCAGCTTCGATTTCGCGACCGACGGCTCGATGGCCGCGTCGTATTGAATGGGGCCCTCCACCAACAGTTCCGGGTTACGTTCGCGCACGATGGCCGTCGCTTGCCGCACCTTGTCGACGTCGGCTCCCGAGCCGGATTCGCCGGTGGAGTACGACAACATCGCCACTCGCGGTTCGATACCGAACTGGGCCGAGGTCTGCGCCGAGGAGATGGCGATGTCGGCCAATTGCTCGGCCGTCGGGTCCGGCACGACGGCGCAGTCGCCGTAGGCCAGTACGCGATCGGACAGGCACATCAGGAAGATCGACGAGACCGTCGACACGCCCTCGGTGGTCTTGATGATCTCGAACGACGGCTTGATGGTGTGCGCGGTCGTGTGCGCCGCTCCCGACACCATGCCATCGGCAATGCCCTTGTGCACCATCATGGTTCCGAAGTAGGAGATGTCGGCCATGATCTCGCGGGCACGCTCGATCGTCATCCCCTTGTGCTTGCGCAGTTCCGTGTACTCCTGCGCGAATTCCTCGGCGTAGTCACAGTTCTTGGGGTCGAGGATGGTCGCCGAATCCAGATCCACTCCCAGTTCCGATGCACGACGTCGAATCGGGCCTTCTTCGCCGAGGATCGTGAGGTCCGCGACCTGGCGTTGCAACAGCCTTCCGGCGGCCCGCAGAATCCGGTCGTCGCCGCCCTCGGGGAGCACGATGTGCTTGCGATCGGCACGCGCTCGATGGATCAGCTGGTATTCGAACATCTGCGGCGTCGTGATGGTCGGGATGGCGATATCGAGCCGTCCCAGAAGGGTTTTGGCGTCCACCCGCTGCTCCATCAGGCCCAGCGCGGTGTCGACCTTGCGCTGAGAACCGACGGCAACACGGCCACGGGTCTGCGCCGCAGCCGATGCGGTGTCGAAGGTTCCGAGCTCGGTGGTCAGAATCGGCAGTCTCGGACCGAGACCGGCGACCAGTCGTGCGATTGCCGGGTGCGGTTCGATGCCGCCGTTCATGATGATGCCGGCGAGGGACGGAAAACCCTCCGCCTCATGAGCATTGACGAGTGCGAGAAGTACGTCGGACCGGTCTGCCGGCGCGATGACGACGACACCTTCGGTGAGCCGCTCCAGAATGTGCTCGGCCGTCATACCGCCGACCATCACCCGCATCGCTTCTCGCTGCAGCAACGACGAGTCGCCGCTGTAGAGCGTTCCGTCCACCGCGTCGAGCAACTCCGCCATGGTCGGCGCGACGAGCAACGGGATCTCGGGAAGGCTCCACGCAGGAACGTCGACCGACGCCAATGCGTCGGTGACGGCGTCCAACTGATCCGGATCGCACCGGTTCGCCACGATCGCGGCGAGATGGGCGTGATGCTGCCGCAGTTCGGCCTGGCACAGCGCCGCCAACTGAGCGATCTCGTCGGGGGTTCGATCGGAGCCACGCAGCGCGAGGAGCACGGGGGCACCGAGATTGACCGCGATGCGCGCATTGAATCCGAGTTCACTCGGGCTGCCGACATCGGTGTAATCGCTACCCACGATCACCACGGCGTCGCACTGCGCAGCCACCTCGTGATACCGACTGACGATCTCGCTCAGTGCCGCATCCTGATCGGAATGCACCTGCTCGTAAGTGACCCCGAGAGACTGCTCGTAACTCAGATCGGCGGTCGTGTGCTCGACGAGCAATTCGAGAATGTAATCCGGCTCCTCCGTCGAGCGAGCGATAGGCCGAAACACACCGACCCGGGCCGTCGTCGCGGCGAGCATCTGCAGCACTCCCAATGCAATCGTGGACTTGCCGGAGTCGCCTTCCGGTGACGCGACATAAATACTCGAGGGATACATGTCAGCCGTCTCGGCACCGGTGGACTCAGCCATGCCCGCCAGCTTAATGGTTGGGGTGTTGACACCGAGCACAGTCGGGTTGTCCCATGAGCCATGGTCGAATCACCGTTTCCGGATGTTCGCTGGGGCAGCGAGACATCGTTCATCCGCAAGCCCGCCGTCAAGTTCGCGTCGACCAAGCCCGGTTCGTGGGTGATCAGGAACCTCGCAGGCGTCGACCGCTGGTTGTTGACCAAGTCGAACGGCCGATTCACCGTCCTCGGACCGATCGCTGCTCCGGTGGTGTTGTTGACAACCACCGGACGCAAATCCGGTAGGCCGAGGACGAGTCCGCTGTTGTACTACCGGGAGGGTGATCGGATTTTCGTCGTGGGATCCAATTTCGGCCAACAACACCATCCGGCATGGACGTCGAATCTTCTGGCCGACCCGAAGGCCGTCGTCACTATCGGCGGCAGGAAGATACCGGTCACCGCCACCCGAATCACCGGCGATGAGAAGGCGCGTATCTACCGACAGTTCGACGCGATGGTGGAGGTGTACGGCGAGTACGAAACAAGGACCGACCGAGACATGCGATTGTTCGCACTCTCGGCCGATCCCCGCACTTCGACGTAACTAGCCGAGCTTGCGCAGGCGCGGTGCCAGATCCTTCTCGAACAGCTCGAGGAAGCGCTTCTGGTCGTGTCCGGGCGCGTGGAACACCAGGTGGTTCAGGCCGGCGTCTGTGTACTGCTTGACCTTCTCGACGGCCTCGTCCGGGTCCGAAGCCACGATCCAACGCTTGGCGACCTGCTCGATCGGCAGCTCGTCGGCGGCTTTCTCCATCTCCATCGGGTCGTCGATGGAGTGCTTCTGCTCCGGTGTCAGCGACAGCGGGGCCCAGAAACGGCAATTCTCCAGTGCCAGTTCCGGATCGGTGTCGTAGCTGATCTTGATCTCGATCATCTTGTCGATCTCGCCGGCGTCACGCTCTGCCTTGCCTGCGCCCTCTTCGACGGCCGGGAGGAGCTTGTCGGTGTAGAGCTCCATGCCCTTGCCCGACGTACAGATGAAGCCGTCACCCGCGCGTCCTGCATACCGCGCGACGACGGGTCCGCCGGCCGCGATGTAGACGGGGATGCCGCCCTCGGGGACGTCGTAGATCGACGCGCCCTTGGTCGTGTAGTACTCGCCCTCGAAGTCGACGCGATCGCCGAGCCACAGCTCGCGCATCAAGCGAACCGACTCACGCAGTCGTGCGAAACGCTCCTTGAACTCCGGCCACTCGCCGGTGAACCCGGTGGCGATCTCGTTGAGCGCCTCACCGGTTCCCACTCCGAGCATGATGCGTCCGGGGTAGAGGCAGCCCATCGTGGCGAACGCCTGCGCGATGACCGACGGGTTGTAACGGAACGTCGGCGTGAGCACCGAGGTACCGAGCTGGATCGTCTTCGTGCGCTCGCCGACGGCCGTCATCCAGGCCAGCGAGAACGGGGCGTGACCGCCCTCGTGACGCCACGGTTGAAAGTGGTCACTGACAGTCGCGGAGTCCATACCGTGTTGCTCGGCGAGAACACCGAGTTCGACGAGCTCCCGCGGCCCGAACTGCTCCGCCGATGCCTTGTACCCGAGCTTGAGACCCTGCGCCACGCCGAACTCCTGTCGTTGGTCGTCTAGTACTTCGATTGTGCACCTGTGGCGATTGGCGGTGTGCTACTGGATCCCCAGAACAGTGACCACCGCAGCCAATACTGCTACTGCGCCAATGCCGACCGCGAAGATCCACAGGTCCCGGGACTCGGGCATGGGCGCTCCGCTCTCGAGGGCGGCACGTACACGCATCCATCGCCGTAGTCCGATGACGGGTGCGGCGGCCGCGAGGCCGATGAGAATCAGACCTAGTGCAGTGCGAACCCAGCCGGTGCTGAATCCGGGAACCAGGTGAACGATTGCGATCCCGCCGGCGAGCAACCCGAGCGATGTTCTGAGCCAGGCAAGAAAGGTGCGTTCACTGGCGAGGGTGAACCGCTCGTCGGGGCGCGTCACGCTGGAGCGGTGATGCGTTCGCGGATGAGTCGGGCAAGGAGTTCAGGATCGTCGGGGGTGAAGACCGGCGAGACGCGGCGGATGGTGAGCACCACTGCAGTGTCCTTCTTCGGACGCATGACGTCCAGCGGGA
The DNA here is from genome assembly GCF_000963615.1 of Rhodococcus sp. PML026. Taxonomy (NCBI): domain Bacteria; kingdom Bacillati; phylum Actinomycetota; class Actinomycetes; order Mycobacteriales; family Nocardiaceae; genus Rhodococcus; species Rhodococcus sp. PML026. The sequence goes on along the minus strand of NZ_KQ031365.1, from coordinate 38,322 downwards.
GCCACTGGTCGGTTGTCGACGCGCCCCACAGCCGCCAACGTCCGTTCCAGTTGCCCAGCACGGCGGTGTCGACGGCGCGAATGTCGCAGTAGGGGACGAACTTCTCGATCCCGAACGGAAAGTAGTAGTGCCGCAACGTGACCCCGCTATCGTCCACGCGCACGAGACCGTCGTCGTAGTGGGCCGTGGATGTTGTTCGCATAGTTAACGGTAGGCCTGCTCGGGACGCTCTCGCAACCGTGATCTCGAAACCTGTCGGTGGGTCGAGATACTCTTTCTTCGGTTCGAACGCACGTTCTGAACTGGGGGTCACCGGGGGGTGAAAAATGGCTGCACCAGTGCCGCGCGGGAAGAGAATCGGCATGCGGCCCGAAAGATCGCTGCCTGCTACGACTTCCACCTCACCTGCATCGCGCAGGATGCGAAGCATCGGCAGTACAGCCGGTACGGACGCACCGAAATGGCACTCGCGTTGAGCTGCTCCGCCACCGTCGCCGAAGCGTACGTGTCCGTCGGCGTGGCCCTGCACACCCGGCTTCCTCTGCTGAAAGCCGCATTCGAGGCCGGTGACATCGACCTCCCCCGCGCGACCCACTCACCGACCGAGCCCTGATCTACAGACCCGACGCCCTCACCACCGCCGCCGTACGACTACGCGATCGCCACTGCCGCTTCCCCGGCTGCCACCGACCCGCCACACGCTGCCAACTCGACCACGTCAACCCGTTCGACCACGCCAATCCCCTCGGCGGCGGCTGGACCACCGTCAACAACCTCCAATGCCTCTGCGAATACCACCACAGCGTCAAAACCGCAGGCTACTGGACCGCCGTCATACTCCCCGGCGGCGCCATCCTGTGGACCTCCACCTCGAAGACCACCCGAATCACCCTGCCAGCCAACGGAACAGCCGTACCCATCATCGGCAACGACCTCCGGCCGTACATCCCCACCAAACCCAGACGATCAGGCGTCATCGCCTACCCCGACAACCCGACCCCCGAGCCAGAACCGACCAACGAAGAAGACGAGGAGCCGCCATTCTGACCTCAGACGTCGGCCGCTCGTTCCGGCGTTCTCACCAGCGTCAGCTGCGAGGTCTGGCGCAGAGAGAATCCGATGGAGAGGTACAGCTCGATAGCGCGGATGTTCGTCGCGGCGGCATGCAGGAAAGGCTCGTCGCCTCGGGCCCTGATGCCGTGACCGACCGCGCGGACCAGCTCGGTGGCCAAGCCCTGTCCGCGATGAGCCGGGTCGGTACACACTGCGCTGATCTCGGTCCACCCCGGCGGACGCATGCGCTCCCCTGCCATCGCGATCAGAGCGCCGCCTCGTCGGATACCGAGATACGTGCCGAGTTCGCGGGTGCGAGGAAGGAACGGGCCCGGCTCGGTGCGTCGCACGAGATCGAGCATCTCGGGCACGTCGTCGGCTGTCAGTTCTACCGCCTCGGCCAACGGCCGAGTCTCGAGTTCGGTGCCCACGAGTTGAACGATCCCGAAGCTGTCGACCACGGACCACCCCTCGGGCACATCCAGCACCGGCCCCCGCAATCCCACGATGCTCCGCGGCCCGAACAGCACTGCGATGTCGTCCCAATCCCGTGGCTGCAGAACGTCGGGATGCGCCAGAAAGGGCGAGACCTGGGGATCAGCGCGAATCACTCGGCCGCGCGTGATCGCAAACCGCGACAGCGGACCACCGAGGGAGGTACGAATGGGATCGTCGAGAGGGTGAACAGACACGTCGGTCAGCGTCCCATGTCGGGCTCGGTCAGTTGCTCACGACCCACTCCGTCACCAATACTTATACCGGTATAGTTATTCGCATCGAACCGAAAGGCATTCCGTGATCGAAATCCTGCCCCCGAGCAAGATTCCCCTTGCCCGTGAAACCGGTGCACTCGTCGCCGAAATTCTCGAGACCGTCCGCGAACGCGCGACCGTCGGCACCAACCTGCTCGAGATCGACGAATGGACCAAGGACATCATCCTCGGGGCGGGGGCGACGTCGTGCTACGTCGATTACGCGCCGTCCTTCGGGCGCGGACCGTTCGGCCACTACATCTGCACGTCGGTCAACGACGCTGTGCTGCACGGTTTGCCGCACGACTACAACCTGGCCGACGGCGATCTGCTGACCCTCGATCTTGCCGTGATCCTCGGCGGCGTGGCATCGGACTCGGCCATCAGTTTCGTCGTCGGCGAGAACAAGCCGGCAGAGAGCCTGGCGATGATCGATGCCACCGAACGAGCGTTGGCCGCGGGTATCGCCGCGGCACGTCCGGGCAACAAGATCGGCGATATCTCCCACGCCATCGGGACGGTTCTTCGTGAAGCCGGCTTTCCCATCAACGTTCAGTTCGGTGGTCACGGAATCGGATCGACCATGCATCAGGATCCGCACGTATCCAATACCGGCAGGCCCGGTCGCGGCTACGGCCTTCGCCCCGGCCTGATGTTGGCACTCGAGCCCTGGGTGATGGCGGATACCGATGAGCTGGTCACCGACCCCGACGGGTGGACGTTGCGCAGCACCACCGGTTGCCGCACCGCGCACAGCGAACACACCGTCGTCATCACCGACAGCGGGGCCGAAATCATGACCCTACGTTCGTGATTCTGCGTCGGTAGGAGTCACAAACGCTTCTCGAAAGTGTTGGAGAACGGCAGCAGTTCGTACGGCGAAAACACCGGGATGCGGGTGTAGCCGCTCTTCTCGTACAGCCGCACCGCGTCGGGCTGACGATCACCGGTCTGCAGAATCAAACGCCGCAATCCCTGGTCGCGGGCCGCATTCTCGGACGCCTGCAGCAGCGCGGTGGAGACTCCCGACCCACGGTGATCAGGATGAACGAACATTCGCTTCAGTTCGAGGTCGGGGCCGTTCCACCGCAGAGCGGCATGCCCGACGGCCTGCTCGACGTTCTGCGCATCGCACCGATAGACGACGAACGTGCGATGCACGTCGCCTTCGTCCACGGCATTGGCCTGCGTCTTCGCCATCAAGGCCGCTCGGTCCGCGTATCGGGGACCCACCTCCGATGCCATTGCGGCACGGAGCGATTCGGCGTCGGGATGGTTCCAGTCGACGGCGCGGGTGACGAGGTCTGTTCGGGACTGCGCTACATCGGTCACGCTCGATCGGACCACGCGCTACGGGCCGGCGTCAACCGCTGCAATCACGGTGAGTTTATTGCTGGTGCGGCCAGTCGTCGTCGTGCACTGTGACAGCGTGAACACGAACTGTCGCTGCCCACGCTGACCATCCGACCTCCCCACCGTCGACAACACTTGTCACAGTCGACACTTGTCACAGGAGCCACAGCCATGAGCACCGAAGCGACCGTCGTTCTTCGCATCTCCGATTCCGGGACGTCATCCTTGCAGGGATTGACTCGACCGCAATTGCACGCCCTCGCCGATGCTCTCCGCGTCGCCGCAAAAAGCTATGCACCACATGCCAAGATCCTGACGCGTTTCGACGTCCGGGTGAACGAACTCAACGCTCCCCTTGTCATCGACCTACCCGCACGCGATGTCGTTCTCGCCGGCAAGAGCGTTCGGTTCAGCCACACCGAGTTCGAGATCTTCGCCTATCTCGCCCAGCATCCTCGTGTCGTCGTGAACAGATCCGAGCTGAGTGACTCGAACGGCGGCCGCAGTGTCGACGTCCATCTCTCCAGGGTGCGAACCAAACTCGGGCAGTACGGCCGACTGATCACCACGGTCCGCGGCACCGGCTACCGATTCGATCCCGAGCCCGGAATCCGCGTCATCACCGAGCCGTCGGTGCTGCGCAGCGCCTGAGATCAGTTACACGACTACCGCGTCAGTGCTGCTGTTCGACGTCGACGGTTCCGACGTACCACCACGAACACGAGCAACGCGACCAGAACCACCGCGATGATCGCGCCCAGTGCCGTCGCGCCGCGGAAGCCGGGTGCGCTGGTATCGAGGGTGCGTTCGCCGGCGTGGGCGGCGTTGCTGGTACCCAGAACGATGGTCAGAGTCAGCAGGTTCGGGATGGCGGTGACGACTGCGAGAATCACCGATCCGATCGCCAACTGCTTTCCCGCCCTACCCTTTCGGACCGACCACGCACTCCAGAAGAACATCAGTGGCGCGAACGTGCAGACGATTCCGAACAGCAGGCCCCACAGAATTCCCTTGGTGAACGTGCGATCCGCCAGGCTCTCGACGCGCAGGCTCCACCACCGCGGCAGGAACGCCGCCAGAACGAAGTAAGCGATCAACAGAAGAACGACGCCGGCACCGAGCAGGATGCCGCGCCGCTTCCAATTCGCCGAGCTGGTCGACGGTGCAGGCGTGGTCGGGTCAGCAGTCATAGGCCCATGGTAGAGCGTCGAACACCTCGTACGACCTCACCCGAGACCTGATCGTTAGATGGGGATGTGCCCAGCCCGCTACGACGCCCGTGCACGGTCGGAAGCAGCGTCACCGTCGAGGCCCAGGTGTCCCCGCAACGTCGTCGAGGTGTATTCGGTACGGAACACCCCTCGCTCCTGCAATGCCGGGACCAATTTGTCGACCAGATCGCCGATGGCGTCGCGCAAGTGGTACGGGTTGATGTTGAAGCCGTCGACCACACGGTGACGCACGAGGGCTGCCCAGTGGTCTGCCACTGCCGCAGGGGTTCCCGAGTGGAAGCGCGACGCCGGCGACACTTCGAGCACCAACTCTCGGATGGACAGCCCTTTCTCTTCCGAGAGGGCTCGCCATTGCGCGATCTGAGTCAGTTTGCCGGTCCGAGCGTCGATGGACAGCGTGCCGCGTGACGGATCCAGCTCGGCGTCCACCGGATCGATGTCGGGTAGTGGGCCCTCCGGGTCGTACGCCGAGAGGTCCTTGCCCCAATAGTGCTCGAGAAAGGCGATGGCTCGAACACCGTTGTGCGCGTTGGATCGAAGCCACCGAACCTTTTCTTCGGCCTCGGCTTCGGTATCACCGAGTACGACGGTCACCCCGGGCAAGATCTTCACGGCATCGGCGGGTCGGCCGTAGGCGACCGTCCGGGCACGTAGATCTTTGGCGTAGGCCACCGCTGCGTCGTAGGCGTTGTTGGCCGAGAAGACGACGTCGGCGTGCCGGGCCGCGAGGTCCCGTCCTCCCGGCGAGTCGCCGGCCTGGAACAGCACCGGCCCACCTTGCACACGGGACCGAACGTTGGGTGCCGCAACCGCTTCGAGCAGATCGGTGTGGAACTCCACAGGGGAACCTGCCCAGTACTGCTTCGCCAGTTCGACCACCTGGGTGGCGCGCTCGTAACGGCGTTCGTGCTCCAACCATCCTCCGCGCCTGAAGTTTCTACCCGTCCAGGCGTTGTCGGTGGTGACGATGTTCCATCCGGCGCGCCCGTCCGACAGCGCGTCCAGGCTGGCCAAACGACGAGCCAACTCCACCGGGATGCTGTACGTGGTGTTCTGGGTCGCGACAAGTCCGATGCGCTCGGTCACCGACGCCAGAGCCGCCAGTTGTGTGATGGCGTCGGGCCTGCCGGCGATGTCGGTGGAGAGAATGTCGCCACGGTTCTCTCGGATACGTTGACCGTCCCCGAGAAAGAACGCGTCGAACAAACCGCGTTCGAGTGTGCCGGCGACCTCGATGAACGTGTCGGTGGCCACTTGATCGGGGGCGTGCGAATCCTCCCAGATCGTCTGCGCGCCGATCCCTGGATAGAACACGCCCAGATGAATCTGCGCGTTCGGGTCGAACGGTGCGCCGGTGTCCGGGTGATGGTCGATGATGCCCATGACAGCTCTTCTCTACTCGTGCGCAGCCGCGGCGTAGCGGCTGACCGGACGCGGCAACCCCAGGTTCTCCCGCAGCGACAGTCCCGGCGTCGGTCGACGAATCAGATGTGCCGGTACCGCAAGCTCTTTCAACGCCGCACCACCGAGGTGCAGCCGGACGCCGTCGACGACTCCGGCGAGGGCCTCGGCCTTCGACAGGTGGTCGATATCGGCGAACACCAGCGCGGCCCCGTCGCGGCGAGCGGTGTCGGCCTGCTCGCCGATGCCGTCCCCGCGTACGAGTGCGACATCGAGCAGATCGGTGACTCCCAGGTCGGCGTCGCCGATGACGACGACCTGCCCCTGCGGCGGACGAGGAGTGATCAGTGGCCCTACGACGTCGAAGAATTCGCCCTCGAAGCGCACGTGATGCACGCGAGCGGGATCGAGATACCGGCCGGACTCCGCGTCTCGAACGACGGCGTCGTCTTCCCACGAATCCCACAGCCGCCCCGCCACGTCGATGACGTCCCGCACTTCGGCGGTGGTCTCGGAGCGGACCTCGGATCCGACAGCCGCGTGAGTGTCCGCGCTGTTGTCGACACCGACCACCCAGGCCCCGCGGCCGTGCGAGGCGTGGTCCACACTCGCGAGTTGTGTTGCGAGAAAGAACGGTTCGGTCGTCAGAGTGTGGACCGTGGGAGCCAGGCCGAGGGTGGACGTGGTGGAGGCGACGAATGCCGCACGAGTACCTGCATCGAGGCGCTCGCGTGAGGAGACCAGCGAATCACCGAAGGTGACGAGGGTGAAGCCGGCGCGTTCGGCGGCGGCCGCGTTCTCCTTCAGGAGCGCAGGTGTCTCGTCGAACCCGTCGAGTTCGACGGCGAAGTACAACGTCTCGGTCATCCTCGGTTCAGCCCTTCGCACTCGTCGTGTTCCTGCGTCCTCTGTACCGACGATCTTCACCGGACGGCTCAACCACGAGTTCCGAAGTCCAGCGCCGCGGCGGTGCAGGCAGGCTGAGCTCCGAGTCGATCGATCAACGCCGCCGCCAGTGCTTTCAGCCAGGTCATACGTGGACCCTAGGTTCATCCGCTGTAGAGCACACCCGTTGCGATCACGCTGATTCGAACGACGTAGACGCCGGTACGTAGACGCGCAGTGTCAGCACGAGGTCACCACTTCGCGGGCCCGGACCCCCTGCCTGTGCTGCCACCGATCAGGTCGTGCGACCTACGTCGACCTCCACGAGGACCCGGTTTCGCGCTCGAAGACCGGCCGCACATCCACGGTGTCGTAGACGATGGACAGTGCAGAAATGCGTCCGTTCTCGTCGAGTTCGGCGACGTCGACCACGTCGAACGGGGCCGCCACACCCGAGGGCAGTCTCCAGTCGAAATGGAACCAGAACGTGACGAGTCGAGCGCCCTCGGACGTACGACCTTCGGCGACGCCCTTCGAGGTCAGCGTCGCACCCGAGGTGTCCGCGAAAAGCGCGCGATAGAAGTCGGATGCGGGCGTCGGTCCGTACAGCGGCGAGTGCACAACCGCACCGGGTGCGAACAGAGTCAGGACCGCATCGACGTCGGCCCGTCGAAGTGCATCGAGGTACTGCTCGACCAAGTGGTCCGCGGACGAGTTCATGAAGCAAGGGTAGCCGACCGCCAGGACGCAAGACATTCGCTCATCGTGATTTTTTGCCCCTGCAGCAACGACTTTCGGCGTGTGCATACTTCTCGTAGTGGGACAGTGTCAGATGGAGGGCCGCCGGTGAAATCGTTCACTATCGCCATTGTGGGTGCGGGTCCGCGCGGCACAGGTGTACTCGAACGACTGCTGGCGCGCCGGTCCGATGCGGAGCTGCACATCCACGTCGTCGATCCGTTCCCTCCGGGGGCCGGTCGCATCTGGCGTAGCAGTCAACCACCGCTGCTGTGGATGAATTCGGTGGCCGCCGACGTCACCATGTTCACCGACGACACCACCGTCGTCGACGGTCCGATTCGCCCCGGTCCGACGCTGGCGCAGTGGGTTCTGGAACATGCCGACACCCTGCGCCAGGACCTCGAATTGCGGGACGAACTGCGCGATTTCGGTCCGCATTCCTTCGCGTCGCGGACTTTACAGAGTCGCTACCTCAGCTGGGTGTTCGAGCACGCCGTTGCCGACACCGACACGCACGTTCACGTTCATCGAGCACGGGTGACGGACCTGACCGCCGACCAGGTACTGCTACTCGACGACGGGTCGACCATCCGCACCGATGCCGTGCTCTTGGCCCAGGGACATCCGGATGCGCTTGCATCGCACCGTGAATCACAGCTCGATGAGTTCTCCCGAACCCATGGGCTGACGTACATCGGCCCCGGATACACCGCAGATCTCGATCCCAGCCGAGTGCCTGCGGGAGAACCGGTGCTGATTGCCGGGCTCGGATTGGCATTCATCGACTGGATGGTGTTGCTCGCGGAAACTCGCGGTGGATCGTTCGCCCGCAACGCGGACGGCGTGCTCGAGTACACCGCCTCCGGCCGCGAACCGATTCTCTATGCGGGTTCGCGGCGCGGAGTTCCGTACCACGCGAAGATCTCCTACGACATCGCCGCGGCGCGCCCGCCCCTCCCGAAGTTTTTCACCGCCGACGCCTTCCCCGGCCACGGCCCTCTGCACTTCCGCGACGAAATCTGGCCGCTCGCATCCAAAGAACTGGCCTGGGCTCATTACTACGAGTTGTTCACGGCCCACCCCGAGCGAACAGTCGGCTCCTGGCCGGAGTTCGAGATCGGATTGAGCGAGATCACCTGGGGATCGCAGGAACTCACCGCCTTCGTGGAGCAATTCGTTCCGAAGGACGAGGACCGCATCGATCTGGCACGGCTCGACAAGCCCTTTGCCGGACGGCGTTTCGAGGGACTCGATGAGGTAGGTACCGAGCTGCAGACCTACATCGAGACCGACCTTCGTCGTCGAGCAGATCCCTACTACAGCTCGGATGCCGCCGTCTTCTCGGCACTGCTCTCGGTGTACATGACCATCGGAGAGTTGTTGCGACGCGGGCGCATTTCGGCGCAGTCGGTCGCAGGCGATGTGGAAGGGTGGCTGCACTCGTTCTTCAGTTTCGTCGCGAGCGGTCCGCCACCGGAACGGCTCGAACAACTCCTGGCCCTCAGCCGGGCCGACATCGTTCACTTCCTCGGCCCCGATGTCACCTTCTCCACGGAGAACGGGTCGTTCGTCGCCCGTAGCTCTGCACACGATGTGGTGGTGCACGCCGACACTCTGATCGACGCGCGCTTACCCGTCGCAACCATCGCCGCCGCCGAAGACGAATTGCTTCGCACCCTGCATACGCGCGGCGACATCACCGACATCCGCGCCACCGAGCACAGCGCAGCGAAAGTAGCTGTCGACGGGCGCTCTCGATTGATCACCGCGTCGGGAGAGGCGGCCGAGAACCGCTACGCGGTGGGTCCATGGGTCGCCGGACACACGTGGTCGAGTGCCTTTCCGCGGCCGAGGACCAACGCCGGCTTCTTCCGACACAACGACCAGCTCGCGGCAGAACTACTGCGGCACAGCCGCTGAACCGTCGGTCGGCCGGACAACGGACCGGATCACGGCGCGATGCGCAGTCCGGCGATCAGCACCCGCGCCATCTTGCGCGGGTCGTAGCGGCTGTCCGTGGCACCGATGCACAGGTTGCCGACCGCCCGCATCAACTCCAATGCGGTCTGCCCCGGGGCGATCTCCCCCGAGTCCGCAGCGGCGTCGAGCAATGACTCGCACACCGGAACCAGCCGGTTCAGGAAGTAGCTGTGCAAGGTCTCGAATCCGGCGCTGTCCGACTGCATGGCCTGGGCCAGACCGTGTTTGCTGACCAGGAAGTCGACGAACCGATCGATCCAGAGCACCAACGCCGCGTGCGGTGATTCGCGGCCGGCGAGAAGCTCCTGACCGGCGACGGCGCAGGCCTCCACCTGATGTCGGAAGACGGCGACGACGAGGTCGCCCCGCGTCGGGAAGTGCCGGTAGATGGTTCCCACGCCGACGCCGGCCCGCCTGGCGATATCGCGCACCGGCACTTCTACTCCCGACTCGACGAACGCAGCCGCCGCCGCGTCGAGCAGGGTCGCTTCGTTGCGCCTCGCATCCGCCCGCTTTCTGGGCTGCTCGGCTTCGGCCTCGGTCACTGTTCCTCCAGCCATCGACAAACGGAACAACGTTCCGTATGTTTGTTTACGGAACGTTGTTCCGCTTACTCGCAGAGTAACCCCTCCAGAGGCCACAAGGAGATCCCCATGCAGTACCGCACACTGGGACGCACCGGCGTCCAGGTCAGCACTCTCTCGCTCGGCGCGATGAACTTCGGTGCCATCGGACGCACCACGCAAGACGAGGCAACCGCGATCGTCGACGCCGCACTCGAGGGCGGTATCAACCTCATCGACACCGCGGACATGTACAGCCAGGGACAATCCGAGGAAATGGTCGGCAAGGCGATCGAAGGTCGGCGCGAGAACATCGTGCTGGCCACCAAAGTGTTCAACCCCATGGGCGACGAACGCAATCATCAGGGCAGCTCCCGCCGCTGGATCGTCACCGAACTGGAGAACAGTCTGCGCCGACTCGGTACCGATCACGTCGACCTCTACCAGATACACCGCTGGGACCCCACCACGAGCGACGAGGAAACCCTCTCGGCGCTGACAGATCTGCAGCGTGCCGGGAAGATTCGATACTTCGGCTCCTCCACCTATCCGGCTTACCGAATCGTGCAGGCGCAGTGGACCGCACGGGAGCACCGTCTAGGGCGGTTCGTCACCGAGCAGCCGCCGTACTCGATCCTGCAGCGCGGCATCGAATCCCACGTCCTTCCGGTCGCGCAGGAGTACGGAATGGGGGTTCTGGCGTGGAGTCCCCTGGCGGGCGGCTTCCTCTCCGGAGCCATCCGGGCCGGGCGAGAGACCACCACCAACCGCGCGGCGATGATGCCCGAGCGATTCGGCACGGACACTCCCACGGGACGGGCCAAACTCGACGCCGTCGAGAAACTGGTCGGTGTTGCCGACGAAGCCGGACTGACACTGATCCAACTCGCACTCGGTTTCGTGACGGCTCATCCGGGAGTCACCAGCGCGATCGTCGGGCCGCGTACCGTCGAGCACCTACACTCGCAGCTCGCTGCCGCCGACACCGTCCTCCCGGCCGATGTCCTCGACAGGATCGACGAGATCGTAGCTCCGGGAGTCGATCTCGCGCCGGACGACAAGTTCGACACCCCGCCGGCACTGCTCGACGCCTCCCTGCGGAGACGCTGACATGGTCAGCTACGGGATCATGACCCCTCCCCAGAACGTCTCCTACGCCGACCTGCTCCGGGTGTGGCGCGAGGCAGACGGCATTCCGGAAATCGAGCACGCGTGGCTGTTCGATCACCTCATGCCCATCGGCGGTGACCTCGACGGCCCGATCTTCGAAGGCTGGACCATGCTGTCCGCATTGGCCGCTCGTACCGAGCGGTTGCGATTGGGAATCATGGTCACCAGCAACCGCATTCGTCCACCCGCGATCCTCGCGAAGATCGCCACTACGGTCGACGCTGTCTCGCACGGGCGGCTGGACTTCGGCATCGGTGCCGGATCACGGCCGAGCGTGCCGATGGCGAGACGGGAGTACGACGGGAGCGGGCTGCCCTACAGCGACGCTGCGAACGCTGTTGCGCGACTGGGTGAATCGCTCACGGTGATTCGTAGGCTCTGGACCGAGAGCGAACCCTTCGACTTTCACGGCAGCCACGTCGACCTCGTCGGGGCGTTCCAGAATCCGAAACCGATTCAGCGACCGGGCCCGCCGATCGTGATCGGCGGCCGGGCGGCAGGAGTGCTGCGCCTCGTCGCCGAACACGCCGACGTATGGAACATTCCCGGTGGGGACCTGGCCGACGCACTGGACAGAGGCAGACTACTGGACCGGTACTGCGCCGAGATCGGGCGCGATCCAGGGGCGATCACACGATCGATCGCGCTCGGGATGTCGTTCGAAGAACCCGAGAGAACGAGAAACGACATCGGCGACGCGGTGGCCGCCGGATTCGATCATGTCGTTCTCATCCTCCCCGGCCCCTATCCCGACGGCATCGCGCAGAGAGTGACCGAGGCGTTCATCGATCGCTCGTAAGAACCCGTGCGCCGGGCCTTGTCCTCACGGAACCAGAACGAACTTTCCACGCGGGTGCGTCGACTGCAGTTCGGCATGCGCCTTCGCCACGTCCTCGAGCGGGAAGGTCTTGGCAACCGTGACCTCGAATACGCCTGCACCCGCCTGCTCCAGCAGCACCGGGGATGCGAGGCGTCGACGCTCCATACTCACCGGCCCACCGACGGTGAGGAACCCGTCTGCCGAAGCTCGCCCGAAGGCGGCCGTGCTGACCAATCTCGCTCTGTCCGTCAGTAATTCGAGAGAGACGTCGACGGCCTCGTCGGTGCCCACCGTGTCGATTGCCGCATCCACCCCATTCGGTGCGGCTGCTCGTACCCGGTCGATCAGTCCGTCGCCGTATTCGACGGGCTCGACACCGTAGGACCGGAGCGCGTCGTGGTTCTGGTGGCGCGCAGTCCCGATGACGGTGGCCCCGCGCTCCAGAGCGAGCTGAGCCACCACGGACCCGACGCCGCCTGCCGCTCCATGCACGAGAACAGTGTCTCCGCTCGTGACATCGACGGATTCGAGTGCGTCGTAGGCCGTTCCAGCCACGGCGAGTACTCCCGCAGCAACGTTCCAGTCCAACGCTTCCGGCTTCTGGAACACGAACCGCGCAGGAACCAGAATCCGCTCGGCGTACGTACCGTTCTGGCCGGAGACAACCACCGCGTCGCCGACGGCGACAGGACCGACCGGGCCCTCGACGGTTCCTCCGACCGCCACCACGATGCCCGACGCCTCGCTGCCCAACGCAATCGGAAGCTTCGACCCGTCGGTACCGAAGGCGCCGCTGTAGCTCTTGTAGTCGAAGGGGTTGACGCCGATCGCCTTGACCTCGACCAGAACCTGGCCCTCGGACGGTTCAGGCAGCTCTCGTTCGACGATCTCGACGACGTCCGGTCCACCGTAGGACGCTGCAACTGCAACTCGTGTCATGCGCGGTACAACGGTCACCACGACGCAAATGTTCCGCTCAGATCCGCAGGCGCGGCAGTCCCCATTCCCTACCGAGCAATTCGTACGAGCGCAGCCGGTCCGCATGGTCGTATGTGACCGAGGTGAGCACGAGTTCGTCCGCATCGGTCGCTTCCTGCAGGGCGTCGAGCTTCACCGCGACCGTCGCCGCAGATCCGACGATCTGAGTGTCCACTCGATCAGCGACGAGCTCGTATTGCTCGCCGGTCAGCGGTGCCACGTTCTTCGGATCCGGATACTCGATCGCACCTCGACCGCTGCGAATGCTGTGCACCCATTGCGGAAAAGACTCTGCCAGCTCTCGGGCCTGCGAATCTGATTCTGCAACAACCACATCGGCCGACACCGCCACGTACGGCGAGGGCAACCGGGCCGACGGCACGAAAGCACGGCGATACTCGTCGATCGCCTCGAGAGTCGTCCCCGGGCTGAAGTGATAACTCGCCGCGAACGGCAGACCGCGGGCACCGGCCTCACGGACAGTCGGCCCAGCGCTGCTGCCGAACAGCCACAGCGCCACATCGGCCCCGACACCCGGGCGTGCCGTCAACGGCACCCCGTCGCGCTCGTAGCTACCGGCAAGCAGCGCAACAAGGTCGTCGAGTTGATCGACGAATTCCGGGACCTCAGCGTGTGGCTGCTGCAGCGCAGCCAGAGACGCAGCCAGCAGCGGGGTCGTTCGCGGGGTCGCCGCAGCGGGCGCCACTGGAAACAGTCCACCGGGTTCCGATGACACCGCGTGCTCGGGCGCAGCCTGCTGTGCACCGGTCAGGGCTGCTGCTCTGCGCTGCCCGGATCGACCCACACCAAGATCGATACGACCCGGATACAGCGCGTCCACCGTTCCGAAGGACTCCACAACGGCAGCAGCTGTCGTGAAACCGAGCTGGACCGCAGCCGATCCGACACGAATGCGGTTGGTGGCAGCCGCAATCAAACCCACCAGTACGGCAGGCGCAGAACTGGCCGCAGCGACGAAGTGATGCTCGGCAACCCAGTAGCGCTCGTAGCCCCACTCTTCGGCCTGTCGTGCCAGATCGAGCGAATTCCGGAGCGCCTGAGCAGTGCTCGACCCAGCGCTGATCGGTGCCAGGTCGAGAACGGACAGCGGCACGCGCGTCATCCGGGCGTCTTCTCCCCTGCTTCGACAGCCACCGTCAGCCGGTTCTCCGCCGGCGCGACCGGGCACGTCGCGTAGTCGGTGAACGCGCACGGCAGGTTCGCTGCTCGGTTGAAATCGAGTGCCACGGAGCCACCCTCGGGTTCCGCCACAGCAAGGATCCGCGCTGCCGGGTACGTGGTGACCCCGCTCGCGGCATCGGTGAACAGAACCTTCAGACCAGTGTCGTTGCCGCCGAACGCAACCAACTGCTGGGCTGTACCGGCCAGCTCGAAATCGAGGGTGCCCACCGCAGTGTGGTGGTGTTCGAGACCCTCGACCACGGCACCTGTCGTCACGGTGACCGGGGCGTCGTAGGGCGTGAACGTGGCGCGGGCCACGAACTCCTCGCTGGGTTCGTAGGCCGGTATCCCGTTGTAGGACTGCAGGGTCGAGGCTTTCGGATCGTGGACCCGCAACGCCACCGCGCCGGTGCGGCGGATGACCTCGATACGGCGTTCACCGTCGTGGACGAGGATCCCGGGCGCACCCTCCACCGGATTCAGAGTCGTCACCCCGTCCACTCCCTCGACGGTCACCGAGTCCGCATCGGCCCGCCATCGGCCGGGCAGATCGGCAACGATCTCGAAATCGTCGGTCAGCCAATACAATCCGGTCAGCGACAACCATCCCAATGGATCGCCGTAGGACGCTTCCCGGTCCGCGTGCCACTGCTTCCAGTCCTGCTCGAATTCACTCACGATGCTCGCACTCCTTCACGCTGTTGGTACGGGTGACGCAGACCGAGGTGATCACGCAGCGTGTTCCCGGTGTACTCGGTACGGAAACTACCGCGATCCTGCAGTTCTGGGACGACTTGGTCGACGAACTCGTCGAGCCCGGCCGGCGTGATGTGCGGAACGAGGATGAACCCGTCGCACGCATCGTTCTGGACGTAGCTGTCGATGTCCTCAGCTACCTGTGCCGGCGTTCCGACGAACTGTTGCCGGGTCGTCACCGCGATGATGAGCTCCCGAATGCTCAGATTCTCGGCCTCGGCACGCTCACGGTACTGCTGCGCAAGGGTTCTCGGGTCACCGTGGCGAGCGCGGCCACGGGTGATGCTCACGTCACCGCTCGGCTCGACGTCGGGCAACGGTCCGTCCGGGTCGTACTCGGACAGGTCTCGTCCCCACACCTGCTCCAGAAACGAGATGGCAGTCTTGCCGCTGACCTGCTGGTGCCGAATACGGTCGGCCTTCTCGGCTGCATCCTGGGCCGAGTCCCCGAGGACGAACGTCGCGGCGGGCAGCACCTTCAGGTCTGCGTGCTCGCGGCCGTATTTGGCCAACCTTCCCTTGACGTCGGTGTAGAACTTCTGCCCGTCCTCCAGCGTCCCGTGGATGGTGAAGATCGCATCCGCCTTGGCCGCACCGAACTCACGACCTTCGTCGGAATCGCCGGCCTGCAACAACACCGGGTGTCCCTGCGGACTGCGCGGCAACGTGAAGCGGCCCGTCACATCGAACTGAGGACCCGAATGCGAGACCGTGCGGATCTCGGATTCTCGGCCGAAGACACCTCGATCCCGATCGACGACGAACGCATCGGACTGCCACGAATCCCAGAACTCTCGGGCGACGTCGATGATCTCGTTCGCTCGCACGTAGCGGTCGGCCCGGTCGAGGTAGCCACCGCGTCGGAAGTTCTCTCCGGTGAACGCGTCGGACGAGGTCACCATGTTCCACGCCGCGCGCCCGTCGGACAGGTGGTCCAGCGAAGAGAACTGCTTGGCGAGCTCGAAGGGCTCGTTGAACGTGGTGTTGATCGTCCCGGCGAGTCCGAGCTTCGTCGTCACCGATGCCAACGCGTTCAACACCGTGAGCGTGTCCGGGCGGCCGACGACGTCGAGATCGTGAATCTTGTTGCGATGCTCGCGTAATCGCAGACCTTCGGCGAGGAAGAAGAAGTCGAACAGCCCACGCTCTGCGGACTCGGCCAGGTGGACGAACGAATCGAATTCGATCTGGCTCTTCGACGCCGGGTCGGTCCAGACGGTGGTGTTGTTGACGCCAGGGAAATGCGCGCCGAGGTGGATCTGCTTCTTGGTCCGCTTCGAGATCGTCACCGACTGTTCCTTTCGGGTGCTGCAAAACGATTTGTCGGACGAGCCAGGCCGAGGCGCTCACGCACCGCCGCTCCGGTTCTGCTGTCCGTGGCCGGGAGTGTCTTCACTCCCGACGGAAGCGCGAGCGGCACGAGGGTGACCCCGTCCAGTCCCGCGGATTCGGCCGCTCCGAGAAGCAAGTTGAGCCCGGCGACGTCACCCACGTACTGCAGCGATTGCGGCGTACGTACCCGACCTGCCCAGTTCTCGAGCTGCGCCAATTCTTCGGCCGCGGTCTCCGACACCAAGGTCTCGACGTCGAGTAGCACGAACACGTCCACCGGGTCGCGGCCCTCGGCCACGACGGCCCGTCGAACACGCGCCGCGAGGGCAGCTGCGCCCTCGATCGAGTCTGCAGCAATCCGCACGATGTCCGCTCTGGCGGCCGCTACCGCGGTGGATTCGGCGGAGTGGGCGCGCACTGTCACCAGCGGTTGGCCTTGAGGTGACCTCGGCGTGATGGACGGCCCTTTGACCGAGAAGTGCTCACCCTGAAAATCGATGTAGTGCAACTTGTCTCGGTCGACGAACCGGCCCGTCGCAGCGTCTCGAATCTCGGCGTCGTCCTCCCAGCTGTCCCACAGCCGAGCGACGACCTCGATGGCCTCGTCGGCCTCCTGCCACAGGCTCTCTTCGTTCTGCTCGCCCTTACGCCCGAACAGTGCTGCCTGCTCCGCGCCGCCGGACACCTCGACCTGCCAACCTGCGCGACCGTGTGAGGCGAAGTCCAGACTCGCGATCTGCTTGGAGATATGGAACGGCTCGGTGTGGGTGACGGTGACCGTCGGGATCAAACCGATGCGTTCGGTGAGCGCAGCAGCCCGGGCTGCCACGGCAACCGCCTCGAGGGTCCGGGAAGCGAAGGAGTCTGCGAGGAAGACCAGATCGATCCCGGCCCGGTCTGCCGCGCGGAGTTGTTCGATCCAGAATGCCGCGGTGAACACTTCCTCGGCGCGAGAATCCTGTCGCCGCCACGCCTGTGGATGTGCGCCGGTTCCCCTCGGTTCGATTGCCGTGACGAAAAGCTTGTCAGACACCGGTACCCACTCTCTGTGTCGCTGTTCCTGGGATGGCCGCGAGCAACTCGCGGGTGTATTCCTGCTGGGGGTTGTCGAATATAGAAGCGGTGCTGCCATATTCGACGATCACACCCGACTGCATCACAGCCACGGTGTCGCTGATCTGGCGAACCACGGCCAGGTCGTGCGAGATGAACAGATAGCTCAGACCGAACTCGGATTGCAGATCGCCGAGCAGCGAAAGAATTTGTGCCTGCACCGACACGTCCAAGGCCGATACGGGCTCGTCGAGCACCACCACCTCCGGTGCCAACGCCAGTGCCCGAGCGATTGCGACGCGTTGACGTTGACCACCCGACAACTCGGCCGGGCGACGCGCCAGGTGGTCACTGCTCAGAGCCACTTGGTCGAGCAGTTCCGCGGCACGCGCCGAGCGGTCTCGGGACGTCCCGATCTTGAACGCGTCCAGCGGTTCTCGCACGATCTCGCCGACGCGCAACTTCGGGTTCAGTGATGCGTACGGGTTCTGATAGACGATCTGGACTCGACGCCGCAGCTCCCGCCTCGCCGTGCCACGAAGGCCGGTGACATCGATTCCGTCGAACGTGACCGTGCCCGCGGAGGGTGTTTCCAGGCCGATCGCGATACGCGCCAGGGTGGACTTCCCCGAACCGGATTCGCCGACGACAGAGACGGTTCGACCCCGCTCGACCGTGATCGTGGCGTCTCGCACCGCATCCAGGTGAACGCCTCGTCCGATGGCGAAACGCTTCGACACCGACGAGACGAACAGAATTGGATCGCCCGCACCCGTCCTGGCCGGACGGAGCGTCGAGTTCAGAGACGGCGCGGCCGCGAGCAGCTTCTGTGTGTAGGGATGGGTGGGGTTCGCCAACACCTCTGCAGTCGGACCGGTTTCGACGATCTCACCACCACTCATGACGACCAGCCGGTCGGCGCGATCGGCCGCAACGCCCAGATCGTGCGTGATCAACAGAACTGCGGCACCCGTCTCGGCAATTCGGGCGTCCAGATGGTCGAGGATGCGTCGTTGCACGGTGACGTCCAGGGCGCTGGTCGGTTCGTCTGCGATCACCAGTTCGGGGCGGCACGCGAGAGCGATACCGATCAGTACCCGCTGCCGCTGCCCACCGGACAGGTCCTGCGGGTACTGGCGTGCCCGCACCTCGGGGTTGTCGAGGCCCGCGTCGGTGAGAATGCGGATCGCCTCGAGCTTCGCGGTACGCCGATCTGCCAACCCGTGCACACGCAGCACCTCGGCCACCTGGTCTCCGACGCGTACGACGGGGTTCAGTGAGGTGGTCGGATCCTGCGGGACGAGCCCGATATGCCGACCGCGCAAGCGATTCAGTGTCTTGTCCGATGCGGTGTCCAGGCGCCGGCCGTCGAAGGTCACCGAGCCACTTCGGATCCGGCCGTTGCCGGCCAGCAAGCCGATGACCGCGTGGGCCGTGGTGGATTTTCCCGAACCGGATTCGCCTACGACGGCCAGTACCTCGCCGCGTTCGACGGTGAACGAAATTCCGCGCACGGCCGTCGTCGTGCCGTAGCCGACCGTGAGGTTGTCGACTTCGAGGATGGGGCTCATTCGGATCGCCTCTCGAGTGCGTGCCCGAGACGGTGCGCGGACAGCACGACTGCCACGATCACCAGGCCCGGCAAGGTGGTCATCCACCAGGCGGTGGCGAGGAAGTTCCGACCCTCGGAGATCAGCGATCCCCACTCCGGTGTGGGCGGAACAGCGCCGAATCCCAGGAAGCTCAACGCCGAGACCGCCAGGACCGCCATACCGAATTCGACTGCTGCGAGGGCAATCACGGGACCGTACGAGTTGCGGAGGATGTGTCGGCGAAAGACGTCGAACCATCGCACACCCGAGGCGTACGCCGCCTCGACATACAGCGATCGACGCACACGCAACACCTCCGACCGCATGACCCGGGCGAAGTTGGCGATGAGGGTGACCCCCACGGCGATGGCAACGTTGACGGTTCCGAAGCCGAGCGCTGTGACCAGGGCCAGCGACAGCAGCAGCGTCGGAATCGACAGCAGCACATCGACGATACGCATCAGCACGGCGTCGACGAGTCCCCCGACGGCCCCGGAGATCAGGCCGATGAGCGATCCGACGACCAGTGCGATCCCGACGGCGAGCAGTGTCGCGGTCAACGACAGGCCGGAGCCGTGCACCACGCGGGTGAAGACGTCACGGCCGATGTTGTCGGTGCCGAACCAATGTGCCGTACTGGGGGCCTGGAGCTTGTCGGCGGGCACGCCCACCAACGGGTCTCCGCTCGCGAACACGGAGGGGAAGAGTGCGAATCCCAGCGCGAGCAGCAGCACGAGCGCGGACAAGGCAAGCCACACGTGCTTCAGGGCGTCCGTCAGAACCCGGCGACGCCGAGCTGTCGACGGCACCGGCTCTGCCTCGAGCAACGCCTCCGCCCGAACCTCGCGGTCACGAATCAGAATGTCAGACATGAGCTTTCTCCGGTTCCGCGACTGCGCGCGCAGGCTTGTACTCGCGCACGATGCGCGGGTCTATCAGCGGATACAGCAGGTCCACGGCCAGGTTCACCACGACGAACACCAGCGAGGTCAACACCACGATGCCCTGCACCACCGGAATGTCCTGGGCCAACACCGAGGTCTGGGTCAGCCGTCCCACTCCGGCCCGCGAGAAGACCGTCTCGACGACGACCGATCCGGCGAGCAGCGTCCCCACCAACACACCCGCGATCGTGAAAGCCGGGATGGACGACAGCCGCGCTATATGCCGCGTTTGCACCCGTAGCCGCGAGACGCCCTTGGCGCGAGCAACATCGACGAACGGCTGCTTCCAGGTAGTCGACATGCTGGTGGCCAACACCTGAGCGATGACCGCACCGGTCGGCAATGCCAATGTGACCCCAGGCAACACCAGTGCAGCCGCTCCGGCGTCACCGAAGGCCGGGAACCACCTCAACTGGAACGAGAACAGTTGCAGTAACAACAGTCCCACCCAGAAGGTCGGTACAGCCACCCCGAGCGGCGGGAGTGCGAACAACAGATTTTTCAGCCACGGCGTTCGGGTGTACGTCGCGGCGTACGCCAGTGCCGACCCGAACACGACCGCCAATACCAGTGCGGTGCCTGCGAGGCCGAGCGTGCTCGGCACGGCATCGAGGATCGCCGTCGTCACCGGCTGTCCGGTGGCGATGGACAATCCGAAATCGCCGTGCACAGCCCCGGTCAGCGAATGCCAGTACTGCACCCACACCGGCTGGTCCAAACCGTAGCGGGCCTGCAATTCTGCGACGGCCGCCGCGTCGACCGGTGTGCCCGAACCGGCAGAGTCGACAGCGAGACTGACCGGGTCCGAGGGCAGCAGGAACAGCACGCCGAACGAGATGGTGAACGCGGCCCACAGCACTGCCACTGCCTGCAGTACGCGCTGTCCGAGGTACCGGATCATGCGCTCAGCCAGGTATCGAAGAACTGCAGTCGAGCGGAGGCCTCGAACTTCAGATCCTGCACTTTCGACGCCGCGCCGACGGCCTGCGACAGCTCGATGGTGGGGATCCACAGTCCGTTGTCGAGCACCTGCTGCTGAGCGGTGGCGAGGATGTCGTTGCGCGCCGTCAGATCGGTGGTCGAGAGCTGATCGGTCAGCGATGCATCCAGATCGGGAATCGGGCCGCGCGCGTTCAGGTTACGTCCGTCCACGGCGAACGTGGTGCGCAGAATGTCGCCGTCGGCGCGGGTGCTGTTGTAGTACGTGGAGTCGTAGTCCTTGGTGCCCTGACGTGCTGTCGCCTCGGACGTCGAGACCAACTCGAGCTGCAGGTCGACGCCCACCGCACGTAGCTGCTGCTGCGTCAACTCCAGGATCGCCTGGTTGCCAGCGAACACTGCGGAGTACATGACCTCGAAACTCAGCCTCTGCCCGTCCTTTTCACGGATTCCGTCGGCACCGGGAACCCAGCCGGCGCCGTCGAGCAGCGATTTGGACTTCTCGGGATCGTTGGTGACATCGACGAGCTCGACGTAACCTGGGGTGGCGCTCGCCAACGTGCTTGTCGCCGTGCGGAAGTCGGGTCCGAGGACGGTATCGACGAGTTCCTGACGGTTGATCGCCGGTACCAGGGCCTTCCGGACGGCGGGGTCTTGTAGCGCACCGCGAGTGACGTTGGGCTGAATGCCGAACGGGACTCCCGGGTTCGAGGTGGTCAGAATTCGGCCGCCGGTCGCTTCGATCTGCGGAGCGTCCTGCGGCAACGCGTCGCTGACGGCGTCGAGCTGATCGGAGGACAAGCTTCCTGTACGAACGCCCGACTCGGGCACGATGGTGAAATCGATGCGATCGAGATAGGCCTCGCCGGTATGACCGAATACCGCTGAACCCCAGTTGTATCCGCTTCGCTTGGCCAGAGTCACTGAACGGTCCTGCTGGTAATCCGCGTAGGTGAACGGTCCCGATCCGATATTGGTACCCAAGCACCGCGACTCGGCCGACTGCGCCGAGGTCGCGATGGATTGAACTCCGAGCTGAGGTGTCGAACTCGCCTGCAGGAACTGCGCATTCGGTGCTGCGAAGTCGATGCGCACCGTCGAGGGGTCGACCACCGTGGCGCTCTGATAACCGGTCAGATAGCTCGCCGCCAACGGTGCCTTCGCTGCGCCGAGGCCGATGATCGCGTCGAAATTCGCCTTCACCGCCGCCGCGTCGAGCACCGTGCCGTCACTGAAGGTGACGCCGTCCTTCAGCGTGAATGTGAAGGATTTCGCATCGGGACCCACGTCCCACCGCTCGGCCAGCCACGGTTCGATCTCACCGGTTTCGGGGTTCTGATCGGTGAGTGAATCGACGACCTGACGGGTGACGTAGATGGTCTGGTTGGTGCCGGACTGGGCAGGATCCGAGCAGGTCGGGGCCCCGGACAAGCCGTAACGCAGAGTTCCGCCGGGCTGGGCCGGACCGGCGTCGGCGGCCGTGGTGGCGGCACCACCGGCGCATCCGGCGAGGACTGTGGCCGTAGTGGCGATCAGGCCGGCCACCAGGAATGCAGGACGAGTGGACACGTAGGTGTCTCCGATATCTGGTCGATCGCGCGCACGATCCCGCATCCGAGCTGGGTGTGCCCAGGAAGGAGTGCGCGCAGATGATGAGGTGAGGTGTGAAGTACGAGTTGTGACGAAATGTCAGCTGCGACAGGTCGAACCGTTGAGGCGGCACAGATCGACATGGAGACGGCGGCAACCGTTGACGAAGCCTGCG
This sequence comes from Rhodococcus sp. PML026, assembly GCF_000963615.1. Lineage (NCBI taxonomy): Bacteria > Bacillati > Actinomycetota > Actinomycetes > Mycobacteriales > Nocardiaceae > Rhodococcus > Rhodococcus sp. PML026. The sequence goes on along the minus strand of NZ_KQ031365.1, from coordinate 15,831 downwards.
GCAACTCGGGTGTTCACGTGCAATCCTCCATCGGTCCCGGCGGTAGCACCCTCACCCGACGAGCGGGGGGTTGCTGCGACGTCATAGAGCCAGGTCTCTCGGTCGCTCTGGATGGTCCTACAGTTTCCGATACTACGAGAGCATCGCCCCGGTTGCCAACCGGGGTAGGAAAACCCGCCGAAAACAGACGCGAGAAGCGCGGTCGGACCGACGCCTACCGTTCAGACGGCCAGCGCCAGTCCAGCGCTCCCACTCGCGCAAGATCTCGAATCATCATGCGACGCAAATTTGTTCAACTCTGGCGCATTCACGCGGTGCACCCAGTAGTCGATCGCTTCGCCGGCATGAGCGAATCGGACGAGGACGTCCATGCAGAGCCAAGTCGCGACCGAGAAGTCCTGTTCCGCACCGTCGAGACCGATCAGTGTCAATTCTTCTCCCACAGCAAGCAACGCGCGATCGATATCGGAACCGCCGGGGCCGAGCCACGCCAGTGCTCGTCCGAGTAGCGCCCAGTCTCCGGCGGTCACAGGCTCATCGGCCGATTGTCTGCACAGTTCCGCAGCCGCAGCGAGAGCATCCGCCACCGGAGTCGACACCGAACCGTGGAGCTCAGCGAGAATGCCGCGATCGGAGTCGACCAGATCGGCCATGTAGCGCCAGCGGGCAGGAAGCGCCGCGTCCTCTGGCCATAGGTCGGCGGTGCCGAACTGGAGACGGGTGATCATGTCCTTGGGCGAACTGCACGAAAGCGCGGAGCCACACGAGTCGTTCATGTCGATCATCCCCACTGGGTCAACACACAACATTGGACACCGGCTCGACACACGCGTTCGGAGATACCGTCGAGCAGTGGCTTTCGTCACCGATGCAAGCAACGCTGCTGTGGTCGTTACGTCCGCCTTGGGAGATATTGAACGCCGCCACCAGCATCTTCGCGACTCGTGGTTGCACAAAACCGACAACGTCACACTTTTGGTCCATATGTAATTGGCCGCATAGTGCCGTGCTCCGACTCCAGCTGGGCCGCAGCGACAGCCGAATGATGCGGGAACAAACGTTCGAATACTTGTCGGTGGGTCGCGGTAGATTCTGTTCATGCTTTCGGGGGACGGCGGATCAGGGGTGGACGGCATCGAAACGGTGCCTCCTGCCCCCGTCGTGTCCGACCCTGTCTTGGCGGGGTTGGTCGAGGCGGTGGAGTCGGCGGTTGCCGAGTTGGCGGGGCAAGGGTCGGTGGCGTGGTCGAATGCCGACCGACGTGCGGTGATCCAGCGCATGGAAACTGTGTCGCGGTCCGTGACGGCGTACTCGCACACCTGGCTCAACGAGCTGATCTCACAACACGGCCTCGACGTGTATCCGGGGTCGGTGCCGTGCTCGGTGGCATGGATGCTGCGAATCACCCCACGAACAGCCGGTGCGCGAGTACGTCTGGCCGCAGAGTTGGGTGACCGCACCGCACTGTCCGGCGAACCGCTACCGCCTTTGCTGCCACACACCGCTGCAGCGGTGCGGGCAGGGTTGCTCGACGCCAAGCACGTGCAGATGATTCGTGAGTTCTTCCGGCACCTACCGTCGAGTGTCGATCCGCAGACCCGCGATCGCGCCGAACAGCAGTTGGTGGGTCTCGCCTCGACCAGACGGCCCGACGACTTCGCACCGCTGGTGGCGCACCTGGACTCGATCCTCGACCCCGACGGCGACTTCGACGAGAACGAAGACGAAGACAAGAACGCGAACCCGAGGCCACGGAAACGGGATGCGTTCTTCTACCTCGGTGAGCAGGGTTCCGACGGCATGTCAGAAGGAAAGTTCTGCGTCGACTCCGAGCTACGCGCCTACCTCGAAGCCCTGTTCTCGAAAGCCGCGAAACCCGGTGTGAACAATCCTGCCGACCCGACATCGGTCGTCCACGAGGATGAAGCTGACAGCAAGTCCACTGCAGAGCAGCCCGAGCCGACGTCCGAGCCGTCGTCCGGTGATGCCGGGTCGAGCGATGCAGGCCTGTGGGATGGGACGACCCGCAACGGGGACAGTGACTGCAGTGACGACGACTGCGGTGACGAGGACTGCTGCGAAGGCGACTGCGGCGAGTGCGACGGTGACGACTGTGGTTGCGGCACAGGGTTTAACGGCACAGCTGCAGCCAAGGACGCAGCGGCACCCAAGGACACCAACGACGATGCCGGCTCCGACAGCACTGCTGAACCCGGTGGCCACGCCGACGCCGACGCATCGGACACCGCTGCTCGCGACGCTGCCGCCGCACGTGATCGACGCACCCAGAACGAACGCCGCCACGACGCCCTGAAAATGGCGCTCCGGCACACCCTCGCCTCCGGCACCCTCGGCACCCACCGCGGCCTACCCGTCACCGCCATCGTCACCATGAGTTCGAACAACCTCGAATCAGGCTGCGGCTACGCCATGACCGCCACCGGATCACGCGTCTCGATCCGCGACGCCATCCGCATGGCCTCGCACGCCCACCACTACCTCACCATCTTCGACGACAACGGCAGAGCCCTCTACCTCGGCCGATCCAAACGCATCGCCTCCGCCGACCAACGCATCGTGCTCATCGCCCGCGACCGCGGCTGCAGCTTCCCCTCCTGCACCCGCCCCGCGACCTGGTGCCAGTCACATCACCTCGACGACTGGGTCGAGGGCGGACCCACCGACATCGACTCCCTGACCTTCGCCTGCGACATGCACCACGCACTCGTCGGCACCGGTCCCGGAAAGTGGGCCACCACCAAAACCACAGCAGGACATCGCTATCCAGGCCGCACCCTGTGGCACCCACCCGCCGGAATGGACCCCACACGCCGCGGGCTGATCAACCACGCACACCACCCCGAGGAAGTGCTGTACCCACCCGACCACCACAGCGACAACACCCACGACACCCGCGACACAGGCGACACCGCCGACGAAGAACCACGACAACCCGCCTGAAGACCCACACCACCACCACGGCACAGCTCTGCCTCCGGCAGGACTGCAACGCAGATACCGAATCCCCCATTGCGTCGACCCACAGTTGCGCTCGACACGACCAGGGGGTTCCATCGATACAACCATCACAGGAGGAGTACGAGCGCATGGCGTACGACGAGCTTCTTGCGGACCGCATCCGCGACGCTCTCTGGGACCAGGAGAGTCTGCGTGAGCAGAAGATGTTCGGCGGTGTCGCGTTCATGGTGCGAGACAGAATGGTGGTGTGTGTCGGCACCGAAAACCGTGCCTTGCTTGTTCGTGTGGACGGGGTACGCGAACCCGAATACCTCCAGCTCGATGGGGCCCACCATGCCGTCATGGGCAAGGGGCGGTCGATGGGTGAAGGCTGGATCACCGTCGATGCAGAAGCGCTGACGAGCGAACAGGCACTGCAGTTCTGGGTCGGTGCAGCTCTGGAACACCACGCCGACACGTAGGGCTGACAAACATTGCTCGGCGATACCGCACCCCACTCGGGCCGTAGTCGGGCATCACTGAACCGGGCTCATTCGAGACTCTTCTCGAAGGGGTGCGATCCGACTGTTCTGGACGGCAGACTTCGGTCGTAGAGCGGGGTGTATCCAGCTGCCAGGTACAGCGCAACGGCCTCGGGCTGATTCCAGCCGGTCGTCAGGTAGACCCTGCGATATCCGCGATCACGTGCGCTGCGTTCCAGCTCGGCCACGACGAGTCTGCCGAATCCCCTGCCGCGGTGCACTTTCGATGTCCAGATACGTTTGAGCTCTGCGGTTTCCGAGTCGTATTTCCGGTACGCACCTCCGGCAACAGGAACGCCATCGGCCAAGGCAATTACCAACACACCACCCGGCGGTGCGAACTCCCGGGCGGGATAGGACTTCAGTTCCTCGTATTGGACACCGGGGCTCCGGCCGTATCGGGACGAATATTCGATCGCCAGTTCTTGCAGCAGGGGCATCGCCAGCCGATCGTGCTGATCGACCTCGACGAAGTCCACGCGTCCTGGACCCGTGTCACCAGTGCGAATGTTGACATCGAACGTCGCGCTCATGTGCTTCCTGTCTCGATTAACTGTCGACCAGATCAGCTTCCCGGCCGACGTCAACTCTGCTCAGTTGTCTAACCTTCCTTGCGGGGTAGCCCGGGCGGGTTGATGACGGACTCGGTCACTGCCTCGGACTGCAGGCCCCAACGATCGATCACCTTCTGATAGCTGCCGTCCTCGATGGCGTGGTTCACTGCGTCCTGCACGGCGTCGATGAGCCCATTGTCCTTCTTGGTCAGTACTGCTATTTCACCCTGCAGCGCATCTCCGGCACCCGAGAACGTGCCGATGATCTTGGTTTCACCACCGGTTGCCGCGTGATAAACCGCGGACGGATTGGGTCCCAGGTACCCGTCGATACGGCCTGACCCGAGCGCCAGGTAGTAATCGGAGGTGTTCTGGTAATAAGCGATCTCGGCTGGAGCCAGACCCTCGGCTACGTTCTGCTCGTTCCAGTCGACCAGCAACTGCTCTTGGTTGGTACCGGAGCCGACACCGATCTTCTTGCCTGCGATGTCCTGACGCTTCTCGACTGTCCAATCGGTGTCCTTCTGCGCCTCGAAAGCGAGGTTGTCCAGTCGATAGGTCGCGAAGTCGTACTTGTCCTTGCGCTCCTCGGTGACGGTGACATTGGAGATGAACACGTCGTTCTCGCCGGAGTCGATCTTCACGAAGTTCTGCGACCAATCTGCGACCTGAAGATCGACGTCGAGACCGAGAATGTCGGCGATCAGGTACGAGAAGTCCACCTCGGACCCCACGATGGTGGTGTCGTCGGTCGCGTAGAAACGCAGCGGTGGCGCGGTACCGCCCGCCCCGGTGACGATCAGGGTGCCGCGATCGCGAATCGCTTGCGGCACTTCCGCTGCGATGTCGTCGACCTTCTGGGCGCGAACGCGGTCGGCCTGCTCGGGTGAAAGATCGAACGATCCGCCGTCCTCGGTGACGACCTGAGATTCGGCAGTGGGCTCGCTGCATGCTGTCGCAGTGAGTGCCAGGACAGCGAATGCCGACGCTACTACCGCGAGCCTACGAGATGATCCGGACATGACTTTCCCCGTTCGTGGGTGCAGGTGAAGCAAGAGTGATAGCTAGAGAACGTGAGCGAGGAACGACTTGGTGCGTTCCTCCTGGGGTGAATCGAGAAGCTCTGCAGGAGAGCCTTGTTCGACGATGACGCCGCCATCCATGAAGACGACGGTGTCGGCGATCTCGCGGGCGAACCCGACCTCGTGCGTGACGATCACCAGGGTGGCACCATCGCGTGCCAGGCCGCGGATGACCTCGAGAACCTCTCCCACCAATTCGGGGTCGAGCGCTGACGTCGGCTCGTCGAACAGAATGACTGTGGGACGCAGGGCAAGTGCACGCGCGATGGCGACCCGCTGCTGTTGTCCGCCGGAGAGTCGTCGCGGATAATCATGGGCTTTCGCGTGCACCCCGACTCGTTCGAGGAGAGCCAGCGCCTCGGGTTCGACGTCGGAACGCGTGCGCTTCTGCGCAGAGATCGGGGCTTCGATGACATTCTCGAGGACCGTCAGGTGAGGAAACAGATTGAAGTTCTGAAACACGAAACCGATCTGGGAACGCTGCCGCAGAATCTCCTTGTTGCTGAGTTCGTGCAGTTTGTTGCCTTTGCGCCGATATCCCACCAGATCACCGTCGATCCGGACGGTGCCCTGATCCACCTTCTCCAGATGGTTCAGAGCGCGCAGCAGGGTCGACTTGCCCGAACCCGAGGGGCCGATAATCGCGGTCACCTCACCGGGACGTACGAGGAGGTCGACGCCTTTGAGCACCTCGAGCCCGCCGTAGGACTTGTGGACGCCGCGCACCTCGACCGCGTATCTCGTTGCGGCAGTGGATGTGGAGGCATCGAGAGTGGTCATCGGGTTGCCCCTCTCGGCGCGAAGGTGACGTTGGAGAGCTTGTGGCGTATCTGCTGGATCGGCGTCAGCGGAATGTTGCGTACCGCGCCCTTGGCGTAGTGCCGCTCGACGTAGAACTGCACGATCGACAGCACCGACGTCAGAATGATGTACCAGACGGTCGCGACCATGAGCAGCGGAACCACGCGCCCGTTGCGTCCGTATATGACTTGCACCTGATAGAACAATTCGGCAATGGCCATCACCGACACGATCGACGTGCCTTTGAACAGACTGATCACCTCGTTGGCCGCGTTGGGGAGAATCCCTCGCATCGCCTGCGGCAGAACGATCTTGAAGAACTCCCGCCTTTTCGGAATACCCAGCGCTGCTGCAGCTTCGAGTTGCCCCTGGTCCACGGAGATGATGCCGGCCCGAACGATCTCGGCGGAGTAGGCCGCTTGGTGCAGGGCCAGGCCGATGATGGCCGCCGTCGATCCACTGATGACGCTGTTGACGTCGAATTGAAAGAAGCTGGGACCGAACGGAATTCCCAAAGACAGAGTCTGGTACAGGTACGCAATATTGAACCAGAACAGAAGCTGCACGATCAACGGGATGGAACGGAAGGCCCAGATGTAGAACCAGGAAATAACCTGCAGCACAGGATTGTCGGACAGCCGGGCCACCGCCAGGCCGATACCGATGGCGAAACCGATCAGCGTTCCCCAGAAGGTGAGCTGGATGGTCAACCACAGCGCCGACATCACCGATGGTGCAGTGAAGTACTGCGCGAAGGTGCCCCAATCCCAGCCGGGGTTGGTGACGAAGCCGTGCAGGAACTGACCGACCACGATCAGCGTTGCGACCGCGATCACCCAGCGCCACGGGTGCCACGTGCGTGCAACGACGAGTTGTTCGTCGGGAATGTCGTCCGTCGTATCCACAACGGGACGAGAGTCGAGTTGAGTCACCGGAACCGCCGGGTCGGATGGGCAGCGATCATCGCTGGGTTGCCTTTCGAAGATTTCGTGCTGTGAGTACGCCGATCGGTCAAGCGTGCGTACAGATACAGATGTTCATCGGTCGTGCCTCCATCGGTCCTGGCGGTAGCACCCACACGCCGTAGGGCGGGGTTGCTGCGACGTCATCGAGCCAAGGTCTCTCGGTCGCTCTGGATGGTGACAGGAACGTACAGAACAATCTATCGAAAAGTCAAGTGCACGTGCGCATTCGGTTATAATCACGATGATTTCAACCCTTGCCACCGGCGCAACCGCCCCCGGGTTGGATCTGTAGAGGGTCGACGAACTCCACCACCCTCGTGCGAGAATTCGACCCATGCACGTGCGGAAAGCCAGGAGCGGTGACGATGGCTTTCGAAGAACGCCGCGCTATCGGCAGCTGAACGCAGCGAGTGTTGTCTTTCTCGGTTCGCTGGTCGTGATCGGCACGTTCCAGGCGGCCGACACGTCCGATTCGATACGTCTGGCCACTCACAGCGCCGTCCTCGTGGCGATCGCAGCCGCAATTCTGTACGCGCTCAGGCGAACCGACCGAAAGCCGACGTGGCTCCTTCCCCGTACGACACTGATTCTGTTCGGTCTCGGCAGTCTCGTGTGTGTCGTCGCAGGCGACTATCTCCCTGCTGTGATCGCCGCGATCCAGGCTGTGACCCTTCCGCTGTTCATGCTGGACGACCGAGTGAACGCCCTCTATCGGTACACCCCCGACGTGTCCTGAACCGCGGTCTCGAATCACCCTGATTTCAACCATTGCCTCGCGCCTTCGACACGGCAAGGGTTCCTAGCGACAGCGTCGACGAAAGGAATGGGTCGCCACGATGCCGAACGAATCTGCCCCGTCGAAGAACACCGCAATTGCCATGATCGAACGCAGGATTTCCTCGTCTGCCGCCGAATCCTGGGACTGGCAGCTCGACGCACTGTGCCGGGGTCAGGACTCGGAGATCTTCTTCTCCCCCTCGGGTGAGGGGCGAACGGCGCGTCGCCAACGCGAGGATCGCGCCAAGCAGGTGTGCGCCGGCTGCGGAGTGCTCGACGCCTGCAAGCGGTTCGCGTTGGCAGCCAACGAACCGTTCGGAGTGTGGGGCGGCATGACGGCCCGCGAACGGCTGGTGCATCGGGCCAACTCGCGACGCGACCACGAGCGGCGGGCGAGTTAGGCCGCGACCAGAAGATGGTCCGCAGGTCGCCGGATGGTCCACAATGGAGGGGTGACCGATATCGAGAAGCCCCTGCCGTGGACGTACCTGATGGACATGGACGGAGTTCTGGTCCACGAGGATCACCTAATCCCCGGTGCCGACACGTTCCTCGCCGAGCTGCAGGCCAACGAGATCCCGTTCATCGTGTTGACGAACAATTCGATCCGCACCCCACGTGACCTGCGCGCACGTCTCGCATTCACCGGCTTGGACATTCCGGAGAAGTCGATCTGGACCTCGGCTCTCGCCACCGCCACCTTCCTCGGCAATCAGCGGCCCGGCGGCAGTGCGTATGTCGTCGGCGAGTCCGGTCTGACCACCGCGCTGCACGACATCGGCTACACCCTCACCGACTCCAGCCCCGACTACGTGGTGCTCGGGGAGACCCGCACGTACTCGTTCGAGGCCATCACCACCGCCATTCGTCTCGTCGAGAAGGGTTCACGCTTCATCGCCACCAACCCCGACGCGACCGGTCCGTCGCGCGAGGGTTCGCTGCCCGCGACCGGTTCGGTCGCCGCACTCATCACCAAGGCGACGGGCAAGGAGCCGTACTACGTGGGCAAGCCCAACGCGTTGATGATGCGTTCGGCTCTGCGCGCCATCGGTGGGCACTCCGAGAACACGTTGATGATCGGCGACCGGATGGACACCGACGTGCTGTCCGGCCTGGAAGCCGGATTGCAGACCATTCTGGTGTTGACCGGCATTTCGACCGTGCAGTCCGTCGAGCAGTACCCGTACCGTCCGACGAAAGTGCTCGATTCCGTCGCAGACCTGGTGGGCCGCACACAGAACCCGTTCTGATGAAACTCCGATTCGTTCTGTCTCGGCAGGATCATCACGTCGTCGGCTTGGGAGTGGAGCAAGAGTTTCCGGACGTCGCCGACGCAGTCGCGGCGGTACAGCAAGGCCGAAACGTCGTTGGGGTACTGCCTTTCGACATGTCCGACGCCACCGCGCTGATCGAGCCGGCGGAGTTCTACCGCCGCGCCGGTGCGTGGGCGGTACCGGACGCACAGCCGCCGCTTCCGTCCGTCACCGTCGTACGCCAGATCCCCGAGCCGGGCGTCCACGTCGAACGGGTACGTGAGGTCGTGCGGCGTGTGAAAGCCGGTGTCGCCGAGAAGATCGTGCTCGCACGAGCGATCGAACTGGCCGCCGAGTCGCCCATCGATCCGTCAGCGGTGTTGAGCGCGTTGGTGACTCGCGATCCGATGGGAAACGGCTTTTTCGCAGACCTCTCGCCCACAGACGAGCCCGGCAGACATCTCGTCGGCGCAAGCCCCGAACTGCTGGTGCGTAAACGCGGCAACGTCGTCAGCTGCCATCCCTTCGCCGGGACGGCCGCGCGATCCACCGACCCCGACGACGACGCGCGTATCTCGGCGGCACTAGCGGCCAGCGCGAAGGACCAGGCCGAGCATCGCTTCGTCGTCGATGAGATCCGGACGGCATTGGCGCCGTTCTGCGAGACACTGGACGTACCCGCGACACCTCAGCTGAGCAGCACTCCGCAGCTGTGGCACCTGTCCACGCCGATCGTCGGTACGTTGGCCGACCCGTCGACGTCGGCCCTCGACCTCGCATTGGCGCTGCATCCCACCGCTGCCGTCGCCGGTGTTCCCCGCGCCGCCGCCATGCGAGCGATCACCGAGATCGAGGGATCCCGCGGCTTCTACGCCGGTGCGCTCGGATGGACCGACGGCAGCGGGGACGGTGAATGGATGGTCGCGATCCGGTGCATCGAACTCACCGCGGACGGCCTGTCCGGTACCGCCACAGCCGGCGGCGGCATCGTCGCCGACTCGGACCCCGACGCCGAGCTGGACGAAACCACGGCAAAGTTCAGAACGGTACTCAGCGTCTTCGAGAACTGACCCAGCTACTTCAACGCCTGGTCCAGATCCCCGATCAGGTCCTCGGTGTCCTCGAGACCGATGGAGATCCGCACGACGCCATCGGTGATGCCCACTGCGGCACGACCTTCCGGCCCCATCGCGCGGTGCGTGGTGGTGGCCGGGTGGGTGATGAGCGTCTTGGAATCGCCGAGGTTGTTCGAGATGTCCACGATCTTCAGGCCGTCGAGCAACTCGAAAGCACGCTGCTTGCCTGCGCCCTCGGGGGCATCGAGCTCGAACGTGACGACCGTGCCGCCGCCCGACATCTGCGACGTCGCCAGCTCGTACTGCGGATGTGACGGCAGGAACGGGTATTTGACCCACCGCACCGCCGAATGCCCTTCGAGGAACTCGGCGATCTGCAGCGCGGAGTTCACCGAATGCCGCACGCGCACCGGCATCGTCTCCAAGCCCTTGAGCAGTGTCCAGGCGTTGAACGGGCTCAGGGCAGGCCCGGTGTGCCGCATCAGCGTCTGCACCGGACCGTCGATGTACTCCTTCGATCCCAGGATCGCACCGCCGAGTACCCGGCCCTGACCGTCGATGTGCTTGGTGCCGGAATACACCACCACGTCGGCACCGAGTTCGAGACTGCGCTGCAGCAGAGGCGTCGCGAACACGTTGTCCAACACCACCGTTGCGCCGGCGGCGTGCGCCATCTCGGACACCCGCCTGACATCGACGAGCGACTGCATCGGATTGGACGGGGTCTCGAAGAACACCGCGGTCGTCGGCACCGACAGTGCCTGCTCCCACTGCTCGAGGTCCTCGCCGTCGACGAAGACGGTCTCGACGCCCCAGCGCGGCAGAATCTCGTTGCACACCACGAAGCAGGAACCGAAAAGGCTACGCGCAGCGACCAATCGATCACCGGCCTTCAACAGTGCGCCGAGCGCGGTGAACACTGCCGACATTCCACTCGACGTGCCGAAACACGCCTCGGCACCCTCGATCAGCCGCAACCGCTCCTCGAACATCTTGACCGTCGGGTTGCCGTAGCGCGAGTACACGAAATGATCGATGTCACCGGTGAACGCCCGCTCGGCGGCACCGGCACTCTCGTAGACGAAACCCGAAGTGAGATACAGCGCTTCGGCGTTCTCGTCGAAGCCCGATCGCATCAGACCGCCGCGAACTCCCAGCGTTCCCTGACCCACACCGTCGGGTAGCGGCTTCTGAAAACCCCCGCCTCTGGGAATGTTCGTCACGACTGCCTCCAGGGCAACCCGACCGCACGCCACCCCACGGCACCGCGGTGGCCGTCAGCATCGGTGGCGCCTTCGAAACCGTCGAGCACGTTGTAGGACGGGCCGATTCCCGCAGCCGTGGCGGCCTCCGCCGCACCGATGGATCGCTGACCGGAGCGGCACAGGAACACCACCGGCCGATCGCCGTCCACGCCTGCCGCTTTCAGCTCGTCGACGAAGCCGGTGTTGCGAGCGCCGTCGGGGTAGCTCACCCACTCGATCAGGTGGGTCGGGCGATCGATGCCGGAGGTGTCGGGTACGCCGACGTACTGCCACTCGGCGTGCGTGCGGACGTCGACGAGAACGGCATCGGGGTTGCTCTGCAACAACTCCCACGCCGCCTGCGGGGTTATGTCACCTGCGTAGGTCACTGGATCAGCCTTCCGTCACTTGCTGTTACGTCACACATACCGAGATCAGACATTGCACACCAACCACGTGTCGTTCACCCGGACGAACTTCCATTCGTCGTCGGATCGCGCTCCGGATTTCTCTTCCTTCAGCGGTACCGTGACGACGCCGCGGTCGCCGTTGACCTCGTACCCCGTGGGCACTCCGTCGATCGACGTCTCGCCGTTGCGTTCCACGTCGCCTGCGCGGTCGGTGCGGTACTGGGCGTCGTCGCCGGGAATCAGGCGCTCGACCTGATCGGCGCACGTGTTCGCACGCAGCAGATCCGCGTCACCGGTGTTCTGTGCTTCGAGGAAACCGTCGACGGCGTCGGTGAGCAACTGCGCCTGTGTCACGTTGTCCTCCGCGGGGGCGAACTTGGACGCCGCAAAGATGCCGACGAGCAGCACGACGACGATGCCCGCAGCGATGATGAACGGCCACGCGGTGGGCGGACGCTGCTCACCGGAGTCGGCGGCCGCTTTGGAAGCGTTGTTGCGCGCTTCCTCACGACTGTCGACCCACTGCTGCCTACGTTCACTCCACGACGCCATGTAGGCAATCTTCCTCGATCCGACGGGTCTGCGTTCAGCTGGGTCCTGCAGTGTGTGGGTCCTTGTAGTAAGTGGGTCCTTCAGCGAGTGGGCCCGACGGGGATGTCGCCCTTCAACGTGATGCGATGCATCTTGCGGTGCTCGGTGCCGTAATCGCGGTTGGCGTAGTGCGAGGTGCTGCGGTTGTCCCACAGCACCAGATCACCCAGACGCCAACGGTGGCGCACGATGTGCTCGGGCTTGGTGAGGTGCACGTACAGCAGATCCAGGATTCCGCGGCTCTCCGCCTCCGAGACGCCCACGATGTGGGAGGTGAAACCCGGATTGACGAACAGCCCCTTGCGGCCGGTTTCCGGATGCACCCGCACGACGGGATGTTCGACGGGAACCAGCGCGGTCACTTCCTTGCCGTCCCACACGTTGCCCTTACCGCCGCGCTTCTGCGCGAGGTAGTAGCCGAACTCACGGTTACCGTCGTGAATTGCGGTGAGCCCGTCGATCATTCGGCGAACCGGCGCGGACAGGGACTCGTAGGCCAGTTGACTGTCGGCCCAGTTGGTGTCGCCGCCGTGCGGAGGCAGTACGACGGGCCGCAGGATAGACCCCATCGGTGGGCGCTCCATGAATGTCACGTCGGTGTGCCACACGTCGGCGAAACCGTTGTCCTGGCTGTCGAGGGCATAGACCTCGGGGGCGACGTGACCACTGTCGTGCACGGGGTGCCCGGCGGTGAGGTCACCGAGTCGGCGGCCGAACTCGATGTGGCCTGCGTCGTCGATCGACTGACCTCGGAGCACGAGAACCTTGTGCTCGACGAGAGCTCGGCGGACGGCGTGGATCTGCGCATCGGAGGCCGACGCGACATCGAGACCGATGACTTCGGCACCGAACGACGGGCCGAGCTTGTCGAGAGTGAGCGAAACTGTCTGTTCCAGAGTGGTCATGTGTCCTCGAATCCGAGAGACAGCGGTGCGCCTACTGGTCGCGGCACGGCCGTCGAGGGAGGGATCCCGTCCCGACGACGTCGGGGAACAGGGATTGGGCGTCGGGTCAGGTCACCGACAACACATGTTGGTGCAGGTGCGACAGAAGTCGACGGTGAACCGTCGGACCAGGTATGTCGTCTGCACGGGTCAATTCCTACCGGAACCCGGGGAATACGGCAAGTTGCCCACTGCCCCAGCTCAGGTTGTCCTTAATTTATGCTGGGGTGTCCGCACTTCCCTCGAAGAAGGTAGCTCGCTGCACATGACTGATCAGACTCGTCCACTCCGCGTCGCCATCGTCGGTGCCGGACCGGCAGGCATCTACGCCGCCGACGCGCTCATGAAGTCCGACCACAATGTCAGCGGACCGGGCGTGAGCATCGACCTCTTCGAGCGGATGCCGGCCCCGTTCGGGCTCATTCGCTACGGCGTTGCCCCTGACCACCCACGCATCAAGGGCATCATCACCGCCCTGCACAAGGTGCTCGACAAGCCTCAGGTTCGCCTGCTCGGCAACATCGACTACGGCACCGACATCAACCTCGACGACCTGCGTCGCTTCTACGACGCCGTCATCTTCTCCACCGGAGCCAACGCGGACCGCGCACTGAACATCCCCGGCATCGACCTCGACGGCAGCTACGGTGCCGCCGACTTCGTCTCCTGGTACGACGGCCACCCCGACGTCCCCCGCACCTGGCCCCTCGAGGCCGAGAAGGTCGCCGTCCTCGGCGTCGGCAACGTCGCCCTCGACGTCGCACGCGTTCTCGCCAAGACCGGCGACGAACTGCTCCCCACCGAAATCCCCGCCAACGTCTACGAAGGCCTCAAGGCCAACAAGGCACTCGAGGTGCACGTCTTCGGACGTCGCGGCCCGGCTCAGGCCAAGTTCACCCCGCTCGAACTGCGCGAGCTCGACCACTCGCCCAACATCGAGGTCATCGTCGCCCCCGAGGACATCGACTACGACGAAGGCTCCGAGCAGGCTCGCCGCAGCTCCAAGCAGATCGACATGGTCGCCAACACCCTGCAGGACTGGGCCATCCGCGACGTCGGCGCTCGCCCGCACAAGCTGTTCCTGCACTTCTTCGAGTCCCCGCACGAGGTACTCGGCGAGGACGGCAAGGTCGTCGGTCTACGTACCGAACGCACCGAACTCGACGGCACCGGCAACGTCCGCGGCACCGGAAAGTACAACGACTGGGACGTCCAGGCCGTCTACCGCGCCGTGGGCTACCTCAGCCAGAACATCAGCCAGCTCCCGTTCGACGAGCAGGCAGGCACCATCCCCAACGAGGCCGGACGCGTCGTCGAATCGCCGCACTCCACCACGCCCGTTCCCGCCACGTACGTCACCGGCTGGATCAAGCGCGGACCCGTCGGCCTCATCGGTCACACCAAGGGCGACGCCAACGAAACAGTCGCGAACCTGCTCGAGGATGCGCCGAGCTTCGCCGGTGCGGCCGAGCCGGACCTCGATGCCGTCACCTCGTTCCTCGAAGGCAAGCAGGTTCCGTTCACCACCTGGGACGGCTGGTACCGCCTCGACGCCCACGAACGCTCCCTCGGCGAAGAAGAAGGCCGCGAGCGCGTCAAGGTCGTCGAGCGTGAGGACATGCTGAAGGCCTCCGAGCCTGACAAGGCCTAGAGCGGCTGGCGCCGCATGTGATGCTCCTATGAGTGTCAAGTGGCAGTTTTCTGGGTGAGAAGTTGGAACATTTCGCGGGCGACGGCTCGTTTGAGGCAGCGGATTATGTCGCGTTTGCTCTTGCCTTCAGCGAGTCGTCGGTCGCGGTATTGCTGGGTGCGGGTGTCGTATTTGAGGCGGGCCATGACGATGACGTGCAACGCTCGGTTGGCCTGCCGGTTGCCGCCGCGGTTGAGTCGATGGCGAGTGGTTTTGCCCGAGGACGCGGGTAGGGGTGCGACACCGCAGAGGCTGGCGAATGCTGCTTCGGAGCTGACGCGGTGGGGGTTGTCACCGACGGTGATCAGCAACTGTGCTGCTGTTTCGTAGCCCACCCCGAACCGGCCGACGAGGTCTTCGGCGGCATCGTCGATGAGCACTGCGAGATTTTTGTCCAGTGCTTTGATGTCGGCGTCGAGGAGCTGGATCCGTCGCGCCACCGACCGCAGTGCAGTCTTGATCGCCGCGGTCAGTGCACCTGGAGTGACGGCGGTCGGCCGCAGTGCTGCGCATGCGTCGATCAATGCGACTGTTGTCAGACCCCGGAGCTGTTCTCGAATCGGTTCGGGCGCGTTGACGACGGCAGATTTGAGACCTGTGATCGCCTCGGCGCGAGCTTTCACCGCGGAGCGACGAGCGTTGTGCAGGAACCGAATCGCCTCGACGTCCCCGTCGTGGGTCTTCGGAATCGTGCGAGCCAGCCCGGCCGCAGCGATGCGAGCAGCACTGTAAGCATCGAGCGGATCGGACTTGCCGTGAAAGCGCCGCGAGCGGCGGTCGGTGCGGTCGACATCGACGACCTCGAGGCCCGCTGCGAGCAGGACCGTGGTCAGCGCGGAGCCGTAGCTTCCGGTGCCTTCGATTCCGACTCGGACGACGATGCCGGTCCCGATCAACCATGCCAGCAGTGCGCGGTAGCCGGCGCCGGTTGCCGGGAACTCTCG